>NZ_NMQW01000016.1 GCF_002234615.1 Paenibacillus rigui | reverse complement strand
TTCAAAGGGCAATGACTCTTGTTTCCTTAATCATTGTGGCGTTATGTTTCAAACAGCCGATGACTAATTTACCATATTAACTACTAACAATGCAAGTTTTTATTTTAGCTTACTTTGTGTTAGTTACTTACTCGGCAACGAGATTTAATTTACCACATTAACAATCTTTTTGCAACTGTTTTTTTCATTCGTTATTTTTATGAAAATACCGAACTTATCCACAGCTTACTTTTCTCCACTAACTTACTATCGAAGCAGCGGATTTATAATTTATCACAAGATGCAGCCTCAATGCAAGTCTTTTTTTAATCATTTCAAAATAATGAAATGACCTTTCAAAGTACAGTTCAGTGAACCGCCAGACCTTTGCTGAACTAGCATTTGCTGAGGTATCCTTCGTCGCTCTCGCAACGGCAGGAAGACTAATTTACCACAGATGCAAACTAGATTGCAAGTGGATTTTTTGTCAGGAATGGAACCGCAACTTTGCTGCTTGTGGGTAACATCGCCTGTGGATATGTTGATAGCTGTAGCTTGGTATATGCACAGGAGCTTCTGAGGACCTGTTAGTTATGTGTATAACACTGTGGATACATGAATGGTTTGATCCAAAAAAATACCCACGGATGCGGAAGTTGATCATTTCCACACCCATGGGCGTTCTCAAGCGATACAGTTAAACCTCGTGATTGCGCTGCACAATGGCTCTTGCGATCCATACGCCTGCCGCCCCGGCCTGGGCCAGCCCGCGTGTCACCCCGGCACCATCGCCGCCACAATACAGACCGGCAATTTCCGTTTCAAGCTGTACGCTTAATTTCGGTCTGGCTGAATAAAACTTAGCTTCTACACCGTAAAATAACGTATGCTCCGATGCGATCCCCGGCGTTACCTTATCAAGAGCTTCCACCATTTCGATTAGGCTTTTCATTGTGTTATACGGCAGGACCAGACCCAAATCGCCGGGAACAGCTTCCTTCAGCGTCGGCTCCAGAAACCCTTCCTTGATTCTGGATTCGGTGGAGCGTCTGCCGCGGATGATATCCCCATACTTTTGTACAATAACCCCGCCATTAGACAAATCGTTGGCACGCTCACAAATTTCCCGCGCATATTCGTTCGGCTTATCGAACGGCTCCGTAAACCGGTGGGAAACCAGCAGAGCAAAGTTCGTATTGGCAGAGCCGAGTGCGGGATCTTTAAAAGCGTGACCATTGGCCGCCATAACACCGCTGTGGTTTTCTACGACGACATGCCCTGAAGGGTTGCTGCAAAAAGTACGCACGCGCGTTCCCACGGAAGTATTAAAAATAAATTTCCCTTCATATAAGTGTTCGTTGATCTCTCTCATCACGACGTCCGAGGTTTCTACTCTGACACCGACATCGACTTGGTTGTTGTACATTTTGAGACGGCGCTTGCGAAGCACCTCTGTCAGCCAGGCTGACCCGTCCCGGCCGGGTGCCACGACCACCTGATCAGCCTGTATCTCCTCACCATTGCGCAGCAGGATTCCCTTGACCTGATGACCGTCTTTGCCTTTGACTGTCAGTAAATCGGCGACTTCCGTCTTGAACTGCATATCAATCCGTTCTTTCAAAAAGGCATTGATCGATTTTAATATTTCAAGGTTTTGCTCCGTGCCCAAATGTCTGACCTGTGCGCGCAGCAGCTTCAAGCCAGCCGCGTAAGCTCTTTGTTCTATCGAACGAACTGTCGGTGTTGTAGGATCGGTGATCGATTCCGTAGCTCCGTGCTCAAGATTGATGCTATCTACATAATGAATTAAATCCATCACCTGCGATGGAGACAAATAATCGGTCAGCCAGCCGCCAAACTCCGTCGTAATATTGAATTTGCCGTCACTGTAAGCCCCCGCTCCACCGAAGCCCGCGGTAATGGAACAGGCCGGCAGGCAGCCTGCAAATTCCTTTTTGCCTGCGGCAGGAGGACAAAGCTTAATCTTTTCTTCGAGAATAGGACATCTTCTGCTATCAATATCGTGACCTTTGTCTATTAACAGCACTTTCAACTGCGGCGCTTTCAAGGTCAGCTCGTAGGCAGCAAAAATTCCTGCGGGCCCAGCCCCCACAATAATAACATCATACCGGCTCTTCATTTCTACGTTAGCCTCCCGAATGTTTGAATTTCTGACAAGGATAAACGGCTTCGCCATCTTTCAGGATGGCATGCGTTTGTCAAGGTAGACGAAAGTTGTCAAACTTATCCTTTCCGATCTACTGAAAAACAAAAAATTCCCGACCTTCCGGGTGCGGGAAATCCACACCCTTCGTAGTCAGGAATTATCGGTTCCTTGTAGAAACCCTTGGCCCGTATTGCCAAGGATATACGAATGGCTAGTCATACTCATCAGGTTATGCTCAACCCTAGAAAAGAATAATCCTATTTTTGAATCATGTCAATCATTTATCGCCTATCGTTCGTCTTTTTATCAATTTTCCAACCATTTACCTGTAATTTGTCTGTGATAATCTATCAAAACACGTATATTCTATCATTCTATCCATTGCTCAAAGGATTAACTGGAGTTTTGAAAAGTTTATGAATTCATGAGACCGGGAAAGAGAAATAACCACCAGCAAGCAGGAGTCCCTAGATCAAAGATCGAATATAGGAGCAGCATTGAATAGGCTTCCAAGAATCGCTTGGCGGCTCTCATACTACATGAAGGAGGACTACAAAGTGAAGCCTGTAACCGTAAAACATTTGGTAGACCGATTTTCACTGGAAGTGCTGACAGGGCATGATCAGCTGCATAGAACCATTCCCAAAACAAGGGCGCATCGGCCCGGTTTGGAGTTTACCGGGTATTTTAATTTTTTTCCGCAGGAGCATGTCCAGCTTCTCGGCCGGAAAGAAATCACTTACCTGCATACGCTGAGCGAGCATGAGCGAAATCTGCATATCGGGAATATTGTCAAGTACCACCCGCCTTGCTTTGTTGTCACCCGGAACCAGGAAGGGTTAAAATATTTGCTTAAATATTGCGAGGAGGAAGGCATCCCGCTTCTGCGCACACCTGCACCGACTACCAAATTTCAAGAGTTGGTCGACGTCTATCTCGGTAAAGCCCTGGCTCAGGAAATTTCCGTTCACGGCGTCTGCGTCAATGTATCAGGGATCGGTATATTGCTCCGGGGTAAATCGGGCGTTGGGAAAAGCGAGACCGCCCATACCTTAATTCGCAGGGGACACCGGCTGGTTGCAGACGATATTGTCGTGTTGAAAAAAATCAGCCCCGAGACGCTGCTCGGTACCCACAATGAAAAAACGAAAGAGTTTCTCGCGCTGCGCAGCATCGGGCTTATTAATGTATCTCGTCTGTATGGGCGAAAAGCATTTCAAGAAGAAACGCGTATCGTTCTTGATATCGAATTGACCAAATGGCAGGACGATACACTAAATAACGATTTGGAGCTGGAGCCGAAGTTTACGGAGTATATGGATATCCGGATTCCTCACATTGAAATTCAGCTGCAGCCGGGACGCGATGTTGCGGGATTAGTCGAAGCCGCCGCAAACAACTGGTATTTGAAGCAGCAGGGCTACAGCGCAGCAGAAGATTTTATGAAAAGGATTCAAAGTGATTTGGGCTAGCCGGAAACAGGGAACATTAGGCGTAGGGTCAGGTGCTTGGTGGTTCCCTCTTCTGGATAAACAGCCCGTCGTTGTCCATCCACTCGGCGTAAACAACCTCCTCAGGCCGCTCCACCCCCTGTTCTTTAAGCTTGTCTAACAGCCACGGCTCATCATATCCGGCCGTCTCCAATCTTGTGCGGTCTATCCGGCCATGCTGAATCAAAACTACAGGAAAAGCCGCAGGCTTCGTTGGAAGCAACAGATCTTCCCGCTGAATAGGCTCTGCGGCCGATTTCTTCATCACGCTGATATTCCCATTCGTTTCAAAGACGGCCGTCGAATATTGAATCTCACTCGGCGCTAGTTAAGCGAAGATTTCATAGCAGGCTTCGCAAGACACTTATCCAATTTAAGCATAACTAATTATATTTATTATGCATTTCTCTTATAACAATATCTATGTTACGATGATCTTGTTCGAATCCATTCTTTCAACCCGGAGCGTGATAGTATGACTACGGACCTGGCTGTTCTGGCTTTTACTGCATTGTTATGCGCTGTACTTTACTTGCCCCAATGGGTGGGCTCCCGAAACAAAAGCAGACATCCCAAGATTACATACCTCAATGAATACAGAGAACAGCGGCGAGACACCTCAGAACCCTCTCCGCAATCAGCCAAGGAGAACCGAATTCGCCGTTCCTTTAAGGATGATTCGCGGCTGTCCAGATAAGTCCGTACCGTACTTGAATACATCAGAAAAAGAGGCATCCTCGAGAATTAAAACTCAGGGGATGCCTCTGCTTTTTACTCACAAAACCTGAAACGATCGCCGTGCAGGCAGGAAATGGACCGGAACGGACTCGAATTGCGTCCTCAGCAGACCGGCCAAATGCTCCATCCCCGGCTCCTCGCTTTCCGCATGCCCCAGCAGGATGAACGCTTTGCGCTTGCCTTGATGCACCGCATCCTTGACATATTCCGGGGTCTCCCACTCCGGTCCTTCCCCTGCAATGACAAGATCCAGCCCTTCCTTCTCAAAAAGGGGGAGGGCCGTCGAGCCTCCGCCCCTGTATCCAGCCAGTACGCCAATACGGGTGCAGAGCAGCTCCTCCTCTCCCGCCATCCGCACGAAAGGAATGTGCAGCGCTTGTTTCATATGCTCCGCCACCTGTCTTACCGACATGGGCGGAATCGCCAGAATCGAGGCTGCAGGCTGATGGTCCTGTACGAACGAAGTCCAGCCTAGAGCTTCAAGAAGCCCTGCCATAATCCCATCCGGCCGATAGCGATGGAAATAATCATGAAAGCGAAAGATCGCAATCCCCGAAGCCTCGATCAACTGTCGTTTGCCTTGGTAAACCGGGTCCTGCTCCAGCCCATCCGTTCGGTCCAAATGACTGTAAAATGTTCCTTCATGGGTTATGATCAGGTTAACGCCCAGGGCAATGGCCTGCTCGATTACCTCATGTGTGGCGATGAACACTGTGGCGATCCCCTTCACCTCAGACTCCAGTCTTCCAAAGCTCAGCCTGTCGACGGTCGATTCCAGACGGCCTACGGGCTCCATAAGGTAATCCAATACTTGCCGAACCGTCACTGTCATCCATCAGCTTCTCCTTTCGTGGCAATCCATTACTTTATGACATCCGTCGGATTGATGCCCGTGAACTTCTTGAACAACGTACTGAAATAAGGCACGTTCTTGTAGCCGACCTTCTCCGCTACCTCGTACACCAGCATGCGCTTCTCCAGCAGCAGCTCCTTCGCTTTCTCAATCCTCACACGCGTCAAGTAATTATTGAAGCTTTCCCCTGTCATATTCTTGAAAATGATCGACAAATAATTGCGTGATATATACACCTTGTCGGCAAGATCCCCGAGCGTAATATCCTTCGCAAAATGATCATGAATGTACTGAATCATGAAATCGACGGCCTGCCGGTGCTTGCTATTGCCTCTCCACTGCCTGCTGGAGCTGATAGCCGCAATTTTATCCGTCAGCCAGACCTCCAGCTGCTTAGGCTGCGCCAGACCTGCGATCTCCTTCGTAATATGCTCATTCGGGTACAGATCGTCAAGCACCATACCGACCTCATATAAGCAATAGGCAAAAATGCCCCACAGCTCGCCGGCCAGCATCTGTAAATAATCGGGCGTAATGCCCTCCTGCTTCTCCAGCCGTTCGATAAATTCGGAAATGATGCGCTCCGCCTGCCACTCCTGGGACGTCTTGATTGCTGCCGCCAGCTCCAAGTAAAATTTCACCGGTCGCAGGACGCCGTTTCCTTGACCAATCCTCGCCTCGCTGCCCGATGCGAACAGATCATACCCCTCAGCGGCCCGGTTTTCCTTCATTTCCACCGCCCGGAACGCCTCCTCTGTCGAATCCGGAATGTCCTTCCACTCCTCTTGGACCCGGCCGATGCCGATGCGAATGACCAGCTTCAGATAGCTGCGGATGCAGTCGATCAGCCGGACGCCCAGTTGAATAAGCTGTTCCTGAAGCTGCCGTTCTGACAGGTCGGGCTGTAGATGAATGACGAGCGCCGTTCGAGTGCTGTGCAGCTCCGTGTAGTCTACGAACGCAAAAGCCTCATGCGCAACTTCATTCACAATATTGCTGACGGCGAACCGGAACAAATTCCAATCGGATAACGATAGTTGGCTTACGCGAACGTCCCGGACGATGTCGATGCCCATCACCACATGATGCGTCTCAGACCAATAGCGGTATGGGGCGGGCAGCAGGTTACCCGTACGGTAGGAGTCGGCCAGCGTACCGGCTACGGCCGATTTGACCCATTCCTTCTCAACGAAAGGCTCGTACATCATCAGCTTCTGCTCCAGCTCGTCCTGCTTGACCCGCCTTTCCTCCTCTTCCTCCAGATCGCGGAGCGCTTTCTCCAGAATGGATTTCAAAGTAGGCATGCTAATCGGCTTGGACAAATAATCGCTCACATGAAGCCGCAGCGCCTGGCGGGCATATTCGAAATCCGAGTACCCGCTTAAAATGATGATTTTGCCGCCGTATTCCTGCTCGCGCAGCTGCTCGATCATTTCAAGCCCATTCATCCCCGGCATGTAAATGTCCGTGATGACAACATCCGGCTGCGTTTGCCGAATCATCGCGAGGCCGTCGGAGCCGTTTAACGCCTCGCCCGCCCATTCCGCATTCAATTCTTCCCATGGGATGGAAAGCTTCATTCCCTGTAGTACCTGACGGTCATCATCGATAATAGCGATCCTCCACATGCCCTTACTCCCTCCTCCATCCTTGGCCGATGCCGGTGGAAACGGCAAAGCAGCCAGGCCCTGGACCTTCAGATGTCCGGGCTTGGCTTGCCGCTTGCCAATTATTTTTCGTATTCCTGCGCCGCTGATTTCAGCTTGTCGAACGCTGCTTCCGGCGTTGTTTTGCCAAAGCTGAGCTCATCGCGCACAAGCTTCCAATCTTTATCGATAAAGTTCGTCCAGCCTTTGGCGCCTGGACTGAACGTCTGTCCGTCCTTCTTGGTTGCTTCTAGTAGCTCCACACCAGCCTTGTCCACATCGCTTAAGCCCGGAGTCAGAGCCGTGACGATATCGCTGTTCACCGGCATACCTCGCTTGGTCACCAATATTTTGGCTGCCTCCGGATCGTTCAAGAACCAGTCGACGAACTTCTTGGCTTCTTCCGCATTTTTGGATACCGGAGACACCCCAAAGAACATCGACGGCTTCAGCCAGCCGCCCGCCTCTTTGCCGCGAGGCATCGTAACGAGCGCGTATGCGCCTTCCTTCAAGCTATTCCAGGATGCGTAATTGTTGGAAAAGCTGAGACGGAACATGATTTTACCGGACACCATCAGGTCCATCTTCGGATCGAACTCTTTGTCCGAGGCATTCACATCCGCCGGAGGCACAATCCCTTCCTTGCGTAATTCCTCAAACTTCTTCGTCCACTCGAGGAACGTATCCTTGTCGATATTGAATTTACCGTCATTCGTGACAACCTGGCCCTTGCCTTTGGCATATTGGAAGCCGCTGTAAGCAAAATAGTCGCCCGCAAAGTCCTTCGTAAAGTACTGGCCCTGCGGCAGCTTGCCTTTCGATTCCTTGGCCATCTGGAAGAAATCGTCCCATGTCCAGCCGTTCTTCGGTGCCGCAATGCCAAGCTTCGTCAGAGCAGCCTTGTCATAGATCATACCCTGCGCTACGAATCCAAGCGGGAGGGCTACTTGTTTGCCCTTGCTTTGGCCCGAAGATAAAAGCTTCGGATCGATTTTGGACGTGTTCAGGCTTGATAAATCAGCCAGCTGGTTACGGCCCGCCCAATCGGACACCCAGCCTGGATCCAATTGAAAAATATCCGGCGCATTGCCCGCTGCCGCTTGGGTCGACAGCTTGTCCAAATAGCCGTCCATTCCGGAATATTCCGGCTCGAAGGTGACGTTCGGATGGCTTTTTTTATACAATTCAATCGCGGCCAGTGTTGCTTCATGCCGGTCTTGTGAACCCCACCACATGATTCGCAGCTTCGCTGTCCCACTATTGCTTGAGGTTTCCGTGCTTTTGGTCCCGGCATCGCCCTTATTACCGCAAGCCGCCAACGAAGCAGTCAATGCGGCAGCAGTGACCAAGACTGTAAGAGAACGTTTCCAATTGCTCATGTACATTCAATCCCCCTGTAGGTAAAGATGCTTTCCTTACTTCTATAGTAGCAACTCCTCCAGGCCGTTTATATATGAAAGATGCTCAATTTGTTATAATATTATCCGAACTATTGGATACCGCAGCCTGCTGCTCGCCGTGTGTCTGCGCGGGCCGCTCCTGCAGCCTGGGCAGCGTAACCGTAACCCGCGTTCCCCCCTCCGTCCTCTCTTCGATCTTCACTCCGTAGCTTGCGCCGAAATAGGCCGCGATGCGTTCCTTTACGTTGCGTATGCCGTAGCCTCCGGTACGCCGCTTGGCAGAGGCCGCCGCAGTCGCAGGCTCCTTCTGCAGCCCGACGCCATTGTCCTCAATCGTGATCATAATCCGGTCTTGCTCTTCTCTAAAATAAAGGTCGATCCGCCCCTCGCTCCGGGTATTGAAGCCATGGACAATTGCATTCTCGACAAAAGGCTGCAGCGTCAGCTTGGGCAAATACAGCTGCTGCATCGGCACTGAGCTGTGTACGGCATACTCCAATCCCGTCCCCCAGCGAAGCTGCTGAATTTCGAGGTAGCACCTGACATGCTGTACCTCCTCTTCCAGCGTAATGAAGCTTTCCCCGTTGGACAGCCCGATTCGGAACATGCGGCCCATCAGCTCCAGAATGCGGCTCATTTCATCCTGTCCCTTGGCAATGGCCATCCAATTCAGCTGATCCAGCGTGTTGTACAGGAAATGAGGATTAATGTTTGCCTGCAGCGCTTCCATCTCGGCCTTGCGCTGCTGCTCATGCCGCCGCTGCAGCGACAAATACAGCTCTTCGATGCGTTCGTTCTGCTTCCGATAGCCGGAGAATAAATAGCCGAACTCATTCGTATAGTCTGCGGGAAGCTCCGTATTACTGCCTCCCACGGTGTAGGAGCTCATCGCACCGACTAACTGCTTGATAGGCTTCGTAAATTGACGGCTCAGCCAATGCGTGAGCAGCAGCGTCAGCAAGATGGCAGCAATGCCGATCACGCCGATGACCTCCGCCAATCTAAGGCTTCCTGCCGTAATTTGCTTCCAGGGGGTCATCTCCACCAGCGTCCAGTTCGAATCGGCGAGCTTGGAATAGACGAGCAACGAGTCGCTCATGTTGTACTTGCCATGCGTCCGTGTAGAGCCGGATTGGCCGTTCAGCTCGTCCATCCACTGGAAAAGCTCCGGCTGCTTCGGCAGCTCACCGATGCCCAGAAGCTGCTGTCCCTGCGCATCGATCATGATCCGGTCAGCCGCCGAGGAATGCCCGGCCAGAATCGATTTGATGCTGTCAGCCTTCACGTGAATGACCAGAATGCCTAAATATTTATCGTCAAACATGATTTTGCGGATAAAGCTTAGAACAGGCACATCCCCCTGAACGCTTGGGACAGGGTGCTCTCGCGACCAGGCAAAATCGCTGTTCTGCAGCAGCGGATACCACACCTGCCCTGCCGCATCGCTCCGGTCGCGGAGCTGGATATAGTTCTTCGAATCGCCCTGAACCGGGCGGTCCATATAAAGATCAATTCCCTGAATAAGCGGAATGGAGTACGTTAAATTCGCCAATGTCTGCTCCACGCTTCGTGATCGGCGGTATCGGTCGAAATCGTCCTTTTTGCCCGTCAATAAAGTGATGACCTCATCGTCACGAGACGTAGACAGCGAGATTTGCTCAATCGTAAGGAGACGTGCCGAAATTTCGCTGTTCAATTCATCCAGCAGCTGCTGCTGGTAATAGGACGTGGATTTCACCAGCTCCTTGGAAGAAATACCGTAGCTCGCCCATACCGTGCAGCCCAGTACCACGATCATAAGCCCGGCAAAGCCACGAAAGAAGAGATTGTCGATTTTATATTTCTTGAACGGATTGTTCATGCGGCTTCCCTCCTCCGCTGTCCTTATTATATATGCACCCGCAAAGAGGAAAAAGCAACGAATGGATTCGTCGCTTTCTCCGCCTTATTTTATCCTTTTATCCCGGACTTCGCAATTCCTTCGACAAAGTACTTTTGTGCGAACAAGAACACTAATGTGGCCGGTATGATCGACACGAGGGACATTGCCAGAAGCTGCCCCCACTGCTGCCCTGCTTGGGAATCGTTAATCATTCGGAGCGCCAGGCCAACGGTATATTTGTCCACCGAGTTAATATAGAGCAGATGCCCGAGGAAATCATCCCAGTTCCACAGGAAGCAGAAGATCATGACCGTCACGATAGCAGGGATCGTCAGAGGCATCACAATCCGCCAATAAATGCCGAACCAGGAGCAGCCGTCCATTTTGGCCGACTCGTCCAGCTCGGGAGGAATGCCGCGCACAAACTGAATGAGCAGGAACACGAAGAACGTGCCGCCGGCGCCGCTTGCCAGCAGATGGGGAACGATAAACGGCAGGTACGTATTGACCCACCCCAGCTGATGAAACATCGCATACTGCGGAATAATCAACACCTGTCCCGGCAGCATCAGGGTAACCATCAGCAAGGAGAACCAAAACTTCTTGAGAGGAAAATCCAACCGGCCGAAGCCGAAAGCCACCAGCGTACAAGAAATGAGCGTCGTGATCATGACGGCAAGCTCAAGCCCGAACGTATTGATATAAAAGTCCGTAAACGTATGCCCCGGAATCGCCTTCCAGCCGTCCGTAAAGTTGCTCCATTGGGGGACGGAAGGAAATAGGCCCGGTGAGCTCAGCTCGCTGTTCGACTTCAAGGAGGCGCCAATCCACCAGATAACCGGATAGATCATAAGCAGACTGAATAAAGTCAATACGATGTGATGTACCTTCTTTTGTGCTTTCGTGTTCATTTCCGTTTGCGCCCCCCTGTCTCTGCCTCATAAAACACCCAGTATTTTGACGTTCCCGCAATGACCGCCGCCACAACCACGATCATCAGCAGCATAATCCAGGCCAGTGCCGAGGCATAACCCAGCTGATAGCGGCTAAACGCCCGCTCGTACAAATACATAGCATAGACGAAGGTCGAGTTCATCGGTCCGCCGTTCGTTATGACATAGGCCGATGTGAACATTTGGAATGCATTGATAACCCCCATAATGAGGTTAAAATAAATCGTCGGCGACAGCATCGGCAGCGTAATTTTGAAAAATTGAACCAGCTTGCCCGCCCCGTCGACCCCTGACGCCTCATACAGGTCGTTCGGAATTTGCTTCAGGCCCGCTAGGAAGATGACCATCGACGAGCCGAACTGCCACACGGTAAGCAGAATGAGCGACCAGAGCGCTGTATGCGGGTCCGTAATCCAGCCTTTTCCCTGAATCCCGAACACGCCGAGGATTTTATTGAAAAACCCGTCGACCCCGAACATGTTGCTCCACAGCAGCGATACGGCGATGCTGCCCCCGATAAGAGAAGGGAAATAGATGGCCGAGCGGTAGGCTGAGATGCCTCTCACCGCTTTGTTCAATAGAATGGCCACAAGCAGCGCAGCGATAAGCTTCAACGGCACGGAGGCCAGCACATACAGGAACGTCACCTTGACCGATGTAATGAATTTATCGTCGGCCGTAAAAATTTTCGCATAATTCCGCAGTCCGACCCATTGGATCGGCTCCATTAACGTATAATCCGTGAAAGAGTAATATAGCGATAGCACCATAGGATAAGCGGTCAGGCCAATAAAGCCAAGCAGCCACGGCATAATAAATAAATAGCCTGCGATCGGCGCGTCCCATCGTTTGAGAGAGGAGCGGCGCTTGGGGGCAGCCTGGGACTCCGGAAGGGAGGCTGCAGCGGTACGGTTCATACAATCACCTCATAAGTTAATCTCGTCTTCTGTAATTTCATTATATAAGCTGGCAGACGAGGGCTAAATGAGAGGAATCCTCGAATTCTTTTAAAATATTACGAAAAAAGAAAAAGAAGCCGCCTCAAAGGGCCAGCTTCTCTGGATATTTAATAAATTGTCCGGCCGCGGGCGTCCGGGATACCGCTCTTGCGGTAAAAGTACGTGTTGACGATATCGCGCCACTCCCTGGCATGAACCGCCTGCTCGGCCAGCCGGTCAGCCACCTGCGCGAACAAGGACGGGTCCATCCCTTCATTCAGGGAGGCCCAGGCTTCCTTCAGCTGCTCCGCCCGCTCCACCCCCTCGAAATGGGTGTCGTAAATATGCTGAATTACGGTTTTACCGGAATGAAGCACGTGCGTGTACGGCACATGGTGGAAGAACAGCAGCAGCTCATCCGGACAGGTGGCGACGGATTCATACAGCTCCACATTGGGCCCCTGGTATTGGCCGGTATAGCCCGTCCCCGTCTTCATCGTCCGATCGACCCCGATACCATGCAGGTCCGCAAAATGGTACGTTCCCCACTTCGAATACTCATAGCCGTCCACATTCGGCCCATAATGGTGATCCGGGTTAACCATCCAACCGACGCCAAGCGGAGACGTGTACGATTCATAAATGCTCCACGAAGCCATCAGCATGCCGAGGATCGTCTGCACCAGCTTCTTGTTGCAGGCACCGAATACCTGCTGAATCCATTCCTCAGCGATTTGCTCCGCCGGCAGCTCAGGATTCCAGGCCAAGCGGCCATACCCGTACAGGTTCGCCTGAGCCAGCAAATGCCCTGTCCAATTGGCGTCGCTGCCGATATTGGACACCGCTGCAAAGCCGCTGTGCCGGTTCCCGTATAAGGAGCCGTCCACCACGCGCTTCACGGTCGAGCCTTCGCCTTGGGCATACGTTTCGAAGTCGAGCACTTCCTTCCACTGCGGAACGAGGTAGCAGAGGTGGCGCTGCTGGCCCGTATATTCCTGCGTGATCTGGAACTCGATCATCAGGTTCGTTTTCTCCATGGCACCGAACAGCGGTGAAACGCCTTCCCGAACTTGAAAGTCCATCGGCCCGTTCTTCACCTGTAAAATCACATTGTCCATAAACCGCCCGTCCAACGGCTTGAAATGATCATACGCCGCCCGCGCCCGATCCGTCGCGCGATCGCGCCAATCCTGCTTGCAGTTATACACGAAGCAGCGCCAGATGACGATCCCTCCGTATGGCAGCAGCGCTTCGGCCAGCATATTGGAGCCATCGGCATGGTCCCGGCCATAGCTGAAGGGCCCCGGACGGTTCTCCGAATCGGCCTTCACCAGAAAGCCCCCGAAGTCCGGAATCGCGGCGTACACCTCAGCCGCCTTCTCTTTCCACCATTGACGAACATCAGCGTCCAGAGGGTCGGCTGTCGTCAAGCCGCCGATCTCGATCGGGCTTGCATAGTTGATGCTCAGGAACAGCTTGATCCCGTAGGCCCGGAAAATCGCTGCGAGCCCGGCAATAGCCGGCAAATACCGGTCGGTCAAAAACATCGTCTCAAATTGATGGACGTTCACATTGTTAATCGCAATGGCATTGATGCCTGTCGAGGCCAGCAGCCTCGCATAATCACGTACACGCTCATGATCCGTCGTAATCTCATGATCTGCATAAAAAATCGATTTCCCGGCATAGCCCCGCTCAATACTGCCGTCGATGTTGTCCCATTGGTTCATCATGCGCAGACTGTTGACCGGATGATCCGTCAGGTCCAACGAGTCCATTGCGCTTCCCGTTCCAAACAGGCGCAGGAAGGCGAATACGCCATACAGCACACCCGCGTCCGTCTGCGCGCCAATAGCGATGCACCTCTCCGCCCGGTTCGTCCGGATCGCATAGCCTTCCGGCCCTATAGCTTGGTGGGCCTGCCCGTCGAACGTCCGGTCGAGAAGCGCACCGCCTTCGTCCCACGTGCCGATGATGAGGTACCCGCCTTCACCGGCTGCCGCCTCTTCGAGGCTAACGATTACCGGCTTGCGGCCCAGCATCGCTTCGATCCCCCGGATCAGCTCTGACACGGCCGAATCCATCACCACACTCGAGCTTTTGTCGTTTACAGCAATCCGGCTGCACCATGCTGCCGGCGACTCATTGCTTTCGCCGGGCTCTATCCTTTTATAGTTCAGCCAGGCTTTATATCCTGCTTGTATAGGATCGCCCGGCACCGTGTTCACACGGTTACTCATGTTTACGTCCTCCTTGTATGTCCAGTCAGCGGGCTCCCCCCGTGTAAAACACCAGCTCCCTGCCAGGATGGCGTAGTTGGCCTGGCGCAATCGGCCACCGCAGGATATCCGGTTGTTCCTTCTACCTGTTGCCGTGGCCGACCGCCGCCATGCAAAGCTCTTGCTGCTCACAACACTGTGCTGTGAGCCCCCGCTTATTGCTATTGCTGCACAAGCCGCTTATCTTCTCTTCCTTCCAGCAGCCACAGGATCGCGGATACGCCGCGCGGATAATATTTACTGCCGATAATCAAGCCGTCCAGTATTTGATCGCTCCAGCACCAGTACGACAATTCCGGATGCAGGAGCCAATTCACATGGGCGGCATCCGCAGCTGCACCCTGCTCATCCCAAGGCAAGCCCATCATTTCCCGGGCGATAAATTGTGATAAATAAATTTTGCTAAGCCACGAATTTTTACTCGTAGAGGACAGCTTCCACGCTCCGTCTTCAAATAAGCAGATGCCTTTTACCAGCACCGTGTTCAGATGGGTTTGCAGCGCCTGCAAATAAGAAGCGAACCGTCCATTCGGGTTCAATGCCTCCTGGCAGCCTGTAAAATACGGGAACACCAGGCCCTCAATCGCCGGAATTATCCGCGAATCGTTATTTTCCCCGATGACTGCCGGAATGTAGCCTTGCTCGGTCAGCTGGGCCGCCACCGATGCAGCGCATTTGTCCGCCTGTGAGCCTGCCTGCCCGGACAGCTGCGGAAGCCCCTCCAGCTGGAACAGCCGCTCCAATGCAACGTAGACCGCCCAGCACTTGCCTGCGAGATAAATGTTGTTGCGCGATTGGCCGAGCGATACATCCAGACTGTCATACGTCGTAATCTCCGCGCCGCCCTGTGTACGGCTGCTGTCGAGTCCCATCAAGCCATTGCGTTTGTCCGCTTCCGGATGATCCCGGTTCAGCATGCTTTCAAAGCAAGCCTGAATAACAGGCAGCATCCGCTGTTTAAACGGCTGATCCTTCGTCTGTTCGATGTAGACGAGCGCGCAGCACAGCCAGTTCACCAGCTCCTCGTGGCTCATATACGAGAAACAATCGTCAATTCCCGCCAGCTCGTAAGCCGAGTACTGCGGGCGTGAAAACACATTCGCAACACCCACATCATGGGTGAACGAAATCCCCCCCGGGTATTCCGTGTCCTCTCCCGGAAAGCGCACCTTATCCTCATAGCTGTACCGGTTCACGAACAGCTCCAGCTCGTTGCGGACGGTCCATGGATTCATCATCAGCTCATAATACAACTGATCCGCCGTCAGATCGAGCGTGTTCATCATCCGGTATTCGCCCTCATTAACGATCCAGAGCGGCTCGCCGTCTGTCTCCAGCAGCTGCGTGCTGCCGTAGTAGCTGTGAATCGCATGAGCCAGCATAAACCTCTGATCCTCCGACAGGTTGGCATTATCGATCCACTGGTCTGCAGCCAGGCAGGACTCTGTCAGCTCCGTGAAATGGTCCAACGCATAATGGGCTGTTTCCTCTATATTATTGAAAAAACGGGTGTAGTAATACGATGCATCCATGCCTGCCGTCACGATTCCTCCACGGTAGAAGCAAACTGCAAACCGATAGGTCCGCGTCTCCCCAGCCGGAACGTCCATCAGAATAGCGCCCGTGCCTCCGAGACCGAAGGCCAGGTTGTGCGGCAGCTTTTCGCCGAGAAGCTTCTCTATCGTAAATCCAAGCGCCGACGTCGTTCCCTCATCCTTGGTGACAATAGCGGTCATGCGGCCTTGCCCGACGCCAATCAGCTGACCGTCGCTCGTATCCTGCAACCGGCGCATCGCGCTGTACGGATCGTTCCCCTGGTAGCCGAAAAAAGCCCGCCGTGCCGAAGTCCCCAGCGTATTGTCCAGCGTCAGCTCGGCGAACACCGCCGGGACGAGCGCCGCCTTCAGCGCTTCCGCATCCGCCTGCCCCGGCTCGGGGACCGGGCGGACGGGCGAATACAGGCGGAAGGTCAAATCTCCCGCCTGCCACGTATCCGTTCCCGTCTTGAAGGTACGGGAGATCGCTTCACTGCGGAAAGGAATAAGCTTCGGAAGCGCAGAGCCGTCCTCCTCCGTTCGGGAGGTAGGCATGGCTCCTGAAGTACCTTTATCCTTTTCTTCCTGTTTCTCCACATCGTATCTAGCGCTTTCATCCTCGACCGTTTCAAAAAATGGCAGAGCTTCGTAAAAGCTGCCATCCCGGGATTGAAAGCCGATATACATATTTTGATCAGCCGGTTTGCCGAGCTCCAGACCCAAACCGCCGTTTTTTCCGCGAAACCCTAGTGTAAAGCTGGCAAATGCCCCGATAGGCGAGTGCTGTGCATTGAAAAAAAGATGACGTTTCGTCATGTAATTACCCCTTCCTTCACGGTTGTCCGTTGTACGACCCCTAGCTCATGTTCATCCTAGCATGCACTGCTTACGGTTGACCATTGTCAAATCGATCAAAAATTTACCCAAATCGGGCTGAATCCGGTATACTGGATTCGAACGTATTATTTTGAGCAGAGGAGCATGTACTGTGTCCGCATCCTTCATCCCTCCCGCGCTGGGGCAAAGCTTGAACGAGATCATGCTGCCGGACGTGAAAACAACCGTGAATCTGTTCGGCATGCATCTTCGCCGCGTGGACGGCAGCTGGGATTATCCGGTTCACGAGCATCCCCAATATGAAATCAATTATTTGCTCGAAGGCGAGCAGCTCATGACCGTCAACGGCCGTGGTTACACACAGCAAGCCGGGGATTTAATGCTGCTCCGGCCAGGTGACGTCCACTCCAGCCGAAGCGGCAACGGCGAGCCTTTCACCTATTTCTGCATTCATTTCGACATTGACGATAAAATCTTCCTCTCCCTGTTGAGCCGGATGCAGCAAGTGCTGTTTGCAAACGCCAGCCCGGTCACCCGTCGGGTGCAGCCGGTCATGTCCAAGCTGATCGAAATTGCAGGACAGCCTGATAACAAGACGATGGCCCAGCGAATGCGGCTGCAATCGGCCATATTCGAGCTGTTCGGCCACCTCTGGGAAGCTATCTCCAATGAAGCCGAGCTGATCGCGTCCCCAGCCTATGAGAAAATGGAGCTGGCGCATCAGATCCAAACGCAGCTGCAGGCTCTCGTCACCCAGCAATTCAAGCAGGGCGTTGCCGTCGAGCAGCATTACGGCATCGACGACATCGCCTCCAAGCTCGGGATCAGCACCTCCCACTGCAACCGCGTGTTCCGGCACGTGTTCGGCCTATCGCCGCGCGTCTATTTATCCGAGCTGGTGCTGCATGAAGCCAAGCTGCTGCTTGCCAACCCCCGGCTGTCGGTGCAGCATATTGCGTCTATTCTCGGCTACAGGGACATCGCCCACTTCAGCCGCCAGTTCAAGCGCTGGTCGGGCTTGTCGCCGAGTGAATACCGCAGGGCGAACGGGGAATTCACAGGCTGAGCCTGCAGCCGCAGCATCAAGAAAAAAGGCCTATTCCGCTAGAAGGAATAGGCCATAATGACGGGATTGATCCAAGGAACCGGGATCAATTTACTTTTATAATGCTCCACAGCTGGTTCCAGCCGCCGTTGCTCGCCCATTGAACAATCTGGGCGCTGTCGGCCGTTGAAGATGCGGACACGTCCATGAGCTTGCAGCTGCCGACATTTTTAAGCTGATAATATCCGTTGCCTGCAGTAATCAACTGCCACTTCTGACTGCTCCACGCGTTGTAAGTCCATTGCTGAATATTCGCTCCGTCGGTAAGTGACCCCCCGGATACATTCAAGGCTTTGCCCGTACCGACATTCTTGATTTCGTAATACCCGCTGCCGATATCGATGAACTGCCATTTCTGGGTAGACCATGCGTTGTAACCCCACTGCTCGATGTTGGCTCCGTCCGTTGAAGCTCCACCTGTGACATTCAAGGCTTTCCCGCTGTTGCGATTCACGAGCTCATACGTGCCTGAAGCATACGGGAAGGTGCCGAAGGCATGAAGGGCGTCGGTGAATTTCAAAACGTTAGAAGATACGACAGCCGTTGCCCCTAACTGGTATGCATCAGGAAGAACAGCGGCGTTGCCCTCCGGTTCCCAATAAAATACGCCGAGTCCTTTGCCGTTCGGAACGGCTTTGACTGCATTTTGAACCGCTACTAGCATGTTGTAGGTGTTTGTAGGATCGTTCTCAAGCCCGCCTACTTCACAAACCATAACTTCTTTACCGTAGCGAGATCCCATATCATTCAAATTGCTGCTGAATGCCGCAATATTTTGCGTATAATCGACGCCATCCCAATAAGGATAATACGACATGCCAATCATAACGTACCCTTTAGTATAACAATGCATCATCTCTGCAGTCCCCGAAAGAGTTAATGCACAATGAGGACTGGGCAACTTGATAACTGTGAAACCTTGTGGCTGACATTAACCAAGGTAACTTGAGTTTGTTTGTTTCGGGCTATTTCAATGGTTGCATCGAGGAGATTGTTCGTTATTTCAGCTTTATCAATGGTCACCATAATTTTGTCAAACATATTTATCATCCTTTCCGTAGCAGCTCGTAACTATTTCGGCTACCTACAAAACGGTTTCTTGCTGCTCCTATACCGACTAAAAAGAGTAAGACCGCAGCGCCAAGCAGAATGAACAGTGGCAGGTTCCAACTATTTGTCGCATCATGCAGATATCCTATAAGAGCAGGACCGACTGCGGCAAAAAGATATCCGATCGATTGCGCCATGCCAGACAGTTTCGCTGCTTGATGTGCATTTTCAGTACGTAACCCGAAAAACATCATGGATAAACTAAAGGCGAAGCCTCCACCAATTCCGAGCATGATGATCCACAACAGAATCATATTGGAGCTTCCGTAAAGAAGTCCAATCGTTCCCGTCAAAAGCAAAATGGTTGTAATGACCACTAACAACCGTTGGCTAGACATGCGCCCAGCAATAACGGGGACAATAAAGGCAAATGGAAGCATAACTAACTGCATGATCGAGAGGTACCACCCTGATTGGTTTGGATCAATTCCTTGCTGCTTTAAAATTTCAGGCAACCATGCGATCAACACATAGAAAACCATGGACTGTATACCCATAAACAAGGTTACTTGCCAAGCAATAGGGGATTGCCAAACATTCACATCGTTGCTGGCCTTTACTTGACTCGCCGTGGTTGTTTGCTTCGTTTGATTTCTTAATTGGGGTAACCAACAGAGGATCGATACAAAGCTAAGAATCCCCCATACTCCCAATGCTCCCTGCCATTTTAGACCTGCGTTCACGGCTAGAGGCACACTGATTCCCGATGCGATTGCTCCACATAAACTCATTGAAATAGAGTAAACACCTGTCATGGAGCCAATTTTATTTGGGAAATCCCTTTTGATTATACTTGGCAATAATACATTACATACGGCAATTGCGAATCCAAGAATTGCTGTCCCAATAAACAGATTAGCTACGCCAGATAAAGAACGTATTACAATACCCAAAGTCAGAAAGATTAAGGCAATCATTATAATACGTTCAACCCCATACCTTTGTCCTAATTTTGGTACTAAAGGCGATAATAAAGCAAAGGTAAGCAAGGGTACCGTTGTGATCAGGCCTGCTAATGTATTTGAAATATTAACGTCATCCCTTATTAGACTCACTAAAGGACTGACTGATGTTAAGGGAGTACGTAAATTAGCTGCAATAACAATAATGCCGAGAATGATCAGCCCTATAGAGGATGGTACGGCTTTATTATTTTGTTTGTTCGGCATTCTTAATTTCTCCTTCCTGAATTCTTACGTATTATTTGATTCCTGCTGATTGAAAAAAAACGGTACATCCGCGCGAATAAATAAAGTATATTATAGTATATAATTTTAATCAATAAGTATTTTATAATATACTTTTATTTATCTAAAAACAAAAAACAACTCTGAAATTCCCATCATGGAATTCAGAGTTGTTTTTATAAGTGGAATTTTCGACTTTAGAAATCGTACTTTAAGGATATATGGAGCACTGTTTCGCTATCCGTATGATTGGTATAAGAATGAGGACAATCTGCACGAAAACTGATCGTATCATATTGATTCAATGTAAAAACCTCTCCATTGACTTGAATTTCAATGGAACCAGTCATGACTGTCGCAATTTCAGTTGTATTGACATGGTGACCTTCAGGCTGATACGTGCTATTTGGCTGTAAGTAAGCCCGACACATTTCAATATCGTTACTTTTAAAGACTGGTTCAATGATCCAATTTTTTTGATCATTAGAAAACCGCAGTCCTTCACCTGCTCGATACAAACTAGCAGAGTCTTCTGATTTGAACAAAGCCAATATCGGTAAAGATATACCTTTTGAAATTTTCCATATAATCCCCAAAGTTGGATTTGTCTCGCCACGTTCGATATTCCCCAAAGTAAGTTTGCTTACGCCCGTTAGTTCCGATAAGTCGTCTAAGCTCATGCTTTTTTCTTTTCTGAACTTTTTCAAGGCAACACCGATTTGTAATACAATTTCTTTTGATTCATTGATTTCATCCATTAGATTCACCTCAACAAAAAACAGTTATAGCTAGTATATTATTTATCTAGATTCTTTTCCATACGAGTAGTATTTGATGGTGGACTACACTCCTATGAAAAAAATCTGCCCATTAGCGGAACGAGGCCGCTGACCGATCCACCGGCAGCCTCGTCATGTTGTGTTATTGAACTCTTGTACCCGCTAGCGTAATGAAAACTGGTTACTCATTAGCCAAGTTTAATAATTTTATCAAAGCAGTATGAATCTTTGTCATAGCCATTTATGCTCATAGAAAGCATGGGCATCGGTTCGCTTCATCCCGCTACATATCCCGCTGCTTTTGCATAATTTTCAGTGTTTGTTCCATAAGAAAACAACGTATCTTAACTTCCATTCCCTGCACCCGCCCACGTTAATAAAAATATCCACAAACGAGAGGATTTGAGAATCGATGAAGCAATCCTGCCCATTAGTTCAATAAAAAAAACGCTCCCCCGCCAGACACGGCGATGAGAGCGTCTTTTGTAAATAAACAATAAATAAGTTCAAGTCGGCCCTGCTACAGCTTCGTCCGGTAAATCGGTTTATTCTCCAGCCCCCGGATCAGAGGCGTCCAAGGCTCCGTCTCCGGTGTTGTATCGAGCGCATCCTCGACCATTTGCAGCTTCGCATCCAGTGAATCGATATGGTGCAGCGCCACGGCCTCTGCGGTCTGCGGCTGAACCGGACTTCCCCATTCTCCCAGGTTATGATGGGATAGCACCAAATGCTGCAGTCCGATGACCCGGTCGGAATCAAGGTCCATGCCGTAGGAGAGCGCCGCTTCCGTAATCCAGTTGGAGGCGAGCGAAATGTGGCCGAGCAGCTTGCCCTTGACGCTGTAATCGGACACGATGCCCAGCTGGGCAATCATTTCCTCCGGCTTCGCGATATCGTGAAGTATGATCCCTGCTTTGATCAGATCCGCATTCAGAAACGGCCGCTGCTTGCAAATAAATTCGCCTATCTCCAGCATCCGCACAATATGATAGGCCAGTCCGGCATAGTACGCATGATGGTGCGTCTTGGCAGCGGGGTAATGCATCAGCTTCTCTTCCACCTTCGTTACGCAAAAAGCGACGATCTTGCGGATGTCCTGATCCTCAATGCTGTCCATTACTTGCTTGATCGTAAATATCAAATCCACCGGGCGAATCGGAGCGGAGCGGATAAAGTCGGTCAAGGATACACCGTCCTCCGGCGTCGCCTTACGAATCCGGTTTATTTTGATCTGCAGCTTCTCGCGGTACGTATGAACGAGTCCCCGCACTTTGACCAGTCCCATCGGGAAAAAGGTTTCTTTGTCCGTCGGGCTGACATCCCAGTATTTTGCGGACATTTGCCCACTGGCGTCGCACAGGACGATATCGAAATAATCTTTGGGCGGGGAGCCGTTCGTCTGCTTCAGCTCCAGTTCTTTTAACAAATAAAAACCTACAAACTCATCCTGGTTCGTCAACATTTTGATTAAAGTCATAATATGAATCCTCCATAGGCCAACAAAAACAAAAAATATAGTTATCCCCCCAGTATAGCTTATGAAGGATGAAGAGAAAAGAGACTTGCCGTTATGACCGGCTGAGGGCGCAGGATTTGAACTTGTCCTCAGCAAGACTTACAATAAGTAAGAGAACTTTGTCTTTCATTTGAGAATGGAGGGAACGCGAACACATGAGCACAAACGCAGAAATTAAAGCTTTACGCTGGGAAATTCCTACAGGAGAACGTATCTTTGTCCTGCATCCGACAGTGCTAAGGGACGATAAGGATGTCATTCTCGTTGACACCGGGATTCCCGGCCAGCTTGAGCTGATCCGCATCTCCCTGGAGCAAGAGGGCGTATGGGACAAGCTGACGAAGATCATCATCACCCATCAGGATCTGGATCACATTGGTGGCCTGCCGGATCTGGCTGCAGCAGCCGAAGGCAAGGTCGAAGTGCTTGCCCATGAACTGACCAAGCCTTACATTTTGGGTGAGAAGCCTATTATGAAAAGAGGCATTGTCGTTCCTCCCTCCAAAGTCGACGTCACCCTACAGGATGGCGACACCCTTCCTTTCTGCGGCGGCATTCAAGTGATTTTCACTCCGGGCCATACCCCGGATCATATTAGCCTGTATCACCAACCGAGCAAGACTCTCATCTCGGGGGATGCCTTGACCTCCAACGAAGGCGTGCTGATGCCGCCGAACCCTGACTTCACACCGGACATGCCCGCTGCGCTTGAGTCCGTCCGCAAGCTGCAGCAGCTGGACATCGAGACGGTCATTACGTATCACGGCGGAGTCGTCACGGAACGGATCCAAGAGCGTCTTGCTGAGATTGCAGCCGGTTCGGCGTGAGGGCTAACACGATAAAAGGGATATCGGAGCGAGCGTTCCGGTATCCCTTATTTTTTCATGCTCATATCAATAGTACGTCACTTCGCAGCTCGAGCCGAGCGGGATCAGCTCCCTCAAGTAATGTGATATCCGTTCCTTGTCTGACGGGTGTACCCAAGTAATAGAGTGGAAGTCAAAATGGATCGTTGCTGTCGCCGCATCGTACTGGTTGAAGCTCATCCGGCCATAGGGAAACAGCTGATGGATGGAATCCATGATCATCGACGGGTCCAGCCCTTTATTCATGGCGGCCTTAAGGATGGAATCCGGCAGCCGTTCGACCTGCGGCACCTGATCCGGTTGAATCATATGATACGATTTGACCTGGAAGCAGGCGTAAGGATGCAAATAGTCCGATGCAAAATGCTGCAGGCTGCGGATTTCTTGCTCCGGTAATTGCAGGTCTTCATTCCAGGCATAGATGGTCGCTTTATTCGCACCGTTCGTATGGACTCGGACGTATCGTAAATGGGGAAAACGCTTCTTGATGAGCTGTTCGGATAATAATCGGGTCCTCATGGCAGTCACCTCGTTGTTCAGTTTGTCGAGACGGACCAATCACCGGATTTGTTAACGCTTTCAAATCATACTATTATATGAGGCCGACGCTGCGGTCAGCACCCGGAAATCGCCTATTTCCTAACTAAAAAACAAGGCAGCCATCCTTTACTTGGTACAAGGTAGCTGCCTTTTGCTTTTGCAAATGGTAAAATAAACGGCTGTTCTTATTGCTCTGGAACCGGCAAGCCCAGCCCCTCTGCAATGCGCCGTCCGTATTCGGGATCGGCTTTGTAGAAATGCCCGATTTGTCTCAGCTTGATCTCATCCTTCTCGACCGGCTGCATCGCACCGACGATCGTTTGAACGAGGCGGCTGCGCTCCTCCTCGCTTAGCAAACGGTACAAGTCGCCCGCCTGCGTGTAATGATCATCGCGATCATAAGCTACGCTGTCCGCTTGCCCTGACACCTCATACGCCGCAGGTTTGTTCTCGGGCGTCTCCGCCGGCCCTCCGAAGCTGTTCGGTTCATAGTAGACGGATCCCCCGCCGTTGTTATCGAACCTCATCTGTCCATCCCGCTGGTAATGGTTCACCTCGCTGCGCGCACGGTTAATCGGAAGCGCCTGGTGGTTCGCGCCTACACGGTAGCGGTGTGCGTCATGGTAGGCGAACAAGCGGCCTTGCAGCATTTTATCCGGAGAGACGTCGATGCCTGGGACCAGCGTGCCGGGGGAGAACGTCGCCTGCTCCACCTCGGCAAAATAGTTTTCCGGGTTGCGGTCCAGCACCATCCGGCCGACTTCAATTAACGGATAATCCTTTTGCGACCATACCTTGGTCACATCGAACGGATCGAACCGGTACGTGTTGGCATCCTCCAACGGCATGATCTGCACGCAGAGCTTCCACGACGGATAATTGCCCGACTGAATGGCGTTGAATAAATCCTCAGTATGGTAGTCCGGGTTATCTCCGGCGATTTGTGCCGCCACGTCCGGTGCCAGATTTTGAATGCCCTGCTCTGTTTTGAAATGGTATTTCACCCATACGCCGTCTCCCGCCGCATTCACCCATTTGAACGTATGACTGCCGAATCCGTGCATGTGCCGGAGTGTCGCCGGAATGCCCCGATCCGACATCAGGATCGTCACTTGATGAAGCGATTCGGGAGATAAGGACCAGAAATCCCATACCGCGTTCGGGTTTTTCAGGTGCGTCTGCGGATGACGCTTCTGCGTATGTATAAAGTCGGGGAACTTGATTGCATCCCGAATGAAGAACACCGGCGTATTGTTTCCTACCAGGTCATAGTTGCCTTCTTCTGTATAAAATTTCACGGCAAATCCCCGGGGATCGCGCACTGTATCCGCCGAACCATTCTCCCCCGCTACCGTCGAGAAGCGGACGAATAAAGGGGTTCGCTTACCGACCTCGGACAGGAAAGCTGCCTTCGTATACGGCGTCACATCGTTCGTCACTTCAAAATACCCATGTGCCCCCGCCCCTTTGGCATGCACCACGCGCTCGGGAACACGTTCCCGGTTGAAATGCGCCAGCTTTTCTAACAGATGCACATCTTGAATCAGCGTCGGGCCGCGCGCTCCGGCTGTCATCGAGTTCTGGTTGTCCCCGACAGGGGCCCCCCAGCTGGTCGTCAGCTTGTTTTTTTCCGTCGTCATGATGGAATCACCTCGTAAGATAGGATGTAGGAATCAGATATAAAGCGCTATCATGCCTGCTTCTCCTTTATGTTTATTCCATCCAGACGTGCTTCATTCTTAAAGCCATCACCTGACTGGAAAGAAATCACGGGGGCCGAGCAGATAGCGCTTAATCCAAGACGAAGCTTATCTCGCGCCGCGGCTTCCACTTATTGCCTCAATACGGAGCAATAAATGGAAGTCTGACAGCAGCAAGCCCTCGATTCTGCGGAATCAAGGGCTTACTGTTATTTCGGTTCGATATTGTAGTATCCTTCGTAAGCTTTACGAAGAATCTCGTAGCTTTGCTTTTTACGTTCATGGTATGCAGGTAGGTCCCATGGCTCCCATTGGTAAAAAAACGATTCCGATGGCGCGTTAGAAGGCTGCCCGTTCGATTCGACGAATGGTTCTATTCTCACACCTTCACTGGTCGTAGGGACCAATCCATGAGCAGCATAAGGATAGCTCCAAACCTGGTGACTGCTCGGGTCCGTGAAGCCTAAGAGCATCCAAGGAATGCGGATTTCCATAACTTTACCGGAAGCATACCAATCGGCTAACGAATTAAAAGCTGGGCTCTCCGGATCTGTTATCCCCTGTTTCATAGCCCCAACCTCATATTCCTCGAAATGGGCCGTTTTCTTGCTTACCGGTAAATACTGTTCTTTGTTCAGTGCAAGCTTCCAGGGTAAAAAAAGACCTAAGGTATCTTGATCATATCGAGTATCCCACGGCAGCATGTTCTTAATATGCCCATACAGCCATGTATGCTGATCGTAGGCGCTGTTCACAAAGAGATGGGTATTGTTTGCCCCCCGCATACTCAATAAAAACTCAATTCCGTTGGAGAACGTCATTCCCGGCGCCCGATCCGCGATCTGACTTCCCCCTTTCAAGGTATCCAAGCCGATTTCAATGTTATCTTGTGCTAAATCCCAATCCCCTTCCCGCTTCCTTAGCATCATATACAGATAGGCTTCATCGTGAGACACCGTGAGATCAAAGTTAGCATACGATTGTTTGACCTTGGGCTGTCTCTTCTCCCAATCGATAGTATTCCCGTCTAATTTAATTGTGTCTTTGTCGGAATTCCCCGCTTCAACGGCAATGACTCCAAAGTTCTCTTCATTGGTTAACCGATTCCGCCACATGGCCCGACGTTCCCAAGGCAGCTCAAGGTCCAACGTGTTCCATGTATATTTGAACCATTCATCCTGCCAAGCAAACAGAATAGCCCCATCGTACCCTTCATCATAGATGCTTCGAAGCATGTCTGCATCCATTTGACCTTGTTCCGATTCGGTATGCATCCCCTGATTCATACCGTTTGCGCCATAATGGGTAATTCCGCGCGAGCTTGGAACGCCAAACTCTGCTACAAAAATCGGCATGCCCTTATGATGAGCGCGCAAATCGTGCAAATAACCCGCATACGGGTTTATTTTTCCACTACGGTCATGATAAGATTGGTATTTATCTTCATATCTCATAAAATCAGGATAATAAGGGTAAACATGATAGGATGCGAAATATCCTGCGGTCCAAGCCGATGTTGCTCTTAAATTCATCGGATCCACGGATACCATATCTTCTCGTTTAAGCGGCTCATTCGGGTGCGATAGCGGATCCGTAGTTAACCAATTCGTAAACGACACAGGATGCTGCCAGCCATACTTCATTTCCTCCTGCGCTAAAACATCCAGCATGGAGGCAAGCCAGCTTTCAAATGGAGAAGCATTTTCCTTGGCCGAGATATATTCCCCGTCATATGGCGGCATTGTCTTATGCTCCAAATTGGTAACCTGTACAGCATCAGGATACCACTCCGTCCCCATGGTCCATCCTAACACATATTGTGAAACATCGGTGCGGTATTCACCGCTCGCATGACCGGTTCGTTCAGGAAGATTCGCATCTCCATGAATGACTCGAACGGCATCTTGGATCTCACTTGTAAATTCGTTAGTAATTTCAGGTGTATAGGCATCTCTTCCCAATTGATCATCCCCAGCCATTGCCTCGTCCGGAGCCCATATTCCTTGCAAAATGTACAAGGGTTTATCCGTGCTCTGATTAAACCTATTTAGAGTTTCGTAAAAAACAGGCGGCAGGATCGTATAGATGCGAATCACTTTGATATTCATTTCCTGCATCTGTGAAAACCATCTCAGATAATCCATACGGGAAGGGGAAAGCTCACCCGGAAAGTGTCCTGGCGTTGTGGCCCCTAGGTTGATGCCCGGCCAAAACGTCGACTTCCATGACGTCCCATCATAAAGGTCAAGATGCTCGCCGTTTACCTTGACGATTTCTTTGATCCCATTGGCTTCAAAAATGGGCATAGCTTTGGCCGGTTGGTTTGACAACGAAGACGGAATATCATATTGGGCCAATTCCCGCCAACTTTCGTAATCGTGGATGGCAATTCCCGCAAAAAGCGAATTCGTCCCCAACTTATCCTGCAGAATGGAAAGCTGACGCTTCATTTCGTCAAGCCCTTCTTCTTGGAAGGTTGTTCCGACCCCTTCCGAGCTTTTTAGCAGGTTAACGCCTACTACAACTTTCTTCCCTTTCGCACGGGCATCGTTGAAAATAGGTTGAATGATCTCCAATATGGAATTCGTTCCTTCAGCTTTATCCCGGTAAGACATCAACGTTACATGATCCAGTCTGTTGATAATCCAATCGTTAAGGCTTTCCGACGATCCCGGAATCGTAATATCATGAATCCAGAACGGAACATCCCCGCTAACCTTGAGCTTTCGATCCTTCCTGGATTCCGAAACAAAAAGCTCCATATTCGTC
Source organism: Paenibacillus rigui (assembly GCF_002234615.1). GTDB lineage: Bacteria > Bacillota > Bacilli > Paenibacillales > NBRC-103111 > Paenibacillus_S > Paenibacillus_S rigui. The sequence continues at coordinate 33,959 of NZ_NMQW01000016.1, read as the reverse complement.
ATCCACTGCTTGATGATCTTGTCTTTATTATCGTTCCAATCCGCTAAGGCATAAAACTCGATATCCGCATGAATTCCATGGAACCGTTCCTCTTCCTTTACCGATTGGTTATAGTCATGCACCCAGCTCACATAATCCTTGATACTATTTTGATTTTCGGCTAGCGACCACAGAGGATCACCGGCAAGCGCATCCACTTGGATGCCGGCAGCATTTGCTTCCTTAATAAACGAGCTATACGCTTCCCGTTTAACCGTTTTTTGATCGATATGCAAATAAATAAGGTTTATTCCGTTTTGTTTCGTGAAGGAAATGATGTCGTCTTTTTCTTTGGCAATCCGTTCAGCATTCCATATCCAGGTTGCTTTATACGCAGGTACCGTCCTTAACTTATAAACAAATAACAAGACGGCTACTGCAACCAGAAGCAATGCGACAATTGCAACCTTTCTTCTATTGAATGTGTTCCTTCGTGTTGTCGAATTTAACGTATAGATAAGAGACCCTCCAATTGGTTACCCATAACCATGTCCGATTGACGAATAGTGCTCCTCATACTACGGGTATATTGAATCGTCACTTTACTCTCCACTTGACAATCCAGCAGATCGGCAGCGGGTCCAACCACACAGCCTTCACCAATGCAAGTGTTCCCTCGAAGGAACGTTCCAGGGTGAATCACGGTGTCCGCTCCAATGACAACATCCGCATCAATATAGGTCGACTCAGGGTCGATAATGGTAACCCCGTTTCTCATATGTTTTTCATTGATTCTGGCACGGAGAAGCTTTTCAACTGTCGCTAGCTGCATCCTATCGTTTACTCCCATTCCTTCTTCCACAGCAGGGGTCGGATAAGCGAAAACGGAAAGGCCTTCTTTTCTCATCATTTCGATGACATCTGGCAAATAATACTCTCCTTGTGCATTGTCATTCTTCACTTGACTTAGAGCTTGAAATAAGGCTTTGTTGTCAAAGCAAAAAATTCCCGTGCTAATCTCTGAAACTTCTTTCTCCGCCTCGGTTGCATCTTTATGCTCCACAATACGTTCTACAAAACCATCGGAATGACGGATAATTCTTCCGTATCCCGTAGGATCAGCTAATACCGCAGTCAATACTATTGCTGCTGCTTGGCTTTTTTCCTGCTGTTCCATTAGCTTTTCAAGTGTTTCCTCTCTTACCAGCGGAGTATCTCCACTGATTATGATCGTTGTGCCCGTTTTATCCTGTAATATGTCCCTGCTCATCAAAACAGCGTGAGCGGTTCCCAATTGTTCCTCCTGCAAGGCATATTGGACCGATGTTCCCAGCTGTTCCTTCACACTCTCGGCGTCGTGCCCTACTATAACAACAATCTCGCCGGTAACGAGGCCTTTCAAGCTATCGATAACATGCTGAACCATCGGTTTACCGCAAACCGCATGTAATATCTTATGCTGTTTCGATTTCATTCGGGTTCCTTTTCCCGCTGCCAACACAATCGCGTAACGCTGCCTCATACTTCCTCCATATTCCGGATAATAGGGCTTTAACCTAGCCGCAATACCTTGAATAATCTCTTTCATTCCCAAGGTTTTAATCGTTTGTGCCCTCTCGCAAGCTTCCAGCAATATATCCAACATTATTTTTTGATCTAAACAATTCCCGGCAGATTTTATCATAGAGAATTCCCTCTCCTAAATAAAAATTCGTCAAGAATTCCGCTGCATTAACCATCTGCTGAACGGAATTCTTGACCCTAACGATTACTTACTCTACCGTGACGCTTTTGGCAAGGTTGCGTGGCTTATCAACATCATTGCCAAGGGCTAGTGATGTGTAATAGGAAATGAGCTGTAAAGGAATGACGGATAAAACAGGTGTGAACAAAGCCATCGCGCTGGGAATTAAGCATACATCATCAACGTTTCTGTGCAATTCAATATTTTCTTCCAATGTAACCCCCAGTACATGAGCGCCACGGGCCTTTACTTCTTTAATATTGCTGGCCATTTTCTCATACAGCTCCGTTTGGGTGGCTAATGCAATGACAGGCGTTCCTTCTTCAATCAAAGCAAGGGTTCCATGCTTTAATTCGCCCGCTGCATAGGCTTCGGAGTGAATATAAGAAATTTCCTTCAGCTTTAGCGAGCCCTCCAGCGCAACGGCGTAATCAATGCCACGTCCGATAAAGAACAAGCTGGAATGACCCTTGATCGCCTCAGCATACATCCGAATATCGTTAGCATGCTGGAGCACGACTTCCGTTTGTTCAGGCAATTTGCAGAGTGCCTCAATCATTACCTTGCGCTCTTCCTCCGGGATCGTTTCTTTTACTTGAGCGAGGTAAATTCCGAATAAATAGAAGGCAATTAACTGGGATGTATAGGCTTTGGTAGAGGCAACGGCAATTTCCGGCCCCGCTACGGTTGCAATGACTTCATCAGCATCGCGGGCGATGGAGCTTCCCGGCACATTGGTAATGGCTAAGACCTTAGCGCCAAGACGTTGGCTCTCCCGCAAAGCTGCCAGAGTATCCGCCGTTTCACCGGACTGACTAACCACGATAACCAAAGTTTTATCCGTCACGATCGGACGGCGGTATCTAAACTCAGAAGCGACATCCACTTCCACCGGAATCCGGGTCAGCTCTTCGATCACATGCTTTCCGACCAATCCGGCATGGTATGCGGTACCGCATGCAATAATGAAGATTTTGTCCAGCCTATGGATTTGTTCTGAACTCAATTGCAAGCCTTCAAAAACAATATTTTTACCGGCGCTGTCAATACGGTTCAATATCGTTTTGCGAAAAGCATTCGGCTGCTCATAAATTTCCTTCAGCATAAAATGCTCGAAGCCGTCTTTTTCCGTTTGCTCCATATCCCAATCTACCCGAAAAATATTGCGCTGGACCGTTTCCAGTGTTTCAATCTTCATCAAAGTCACATCGTTTTTTGTAATGACCGCTAGCTCTCCATCCTCTAAGATATAAATATCACGAGTATATTCGAGCACAGCAGAAATGTCCGAGCCGATGAAGTTTTCTTCTTCTCCAAGTCCGATAATGAGCGGACTCGCATAACGAACGGCAACCAGCCTGTCCGGTTCATACTCTGTAATCACTCCGAGAGCATAAGCTCCGCGCATTTTTGACGCAGCTTTCTGAATCGTAGAAACAATATCGCCATCATATAAAGAGGAAAGCAAGTGAACGATGACCTCCGTGTCCGTTTCCGAGACAAAGGTGACTCCTTCCTCCTGAAGCTCTTGCTTAAGATCGAGATAATTCTCAATAATTCCGTTATGTACTACGGAAAATTTCCCTGTTTCATCCGTATGAGGATGTGAATTAACGTCAGAGGGGCGTCCATGTGTTGCCCAGCGTGTATGACCAATGCCTAAAGAGCCAAGCACCGGCGATTGCTCCAACCGCTCCTCCAGAACAGCAATGCGCCCTTTAGACTTGGACACCTGGACCTTCTCTCCGTCATAAACCGCGATTCCAGCGGAATCATAACCACGGTATTCAAGCTTCTTCAAGCCATTAGTTAAAACCTGTTGAGCTTGACCTTTTCCAATATACCCTACTATTCCGCACATCGAACTCTCTCCCCCATGAAGTAAATTTGAATAAGCTGCCCATCCGCAGTTATGCCAAAAGAAGCAATTCTTGTTCTTCCGGCAATATGACGGATGTCCCAAGCTGGTAGATATGAGGTGCATCAATGCCTTCGAAGGCATTTCGGGTATCAACAATGGCTACGCCTAAATCGGCAAATTCCTGATAATCAAAGCTTTTGTGACCCGTCACGAGCACAAAGCAATCATAGCTCCGCATCTTCTCCAAATCATACGCAATGGATTGAACCGTATTCCCGTATTTATCAACAAAGCTTTGTGCATGCGGATCAAAGTAATCGACACGCGCTCCTCTTTCTTTAAACAACTCGTAGATGTGCAAGCCCGGGGACTCACGCAAATCATCAATATCCGATTTGTAGGCCATACCTAGAATGAGTATGTTTGATCTTCTGATCGATTTGGCATATATATTAAGAACCTGAGACGTTTTGCTGATGACGTAATCCGGCATATTGTCATTAATCGACTGAGCCAGCTCGATAAATTGACTATGAAAGCGAAAGCCTTTGGCTTTCCAGGATAAATACATCGGATCCAGAGGGATGCAGTGTCCGCCAATACCCGGTCCAGGAGAAAATGGCATATACCCAAACGGTTTCGTAGAAGCGGCTTTGATAACCTCCCAAATATTAATCCCCATCTTATCGCACATCATGGCCATTTCATTGATGAACGCAATGTTAACGCTCCGGAATGTGTTTTCAAGCAGTTTAGACATTTCAGCTACTTTGGGGGAAGAGACGGTAACTACGGTTTTTACCGTATTTCCGTATAAAAGCGAGCCCAGCTCCGCGCACTTCGGCGTCGTGCCACCGATGACTTTAGGTGTATTGTATGTATTAAAGGAACGATTCCCCGGATCGACACGCTCGGGAGAAAAGCAGAGGAAGAAGTCTTCTCCAACCTTTAAACCGACCTTTTCAAATTCCCATTGAATCAGCTCTTCCGTTGTACCGGGATAAGTCGTGCTCTCCAGTGTAATCAGCATACTTTTTTTCATGTGCTTTTTGATCATACTTACGACGCTGGTAATATAAGAAGTATCCGGATCCTGATTTTCACTGAGCGGTGTCGGTACACAAATACTGATTGCATGCAGATCCTCAAGTGCCGCATAATCTGCTGTCGGAAAAAACCGTTCTGATTCAATGCTCGATTGAATCACTTCATCCGGTACATCCTGAATATAGGACTTGGCTGCTTTCAAGGTTTCGATTTTGCGGACATCCAAATCAATGCCTACCACGGTAAAGCCGCTTTTCACCATCTCCATAGCAAGCGGAAGACCCACATACCCAAGTCCGATTACCCCGACTTTTGCTGTTTTCGATACAATGAGTTGTTTCAAATTAGAATAATTTTTCATAATTACATTTCTCCTTTATATATTAGTTTGTTTGAAACAATCTTTTAAGGCGAGCTTCCAACTCAATAGGAGAAAAAGGTTTTGTCATATAATCAGAGACGCCCATTTCAAACGATCTTTTGATGTCGTCTTCCAATCGTTTATCCGTTAGCACCATCATTTTACTGCTTTTATTGTGTTCACTCTGTTTGATCGTATGAATAAGGTGATACCCGTCTACGATCGGTAAACTTAACTCCGAAATAACCAAGTCCGGCTTAAGCTCCATGTATTTTTGTATTCCATCCCTGCCGTTGCTGGCGAAATGAACGGTGTAGCCTTTTTGGTACAAATAAATCCCTAAAAACTCATTCACCGTTTCATCATCACTTACCACCAATATATGATTCTGTTCCTTTGAGGCCTGAGCTTCAAAATTGCTGATACGAATTTCGCCTGATTTTCCTTTATCTTTACTCATCTTATCCTGCATCTCTTTTAATATCTGTACAGCCGAATTTCCGTTTTCGGGGAAGCTGGCGATTAAGATTTGTCCATCCAAAAGATTGCGTTCCTGCAGATAGTCTTTAACAATAAGAGACTGATAATGAGTAAAGCTTAGATTTCGATCGGCCAATAAAATTGCCAAAACTCCAGTTTCATGATCGTAATAATATTGTGAAACTAACTGCGATCCCCCCTTTCCAAAGTAAGCCTTCATTTCCTGCAAGTGATTGTCATTGATCTCCTTGGATCCGGCAAGAATGATCCCGCAAGATAATTGATTCACCTTATAGTAGGTGAGAAACAGCTCAAACGCATCCTGCAACTTTTGAGACTGCTTTTTATCGATAGTATCGATGGTATTAATATAGCTTCCTCCCTATGCAGTCGTTTTTTTATCATTGCTAAAGCTGGTTCTCGTCATCGTTCCCCAAGTATTATTGTTTCTGAAAAACTCAATGTGCCCTAAGAATCTCCAGATCACCCCCAGTTGTTGATACCCTAAGAACATAAATACAATAAAGAAAATCATCTTGAACACATCTCTAATTCTCGGATAACGTCTAAACGCTATCTCTTCCAGCAGCAAGGACCCGACTCCAAGAAGTACTCCATAGAGAAGGTTCAATAAACTAAAGATCACCAGGACATGCCAATTGGCTAAATCTAATAAGACGTAACCGACCAAGGCCAAAAACCCGGTAAACCTGAAATACGGATTCAACGTTTCAAAGATAATGTTATAAGGAATCGTTAACAGCCCTATGATTTTATACTTTGGACGGAAAACCAAATGTATCCCGTACTCAATCATATTTTTCAGATTTCCCCGTCCCCAACGCTTTCGTTGGCTGCCAAGTATTCGCAGTGAATCAGGGGCCTGCGTCCAGCAAACGGCATCAGGGCAATAGGCAACACGGTAAGGCAATTTACGTTCCAGCATATACTTATGAAGCTTAATAATAATGTTCATATCTTCTCCGGGATATCCGCCACGATACCCGCCTGCTTTAATAACATAATCCTTACGGAATACGCCAAAAGCTCCCGATACAATAATTAATCCATTGATGGAGCTCCAGCCAATTCTCCCTCCCAAAAATGCCTTTAAATACTCGACAGTTTGAAACATCGGAAGCATTTTATCGGGCAAATGAACCTTCTTAACAATTCCGTCTTCGATCTCGCAGCCATTGGCGATTCGAACAATTCCACCAATAGCTACCGTTTCACCGGGATTTTCCATATATACCTTAGCGATACGAATGAGAGCGTCTTTCTCTAACAGAGAATCAGCATCAATCGAAGCAATTAATGGATAATGGGATAGATTAATGCCGGCATTCAGCGAATCAGCCTTACCCCCATTATTCTTATCGATTAAGTAGAGATTTGGGTAGTGAGGGTTGTGGTAAATTGCTCTAACGGCTGCAGTTTCCAAATACTTATTTCTCAATTTACGATCGGAGGGCTTGAGCCCAAATTCATGAATCAGAATATCTACTGTGGCATCCTTCGATCCGTCATTAATGACGATAACCTCATACTTGGGGTAATTGAGGGCAAGCAATGAACGAACATTCTCGATAATGGTCAATTCTTCGTTATACGCCGGAACAAGAATGGATATTGGCGGAACATATTCTGAGCCGGATAATGTCTTAAACCTTGAATAAGCACTGTTTTTTACAATCGAGTACATTTTCTTGAATGAGAACAACAAAATTGTTAAATAAAGACTATTAATGAATACTACGTAGTAGATAACAAATATCCCATAACCTAATAAGATATCTCTCATGACTTCTCCCTTCAATTAAGGTTACACGGCCTTGGTGTAGTGCTCGTTCCGAGATAATCTTGGGCTCAAATGCTGTTGGCGATTGTTAAGGAACAGCCTGTCTATCTCCGACAGATGATTGTCATCTCCTCTCATTTCATGTTCCTGGTCAATGGCATAACAGTTATCGTTGTATAATAGCTTCCCCGCTTTGATTCGTATTTCCTTATTTCCGGATTCCGTCAAACGATATAGTATAGGAGCCAGACTTGGAATAACGTAAGGGGGAAGTCCTACCAGCGCTATGCTGACTAAATCATGGTCTTCATTATCAAGGAACTCCACTATCAACGGGGTACAATCCATCTCCGATTCCTTAATGATATCAACAACCAGCTCGTGGAAGCTTTTTCGATATCTCACGAGAAGCTGCGCCATTTCCCTCAAGTGTTCTAATTTGTCAGCACATTTGGCAATGGAACGGGCAGTGATAAAAACGCTTGGATTATACTTGCTACGCTCCAGCATTTTCATAAGCTCCAAGATGGCCTGCTCTGACCTCATCCCCCCCAAATTATAGATGGCATCGATTCTTATCCATGGCAGCGGACTTTGCAGACGTATTAAATCATCTCTAACCAATTGCATGTCTTCGCACAGCTTAATTAATTTCCGGCGATGCGTTCCCTTAAGACATTCGATCAACTCGATCAGTTTTTTTTGCACAGCATGCCGTTCATGTTGATTTAGCCGATAATGCGGCAGCTTTAATTTTTCCTCGCTATCGATATGTGTTTGCAAGTATATAAAGTAATCTTGAAGCTTGTTTTGGCACTCATTCGCTTTTTCTTCCATCCGTTTCTTTCTTACTTTAAGAACAAGTATAGATGTCAAACAGATTGAAATTATTGTGAGAATAACGTAGATAATTCCGATTGCTACAGACAAGTGGGCAATCAAACTTAACCTCTCCCTCCGGATCTTCTCCCTGTATCTATTTACTTGCGTCACTTGCGTTACTTGCGTTTTGCAATAAATCGCTGCATTTCTCATCTCCCTTTTCCCTCTTGAGCGAGTTCTACCAGCATGCGGTTCAAACCTCAGGATTGATTTCCCATTTAGTGATAAAAATGTTAAGATAATGGCTCAGGAATGCCCTATCTTATCGCCATGAAGAGAAAAAATTCGAGCTTATTTTACATTGTTCCTTTTAGGGAACGATTCTGTTTCAATTATATGGCAGCCTCTTTGATATTTGAAATAGTCCATATAACCCAATTGCTTCCATAGGATAAAACGTTCAATGATTCAGGAAACTCTTTAATCACTGCCTCTAAATCATGACTTCAGGTCTATTACACAACGAATAATGGCGGTCGATTATCATGCTGCATTATCCGAATAACTCTCTCCATTAGCGGATATAATTGATTTTTTATCTTGATGGACTGAACCGGTACATTTGATTCTTAAGGAGCAGGCTCTGCTTGTTTTGCAAATAGATTAACTATATAATCTCATTAGCACGTTTTTTGAATGACACGTCGGGTTTCCGAATTTATAGTAGTTCAGTGTGCCTAGAATATGCGCCTTTTGGCCTTTCGACATGCCTCCAACAATACTCCTTCCATAAAAATTACCTCCTGAATTTTGGAATAAAATAAAAAAACGCCAATTAAGGCACCTATTTACAAGTTAAAATATGGAACAATTACAAGGAGAAGTATTGTGTTAACACACAAACACCCCTTATAATAAATTTAACAGGAGTAATGACTACCGGAAATTGCACCCGAAGTGAGTCTGTAGTTGCACCTGTCATGAATCGTTGAAATCAGATTCCGGGGTGCCTATGTTCCCCCCTAGTAAGTACACGATCAGAAATTCAGTGGAAAAAGGTGTCTAACCATGATTGGAAAACGCATACGCCAGCTTCGAATAGAAAAAGGCTTATCTCTATCCGAGTTAGCCGAAAGCGCCGGGGTCGCCAAGTCTTATCTAAGTCGTATTGAAAGAGACATTCAACACAATCCTTCTATCGAATTTCTTGAGAAAATCGCGTCCGTTTTTCATATATCAGTTGATGTCTTTTTGCAGAAGAATTCGAATATCGACGAAAAAACCGAGAATGATTGGCATCATCTCATCAAAAAAGCTATCGATTCCGGAATTAGTATAGAACAAATTGAAGAATTTTTAGATTACTCTATCAACCGTTTGAATCATAAAAAATAATTCCCTGGTATATGAAATGTAACCCGCAAGATGGACACTTTGAAAAAAGCAACCGTCTTACGGGTTTTTGTGTTGAACGTGAGGATTTTGGGGAGGGTGGTGTATGGATACATGATGATCCTAAGGATTGTAAGGTCGTCAGGCATCTTCCTTAAGGTTCAACGGGATTGACGCACAAATTCACGCGGCGTCATGCCGATGATTCTTTTGAAATGACGGTGTAAGTGGCTCTGGTCACTAAAGCCGAGCGCCGCAGCTGCTTCTTTCACGGTACTGCCGCCAAGCAGCAGCTGCCGTGCTCTTTGTATTCGTTCATGGATGACATATTGATGCGGGGGCAGCCCGGTGGCTTCCTTGAACAGACGCACCAGATGCGAAGAACTCACATAAGCTGCTGCCGCCAGATCATTCAAGGAAATATCCTCAAAAAGATGCGCATGAATATATTCCAATGCCCCATTCAATTGCTTTCGGACTAACTGCTGCTGTGCTGGGAGCTGCAGTCCGGTAACTACCGCACCATAACGCTGCAGCAGATGAACCGACAGCATCCGTATGAGTGAATCGGCATACAGCTTCCCGCCTGGCTCCCCGTTGTTCCGCTCTGCCAAAAGCCACTGAGCCAAGTGTACGACCCGTTCGTCTTGCAAACGAATATGCCTGCCGAAATCGATGCTGCCCCCTTGCGGCAGCTCCATCTCAGCAGCCACCTGGTCGGTTAACGACGGCGGCAAATCCAGTCGAATAAACGAAATATGTTCTTCCCACCTGCAAAAAGACATATCGCCTGCAGAGAACAAGTTGATATGTCCACGCTGAGCCACCCCGTCTCCACTGTACCCGTCCGCCCGTTCGAACACGCGTACCGGCTTCGGGGTCAGATGGATGACTAGCAGATGTTCGGACAAAGCCGGCTCGAAGGCTTCTTGAGGAGAAACGTCTTCCCACCCCGAAATCTTTAGCTCCCCCTTTTCAAAAGCGCCTCCTGTCATGATTGGAACGTTGGGCAAGTCGAACCGCCTCCCTTTTCATCAACAAAGTTTCGGGCACCGCCCGGGGGTCATGCTTTCGCTCTAGCTCTGAAATCGGCTCCGCTTGCTTAATGAAATGAGTATTTTGTACAATTCGATGATCATCCCGTTCAAGAAAAGCCTCCTCATGCCCAGTATACTTAAATCAAGAATAAGGAAACCAATCCTGCAGGGAGGCTGAACACAAATGAAGTACTCAAAATTAGGCAATTCCGGATTAATCGTATCGAGGCTGGGGTTTGGGGCCATGACTTTCGGATCCGGAAACATTCCAAGCGTCTATAAAGTGGATCATGAGCTCGCGCAAAATCTGGTCGATCATGCCTTGGACGCGGGCATAAACTTTTTTGACACGGCAGACGCTTATGCTGACGGACACAGTGAAGTCATGCTAGGTCGATTGTTGGGCTCCAAACGGAATGAAACCATTATCGCGACTAAAGCCGGTATGCGGGTAGGATCGGCTCTTGTCCAGACCGGACTATCCCGCAAGCATCTATTCGATGCCTGTGAAGCCAGCCTGGCGCGCTTGAACACCGATTATATCGATTTGTATATCGTCCATAAGAGCGATCCGTTTACTCCGCTGGAAGAAACGCTGGAAGCGTTGAATGATCTTGTACGGCAAGGAAAAATCAGGTATATCGGCTATTCCAACTGGCCGGCATGGCTTGCTGCTCAAGCGGTTCAGATGCAGCGCGAGCGGGGATGGGCAGCCTTTATTAACGGACAAATGTACTATTCTTTGATTGGCCGGGATGTCGAGCACGATACCGTACCGTTCATGACAAGCAGTGGTGTCGGAATGACCGTATGGGGCCCTCTCGCCGGCGGTTTCTTAAGCGGCAAATATACGCGCCATAACCTGAATGATCCGAATAATCGGTTGAGCGGGTTTGACTTTTTGCCGCATGATAAGGAAAAAGGATTTGTGATTCTGGATACGGTAAAGGACATTGCGCAACAACACGGGGCAACCGCTGCACAAGTGTCCATCGCCTGGCTCATGGGACAGAAGCATGTGAGCAGTGTGCTGCTGGGAGCGAGTAAATTAGCTCAGCTCCACGATAATTTGAAGGCTGCCGAGTTGGAGCTTACACCGGGTGAGCTTGCAGCTTTAGAGCAACTGACACGACCTGAGCCGCTGTATCCCAACTGGTTTACGGCGAAGCTAGCAGACCCACAAGTTGCAGAGGCATTGACCTAAGCTTTCTCTTCCATCCTGCACATTCCCAAAATGGATCACAGCGGCAGCTATGAACTTAACAGTTCCAAGCTACCGCTGTGTTTGTGTGCCGGTTTCTTTATTTTACCATAAACCGTAGCCAGGTCACTATATGCATAGCTAACGAACAAGCGTCAGCTTATCGGGGTTCACCACAATATATATGCCTGCGATCCGTCCCTGTTCGATTCGGAAGGAAAGGACGCTACCGGCAGCTCCGCCTGAGTAAGTGACCAGACCGGGCTCCCCGCCGACGAACACGAATTTGCAGGAAAAGTCGGAGGCGATCTTCATCCTAACTCCCTCCAGGAAGCTTGTAATGCGCGCCGCACCCAGAATCGGACGTACAGCGGCCGTGACCTTGCCTCCTCCATCGGAGAATAGGGTCGCATCCTGTGTTAAAATATTCATCAGCTTGCCCATATCGCCGCTCGTAAGCGCCGATACGAACTGCTCTACCAGCCGCTGATGATCCGGCGAAGCAGAAGAAGCCGCCGTCTGCCGCCCGGCATCCGTGTGGATGCTCCGCTTTGCGCGGTGGAAAATTTGGCGGCAGTTGGTGCTGCTTTTTCCGACGATGGCGGCAATCTCCTCATAGTCGTACTGCAGCACTTCCCGCAGGAGGAACACCGCGCGCTCCACCCAGGATAGCTGCTGGAGAAGCAGCAAATACGCGGTAGAGAGCGATTCGTGCTGCGCATACGCCTGGTAAGGATCGCTACCGCCGCCAGCCCGGTCCGTTACAAGCGGCTCGGGCAGCCATGGCCCGATATACACCTCCCGCTGCTTCTGTGCGGAACGCAGCCGGTCGATGCAGCGGTTCGTGACGATTTTGCACAGGTAGGATTTCAGATGCGTGATGCGCTCAGGCTCCGCTCCCTGAAGGGATAAAAAGGCTTCATGAACAATGTCCTCCGCCTCCACGACACTCCCCATCATCCGGTAGGCAAGTGCAAATAACAAATTTTTGTAGGAGGCGTATATATCTTCCGTGAACCGCACTTTCTCCATGTCAATCCCCACTTCTCTTTGTGGTTATTACTTCTGTAGGACTATACCCCAGTCATATCCACTGCCACTGACAATAGCGCGCTCCCCTGCTGCGCTTGGCTCACACGGTGACAGCATCCTGCACCTTAGCAGCATCCCGGATCAGCTGCATAGCTGCACGCTCCGCACTTGCCGCTGCAGCATCCAGGAGCATTTCGCCGTGACTCGCCCAATCGCCTGCGACGTACAGCCGCCGAATTTCCGGCACGACCGGCCCGGGCTTATCGTCCCTGCGGGCCTTATGCGGGTAATCGTGCACGACCGTTAGGTTCGGCAAAAACTGCTTCGCCACGACCTCCTGCTGCCAGCCGGGATGAATCAGATTCATCGTCGACATGAGCAGCTGCTCCGCGGTTTTGGGATCGTACTGCTCGTGTACATCATTATATTTCATAAGGTGGACGACCACCATCCCGTCCTCACTCAGCTTAGCCGCCCTAGAATGATTGGAAAAATAAACGGGCTGGTCGAGTCCCAGCACGAAATCCCTCCCTGAAACGGGCAGCCGTTTCAGCGCCAGATCGAGACACGCCGCCGTAATCGGGCGGGCATCCTCCTTCCAGCGCTGAAGCGCTGTATGCTCCGCACCGGAAACGAGGCGCACGTTATCTGCAGGAGCCAGCGTGCTGATCACGCTGCTTACCTGAAGCGGCTCCCCGCTTCCAAGCCTCACGCCCTCAACGGCTCCATCGGCATGGCTGATGGCCTGGACGCCAGCGCCGGTCCGAATCGTCACCCCGCGGCTAATGGCCAGCTGCTCCAGCTGGTCGACAATGTGCTGCCAGCCGCCGTCCAAATACAGCACGCCGCTGCTCAGGGATACCCTCACCTGATGCAGCACGGTGGCTGCCGTCTGGTAATCCAAATCGCGGCTGTACGTCGCCGTCCGGCACAGCGTATAGAACATATGACGCACCATCGGATCCTGGATGTGCCGCTCGGCCCAGACTCGCAGACTGACGTTACCGAGGCCCGTTGTATCGACTTTCCCGATGCGCGTCATCAGGCGCCCCAGCTCCATTTTACCAGCGAAGGAGAACAATGGGGACGTCAGCAGCTTCAACGGATCGCCCGGCAGCGGAATGAGCCTGTTCTTCCAGATAACGCTCCCTCCATTCCCGGGTCGACCGCCCTCCAGCTTGATGCCGAGCCTATGCAGCGCTTTATAGGCAGCCCCATCCCGATAGACCGCGTGCCCGCCCAGATTCAGCAGCGCCCCTTGCTTGCGAACCGTTATGCCCCGCCCACCAACATGCGATGATTTCTCCAATACAATAACCCGCTTCCCGGCTTGAGCCACCTCGATGGCCGCCAGCAGCCCTGAGACTCCCCCGCCGATGATCGCTGTGTCGTAATGGTTCATAGTAAAAAGCCTCCCTCGTCTTAAGATATCTATAAGACGAGGGAGGGTGGCGGGGTGTGACATGATTCTTGCTTGTTAGAGCAGTATTTTTCCGGCGCCGCGGCGACAGTTTCGATTTTCCAAAAAATATCCCTACATCATGATTCACAATGATGTAGGGATACTATTTTTCAAAGAATATTTGTTGTTTCGATATGTTTAAGCTATTGATTGATTAAATTTTTTAGAACTCGTTTCACTACATCATTCGCGGCTTCATCAATGGAATACCCGCTTGTATCGATTTCGATTTCCGGGTTCCCAGGCGTATCGCCTGCAGAAAGTCCTTTTACATAAACCTCAATATATTCTTTTCCAATGATGTCCCGCGCGGTTTCACGGTCGTTGTCGTGCAGTGAATCATTCGATACCAATGCAATAAGACCCGCATCGTTCATCAATTTCGCAACTTCTGCCATTCGCAGCGTCGATTCTCCCTGGCCATTCTCGAGTAGCATGGTATGGTAGCCATTAGATACCAACCGTTTCTCGACTTCCTTCACAAGGGTTGATTGATCCGAAGCCGAACCGGTGAACCAGAGGGTTAATGGCTTCTGTCCCTTTTGCTCAGCACGAACATCTCTGGTGATTTCTGTATCTAGCTTTACCAATCCGTCGGAGCTTTGAAGAGCTTGGTCAATGACTCCGCAAGCGGAGGTCATATTGGTTACGCGATCGATTAGAATAAATCCGCCAATGCTTTTATATTGCTCAAAGGAATCAAAAACGATGTTGTCCGATAAAGAAAATTCGCATTTGGCCAATTCATTTTTGGTAATTCGATCTGTTGGAACCGTGTTTCCGGTATTAATATCGATTTTGTGCTTAATGGCCGTCACAGTACCGGGCAAGATCTTCGTTCCTACTTTGACCAAATAATTTTTACTGGGAGTCAGCACGGAATCATCCATCCAAAGAATCGTGGCGCTAAAGCTATCCGCCTCTTTCAATTGACTGTCTTTGGTGAATACACAGCCCCGCGAAACATCGACCTCACGATCCAATTGAATCGTTACAGGCTGTCCGGCGTGAGCCGAATCCCTGTCTTGGTCTGTCACTAAGATCCGTTTGACCTTCGCTTTCTCGTGACTAGGCAGGGTTGTCAGCTCATCGCCCACCGCAATACTTCCAGCCTCAATCTGGCCTTGGAACCCGCGAAACGTATGGTCCGGTCGACAGACACGCTGAATGGGCATCATAAATGGTTTTGCTTCATCCGTATTATGAACATCCACATTTTCTAAATAGGTTAACAAAGCAGGGCCCTCATACCAAGAGGTGTGCTGCGATTTTTTGGTAATGTTATCCCCTTCTGTAGCAGAAACAGGGATCACCTGTATGCTTTGAAGGTGGAATTCCTTGGTATTTTGGAAGAAATCTTCTTTGATCGCATCAAATATCTTTTGATCAAAGCCTACTAAATCCATTTTGTTCACAGCTAGTACCAGATGTTTAATTCCCATGAGTGCGCAAATCCGGGCATGCCGCTTGGTTTGGGTAATGACCCCTTTGGTTGCATCCACAAGAATAACGGCGAGATCAGCAAAGGAGGCGCCAACCGCCATGTTCCGTGTATATTCTTCATGTCCCGGTGTGTCGGCTACAATGAAGGAACGGTGGTCCGTCGTAAAATACCGATAGGCCACATCAATCGTGATCCCTTGTTCACGTTCAGCCAGCAACCCATCAAGAAGTAGGGAATAGTCAATTTTGCCGCCGCGGCTGCCAAGCCGGCTGTCCAGCTCTAATGCTCTTTCTTGATCGGCGAACAAGAGCTTCGCATCATAAAGCATATGTCCAATTAATGTAGACTTTCCGTCATCTACGCTTCCACATGTAATAAATTTAAGCAGACTTTTTTTCATTTTAGAAATAGCCCTCCCGTTTCCGTCTTTCCATACTTCCAGCCGCTTCTTGGTCAATCACCCGGCTTGTCCGTTCAGATGAAACCGCACCAAGCGTTTCTTCGATAATGGCATCCAGCGTATCCGCCTCCGACTCGACGCCGCCAGTAAGAGGATAGCAGCCTAATGTGCGAAACCGCATCTTTTTCATTTCAACTTGTTCATGAGGCTCGAGCTTCAACCGATCATCATCCACCATGACCATATGTCCATCGCGATTGACGACGGGTCTTTCTTTTGCAAAATAGAGAGGCACAATATCAATATTTTCTCTTCGAATGTATTGCCAAATATCTTTTTCCGTCCAATTGGATATGGGGAAAACGCGAATGCTTTCTCCCTTATTAATTCTTGTGTTGAAAAGCTTCCACATTTCCGGCCGTTGGTTTTTCGGATCCCACGCATGATTCTTATTCCGGAACGAGAAAATCCGTTCTTTCGCACGCGACTTCTCTTCATCACGTCTTCCGCCGCCAAACGCAGCCGTAAATCCGTATTTGTCCAATCCCTGTTTTAACGCTTGGGTTTTCATAATATCAGTATACGCGGCGCCATGATCCATTGGGTTGATCCCTTGATTAATACCCTCCTGATTCGAGTGTACAATCATTTCAATCCCGAATTCTTTCGCTTTGCGATCGCGGAATTCGATCATTTCTTTAAACTTCCATGTTGTATCAATATGCATGAACGGAAATGGCGGTTTCTCGGGATAAAAAGCTTTCAGCGCCAAATGCAGCATCACGGAGCTATCCTTCCCGATCGAATACAGCATCACGGGATTCTCACATTCCGCCGCTACTTCTCTTATAATATAAATCGCTTCAGCCTCGAGTTGATCCAAATGCGTCATTTCATGTATGGAATCAGGTTGATCCATATGCGTCGTTTTTGTCACGAAAAGGTGCCTCCTTTTAATTCACACTAAATCTATCGTATTTCTTTATATCCTAACAGATTCTAGCTTTTATGCAAAGTGGAAAAATCTAAAATTCTCTATTTTTCTATCATTTTTGTCGGATCGTGTAGTGTTTGTTCAAAAAGTAATGCTCCCTTTAGCATAATAGTCACTGGGTGGCGATAAAGTTCGCTTCGTCAGGGTTGAGCAGTGGGTTCTTTAGGTTTTAGAAAAAGCAAGGAAGCTTAAAAACCCGAACGAATACCATCCAATAGTTCGGGTTCTTTCAAATAAAAAAGAACAACCCAAATTTCGTAGTTGTTCTGGACTCTGTCAATAAATTTGACACAACAAATCGAGAGAATTACGCCGTGTATTGGAATGTACGCTCGTATTGATTGGGCGTGAGGTACCCTATGGAAAAATAGATCCTTTTTCCATTGTAGCAGCAGGTGATATATTTCAAAAATCTTGGCCTTATCACTAATTTCAAAACCCAATATTAATAAAGCTTTTCATCATTTGTTTCATTTTCTTACAAGCAGAGCCACCAACTCCAATGCACCGTATGCGGGAACATGTGAGAGTTGTTTGGATTCTGTGTTAGTTGGATAAAACCCTTGATTTATAAGGGTTTTATCCATGGGATATTGTTCGTTTTGTTTGAGTTTTATTGCTTGTTGACGTGGTTCGTCAACAAGTCGTCAACATAAACACTTGGTGTCCATTTCCCGTTATTGGCCCTTTAAGCTTACGCTCATTACCTTCTTTGCATAGTCAAGATGCTCGTGATCTAACTTCACTTCCACGCGACCTCTTCGGCGTGCCTCACGCCATAGAAGCAGCTCTTCCTCGTTCTCCAGCTTCAATTCGGCTATTTCCTGTGCGCGGTCGAATATATACTTAGACGTAAAAGCAATGCTCCGGACCCCATGACCACCGGGCAGAATGATTTCTTTCCTAGTTTCCCATTCCTCAATTTCGAACACCACATAAAGCTTATCTGGGGGATTGTGCTTTGAGGAAATTACCGTGATTTCACCGCGTTTCACAATCTTCCAGTCCTTTATTTTTCCATAGTACTTCACGCCGACAATTTCGTTAGACTTACCGAAGAACTTCTTTGACTGATAGAGCGCCACATACTCCAATTGTGTCAGCAGCTTGTGATTTGTGATATTTTCAAGTGGTGTATGGTAAAATTTATTCCGTAGCGCAATCTCCAACTGTTCCTCGCGACTCATGCAGCCAACCAATACATTCTTACCGGTGTACTTGTTATCGTAATACTCCTTCGACCCTCTTGGCCGGACAGCGCGCTCATATGCATTCTCCGGACTATCCAGAATGATCTCATCCAAGAACTCTTCCAACAACTTCGTAGATCCCGGCAGAAAAGGAAATGCCCCGACATTAACAGCCTTTATGCTTTTGTATAATCTATGCTCTTTATATTTCTTTTCATCTGGGTAAGGGAACAATACATACGCCCCAAACATCGTCCGCTCGAACTGCTCCGAATCTTTCTCCGCATGAACGATAGCGTCTCGGTAACGATGCATCGTGTTGACATCGTCCTCTTCAGGCCCTGGAAGCCCGTCATAGGTCGCATAATAAGGCGTCCCCGGCTCCGCAGGATTTAATCGATATTTCGCATCAAACACGTACTTATACTCCGTAGACGTCTCCATTTTTCGAAGAGTAAGTACGTTATCCGGTTTCTGCGTAAGCGTCGGTCCCCGAAGCGCTTGATTGTAAAACAGCTTAAATATTTCTCCGTTTTTCGGGTTGCGGTAAGTCACCGTCGACGCGGCAGATTTCTTAAGCTTAACGAAAACCCCGCTATAATCTAACTTTATGATGTCTTGCCTGACCAACTCATACTTGTTACTTAGCAACTGATGTATCTTGAGGAAGCACCAGTATTCATAAAGAGTGGCTAAATCCTTCAAAGACAACCGGAATAAGTCATCCTGGAGGATGAGGCCTTTGAGCAGCATGAGGTAGTACTTGTATACTTCTCGATACCCTGGAGCCATCTGCATCACTAGGGAAACCGACATTTGCTTCATAGTTCCCACTTGTAAAAAATCAAACTGAAGCACCCTTCGAACTTCCTTCTGCATACGGGTCATCGTCTGAGCCAACAAAGGGTCCTCTAGTCTTTTCTGGTCCTTTAGTAACTGCCACAAGTCTTTCAGCTTCTGCTCAATACGGAGGAACACCCATCGAACGAATCGATTTTCTTGTGTATCATAATTAACGACTCTTCGAGTATCCAACACATGTGTTGGAACATATTTTTCGCCTCTGACTCGAACCATTCCGTTCGCGGGATCTTTGACCAATTGTTGCGGATTTTTACTCAAGCATTGTAAGGTTTTGGTATTGATTTTCTTTGCCCTCTCGGCCGGGACAATGCGCTGACTCTGATGCATTTGCGTGTGAGGGGAGCCTTCTATCCGTTGGACAGCTTTTATAAGTTGGTCAAAAAGATAGCGTAATATCGTAAAATATTCCGTTAAACTTTGGTGCTTCGTCTCTTTCAGGCCCGTTAACTGATATGTTTTGCGCAGGAAATCGAAGGTCAGGTTATGAATCTGGTGATTCACATCTTGAAGAATGACCTGATAATCCCTCTTGTAATCCATCTTCACAGGGAAAACTTCCAACCTAATCCTAAATAAAGATGAAGCACTTGATCGCAATTCCAGCTCTGAAAATCCGATCTCATTCTGAAAATTCAAGTTCCCTGACAGAACCCGCTTTCCCTTCGGCAATACCGCCTCGCGCAACGAATAATTTTCATGGTAAAAAGATAAGTCTATATCCGCTTTCTTCTCAACCAATAAATTGTAGGTTTGCGTCTCGTAAAAGATCGGAAAGCAAGCTTGTTCGTTCTGCCAAGGCTCTAGCTCTCCACGATTGGGATTAAAGACAGCAATAGATAGAACCTGTAATTGATCGGAGTGAATAGATACGTGAAGATTCGCCTGCTCCCACACTCTCTCTTCTGTCCGATGTAGCCGGAGCATATCTACCGTTGGATGGTACGGTTTCCCCTCTAAGTAGAGATCAAACAGATTCGTTTCAATGTGCAGGAGAATCACGCTCTTTTTAAGAGACCCAAAATGAAGTGAATCCGTCATCATCAAGCCTCCGTAGCATGTAGATAAGCTTCCTACTGGATTGAGGATATTTGACATTATTCTCGGTTACATGCTTAATCCACAGCTGTTCAACATCTCTTTCTCCATCCAAATATTCTTTGCTTTGAACGGTGGAACCCATAATACAGATCAATAAGAGCTCGATGATTACCTTTTTCACTGCTGAGTTGTTGCCCTGAATTCGGGGTAGAATCTTCTGCATGATCTGTATATCCATTGCCTCATCGGTAGTCATCAAAGAGAACCGTTCGTTGTATATCAAGTAGAAACAAATTGAATCCCTGACACGGAAACCAACGTGCGCGTGGATATTTTCAAGAATCGTGTTGATTCTTACCAATTGACCTACAGTTCTTTGGACAACATCTTTATTGTTTGCGTATGCGTCCTTTAACTGTAAGTAGTCGCTGGTCAAAAAACTCGCCGCTGGGTATACAGCCTCTGATTCTTCTTCCGTAATACCTACAATATCTTCTAATCCATGAAAACTGTCGAGTTGGATATAATTGAATTCGATGGTATTGGCTCGGTCCAATACCTTTTTGCTAAAAGGATGCGTGGTTTCATCCATGTTCACCGTACCTATGAAGAACACATTTTCAGGGATACCAAAATTACTACCTACTTGATCTTCAGTAACAATTTTATCGGTCACAATGTGCCCATCTTGCCAACGCTGTGTTTCTAAGATACTGAGCAAATCGCTAAAATAGTGCTCTACTCTCGCTAGGTTCATCTCATCTAAACAAACAAAGTAGGGTTTCTGCAGGTTCTCCGGCTCAGATGCCGCTTCTAGTACGTAAGTTAATTTTCCGCGGCGGAATGTTCCACCCAGATCCTTGTAACCTATTAGATCGGACGGGTCATTCCAATCCGGTCTAACCGGAATAAGCATAAACTGCCCATTCGCTTCTGTTGCCCCAAGGGCTTCTGCGAATTTTTGGATGAGCTTCGTTTTTCCGGTGCCGGAAATACCGGCCAAGATAACGAAAGGCTTTGTTTTTAAGGAAAGGTAGAAGTTCTCAATTAGTTTGTCGGGATACTGGAAGCCTTGATGATTAATATATCTTTTCATTTTTTGTAAAACTCCAAAAATTTGATCGTCGTCTTGCTTGTAGTTAAATATTTCCACACCAGTCGATTCACCATCAATGTTTGTTTTTTTATCCTTTAAGTGTAGCTGTTCCCAGATTGGAAGAAACAAACGAAAATAGTGATATAACTTAGCTTCCAGATCGAACCCTTCATTCAGAAGCTCATCCGGTTTAAAGAACTTAGTTATTCCAGTCTTTGAACCGGTTTTCATCCGAATATAGGATATGTAGCTCTCAATATCCTGTATTTTTTCTCCCGAATTTAACCATTCTGAGGTTATAACAAACCCCTCTTCTTTTAATAAGCGTAAGACTATCGGCTTATGTCTGTCCTCCATAAGTATGTTAATGAACCGTTGTTCGAGTGCTCTCATTTGTGCTTCCTTTTTTTCTTTAATAGAAGCATCAATTCTTCCTGTTGAGGAACCTCCTGAGCCAAAACAAAAGGTAACTTCAAGAAGATCTTTTTGAAATACCCATGAATATTGAAAACTAAAGGATTTATCTGGGTGTATGGAGATTCCCGACCAAAGATAATCCTTCGGTTGGTTACCATAAGGTGTGGGACTACCGATTCTTGCTTCGATAATATGGTCATCATTTAATTGATTCTTATTTATAAATGAACGAGCAAACTCTGCAGCCACATCGTTATAATTTTTAAGAACAGCTTCATTTTGTTTTCGCAATTCCGTCATTAAAATTTTCTTTTCGTCTAATGTTTTATCTTCTTTTTGAATTGTCTTAACAGCGTTAGAAATTTTGCTGTAAGTTTCAAACAACTCTGAGCCAATTATTGTGTTTATACTCATTTTCAAGTTACCACCTTGAACAAATTTTATAACCGTCAACAACTTTGATTATTACTTCTAATAAAATTATCAAGGATTTTTTCTAGATTTTCCAAATCCTTTTTTTTTGTTTGGCAATCCCAAATAATAAGAACTCCCCATTCCAACTCAGTAAGTTTTGCTATATTCTCCGCATCACGTTTTATATTTTTGCTGATTTTATCTTGCCAAAACTCTCGATTTGTTTCTGGTAATTGTGATTTCTTACAATTCTCATGTCCATGCCAAAAACACCCGTTTACAAAAATAACTTTTTTATGTTTTGGTAAAACAATATCAGGTGAGCCTGGAAGATCCTTTTTATGCAAGCGAAATCTATATCCTAATTTATGAAGAAGACGCCGAACAATAAGCTCCGGCGTCGTATTTTTAGATTTTATACTCCCCATTATCGACCTTCTTTTCTCTTGGGAGAATTTATCCATATAGCCTCCTAATTAAAAACATAAAAGTTTCTCAAACTGGATGTATCTTTAACAAAGAGTTCATCTACTCCAGTCCTTGATTGATACGCAATATACTTATTCATGATTTGTTGAATATATCCAGGCTCTAACCTGTATGGTCTTGTATAATTACCTAATTCCTCAATATTATGTACCTCAGTTACGCTAAAGTTCCAAAGGGCACACATTAATTTTTCCGGATTTTCATGGTTAGGCAGAATTGTCAAGTGCTCATAAGTTTTTAGTTGTAAGAAAGCTGAATCGCTATCTATTCTCTTGCCGGTTACAAATTTAAGCATATTGTCTACTTTTTCAGGGCGAAACACATCACAACTAGGTGATATGCAGAGAAGAAGCTTATCCCCATTTATTAAAACATCCCCAGAATTAAAGTAATTCACAATATTGTTATTCTCAATGATGGTATCTATATTATCAAGACGTCTTTCTTTATATTCAATCACTTTCATTAGATGAACTAGATCGACTATCGTTTTAGAAAAATGTGTCGTCCCACGATCAGCTATTAAAGCTAACAATATACTCGGTAATATAGGTCTTAACCATGCAGTAACATCTCTTTTTACATTGGTCCTGTACAATGCGATACATTGTTCTTTTAACGTTTGATTGTCACCACATAAATTAACTAATTCAGTGTTTTTTGCAAACTCCCTTTCGGACGAAATTATAATTACTTGCTCAATAATGATATTAATTGCCGGATCTAAAGAAGCAGCGTCAATTAGATTCAATCTACACATCAAAGTAAATATTTCCCGCCATTTTTCCACTGATATCTGTTTTATACTTGAAATAAATTTTCTGTTCTTCTTTCCGTTTGTTCTATTATTTTGCGCTTGTTCTAAAATATTTAGTTTTCTGCTTAGTAGCTCTAACAATTTTTCATCATCCAAAGCTAACATAATTCCAATATTTTTCTTCCATTGTTCCGTTATCTCATCGAAAATCACCGAATCCACATCAATCACCTTATTAATATGGTTAGTTATCATCTTTGAAATGACTTTAGCATAATCAGTTGCACTAACCCCTGATGATTGAAGTTGAAGTAATATGGTATTTTCGAATGGGTGCGAAAATTGCTTAAGTACAGTTGCCGTTTCTCCAACTATCTTATTTATTGAATCAAAAAAAGCAAATGGGAACATACCAAACTTTCTAATTAGTAGTTCAATAAATGTATCCTTCAGCCTATTACTGGGCAGCTCTCTTTTTTTACAAACTAAAACAAAAGCATCATGGAGATCAAATATGTCTATTGTACTTTCTTCAACTTTTATTTGAGTATAATCGACAATCTTTGAAGTAAATTTATCTCGAATCATTTTTGAAGCTTGAAGCGGATTTTTTGTATAGACTACTAGCAGCTTTAATCTACCTGTATTTCTAAAAACAGATTCAAGAATGTTTAATGTCGTTTCTCCACCAGTTTGGTCAAGTTCCCAATCTAAAATTGTCAAATGTGATTGTTCAATTAAAGATACAACCGTTTCAACTTGATGGTCACCCTCAAAGAAAAAAGGACTAACCTTATTACCATTACTATTAAGATTATAAATAATTTCGAAAGCATCAAAATAATCTTCAAGTATTTCGTTAGCTTCCAGTACACTTTGATTAGATTCCATTTGTTGTTCACTGGTAGTTTGATTTACTTGCGTATCTACAGAGTATGTTACAGGTCTTCTAGTAACTGGTTGTTCTTGTACGGAATTTACCGTCTCAGATGCCGCGGCAGATTCATTGTTTGCTAATTCAATAACATTTTTTAGATCAGTCGGTTTTTTGATTGCGTCATCAACATAAAGAATATCTTTAAAGTATTCTCTAGCAATATTAATAACCTTAGGATCAATTGTATCTAACAAAATTACCCCACCCTAATGATATCGGTCGCCCCATCAAACAATGCGCTATCTACCCGATCAGCCGAGAGCGCCTCTTGCAAACCACCATTTCTCGCGCAAATACAGGCTAAATATTCGTTCATGACGCTGTTGTGGCACCCTTGCCGCAGCAGCCAATCTTTTATCTCCTGAGTAGCCGGCTCAAGTCTCTCGACGATATGTATTTTCCCCCAGCCATGAACACGTTGAGCCAATTCAAATAGAACTTGGTTGCTATTTTCCATTCCATTATGAATCGCAACCGCGGCATATAGTGTAAATTCCTCGTGTCTCCCCAGCGTTAGAAGCAGTTCCTTTACTTGCTCGTTCTGAAAAAGGCCCAGCGTTGCAATTCCGAATTTGACGACATTTCGATGAGCCGCATTTTCCGCGAACCATTTTGCCTCAAGGAATAAGGCACCCGGCTGTATTCCGGGCTGCTTGCGTACCTCATCTAAAACGGCATCAATCATGCCGCCCATATCTGTCTTCACAAGCTTAGCATATAGTTCCTTTCTTGTTGAATTCTTAGGCTTTCTGGATTGCTTCGCTAGCAGGTGAACCAGTTCTCGTGCCTCATCCGTCATCTTAGCAGGTCCGGCATGATGTCCGAAAGCTCCATCCATACCGCCCGCTACCCATCTGATTTTACTGCCGGACCAAAATTCTTCGTCATCTGGCAGCGATCCGTCCACGGATTCCCCCTGTCCCTGAATATAAGAATAAATGGAGGCCCTGCCCTCCCAAAGTGGCCGTTTAGCTCTATCGAAGAAAATAACCATCGTTCACTTCACCTCTCCCAAAACTTCCTTCAACACCGATCGGAACAAATCGTCAAGCCTCTGATCCTGACCTCCATTGGAGGTTTGCATCCCCGCTGCCATCCGTTCGTAATACTCGATTTTTGCTTCCAAATACTCGTTGATGGGGTTGATTCTTGGTTCGTAATCCATTTCATCGCCCGCCTTTTTGCGGACAAGCAAACCCTCGATAATCGCTTTAAGCTCGATACCCCTTGGTACAACATCATCAACCAGCCGATCAAATTCTATAGGTGGCATGGTATTGTGCTTCTCGATCCACTCGCATGCCAAAATCGGGCGGAGAACGTAAAATACTTTTTGATTTTCACCTGATCCCCTTGCAGATACTCCCGGTAGTTCCCCTTTGCCATGTGCAAATAGTGAAACATACAGGACTTTGGGGAAAACGTGAAATGAGAAATCCCTCGGATTTGCTCCGCTATCGAATGATTCTCCATATAGACGATCGGAGACTGAAGCCACTCGAGCAGTGGAGGATTGGATTTGCGGAACAAGTTCAATGCTTTTCGCAGATCCCAGCCATTGATGTCCAGCATGTCGCTGATCGGACGTTCGATGACATCCCGCTTCTCGAAGATCGATAAATACCAGTCCATCGGTCTAACATAGAGAAATCTAACGTCGTAGTCGCTGTCCTTGGACGGGAACCCCCATGCGCGGCTGCCCGATTCGCAAGCATACAGGATTCGAACGTTCTCTTCCTTTTCTATTTTTCTTAGCTCCTTTAGTACTTGCTGTTTAACTTCTGACATGGTGGGCTCCCCTCTCAGGATTATAATTTCGAAAATGGGCCATGGATCAGAGCCCACAGCCAGTTTGTTCTATTTGTTACTTGTACTGCTTTCCTCTTTTTCACTTTTCAAAGCGATTCCATTCATTTTTGTATTGTTTATTCTAATTTGTGCTTTTTCAATTTTGGCAGGTAATGAATAAACATAATCTAAGATTACTTCTGTGAATTCAATCAATAAAGCAACTGTTTCTTTACTAAACTCAACATCGTCAGCATGTGCAGCTGAATTCCCTTCTTTTCTTAAGATGTAAGAAATATCATCCATAATCGGAGGGAGAATATTTTTTGACTGTAGATCTTTTAACTTTAAAAATAAATCCTTACCGACTGCACCTTTATGTTTACACATTTTTTCAAGTGTTCTACGCAGAGCTATTATACAGACTGCACCATCTAAATGTCTTACTTTTAAGGCTGCCTCAAAGGCATCATTTACAGGTGCAGGAATGAAGCTGTTGTTTGAAGTAAATTGTGGATAGATTATTTCTTCATAAACAATCGGGTTACCATTCGGTTCTGTTTCTTCGGTGTTAGAAGAAGACTTCTCAATAGTTATCTCATTACAAACCGGACATAGGAACATCTTCCATTCCTTATAAAATCCTATAATATGTATCGGGCTATACAAATCATAAGAATAATCCCAAATTTCCTCTCTATCATTGATCTTATGGTTGGCCACTTGTTTCATGGATGTTTTATTTCCACAGTGAAAACAAGTTATCACTTTTTCACACATTTTTTAATCTCCTTAATTATAATTTTTGCTAATATACTTGTATTCACGAACCATTGCTGAATAAAGCATGACTAGTCTAAAACTTAGCCGGTAAGTTTTAGGAAAATCTTATAATTCCGAAACACTTAACAATTCCTGCTCTAGCTTATTAATTAATGTTTTTACATGAAGATCTAAATTAGGAATTGCTCTTCTTCTTAATTCCCTCTGTATACTTCCAAAGTATAAATCTTTATTTATTCGCTCTGCCTCCGCCATATATTCAGGTCTTATGTTCTCATAATTAAAACTAATGAGAGGGAGTGGAGCATCTATAGTACTTATCACACCTTCGAGTGAACATAAACTTGCAAGACCTATTATCCCTTTATCAGCAGTTACTAATTTTGGAGATATAGAATTTAAGAAGCTATTCTCAAAAAAACTACGCTGTAATAACCGCAAATAAAAAAAATCCCATGCTGTGTTCCATGCATTAAGAAGTACAGGAACTTTTTTAGAGTCAAATTTGAATATCCTATCACCGATTTCTTGCATATTAGGGTTACCAAGAAGGTAATAGAACGCTACTTGTGTTTCCAATGCTAAATCAGCCATTAGTTCGTAGTTAACAAAATGAACATACTCATCGATTAACTTCAGTTTGTTAGATTTAGCCCTTTTTTGGAGTAACATTATTTTTAATACACTGGCATAACTTCCGGCCAATAATGGATTACTTTGCAGATGATCCAAAATTGAAGTAAAAGAAGTCACCTTCTCTCTGTACGGTGAGCCATTAAATGCTATGCCTGGCGATTGTGCATGAGAAATTATTTTCTCTTTATTCCAGGTATATTGATTCTCTAACGCTAACGACATCTTCTGAAACTGTAAGTCATTGATACTAGCAAGATTGTAATCCCAACATGCTTCTTGCAAAGCAAATCCATATATGGTGTCTGAGGTAAAATTAGTCAACAAAAAATCCCTAGTGGCTTCTAAACTATTGTTATTTAAGGATTTGGGTTTATAATAATACTTCTCCAAATTTATGGCAGTATTTGTATCCATAATAAGCGAAAGATGTCCGTAATCTTTCTTGTCAAAGACCCCAATATAAGCGTAATAATTATATTTATCCATAATAATTCTCGCCATGTTTTTACCCCTTAATTGATTTTTTACCTAATAAAAAGAGCGCATCGTTTAACTACCCTACTTCAATCGCTTCTACCCGCTCCACCAGCGAAGAATAGCCTTTAACTGACTGCGCGATATAGGAAAGCACAGTATCACTCCAACCATAAATGTAAAAGGTCTGAGGATCTTGATCCGGTACCATTGCATGCCGGTACGGAGCAATATCCACAATAAATGCCTTCACGTCCCGGTTTACTTTCGAACGGTATAGTTTCAGCTGCTCATAAAACGGACTGCCGCTGTTTTGCTGCTCATCCGTGATGATGATGATTTGATCTACCTTCCGCCGCTCTTGAATCAGCTTCCGAACAGGCGCACCTGTATCGGTTCCTCCACGAGCATGGATTTGCGCCGCCTGGGTTAAGATACTGTCTTTGCGGGAAGGCCGAGCATCCACAACCTCCGTATCAAACAGCCAGAACAACGAACTGCCCTGAGTCTTTTTATACAGTGCCAATGCAAACACCGAACCGATCTCTAAGTACTGGCCGTTCATCGAGCCGGAGATATCAAGGAAAATTGCCGTCCTTTCTCCGAATTCAGGCAGGTTGTTGAACGTAAGCTCGGCTGCTTCTCGCAAAGCATCCCGAAGCTCCGGATGATCCACCTGGCGGAAAGCCGTCGCTAATCGGAATGGCAGGATTTTAGCCTTCTTCAGTGCCTGTTCATCGGTTATGCGATTCACGACATAGTCCAGGTTACGTTTATCCTCCAAAACCCCGGCCCGCTGCAAAGCATTCATATGCCGGAGCAGCGCAAATGTGGGCATCTGGTATAGCAGCGCTTCCCAAACGGCTTTGGACGGCTTGATTGCACCCGTAACCGTTTCATAAGGAAGCTTGCCACGTTCAATCCACGCAATCAGCTCTTCCTCGGTTGAGGCGAGCTTCAGATTTTCCAGAGCCTCGACTTGAGGCAGCAAGGCAAGGTTTGCCTCCAGTCCACGCAAATATCGGAACAATGCTTGCTGCCTCAAGTCTTCCGGCTTCGGATGTGCGGTTGCAATGGCATCACCCAGACTGTAGCCGCGTCCATGGCCGTTATATTTTATAGCCCAATATTCGGACACTCCAGCCAAGAAACGGTTTACCTGCCGCTTGACAGCACGGCCGCCCTCTCCACGCCCCATACCTTTCAATATCATTAGGAAGTCGGATAAATCGGAAGGAATCCGAACCACGAGCAGGAAGATCTTTGCAAACAAATCCGGTCGATAAATCGAGAGAACCGCCAAGCCAAACAACGGCTGCAGTCTCATAAAGCCCTCGTTCCGAGCAAATATAATTGCCTTAGCCATAAAATTCGGGTTACTGTTCGCCATCTCTTGATGAAGCTGTTCTGCATCGGAAAGCAGTTCATTTTGATCTGCGTAAAATGTATTACTCATGGTATTGGTCAGCAGCGTCTGTAAATACTGCTCCTCGAGGGATCTTACGAATGCTGGGTAGTGATCTTTATTAAATGTATTCGGTCTAAGCGAACCGAAAAGTTTTTTTGCCATACTCATACTGGATTGACCTCCTCAAAGTTTTCGAAGAAAACGTATGCATACGCTTTGCAGCAATGGTGAGGAAAAGGCGGGATAGGTTTGCTGCAGGAGTCGAACCTGCCGTATTGCACGGTTAAACATTGGTCGATTAAGCTCGAAGTAACCCATCCCAGCGCCTCACCGGCTGCTTAAGTTATTTCTTAACGAAGCGAGGAAATGATTGAAAAGGCCGTTAGTGCCAAGACAGACACCATCAATACTTATCCCATATAAGTCGAAGGAACCCTTTCTGGCGCCTCGCTTCGCTATTCCTTTATTAATGATCATCGAGGAAGTTGGTCGGAAAGGTACATGCTGCTCTACCAACTGAGCTATTCCTCCATTGGAGAAAGTTGGACTCGAACCAACGACAAGCCGATTAAAAGTCGAAGTAACCCTTCCATGCGCCTCGATGATCTTTTTTAGCCGCCGCATTGTCGTATCGGCTTCTGTATCTATATTCGCTTATTTTTGGAGCAACGAACATGGCGAAAGTATTACGACTGGGCATAAAGTTTTCCATTTCATCCAATTCCCTCCCCTGCTACAATGGAAGAAGATGTTTCATTTGAACGGGGGATACCTTTGGCCAAGGAAAGCTTTGATAAAGAAATTCAATTCCTGCGTATGTTGGTGCTAACAAGTGGTGCTTTCAGCAGGCAACAATTCGCAGAAAGATTGGGCATTTCCGTCCACACTTTTGATAAAACGATCAGGCGGCTCAAAGAGGTCGTCAGCTCCATGCACCAGAACTTATCACAGGAACAGAGCAAAGAATTTTCTGAAACCATTCGGTTCAGCTACTATGACTCCGCTGACCCGCTGCTCTTGTTTCTGTTTCGTGCCAAATCCGTCAAGGAATCCGAAAGCCAAAGAATCTCACTGCTTTTAGCCGCGATGAATGAGCAGGCTTTGACTGCGATGGAGCTCTTGGACATATGCTGCAGCAGTCTGCCTTCCGATCTACCTTTGCCAGACGAGAAAACCATTCGGTCGGACCTCAAGTACTTGGAGGAGGTCGGAGTCATCAAGAGGGAGACTGGGCCTCGCCCCTTCCGTTATCGCATTCAAGACAACTTGATTCGCAGCTTATCGGACGAAGAGCTTCTCGATTTGTACGATTTTGTAGATGTGATGGCGAACACTCAGGTCCCTTCTGTTCAAGGTTACCTTTTGCGTGATGGGCTCAAGAAGCATCTTTTGCGCAATCAAGTCGAGCAATATGCTGTAGAGCCATTTTTATATAAATATCATTACTACTCGCGGATCCTGGATGAGGCACATCTGTTCACGCTCTTACATGCCATCCGTCACCGCCGCAAAGTCCGTTTTCTATACTTCTCGCCAAAGTCTGAAAAAAGCTACGCCTCCAAAAACACTAATCCCCTGTTTGAACGGGATACGGAGGGCAAAGCTGAAAAGACGCTACCGCTTAAGATTGTCTATGATCATCAATATGGAAGATGGTATCTCCTTTCCTATGGTCGGGAGGGGATTCGGAAATACCGAATGGAAGGAATCACACAAATCGAAGAAGATGAAACCGTGGACGAGACCTGGTATGAGGAAAAGAAAAGCGAGCTTGCCGAGAAAATACGCTACAGTTGGCTGATCGATACCGGGCGTCCGGTGACTGTGCGCGCCAGATTTTACAATCCGGAAAGTTCTGAACCTAACTTCGTCAAAGAGCGGGTTATGCTGCAGGGACAGTGGGGACAGATTGTGTATGAAGACGAACATTCATTTATGTACGAGATAACTGTCAACGGTACTACCGAAATCAAGCCGTGGCTGCGGAGTTTCGGTTCCAGCTGCGAGATTCTGGAGCCTGTTCGACTCCGCCGTGAAATGATTGCCGAATGGAAGGAGATTCAGTCTTACTATGAATCTGTTTGAGAAAATATTTAATCACCAGATCATCTCCAGGTTGGAGGATTCCGGTACCTTCATGGTCACTTCACACGAACGGGCATGGCTGAAGAGCAAGCTGGAGCATCCCGCGGCGGCAGATGCTTTCACTGCGGACACTTTGGACATGCTGCGTTCAGCTCTCGAATCCGATCAGGTGATGGATATATCCGACCATTTGATTGAAAAAGCCCGTACGATGGAAAGGCAGGTGTATCACCCGCTCCTGCGGCCTTTGCGTCGTCACATCATGAATAAGACGGGCATCCGTATTACCTATGAGATTAAGGGTGGCCTTGTGAACACAGATCATTCGGGCTTTCCGTACAAGCTGGAATACTCCATGGTCAAAAGAGAGTGGTATTTGCTCTGGTATCACGTCCGTCATCACGCCTTCATGAGCACTAGGCTGAAGAAGATCTATTCTATCACGCCAGAACTTATTGATCCGTCGGCAGCGGAAAGCATTCTTAAGAGGATCGGCAAAACTCTTGAATCACGTAAAAGTGAAGTGATCATTGAAATTGTCCGTGTTTATAACGCAGAGTTGTCTCGTATCCTGTACGCCTTTTCCAGCTTCGAAAAAAGTGGGGAGTACGATATGGAGAACGATACCTATCGAGTCCATGTTTCTCTGCTTGGGGACGAAATGGAGTATTTACTTTCCAAGATCCGTTTTCTGGGGAAGCGGGTTCGGGTGATTGAAGGCGATTATTTGAAAAGACGTATGTTGGAATCATCAACAAAGGCGTTAGAACGCTACGGGGTTATTGCGGCTGATGAGGAACTTTCTTCGTAGTAATAAAATTTGCCGTTGGAGGAGTAATATGGAGGACTGTATTAAGGTCAATCAAACAATCATTACGTTGATTCAAGGAGACATTACGAAAGTAACGGCCGACGTGATTGTTAATGCCGCGAACACAAGCTTACTTGGTGGCGGTGGCGTGGATGGTGCAATTCATAAAGCAGGCGGTAAAAGCATTCTCGAAGAATGCGTAAAGATAAGAGAACGACAAGGAGGCTGCGCTGTCGGTGAGGCAGTCATTACTACGGCAGGCAACCTTCCCGCTTCTCATGTTATACATACGGTAGGTCCTGTATGGAACGGTGGTAACAAAAACGAAATTGAAAAACTCAAGAACTGCTACAGAAATTCTCTAAGCTTTGCTTCGGAATATAGAGCCAAGAGCATTGCTTTTCCGAATATTAGCACGGGAATTTACCGTTTCCCCAAACAACTCGCAGCTGAAACTGCACTTGAGGCTGTGTTTGATTATTTAAACTCTGTGAATGTCGAGCGAGTAAGGATCGAGAAGGTTTATTTTGTCTGCTTCGATGATGAGAATTTTAATATATATCGTAATAAACTCCTTAATGCTTTATGATTGGGCAGTGCTTTAATATGGAATTATTAATTTTGTAATCTGATTAAAGGAGTTGATCTAAACGATGGAAAACAGTAAGTCGTCCGACGATTTGGCTTTTAAAATAGTGAGAACCATTTTGGATGACATTCTAGGGAGATATGCACTGGATCGAATGATCATTGGCGGTCCAGACCGTAGGGATCAAGAGATTGTTGCTTCAATGTTCGAAAAATGGAGACATCTGGTTTCCCGTGAGCTGCATGCAAAAGGCATCGTTAGTGAAATTTATTCTCCAATGGAACTGCATGAAATTGAAAAGTTAAGTCTTTTTGATCTGCTCGAGCTTCGAGAGGAATATTTGAGATTAGAAGGTGAAATGGTTTGATTTATTAATGGAAAGGGATATGCTCACATGCAGCTCCAGATCATACGCAATGCTATACGCTGCTTAACATGTAATGACATAATAGATTCTACAACAAAACATGATCACAATACCTGCAGTTGTGGAAATGTTTCAGTTGACGGAGTCCGAGATTATCACAAGCGCTCCTATCCTTCAGGTGATCCATCCACTTGGTTCGAAGAATTAGCAGAATGGCATTAGGGGTATTGCTGGACAAATAAAGAAGGTATCGCAAGGGATAAAAGATAAATTAGGAAAGGAAGATGATATCATGGGCTCTCAGAATGAAAATTAGCGGGTTAATAAAAGCATATTTCTCAAGGATGCTAATTGCCCTATATGTGGCGGAACTGTTTACATAGATGACGGATACGGTTCGATGGAATCACAAGAATACTGTATAGTCGATCGCAATCATTACGATTTTTTAGTAATTCTTTTGTCACAACGCTAATAGTTAATGGTATGAAATTTGACGATTTTCTCAAGGCATCCGAATATATTGAAAGTAATATTAAGAAGTGATGTAACCTGAATCAATTCCAGGCGCATTTCGTTGTTTCCATACATTCTACTTCGTAAAGAAACATACATTCTACTCCGTGAAGAATCATACACTCTACTCCGTGAAGAATCATACATTCTACTCCGCGAAGAATCATACATTCTACTCCGCTAAGAATCATACATTCTACTCCGTGAAGAATCATACATTCTACTCCGTGAAGAATCATACAT
>NZ_NMQW01000015.1 GCF_002234615.1 Paenibacillus rigui | reverse complement strand
GTAGGACGTCGCCAAGCACAACATAAAGCAGCCGATCCGTTAATCAGATCGGCTGCTTTTTTGTGGTTGCAATTCAAACAAGCGTGCTAAGGGCAAAGGCCTCCTTAGCACGCTTGTTTTATTGTATGGCGCGTCCTTGAACCCAGACGCGCTGAAGCTCCAGCTGCTGGCTGAGCAGCAACACATCGGCCTGCTTGCCTGGCTGCAGCGAGCCCGTGACTTGATCGATGCCGAGCCGGCGCGCGGGATTCCCGCTAGCCATCCGGCTCGCCTGCTCTACCGTTAAGCCGACCTCTCGGACGGCATAACGGAGCGCATCGATCATGGTCAGCGTGCTGCCCGCCAGGCTATCGCCTTCCTTGAGACGCGCGACGCCGTCTTTCACGACAACATCGAGCCCGCCGAGCTGGTACTCGCCGCTGCCAAGACCGGCGGCGGACATCGCATCGGTGATGAGAAGCAGGTTGTCCGGCCCTTTCATCCGGGCGAGCAGCTGAATGCAGGCAAGGTGCACGTGATGTCCATCCGCGATGACCTCGGCCATGATGGCCGACTCCGTCAATACGGCGCCGACGGTACCCGGCTCCCGGTGATGCAGCTTTGTCATCGCATTAAAGGTGTGCACCGCATGGCTCAACCCATGCTGTACAGCCAGCTTGACCTGCTCATAGCTCGCATCGGTATGGCCGAGCGCGGCTATGATGCCATTTTCGGTCAGCGCCTTAATGTAAGGCAAGGCACCTTCGGTTTCTGGAGCGAGGGTTTGCATGCTGATCAGCCCCGGAAACCTGGAGGTCCAGTCCGCCAGCCAATCGAGCTGGGGAGTGACGATGTAGCTTGGGTTTTGTGCGCCGGGCCATTTGACGCTAATGAAGGGCCCTTCCAAATGCACGCCCAGAAGCTGGGCGTAGGGCATGGCTTGCTCCCGGTAGGCTTGTACTCGGTTCAGCACTTGATCGATCGCGTCCTTTGAAGCTGTTACGGTAGTGGCAAGCATTCCGGTGGTGCCGTGCTTGGCATGGAACCGGGTTATGGCATCCAGGCCAGCTGCATCGGCATCCATAAAGTCGTGCCCGTAGCCTCCGTGAACGTGCACGTCAATAAAACCGGGGAGGACGATTCCGCCGTGTCCGTCAATGATGTCGGCCGATGTGTTGAGAAGAGAGCGTTCCGAGGCACCATCGCCTGTACCCAAGGAGTGAATCCGGCCATCTGCCAAGCAGATCCAGCCTTGCTCAATGGTCGTATCAGGCATGACGATAGCTACGTTGTATATAAACGTGGATAGGGATGAACTCATGCGAGCAACCTCCCGGCTTCGGAATCCAGCAGTACCACGAGATGGGGATGCGTCTGCAGCAGGGAGGCAGGGCAATCCGTTGTAATAGGTCCAGTTAGCGCCCTATGTACGATCTCTGCCTTATCTGCACCTTTGACGACAAGCAGAATCATTTTGGCCTTCAGAATAGTCCCTACTCCCATGGTCAAAGCGTGCGTAGGCACTTGGTCCATAGAGTCAAAAAAGCGGGCGTTTGCTTTGCGTGTCTCTTCACGAAGCTCCACGACATGGGTTCCGCTGATGAGTGCATGGTCAGGTTCATTAAAGCCGATGTGTCCGTTATGTCCAAGACCAAGCAGCTGCAGATCGATTTGGCCCGCTGTCAGAAGCAGCTCGTCGTATCGCTTGCATTCCTCCACAGGGTCAGCGCTGTTCCCGTCCGGGATGTGTGCTTGGGACCGGGGCAAATCGATATGATTGAACAAATGAGTGTTCATATAATTACGGTAGCTTTCAGCGTGCTCCTCCGGAAGCCCTACATATTCATCCAGGTTAAAGGAAGTCGCCTGATTGAAGCGAACGACACCTCGCTGATAGCTTTTCACTATTTCCTCGTAAATACCTACCGGGGTTCCGCCTGTTGCCAAACCAAGCACAGCCCGCGGATTCGTTTGCACTAGCCCAGTAATGATGCTTGCTCCGGATTCATGCAGCTTCTCGTGGGAATCGAAGGTTAACAGATTCATGAGGGTATACTCCTTTGTCTAGTTATCTATATTTTTTGACCATTTGGAACGATTGCTCCAGCCTTGGGACGAGATCGTCAAACTGGTCGCTGATGAGACCGACAAACAAGATGTCGATGACATGCAGCTGGGCAATGCGTGAAGCCATGTCGCCGCGCCGCATGCCTTCCTCCAAGGTGGAAGTGAATAGCGAAATATCGGCAAGTGATGTTAGGGTATTGGTTCCGAATTTTGTTAACGATATGGTGGTGGCGCCATTCTCGGCTGCGCATCTCAGTGCGGCAATCGTTTCCGAGGTTTCGCCGGAATAAGAGATGCCGAGGGCAACATCCTGCTTTGTCAAATTGGAGGCGGATGTAACCTGCATATGCGGGTCGGAAAAAGTAACGGCTCGTTTGCCAATCCGAATCAGCTTTTGATAAAAATCTTGTGCAATGAGTCCTGACGTAGCCACCCCGTACAAATCGATTTGACGTGCCGACTTCAAAGCATCGATCGCTTTTTGCAGCTGCTTCAAATCCAGCATTCGCGTTGTATCGGTAATCGAGCGCACATGGTTCGACTCCATAGCACTAACGATACGTTCCAACGGGTTTCCTGCCACGATATCCTGGTATGACTGCGTATCCGTTTGTTGGGCAAGCTCGGCGGCCAGTTTCAATTTGAATTCGGTGAAGCCTGCAAAGTGAAACAGCTTGCAAAAGCGCGAAATGGTCGCGGTACTGCCGCCGGATTGCTGAGCAAGCTCCGTGATCCCCATCTGGATAATATGGTGCGGGTGGGCCAGCACGTAACCGGCAATGTCCTTCTCTTTGGGATTCATGGTGTCGATCTGTTCCTGAATAGCGCTTAAAATCCCCGGCATAGCTCACCTCATGGATGAAAATAATTTTCGTATTACTGAGTAAAATAAAGAAAAACATTTACATACATAATATAACCAATCCCGCAATGAATAGCAATAAGCAGCTTTGCCGACAACAAAAAACCATCCGCTTCGGAGAGCTTATCCGTTCGGACGGTTTGACTTTCAAGCTATTTTCCCACTGGGTGTATACTCAGAATCAATTATCTGCACCACCGTCTGCGTGGTCTTTTCGTATCGAGCAGCACGATAACGAGCAAATCAAACAAGACAAGGGGGAGGATAGCAGGGAAAAAGGAGATATGCGCTTGGTTCCGGTTTTTTACGCCATGAGGCTTACTTAATTGAAGATAGACTTTTTCTTTATCTACTTTAACGATTTTGCCTTGATAGGTTCCGCTCGCCGTTCGGACTCGGACTTGCCGGTTTACATATTTTTTGCAAGCTTTGTAGTTTTTACTTAGGGATAGGGTAGACACGTGGATCCCTCCTTTCCAGAGGTATGTATTTATATACTATGGACTTCTATTCTATAAAGTGTGGATGGGAGCGGAGCCAAGCTAGAATCCGTAAATAAACAGCTTTCACAGCAGCGGATCGTTCTGCAAGAGCATAGCGATTGTAGGAATGAGCCGAACATGAAGTGGTATTTTTTCAGTGAGGGGCACTTTTTCCATCGCTGCCTTTTTTGCGATACAATAGATTGTAAGAAAGGGACTGGGATTCACAGAGTCATGGGATAGGAGGTTTGGCCGTGTATCAAAGAGATTATATGATGCGTCTCATTCAGCAATTTTCAGAGGCAATGGTCAAAGTCATGTTTCAGCGCAGAAACCGGCAATTTGCTGAAGCGATGGAATTGTTGGTGCAAGCTATGCAGCGGCTGCTGGGGCTTAACTCCAAGATGGTGCAGGCTCTTGCCGTGAAGGATATTATCGCCTTGTTGTCGATGCAGGGACGGTTGGATGCGGGCAAGGGGCTGCTTCTTGCAGATATGCTCAAAGCTGAGGGCGAGCTGCTCATGGATGCGGGGGACGAGCGTGCCGGGCAAGCCTCTTGTATGAAAGCATTGGAGCTGCTGCTGGAGATGAGGTGGATGGAAGAGACAGCAGATCTCAGGGATGAGGTGGACAGCCGTATCGTTCCGCTGCTGGATGCCACGCAAAAGCTGCGCAAAAGCAAAGCGGTACTGGCCCTGCTGCTCGGATATTACGATTCGACGGGGATGCTGTCCAAGGCGGAGGATACGCTGTTTTTCATGCTGGAGGAGGACCAAGGGGATCCGGCGGTTATCACGCAGGGGCTCGAAATGTACGAGCGTTGGCTGAAGTTGGATGTGTCGGCGGTGGAGCAAGGGAATTTAACCAGGGATGAGCTGGAGGAAAGTTATGAAATCCTTATAAAAATGAAACAAAATGGAAGTTCGAACTGACGTTTGCCCGAAAAGGCGATTCCAAATGCGAACTTTAAAACTGCTGCTTTTATAAAATGTTCGTCTTTTTTGGTTGACAGCAACATTCCATCACTGGTAAACTAAGAGGGTAAAGCGTACGTGATAATTAGCTAAAAATGTCGAAGCATCTCGTATAAAGTCGGGAATATGGCCCGAAAGTTTCTACCCAAAAACCTTGAATTTTTGGACTACGAGTACAGCGTTCAATGAAAGGTCAGCACATCGGTGCATGGCCTTAACTTGCGCTTGGGGTCATACTTGTCGTCCAGAGGATAGCGGTGCATACCGTTTATTCAGCTGGACGCTTTTGTTTTTTAGCAGATAAAAAGGATACGTTTTTCTTATTCCTGGATCTGCCTAGATCAATGCATGCCGCCCTGGAGTCGGCGAGACCGGTTATCCTCTTGAGCATGGGGAATGTTATATTCATAAGAAGAATGCCAGAAATGGGCTTCATGCATCATGGCGGCTGATCCCATGCTCGGTCGCTTGTTGTAGGTGAAAAAAGTGTATCTCACACTCACGGAGGTTCGAAATGTCTGTACTTGTTGGAGTCATTATGGGAAGCCAATCCGATTGGGAAACGATGAAGCATGCCTGTGATATGCTTGAGGAGCTCGGGGTTCCTTACGAGAAAAGAGTCGTATCTGCACATCGTACACCGGATTTGATGTTCGAGTATGCTGCATCCGCCAGCGAACGCGGGTTGAAGGTCATTATTGCAGGGGCGGGAGGCGCCGCTCATTTGCCCGGTATGGTTGCCGCGAAGACGGAGCTGCCGGTTATTGGCGTTCCGGTCAAAACGTCCACGTTGAACGGCATGGATTCGCTTCTATCCATTGTGCAAATGCCCGGAGGCATACCGGTAGCGACCGTTGCGATCGGTCATGCCGGTGCGACAAATGCAGGATTGCTGGCAGGCCAAATTCTTGGAGCGTTTGACCCGGAGCTGCAGCAAAAAGTGCGTGCCCGCCGTGAAGCCATCCGCCTGACGATAGAAAGCAGTGTGCTGTAATGAACGGAAACAGTAACGATCTAATGAAGGCATCCGAGGGGAAGGTCATCCGTCCCGGTGGAACAATCGGCGTGCTGGGCGGCGGACAATTAGGCCGTATGCTGGCTCTGGCAGGCAGAGCCATGGGGTACCGGTTCGTTACGTTGGACCCGACTCCGGATGCGCCGTGCGGTCAAGTCGCTGATCAGCAGATTGTGGCTCCTTATCATGATGTGGCGGCTGCCAAGCAATTGGCGGAACAGTCGGACGTCATTACGTATGAGTTTGAGAATGTCGATGCGGACGTAACAACCCTGCTGATGGAGCAGTCCTATGTTCCGCAGGGCAGCAAGCTTTTGTACACGACACAGCATCGTCTGCGTGAGAAGCGCGCCATTGAAGCGGCAGGGGTCAAAGTTGCGCCATACGCGGAAATAACAAGCGCCGCGCAGCTGAGAACCGAGGCGGAACGCTTCGGGACACCGTGCGTATTAAAAACGGCGACCGGCGGTTATGACGGCAAAGGGCAGTGGGTGATCCGCTCCCTGGATGAGGTCGAGGCTGCCTACGCCGAGCTGAGCCGGGCCAAAACCGAGCTCGTGCTGGAGCAGTTTATCCATTTTGAAAAAGAACTATCCGTGATCGCGGCAAGAAGTCCGCGGGGAGAGGTGAAAGCTTTTCCTGCGGCAGAGAATATTCATGTGAACAATATTTTGCATCTATCCATTGTTCCTGCAAGAACGGCAGCAAGCATTCAGCAGGAGGCAGAACGGCTTGCGATGAGGATCGCCGAGTCGTTGGATATTATCGGACTGATCGCTGTGGAAATGTTTCTTACCGCCGACGGTGAGCTCTTCGTCAATGAGCTTGCGCCGCGGCCGCACAATTCAGGCCATTACACGATGGAGGCCTGCAAAACGTCGCAGTTTGAACAGCATGTCCGGGCGATATGCAATTTACCGCTCGGTTCGACGGAGCTGATGACGCCGGTTGTGATGGGCAATATTCTCGGGCAGCATGTCGAACCGTTGCTTGACTGGATGGTGAAGCCGGAGTCGGAGCAGATGGCGCCGGGAGTTACGGCCAAGGTTCATTTGTACGGAAAGCAGGAGGCCAAGCATAACCGAAAGATGGGTCATGTCAACGTGCTGGCGGAGTCCGTCGACGCTGCAATGCAGTGGATAGAGGCTTCAAACATATGGGAAGCTAAAGAATAAATAGGAACGATGAGAGTGGAGGATTCGAAACAATGATCGAACGTTACAGCAGACCGGAAATGGCCGGTATTTGGACGGAAGAGAACAAATTTAAAGCATGGCTTGAGGTGGAGCTGCTCTCCTGTGAAGCATGGGCTGAGCTCGGAGTGATTCCGAAGGAAGATGTTGTGGAACTGCGTAAAAATGCAGCTTTCGATATCGACCGCATTTATGAAATTGAGCAGGAAACGCGTCATGACGTTATTGCGTTCACACGCGCGGTTTCTGAAAAAGTCGGCCCTGAGCGTAAATGGGTACATTACGGCTTAACATCCACGGACGTGGTGGATACCGCCCTCGGCTACTTGCTGAGACAAGCGAACGAAATTATTGAAAAAGACTTGCTGAACTTCATCGAAATTTTGAAGAATAAGGCAATTGAATATAAAAACACCCCGATGATGGGCCGTACGCATGGAGTTCATGCAGAGCCGACAACGTTTGGTTTGAAAATGGCGTTGTGGTGGGAAGAAATGAAGCGCAACCTGGAGCGGTTCCGTTTCGCGGCGGATGGCGTTCAATATGGTAAAATTTCCGGCGCCGTCGGTACTTATGCGAACATCGATCCATTCGTGGAAACCTTCGTTTGCGAGAAGCTTGGCACGAAACCGGCTCCGATCTCGACACAAACGTTGCAGCGTGACCGCCACGCTGAATACATGGCGACTCTGGCGCTGATCGCCACTTCGCTTGATAAATTCGCTACCGAAATCCGCGCGCTGCAAAAGAGTGAATTCCGCGAGGTGGAAGAGCCTTTCGCTAAAGGGCAAAAAGGTTCCTCCGCTATGCCTCATAAACGGAACCCTATCGGCTGCGAGAGCATTTCCGGCTTGTCCCGCGTTATTCGCGGTCACATGGTTTCGGCCTACGAGAACGTAACGCTATGGCATGAGCGCGATATTTCGCACTCCTCCGTGGAACGTATTATTTTGCCGGATGCCACAATTCTTCTGAACTATATGCTGAACCGCTTTGGAAACATCGTGAAAAACTTGACGGTATTCCCTGAGAACATGAAGCGCAACATGCAAAGCACGTATGGCGTTCCATTCTCCGGGCGTGTAATGACGAAGCTGATCGACAAAGGCTTCAGCCGCGAGCAGGCTTACGATACCGTACAGCCTAGAGCGATGCAGGCTTGGGAAGAGCAGCGTTCGTTCCGCGAAATTATCGAGAATACGCCTGCGATTCGCGAGCAGCTGAGCCTGGAAGAGATTGAAGATTGCTTCAACCCGAGCTGGCATTTGAAGCACGTAGATACGATCTTTACGCGTCTTGGTTTGAATTAATAAATAAAATAATGATGTTCAAGCAGAACGGTCACCAGATGCTGGGCTGTAAGCTTGAAAATCAATTCAGGGGAGAACGGACGATGGTCTCAACAACGGCTATTTCAAGTGCTGAGCAATATGTCAAAGCGCCGCTGCTGTATAAAGGCAAAGTACGCGAGCTGTACGATCTGGGAGAGCACTTCCTGATCGCGGTCACCGACCGCATCTCCGCATTCGACTGGGTGCTGTCTCCGGCCGTGCCGGACAAAGGAAACGTGCTGAACAGCTTGAGCAAGTTCTGGTTCGAGCAAACGGCGCATCTGATGCCGAACCACGTGGTTCACGCAGATGTTGACCGGTTAGGGGATCTCGTGACCGATCGCGAAATCATGAAGGATCGCTTTATGGTAACCAAAAAAGCGGAGCGCATCGACATCGAGTGTGTCGTTCGCGGGTACATTACCGGCGGAGGCTGGCGCCAATACGAGAAAACCGGAGAAGTGAACGGACACAAGCTGCCAGAGGGCATGCGCAAAAATGAGCGGTTTCCGAAGCCGATCTTTACACCGGCAGCCAAAAATGACGTTGGCCACGACGAGGACATCTCGATCGAGCGGATGAAG
Organism: Paenibacillus rigui; assembly: GCF_002234615.1. Lineage (GTDB taxonomy): Bacteria > Bacillota > Bacilli > Paenibacillales > NBRC-103111 > Paenibacillus_S > Paenibacillus_S rigui. The sequence goes on along the minus strand of NZ_NMQW01000015.1, from coordinate 161,658 downwards.
GAGCTGGTCGGTGCGGAGCTGACAGAGCAGCTGGAAGCGAAAAGCATTATGCTGTATGAGTTCGCGCGTCAGTTCTGTGAGGAACGCGGCATTATTTTGGCGGATACGAAATTCGAATTCGGTCTGATCGACGGAGAGATTATCTTGATCGATGAAATTTTCACTCCGGACTCCTCCCGTTTCTGGGCAAAAGAAAATTATGCCTACGACATCGAGATCGACAGCATGGATAAAGAACCGGTACGGACTTACTTGGCAGGTACCGATTGGGATAAAAACAGCGAGCCGGATCCATTGCCTGCTTCTGTAGTGGAAGAAACGTCCCGCCGTTACCGTAACATCTATGATCGTTTAACGAAGTAAATAGTTTGTAATGTGAACTATAAGTTGTTTTGATTTTGGAATTTTAAGCACTTGTCTTTTTTATTTTAAAAAATATAAAGACGGTTGGAAAAATGTAAAGGTGAATAAGGGATTGTCCCGGAGAGTCTACGTGCCGCCTTTGAAAGAGGATTCCAACCTTAAAATAAGTTCAATAGGGAATCGACTTTCAATAGTGGCCGCAGGGATAACCCTTTTCATCCAAAGTAATTTTTCCAAACGTCTTTCACCAATCCCGAGGAGGATTCACCCCCATGTTAAAAGCAACCGTTTATGTAACGATCAAACAAAGCGTACTCGATCCGCAAGGAGTGGCCGTGCAAGGCGCGCTGCACTCGATGGGTTTTGACGAAGTAGGCAAGGTGCGTGTAGGTAAATATTTGGAGCTGGAGCTGGGCACAAGCGACCGTGCTGTTGCCGAAGAGCGTGTGAAGGCCATGTGTGAGAAGCTGTTGGCAAATACCGTAATCGAAGACTACCGCTACGAATTGGTCTAATCCCACTTGAAGGAGGAGCACGTGATGAATTTCGCAGTACTGGTGTTTCCCGGCTCCAATTGTGATATCGACTGCTACAAAGCGGTAGAGGACACCATTGGCCAGCCTGTTAGCTATGTTTGGCATACAGAAACGGATCTATCGAAATATGACTGTATTATCGTACCTGGGGGATTCTCCTATGGAGATTATCTGCGCTGCGGCGCCATTGCCCGGTTTGCTCCGGTTATGAATGCTTTGGTCCAAGCGGCCGAAGAAGGGAAGTACATTATTGGTATCTGTAACGGGTTCCAGATTTTGCTCGAATCCGGCTTGCTCCCGGGAGCAATGCTTCGTAACGAATCGTTGAAATTCCGCTGTCACGCGGCTATGCTGCAAGTGGAAAATACGGGCACTCCTTTTACAGCCGAGTACAAGCAGGGCGAGCTGATCAACATTCCGATCGCTCACGGGGAAGGCAACTACTACTGTGACGATGCGACACTGGCTGAGCTGAAAGCCAACAACCAAATCGTGTTCCGTTATGAAGCGGGCAATAACCCTAACGGTTCCGTTGATGATATTGCAGGTATTTGCAACAAAAAAGGCAACGTGCTGGGCATGATGCCGCATCCGGAGCGCGCGGTGCACGAGCTGCTAGGTTCGGCCGACGGCAAACGGATGTTCACATCGATCTTGAGCACATGGAGGGAAAAGAATGGCGCAGCAGTTATCGGCTAAGGAGCCAACCGCAGAGCAAATCGCGGATCAGAAAATTTACAAACAGATGGGCGTTACCGATGCCGAGTATGAGAAAGTCTGCGGATTTTTGGGCCGTCAACCGAACTATGTGGAAATCGGTGTGTTCAGTGTTATGTGGTCGGAGCATTGCTCGTACAAAAATTCAAAGCCCGTTCTGAAGAAGTTTCCTATTACAGGTCCCCGCGTATTGATGGGTCCGGGTGAAGGCGCAGGTATCGTTGATATTGGCGACAACCAAGCCGTAGTATTCAAAATTGAAAGCCATAACCATCCATCTGCGATTGAGCCGTTCCAAGGCGCTGCGACAGGTGTGGGCGGAATTATCCGAGACATTTTCTCGATGGGTGCGCGTCCTGTTGCTTTGCTGAACAGCTTGCGTTTTGGCCGTCTGGAAAATGAGCGCGTGAAATATTTGTTCGAGCACGTGGTATCCGGTATTGCAGGTTACGGTAACTGTATCGGGATACCTACCGTAGGCGGCGAAGTGATGTTCGATGAGAGCTATGAAGGCAACCCGCTCGTTAACGCGATGTGCGTAGGGATCATCGATCACGACAAGATTCAAAAGGGTGTCGCCAAAGGCGTAGGCAACCCGGTTTTCTACGTAGGACCTGCGACAGGCCGCGACGGCATTCACGGTGCAACCTTCGCATCCGAGGAATTGACAGCGGAGTCCGAAGCGAAGCGTCCTGCGGTTCAGGTAGGCGATCCTTTCATGGAGAAGCTGGTGCTTGAAGCTTGCTTGGATTTGATCAACTCCGGCATCGTACTCGGTATTCAGGATATGGGTGCGGCAGGTCTGACCTGTTCCAGTGCGGAGATGGCAAGTAAAGCCGGCAACGGTATGGAGCTGTACCTCGACGAGGTGCCGCAGCGTGAAGAAGGCATGACGCCTTATGAAATGATGCTGTCCGAGTCCCAAGAGCGTATGCTGTTCGTTGTTGAGCCTAAGCATGAGGCGCAGGCGAAAGCGATTTTTGAGCGTTGGGGCCTGCACTGTGCGAAGGTCGGTAAAGTATCCAACGACGGCCGCCTGAAACTGTTCCACAAAGGCGAAATGGTTGCCGATATGCCGGTAACTGCACTCGTTGATGAGTGTCCGGTATATAACAAGCCATCGCAAGTACCTGCTTACTACGAAGAGAACGCGAAGATCGATACGAACGCTTATGCGGAAGTAACGGATCTGAACGGCGCTTTGGAAAAAGTATTGGCTTCCCCCTCTGTAGCAAGCAAAGAATGGGTCTACAACCAATACGATTACATGGTACGTACAAGCACAGCGGTTCGTCCGGGTTCGGATGCTGCAGTTGTGACGATCCAAGGCTCGCGCAAAGCGTTGTCGATGTCCACGGATTGCAACGGACGCTTCGTGTACCTGGATCCGGAAGTGGGCGGCATGATCGCTGTAGCGGAAGCTGCGCGTAACAACGTTTGCTCCGGTGCCGAGCCGCTGGCCATTACGGATAACCTGAACTTCGGTTCTCCTGAGAAGCCGGACATTTTCTGGCAGCTGGAAAAAGCCGCCGACGGCATGGCGGAGGCTTGCCGCAAGCTGGAGACGCCGGTCATCGGCGGTAATGTCAGCTTGTACAACGAGAACGCGAAAGGCGCGATCTACCCGACTCCGGTTGTAGGTATGGTCGGTCTTGTACATGATACGGACCACATTACGACACAAGGCTTCAAGCAAGAAGGCGACGTCATCTTCGTATTGGGCGAGACGAAAGCGGAGCTTGGCGGAAGCGAGTTCCAATATGTACTGCACGGTGTAACCGAGGGCCGTCCTCCGCAGCTGGATCTGGATGTGGAGAAAAAGCTGTTGAATACGGTGCTTGGCGCCATTCAAAAAGGTCTTGTTGCCTCTGCGCATGACTTGTCCGACGGCGGACTTGCCGTAGCCTTGGCAGAGAGCTGCATCAGCGGACGACTTGGCGCCCAAGTCAATTTCACAACAGAGCTGCGCAACGATATCGCGTTGTTCAGCGAGAGCCAATCCCGTATTTTGCTAAGCGCGTCCCCTGAGAAGGCGGAGGAATTGAAGCAATATATCGCCGGTCAAGGCGTACCGGTTCAACAATTAGGCAACGTAACAGGACAAGAACTACAAATCCAAGTGAACGCTAAACCCGTCATCCAAGCATCGGTTGCACAACTAGAAAAGGTTTGGAAGGATGCGATTCCATGTCTGATGAAATAAAAACATCGCAGCAGCTATGGACAGGAAATTTCTATAATGAAGGGATCGGCAGCCATGATGGGCTGTTCGATAAGCTTCGCGAGGAGTGCGGGGTGTTCGGGGTGTTCGGACACCCCGAGTCCGCTTCTCTGTCGTATTATGGACTGCATGCCCTTCAGCATCGCGGCCAGGAAAGTGCCGGTATTTGCGTAGCGAATGGAGAAAGCTTCAGCTACTACCGCAATATGGGCTTGGTAAAAGAAGTATTCAATAATGACAATCTCACTACATTGGTCGGCCCTTCGGCCATCGGGCATGTCCGTTATTCGACATCAGGCGAAAGCAAGCTCGCGAATGCACAGCCGCTCGTGTTTAAGTACCGCGGCGGCGATTTGGCGATTGCGACGAACGGCAACCTACACAATGCCGGAGAAGTGAAGAAGGAGCTGGAGAGCCAAGGCTCGATTTTCCAAACGACGAGTGATACCGAAGTTATAGCGCACTTGATCGCAAGATCCAAGCATGATGATATCGTGCTGGCTGTGAAGGAAGCGCTGCTCAAGGTGGAAGGAGCTTACGCTTTCTTATTCCAAACGAAGGATAAGCTGATTGCTGCCCGGGACCCGCACGGTCTTCGTCCGTTCGTTATGGGACGGTTGGGCAACGCTTATTTGTTTGCTTCGGAAACGTGTGCTTTTGACGCGGTAGGGGGAACGTACTACCGTGACGTGGAGCCGGGTGAACTGCTTGTGCTGGACATGAGCACGAATGTGCTGGTCGAGGATCGTTTTTCCCCGATCAAACAGCGTGCCATTTGTGCGATGGAGTATATATACTTCGCTCGCCCGGACAGTGATATTGATGAAATCAATATTCACTCCGCACGGAAGCGGATGGGACGCCAACTCGCTCTGGAATCATTCGTTGATGCCGATGTCGTAACCGGCGTACCGGATTCCAGTATTTCGGCGGCCATCGGCTTTGCAGAGCAAACGGGCATCCCTTATGAGCTCGGGCTCATCAAGAACCGTTATACCGGCCGGACGTTCATTCAGCCGAGCCAGGAGCTGCGCGAGCAAGGTGTTAAAATGAAGCTGAGCGCGGTACGCAGCATCGTTGCCGGCAAGCGCGTCGTCATGATCGACGATTCGATCGTTCGCGGTACGACGTCGCTTCGGATCGTGAACCTGCTTCGCGAAGCGGGGGCAACCGAGGTTCACGTTCGGATCAGCTCGCCTCCTTTCAAAAATCCTTGCTTCTACGGGATCGACACGCCGGACCGCAAGGAATTGATCGCTGCGCAAAAATCGATCGAAGAAATTCGTCAAGCAATCAATGCGGACTCATTGCATTTCTTAAGTCATGATGGTTTGCTGAACGCGATCGGACGTCCTAACGGTGAATTCAACCGCGGGCATTGTACCGCCTGTTTCGACAACCGCTATCCGACGAAAATTACGGATGAAGCTGAAGTCGGATGCGGGTGTGACTAAGAAGCAAGTTAAAGAGTTGAGGTTGTGTAGGTGTGCTGCAGAGAAGGAGTGTACCTCCGGTCGCTGTTGAATGATGCTTTTCTAACCTGGTGGCCGATTATTTTCGTCCTGCTGGGGCTCGAGATTCTGGGTTATCTGGTGTTCGCCAAGAAGGAAAGTAGCGTCCTCTATTATGATATGCTGAGCTTATTTTTTGTAGGGGTACTCTGTATTGGATGCTTGGGCTTTGCTATGCTGACTTCCGTGGGCTTGATGGGTGAGGTACGCTCCATGCTGGGTTCCATAGAGAAAACAAAGGATCTGCCGGCGATCAAGGAAGCTTTGGGGGAAGGCGTGAAAAAGGTAGTGGTCCAATCGGCCGACGGGGCCATCAAGGTGGATAAATCAACGGATCGTTCAATCCAAGTATTCGGGACTTACCGGGAGCGGGTCAAGGCTGGCGTAGAGGAGCAAGTGCTTCAGAAGGAGCAGGTCATTTCGGTTCATTCGGCAGGAGATACGATGTACGTACAGATTAAAAGACTGCCGGAGGAGAGGGGGCTGGACTCCTTCTACCCGCGGATGAACGTAACGGTTGTGCTGCCGCAGGAAGTTCAAGTAGAGCTCCGTGACGCCGACAATCAAGTCATCTCGTAAAAAAGAGGCTCATCATGGACCTGCTGTCCTGATGGGCCTGTTTTTGTTGGGGCCGATCCTGCAGACCGGCTACCCTTTCCCCCGCAGCTTGCGGAAAAATTGGGTCAGCATCGCGCTGCACTCCTCTTGCAGCACGCCGCTGACCACGTCGACACGATGATTGAATCGTTCCTCTTGAAGCAGATTCATTAAAGTGCCGGCGCAGCCTGCCTTCGGATCCGTTGTGCCGTAGATAACCTGAGGAATCCGGGACTGGACAATTGCCCCTGCACACATCGGGCAAGGCTCCAGCGTCACATAAAGCCTGCAATCCAACAACCGCCAAGCTTCCAGATGCTCGCTTGCCTGTTTGATAGCGATCAGTTCGGCATGGGCCAACGGGTCGCAGGTCGTTTCCCTTAAGTTATGGCCTCGTCCGATAATTTGATCCTGCCATACGATCACGCAGCCGATGGGCACTTCCAGCTTCGCTTCGGCCTTTTGCGCTTCTTCCATCGCTGCCCGCATATAAGGAATATGCTCTTGCAATTTAAAGCACCTCGTTCTTGTGAATGTGGGTACAAACGAACAAATATTCGTTTTGTTAACATGCTGTGGATAATGTTGTGGATAACACGGTTGTTATTCACATTTTATTGTAGAGAATTGGGGATAGTTCAGCAAGTAGGTCTCTCTTATCCAAGCGGCTATCCCCAATTGGGGAAAAGTCTTCACTCAAAGATCGAGAAATTTGCGGCGTACCGCTTCCGTAGGCATCATACAGCGAACGTATTTCCCGAACAGCCTATAACGGTATTTTGCGACAAAACGATACAACGCATCACGAAGCGGTCTCGGGATTCCTATGCCTGCCGCATACAGCAGAGACCAGCCTCCGCCCAAATGCTTGCAGATGCGCAGAACGGCGGTTGAGCGGGTGTAAAATGTACTGCCCTCGGCCAATATCATCGTATCCAGGTACGATTCATCGAGCAGCTCCGGGGGAAGAAGCCTGTGCGCATATTCCGACTGTAAAGCGGCAAAACGGAGCCGGTCCTTCTTGTCATGCCGAAGAAGAAACTGCACCGAGCCGTTACAAAACTTGCAGACGCCGTCAAACAATACAACGGGATGCTTAATTTCGGAAGGGGCTGAGCCGTGATACCTTTGCGCATTGTCCATAAGATCACCTGTTTTCAAGTGGATTCACATCCGTTCCTGCCGATTCAATGGAAGCAGGATCGTCGTCTTGCTATCTTCCATTATAGCTGGTTTCTGTGTATAATGAACCTGAATATAGGTCCCTACACCTAATAAGATAGGACTTTATACTGGCATTACTCTTGGCAAACCTGCCGAAAGACAGGGACGCAAAGCTACAGGGTCTAACGTCCGTACTCCGGACTATGACAGCCTGGCCGCCGAATCGATACTGCTGCAGTGTTCTATTCCCTGGTGTGCCAAGGCTTTCCCCTGATGAGGATGATCCAGGGAATGGCCTTTTTCTCATGACTTGATGACGAAAGACACACTTGATAAGTTGAGGAGTAGATGCGCATGCTGACCAAATTGGCCAAAACGGGCACCCAGTATGAATATTCAGGAGAGAAGTACAAGAGTCCTGCGGGCATTTTGTTGAACAGCCGTACAGCGGTGGAGACGGAATTTTTTGTATCCACGGGGGTGCTGTCGTATGCAGAAGGGGATCTTCTGGAGATTGAAATCCCCGAGTATGCCCGGTTTCAGCTGGGAGATAGCGCGAAAATAACCGTGTATTCACCGGGAGGCATCTACACCTTTCTGTCGAGGGTAGTCGCTAAGGGCGAGGGCGCGCTCGTGTTTATTAATCCGCCTGCAAACCGGAACCGATTCGTGGAGAAGCGGGAGCATCCGCGGGTGGAAGTAAACGAGGCGGGGACCCTCAGAACGACATTGGCCTCGGCAACTGAAACGAACCCGATGATCATTCAAAACATCAGCGTCAGCGGGCTTGGCTTTACATTCCAAGAGGAGCTGAAGCTGGGAAGTACCTATCAAATGGAGGCGGAGCTGGGTCAGGGCTGCTCTCTGCGATGTGAAGTTGAAATTATGCGTATGGAGCGGATCGGTGAAGAGCACTATTACGGGGCCAGGTACGTCGGATTGGGAACGGACAAGGTGAGACCGCTTCGCGCTTTTATATTGAAAAAGCAAGTGGAGCTTCACTTCGAGCGAAAGAAAAAGGAATCATCCAAGCGCACCTTTAAATAAATGAATCGCATAGAAAAGAAATTGCATCCGCCGAATCGGCGGTTTTTTGTTTGAAAAAAACTACCAAGGTGACAGAGACACCGTTTTTGCGATATAATAACTATTTAGGAATGTATCGAAAAAGTTGACTAAGGAGTTGTCCTATACATGGCTTTGAAAGCAGGGATCGTAGGTTTGCCGAACGTGGGTAAATCCACTTTGTTTAATGCAATTACTCAAGCGGGTGCGGAGTCGGCGAACTATCCTTTCTGTACAATAGATCCGAACGTCGGTGTTGTGGAGGTCCCGGATGAGCGTTTAATAAAGCTGACGGAAATTGTTGTGCCTAAGAGCGTTGTGCCTACGGCATTCGAGTTTGTCGATATTGCGGGTCTGGTAAAAGGCGCGAGCCGCGGCGAGGGCTTGGGCAACAAGTTTTTGGCGCATATTCGTGAAGTGGATGCGATCGTTCACGTCGTTCGCTGCTTCCAGGATGAGAATATTACGCACGTATCGGGCACGGTGAATCCGATCAGTGACATCGAGACGATTAATCTGGAGCTCATTCTGGCGGATGTCGAGTCCGTAGAGAAACGGATTGACCGCTCCCGTAAAAATATGAAGGGCGGAGACAAGAAATACGCGGCTGAAGTCGAGTGTCTGGAACGGATCAAAGAGGCACTGTATAACGACAAGCCTGCGCGCAGCGTAGAACTGAGCGATGACGAGGCATTGCTGATTCGCGACCTGCATTTGCTGACCATGAAGCCGATGCTATATGCGGCGAATGTGAGCGAGGAAGAAGTGGCGACGGCGGATGAGAATCCGTTCGTACAAAAGGTGCGTGAATACGCAGCTCTCGAAGGAGCTGAAGTGGTACCGATCAGCGCAAAGGTGGAATCGGAAATTGCAGAGCTCGAAGGGGAAGACAAAGCGATGTTCCTCGAGGAGCTGGGACTGCAGGAGTCCGGCTTGAATCGTCTGATCAAAGCGGCTTACAAGCTGCTCGGGCTGTACACTTACTTTACTGCCGGTGTGCAGGAGGTTCGTGCCTGGACGATTCGCAAGGGAACGAAGGCGCCTCAGGCGGCCGGCGTGATCCATACGGATTTTGAACGTGGGTTTATTCGTGCAGAGGTTGTAGCCTACGACGATCTGGTAGCTGCGGGCTCGATGAATGCGGCCAAGGAAAAAGGGCAGCTGCGCCTGGAAGGAAAAGAGTATGTAGTAAAAGACGGCGATGTCATGCATTTCCGCTTCAACGTATAGATAGAGTATAAGGGTGGAACACAGAGTAGGGGCGAAGGACGGGAGCCGCTTGGTGCAAGCGCGAGGCGATCGAGATTCGGCCCTACTCAAGCGAAAAAGACCTAAGTGCGGTGAGGCGGAACGATAGGCAAAATACGAACTTTTGTAGACATAAGGGGTGAATGATTATGTTAGATAGACTGCAATCCTTGGCAGACCGCTATGATAAATTAAGCGAGTTGCTGTGTGATCCGGACGTAACGAGCGATACGAAGAAGCTGAGGGAGTATTCCAAGGAACAATCCGATCTTCAGGAATCGTACGATGCTTACATGGAATATAAGAGTGTCGTGGAGCAATATGAAGCGGCACGCGCAATGCAAAATGAAAAGCTCGATGAAGAAATGCGCGAGCTTGTGAAGATGGAGCTCGATGAGCTTACGGAGCGCAAAGAGGAATTGGAAGAGCGCATCAAAATTTTGATGCTGCCGAAGGACCCTAACGACGATAAGAACGTTATTGTGGAAATCCGCGGTGCTGCAGGCGGGGATGAAGCCGCGTTGTTCGCATCTGATCTGTACCGCATGTACAGCAAATATGCAGACACTCAAGGCTGGCGCACGGAAGTAATGGATGTCAGCATGAACGATTTGGGCGGATTCAAAGAAATTATTTTCTCGATTAACGGGAAAGGCGCCTACAGTAAAATGAAGTACGAAAGCGGCGCGCACCGTGTACAGCGGATTCCGACAACGGAATCGGGCGGCCGTATTCATACGTCGACCTCTACTGTGGCGGTACTGCCCGAAATGGAAGAGTTCGATATCGAAATTAATGACAGCGATATTCGCGTCGATACATTCTGCTCCAGCGGTGCAGGCGGTCAGTCGGTCAATACGACGAAATCGGCCGTTCGTGTGACGCATGTGCCTACAGGTATCGTTGCAACGTGTCAGGACGGCAAGTCGCAAAACTCCAATAAGGAGAAAGCGCTGCAGGTGCTTCGCGCACGGATTTTCGATAAGCATCAGCAGGAAGAGATGGCGAAGTACGCAGGTGAACGGAAAAGTAAAGTGGGAACGGGCGACCGCAGTGAACGGATCCGGACGTACAATTTCCCGCAAAGCCGTGTAACGGATCACCGGATTGGACTTACGCTTCACCGATTGGATGCTGTATTGAACGGCGACATGGAGGAAATTGTTTCCGCTTTGACGATTGCGGCACAGTCGGAGCTGATGGATAAAGGAGAGCAAGAGTAAACCAATGACCGGTGAACGGAAATTGACCCTTCGGGAAGCCTTTATAGAGGCTTCTTCTTTTTTAGACAGGCATCAAGTGATGGAGCCGGCACATTGTGCCCAGCTGCTGCTGGAGCACTTATTAGGTCTGACCCGCAGCGAGCTGCTGCTCCGATGGTCGGATATGTTCCCCGTGGAACATTGGGGCCAGTGGAACAACATGCTGGAGCGCAAGGCGGCAGGGGAGCCGGTACAATATATTATAGGCGAGCAGGACTTTTACGGGCTTCCGTTTACAGTAACCCCGGCCGTACTCATACCGCGTCCGGAGACGGAGCTCCTCGTGGAGCAGGTGGTGGCGATCGGGAGGAAGCTTTGGCCGCTGAGGGCTATGAACGAGGCTGGCGCGGAAAAGGAAGCAGAAGCGGCCGCCCCGCTGATTGCCGATATCGGCGCAGGGAGCGGGGCCATCGCGGTGACGCTCGCAGTGCAGTGTCCGCAGTGGCGCTTGATGAGCTCGGACATTTCGCCGGCTGCGCTGGCGGTTGCCGAAGCGAATGCGAAGCGCCATGGGGTGGGCGATCGGGTCGCCTTCCTGGAAGGGGACCTGCTCGTGCCTTACATCGAGCGCGGCCTGCGCCTCGATGCGGTGGTTTCCAATCCGCCGTATATCCCGGAGGCGGATGAAGCGGGGCTGCAGCCGGAGGTTCGGCTGTATGAACCGGCTTCCGCGCTGTACGGTGGAGCGGACGGACTCGTGCTGTACCGCCGGCTGATTGCGCAGCTATCCGAGCTTGTTGCGCTGCCCTCCCTAGTCGGGCTTGAGGTCGGACAGGGACAGGCCCAAGCAGTGGCACAACTGCTGTGTGAAGCCGCGAAATGGGATGAAGTCCGCATCATTCCTGATTTGGCGGGGATTGACCGCCATGTGCTGGCAGTTCGTTATACAGGCGAATCTAGCGAGCTGCCTTAGTAGATTAACTTTTTGCTAGATTGCTAGGTTTAAACCCTCTCGCTCTTGTCCATACTGAGGACTAGGAACAAGGCGAGAGGGGCACGGGTATCATGGTGAAACGCACATCCTATCTTCGGTTTTTTTATATGGCTTTTGCACTTATTCTATTAATCTCTTGCTGGGAAGCTCAGCGCAACAATGCCGTAGTTTTTGCCTCGAACGTAACGCAAACTGCAGGGGCGGAAGCGAACGCTTCGATTCCACAAGAATCCATCCGCTTGCGTATTTTGGCCAATTCCGATTCGCCGTCCGATCAATGGGTGAAGAGAGAAGTAAGAGACGCAATCGTAGAGCAAATGAGCCAATGGGTGCAAGGTCCTCACACGATTGAGCAGGCAAGAGAGACCGTTCGTGCTCATCTGCCGGAGCTCCACAAGCTTGTAGGCGATACCTTGCGCAAGTACGGTTTTACTTATGATTATCAAGTGGAGCTGGGTACCGTTCCGTTCCCTATGAAAATGTATGGCAATCAAATATATCCCGCCGGAGAATACGAGGCACTCCGTGTTTCCATCGGGGAGGCGGAGGGACAAAACTGGTGGTGTGTGTTATTTCCTCCGTTATGTTTTGTTGATTCCGATGCCATAGCGAAACCAACGAACGTAGCCGAGGCCGCTGCGGCCAATGAGGATTCCGCTAAAAAGACGGAAGCTTCCTCTGCGAATGGGGATGCATCCAAGCCTTCGAAAACTGCGGGCAAATCCCAAAGCTCGGAGAAAACCCCCGATAAGGCAGTCAAGGGGACCGATTCTTCAAAAGCCGGGGCAAGCACGGCCAGTGCTAATGTCAAGCTTGCTGCTGCAGGGCAACCATCTGTATCGGCCGCTGCTCAAGCTAAAGCGCCTCAGCCTGAAATTCATTTTTTTCTGTGGGATTTGCTGAAAAAACTGGGCTCGCTGTTCGCTTAGGGCGGACGGAAGGTGAAGGAGACAGGCCATCGGGGCCTGATCGAAATCGATAAGGATGATAGAGATGACAACCTATTGGAAGGTATTAGCGACGGAAGATGTAGATGTAAAGGGTTTGGCAAAAGCCGGGGAGCTGCTCCGTCAAGGCGGTACGGTAGCTTTCCCGACTGAAACGGTCTATGGTCTTGGAGCCGATGCAAGGAACACGGAAGCTGTTCAAAAGATTTTCAAGGCCAAAGGGAGACCTTCGGACAACCCTTTGATCGTACATATTTCCCACCGGTCTCAAATCGAGGAGCTGGCCGCTGCCCCGAATGAGGCCGTTTCGCGTTTGCTCGACGCGTTCTGGCCCGGGCCTTTGACCGTTGTGCTGCCGGTCAAAGACGGCGCACTCTCCCCCCTAGTGACCGCGGGGCTTGACACGGTCGGGCTGCGCATGCCCGACCACCCCGTGGCGCTGCAGCTGATTGAAGCTGCAGGCTGTCCCGTGGCGGCTCCGAGCGCGAACCGCTCGGGCAGGCCAAGTCCCACACGCGCCGAGCACGTGCGGGAGGATCTGGCCGGGCGCATCGACGGCATCGTCGACGGGGGGGCGACCGGCGTGGGCGTGGAGTCCACGGTGGTGGAATACACCGCAGACGGCAACGGTGATGGCACCGGGGTGCTCCACGTGCTCCGGCCCGGCGGCGTAACGGCCGCCCAGCTGCGCGCGGTGCTGCCTGGCGTCGAGGTGCGGGAAGCTTCCGCGCACCTGAGCGAGCCCTCCGCAGCGCCGCGCGCGCCGGGCATGAAGTACACGCATTACGCGCCCCGCGGCGTCATGACCCTTGTTCAGGGCGAGGACCCTGAACGGGTACTCGCTCGCATGCAGCGCGAGCTCGATGAGGCCCGCGCACGCGGGGAGCGGACCGGCGCGCTCACGTTCCGCGAGCATGCCGATGCGCTGTGCGCGGACCATGTCGTCGCCTGCGGGAGCCTGGGCGACCTTGAGACCGTAGCGCACGGCCTGTACGCCGCGCTGCGCGAGTTCGATGAAGCGGGAGTTACCTTCATCATAGGAGAGGCTTGCCCCGAATCGGGCATCGGGGCAGCTATCATGAACCGGCTGCGCAAAGCGGCCGGGGACCGCGTGATCGAGGCGGATTAAAAATAGATAAACGTAGGGGGTGCGAGCTTCCAAATGATTTTGGAATCCGCCGTTTTGCACGTGAGGCCGGGAGAGACCGAAGCCTTTGAGGCAGCGTTCCGCACAGCTTCGGCAATCATTTCCAGTATAAAGGGCTATATACAGCATGAGCTGCATAAATGTATCGAACACCCGGACCAATACTTATTGCTTGTCCGGTGGGAGTCGCTGGAGGACCATACCATCGGGTTCAGAGGCTCTGAAAAGTATGCGGAGTGGAAAAGCCTGCTGCACCATTTTTATGATCCGTTTCCTACTGTAGAGCACTACGAAGCCGTTTCTTTAGAAGAATAGTGAACAAAAGTCGGCTTCGTCTTGGCGGAATGTCTCGGTTGTCTAAGGTTCAAAGGGGGCAAGCCTCCCGCCTTCGCTCCATGCTATGTCTGCTTTCCCCTGCGCCATGGATGCCTGCCTTGCAGGCATAAGACCAAGCCCCTGTCATGATTCCCTTCTTGTCCGCATATGTTGATTAGGAACGGGAACAGGAGGTAGGTAGCAGATGGATTGGACATCGCCCTTATTTATAGGACAATTCATAGCAATCGTGATTATGGCCGTTGCGTTAGGGCTGGATGCCTTATCGTTGGGAATCGGCATAGGGATGAAAGGGATCCGCAAGCTGGATGTATTGAAGCTCAGCTTCGTTATCGCTCTATTTCATATGGTGATGCCTTTAATGGGCATGTTTATGGGCGGCTATGTCAGCTCGCTGCTGGGGGGCGTTGCCTCCAAGGTCGGCGGTGTCTTACTCGTGCTGCTTGGCGTACATATGGTGTACAGCTCCCTGAAAGGGGAAGAAGCCCCTTCTTTGGACCATCGCACGTTATGGGGAACGATCCTGTTCGCGCTTAGCGTCAGCATCGACTCTTTTTCCGTAGGTGTGTCTCTGGGAATGTTCTCAGGAGACATTCTTTTAACCGTCTTGATGTTCGGTACGGTAGGAGGAGTTATGTCGATCATCGGACTGATGCTGGGACGCAAGGTCGGGCGGTGGATCGGTGAGTATGGCGAAGCGATGGGCGGAGTCATTTTGCTGGCGTTCGGTGTACACTTCCTGCTATAAAGGCATGGGACAGCCGAAGGCCCAAAAACATGACGGGGTATCCATATTTAAGCTCAAATGAGGTATAATACTAGGATAAGACCAACACGGGAAAGGCAGGAATATGTATGAATCGCATCCTTTTCGTTTGTACAGGCAACACCTGCCGGAGTCCGATGGCTGAGGGCATCCTGCGCCGGCTTTTGAAGGAACACGGATTGGACCATATCGAGGTTCGTTCGGCGGGGGTGGCGGCCTCTAACGGATCACCGGTATCCCGACATGCGGCATCCGTTCTGAAGGAGCAAGGCATATTGGACAACATGAGCTCCAGCGCCTTGTCCCGGGAACTGCTGGAATGGGCCGATCTCATACTGACCATGACGACAGGACATAAACAGCACGCGATCGGCCGTTTCCCAGAGTATATTGACAAAATCTATACGCTCAAGGAATATGTTGAGGTTGATGAAGAAACAGCCCGCCGCATGAACGAGCTCGAGCAATTAACTGCAGAGCTGCAGCTGAAGCATGCGTTAGCTCAGCACATTACTCAAGAGGAGCGGGTACGCTTGCTGACGCTGGAGAGGGAGCTGCCTGATTATGAAATTGCAGACCCGTACGGCGGGTCGCTGGCTTTGTACCGGCAGTGTGCGGAAGAAATTGAAGAAGCTTTAATGAAGCTCATATCCAAGCTGAAGCCATGAGTTGAGAAGATTCGTTAAGGGCAGATGCCTGGCAGAAACGGCAGTCTTGTGGTGTTCATTTACTCGGACTTTACAGGCTTCGCATGGAGAACCTGATCAACGCGATCCTGCCTTTAAAGGACGCCAAAGCTGTTTATCCTTGGGCTTTACAGCCGATCGGTTTTCCGCTATGATGTTTATATAGATTAAGGACCTGATGTAACTGGCGACGAGTGGGTGTAACCACAGTGGAGCATCGGGACATACGGCCGGTCGCCTGGGCAAAGAGCAACGTGATGCTGGAATTTCAGCATTCGGCTGCTCTTTTTTCGTGTTTCTGCCTGCTTTGGGTTATAATGAAGCTAATTATGGTTAGGAGGCGAAAGACAAGTGAAAGTTGCAGTTGGAGCAGATCATGCAGGAGTACGTTTGAAGGATGAATTAATCCGCTTTATTGAATCTCTTGGCCATCAGGTGGCCGACTTGGGCTGTCATTGTACGGATTCGGTCGACTACCCCGATTATGCGATTGCCGTGTGCGACCAAGTGGTGGCAGGGCAAGCGGATAAAGGTATTCTCATCTGTGGGACGGGAATCGGGATGTCGATTGCCGCGAACAAAGTGCCGGGCATTCGCTGTGCACTGGTGCACGATTTATTCTCGGCCAAGGCGACTCGCGAGCATAACGATACGAACGTGCTGGCGATGGGCGAGCGTGTGATCGGACCGGGGGTTGCTCAGGAAATTATTAAAGTATGGCTCGAAACCGACTTTTCCAACGGGGAACGCCATGCGAACCGTATTAATAAAGTGAAGGCGTTGGAAGACAAGTACGCGGTGCATCCTTAACTGCCAAATTGGGATGAAGGAGGCCTTTCACCTGTGACTACGACATCATCATCTGTACAAAATGACGCTTGGGATCTCTCAAGCCTTCGTTCCCAAACGGAGCAAGTGCTGAGAGAGCTGGTACAGGCCGGCCGCCTTGAAGCGGGTCAGCTTCTGGTTATAGGGACGAGCACCAGCGAGGTGCTTGGGCAGCATATCGGCACTTCCGGAACGGAGGAAGTCGCCAGGCACTTGTTTGCCGCTGTGGAGGCGGTACGGGCGGAAGTCGGATTTTATCCTGCGTTTCAATGCTGTGAGCATTTGAACCGGGCGCTTGTGGTAGAACGGGCTGCGATGCGGGAGTACAGACTGGAGCAGGTTTCGGTTATTCCGGTGCCGCGCGCAGGCGGTTCGATGGCATCCTACGCTTACAAGCATTTGCAGCAGGCCTGTGTGGTGGAGACGATTGAAGCTCACGCCGGGATCGATATTGGCGGTACGCTGATCGGCATGCACTTGAAGCGGGTAGCGGTGCCGCTGCGTCCTTCGATTCGGATGATCGGCCATGCCCCCGTACAGATGGCGTATACGCGTCCCAAGCTGATCGGGGGTGACAGAGCCGTGTATGTGCCTCAGGCCGATACGGTGTCGGGCGGCGATACTTGTGATTGATAATGAATTCACTCAAGCTATAGATGAAAGCATACTTAAGGAGGAATTATTGTGGAACAACTTCGTAATCAAGATCCTAAAATTGTAGAAGCTATGAATTTAGAGCTGGGTCGTCAACGTGACAAAATCGAGCTGATCGCATCCGAGAACTTCGTAAGCCAAGCCGTTCTTCAAGCTATGGGCACCGTTCTGACGAACAAATATGCGGAAGGCTACCCGGGCAAACGTTACTATGGCGGCTGTGAGTACGTTGATATCGTAGAAGATATTGCTCGCGATCGTGCAAAAGAACTGTTCGGTGCGGAGCACGCGAACGTACAGCCTCACTCCGGCGCCCAAGCGAACATGGCCGTTTATTTGGCTGCGCTGCAGCCTGGAGATACCGTGTTGGGGATGAACCTGGCACACGGTGGTCACTTGACGCACGGCAGCCCGGTGAACGCATCCGGTATTTTGTATAACTTCGTTGCTTACGGTGTCAAAGAGACGGATTCCCGCATCGACTACGACGATGTTCGCAAAGCAGCTTTCAAACATAAGCCTCGCCTGATCGTTGCCGGTGCAAGTGCATACCCGCGTACGATTGATTTTGAAGCATTGGCATCCATTGCGAACGATGTGGGCGCTCTGTTCATGGTCGATATGGCTCATATCGCCGGTTTGGTTGCTGCAGGCTTGCACCCGAACCCGGTGCCGCATGCACACTTTGTAACAACAACAACGCACAAAACATTGCGCGGTCCGCGCGGTGGTATGATTTTGTGCCGCAAGCCGTGGGCAGCAGCGATCGACAAAGCGGTCTTCCCAGGCTCCCAAGGCGGTCCTTTGATGCACGTCATTGCAGCGAAAGCCGTAGCACTGGGCGAAGCCCTGCAGCCTGATTTCAAAACTTACGCGCAAAACGTTGTAAACAACGCCAAGGCGTTGTCCGAAGCTTTGCTGTCCGAAGGCATTGACCTGGTTTCCGGCGGAACGGATAACCACTTGATGCTGATTGACCTGCGCAGCTTGAACATCAGCGGTAAAGATGCGGAGCATCTGCTGGACGAAGTCGGCGTGACTGTGAACAAAAACGCGATTCCGTTTGACCCGGCGAAGCCGATGGTAACCAGCGGTATTCGTGTAGGTACACCTGCGGCCACTTCCCGAGGCATGAACGAAGAAGCGATGAAAACGATCGCCAAAATCATTGCTCTGAGCTTGAAAAATCCGTCGGACACTGCCGTTCATGAGAAAGTACGCGGCATGGTGAAAGATTTGACTGCACAATTCCCTCTGTATCCAGGCTTGGGCTATTAATTAACGATATTTCGTGAAAAAGACGTTATGGGAGAGTCGATTCGCTTGCCGCGGTCGACTCTTTTTCAGTGCAACCCTACTCAGAATTCATCGTTTCGCCTTGCTTCCGGCTTCGCCTTTCTTTTCTGCAAACTTGTTAGGATAACCCATAGCAGTTGTGGTATAATAGTCAAGATTTGGCGTAATGAAGGCAAAGGGGACTAAAGTATGGGAAAAGTATTTGTGTGTGATCATCCGCTGATACAGCATAAGCTTACTTATATTCGGGATAAGTCGACGACGACCAAAGATTTCCGTGAGCTTGTCGATGAGGTGGCCACACTGATGGCTTATGAAATTACAAGAGAAATTCCGCTTCAAAAGGTGCAGGTTCAAACGCCTGTGGCTACAGCAGAATGCCGGACGATTTCCGGGCGGATGCTGGGGCTGATCCCGATTTTACGGGCAGGTCTTGGGATGGTGGACGGGATCCTGAAGCTCGTTCCTGCGGCAAAGGTCGGTCATATCGGGCTGTACCGCGATCCGCAAACGTTGGAGCCGGTGGAGTATTATGCGAAGCTGCCTACCGATGTGCAGGAGCGTGAGCTGATCGTCATCGATCCGATGCTAGCTACCGGAGGCTCTGCGAATGCGGCTATTGAAGCGCTGAAGCGCAGAAACTGCTCGCAGATCAAGCTGATGTGCCTGATTGCTGCGCCGGAAGGTGTACAAGCGGTACAGCAAGCGCATCCTGACGTCGATTTGTACGTTGCGGCTATAGATGATTATTTAGACGATCATGGGTATATTATTCCGGGCTTGGGTGACGCGGGTGACCGGTTATTCGGCACGAAATAGTTTGTAATTAGGTGAAGTCGGCTGCTATCCGAGGACATGAACAAGAGGGGGAACCTGTTGTGAGCAAAATTAAGGTGATTACCATTTTCGGTACCCGACCAGAAGCGACCAAGATGGCTCCGTTGGTGAAGGAACTGGAGAAATATCCGGAGCAGATTGAATCCATCGTCTGCGTAACGGCACAGCATAGGCAATTATTGGATCAAGTGCTTGATTTTTTCGCAATAAAGCCACAGTATGATCTTGATGTTATGAAGGATGGGCAGACGCTGAGCGAAGTTTCGGTTCGGGTTTTGCAAGGTCTGGATCCGGTGCTGAGGGAAGCTAAGCCGGATCTGATTCTTGTTCACGGCGATACCTCAACAACCTTTCTTGCCAGCTACGCGGCATTTATGCAGCAGATCAAAATCGGACATGTGGAAGCGGGTCTTCGCACTTGGAACAAGCTATCCCCTTACCCAGAGGAAATGAATCGCCAGCTGACAGGTGTAATGAGTGACCTGCACTTCGCACCAACCTCTTTGTCTGCAGACAACCTGCGCAGAGAGAACAAATCGGACGCAGGCATCTTCATTACCGGCAATACGGCGGTCGACCTGCTTTCCTACACGGTTCGGGAGAATTATCCGCATCCGGTACTTGAATGGGCAAAAGGCAAGCGATTGATTCTGATGACGGCACATCGTCGGGAATCACAGGGAGAACCGCACCGTCAAATTTTCCGCGCTGTTAAACGTTTGGCTGATGCATTCGATGATATCGCAATCGTCTATCCAGTTCATCCGAGCCCGGCCGTGAAAGGTCCGGCTTATGAATACCTGGACGGTCATCCGCGGATTAAATTGATTGATCCTCTCGATGTAGTCGATTTACACAATTTGTATCCTCACACGCACATGATCTTAACGGACTCTGGAGGTTTGCAGGAAGAGGCGCCATCCTTCGGCGTGCCCGTTTTGGTCTTGAGGGATACCACGGAGCGCCCGGAAGGGATCGACGCGGGCACTTTGGAGTTGGTAGGAACCGAGGAGGAGCATGTCTTTAACCGCGCTAGTGCCTTGTTGACTGATGCTGCTTTATACCAAAAAATGAGCCAGGCGGCTAACCCTTATGGGGATGGAAAAGCGTCCGAACGCATCGTCCAAGCCATCCTTTACCATTTTGGACAGGTTTCCGCAAGACCCGAGCCGTTCCAACCGTGACAATCTCATGACAAACGCTACACCATACAGTTGTACTGTTTGGTTTGAAACTCCCAAAAACCTTGGTACATCAACGTTTTTGGGAGATTTCCACACGGTTGTTTGGAAGTTACGACAATTGACAAACCTTGCATTGCTTCGTTACAATAAGTGAGGATTCTCAGGAGGGTGTTTATGAACCAACCAAACCGCAATGATAATCCCTGGCGGGCAGCCGCACTGACAAGCGCTATTGGAATCGATCTTGTCGTCTGTTTATTGGCAGGCTATTGGTTCGGAGATTGGCTCAGCCAAGTGCTTGGAGGGCAGTTGTGGGTACTGGGAGGCTTTTTGCTGGGTCTTGTGTCTGCGATCATAAGCATTTACTTCATGATTAAGCAATACGGAGGGCTATAATGGATGAGTTTTCGGCCCATCTGAAAACGGTTCAAAATGTGTTTTATTTCTTCCTTTCCTTTTGTTTGGTCATATGGGCAGTTTTTGTCGAATTTCGGCCTTACGCGGCAGGAGTTATGTTGGGCGCTTGTGCCAGCATGATCAATGCCAAGTATTTGGCATGGAAAATCCGGAAGCTGTCGGACAAAGTGATCGCCGCTTCGTCAGCGAAGCAAAAGGGTCCTTACAGAGGCAACATCGGTTTCTTGACGAGGGGGGCCATAGCAGCGCTTGCTGGCATTGCTGCCGTCCGGTATCCGCAGTATTTCTCTCTACCCACTACCATTGTCGGATACTTTTTCGTTCAATTGGCAACACTCGTATTGGGTATTATTTCTATTAAAAGATCCAAACCGCAGTAAGGAAGTACATTCATTCGTCGAAAGGGGTGAAATTGGAAAAGATGGAACATCATGCACCAGGGCTTGAGTTAGCTGGCATTCACTTCGATTTATCGGCTTTGCTTATGATCGGCGTGACCAGCATTTTCGTACTGATTCTCGCTATTGCGGGAGCTAGTAAAGCATCAGTAACGAATCCGTCCAAACTGCAAAACTTTATGGAGTGGGTCGTGGAGTTTGTAGAAGGCATCATTGGCAGCACCATCGGTGCGAAGCAAGGGAAGCCGTTTGTCGCGCTTGGCATGACGCTGATCATGTACATTTTTATCGGGAATATGCTGGGACTTCCGTTTTCACTAGTCACGGAGGATCACGTATCCTGGTGGAAGTCGCCGACAGCGGATATCGCAGTAACGGCAGCTTTGACCATTATCGTGTTCGTGCTCAGTCATTACTTGGGAATCACCCGGAATACGAAGCATTACTTTGCGCATTACTTTGAGTACAAAGGCTCGATGCTGATTCTTCACCTGATTGAATTGGTTTCGAAACCATTGACGCTCGCATTCCGTCTATACGGTAACATTTATGCAGGTGAAATCATGATTTCTGTCATCTTGGGGGCAGGTTGGTTCGGAGTTGTGCCTCTATTTGTATGGCAGGGCTTCAGTGTGTTCGTAGGTGCCATTCAGGCATTCGTATTTACGATGCTGACCATGGTTTATATCTCGCAAACGTTGATTCACGAAGAAGAAGGTCACTAAAAGCAAGACTTACCTCGGGAATGTCTCGAGTTATTTCATACAAAAAACTTTTCAAATTAAAGGGAGGATTTTCTCAATGGGAGCTTTAGCATTAGTAGCAGCAGCAATCGTATTTGGTTTGGGTGCACTTGGTGCAGGTATTGGTAACGGTTTGATCGTAGGTCGCGCTTTGGAAGGGATTTCCCGTCAACCTGAGCTTCGCGGTACTTTGCAAACAACAATGTTTATCGGTGTAGGTTTGGTAGAGGCAATGCCAGTCGTTGCTTTGGTTCTTGCGTTCATCTTGATGGGACGTGCTTAAGAAATCGTTTGGCGGGGACAGCTGTCTAAGGCTTCCACGCCTTCGTTTTGCCTACGCTATCAGAAGGGAGTGACGTTACTTGCATATTGAATGGTCCACTTTTTTTATTCAAATCGTAGCCTTCTTGATTCTGTATCTCTTGCTTCAAAAGCTTGCGTTCGGACCTTTGTTCGGCATGATGGAAAAACGCAGACAGCTCGTGAAGGATCAGATTCAAACGGCTGAAAATAGTCGCAAGCAAGCTGAGCAATTGTTAGAGGAGCAGAAACAAGCTCTTCAACAAACACGTAAAGAAGCGCATGACATTATCGAGCAAGCGAAACAAACGAGCACGAAACAAGCTGATGAGATTGTTGCAGCAGCCCGTGCCGAAGCAGCTCGTGTGAAAGAAGAAGCAGTTCGCGATATCGAGAACGAGAAGAATAAGGCGGTTGCCGCCCTTCGTAGTCAGGTTAGTGCGATGTCCGTTCTGATTGCTTCCAAAATTATCGAGAAGCAAATCGACGAAAAATCCCAAGAACAATTGGTTGAGCATTACCTCAAAGAGGTAGGAGGCAACCAATGAGCCAGGATACGATCGTAGCCAAAAGATATGCGAAAGCATTGTTCGAACTAGCCAAAGAACAAAACAAAATTGCTGCGGTGGAAGAAGAACTGAAATCCGTCGTTGCTATTTTGCAGGATAATACGGACTTCGAGAAGTTGATTAAACACCCGGGTCTTGGCATTGATGCGAAAAAAGCGTTGTTGAAAAATGTGTTCGAAAGCCAGCTTTCGGACATCACTTACAACACCTTGGTGCTTCTTGTCGAAAACGGCAGAGAAGAATTGCTGGATGCACTCGTGAACTATTTTGTTACGATTGCCAGCGATGTGCTCGGTCAAGCGCAGGCTACCGTTTACACGCCTGTGGAGCTGTCTGAAGCAGAGTTGAACCACATCTCCGCTACATTCAGCCAATTGACAAGTAAACAAATCCGTGTGGTATCGGTTCTCGATAAAAGCTTGCTCGGCGGTATTCAAGTCCGCATCGGCGACCGTCTGTATGACGGAAGTTTGTCCGGCAAGCTTGAGCGGTTACAAAAAACGTTGAATCAAACTCAAGCACTGTAGATAGGGGTGAGGAACTTTGAGTATCAGACCGGAAGAAATCAGCACGCTGATTAAACAGCAGATTGAACAATATAAATCCGACATTCAAGTCGTTGATGTAGGTACGGTCATTACAGTCGGTGACGGGGTTGCCCGTGCACACGGTCTGGAGAACGTAATGGCAGGGGAGCTGCTCGAGTTTCCTAACGGCGTTCTGGGCTATGCCTTTAACTTGGAGGAAAGCAACGTAGGTATCGTTATCTTGGGACCTTACACGGACATTCGTGAAGGCGACCAAGTGAAACGTACCGGTCGTATCATGGAGGTTCCTGTAGGTGAAGAATTGATCGGTCGCGTAGTTAACGCATTGGGTCAACCGGTTGACGGTAATGGTCCGCTTAACACGACACAATTCCGTCCTGTAGAATCCCCGGCACCTGGCGTTATGGCCCGTAAATCGGTTCATGAGCCAATGCAAACGGGTATCAAAGCGATCGACGCTATGATTCCTGTAGGTCGCGGTCAACGTGAGTTGATCATCGGTGACCGTCAAACAGGTAAGACGGCTATTGCCATCGATACCATCATCAACCAAAAAGGTAACGGCGTAAAATGTATTTACGTTGCTATCGGTCAAAAACAATCTACGGTTGTTAACGTAGTTGAAACCCTGCGTAAAGCAGGCGCGATGGATTACACCATCGTCGTTACGGCAAGTGCTTCCGAGCCTGCTCCAATGCTGTGGCTGGCACCGTATGCCGGCTGCGCAATGGGCGAGTACTTCATGTACAAAGGCGAGCACGTGTTGATCATCTATGATGACTTGACCAAACAAGCGGCAGCATACCGTGAGTTGTCCTTGCTGCTTCGCCGTCCACCGGGTCGGGAAGCTTATCCAGGGGACGTTTTCTACTTGCACTCCCGTTTGCTGGAGCGTTCCGCTAAGCTGAGTGATGAGCTTGGTTCGGGATCGATGACAGCATTGCCTTTCATCGAAACGCAAGCAGGTGACGTATCTGCCTACATTCCTACGAACGTAATCTCGATTACGGACGGTCAAATTTTCCTTGAGTCCGACCTGTTCTACTCCGGTCAACGTCCAGCGGTTAACGTTGGTATTTCCGTATCCCGGGTAGGTAGCTCCGCTCAAATTAAAGCGATGAAAAAAGTTGCCGGTACGCTGAAAACGGACCTCGCACAATACCGTGAGTTGGCTGCTTTCGCAGCGTTCGGTTCCGATTTGGATAGAGCGACGAAAACTCGTTTGAACCGCGGCCTTCGTACGCTGGAAATTCTGAAGCAAGGTGTTAACCAACCACTGTCGGTTGAGAAGCAAGTTATCTCGATCTACACGGTTGTAAGAGGACATCTGGACGAATTGCCTGTACAAGACATTCGTCGTTTTGAAGCAGAATTTTTGGCTTATGTTGAATCGAATCGTCCGGAAATTCTTCAAAGCATTCGTGATACCAAAGATTTGACAACGGATAACGAAAACGCATTGAAAGACGCGATTCAGCAGTTCCAAAAAGGCTTCGCTTCCTCTGCTGAGTAATTCAATACGTAAAAATACAGCCTCGGGCTTCTCTCCTGGAGAAGCTCGAGGTTCAAATAATGGTTGTTTGGATGATCTAGGTGTTATTAGGCTTTTCGAGTGAAGGCTTTTCTTAACGGGAAAGCTTCGGAGAGAGAGGTGAGCAAGCATGGCAAAAGGTATGCGCGAGATTAAGCGCCAGATCAAATCGGTACAGAATACGAAGCAGATCACGAAAGCGATGGAAATGGTCGCTGCGTCGAAGCTGAGAAGAGCCCAAGTAGCGGCTGAAGCTGCACGTCCTTACGCAGATAAGCTGAAGGAAGTGGTGGGCAGTATCGCTGCGGGCAGCAAGGGTGTGAAGCATCCGATGCTGCAAACCCGCGAAGTAAAGAAGACAGGATACCTTGTCGTTACTTCGGACCGCGGTTTGGCTGGTGGTTACAACTCCAACGTACTGCGTAGAGTAATGCAGGAAATTAGAGAAAACCACAGCTCGCCGAACGAGTATGCGATTTTCGTGATCGGAAGCAAAGGTAGAGATTATTTCCGCAACCGCAACATGGCAATTGTGAATGAGGTTGTCGGTCTTTCGGATTCTCCAAGCTTCTCCGATATCAAAGCGGTCGCTGCCTCCGCAGTGAAAAACTTTGAGAACGGTTCGTACGATAAGCTGTATCTGGTTTATAACAAATTTGTCAATGCGATTACTCAAGAACCAACAGTAAAACAGCTTTTGCCGTTGGCAGATATGGGTGGAGCAGCAGTTTCGAACTACGAGTATGAGCCTTCACCGGAAGGTGTACTGGAAGTGCTGCTGCCTAAATATGCGGAGACATTAATTTATAGTGCGGTATTGGAAGGTAAAGCAAGTGAATTCGGTGCTAGAATGACGGCCATGAGCAGTGCAACCAAAAATGCGACGAAGATGATCAGTACGTTGACTTTGGTATACAACCGTGCTCGTCAGGCAGCTATCACGCAAGAAATTTCGGAGATCGTTGCCGGTGCGAATGCACAAGGGTAGCATCCGGTAATCGCTTGCTCGCGAACCAGCTTTATTGTTCAATAAAGCCTAGTAGCGCTTACGAACAAAGTTTCGCAAAAGCAAGACTCGAAGGAGGAGAAAGCAGTGAGCAACAAAGGACGCGTTGTGAATATTACAGGTCCGGTTGTCGACATCGAGTTCGAGCGTGGACACCTGCCTGAGATTTTAAATGCGATTAAAATTGAGAAAAAAGCCGACAAAGCTGGCGAGCAGGATATCAAGCTGACAGTTGAAGTTGCTGTGCATTTGGGCGACAACTTGGTTCGTTGTATCGCTATGTCCACTACGGACGGTATGGTTCGTGGTTTGGAAGCGGTAGATACTGGCGCAGCGATTGCTGTACCTGTAGGTGCAGCTACATTAGGCCGCGTATTTAACGTATTGGGTGATCCGATCGACGGTAACGACGAAGTGGATCGTACACTGACTAGCCCGATCCACAAACCAGCTCCAACGTTCGAAAACTTGTCTACTCAAGTTGAGATCCTGGAAACGGGTATCAAAGTTATCGACTTGATGGCTCCATATGTTAAAGGCGGTAAAATCGGTCTGTTCGGTGGTGCCGGCGTAGGTAAAACCGTAACACTGCAAGAGTTGATCCATAACGTTGCCTCCGAGCTCGGCGGTATTTCCGTATTTGCCGGCGTTGGCGAAAGAACACGTGAGGGTAACGACTTGTACCACGAGATGACAGATTCCGGCGTTATTGACAAAACCGCGATGGTTTTCGGTCAAATGAACGAGCCTCCGGGTGCGCGTCTTCGTGTAGCTTTGACAGGCTTGACTATGGCGGAGTATTTCCGTGATGAAGAAGGCCGTGACGTACTTCTGTTGATCGATAACATCTTCCGTTTTACACAAGCGGGTTCCGAGGTTTCGGCCCTATTGGGACGTATGCCTTCCGCGGTAGGTTACCAGCCGACGCTGGCAACCGAGATGGGTCAATTGCAGGAGCGTATCACTTCCACGAAAAAAGGTTCCGTAACGTCGATTCAAGCAATCTACGTTCCTGCGGATGACTATACTGACCCGGCTCCGGCTACGGCGTTTGCTCACTTGGACGCAACGACGAACTTGGAGCGTGGTATTGCAGCGATGGGTATCTTCCCGGCGGTGGACCCATTGGCGTCCTCTTCCCGTGCTTTGACTCCGGAAATCGTTGGCGAAGAGCACTACAATGTAGCACAAAGCGTAAAAAGAATTTTGCAGCGCTACAAAGAATTGCTTGATATTATTGCAATCCTGGGTATGGACGAGTTGTCCGAGGAAGATAAGCTGGTTGTACTTCGCGCAAGACGGATTCAACTGTTCTTGTCCCAACCGCTTCACGTTGCCGAGGCGTTCAATGGTATTCCAGGCTTGGCCGTACCGGTTAAAGAAACCGTGCGCAGCTTCAAGGAAATCCTTGAAGGCAAACACGATACTTTGCCTGAGCCAGCTTTCCACAATGTGGGAACGATCGAGCAAGCCATCGAAAAAGCAAAAACTCTATAATAGAGCGTAAAGGTTCGCTGAACATTCCATCAGAGTGTTCAGCGAACTTATATGGATAGATAACGAAGCCGTTTATCCTTGATATAAAGTTAGCTTTCCTATCTAGGAAGGCTCTGTAACGCTTACGAAGTTAGCTTTCCTTACGGAAAGCTCTTAGGAGGAGTCCAAGTGAGTACTTTCCTGCTGGAAGTGGTAACACCTGAACGCAAAGTGTACGCGGAAGACGTGAACATGGTTAGCGTGAAAGGTGCAGAGGGAGAGCTTGGGATTCTGCCAAATCACATTCCTTTGGTCACTCCATTAAGAGTAGCCCCGATTACTGTAAAGAAGAACGGCAAAGACGAGCTTATCGCAGTAAATGGCGGTTTTATGGAAGTGCGTAAGGATAAAGTGGTTATTTTGGCAGAAAGTGCTGAGCTGCCTGGCCAAATCGATATCGATCGTGCTCAAGCAGCAAAAACTCGCGCAGAACAACGGTTGGCTGATCATAAGCAGGACAACGTTGATTTCAAACGTGCGGAGCTGGCTTTGCAAAGAGCTGTGAATCGTATTGAGGTTTTTGGTAGAAAATAAATAGTGCATTCGTATATAAAGCGAGGGAGCGTTGATTCCTTCGCTTTTTTTCATGGAAAGCGGGAAATGCGGTATACTATGGCAGGGATTTGCGTTACGGTTGGCGAAGGAATTATTAGACACCTATAATGCCTTTTGCTATAATTGGGGTGGTATATATTAACAGCAGCTATGTGTAAGATAAAGTTTATCATAGAATTGGACATTCGGGACTACAACTTGTGCGCGCTTACAAGTTTAACGAAACGAGCCTTCTAAGCCTAACTCATCTGCACATACAATGAGAATAAGCGGCTTTTCAATACGAAATGGGAGGCGAATCGTTCACGATGTACACGAACAGTTACGTGGTCGTTGCTATTTTTCTCATCTTGGGGGTGTTGCTTCCAATTGCAGCGCTTACAATAGGCCGTTGGCTGCGTCCGAATAAGCCGGTGGAAGAGAAATATACCACCTATGAGAGTGGTAACGAACCGGTAGGTGAAGGTCAGGTTCGGTTTAATATTCGCTACTATTTGTTTGCTTTGATGTTCGTTATTTTTGATGTTGAAACTGTATTTTTGTACCCTTGGGCCGTTGCGTATAAGCAATTAGGCTTGTTTGCGCTTGTAGAGATGTGTATTTTCATTGGCTTGCTGTTGGTTGGATTACTTTATGCCTGGAAAAAGAAGGTGCTGCAATGGAATTCAATTTAGAGTCAATTACACCGGAAGAAAGACAAGAGCTCGAGCGCAACGTATTTATGACGACTTTGGAGCAGGTCAAGGCCTGGGCACGAAGCAATTCGTTATGGCCGTTAACCTTTGGTCTCGCATGCTGTGCGATTGAGATGATGGGGACAGGAGCGTCGCATTATGACTTGGATCGCTTCGGCGTTATTTTCAGAACCTCCCCAAGGCAGTCCGATGTGATGATTGTGGCGGGTACCGTA
Organism: Paenibacillus rigui; assembly: GCF_002234615.1. Lineage (GTDB taxonomy): Bacteria > Bacillota > Bacilli > Paenibacillales > NBRC-103111 > Paenibacillus_S > Paenibacillus_S rigui. The sequence continues at coordinate 132,846 of NZ_NMQW01000015.1, read as the reverse complement.
ACGAAAAAAATGGCCCCGCTGCTGCGGCGGTTATATGAACAAATGCCTGAGCCCAAATGGGTGATCGCGATGGGCTCCTGTGCAACGGCAGGCGGGCCTTATGTGAAGTCTTATGCTGTAGTCAAGGGGGTAGACCAGGTCGTACCGGTTGATGTGTACATTCCGGGCTGTCCGCCGAATCCTGCGGCACTCATCTACGGAATCAATAAGCTGCAGGAAAAAATCCGTTACGAAGCGAAAACCGGTAAGCAGGTGACGAATCGATGAGCGATGAGCAGAAGAAGGACGTGCCGCTGCAGCCGACAGCAGGGGATAGTGATCTAAAGGAGCCGCAGGCTCCCAAGTCGGGAGAAGGCGATTCAACCGCAGCGGCGGAAGCCAATGGAGCAGAGCCGGGCGAGACGAAGCCAACGCAGGCCAAACAGCCGGAGGAACAGGCAAGTCCTGAAGCGCAGGCGCATAAGGTAGAAAAGGCACCTCTCAGCGCAGACAGGGAAACGGAAGGGGCTTCGGCCCCCAAGGCCGCTAATACCGAGACAAAAGAGTCTCAGTCTCAAGAGAGCTCAAGTGCGGCTTCTGCCGATGAGGAGAAGGAAGCTAAGGCTAAAGCCGCGGCGGAAGCGCGTGCTGCACGAGCCAGCGCCAGGGCGAAGAAGCCTGAGGCGGAGGAGGATGCGGGTCCTAAGGAGCCGTCGCCTAACCAGCCGCGGTTGGATCGTGCTGTACAAATCTTAAAGACTGAGCTCGGAGAAGATTCCGTGGAAGAAGCTTTTATAAATGAGAGGGATGCTCATCTTCCTTACCTTGTCGTGAAGAATGACAAATGGCTTGAAGCTGCCCAGCTGCTGAGGGACCACGAGGAATTGAAGCTGAACTATTTGCGAAATGTATCGGGGATCGATCAAGAGACGCACATGGAGGTCGCTTACCACTTGCTGTCACTGGATTCGAAGCATGAATATTGCGTCAAGGTGAAGACGCCGAGAGATACATCGTCCATCCCGTCCGTTACCTTCATTTGGCCGACGGCGAATTGGAACGAGCGCGAGATCTACGATCTATTGGGTATTGATTTCCCGGGGCATCCGGACATGAGAAGAATTATGATGTCTGACGATTGGGTCGGCCATCCGCTGCGCAAAGACTATGAACCGCTTGACCCGGAGGTGTAAGTCTTTTGATTAGAACGGAAGAGTTGCTGTTGAATGTAGGACCCCAGCATCCGAGCACCCACGGGGTATTTCGGATCGTAGTGAAGCTGGACGGGGAAGTGATTACGGAAGCGGATCCGGTGATGGGCTACCTGCACCGCGGCACGGAGAAACTGGCGGAAAATTTAAATTACACCCAAATCATTCCATACACCGACCGGATGGACTATGTCTCAGCGATGACCAATAACTATGTTTTGGTGCATGCCGTAGAGAAGCTGATGCAGCTGGAGATTCCGGAGCGCGCCGAGTTTTTGCGTCTTATTGTGATGGAACTGCAGCGGATCGCGAGTCATATGGTATGGTGGGGAACTTATTTGCTCGATATCGGGGCGATGAGTCCGTTTCTGTTCGCATTCAGGGATCGGGAGATTATTATCAATCTGTTCAATGAACTGTGTGGCGCTCGGCTGACCTACAACTATATGCGTGTGGGCGGTGTGAAATGGGATGCACCGGACGGCTGGATCGAGAAGGTTCGCCAGTTCATTCCTTACATGCGGGATAAGCTGGATGAGTACAATGACCTCGTGAGTGGTAATGAAATCTTTCTGGCGAGGATCCGGGGGATTGGGAAATATGATGCCGAGACGGCTATTGCCTACGGATTAAGCGGAGCGAATCTGCGGTGCACGGGAGTGCCATGGGATATTCGAAAAACTCAACCCTACAGCTTGTACGACCGCTTTGAATTCGACGTTCCGGTAGGGACGAATGGTGACTGCTACGACAGGTACCTCTTGAGGTTTGAAGAGATGCGGCAGTCCCTGCGCATTTTGGAGCAGGCTGTGGAGCAATTTCCGGCGGAGGGCGAAATTATGGGCAAGGTGCCCCGTGTGCTGCGTGCCCCCGAAGGGGAAGTCTACGCTGGCATCGAGTCGCCCCGTGGTGAAATCGGCTGCTACATTGTGTCCAAAGGCAAGGATAAGCCGTACCGGTTAAAATTCCGCAGGCCTTCATTTGTGAACCTGCAAATTTTGCCGAAGCTGTTGGTAGGAGAAACGATGACGAATTTGATCACCATCCTCGGAGGGATTGACATTGTCGTCGGGGAGGTGGACTGCTGATGGTTGAATTGCTGCAGCAGCAGCTGACGTGGACGAACTTCGCTATACTTTTTGCTTGGGGCGTCGTCATGCTGCTCGTTATTCTGGGGTTCGTCACGTATGCGATTTATTTTGAGCGGAAAGTTATCGGTTGGATGCAGCTGAGGATTGGACCGAACCGTACGGGCCCCCTGGGACTGCTCCAGAGCGTAGCCGACGTTACCAAGCTGCTCATCAAGGAAGATACGATCCCGCGCAAGGCCGAACGGGAGCTGTTCATTCTTGCACCGGTCATCACGTTTATTCCTTCGTTTGCGGTTTGTGCGGTCATTCCTTTTACGGATAAGCTCATGAGCACGAATATGAATGTGGGTCTGCTGTATTATGTTGCCTTGTCAGGCATCTCAACGATTGGTATCGTGCTTGGGGGCTGGGCATCGAATAACAAATATGCTTTGTTGGGTGGTATGAGATCGGCTGCGCAGATGATCAGCTATGAAATTCCGCTTGTTATTTCCGTCATCGGTGTTATTATGACGAGCGGCAGTCTGAACCTGAACGTGATTGCCCAACAGCAGGCAGGCGGCTTCTGGCACTGGAACTTCCTGCCGCAGATTATCGGCTTCGTCGTATTCGTCATTGCAGGCGTCTCAGAGCTGAATCGTACGCCCTTTGACTTGCCTGAGGCGGAATCCGAGCTGGTTGCAGGCTACCATGTAGAGTACAGCGGCTTCCGATTTGCTTTCTTCATGCTCGCCGAGTACGTCTATGTGTTCGCTATCGCAGGTTTGACAACGACACTGTTCTTGGGAGGATGGCATGCGCCGTTCCCGTTCCTTGATTTTATTCCAGGGATCGTCTGGTTTGTACTGAAATTCGCGGCGATCGTGTTCTTCCTGTTCTGGATTCGTGCCACGCTGCCACGGATTCGTGTCGATCAACTGATGGGTTTAGGCTGGAAAGTGCTGCTTCCGCTGGCGCTTGTGAATATTTTCGTAACAGCAATTTACATGAGTATCGGGCCGATGCTGTCGGTATATTTTTATAAATAAGCTAGTTCGACCTGGACGAAACGAGTCCGATTCCTATAGAACCGGCAAGTCGTTACTCCTTGAATCATGCACTGGAAAAGGGTGAAAAGCTCATGAAAGGCATAGTCAAAGGCCTCGGTGTTACCCTGAAAGCCATGACCCAGAAAAAAGTAACCTATGCCTACCCGGATGTTCCTTTAGAAATGCCGGATCGGTTTAGGGGAATTCAGCATTTTGACCCGGATAAATGTATCGTGTGTAATCAATGCGCCCGCATTTGCCCGACGGAATGCATTACATTGACAGGGAAGGCGAATCCCGACCCGGAGAAAAAGGGTAAGGTTATCGACACGTACGATATTAATTTCGAAATCTGTATTTTGTGCGACTTGTGTACGGAGGTTTGTCCGACAGAGGCGATTGTCATGACGAACAATTTCGAGCTCAGCACGTACAGCAGGGATGACTTGTTCAAGAACCTGCAATGGCTGAATGAGAATAACGAGAATGTAAGGCAGGAGAACAACTCTGCGCTTCCGAAAGGTGGGGCGAAGTAAATGTTTGGAAACATTGCTTCTTTCTTATCCAGCGGTGAGAATATTGCGTTCTTTGTCTTTGCGCTTATGGCCATTGGGGGAGCCATCTTCATGATCAGCTTCAACAAGGTCGTACATATGGTTCTGGCGCTGGCGTTAACTTTTATTAGTATGGCAGGGCTGTACGTCGTACTGAGTGCTGAGTTTGTAGCCTTCGTGCAAGTGCTGATCTATGCAGGGGCCATCTCGATTCTGATGATCTTCGGAATTATGATGACGAAGCATCAAGGGGAAGAGGAGGAGCTGAAACGGCCGGTGCACAACGTCCTCCTGTTTATTGGGGCGGCGGCATTGTTCGGCGTTTTGTTTTACTGCATTCAGAACGTTACTTTGCCTGCAGGACAGTTTAAGGCGGCAGAGGACAATACGCTGGAAATCGGTAAGCTTCTGTTTAATGAGCATGTCATTCCATTCGAGCTGATGTCGGTACTGCTGACGGTAGCGTTTATCGGCGCCATCGTCATCGCAAAGAGAGAGGAGGACTAGTATGGGAGCTGGATTGGCAACACCCTATTTGACCTTGGCGGCGATTTTATTTTGTATTGGGCTGTACGGGGCATTGGCCAAAAAAAGTGCCATTATCGTTCTGCTTTCGGTCGAGCTGATGCTCAATGCGGTGAACTTGAATCTGGTGGCGTTCTCCAAGCTGGGTGTGTCGCCCAATTTGACGGGGCAAATTTTCTCGCTCTTCAACATCACGATTGCAGCGGCTGAGGTAGCGGTCGGCATCGCGATTCTCATCACGCTCTATCGGATTAAAGGGACAACGGACGTGAATGAAATCGATTCGTTAAAAAGATAAGCAAGCTTGTCGCCCGACAAGCTTAGCCGTGCTTTCGAAGTGAGCTTGCATGATAAGCTTAGCTGACGCTTTCGATGAGAGCTTGTCACACGACAAGCTTTAAGGAGGACAAAAACTGATGATATCGGCTTACTCGCAGTATGCCTGGCTTATTCCGTTGTTTCCGCTGCTTGCCTTTCTACTCCTGACGGCAATGGGACGCCAACTGAAGGAAGCAGGCATCTACATCAGCATTATTGCGACATTCGCATCGTTTGTCGTGGCGCTGCTGATCTTTGTGGAACGATGGGGCGGACAAATCGAGGATTACACGTGGAACAAATTGACGTGGATCCATTTGGACACAGTTTCGCTTTCCATGGGATTTGAAGTTACCAATTTGAATGCCCTGATGCTCGTTATCGTTACGTTGGTTAGCTTGCTGGTCAACCTGTACTCCAAGGGGTATATGCATGGGGATGAACGAATCCATGTATTTTTCGCTTACATTGCGCTGTTCACCTTCTCGATGCTGGGACTCGTCATTTCGGAGAACCTGCTGGAGCTGTATATTTTCTGGGAGCTCGTCGGTGTCTGCTCGTTTTTGCTGGTCGGTTTCTGGTATTTCAAGCCGGAGGCCAGAGCTGCAGCCAAGAAGGCATTTATCGTGACACGGATCGGAGACGTTGGTCTGCTGATTGCCATTTTGCTGCTGTTTTGGGCTATGCCCAACCACGCGCTTGATTTCAGTTCCATACATAATGCTTTTACGAGTGGAAAAATATCCGGGAGCATGGCCACCTGGATCGCCATACTCATTTTCGTCGGCGCGGTGGGCAAGTCGGGGCAATTTCCGCTGCATACCTGGCTTCCAGATGCAATGGAAGGTCCAACGCCAATCAGTGCGTTGATCCACGCGGCCACAATGGTTGCGGCAGGTGTCTACCTCGTTGCACGTACCTTCGATATTTTTCAAGCATCACCGACCGCCCTTATGGTAGTCGCTGCCATAGGCGGCTTTACGGCGATATTCGCGGCAACGATCGGTACCGCTCAAAATGACATTAAGCGAATTCTCGCTTACTCTACCGTCAGCCAACTGGGGTATATGATGATGGCGCTCGGTATCGGCACTTCCGTTGCCTACACGGCGGGGATTTTCCACCTTTTCACACATGCATTTTTTAAAGCACTGCTGTTTTTGGGAGCCGGTAGCGTGATCCATGCTGTACATACGCAGGATATTCACGAAATGGGCGGTATCGGCAGCAAAATGAAGGTAACAGCATGGACGTTCGGTATCGGCGCCTTAGCCTTGTCGGGGATTCCGCCGTTATCGGGGTTCTGGTCCAAGGATGCCATTTTGGCCGAGGCATACAGTCACAACATGATTTTATTCTGGGTAGGCTTGATCGCTGCATTTTTCACGGCATTTTATATGTCGCGGCTCTATTTCCTTGTGTTCCTAGGCAAGCCGAGGCACCAAGCCCATGTACATGAATCTCCGGCGACCATGACCTTGCCGCTGATTGTTTTAGCTGTCCTCGCTGTGGTAGCTGGTTTCGTGTTTACGCCGTTTAGCCCTTGGTTAGGCGCTTGGTTAACCGGTCATGCAGAGGAAGAGCATGTAAATGCGGTCGTCATGATTTTATCGACGCTCGCTGGTCTGCTTGGCATTGGTCTCGGGTACTTGGTCTATGTTAAAAAATCAATTTCAAGCGATGCAGTCTCAAGCCGTGCGCCATGGCTGTATCGTCTGCTCAACCGCAAATATTATATCGATGAAATGTATCGGACGGTAATCGTGCAGCCGCTGCGGATTTTTGGCAATGTGCTCGCTCTATTCGATACTTACGTCGTCGATGGCGTCGTGAAGCTGGCCAGCTTATCTGTTGTAGGCATCGGAAGACTGGGGTCCCGGCTGCAGAACGGTCAAGTCCAATCCTACGGCTTGGCTACGGTATTCGGGTTGTTAGGCTTGGTGATCCTGGCCTTGGCGGCCATCGCCGTAAGGAGGTTCATCCATGCAGGATAGTTCGCACATCTTATCGCTCATCACGTTCTCTCCTCTGCTCGGCGTGCTGGTGCTGCTGTTCATGCCGAAGCAGCAAGGATTATGGATCAAGACGATTGCTATTATTACCACTTTGATCCCCCTTGGATTGTCGGCTTGGCTGTATTCGGCCTTCAACCAGCAGCTCGAAGGCATGCAGTTTAAGGAGGAAATGAACTGGATCACGGTTCCACTCAATCATGAGGCGCAGGGGCTAAATCAACTGACCTCGTTCTTCCTCCAATTCAAATATACGATGGCGATTGACGGCTTGTCGCTGCCGCTCGTTTTCCTGACGGCGCTGGTAGCGACCATGGCGGCACTTGCCTCCGTATACATAAAAAAGCGCTGGAAATCGTATTATATCTGGTTTCTGCTGCTGGAAACGGGTATGTTTGGCGTATTTATGGCCCAGGATCTGTTCTTGTTCTTCGTCTTTTTCGAGGTTACGCTCATTCCTATGTTCTTTCTTATCGGAATCTGGGGTTACATGGAACGCGAAAGAGCCGCAAACAAGTTTCTGATTTATAACGGAATCGGTTCCGCTATTATGCTGATTGCGTTCTTCATTTTGGTTACTACGGCCGGTTTCGGACAGGTATCCAATGATAGCGGCATGTCCATTTTTTACAGCGGGGATTTGAGTGTCATCTCCAGCCATCTGTTTGGGGAAGGCTCGTATGTAAATCAGCCGAATGTGGAGGGGGGCAACCCGTTCTTCCTGAGCGACCCGATGAAATGGACGCTGTTCATCATGCTTCTTGTAGCGTTCGGCATCAAGCTTCCGATTTTCCCGTTCCACACCTGGATGCTGAAGGTGCATACCGAGGCGCCTCCATCCGTTGTAATGATTCACTCGGGTATTTTGCTTAAAATGGGAGCTTACGGGTTCATCCGATTCGGGGTGCTGCTGTTTCCTCAGCAGGCGACGCAATGGGCGACCGTGCTGGCGATTCTTGGAGTGATCAATATTCTTTACGGGGCGATACTGGCCTTGGTACAGAAGGATTTCAAGCTTGTGCTGGCGTACTCGAGTATTAGCCATATGGGCATTGTCCTGCTCGGCATTGCAGCCTTTAATACGATCGGTTTGCAGGGGGCGGTATTCCAGCTCGTATCCCACGGATTGATTTCGGCGCTTATGTTTCTGCTGGTTGGAGCCATCTATGAGCGGACACAGACGACGATGCTGGACCAGTTAGGCGGTCTGGCCGGTAAAATTCCGTTTATTGCAGGAATCCTGCTCGTCTCCGGTATGGCTTCGCTGGGGCTGCCTGGTTTATCCGGCTTTATCAGTGAATTCCTCGCCTTCGTGGGATTGTTCCAGACAAGTAAAGTGATCACGGTGATCGCAACATTGGGAGTGATCCTCACGGCAGTCTATGTGCTTCGCGGGGTACTGAGCATCACATACGGACCACTGAAGATACAGACGGAGACGATGAAGGATGCGAGATTGATCGAAGCGATACCGATGATTACTCTCGTTGCTTTTATTGTTGTATTGGGGATTTATCCAACAGTGCTGAGCGCTCCGCTGCAGCAAACGGTCAACAGCTTTGATCAATTCATTCAAACCGTCGCGAAGATAGGGGGTTAGACCGGTGGAACAATTACGTCTCCAATGGAGCGATATCGGAATCATGGCGCCGGAGCTGACTCTGGTCATCGCAGCGGTAGTCTTGTCTGTGCTTGATCTGCTGCTGCCCAAGCAAACGAACCGGACGGCGCTTAGCTGGCTGTCTTTAATCAGCATCATCGTTTCCGTCTTTTTTGTCATAAGCAATCTGAATCCGGCGGAGCCCAAGCAGTTACTTAACTTCAGCTACCGGATTGATGATTTTGCGAATATCATGAAGCTGATTCTTCTAACCGGAGCGGGCCTGGTCACTTTTATGAGCGTCGGTTCCGTCAAGGAAGCGGAAGTACCGCATATTGGAGAGTATTATTATTTACTGCTCCCTGCTACGCTTGGCGGCATGATAATGGCTTCATCCGGTGATTTGATCACGCTGTATGTCGGGCTGGAGCTGCTCAGCATTACGTCGTACATTTTGGTAGCCATGCGTAAAAAGGACCTGCGCTCCAATGAAGGTGCCTTTAAATATATTGTGCTAGGCGGCATCTCCTCAGCTATTATATTGTACGGCATGTCCTTCCTTTATGGGATGTCAGGGTCAACCAGTATTCCTGAAATCAATTCGGCATTAGGTGAACATGCGGATACCATGCTGCCATTTCTGTATTTGTCCTTCTTTCTGCTGCTGGCGGGCTTCGGCTTTAAGGTAGCCGCATCCCCGTTCCACATGTGGGCGCCGGACGTATATCAAGGGGCAGCTACACCGGTGACTGCATTCCTGGCCGTCGTATCCAAAGGTGCAGCCTTTGCAATATTATTCCGCGTCATGTACGGTGTCTTTGCTATCGGTTCGTTAATGAGCCTGCCATTCCACCAGGATGTACTACTTGCACTTATGGTAGTGGCGGCACTTGCAATGATCGTTGGGAATTTCACCGCGTTAAGGCAAACGAATTTAAAGCGGCTGTTGGCTTATTCCGGTATTGCGAACTCAGGCTACCTGCTGGTGCCGATTGCCGCCCAATTCTCTATGGTGCATTACTCCAATTTCTCGGAGTTCGCTTTTTATCTCATCGCCTACCTGTTCATGAATATCGGTATCTTCGCAGTTTTGATGATTATCGAGCATTCAACGGGAGATGAGCAAATTGGCGGCCTGGCCGGCTTGTATTACCGGGCGCCATGGACAGCTGCGGCAACAGTGCTGCTGGTTCTTTCATTGGCAGGTCTCCCCTTGTCGGGAGGATTTTTCGGTAAACTGTTTATTTTGTTAGGCATACTGGCTACACAGCATTATTGGTTGGCCGCTGTGATGATGCTGACCAGCGTCGTATCATTTTACTACTACTTCGGGTTTATCCGGCAAATGTTCCTGCGCTCGGATTTTGAATCGAAAGAAGTGCGGGTTCCGCTTCCGCTCGGTATTACCCTTTGGGTATGTGCCGGTATCAGTGTGCTGCTCGGTATCATCCCGCACGTCGTGTTAGGGTGGATCGATCGTATTTTCTCATTAACCCAAGATTTATTTTTCCTCAGTTAAGCCGTTCGTTCCCGCCAATTTAAGTAAGGGCCCCCCATGGGGGTCTTAAGCCCGGCAGACCGCAGCAGTTGCGGCATGTCCGGGCTTTTTTGCGCGGCTGCCTCATGTATTTCCATGCTGTGCTGCTGGGTCTAGAACATATGTTTGGCATCTGCGAGATAAGGGGGATGGCTCTCCTTGTCTGAAAAAGGGAAGGGTGCCAACGCGCGCGAAAATCCCAGGTGCGTGTAGTCGCTCTGCATGTCGGTCGGTCGAACATCCATGCCGCTCACGGCCTGCTCACTTTTATTCCCGATAGGGACTGTTTGTGAGGGGATGGATGCGGGTAATGAGTTGTAATTCCGGAAGCACATGCGGCAGTACCAATGTTGAAAATGAAAGCGGAATCTTTTTAAAGAATCAAAGATGGGCTTGGGAGTGTATGCGTCTGACCTCATAACGTTCATAAAACATCCATTATTTACTTCTTTCTATTGTTCAGATTTAGCAGGGAATTGTAGTATGGTTATAGAATCAAGTAAAGCTATGAAATCAGCGTAAAGGAAGCATGGACATGAGGCAGACAAAGGGTGCAAAGCTCCTTGTTCACTGGATTGTAGGAGTCGTCCTGCTGTTTGTATTTGCAGGATCGGCGGGGGCGCAACAACGAGCCGTCCAAGTGGCAGCTGTGGCGGACGACCCTTTTGGCGAGAAACAATCGTACTTACAGCAAATTCACGTAAATGAAGCTTGGGACGTGGCGAAAGGCAATACGAATATAATTATTGCTGTCGTCGACACGGGGGTTGACTTGAGTCACCCGGATCTGCAGCCGAATTTAATAAATGGAATCAATCTGATTAGCCCGAAGCTTCTGCCAAGGGATGATAATGGGCATGGAACGAATGTCGCCGGCGTACTTGCAGCTGCTACGAATAACGATAAAGGGGTATCCGGCATCTTGTGGAATGCGAAGATTATGCCGATAAAAGCGCTGGAATCGGATGGCTCGGGCGGTGAAGCCAAGCTTGGTGAAGGCATTCGTTACGCCGTAGATCATGGGGCCAAAATTGTCGTTTTGTCCTTGGGGCTAAACAAATATTCCACTTACATGAGCGATATCGTAAAGTACGCGGAGGATCACGATGTTCTGCTTGTCGCGGCTACCGGCAACGAAGGTAACCGTGTGAAGTACCCTGCGGCGTACCCTACGGTCTTGGCTGTAGGGGGAATGACGGCGGAACGAACCGCAGACAACCGCTCTAATACCGGACCGGAGGTTGATCTGGTGGCGCCATGGGATGTATTTACTACAGCGCTGGGCGGGTCCTATGAGTATAAGGACGGTACCTCCATGGCAGCGCCCCAGGTAGCGGCCGTTGCGGCCCTGGCCTGGAGCAAGTATCCGGACTTCAAAGCTTACCAGATCCGGCAGCTGCTGCGCCAAACCGCAGACGATTTGGGCTCTCCCGGCTGGGATGCATCGACAGGCTACGGCCTGCTGCGGGCAGACCGGGCATTGAGTGAAATGCCGCTGCTGGACATGTACGAGCCGAACAACCGGAAGGATCAGGCGAAGCCGGTTTCCATCAGCAAAACGATCTCCGCTTCGTTTAGCGGGGGATCGGATCAGGACTGGTTCGCCTTTGATGCTTCTTATAATGGCACGGTGAGAATAACCTTCCAGCAGGAAAGTGGACAATCCATTACAGTTCAGCATACGGATGCCTCCGGCGCTTTCACCAGTCAAACGGTAGGACCGGGGGAAGCAGCCGTTCTTCCTGTGACGAAGGGACGCAGCTACCTGCAGCTGCAGCTCGGCAACCGCAACTTCAAAGGGGAAGCGGCGTATCAGATGACGACCTCCTTTGATATTTACCGCGATCCGTTCGAGGATAACGACAAGCAGTATAAAGCTTCGGTGCTGCCTTCCCGCAGCCAGACGATCAAGGGAACGTTTCACCAGCAAAACGATCAGGACTGGTTCGAATTTCGGGTGATGCAGTCCGGAACGCTGAACATCCGCTTATCAACGGATACGGCGAGAATCGATCCGGTGCTTTTTGTCCAAAAGCAGGGAGAGAAGTCGGTTACCATTGACGACGGAGAAGACGGGGCAAGCGAAAATTTGCAGCTCTCTGAGGTATTCCCGGGAAGCTACTACATTAAAGTGAGCAACGTAAAGGAGTATCCATATCCTGTTACCGGAGAGTATTATTTAACGATAGAATATGATGCGAAGCAGATCGATCCGAACGAACCGAACAATCGATCCTATCAAGCGACAACGGTATCCCTGAACACAGAATACGATGGGCTTATGGATAAGGCCGACGATGTGGATTGGTTCCAATTCCCGTTGTCCGGTGACAGTCTGGTCCAAGTGGATGTATCGGATATTCCGTCCGGCATCGAGATGGGAGCCACTCTTTACGACGGCAGTATGCGTCCGATCACCAACAGCTCCAGCGGCTATGCCCTACAGCTGCGGCAGCGGCTGGGCACAGGAAATTATTATCTTAAGCTCGGAGCGAGCGGAGCGTTCGATCACCATATGTATCGATTGATAGTAGGTGTCAAACCGCTAGTTGGCGGATATGCTGATATTAACGGGCATTGGGCGATGGATAATATTTTAGCCATGAGCGACAAGCAAGTGATCAATGGGTATGACGATTATACGTTCCGTCCGAACCATGCGATTACCCGTGCCGAAGCTACAACGCTTTTGAGCAGAGCGCTTAATTTATCGAAGCAGAAGGGGATCTACTACACAGATCTCGCACCCGATCACTGGGCTTATCCGTATATTGCCCGCGCTGCCCAAAGCGGAATTGTCGACGGGTACCCTGACGGCTCGTTCGCGCCGGACCAGCCGGTCAGCCGTATGGAGATGATCTCGATGATAGCCAAAGGGTTGAATAAGACGGGAAAACGGCGCGGAGCGAATCCTTTTACCGATGTGGATGATAATTATTGGGGCACGCCAATTTTGAAGCAAATGAAGGCGGAGGGCTGGATTGACGGCTATGCGGATGGAAGCTTCCGTCCGGACCAGCAGGCATCCCGAGCCGAGTTCGTATCGATGCTGGCCAAAATGCTGCCTTAACAAGCACGATTACAGAAAGGTGAGAGCAGGGAATGGATGTTGTGGATCAAATGAAATCATCCATGGGGATGAACGGCTTGCTGAACATTACCATTGTGCTGATGTGTATCGGCTGCTCATGGTGGGCGCTGCAGGAGCTCCAGCTGGACAAAATGCTGAAGCGCCCCCGCAGTCCGCAGAGCAAGCTGCTTCAAATTTTTCTTTCCATCGCCTTAGGCTATCAGGTAGCTAAATTTATCATTGATTATTTTCAATGGTCTACCTGGCTGCCGGGGATGTTTTAAAGCGCTCCGAAGAATAACCGAGGGGATATTTGTCAACAATGGTTAGTACAACCGTTGTAAATCCCTGAGCAGCTCCGAATAGTATCGTGAAGTACTCACAAATGAAATTTACATGCTGCAGATTCAATGCTAAACTAGAAAAAGTGTGCAAAGAAAACAGCGCGGAGGGGGACCATGATGAGCAAAATTATCGTCCGCGGCGGCCAGAGATTATCAGGCAGAGTCAGAATACACGGCGCCAAAAATGCCGTCCTGCCGATTATCGCAGCCTCTATATTAGGTACAGAAGGGGAAAGCGTGATTCATGACGCTCCTCCACTGGACGACGTGATTGTCATTAATCAGGTTTTGGAAAGTTTAGGCGTCGAAATTGAATATAAAGATGAAACGATACGCGTCAACGCGCGCAACATTCGTACCTGCGAGGCATCCTACGAGCTGGTTCGCAAAATGCGGGCATCTTTTCTTGTAATGGGACCTTTATTGGCCCGCATGGGTCAGGCAAGAATATCGCTTCCCGGCGGCTGCGCCATCGGCACGCGTCCTATTGATCAGCATCTCAAAGGATTCGAGGCCATGGGAGCGGAGATTGAGTTGGGTCAAGGCTTTATCGAAGCACGCGTTTCCGGACGTCTGAAGGGCGCCAAGGTCTACTTGGATGTAGCCAGCGTAGGGGCAACCGAGAACATTATGATGGCGGCTGCACTTGCTGAAGGCACGACGACGATCGAAAATGCGGCGAAAGAACCGGAAATTGTCGATTTAGCTAATTATTTGAATGCCATGGGTGCCAAAATTCGCGGAGCCGGCACGGGCTTGATCCGCATTGATGGCGTAGAGAAGCTGGTTGGAGCGGTACATACGGTCATACCGGATCGGATCGAAGCGGGTACTTACATGATTGCTGCAGCCATTACAGGAAGTGATTTGTATATCGACGGTGCCATTGGCGACCACCTGCGTCCTGTTATTTCCAAAATGCAGGAAATGGGCGTTCATGTCGAAGAGGACGAGAATGGTCTGCGTGTGTTTACGGATAAACCGCTTCGTGCGGTAGATGTGAAGACGCTCCCGTATCCCGGCTTTCCTACGGATATGCAGTCCCAGATGATGGCGCTGCTGCTTACGGCGGACGGCACCAGCATCGTGACCGAAACCGTGTTCGAAAACCGGTTTATGCATGTCGAGCAGATGTCGAATATGAATGCGCAGATCAAGGTGGATGGACGCAGTGCGGTGATCAGCGGAGGCAGCAGACTCCAGGGGGCGAAGGTATGTGCAACCGACCTGAGGGCCGGCGCCGCATTGATTCTGGCTGCACTTGTCGCGGATGGTGAAACCGAGATTACCGGCACGCATCATATTGATCGCGGTTATGTCGATATTACGGCGAAGCTGCGGCAGTTAGGGGCGAGTATCGAACGGCTTCCAGTGGAAGTGGCGGATTACGAGCCGAGTGAGGAATCGATTTCGATCTTCGCAGCGGCCCCGAGCTTGGCATAAACAACGTAACGTAAAGAGGAGATTCTCTCACCCAAAATGAGAGCGTCTCCTCTTTCTTTTTTTCACTTCTGCCTACAATGCAGTGAAAAATGGCGTCTGCACCGGGCGGATGAGCCGGATTCTTATCCTCGTAGAAGGTTCTATTCTATCTTTTCGGTTCATAAGATGATGTTACCTGCAGTCACAAGGTGCATGCAGTCTGAAGGTCTGGAGTTGTTATATTCACCAGACTTCTAGAATCGGCAGAAGATGGAGGAGCTGGAATGATTCAATTTCATAGGAAACGATGGATCCGATGGGCTGTGGTGTGTCTGTCCAGCTTCACTGTGGTCATTTTGCTCGTCCCCGCGATTCTCGTAAAAAGTCATGGTCCCTCTGCAGTCCCTACAGGGGTCGAGGCCCAGCAGGGAGCTATCTCGGAACAGCTGCGGGAAGAGCGGCCGTTTCTCATCCCTGTCTACTTGACCAAGCAGCGCAAAGTAGAACAAATTCCATTAGAGACTTACGTTAGGGGCGTTTTGGCAGGGGAGATGCCGATTGAGTTCGAACCGGAGGCCATGAAGGCCCAGGCGCTGGCTGCCCGCACGTATATCGTAAGGCGGGTCGTAGAGCAGGATTTTACCGGTATCCCGGCTGACGCTGCAGGAGCCTGGGTCACCGATACGGTCGCTCATCAAGCATATGTCTCCGATGAGGAGCTGAAGGAGCGTTGGGGCAAGGCCTATACGGATAACGCGGACAAGCTGGATCGGGCGGTGAGGGAAACGAGCGGGATGATCTTGACTTATGAAGGGAAGCCGATTCAGGCTACTTTTTTCTCAACAAGCAACGGCTATACGGAAAACTCAGAAGATTACTGGAATCAATATATTCCGTATTTGCGAAGCGTACCGAGCCCATGGGATGTGAGCCTCTCCCCCCGGTATAAGGAAACCGTCACGATGACCGCCAAGGAGCTTCAGAGCAGGCTGGGACTTCGAACGAGCGTTCCCGCATCCACCGGGAGCGGCATGAAAGTGCTGGAGACATCACAAGGGCACCGGGTTAAGAAAATGACCGTTGGCGGGACGATATTTACCGGCAGAGAGCTGCGGGAGAAGCTGGGCTTAGCCTCCTCTCAATTTCAGTGGAGCTGGAAAGGACGCGATGTGCTGATTACGACGTTCGGCTACGGACATGGGGTTGGCATGAGCCAATGGGGAGCGAACGGCATGGCACTGGAAGGCCGCAAGGCGGAGGAGATCGTCAAATACTATTACAAAGGGATTGCCATTCAGCCGGCAGACGCTTTTCTACCAAAGCCCTCTTAGCCCCTGTTTGATAGACAGGCTCCAAAGTCTGTTCTGACTTGGGATTGTATGCAATGGAGAAACCTAGTATTTTTTGAAAATATAATAAAAAAATAGATCACCTCGCGTATAAAACTCGTATCCGTGGCAACAATGGTTAGCGAGGTGATAAATCTATGAATGATCAAAAAAGAGATTTACAGACCAAAGAACAAGCTCCTAAACCAACTGAAGGAGCGCAAAGCAGTCCAACATCCGCTTGGAAAAGGTTACTAGCTAAAAAATGGGTGTTTCCTGCAACGTACATGGCAGCGGCGGCAATTATCTTAACGTTAATGTGGGTCTACCAGGATGCTGGCAAGTCCTCCCTGAAAGATTTGGGAATGGACAGCACACCTACGGTAACCGACAGCGTAATGGGCCCCGATGCTGTGAGTGTCAACGCTACTGCCGAAACGATGCAATGGCCGTTCAAGGATCGCAATGAGCTGGAAGTGGTGCTTCAATACTTCGATAGCAAAGCTTCGAGTGAAGTGCGTCAAGCCGCTATGGTGGAATACGGTCAAGAATTCACTCCTCATATGGGGATTGACTTCTCCAAGCCGGATGCACAGCCGTTCGATGTAATGGCCGCAATGAGCGGTAAAGTAACTGCGGTGGAAAAAAATCCGGTTGTGGGCAATCTGGTTGAAATTACGCACCCTAACGGATTGGTAACCGTATACCAAAGCTTGAGTGATGTGAAAGTGGCTAAAGATGCGGAAGTGAAGAAGGGCGACGTGATCGCCAAGGCAGGACGCAACGAGCTGGAGAAGGATCAGGGGAACCACCTGCACTTCGAGGTTCGCCAAGGTCAAGGCGGTCCGGCTTTGAATCCCGAAACGTTTATCTCCGGCCATTAATCTTCATTGGCTTACAAAAGGTTCAGGGGGCGCACAGACGCTCCCTTTTTTTTGTACCTGAACCCCCAAATGAAGCTTGTCCTTGAAAATAATTGGGTGGAATAGGCTTGTCACGCTTGGAAACAAAGAATATAAGTTAGCGCCCCTCATATAATGTACCAAACTAACTCGAGTAGGGAGGCGAGGGGAGTGCACGATTACATCAAAGAGCGAACCATTAAAATCGGACGTTGCCTGGTCGAAACGAAGCACACGGTTCGCACAATAGCGAAAGAATTCGGTGTTTCGAAAAGTACGGTGCACAAGGATTTAACCGAGCGATTGCCTGAGATTAACCCGGATTTGGCCAACCAGGTGAAGCATATCCTGGAATACCACAAATCGATTCGTCACCTGCGTGGAGGGGAAGCGACCAAGATCAAATACAGGAAGACCCGCAGTCCGAAATCTCAAGATAAACTCGTCACGGCGAAGTAACATGCAGCCTGTATTCGAGTTAGGCTCCTACAAACCGATCCGAACCGACACCGCGAAGCGATAATTGTCGAAAAAGTTGATCTGAAAAAGAGGAATTTTCAAATTTATAGCGAAATGTTCTATTTAACTATAATAGAGGTGCCGCTTCTGTTGAAGGAATGGACGGTTTTGTTTAGGGAGGAAATTTTCAATGTTGAGCAAGGATATTGGCATCGATCTGGGGACAGCGAACGTCCTGATTCATGTAAAGGGACGCGGTGTTGTGCTGGATGAGCCGTCCGTCGTCGCGATTGAAAGCGATACGAAGCGGGTGCTGGCTGTTGGCGAGGAAGCGTTCCGTATGGTAGGACGTACTCCAGGGAATATCGTAGCTATTCGCCCGCTGAAGGACGGCGTCATTGCCGACTTCGAAATTACGGAGATTATGCTGAAGTATTTCATCAATAAGGTTGGAGGAAAGCAGTGGTACAGTCATCCCCGCATCCTGATCTGCGCTCCGACCAACATTACATCCGTCGAACAAAAAGCAATTCGTGAAGCGGCGGAGCGCAGCGGGGCACGTGAAGTATTTTTGGAAGAGGAGCCTAAAGCGGCCGCAATCGGCGCGGGTATGGACATTTACCAGCCTAGCGGAAACATGGTTGTGGATATTGGCGGAGGGACGACGGATGTGGCCGTGCTTTCGATGGGCGATATCGTCACCTCCTCTTCTATTAAAATCGCGGGGGACAAGTTCGATTCCTCCATTATGAAATACATCAAGAGCAAGTACAAATTGCTGATCGGCGAACGGACCTCCGAGGACATCAAGCTGAAGATCGGAACGGTATCCCCGGACGGCCGGAGAGAAACGATGGATATTCGCGGCAGAGATATGGTGAGCGGACTGCCGTTGACCATCACGATCAACTCGCAAGAAATCCAGGAAGCGCTATGGGATCCGGTATCCTCGATCGTCGCTGCGGCGAAGTCCGTGCTGGAGCGTACGCCGCCGGAGCTGTCTGCAGACATTATTGACCGGGGTGTTATTTTGACTGGTGGGGGCGCGCTGCTGCATGGTATTGACCAATTGCTGGCGGATGAGCTCAAGGTGCCCGTATTGATCGCTGAGGACCCGATGCATTGCGTTGTTAAAGGCACTGGCATTATGTTGGACAACCTCGATAAGGTATCGAAGCGAAAGTTCTAAGCTAAATGTTTCATATTCTGTGTTTAAAAAAGACCCCATCCTGCCGATATACATTATATAAAAGCGGATGGGTCTTTTTTAAATATGACCATCGTCTGGGAGGTCCTATACACAATGCTAAGAGGTCTATACACGGCAGCATCGGGCATGATTTCACAACAGCGCAAGCATGACATCGTGACGAATAATATAGCTAACGTCAATACCCCAGGGTTTAAGCAAGGCAATGCCATTAACCGTTCGTTTCCCGAAATGCTCATTTCCCGGATTCGGGATGGACAAGGGGACACGGTAGGCCGGCTGAATACCGGCGTCATGGCCGAGGAGAATGTATCCGTGCATACCCAAGGAGATATTCAGGAAACGCACAATCCTTTTGACTTTGCACTTATTTCGAACATACAAGTCCCTGGAGCCCGTTTTGACGAGTCCGGCAAATATGTGGATGCGAATGGTCAGCGTATCATCCAGCCTCAAGCTTTGTTTACGGTGCAAGGGGCAAACGGGGAACAGCGTTACTCCCTTAACGGCAAGTTTTCCGTAGATGACACAGGGGCTTTGATTACGACGGACGGGTACCAGGTACTCGGTTCCAATGGACAGCCGATCGTATTGCGTGATCCAGCCACTCAAGCGCCTATTACGAATTTCCGGATTACGAACTATGGCCAATTTACAGACGCCAATGGCAATGCCATTCTGAATGCGAACAATCAGCCGGTCAGTCTGTTGATCAGCCGGATCGAAGATCCGAACCAGCTGGTTCGCGAAGGGAACGGGCTGTATCGTTTGAATGCGGGACAGGAAGGGCTGGCCAGAGCCATCAACCCGCAGGATCAAGTCGAAGTGCGTCAAGGCTACATCGAGCGTTCTAACGTCGATCCGGCCCAGTCGATGGTCGATATGATGGCTGCCGTAAGAGCGTATGAAGCGAACCAGAAGGTCGTTCAATTTTACGATAAAAGTATGGAGAAAGCCGTGACAGAGGTGGGCAGAGTATGAATAACTCCATGATCAATTCTTCCGTATCCATGCATGCGCTGCAGCAAAAGCTGGATATGGTCGCGAATAATATGGCGAACAGCAATACGACAGGCTATAAACGCAAGGACGCTTCGTTCCAAGACGTCCTTACCAGCGTGAAACAACAGCCCGCAGGCTTCCAGAAGGAAGGTCGTCTATCCCCGCTTGGCTACGATCAGGGGTGGGGCGCGAAGCTGGTCCAGGCTCAGTTGAATTTGGCCCAAGGCCCTGTTCAGGCTTCCGAAAGTCCGTTGGATTTGGCTTTGGAAGGCAACGGTCTGTTCGAGGTTAACAGCGTAACGAGAGACGGCAATAACAATCCGACGACGCTTACGGAATATACGCGCAACGGTTCATTTCAATTAAGCCCTTCTACCGATCCGGCCAATCCCGACCTCTTCCTGACAACGAAGGACGGACGCTATGTTATGGGAACGAATAATCAGCCGATTCGCATTCCGGGTAATCATCATGTTAAAATTGAAGCAGACGGCACCATCTGGGCTTCCGATGACGGAAACAAAGGGGCTGCTCCAGCGCAGGTGGGTCAGATCAAGGTCGTTCGTGTTCTGCGTCCGCAGCTTCTGCAGCAATTGGGTGATAACATGTACGCCCTCCCGGCAGGGGTGAACAATCCGCAGGATATTCTTCAGAATGTAACGGCTCCGGAGGCGCAGACGAACAACTTGACGGATCCGATTACAGTCCGGCAGGGGTTTTTGGAGCAATCCAACGTATCGTTAACGGACGAAATGACGGAGCTGCTTCAAATACAAAAAGCATTTCAATTGAATTCACGGGCGGTCAGCTCCTCGGATACGATGATGGGCCTGGCCAATAATCTGCGTGGTTAACCCGTTGGCTTGAAGTGAGGTAGGTATACATGACAGAAAACGAAGAGATTACTAAAAAACAGAAAAAGAAGGTCTCATCACCCAAGTGGAAACGCAGGCTGTTTCTAACCTGGAAGTGGCTGGGCATTCCCTTTCTGTGTGTTATTGGTCTCGGGGCAGGTATGGTGATCGGCTATGTCTACTTAGGCAAACGACCGATGGAAGAGGTATATGAATTCGATACTTGGCGTCATATATACGATCTGGTTTTTTCTGAAACATAAGAATAACGTGAAACGTTGACTCCCTTTTGCAGGGAGTTTTATTTTTGCCATAAGAACGGTATAATGTAAGGATGGGACGAATGCCCAAATCACGTGGAGGGGGAGTCTTTTGCGTGTGGAATGTACCGAACCTGCTTACGTTGGGCCGGTTTATGCTGATTCCCGTATATTTGCTTGTCTTCGAAGCCGGTTACACGAAAACGGCGTTTCTCGTCTTTTTATTGGCGGGACTGACCGATGTGTTGGACGGCTATATTGCGCGCAAGCGAAAGCTGGTCACTCAGCTTGGCAGTATGCTCGACCCGCTGGCGGATAAGTGTATGATGATTGCTGTCATTTTGTCATTGGTCTTCTCCGGCATGATCACCTGGGGGGCGGCATTAGCCATCTTTTTACGGGATGCGGGTATGATTGTAGGCTCGGCGATCTTTCATTTCCGCGGGAAGCTGACGGTACCAGCCAATAGCTTGGGGAAGCTAACGACGGTTCTATTCTACATCGCCATTCTGCTGGTTATTTTCCGGCTGCCTTATGCCCACGCATACTTGTGGTTTGTCGTTGCCGTATCCTTCCTGGCGTCGATTATTTACATTGTTCAATTCAATTTGCTTAATAAGAGAAAATCGAAATCGAATGTACCTTTATAACAGGGAAAAAGAGCTTAAGTTCAGAACGCCATATGACGGCATTGCTGTACGTAAGCTCCCTTATATCAACCTTCATTACTGCAGCTCATGAAGGATACTTGTAGTGTAAGTTGAATGAATTGTTTTTATACTAAATTTCGGAAGGAGCATTTGTACGTGTTAGATATTATGCAAATTCAAGAGATCATCCCTCACCGCTATCCCTTTTTGTTGGTGGATCGCATATTGGAGGTAGAAGCGGGCGTAAGAGCGGTAGGGCTCAAAAACGTATCTGCCAACGAATCATTTTTTGCAGGACACTTTCCATCCTATCCCGTTATGCCGGGTGTGCTGATCGTGGAGGCTTTGGCTCAGGTCGGTACGGTGGCTATGCTTCAGGTAGAGGAAAACCGCGGCAAGCTCGGCTTTTTTGCAGGCATCAACGATTTCCGGTTCCGCGGGCAAGTCGTTCCAGGCGATACGTTGACGCTTGAGGTGACGATTACCCGGTTAAAAGGAAGCATCGGCAAAGGACAGGCCGTAGCGAAGGTTGGAGATAAAGTGGTGGCAGAGGGCGAATTAATGTTCGCTTTGTCTGACAAAAAATAAACTGCCAAGCAAAGGCGAAGGAGATGGAGTATGAGTACACAAATTCGAGTTCAGGAACAATATGATCTATGGTTGCAGGATCCAGCTATCGATCAGGATACCAAAAACGAACTGAAATCGATCGGGGACCAACCGAAGGAAATCGAAGACCGTTTTTACCGTGACTTGGAGTTCGGAACCGGAGGGTTACGGGGGGTTATCGGTGCAGGGACGAACCGGATGAACTTGTACACCGTTGGCCGTGCCACGCAAGGCTTGGCGCAATTTGTTAAACAATCGGGTGCTGCCAACCCGTCTGTTGTGATTGCTTATGATTCCCGGAACCAATCTCCGGAATTTTCGTTGGAGGCTGCCAAAGTTTTGGCGGGCAACGGCATCAAAGCTTATGTATTCGAATCGCTTCGTCCGACACCGGAGCTTTCCTTTGCAGTCCGGGAGCTTAAGGCAACTGCAGGCATCGTCGTCACGGCAAGCCATAATCCGCCGGAATACAACGGGTACAAAGTATACGGTGCAGATGGCGGACAGCTGGTGCCGGATCAAGCCGAGCGGGTGATTGCCGAAATTCAGCAGGTGCAATCGTTTGCCGACGTGAAACGGGAGACACGCGCACAAGCAGAGGCGGCAGGTTTACTGCAATGGGTAGGTCAAGAGCTGGATGTCGAGTATGTGCAAGCCGTCACATCGGTCAGCCTGAACCGGGATATCGTGAAACAAGTGAATGACGATTTCCGTATCGTGTTTACTCCGCTGCATGGTGCGGGCAACCTTTCCGTTCGTGCTGTTCTGAGCGAGATCGGATTCGATCATGTTCATGTCGTTGCCGAGCAGGAGCAGCCTGACGCGCAATTTTCTACAGTGAAGTCACCTAACCCTGAGGAGAGAGCGGCCTTCACTCTGGCGATTCAACAAGCGAAAGCTTTGAATGCAGACATCATTATCGGAACTGACCCGGACTGCGATCGGATGGGGGCTGTCGTGAAGGATGCCTCCGGCGAATATTTTGTACTGACAGGTAATCAGTCCGGTGCCATTATGGTTGATTATTTGCTGAGCAGCTTGAAGGAACGCGGGCAATTGCCTGCGAATGGCGTCGTCATCAAGACGATTGTAACCAGTGAAATGGGTGCGGCTGTCGCGGCGCATTATGGTGTTCCTACATTAAATACGTTAACCGGTTTTAAATATATCGGTGAGAAAATGACACAATTCGATTCGACCGGGGAGTCGACCTTCTTGTTCGGCTATGAGGAAAGCTACGGCTATCTGGCCGGAAACTACGCGAGAGACAAGGATGCAGTCATTGCATCGATGCTAATCTGCGAGGCAGCGGCTTATTACAAAAGCCAAGGCAAGACGTTGTACGAGGTGCTTCAAGAGCTGTATGAGCGCCACGGCTATTTCCTGGAGAAGCTGGAATCCCGCACAATGAAGGGCAAGGACGGCGTTGAGCAGATCCAGTCGATCATGCATGATTGGCGTACAAACCCGCCTGCAGACATTAACGGTCAGGCCGTTGTGAAGGTGGAGGACTTTTCGCAGGGCCTATATGGCTTGCCGGTTGAAAATGTTTTGAAGTATACGCTGGCAGATAACTCGTGGTTCTGCTTGCGTCCGTCCGGTACAGAACCAAAAATCAAAGTATATTTTGCTGTATGCGGCACTTCCGCGCAAGCAGCCACTGACACGATTCATGGATTGGTAACCACCGTCATGAGCCGGGTAGATCATAAATAACGGTAGGAGTGGACGTGTTGAGCGGGCGTTACTTGCAATGGAACAAAGTATTCAGCAACTGTTTGTGGTGGCTGGTCATCCTCGGGATGCTGGCCGCCCTTCCTGTAGCTTATCAGAGGCATGAAACAGAGCATAATACCGGCCGCAAGGTTGAGTTTGTCTTCGATTACCGCGATTTGTTGGAGATTTCGGATACACAGACCGATCCCCGCAAATTTGTAATGGATCAGCTGCGCAATTTGAAAAGTGCCGGCGTAAATTCGATGGCAATATACGAATCGACCTTGAACGAGCTGAAGCTAAGCCGCCGTATTGAGGTGTTTTCTTCTCATGAAGCCACGGCTTTGACCCAGAGTCCGATTTCGCCGAACGAGAATTTTACTTATGTCTTGTTCACGGAGAAGGAGTCGCAGGAGAAGCTGCAGGCTTTAATCAGCAGTACGTTTAACAGTCTAAATGTGAAAATGCGTCCGTGGAGCTTCAAAAACCAACCCGGCATGATCATCGAGATGGGCTTGGACGAAGCGGGGCTAAAAACGATGGACCCGGATCCGATCACAATGCAAATGCTGAAGGAGCAAAAGTTCCAAGTGGTCGTCCGTATGTCGAACCGCAGACCTTTTGATGCTGCACGGATGGATACGCTGCTAGGTCAACTGGAGCAATACGGCATCAAACGCTTTATTGTTGATGGCGAGACGGTCCCTGGCTTTGTAAGTGAATCGAAGCTTGATCATCTGGATGTAATGGCTGAGCTGATGAACAAGCATCACATGGGACTGGCCAATATCGAGCTTCAAAAGGCACAGCAAAAGGGCTTTAACTATTTGGCTAAAAAGCTTTCGTATAACGTGGTTCGTCTCCACTCGTTTACGGAGAAGGACGGCGAGAAATTAACGGAGAACTTGACGGAGGCCGAATTGAATGAACGGATTCAAGGCGTTGCGGACCGGTTCGTATTAGCCGCCAAAGACCGGAATATCCGCATGGTCTTCTTGAATGCACGTGCCGTTAAAAATTTGGATAAAGGGAAAATCCTGAATCCGCTGGATTCTATCTATGCCAGCCTGAAGGGTGAGGACGGAGCCGTCCCTCGTATAGAAAAGGCCGGTTATACGATAGGGATAGCAGAGAAATTCCAGCCGCAGTATTCCGGATGGCAGAAGGCTGCCAAAGGGGTAGCGTGGGCCGGAGCGATTGCCCTGATCACTCTTATGGTCTCGTATTTCATTCCCGAGCTGGCTCTTCTTGTTTTTGTAGTGGGCATGATCGGTTCGGCAGGGCTGTTTGTCCTCTCATCCAATTTGTTTGCACAAGCATTGGCTTTGGGGGCGGGAACCAGCGCTCCGACGCTAGCCATTTGTCATGCTATTCGTACGGGGAGAAGAAAGCTCGGCAGCGTATCATCGATAGGCTCGCGAATCGGCTTCGCGTTAGGACTGCTGATTCGGACATCGCTTATTTCCGTGATCGGTATTTTCTTTATCGTTGGCTTCCTGAATTCCATCATTTACACTATTGTGATTGACCAATTCAGGGGCGTAAGCGTGCTTCACCTGCTGCCTATTGTTCTAGCTGCGCTGTATTGGCTTCTTTTCAGCGAAGGGCTTTCCTATCGCGAAATGATGAACCGGGGACAAAAGCTTCTCACTTCCTATATAAGTGTGCTATGGGTTATCGCTGCTGCTGCCATTGTGGGAGCAGGCATGTATTACTTATCGAGAACGGGTAATGAGGGTCAAGCCTCTGCGTTTGAGCGGTACTTCCGCTCGTTCCTGGAGAACACGCTGGGTGTACGTCCAAGAACGAAGGAGTTCTTGATCGCTCATCCTCTGTTTCTTCTCGGTGCCTATCTATGTGTAAAATATCGCAGCGCTTTAATTCTGCTGTTGATTGGTGTTGTCGGACAGGCCTCGATCGTAGATACTTTTGCACATCTGCATACGCCGCTGCAAATTTCTTTAACCCGGATTATTTACGGGCTATCGTTCGGTATTCTGATCGGCGTTGCTTTGATTATTGTTTGGGAGATTGTGGTAAGGAGTTGGCGTCGTTGGGTACCACCGCTGCTGGTAAGAAAATAATCATCTCCGGTTATTACGGCTTTGACAACAGCGGGGATGAGGCCGTACTGCTGTCCATTTTGTTAGCACTTGAAGAACAGGGGAAAGCTAACGGTATTCGCTTGCAGCCTGTTGTTCTTTCGGTTGATCCGGAGAAAACAAAGCGTACCTACGGTGTAGAAGCTGTGCATCGTATGAAGCTGGGACAAGTCATCTCAGCCATTCGCGGTGCAGACGGGCTTATTAGCGGCGGCGGCAGCTTATTGCAGGATGCGACGAGTGCCAAGACGATTCCTTACTACCTGGCAATTTTGAAAATAGCTCAATGGTTGGGGAAGCCCACTTTTATTTACTCGCAGGGAATAGGTCCCGTGCAGAGACGCATGTTTTTCGGATGGATTCGAAACGTATTCAATCGGAGCCGTTTCATATCAGTCCGGGATCAAGAGTCAAAGGAATTACTCCATCGGATGAAGGTTACCCGTGACATTGCTGTCGTTCCCGACCCGGTTATGGGTCTCCCGCTTGGGCAAACCGCTGTGGCATCGTTATCGTCTCATGATAAACCTAAGCAGGTGATAGGGGTATCGGTGCGCTACTGGAATTCCGACCGGTCCGAGCTCAAGGCCATTGCTGATGCATTGAAGCTCATTCTGGGGCAGTCTGATGCAGAGATTCGTTTTCTGCCATTTCATCTGCCATCGGATACCCAGGCCTCTGAAGAGATCATCGCCTTGATGGGCAATGAATACGGAGACCGCATAACTGTTGCAGATCATTTAACGCATCCGCAGCAGATGCTGGGTGAGGTGAGCCGGTGTGATTTGTTAATTGGCATGCGGCTTCACTCTTTGATTTATGCAGCATCGCAGGAGGTGCCAATGTTAGGTATCTCCTATGATCCGAAGATCGACCAGTTTTTGAATCGATTGCAGATGACAGCTGCTGCAAGCACACAGAATATTCAAGCAGCCGCGGTTGCGGAAGAGGCATTGCGCTTATTAAATAACCGCGCGTCATGGCAGGCTGAGAAGCGTGCGACGATCGAAAAGCTGAAAAGCGAAGCGCAAAGGCCTGCGCAGCATATTGCATTATTTTTTGCCAAAGGAAGGGATACCAAGTGAGCACACCCAAAGTTTCGATATTCGGCGTTCCCTTCTCCAAGCTGAGCATGAAGGACACGGTAGCTCTCATTACGCGAATGATCGAATCTGGCAGGCCGCACCAGCTCATTACCGCCAACCCGATTATGGTGATGACGGCGGTGGAGGATCAGGCTTATCTGCAAATGATGAAGCAGGCGGATCTGATTGTACCGGATGGTGCCGGTGTTGTTTGGGCGGCCAATTACGTGGGTAATCCAGTAGCAGAGCGAGTGACAGGGTTTGATTTAATCCATCACTTGTTCGAGATCGGTCAATCGAAGGGCTGGAAAGTGTACTTGGTGGGTGCATCAGCAGAAATCATTGAGGCCGCGGCGCTCCAAATTAAGGAGCGTTACCCCAAGCTGCAGCTTGTTGGCTACCGAGATGGATATTTTCAAGCCGATCAGGATCAAGAGGTCATTGAGAATATTCGTGCCCATCAACCGGACATCCTATTGGTAGGACGTTCAGCCTCGGGACAGGAGCCTTGGATTGCCAAGTACAAGGAACAGCTGCAGGTACCTGTCATTATGGGGGTCGGAGGAAGCTTCGATGTCATTTCGGGCAAGCTGAAGCGAGCGCCTAAGCTGTTCCAAAAGCTAAAGCTGGAATGGTTTTACCGACTGCTCCAAGAGCCTTGGCGGTATAAAAGGATGCTCGTTTTACCGAAATTCGTCATGAAAGTAATACGTGAGAAGGAAAATGTACAGAAACCTTGAAAATCGCGATGAAAACAGCGCAATACCGGGCATTTTTCCTGAAAATTGTGGTGGTATTACGGGTCCAAACGGAGTATAATCTGTAGTGTTTGGGGTTTTTATAGATAAAAGGGGCTGTGAATTGATAATGAATGTTCTATACGGAATTGGCTTTGCTGCTGCTTGCCTTATTGCCCTGTTAATGACGCCTTTAGTGAAAAAATTTGCTTTCTGGGTCGGCGCAGTGGATGCACCCAATCACCGGAAGGTACATAGCCGCATTATGCCGAGATTAGGCGGGCTGGCCATTTTTATCGGATTTGTCGGGGCGTATTTTATCATTTCGCCTGCGATGGATTCGGTTAATTCGGAGGTTGCGCTTGGCTTATTGGTCGGCGGCTCTATTATCGTGCTAGTAGGAGCGTTGGACGACAGGTTTGATTTATCACCTAAGGTAAAGCTGCTGGGGCAAATTATTGCTGCGTGTGTTGTAGTGTATTCCGGTGTTGTGATTGATTTGGTCAATGTTCCATTCGGAGACACGACGATTTCATTAACATGGCTTGCCGTTCCGCTTACGATATTTTGGATTGTCGGTGTCACCAATGCGATTAACTTGATTGATGGGCTGGATGGTTTATCAGCTGGGGTATCGGGTATTGCAACAACGACGATTCTGATTCTTGCTTTAATGATGGGGAATGTGACGGTTGTCCTTCTCAGTGTCATTTTGCTTGGAAGCATCATTGGATTTTTATTTTATAATTTTCACCCTGCCAAGATTTTTATGGGCGATTCGGGTGCGTTGTTCCTTGGCTTTAGCTTGGCCACCTTGTCTATCCTTGGCTTTAAACAAGCTACCGTCTTGTCCTTATTAGTTCCTATTATGATCTTGGGCGTTCCGCTTTCCGATACATTCTTCGCGATTCTGAGACGGTGGGTGAATAACCTTCCAATCTCCAAGCCGGATAAAAGCCACCTGCACCACTGCTTGCTGCAGCTTGGATTCAGTCATCGCCTAACCGTGTTGATTATTTACGGTATTGCTTCGATCTTCGGCATCTCCGCTGTTTTGCTTTCCTACATGTCGGAGCAAAATGCGATTTGGGGCATGGTCTTGTTGATCGTCGTGCTCATTGCTATTCTGGTACTAGGTGCAGAGGCTATCGGAATTATCAGCCAAACGAAAAAGCCTGTGCTTCAGTTTTTACAGAAAGTAAAGGTACTGTTCGGCGCACGTTCCCGGATGATGAAATAATATCTCAGACAAAAATGCTAAATCCCAGACCAAACGGTTTGGGATTTTTTGGTTTACCATCCATTGCTATGTTGTTAAATTTCAAGATTCGACTAAAATTTTCAAGCCCCTCAGCCGATAACTTAAATACACGTACCTTTTTTATTGAGAGAAAGCTTTTCTCATAAGTAAAATATGGATAGAGGTGGATTCGAGAGGGTAATGGCTGTGTGACACAATTCAACAAAATAAGCGAGTGGATTAAAACATAAGGAGGAAACAAACTTGAAACGTATGAAATTCAAGTGGCTTAGTGCATCTTTGATACTGGCCATGCTGATCAGTTTAGTGGCGCCTTTATCGGCCTTTGCTGCAGTAACTTTAAGTGTATCGAATTTGCAGTATCGTAACACATCATTTGTACCGGGTACCGATCCAGCCAATCCGACACCGTCGGTTGACCAGTTTACGACCAATCCGATTACGGTAATTGCTAACTTTAATGGGTTAGGCGATGATGAGATTGGCAACATCTATTTTGAAGTAACCAATATCAACACAGGCAAGTCATTCGTGGACAAATCCAGCAAAGCAACAAAGACTGGAAGCAATGAGCTTTCGTTTACGAATGTAAATTTGACTGAAGGCTTGAACAAAATCGTATTGAAATTTGATGGAACGGTAAGTACGGCATCTGCACCTAGCTGGGCCTATTACACGCCGGTTTCCACCATCAATGATCTGTCTATTAATGGGGAAACGTTTATTGACGGGCAAATGTACCCTAAATCTGCCCCCTATACTGGAGCAACAATCACAGGTAGCGCGGGTAACGCAACAAGCATTGATGCTTATTTGAATGGCACTGCTTATCAACCGGCTAACTTTACACGCAACCAGTTTACGTATATTACGAATACAGGCCGTGTAAATGATATGAACTTCAAGCCGGGTGACAACTCCATTACCTTTATTGCGAAGAACGATACAAATACATACAATTTGGACAAGTCGTTCATTTATGATAATGGTAAAGCATTTGCTTACAACTCCTTTATCGATTTAAAGAATGGTACTGCCGCACCAAGCCAAAAATTGATTCAAAACCCGATCGTCGAGCGGCCAACATCCGGAACGCAAAATCCGAATGTCACGCTCTCGGCTTCACTTAAAAACAGTATGACCAGCGGTGTAACCGACTATGTGTACGCCGATATTTATACGGTTGGTACGGGTGGTACTTACACGGTTCATTACGTGTTTGCAGATCAAAGCTTCACAGTTGTAGGGGGAGGTTCCCTCAATGGCGGAGACGCTGCATACCAGCCTGCTTCCACTAAGACGACAGCAGCTTCAGGCAACTACGAGGTTCACAATATCCAAGTGGATTTGCCGATCAATACTAGCAGCCGTGCCCAACAAGTAGTCGTGGTTTTCACGCCGAGAGTAAGTACGGAAGCAGCCCAAACTTCTACATTCGATTTCAGCTATGTTGACAAATCGGATGCTTATGTTACCTCTGTCGGACGTGTAGTTTCCGGTGTTGCCACACCGATTGCTTTTAATGAGTCCGGAACGACCCAGATTACAGAATTCCCTTCGACAATGAGGGTTTCAACTGAGAATACGGCGCAAGTACTCGTGAAACTAAATGGCGTACCGTATAATGATGGCAGTCATAGTGATGGTATTTATGCAACAACAGGTACAACTGGTGGCACTGTTGATATCGTGCTTCAAGGTCTTAGAGATGGAGCAACGACACTAGACGTTATTCCTTATAAAACGACAGGTGCAAGTGCTCCTTCTAGCCCAGCAGGAGGCAAATCGTATAACCTTTTAATTTCCGCAGCGCCTTATGTCATTGTGGATAACATTTATAATGGAATGGTTGTTGCGAGTCCTACTGAAATCTTATGTGGCGCTACAGCTCAATGTGTTTCCGGTAGAGTTATTAATCTTGGTGGCGGAACGTTAAAGGCCACTGTGAACAATGTAGATGTGCCTATTACTTATGATGCAACTACTACTAACAAGTTCACTGTGGATTTGACTTCTTATTTTGCCAGTGACAAAACAGATGGTAAGAAAACAGTTCGATTTGACATTTCTATTAACGGGCAAAAAGTGACAGAAGCAAGCTATGATATCTTTGTATTCAGTGCAAACCTTCCGTCCATTACGAATTTTGAACCAAGCTATGATACATCGGATACACGGTTCACTAAAGATACACGCCCTGATATTTACTTTACAACTGCCAGTGAAGTGAAAATCACGGGTACAGCAGCTAATGCGAACCTTGTTGTAAAATACACGAAACCTAGCTCAACGACACCAATAGCGGTCTCGATTTCTCCGACATCAGCCGGTGCAACAGGAGCAACCTTCTTCAGTATTGCTACAGGAACAACACCGGACGGGAAAATCCAATTGGATGAATTCGGTCTCTATACCTTTACTGTAGTCGGTACTAATGACAGTGGTGCGACGGTAACGAAATCGTTCACATTGAATCGTGAAGCAACATCTTATCAAATCATTGAGCCTAAGGTGATCAAAAATCCTGATGGCAAAGATCAAGCGAACATCAATAAAAACTTCCAACATATTGTTATCTTGGCAGAGAATGCTGACAGCGTCTTTATAGGCAAGGAACAAGCCTCTAAAGATACACGTGCGGATCATAAGAACGAATACTACTTTGATCTCAACGATCTCAAAGCAGGTAAGAATGATGTTAAATTTACAGTGAACCGTGGCAAGGACAAAGTGAGTGGCAGCTTTATTCTATTCAATGTAGATACACCTATTGAAGGTAACCAGTACAAAAGCTTGTTGGAAAATAAAATGAAGGTGTTCAACGGAGATGTAGAATTAAACTTCCCTAAAGACACGAAGTTAATGCGTAATGACAGAACCGATGAGAAGCAATACATTACAACCCAAAGAAGAATTCTATTCGGACTTGCCAATACAGATGATGGCAGAGTAGATAAAGAAAACGAAGATAAAAGAGGAAGAAACTTCTTAACTGAAACAACAGGGCGGTTTAAACCGGCTAGTAAGCTTGTTTGGATCGATGCCGGCACAATTGAAGACATCAATGCTCCGAATGAAGATGAGAAGCTCAAAGATGCTATGCAGGGAAGCGGTCGTTTACCGAATGATACTTCATTTATAAATACTTCTGTAGGCCAATTTTATAACAGAGGTATTAAAGACATTGTTGTTCCAACCAAACGCGGAACTTTAACGCTCAAATATGATGCAAATATCCGCGATGACTCCTGGAAGTACTTAACCGTATACCAATACAATGTTTTTGCTGATAACAACGGGAATCCGGTTCTTGCCAGAAGTGAATGGCGCAATATCGGCGGTGTAGTGGATCTTAAGAAGAATACGATCACTGTACCTGTAGATTCTTTCGGGTATTTCCAAGTTATGTACATGGATAACAGCTTTGATGATGTAACGAATCATGGTTGGGCTAGAGATTATATCGATACACTGTACTCCAAAGGTATGATGAAGAATAAGGATACAAGTCCATCCAAGTTCTTGCCGGATGAGTCCATCACTCGTGGTGAGTTTGTCACGATGCTGGTGAAAATTTTTGACATACCGCTCGAGAATCAGGATACACTTGTAGGAGATTCTACGAATACCCACGTGTTTAATGGTACATTCAAAGATGTCCAAAGAGGAAATGATCTTGTAGGCTCCTATGGCCTGTATGATTTCATGCATATTGAGGCAGCAGCTAGAGCGGGTATTGTTCGAGGTAATGCGGATGGTTACTTTGGTCATAAGGACCTTCTTTCGCGTCAGGACGCTGCCGTCATGATTGCAAGAGCTGCAGATTTGAAAATGGGTACCGATGCTGCTAAAGTGCTTGCATCGCTCCAAAAATCATTTACCGATGGCTCGTCCATTGATTACTATGCTCGACCTGCAGTTGAGGCAGCTACCAAAGCAGGATTAATTGAGGGGATGCCAAACGTACTTCTTGAAGGTCAGAAGAAGCAGACGGTTCGTTTTGCGCCAAAAGATTACTTCTCGCGCTCTGAGGCAGCAGCAATAGCTAACAGAGTGTTGAAACAGCAAAAGAAAATTCCTTAAGTAAGTACGCACTACAAACCCGTCAGCAGCGTTGTTGGCGGGTTTCTTTTAAGGTAACTTAATGGAAAATAATACGTGATGACGCAATGGATAGATCGTTGTATACTAAGTTTCGTGAGCGAAATGATATACGAAGTTGATAGACGGCGCATATTTTCTTCCTTGAGTTGAGCGACGAAACCTCTTTTCGAAAAAATGAAAAAGTTTTTTGAGAAGAGCGCAACTTTTCAAAACGCACTGCGTTTAATACATTGAAAACACAAACAAAGCCGCAAAGAGCTTAAATTTGTTGGAACTATTTCACAAAATAAACTCTTTACCGCTCTAGTTTTGCGGTGTATAATGTATGAGGGCATGCGAATGTC
This sequence comes from Paenibacillus rigui, assembly GCF_002234615.1. Taxonomy (GTDB): domain Bacteria; phylum Bacillota; class Bacilli; order Paenibacillales; family NBRC-103111; genus Paenibacillus_S; species Paenibacillus_S rigui. The sequence goes on along the minus strand of NZ_NMQW01000015.1, from coordinate 99,532 downwards.
CAGCTTACTATTATATTGTTTACTAGTTTCTGCAAACTTATACGTTGCAGACCTTAATAATACTTAATTTCGCTCAACTCTGGGAAGGGGGTGAATCGGCTAATGAGGGAATCGAGCTCTAATTTATCTAAACAAAACTCTCAACAACCGAAAGATATTCGAGGAGGAGAAAAAAAGGTTATGAAAAAAAGTTTATCCACAATCTTGTCCCTTGCTATGGCATTCTCTATGTTTTCTTCCGTAGCATTCGGCGAAGAAGCAAAGAAATCGTCTGCTGACTTCAGCGACCTGAAAGACCTGGACGCAGCTACTAAAGCTAAGTTCGATGAAATGATTTCCGCTGGTGTTTTTGACGGCGTTAAAGAAGGTACATTTGGTCTGAAAGACAAAATGAACCGTGCTCAATTCGCTAAAGTAGCGGCATTGATCTTCAAGTTGCAAGTTGATTCTTCCTTGAAAACTTCCAGCTTCACTGATGTTAAAGCTGACGATCCAGCTAACGGATACGCTCTTCCTTACATCGAAGCAGTTAAAAAAGCAGGCATCACTGATGGTTATGCTCCTGGTGAGTTCAACCCAGCTGGTGAAGTAACTAAAGAACAATTGGCAACTTTCTTGATCCGTGGATTGAATAAAGATGCTGAAGGTAAAGCAACTCCAGGCGTAAGCGACAAAACAGTTTCCGACTGGGCTAAAGGTTACGTTGCTTTGGCACTTCAATTGAAATTGTTGTCCAGCGGTACTGACGGTACTTTTGGTGGTACTTCCGCAGCTACTCGTGATCTGTTGGTTCTTGGATCTTACGAAGCTAAACAACAATACAAAGGGCCTGCATTCAATGGTAAATACGCTATCGCATCTTTGAAAGCTACTGATGCAAACGTATTGACTCTTCAATTGAATGGCGCTCTTTCCGAAGAAGCGGCTAAGGCTTTGAAAATTGAAGTTAAGAGAGACGGCAACGCGGTAACTTCCGGCTACACCACTAAGTGGAGCGACGATAAAACTACTGCTACGTTGACTTTTGAGTCTAAGTTCCAAGATAACAAATTTGATGTTACAATCAGTGGCGTGGACAACATTGATAGTGCTGCAAAAACTGCTTCTGTAACAACAACACCTGAGAAAATCACTAAAATTGATTTCTTGACTGCTTCGGATACAATTCCGTTGACAAGAGACAAAAATGATAAATTGATTCAAAAAGTTCGCATCGATTTCAAAGCTACTAACCAATATGGTGTAAAAACCAACTTGAATGCAAGTAACTTTGATATTCGTGTAAATGGTGGTACTTTCTCTAACATCGCGGGTGAGCAAGCGATCAACCTGACTGAAGAAGAAGGTACTGAAAGAAATGACAGAATTTCTATCAGTATCATGCACCAAGACAGTGGCGTTCAAGTTAATAAAATCTTCACTGTTGGTGATGAGTCCCTCGTTTCTAAAGTAGAGGTTGGCGATCTGCTTAACGCTGCTGGTGTTAAGATTGATGCAATTGAAGCTAATAGCACTAATAACTACTTGGATGTTAAAGCATATGACCAATACGGCTTCCGTGTAGAAGACAAAAACGTATTGAATGATGATGTTTCTGTTAACTTCTCGGACAACGATCTTGAAGAAGGTCCTGGTACTGGTGACAGACCAAACGATCCTTTTGTTGATGATGTTGTTGGTGATACTGCAGCTGACATGCAAATTCGTTCCACAAACAACGAAGAAAAAGAAATCACAATCACTGTATATGCTCGTGGTGGTAACTCCGCTAGCAAAACAGTAAAAGTTAAGGCTTCCAAAATCCCTGCAACTGTAGAGTTTGGTTCTTATAACTATACATTGGCAGAAGGTGATCAGCTTACTGGTGACGAAGATGTGGATAAAAAGTTCTACATTCCTTTGATCGCAAAAGACTCCAAAGGTGAATTGCTGGATGCAGACGATATCGTAACAGCATACGCTGATGGTGGTAAAGACAGCAAGTTTGATATCCGTTCCACTAGTGGTCTTACTTTGGGCAAAAACGGAAACAAAAACGCTGAAATCGCAACAACTGGTGCTTACAAAGGCTATCTTGTAGTTTCCAGCGTTGATAGAAAAGGTACTCAATCTATCACTGTATCCTTGGAAGATCACAGAGAAGTTAGCACTACATTGAACATCTCTGTAAGCGACCCTCGCGAAGCGGATTCCATTAAGTTCTCTGCAACACCTAAGAAATATATTGTTGGTGGAACAGATACTGAAGTGAAGTACAAAATCTACGATCAAAACGGAACAGAGATGAAATATTCTACTGATTCTGAAAATGATTATAAAGTAAGATTGACTTATACAGGTACTGCTACTTCTACTGCTGGTACTGGTGAGGATGTGTACTTGGCATCTAAAGAAAAGTCCGATGCGAATAATCGTAAAGTTAAGTTGTCTACAGTTTCTGGAAATACCTATTCAGCGGATTTCCCACTCTTAACTGCTGCTGCGGTTAAAGATACCACTTTGGATCCGTGGGACAATTTCTTTGACAAGTCTTTCAAATTCTATTCTACAGCTAACTCGCCTACAGGAACATGGACATTGAAAGCAACACTTATCAAAGTTCCTAAAAAAGGCAGCAATGCAGGTAAAGAAATTGAACTTGATACATTGTCGACAACGATTGAACGTATCGATCCTAATAAATCCGAGAACAAGTTGACTTATGAAGCTTACTTGGATAAAGGTGTAAATAACACAATTCTTGCTGCTGACGACTACTACGATGTAAACAATAAAGGCGCAGCACAAGGCGTAACAGGTTCTACTTACCTGTACAATAATTACAAAAAACTTACAAAAGAAGTTAAACTGAGAGCTAAGAAGGTTAACGGTGAAGAAGTTGCAGTACCATCCGGCTTCTACAATGCTACTACTGGAAAAGCTAACTCGATTATTTCCGTAACTTCTAACAATCCATTAGTTGCAAATATTCCTACTTCTGCTGGCAACTTTGTTGCAGGTCTGGAAGCTGGTACTGCAAAAATCAGCGTATTGTTCAGAAATGCTAAAGGTGACCAAGAGTCCAAAACTATTGATGTAACAACTAAAAACGAAGGTCCTGCAGTAGCAAGCATTGCACTACGTAAAACAGATAAAACTGTTGATCGCGCAACGATTAATGGTAACACTAATCTGTACCTCTGGTCTAAAGAGCTTGCAGAGAAAATTACTGTAAAAGATCAATTCGGTGATGAAGTAGTATCTGAGTTTACTCCAGGAGCTCCTAACGAAGAGCTGAATGCTGCTGACCAATTCTTGATTAAAGCTAATGGCGTTACTGGAAGTCAAAATACTAATGATGTGTTGAACCTGAACTTCTACATCTCTGATGTAACTGGTGGCGATGCAAGCGGCGTATCCATCAATAACCAAACAGGTCAAATCACATTCAACAGTACAACAATCACTGGTTTCACTGTTAACGTAATTGCACCAAGCGGTGTAACTGCAGCATTCGGTGTAACAGTATCTAATTAATCTTCATTAAAAGAGGACCCTTCGGGGTCTTCTTTTTTTTATCTATAAAAGCTATACTTAAGGGACATCCAACTCTAAACCGAGGTGAAGCATGTCGAATCAACGAGTGAAAATTGTCGTATCCGGAATACTTTTATGGGCAGCAACGATTGTCACAGCTGGAGCGGATGGAGGCCCAGGAGCCGTCCAACCAGGCTCAGTCGATGACCCCGTCATAACGAAGAGCTATTTTGAGCAAAACATCAGTAAATACATAGCAGACGAGCTGTTCAAGCAGCAGAATGGTCATGGTTCAACGGGAAGTGCAACTCCTCCTGCCACTAATCAACCAAACTCACCTACAGTAGCGGTTCCCGCTGTCGAAGGTTCTTCTACACTCAACATAATTAAGTTAGAACCAGGTCAGTCCCTTTACGGGGGTGCAGGTTCAGAGATTATCGTTCGAACTGGGAAAGTTATCGTATTCAGTTCCGACGATAGCGGTTTAGCCGATGTAACCATAGGCAAAGACATTACTGCAGGTGCACCGGTTGAACTTAATCATTTGCTTATTGTTCCACGCGAAGGCAGAGGCATTAAGCCTGATCCCAAATCGAAGATCGAGATTTATGTGATGGTGCGTGGCAGCTATATGATTATGAATGCGGATGGAACGAAAGCTACATCATAAATTTTACCCATTCTGACAACAGTTTATACGGTTCTAGGATTCACGCCAGGACATACTACAAGTACATCAACTAGGAGGTGCACTTCATGGCTAAATCGAAAAAAGTAGTGCCGGAGAGTCATCAAGCATTGGATGTATTGAAGTATGAAATTGCAGCGGAATTAGGTCTTCCTGTCGGTAAAGCTTTTGCTGATGCGAACGTGGAATTTGCTACTGAACTTGGTGCGATTCCCGCACAGTCGGTCAAAGAGGATTATTGGGGTCATATTGCTTCCAGAGATACTGGGGCCGTGGGTGGAGCCATTACAAGCCGATTGATCAGAAAAGCGGAAGAAATGATGCTTAGTTTGTAATTTGGGCGAATGTTAATTTTTTGGGAACTCATTGCAAATTTATTGACAGTACTCGACAAATCCAGTAAGATAATTTAATGACGGAAAGTGTGCGATTGTAACCTTTTCCACTCGGAAAAGGTTGATTTTTTGTATGTGTACTTTTTTAAATGATTATGAATACTACTTGTAGGAGGTCGATAGTATGTCTATTCCACGCGGTCGACGCTTATTTACATCTGAATCGGTTACGGAAGGACACCCGGATAAAATCTGCGACCAGATTTCCGATGCGGTTCTCGATGCATTTTTGAAAAATGACCCTAATGCTCGTGTTGCGTGCGAAGTATCCGTTGCAACCGGATTAGTCTTAGTTATTGGTGAGATTACAAGCCAGTCCGAATATGTGGACATTCAAGCCATTGCTCGTCAAACTATCAACGATATCGGTTACACTCGTGCCAAGTATGGCTTTGACTCCAAAACTTGCGCAGTGCTGGTTTCTTTGAATGAACAATCTCCTGACATTGCTCAGGGTGTTGACAAGGCATTGGAAGCACGTGAAGGACAAATGACGGATGAGCAAATCGAAGCTATCGGTGCGGGTGACCAAGGGATGATGTTTGGTTTTGCGGTTAATGAAACACCTGAGTTGATGCCGCTCCCAATTTCAATCTCTCACCAATTGTCTCGTCGTCTGTCTGAGGTTCGTAAGAATGGCACGTTGCCATACCTTCGCCCAGATGGTAAAACTCAAGTCACTGTAGAGTATGATGGCGATACACCTGTTCGCGTTGATACGATTGTTGTATCGACTCAGCACGGGGAAGAAGTAACATTGGAGCAAATCCAAGCGGATATCAAAGAACACGTTATTAAACCAATTGTTCCTGAGAAATTCCTGGATGAGAATACGAAATACTTCATCAACCCAACAGGCCGTTTCGTTATCGGTGGACCTCAAGGTGACGCAGGTTTAACAGGTCGTAAAATCATCGTAGATACCTACGGTGGCTACGCACGTCACGGCGGTGGCGCGTTCTCCGGTAAAGACCCGACGAAAGTTGACAGATCCGGTGCTTACGCGGCTCGTTACGTAGCTAAGAACGTAGTTGCAGCTGGCTTGGCTGATCGTTGTGAAGTGCAGCTGGCTTACGCTATCGGCGTAGCACAACCGGTTTCGATTGCTGTAGATACTTTTGGCACAGGTAAAGTAGAAGAAGAGAAGTTGGTACAACTGATCCGCAAACACTTTGATCTTCGCCCTGCCGGTATCATCAAACAATTGGACTTGCGCAGACCGATTTACAAACAAACTGCGGCATACGGTCATTTTGGTCGTACGGACGTAGATCTTCCTTGGGAGCGTACGGACAAAGCTGAAGCCCTCAAAGCTGAGGCGTTGGCTTAAGTCTTCCAATAATAAGCAAACCTGATTCACTTGTGAATCGGGTTTGTTTTTTTTGTGTCTATTTATCGTAGAACAGGTCAAAACTTGTTTTTTTATCTTCATAGAATCGTAACTTTTATGAAAGATTTGGAGTCTATAATAGAGGAGAGTGGAAATAGAAGGGAGAAGACAACGTGATTAAACAGAAGGCTTGGCATAAAGTTTCAACGATTATAATCTCTGCCATGATAGGATTATCGCCTCTTATACCAACATCGAATATTGCTGCAGCAGCGGAACCGACGGTGACGTTAACGAACCAGGAGATTTTGACGTCCGGTGCCGTTCTCAAATCATATGTTTGGAAGTCTATGAGAAGTAATAAGGAAATTTCGACAAATGCTAAAGTGATAGAGGTTGATCTAACGAACCCCTATGTAAAAGTGGATGTCATGAGCGGGACTGGCAATCAGTTCACGAAGAAGCAAAGCGTATTGGGGATGGCGACAGAGACCAAGGCGGTTGCCGGTGTCAATGGCGACTTCTATAATACGCAAGCGGAGGGCGTTCCAATGGGCCCCGAAATTGCTAATGGGCAGCTTATGGCGACCCCGCCGTACTTGCCTGGGTTTTATTCCTTTGCGATCGATAAAAACAATGTGCCTATTGTAGATTTATTTACTTTTGAAGGCTCGGTTACAGCGAAGGACGGGGCTAAGTTTGCCTTGGGAGGGATCAATAAAACGTATTATTGGTTCGAGCCAGGCGGAGAACACAGTATGATTGATGCGATGTTCATGTATACCAACACTTGGGGACAGGTAGACCGTTCGAACGATGGTGAGACGGTTCCTACGGAGGTATTGGTACAGAACGGCATTGTGAAGCAAATTGCAGATAACGGCATTATTGATATGATCGCTCCAAAGGATGGATACATATTGCGTGCTTCGGGAAAAGCGGCTGATTTTGTTCGGCAGCATATGAAAGTGGGGGAGCCGCTTAAGTATGACTATCAAATTTTGCCGCAGGATCCGAGTAAAACATATGATGCGAAAAATTTTAAAATGATGATTGGCGGGCATACGATACTGGTAGACGGCGGTCAGCCAGCGGAATTTTCCAGGGAAGTGGACAGTCTATGCTGCACGCGTTCCAGAACCGCTATCGGTTACTCTCAGGATCAGAAAACAGCCTACATTATTACCGCAGACAATGCAGGAGACAGCAAGGGCCTCACGATGAAGGAATTGCAGCAGTTTATGATTAAAGTGGGTGTATGGAAAGGCTTGAACCTGGATGGGGGCGGTTCCACACAAATGGTAGCCCGTCCACTGGGGGAAACGGCACCGGTACTGGTCAATACGACGGAAACGGGCATTCAGCGAAAAGTCGTGAACGGGGTTGGGGTGTTTTCATTGGCTCCGCAGGGTGCGGTGAAGGACCTCGTTATTCAAGCGCCTAGCGTATTATTTTTAAATGAACAGGCTGCTTTAAGCTTTAAAGCTTATGACGAGTATTACAATCCAATCGTGGATACAGGAAAAGCAGCGGCAACGGCCCAATGGTCTGTAGATCCCGCTTTTGGATCGTTTAAGGATAATGTGTTTACACCTACGAAGACAGGAACGGTAAAAGTAACGGCTGCTTCCGGCAAAGGAAGTCAGACGGCTGAAGTGGAAGTCGTGGGCAGAAACCAAATCGCAGGGCTTAAGATTGATGCGGAGGATCTTGCTTTAACAGAAGGCGAAACGTACAAGCTGCCGGTGATTGCAACAACGCGTTCGGGCAAGACAAGAGAAGTTCCTCCTGAGCTTATTCAATGGGAAGTTAAGGGGATGAAAGCGGATGTGCAGAATGGGTTAATGAAGGTACAGAGCTTGACCGGTGTTACGCAGGCACAATTGATTGCCCGGTATGATGGGTTCAGTACGATGGTAACGATCCCTGTAGGACAGGATAAGGTCTGGTATGACTTGGACAACTATGCGGTCATGACACTATCTTCGACGAAGCCGGAGGCTGTGTCTGCCTCGGTATATATTAAACCGGATGCGAGCAACAACAAGTATCTTGAATTGAATTATGACTTTACCAAAGGGACCGGGACGAAGTGGGCCTATGCCCAAATGGATACAGGCATTCAGATTGACGGTGAACCTCAATTTATCAAAATGAAGGTAAATGGTGACGAAAGCCTGAATGCTTTAAAGACGGAGATTAAAGATAACAGCGGTAAAATCTATTATGTGGAGCTCGCGCCAAGCTTGAATTGGAAGGGCTGGAAGCTGGTTTCGGCCGATCTATCAGGATTAAATTTGAAATACCCGATATCTGTGAAAAGTGTGTATGTCGTAGACGATGAAATCGGTCAGGACGAGCGCGCAGCTAAAGGGAAAATTGATATCGATGATATTACGTTTACCTATAAAGGACAAGTTACGGCGCCTGCGAAAAATTCAGTAGGCTTGACCATTAACAAAACCGCTGTAACGGTGAATGGAAAAAGCATGACGCTCGAACAGGCTCCGGTGATTGTTAGTGGCAATACGTTGATTCCAATCCGTTTTGTAACGGATGCATTGGGTGGAGAAGTGCGTTGGGATGATAAGGAACGCAAAGTTACCGTTATTCGCGGCAGCAAAATGATTGAGCTATGGGTAGATAGTCCTGAGCTGGTTGCCACGGGCCAAAGGGTTACGGCAGAGGTAGCGCCGACGATTATGAACAACTTAACTGTGGTTCCGCTGCGCATTTTGTCCGAGAATCTCGGCTGGAAAGTGACCTGGGACGAGAAAACCAAGCAAATTACACTACAATAATAGTTCCTTACTCCTCTTACAAACCATGCGAAATATGGTACTATATTGCTAGGAGTCTGTAACAGGCATCACAATTAAGTTACAGACTCCGACAAGGAAACAGTGAAGAGGAGAACTGACTGAATGCAAGGGGATGCCTTAGACCGCATAATCAAAAATGCGATTGACGTCATGGAGAGTAGTAAATACCAGATTTTCGAAATCTGTGAAAGTGTTCGGTCAGAACGTAATGCTCTAAATTTCGAGCTACATCAAGTACTTGAAGAAACCTCGAAGACCATTGATATGGTTGATCATTGTGAAATGGAATATCGGAAGGCGCGCATCCGTCTGACGGAGGTGAGCCGTGATTTTAAACGATTTACGGAAGAAGACATCCGCTCAGCTTACGAACTTGCGACGAATATGCAGACGCAGCTTGCAATGTACCGGGAAAAAGAGCTTTACCTGAAGACAAGAAGAGATGACCTGCAGAAGCGTGTCAAGAATGTGGACAAGCAGCTGGAGCGGGCTGAATCCGTCGTTACCCAGGTCAACGTAGTGCTCGAATATTTGTCAGGGGACTTGAATCAGGTCACCCGCTTGTTGGAATCCGCTAAAAACCGGCAGCTGCTTGGATTGAAAATTATTTTGGCCCAGGAAGAGGAGCGCAAACGGATTGCCCGGGAAATACACGACGGCCTTGCACAAACGATGGCTAATGTCGTTCTGCGAACGGAAATTGCAGAGCGAATGCTATCCAAGCAGGCATATAATTCGGTAAAAGAAGAGCTGGTAGATCTGAAGGGACAAGTCCGGGGAGGTATTGAAGAGGTTCGGAAAATTATTTTCAACCTTCGGCCTATGGCCTTGGATGACCTGGGTCTTATCCCGGCTTTACGCAAGTTCATTCAAGATTATGAAGAGAAAACGAAGATCAATACAAGGTTCGAGCTGGTTGGTAAGGATGCAAGACTGCCATCCGGAATGGAAGTGGCGATATACCGTCTGGTGCAGGAGGCATTCTCTAATGTGCTGAAGCATGCTCAGGCATCGCATGTCACATTGGAGCTGACCTACCAGCAGCAGATGGTCAAAATCGTCGTGACGGACAATGGAGTCGGGTTTGTGGTGGACAACATTGATAAGAAGATTGAAAAGGGAAGCCATTATGGTCTGATCGGTATGCGGGAGCGTGTAGAGCTGCTTGAAGGCCGAATGGAAATTCAATCGACCAAAGATGTGGGCACCAAGGTATCGATTCTCATTCCTATTAAATCAGACTCAAAGGAGGAATAAATAGTGGACATCATGGGAAATACCAAACGCAATATCCGACTGGTGCTGGCTGATGATCACCAGTTATTTCGCGAAGGAGTTAAGCGCATTATTAACATGGAGAACGACCTGGAGGTTGTTGGAGAGTGTGGCGACGGCATTCAGGTTATTGAGCTCTGCAATACATTGACACCGGATATCGTTCTAATGGATATAAATATGCCGATTGAGAATGGCGTCGTAGCTACAGAGAAGCTGAAAGAAATTTTTCCTGACATCAAAGTAATTATCCTATCGATTCATGATGATGAGAGCTACGTATTTGAAACGCTTCGTAAGGGTGCATCCGGTTATTTGTTGAAGGATATGGAAGCGGAGTCCTTGATCAATGCCATTCGTTCCGTTGTTGCGGGCCACGCCTACATCCACCCGAAGGTAACCGGTAAACTGATCAATCAGCTGCGCCGCATGACTTATTTGGATGAAGTTGGCGTTGCTGGGTCCGGTGCACAAGCGAAGGAAGCAGGCGTTAAATACGTGCACAGCGACAACAGTCCGTTAACACGTCGTGAAGCCGAGGTGCTTCGTCTGATGGCCGAGGGTAAAAGCAATAAGATGATCGGCGAATTCCTCTATATTAGTGAAAAAACGGTTAAGAATCATGTCAGCAGTATTCTGCAAAAGATGGAAGTGGATGATCGTACTCAAGCCGTAATCATCGCCATCAAAAATGGCTGGGTTACGCTGTAAAGACAGAGACTTTCAGCAATGCGGCTTAAACGAGGGCGATCATCTATTTTCACCCGGACAAGGAACCAACCTTCCCAAGACGGCATATACTGCTTTTAAGGGAGGGAGCCGCGATGATTTTAGGGTTACTTTGGATCTTTGGCATTTATGCTGCAAGTATTGCCTTGGTGCATTGGTGTTATCGCCGGCAGCGCAAGCAGACTCGGAGAGCAACGCAAATTTTATTAATTACTTATAATAATGAAACACAGGTTGAATGGTACATTCGTTCATTACACTTTTTTTCGCGGCTGAAGGGTAGAGAGATACATGTTACTTTAGCGGATGAAGGTTCATCGGATGACACCGTGGCTATTGCCGAACGCTTCCGTCAGGAGCTTCATCTCGAAATCTGTCCACTTGATACAGCGGATGCTTTATGTACGTGGATCGAAGAGCATGAGGATGAGCAGGTTATCGTCGTTCGGCTTAGCCAGCAAGAAGGTTTGGTAACCGCTTACAAATCAATCTAATTTGATAAGTGTGGGTGAGAGATGAAAGCAGCCATATACGCAATAATGAATGAGCAAGGCTTTACTTGGCAGGTCACCTTAAATATTGAAGCTGATTTTACCCATTGGTTCGGACCGCAAAGGAATCCAAGAAGGATTTTATTGCTGGATCCGGCCATTTCATTTGGACAAGCTTTCATGTTAAAGGACAAGTTGAATGAATTGGACTGGAGCTCGGTGCACTCTACCATTATGGGGAAATCAGGAGCGATTGATGTTTATCGGGGACTTTTGAAAAGAGTGCATGCCGCGTCAGCAGAGCTTTTCATGAAAATGAATCCTTTCGGACAAGCTCCACCCCGCCAGCTTCAGCTTTTTGAATGTGACTGGGAGAAATCAGCCGCTTATCTGGCCGCCTCTGGTCGTGGAACAGCGATGATTAAGGATGAAGAGCTTCAACAGCTAGGAGAAGTATTACAAGGGAGAAGCCTGTTGCTGGACGAGTTTCATCAGCTTCTAACGGAATATCAGTTGAGTGAGGCTTTGGTGGAGCCATTACTGTATTTGCAAGCAGGGTACCTGAGAGGGATGTGGCACCTGCATCAAGGGATTCATAAGCGCAGGCGAAGCAAGCTTGCTTTTTGGTCACGAGATCCGGGCTATGAGTGTCGTCGCTGTGGCAGCGGCTCATCCCATATGGTAATGACGGACTGCATCTTCTGTGGAACGGTCTGTCCATATTGTGAGCAGTGTTTAACCATGGGAAGATCGAGGTACTGCTCGGTGACGGTTAGCGGCGCAGGAGGGCAATGGTTGGGGCGACAACATGTGCATCAGGGTCGACAAGAGTCGGAAGGGAGTGAGGGACTGAAATCGTATATTGAACCTTGGGGCCTAAGTGAGATTCAAGCGGAAGCTTCGGGTAAAGCACTTGAATTTATGAAAGGGGATGAATTACATAAAAGGTTCCCATCTGGAAACGAATCCAGGCAGTTTCTGATTTGGGCGGTAACCGGTGCCGGAAAGACCGAAATGATTTTCCCAATGATCCACTATATGATCGACAAGGGCGGAAAAGTAGTTATTGCCACACCGCGGCGGGATGTTGTGTTGGAGCTGAAACCGCGTATTGAAAAAGCATTCGCCCCGACCTCTGTCGTCACACTGTATGGGGGCAGTGATCAACGGTGGGCCAGCGGAGCCATAACGATTGCCACGACGCATCAGTTGATGCGATTCGAGCAAGCCTTTGACTTGGTTATTATAGATGAGCTGGATGCTTTTCCGTATCATAATAACCCAATGCTTCAATATGCAGCACAAAAAGTGTGCAAGCCGGATGGGATGACCATCCTGTTGTCAGCCACCCCCCCAGTGCGGCTTCAGAGGGCTGCTTCGCGCGGTCGTTTACCTCATGTAAAAGTAACTGCAAGGTATCATCGGCATCCGCTGCCGGTACCCAAGATCGTCATGATATCCCCGCTGAAGAAACAGCTTCAAAAGGCTGTTTTGGACAACAAGATCGTTGAAATAATCCAAACCTCCATAGATCGAGGGGCACAATTGTTTGTGTTTGTTCCTAAGATACATATGGTAGAACCGTTAACGGCTTTATTAAGCCGGGCATTCCCACAAGTGATCACAAGGGGCACTTCCTCCAAAGATGGGGAGCGCGCGCAGAAAGTCACCGATTTCCGAGGGAAAGAGACGCGAATCTTGGTGACGACCACAATATTGGAGCGGGGAGTGACGATACCGAAGTCTGATGTGCTCATATTGGACGCAGACGAACCGATCTTTGACTCGGCTGCTCTGGTGCAAATGGCAGGCAGAGCGGGCCGGTCTGCGGAGGACCCGGCAGGGCATGTTTATTTTGCTGCGAAGGAAAAGACAAGAGCTCAGGCGGAGGCCGTAAGGCAGATCCAAGGTATGAACCGTTTAGCCCGCCGCAAAGGCTATCTAATAGAAAAAGGAGCTGGAGCACATAGGAATAATCAGTAAAAGCTTAGGAGGCCGCATATTCGCCTGGATAGGCAAGCTCCTTGGTGAAGCAGAGGCGCTTCTTGTACCTGTACACAGGGGCTGTGTGGCTTGTGGCGCATCCTATGTGAAGCGTAACGAGCTATCGTTGTGTGAAGCCTGCAGGGCGTCAATCCCTTGGATTCTAGATGTAAAATGCAGCTACTGCGGGCGGCCGGAGAGCTGCACGGATTGCAGAAGAAGAGAGCATCAATTTTTTACGCAAAGCCGAAGTGCGGTCAGCTACAATCCACAAATGAAGGAGTGGCTCGCTTTGTACAAGTACAGGGGGCATGAGAAGCTGCGGGACCTTATAGGAACTATGCTGCTGCATGCCTATCATCTTCACAAGTGCTCTGAGCCTGTACCATCGGGGACCTCATCCAACAAAAAGGTAATGGAGTTCTTTTCGTATGTTCCCTTGAGTCAGAGCCGACTGACAGAAAGAGGGTTTAACCAGGCGCAGCAAATGGCGGAGGAGCTGGCTCGAAGGACTGGAGTACCTGTGCTTCCTCTGTTGGAGCGGATGCGTCATACAGACAAGCAAAGCTTTAAGACCAGAGGGGACCGGTTGGCCGATTTGCAGGGAGTGTTCAAGGTCATACCCGCATCCATGCAAAAGCTTGCGGAGATTGCCACCCGGTGTGAAGTGAGAGTATATTTGATAGATGATGTGTATACCACCGGCAGCACTTTGAACGAATGCTCACAAACGTTGTTGACGGCGGGAACTCCAGTTCAGATTTACGGTATATGCTGGGCGAGATGACAAGTTCAAAGTCCATACAATGTCAACAAAAATTATATGTACAAGCTGATAAATGTTGCGCTACACTATAAGTAAATGAAAACCGATACATTGTAATAACGGAAGGGGGAACCGTGATGAGCTTGAATGTTGATAACTGTCAGCGCTGCGGAAAAATATATGTAAAAAACAACTATGGTTTATGCGGGAATTGTATTAAGGAAATTGATCTTCAGTACGAAAAATGCCTGAAATATTTACGCGAGCATCGCACATGCTTTATCCATGAATTGAGCGAAGCTACTGACGTATCCATAAAACAAATCACGAAGTTTATTAAGGAAGGCCGGATCTCCATTAAAAACAATCCGAATATTTCTTACAGCTGTGAGATATGCCACGAGCCTATTCGGGAGCATAATATTTGCGATTCTTGCCGCCAAAGAATAAGCAAGGATGCAAGCAATATGCATGAGGATGAGCAAAGAAAACAGACTTTATTGGATGATAAAAATAGGGTATCCTTTAACATAAAAGACCGGTTGCAGGATCGCCATCGTTAAGTATATTCTTAATTTAATATAAACTTTCGCTATAACTCCACCGATAAAAGTAGTAACGCTTTTTCGGTGGAGTTATTTTTAATGAAGAATGAGGTGGTTTACATGAAGATCAATGGTACAAATCCCGTGGGTGCGGTGAATCCATATAAAAAGTCACAAGAGTCCTTATCGGCTTACGGTGCCGGCAAGACAGGAAAGAAGAAGGATCAGGTGGAAATTTCGAACGAAGCCAAAGAGCTTTTGGAGACGCAAAACCCTGCCGCTGCAGAGCAGGCTAGAGAGAAAGTTGAAGCTTTAAAATCATCGGTTGCTGCGGGAACCTACAAAGTCGATGCAAGAGCATTGGCTGAAAAGATTTTTCCCTTTATTAAATAAAGCAATCCATACCAATCTGGATAAATAGGTGGATGAGCATGGCATTTCAAGCTTTAACGCAAACAATGACAGCATTGACCGACGTTCATATGACCTTATTGGAGCTGGCTGAGCAGAAGAAGCAGGTGCTGATCCGCAACGATGTAGAGCAATTGATGCAGATTGTGTCTAAGGAAAATAAGCTGGTCAAGCAAATCGGAGAGCTCGATCTGCAGCGCATTGAGGCAATCGGACAATTTATGATCGAGAAGGGTTATAAGCCCAACCCGAAGGTAACAGTCAGCGACCTTACCAAAATTATTTTCAACGTGGACGATAAGAAAACGCTTGTAGGGCTGCAAAGACAACTGCTGGCAGCGATTCGGAAGCTGAAGGAAGTCAATCAGGTGAACCAGCAGCTGATTATGCAGTCCTTGCAATTTATTGAATACAGTATAGATATTATTGCGGGTCCTCCGGAAGATGAGGTTGTGTATCAGCATCCTCAGCATGCATCTTATGGCGCCAAACGTTCGGGACTTTTTGATACAAGAGCATAGGGGATGGAAAGGAGCCAATCGGCATGAGATCAACATTCAGCGGTATTGAAATATCTAAGCGTGCATTGTTTACACAGCAGGCGGCTATTAATACTACAGGGCACAACATTGCTAACTCCAACACAGAGGGCTATTCCAGACAAGTGGTCAATATGAATGCAGCACGTCCGATAGAGTATCCCGGGCTGCAAAAAAGCACTGTTCCCGGGCAAATGGGACAAGGTGTTGAATTTAATTCCGTTACGCGGATCCGACAGCAGTTTCTGGACGACCAATTCCGTAATGAAAATAAGCAGTTAGGCAGCTACACCGTGCAGAATGACACGTTGGACAAGCTGCAAAGCATTATGAATGAGCCTTCCGACTCCGGCATACGTACGGTATTGGATAACTTCTGGAAGTCGTGGACTGATCTGAGTAAAGATCCGGAGAATGTTACCGGTCGTAAAATTGTTCGTGAGAATGCAGTTGCTCTCGCGGATGCTTTTAACACGATAAGTAAACAGCTGAATGATCTCAGCAACGACTTGACCAGCAGCATTGATACCAAGGCGACTCAAGTGAATTCTCTTTCATCGAGTATTGCTTCCCTGAATAATGAAATTACTCGGATCGAAGCGCTCGGGGACGATGCTAACGATCTTCGGGACCAGCGGGACTTGCTAACGGACCAATTATCTAAAGTGGTTAATATCCAAGTCACCAATACCCCAGATGGCTATAACATTGACATTGGCGGGACGAATTTAGTAACCGGCAAAACATCCAATGCGATTACATCGGTTACCCTAACTGGTGCTTACACTTCAGGCTATCTGAACAGTGGTGAAGTGTACGGTATGATCGTTTCCAAAGATAAATATGTGGCGGACTATAAGAACCAACTAGACACATTAGCCAACTCCATTGCGACAGGCAATGTGCAAGTAACACTTCCTGCAGGATCCGTTATACCTGATGGCACGGTGTTGAATGGTATCACTTATACGGGCTCAGTAAGCGCACGAACGCTTGGCAGTGATTTGTCCGTAACTGTTGCAGGGATTAACGGTTTGCATAAGCTTGGGTATACCTTTGCATCACCGGCTAAAGCAGGACTGGATTTTTTCACCTCAAGCAGCGGCGCAATTACTGCAGGAACGTTTCAGCTTAACCAAGCTATTGCAGATAACCCGAACCTGATAGCCACATCTATGCGTACAGATGATTCTACAGGCACAGAGCAAGCAGTAAAGGGGAATAACACTTTGGCGAACCTGATTTCCCAGCTAAAGGAATCCCAGTTTACTTTCAATACAACGGGTACGAATGGCACTGTGATTTCCAGCGGTAAGATTGATGATTACTTTGGTGCGATTGTTGGCCAGCTGGGTGTACAAGCAGAATCCTTAACCCGGCAGGTTACGAATCAAAAAGCTATTGTTGAGCAAATCGACAGCAGCAGACAATCAGTTAGTGGCGTATCGTTGGATGAAGAAATGTCCAATCTGATCAAATTCCAGCATGCTTATGGTGCGGCATCCCGATTCATGACAACGATCGACCAAGTACTGGATAAATTAATTAACAGCACCGGTGTAGTAGGCCGGTAATCGTAGAGGAGGCGAGTCATAAATGGCACTGCGTGTGACCCCAGGGATGATGCATTCCCAAATGATGAGCAATTTGAATGCGAATATGAATCGCTTGAGCAAAGATCAGAACGTAGCTGCTACCGGAAAGAAGTTGAACAAACCATCAGATGATCCGGTTGGGATTACATACGCTCTCCGTTATCGCAGCGACCTCTCGATGAATGAGCAGTATCAGAAGAATGTAGATATGGCCAAATCGTACTTGGATCATACAGATACGGTGCTCGGTCAATTCGACGATCTGATGAAGAGAGCGAAGGAGCTAACAGTACAGGGGGTTAATGGAACTAATCCGCAGTCTGCTCTGGATGCTATTTCATCGGAATTGAGCCAAATCTATGAGCAGGCAGTGACGCTTGGGAATGATAAGCTGAACGGCAAATTTATTTTTAATGGAGAGTTCACGGATAAGCAGCCGTATACCTCGGCAACCGCTGCAACGGATGTGACTGATAATAAGCAAATTGAATTTCAAATGAGCGCAGGGATACAGATTCCAATTAACGTTACGGGGAATCAAGTTTTTGGATCACCTACGGATTCCGATAATCTTTTTGCCGTGTTAAAAGGACTGCAGAATGCCTTCTCCGCTGGTAATACGACTCAGGCTAGTGCACTAATGGACAAGCTGGATACAAGGTACAACAAGGTCTTGGATGTACAGGCGGAAGTTGGGGCACGGACCAACAGGGTGGACCTAATTCAAACTAGGCTGACGGATCTTACCGATAATTTGACCGGGTTGGATAGTAAGGTGGAAGATGCCGATATGGCACAGACCATTATGGATTTCCAACAAAATCAAAACGTGTATCAAGCCTCGCTGTCCGTAGGTGCCAAAGTCATTCAACCAAGCTTATTGGATTACCTACGCTAATCAGATAAGGCGGTGTTATCATGAATTTGCAGCGCTTATCTATTCATCAAACGTATGGGCAGATTGGAATCCAAACTAATAACGCATCTGCAGAAATCGAGTCTCCGCAGGGAGATTTAAAGATTGAGCAGCATCCGGCTGAGATGAACTTTCACTCCGAGCCGGGGAAGCTGGAGATTGATTCGTCTGCTGCCTGGGCTGCCCTAGGAAAAGGCGGCCATATGGCTTGGATGAACTCGATTTACAGCCAGCTTCCAGGTGTGTTCCGCCAGGCACTTGCTAAGATAGCCGAGGATGGCAACCGTGCAGCACAAATCACGAATAAATCCAATGCCTTTGCTGAAATTGCAAAAGGAGAGGCATTTAGCACCAGTGGTATTCAATATGTGGGGCCGGCAGGCTTGAATAATGTTAAGATCCATTATGAGCCTCAGCAAATAGAAACTAATATTGAACCGGTGAAGCCGACGATTCAGTATACACCCGTGAAGCCTCAAGTCACTTTCGTACCTGGCTCGGTTGACATTTACATGAAGCAAATGAACTCCATTGATATTCAAGTAAGCTCTTACGATTGGTATAAGTAAAAATGTAAACGAATAATTCATAATGCTATAGCTGATGCTATAGCATTATGTTCTTCTAGGGGAGGATACGTTATGCTAAACCTGCTTCATAATAAAACAATCTCTTTTCAAGGAAGTTTACTGGGTTTTTCGGAGTGTGATAAGTTCCATTTTTCCTTGGTAGATGAAGATGGATTCTACGGTTTTATCCAGAGCGAATCAGAACAATCCCTTGGTTTTGTGGTAGTGAACCCTTTTATTTTTTATAAAGATTATGCTTTTGAAGTTGAAGAGTCTGTAAAAAAGGTGCTGAATCTGGAATCGCCCGATGATACGATTGTCTTAAGTATTGTGACGATTCACGAGCACTTTCAACGTTCCACCATGAATTTGCTGGCCCCTCTTGTTATCAATATAAATAATAACGTGGGAAGACAGATTGTATTGCCGCCCAAGACCGCTTACGGGACGAAGGAGCCTCTTTTTCAACAAACACAAGTAGGGAAAGGGGAACTAGGTTGATGCTAATTTTAACCAGAAAAAAGGGCCAATCCATTATAATAAACAACGATATTGAAATCGTCATTTCTTCCATTGACGGGGACCAAGTAAAGGTAGGTATTTCTGCACCGGCTGAGGTCAATGTACTTCGCAAGGAAGTTTTTGTATCCATTCAGGAAAGTAATAGAGAGGCAGCTAAGTCAGGTCTCGGTTTAGAAGGTATTAAGAAACTGGTTAAGCCCGAGTGAGAAATAGTCCAAAGTGCCTATGTGAGATAACTTTTTTTGAAAAAAATATAAAATGCTATAAACTTCTCGTCGCTCTGTGTCGATATATATAATGTAGGGCATAAGCCCGGTCCACATGGAAGTGGATAACAACCATTCAGGGAGGAATAATCTCATGATTATCAACCACAATCTTAACGCAATGAACGCACACCGTAACCTGGTATTCAACAACATCCAACAAGGTAAATCCAGCGAGAAGTTGTCTTCCGGTTACCGTATCAATCGCGCTGCTGACGATGCTGCAGGTCTTTCGATCTCCGAGAAAATGCGCGCACAAATCAAGTCCTTGAACCAAGCTGCTCGTAATGCTCAAGACGGTGTATCCTTGGTACAAACAGCTGAGGGTGCTATGAACGAAGTTTCCGATATGCTGACTCGTATGAAAGAATTGGCAACACAAGCTTCCAATGGTACATACAATACTTCTGACTTGAAGGCTATCGACAATGAGTACCAAAAGCTTGCTACAACTATCAAAACTGATATTCCAACCAACACTAAGTTTAATGGTATTACTTTGCTTAACGGTTCTACTGCTACTGTAACAATTCAAACAGGCGATAACAGCAGTGACACTGTTAAGATCGACTTGTCCAAAGCTAACATCACTGGCTTGACTTTTGCTGCTGACCTTTCTGTAGCAGGTGCTGCATCTACTGAATTAGCTGCGATTGACACAGCTATCGGTACTGTAAACACTGCACGTTCCGAGCTGGGTGCTACGCAAAACCAATTGGAGCACAGATTCAACAACATTGAATCTACATCCGAGAACCTGCAAGCTGCTGAGTCCCGTATTCGCGACACTGATATGGCAAGCGAAATGATGACTTATACGAAGTTCAACGTATTGCAACAAGCTGCAACTTCGATGCTTGCTCAAGCAAACCAAGCTCCACAAAACGTTCTTCAATTGCTTCGTTAATCTGTTCTTTAGAAGGGAGGCCCATTGGATTTCAATGGGCCTTTCTTTGTTTTTAGCGGGAGGTGAGATTTGAGAGTGCTCGTAAGTGTGTGTATGATTGTACGCAATGAAGAGGCCCATCTACAGAGGGCGTTAGATAGTATTCCACAATCCTTTGAGACAGTAGTGGTGGATACAGGATCTACGGATAAATCCGTCGAGATAGCATCAAATGCAGGTGCCTGTGTAAGTCATTTCGAATGGGTTAATGATTTCTCTGCAGCGAGAAATGCCTCTATTAATCATGCAAACGGAAAGTACATTCTTATTATGGATGCAGATGAAGAGCTTGAAGAAGGTACAGAGCAGCGTGTCATGGAATACATTGATCGCTTCCCGGACCAAGCAGGAACGGTTACGATCGAGAACTTTATAAAGGGCGAAAGTCATCTTCATCGCATGGTAAGATTTTTTCCTAATACAAAGCAGTATACCTTTCAAGGAAAAGTACATGAAACCGTATATAAAGATGGTAAGGTTGCCTTGATTCAAGATACCTGTATACGAGTTAAACATTATGGATATGAACAGGAATTATATAACAAGGGTGCTAAGACGGAAAGATATTTAAAGCTATATCACGACCATCTACAGCAGTTTCCGGACGATGGATACATGCTATATCAGCTCGGAAAGTTGCATTATTCAAATAGTCAATTACAGCTGGCATTAGATGCGTTAGAGCGCTGCCTACATCTCAACGAACAAGATCATTTGTATTACCCTGTGATGCTTGTTATGCTGGGATACGTGTTGAAAGAAATGGGCCACAGCCAACTGGCTGAAGAGCTTCTCGAGCCCTTTATATACAGGTATAAGGAATTCCCTGATTTGTTTTTTTTGCTGGGATTACTGGCAATGGATACAGGTAAAGTGGGGAATATCAAAACATATTTCCTTGAAGCGCTACGAATAGGGGATACTTTAAAATATACTTCAGTCAAAGGCGTAGGAACATTTAAAGCAGCATACAATGTTGGTCTGTATTACGAGTTAACAGGTCATCTTACGAATGCAAGGTTGTATTATCAAAAGGCTGCATCGTTGGGTTATTTACCAGCAATAAATAGATTACAAAATTTGTAGAAAGCCTCTTCAAAAAAAAGTTCAAACATACGATATATAGTATAAAAGGACCAGTAAAGAGGAGGTTTAAGCGATGTCTATTCAACCGACGAATTTACCAAAAGTAACTTATAGCAACTTGACTGGCAGCACAGCAGAGGGGCAGTCTGTTACGGAGAGCGTAGCAGCTCTAGCTTCATCTACCGAGCTTATGCGAAAAGAAAAGTATGAGCTATCTATCTCTGAGGAAGCTGTTGTTCAGGCTGTAGAGCGGGCTAATAAAGCTCTGGCAGGGGTAAAGAGTCATGCGGAGTACAGTGTTCATAAGCCACATGGTGACATTGTAGTCAAGCTGATTAACTCAGAAACGAAAGAAGTTATTCGCGAAATTCCACCAGAGAAAATTCTGGATCTACTGGACAAGTTCGAAGAATTGAACGGAACCATTATAGACGAAAAGAGGTAATGCATCTTGAATTATAGAGCCCAGCAATCGTACCTTACTAGTCAAGTGAATACCGCCCATCCCGGAGATTTAACTTTAATGCTGTATAATGGTTGTATCAAATTTATGAAGCAAGCCATTGATTCAATCGAAAAAAAGGATTACGAGGCAAAGAATAATTACATTCAACGGGCCATCGATATTATTGATGAATTAATGATAACTTTGAATATGAGTTATCCAATCTCGCAAAACTTGTTTAGTTTGTATCAATTTATGAAAGAAAACCTTATTCAGGGTAATATTAAACTGGATATACAAAAAATCAATGTAAGTATGAATTTAATAACCGAATTGAAAGAAGCCTGGGCTCAAGCACTGAAACAAGTAAAATCCGAGAGCCCTAATACAGTAACTTTATGAGACAGGTAGATACCATCCAAGAGCATCTCCTGACTCTAAAACAAATTGCCGAGCGTATATCGGGGTTGGATTTTCATGAAGAAGATTCGGTGCTCTTATTAGAAAAACTTCAGGCAAGGCAGGAAGTGCTTCAGGAGGAAATTCGATCGCAGAAGGAACATTTGGGGCGTGAATTTTCTATTATGGAGAGGGGCCTGATTCAACATTGTATTGATTTGGAGAAACGGAACATTTCCAAAATGCAGGTTTTTCAAGCAGAGATGGGGTCAGAACTGAATAAACTGAAGCAGGCGACTTTATCTAGAAGGCATTATCAGGCTGCATACGCTCAGACAGAAGGATACTTTGTCGATAAACAAAGATAAAAAGGGATTTCGCAAATTGCGAAATCCCTTTTTATCTGCCTTATTTCAAAAAACTGCTCAAGGAGGAGAGAGTGCTATTCCCTTTGGAGACGGAAGTATCCATTTTGGAAAACATGGAATAATAATAATCTTCTTTTTTTGTTAGTTTATTCTCTAAAACACTAATTTGGTCTTCAATTGTATTGATTTGTTTTCCAAGATCAAAGGTTACATTGTCGTAACTGTTAGATTGCTTTCCTGCAAGTTTCGATATAGTAGAGATAGATGAATCAGTAGCTTCGTATAGTTGTTGCATAATCCCCTTTTCACTCTTAACATCATTGGTTGATTGATTGGTAAATAAATTAATAACAGCTTGAGGATCTTGTGCAATTGCTTTCTTTAGTTTGTCGCTGTCTATTTGCAGCTTTCCTGCGTTTGTTGTATCTCCTTGAACATAGGTTGTCGTGGTAATTCCAACTTTATAGAGAGCATTCGTGTCTGCTGGAAGATTGCTTACAGTTGAATAGGCAATCTCACGCATACTATTACGAATTTGTTTTAAATTGTTATCCCCTGTCAATAAGCCACTTTTAGCTTTTGCTTCCCAAAGTGTAATGTCATTTTCAGACATAGCCGATTTTTGGTCACTTGTTAGCGGTGTAAAGCTTCTATATTTTGGTTCATTTAACGAAGTGTTTAATGATGTAAGTAGATCATTATATTTGGTTACAAAATCTTCAATTTGCTTGTAGATTCCATCAACATCCGAACTAGCACCAACTGTTACTCCGGCAGCAGTTGTCGTTCCATGTAGGTTATAGGTTATCCCCCCATTTGTAAAGGTGTTGCTGGAGTATTTACCAGTAACACCATCTACAACTACGGATGCACTAGCGCCGGCTTTATAACTTTGGTTCCCATTTTCGTCGACAGCCTTATCCAATTTGAAGGCTGCTGCAAAGCCTGTAGAATCGTTGGCAATGTCAATTGTAGCATTATCACCGGTGTTTTTAGTTGTAATGGAAATACGATCAGTTGTGGAGTCGTAAGACATAGTTACGCCAGCCGCAGAGTTATTTACTTTGGAAATAATAGAACTTAGTGACTCCGTACTCGGGTCAGTAATGGTAATGGTTTGTCCATTAATTTGAAAGCTTCCTGCAGTAATATTAATACCACCAACAATTTTGCTTTCTTGGCTATCCAGCGAGGCACTTGCATCAAATTTATAAGCTTGCCCATCGGTGAAGCCTAGATTTGTAAGGCCGTCGTTACCCAAGATTGATTTGACAATTAATTGGGGCTCATAGCCCGTAGCACCCAGAGATGATAGCTTAAGGCCCGATGAGGTATCTACTTTAATCTGATTAGCCCCGAACGCGGTATCTACAGCGGATTGAAGGGCTGTGCCAAGATCACTAACAGTAGCATATGTACCACTGGCAATAGTTACATTTTTGGTAACACCATTAAGAGTCACGTTAAGTTGGTTGTTAGTTGAAGTGATGGTAGTGCTGGTCACTCCACTAGATGTTAAATCTGGTTGGGAAATTTGTCGGCTACTGTACAACGAACCGGATGAAGCTAGGGAATTTACTACGATGTTATGAGTAGAAGCTGATGCATTCGTTCCTGCGGTAACCTCAACTTTTGAAGTGTCTGATGATGTAGCTGCAGTTTGGGCCCAATTACTTCCAAAACGTAGTTTAGAGAACGCATCACGAAAGGCTGCGAGCTTAGTATTGATTGATCTGTAGGCATCTGTTTTCCAGGTTAAAGATTGCTGCTTTTGATTCAACTTGTTGAGTGGGGCTTTCTCAGCTGTCATTAGCTTAGTAACTAAGCTATCGATATCCATGCCGGAACCTAGACCGGAAAGTCTTGTTACCATTGGCGTCATTCCTCCTTATTATTTATACACTTATATTTATTATCGTAATCTAGTGCAGGATAATTTAGAGATACAGTAATTTAAATAAATGACAATGATTTATGCGCAGGGAATCGGTCCTGAAATAATTGTTTATACTGCTTGTTAAGCTCCGCATTTTGACTGTGCTCAAACCATGTCCCAAACAAGGCAAGACTACTGCTTTTCAGCTGAAACGCCTGCTGCATAAGCAAGAAAGCATCCTCACGGTCCCCTTCAAACAGTTGATACCAGATTAGATTTAAATATCCATCCATACCCAGCTCACCATTTTCCATCAAGAGGGAATAATATTGAAAGGCCATCTCCAACATGTTTTGCCGATAAAAATAATGAGATAGCTTATTAATAAGCGAAGGGGTGGCCATCTCATTAATCAAACGATCATAAGTACTGTCCGCACGAAGCACAAACAAATCTATCAGAAGAGCATAGAGGAAGCCTTCGTCTTTTGTCTGAGGTAACTCAGTATTTGGAAGGTGCAGGGCTGTTCCTAATTCGTATAAATAGTTCACTGCTTCGTTTTCAGAACCAGATAATGTACCTATAAATTCTTGGTCATCCCATAAAACCGACGCGACGAATTTTAATTTGCTAATATCTTCAACTGAACTTTCATTAGAGATGGAAAGGAGCTCAGCCTCGAACAGGTTGCGGTCCCTTGTTAAAATAGCATAGCGAAGTACATCCGATTGGTTTGCTTTCCCGCCGTGAGTGACAACCTTCTCGTAATAATACTTGCTAATGCCGGGCTCGCCAAGCAGTAAGAAGGTTTTAAAAAGCAGTAAGTGATTTGACTTTTCATGTGACGGGAACATTTTTTCGAAGAAAGAAATAACGGCTGTTTCCGACTCGTTTTTTGTTAATAATAGAGCAAGTTTAATTAAGGATTGGTAGTGCTGAGGGTTCATGTTCAGTAATTTAGTTAGGGCAAAAACCGTTTTTTGCAGATCACGCTGCTTATAGTACAAGTCCGTCAATCGCTCATAAGGAAGCATCTTTCCATATTCAAGATTCAATAACCAATAAGGCTCATCCTGTGCTTCCTTTTTCTCGGCCATACGGATTGTCTCTTCATATTGGGCAATAGCATTACCTGAAAAGCCGCAGACTTCATATAATAAACCTTTTAGAAAATGAAAGTCGGCAAAGCTTCCCCAGCGTTTTAATCCATCCTCTATGAGCAACTCAGCCTCTTTGAATCTTTCCAGCGTGAGGTTAACCCTTGTAAGTCTCTCAATACAATGCGGGAAAAATGCTTCTGTAGGCTTTGCGCCGCGCTGCGCTTTTTCATAGTAATACAATGATTTTTTCAACTCGCCGGCAGTGAAATATTCATTCGCTAATGTGAAAAAATCGTAGGGGGTCTTCAACCCCCCCTGATTCTTAACTTTATCTAATATATCGAGATTCCGTTTGGTTTTATTTTTCTCCTTATGGGTTTGTTCGGTATACCCTGTATGGAAAATGATGCAGGAAGACAGGGATACATGCTTGATGCTTCCTTGCGGATTTATCACTTGCTCATGAATCGCACCTGCATAATACAACTGATGTCCGTTAGAGAAGATGCGTAGGGCAGTGGATTGAAGTATTCCGGTTGTCTGATGCTCGGAATACCCTGAGAAATTAAGAATCGGCACTACAAATCCGATAGGCTCTGTGCCGGGTGTGTTTTCTAAATGGGCTCGCAGTTCGATCACATTATGATTTTGAACATACTCATCCGCATCCAGAGTTAGAATCCAACGCCCGGTTGCTCTCCGAACTGCCTCGTTGCGAGCCGCGGCAAAGTCATTTGTCCACTGATAATCAAATACCTTGTCGGTGTATTGATAAGCGATTTGCTTTGTCGTATCTGTTGACCCTGTATCTACGATGATGATTTCATCTGCTAATCCGGCCACGCTATTCAGACAGCGGCGAAGTACTTTTTCTTCATCTTTAACGATCATGCATAGAGATAAAAGTGGTTGCATAGTTCCTCCTGAAGTGAAACGCGAGTATATCATTATATCGTCAAAACGATGGATTTTGGTAAGAGAATTTTATATGCCAATGAGCCTTGCAAGGCTCTGAATGTCAGAAAATACAACTACAGTTTAATACAGAAAATGTCGATATATGTAGTAAGAATTAAGTTCAGGAGGAACGTTCATTGAAAACGAGTATTGTCATTTTGACGTATAACAAATTGGAGTATACACAGCAATGTATAGAGAGTATAAGAGAGTACACGGAACAAGGTACATATGAAATCATTGTTGTCGATAACAACTCCACTGACGATACTCCTAACTGGCTGCGTAAGCAGAATGACCTGCATGTCATTTACAATAGCGAAAATCTAGGGTTTCCTAAAGGCTGTAACCAAGGTATGGAAGTGTCAACAGGAGACCAAATTTTGCTGTTGAATAATGATACCGTCGTTACGAAGAACTGGCTGTCTAATCTGGTGACATGTCTGTATAGTGAACCTACCATTGGTGCGGTTGGTTCAATCACGAATAGCTGTTCTTATTATCAAAGTATTGATACCGCCTACAAAAACATGTCTGAGATGCAGGCCTTTGCACAGCAAATAAATAATTCGAATCCCTCCATGTGGGAAGAAAGATTGAAGCTCGTAGGTTTCTGTATGCTTTTCAAAAGATCTGCGATGGATCAGATCGGTCTATTGGACGAAAGATTCACCCCCGGGAACTATGAGGATGATGATTACTCCCTGAGATTAAGAAGAGCCGGTTACAAATTGATGCTGTGCAGAGATTCGTTCATTCATCATTATGGAAGTGTCTCTTTTGGTGAAAACAGTGAAAGGTTTAGCGCGGTATTACATGAAAATAAAAAGAGATTTATTGAGAAATGGGGTTTCATCCCCGGGGAGTCCGAAATCATCAAGCATGAGCTTATTCAGTTGATACAAGAGCCACAAGATAGCCCTGTATCGATTCTAGAGTTAGGCTGCGGACGCGGTGGAACACTTCTCAAGCTGAGAAATGTATTTCGTAACTCCATTCTCTATGGTGTAGAGGATCAGCCAGTGGCACTAATCGACGTAAAGTCTGTTGCGACTGGTTGCGGGACGGCAGCCGACATGAATGCTCTTTTGGAGAATCAAGTATTTGATTACATCATCCTAAAAGAGCTGCCAGCGACTGTGGAGGATGCAGCTGTTTATTTGCGAAGGTTATTGAAGTACCTTAAGCCTCAGGGTCATCTTTTAACGAGTATATACAATCTTAGTCATTTTTCCGTAATTAAAGATCTCTGCCAAAATCGGTTTTCAGGCCATCGGAAAAACACTTTTTCCTTCGGTGAAATTGAACGAATATTTCACGAAGCAGGATATACACGAACAATTATGTCTGCAACCGTCCTAAATGAGAGTCAAGAGGATAAACGATACATTGAACAGTTGTGCAAAATGAATCATCATACAGAGCACAGACAGCAATATGTTATCTACTTATTCCATGTGAAGGCGGGTCAAGAAGCTAGTATTAAGACGGATATAATTAGCCTGCTTGAAAGCATTAATAAAGAAGAGGATGCGCTCCCTCTAGTTAAGTTGTTACATGAGTATGAATATGGCTATGTAATAGAGTGTGTTAACTCAGTGAGTGTAAATAAGGTTAGTCTTTTGAATAAGATAGCCGTATATTCTTACTATTTAGAAAAATATGAATACGCATTGCATTTGTTACAGCATGCCTATGGAATGGATCGGCACAATAGCGATACATTATATAATTTGGCTAGCGTATGTAACCAGTTGGGAGATAAAAAGTTGGCTTTGGAATTGGTGACTTTAATTCCTAAACAAGATAGCCCGGAAGTTATGCAACTAAAGGAGCTAATTACAGTACAAGGCTAAGATGGATAGTTTGATAGCTTGCAGCGAAATTGGAGGAATAATACTATGGACCTAATAACAGCAGGACAGCAGAGCGTAAAAGAAATCGTGCAGAAAATCGATGCGGGAATCGATGTGGCGGAGAATGCTCAAGAACTGACAGGCATGCTGAAGGAGAATGATCGTGTACTGGATTCCTTATTGCTTGCAATAGAAAGAACAAGTCAAGGAGTTGAAATTTGCAACCTTCTGGCTGTGACAAGCTTCGAAAACGGAGTGCATGATGCCATTCTCCCCCTTCTGCAAAAAGCATTGGGAATTAAATCGGACGATAAGGATACATTAATGAACCTTAGCCTTTTTTTAGCTGAGTATGGAGAGTTGGAGCTTGCGTTAGATTATGCGCAACGTATAACGGACCAATCTGCCGATGTAGTTGAGCAAATCCAACATTTATCCAATAAGTTAGACGATGCTGCTAAAGAAAATGAGTTCGATATACTAAACCTAGAGCAGAACGATGTTGCTTTTACAGGTGAAAGGCTCGTTATCAACCAAGAGGTGAAGCAGAGATTTAATAATGTATTGGAGGAACATTTAAACAGATATAAGCTTGCTGCTGAATATGTGCAAGGTAAAGTAGTACTGGATGCCGCTTGTGGAGCAGGTTATGGCTCAATGATGTTAAAGCAAGCAGGAGCCCAAATGGTTTTAGGAGTCGATGTTTCCGAGGAAAGCCTTCAGCATGCTCGTAAGGATTATTTTGCCGAAAATGTAGATTTCCAGTACGGAGATGTTAATAAGTTAGCTTTCGATGATTCTTCATTTGACGTGGTTGTTTCGTTTGAGACCATTGAACATATTGAGGATGGCTCAAAATGGATTCGTGAATCTGCGAGATTGCTTAAAGAAGACGGGTTGTTTTTAGTTTCCACTCCGAATCGTATGGTTACCAACCCGGGAACCTATTTTGTCGAGCAGCCATTAAATCCACACCATAGATATGAGTACAGCGTTAATGAATTTGTTGGCGAATTATTAAAAGAATACGAGATTTTAGAGATTTACGGGCAAACATACTCAAATGACCATGAGTTATTTTATTCTCAAATTATGAGGCAAGCTAGGAAAATGAACGCCGAATTTGTTCCTAGCACGGCAAGCAAACGAAATGGGCATGAACTCATTCCTTTAGGTGATGTGAAAGACGCACAACCGATGTATGTCATAGCGGTTTGCAGAAAAAAACGCTGAATGCATCGGCTCAATTGCAGCAGAGAACTAAGACGATAAGAGACAATCAAATTCTTTATCCCCCACACCCTGTGGACAATGTGCATAACTCTGTGTATAACTCTATGAAAAATGTCGAAAAACCGCATCCTTATGCGGTTTTTCTTTGTGAATAGATTATTAACGCCATGTTAATACCGAAATTTTCTAAATATTTCGCTAACATGCGTGGATACAATTGACAGCCCTCAAGAGGGGGTGATATATTCGAATTGTGGGCATGGACCCATTTACTTGATAATGAAGGGAATGTTTTGAATGCAAGGTAAAGTGAAATGGTTTAACGCAGAAAAAGGATACGGTTTCATCGAGCGCGAAGATGGTGGGGATGTATTCGTGCATTTCTCCGCAATCCAAACCGAAGGATTCAAAACATTGGAAGAAGGCCAATCGGTTGAATTCGATATCGTGGAAGGCGCACGCGGACCACAAGCAGCTAACGTAATCAAGCTATAATCCATCCCGCATATAGCAGGACCGCTTGGCATAGATGGTTATCGATGAATGATAGCAGCCACCACACCCTTGGAGCAATCCGGGGTGTTTTTTTGTTGCGTGTTTCAGGTTATCCATGACCTAAATCACAATTCGCAGAATTGTAAGAAAATTTCAACAAATTAACAAAATAATATGAAGGATTTTTGAAGACGGGTGAGGAATATAGTATAATAGGTACATGAAAGGAGGAGAAGTACAATGAAATTCAACATTCGTGGTCAACATATTGAGGTCACAGAGGCATTAAAAGACTATGTTGAAAAAAAGCTGAGCAAGCTGGAAAGGTACTTTGAAAATCCCCCTACTTCCGAAGTCTACGTGACTTTGAGTGTCATTAAAGGCTTACAAGCGATCGAGGTGACAATCCCGCTGACAGGAGTTCTGCTCCGGGCCGAAGAGAAGAGCCCAGACATGTATGCTTCCATTGACGTGGTAGTTGACAAACTGGAGCGCCAAATCCGTAAACATAAAACGAAAGTAAACCGCAAAATCCGTGAAGAAGGCGGTATGCGCGATATATTGAAGGTAGATACGGCAGCTTCGTTGGAGGATGAAGATTTCTACGAGCTGGTTCGCACCAAACGGTTTACTCTGAAGCCGATGGATGTGGACGAAGCCATCCTGCAAATGAATATGGTGGGCCACACGTTCTTTGTGTTCTCCAATATGGAGACAGAGCAAGTGAATGTGGTATATAAACGAAATGATGGCAAATATGGCTTAATCGAGCCGGCCGTATAGCGCATATGACGGAGAGCTTGCCTTAAGGGCAGGCTCTTTTTTATGTGACGCTAGGGTGCTCCAGGTTGGCGGCATTTCGCATAAAGGAAACGAATGTATACCATGATAAATAATGGACGACCCTTCAATTGTTGCGACTCTTGTCGCAAACTGCTACAATTTAAAGCAAACCGTTCTTATAAAAGGGAGATGAGCCCATGTTAGGACTCGTTAAGAAAATATTTGGCGATTCAAATGAACGTGAAGTGAAAAGATTATGGAAAACTGTTGATGCGATCAACGAATTGGAGCCGACTATCGAGGTCCTGTCCGATGAGGAGCTGCGCAACAAAACGGCAGAGTTCCGTGAGCGTTTGGAGCAGGGTGAAGATTTGGACGACTTGCTGCCGGAGGCATTCGCTGTTGTACGGGAAGCATCCAAGCGTGTGCTCGGCAAGCGTCATTACGATGTACAATTGATCGGGGGTATGGTGCTTCACGAGGGCCGTATCGCCGAGATGAGAACCGGAGAAGGGAAGACCCTTGTAGGAACCCTGCCGGTCTATTTGAACGCCCTGCTCGGCAAAGGCGTACACGTTGTTACGGTCAATGATTATTTGGCACAACGGGATAGTGCGGAAATGGGTAAGATTTATGAGTTCCTCGGTATGACGGTCGGGGTGAACTTGAATTCCTTGGAGCATTTTCAAAAGCAGCAGGCCTACGCCTGTGACATCACATATGGTACGAACAATGAATTCGGCTTCGACTATTTGCGCGACAACATGGTCGTATACAAAGAGCAAATGGTGCAGCGGCCGCTGTATTTCTGCGTAATTGACGAGGTCGATTCGATCCTGGTCGATGAAGCGAGAACGCCGCTCATTATTTCCGGACAAGCCGCCAAATCGACGGATATGTATTACCGGGCGGATCATTTTGTGAGCCGCTTGAAGGAAGAAGACGACTATACCGTCGATATCAAGCTGCGTTCCGTTACATTGACGGAAGCGGGTGTAGCCAAGGCGGAGCAAGCTTTTGACATCGAGAATTTGTTCGATCATGCGAATGTCACGCTAAACCATCACATCACTCAAGCGTTAAAAGCGCATGTCATCATGAAGCGTGACGTGGATTACGTCGTGCAGGAAGATGAAGTGGTGATCGTGGATGAGTTTACAGGCCGTCTGATGACAGGACGTCGTTACAGCGACGGGCTGCATCAAGCGATTGAAGCCAAAGAAAAGCTTCAAGTACAGAACGAGTCGATGACTCTGGCGACCATTACGTTCCAGAACTACTTCCGGATGTACCGCAAGCTGTCGGGGATGACCGGTACGGCGAAGACAGAGGAAGAAGAGTTCAAGAAAATTTACGGTCTTGAGGTTATTATCGTTCCGACCAACCGCCCGATGATCCGTCACGATATCCCGGATGTCGTGTACAAATCAGTGAATAGTAAATTCAGAGCCGTCGTGGAAGAGATCGTTAAGCGCCATGAGAAAAAGCAGCCGGTACTCGTAGGTACCGTCTCGATTGAAAACTCGGAGCGGTTATCCGAGATGCTGAAGCGCAAGGGCATTCCACATAAAGTACTTAATGCCAAATACCATGCGGAGGAAGCGGAGATCGTTTCCCGCGCGGGACAGCCTGGAGCGGTTACTATCGCGACCAATATGGCGGGCCGTGGTACCGATATTATGCTTGGAGAAGGCGTACACGATAACGGCGGTTTGCATATTATAGGTACAGAGCGTCATGAAAGCCGTCGTATCGACAATCAGCTGCGCGGTCGTGCCGGACGTCAGGGCGACCCGGGTTCTTCTCAGTTTTACCTGTCCATGGAGGATGAGCTGATGCGCCGGTTTGGTGCAGAGAACATCATGGGCATGATGGATAAGCTTGGCTTTGAGGAAGATCAGCCAATCGAAAGCAAATTAATTTCGCGTGCAGTCGAGTCGGCTCAAAAGCGGGTTGAAGGAAACAACTTTGATGTGCGTAAGGTTGTACTCCAATACGATGATGTGATGAATCAGCAGCGTGAGATTATTTATAAGCAGCGCCGCGAGGTGCTCGAGTCGGAAAACATCCGCGATATCGCACTCGGCATGATTATGCCGGTCGTGGAGCGGATCGTAGATGCCCATACACCGGGTGACCTCGTTCCGGAGGAATGGGATCTGCAAGCAATCGTTGATTATGCGAACGGAACGTTCCTTCATGAAGGACAGCTGACCACCGAAGAGCTATGGGGCAAAGAGAAGGAAGACATGACCCAGTATGTGAAGGATTTGGTACAGCGTTTGTATGAAGAGCGGGAACAGACGATCGGCGAAGAATTTATGCGCGAGTTCGAGAAGGTTATCGTATTGCGTGCGGTCGATTCCAAATGGATGGACCACATCGATGCAATGGATCAGCTGCGCCAGGGGATTCACCTCCGTGCTTACGGCGGTACAGATCCGCTGCGTGAATACCAATTTGAGGGCTTCGAGATGTTCCAGGAGATGATCCAAGCGATTCAAGAGGAAGTAGCTACGTACATCATGAAAGCTCACGTAGAAACGAACCTCGAACGTCAGCCGGTTATCGAAGCGGACGTGGTCGTTACAGACGGCGAGCCGGCTCCGAAGAAGCCGGTCGTGAACGAGAGCCCGATCGGGCGTAACGACTTGTGCCCTTGCGGCAGCGGCAAGAAGTTTAAGCAGTGTCACGGGGCTTAGGCCAAGTGAAGGAAGTTTCGGAAGCAAGGCTCATCAACTGAACCAGCGCATTGTCAAAAGGGAAGCCGGGAAATCGATCCGGCCCCCTTTTTTTGAACGTGAGGCGCCGCAAGCCGGCGATATTAAAGGAGTGGACACGGATGTTGGAACCAGAAGTGAAGCAGGATTTGCGAGAAACGGCTAGAAGGCTAGCTGAGCTTAGGGGGTCTCTTTGACTTAGATCTGAAGCTGGAGGAGATCGGCAACTACGAAGAGAAAATGGCGGCGCCTGATTTCTGGGACGACAATGAACAGGCCCAGAAAACGATTGCTGACATGAATGCGATTAAGGGAAGCGTGGACCAATTCCAGGCGTTATCCTCGGAATTTGAGGATTTGGAGCTCATGGTCGAGCTGATGCAGGAAGAGCAGGACGACAGTATGGCGGCCGACATCGAGAAGGGAATCGCCGCGCTGGTAACGAAGCTGGAGAACTTTGAGCTGCAGCTGTTGCTCAGCCAGCCTTACGACAAGCTGAATGCGATTCTCGAGCTCCACCCTGGCGCCGGCGGGACGGAGTCCCAGGATTGGGCGGAGATGCTGCTGCGGATGTACCGCCGCTGGGCGGAGAAGCGGGACTTCAAGGTCGAGGTGCTCGACTATTTGCCGGGCGACGAGGCGGGCGTGAAGAGCGTTACGCTGCTCATTAAGGGCTACAATGCTTATGGCTATTTGAAGGCGGAGAAAGGCGTTCACCGCCTCGTGCGGATCTCTCCGTTCGACGCCTCGGGCCGCCGTCATACATCGTTCGTTTCTTGCGATGTGATGCCGGAGATCGACGACGATGTCGAGGTGGATATCCGCACGGAAGACCTGAAGGTCGATACGTACCGCTCCAGCGGCGCCGGCGGACAGCATATTAACACCACGGATTCCGCAGTTCGGATCACGCATCTTCCTACGGGAGTGGTGGTTAGCTGCCAGACGGAGCGCTCTCAGATCAAAAACCGCGAGCGTGCGATGAAAATGCTTCGTTCCAAGCTTTACGAGAAGAAAATCGAGGAGCAAATGAAGCATTTGGCAGAAATCCGCGGAGAAGTAACCGATATTGCATGGGGAAGCCAAATCCGTTCCTATGTGTTTCATCCGTACAGCATGGTTAAGGATCATCGGACATCGGCGGAGACAGGCAACGTCGGAGCGGTCATGGACGGCGATCTGGATATGTTCATCGACGCCTATCTGCGATTGCAGATTAAGTCGGATACCGAGACTCAATAACACTGGTAGTGACGCAGAAGATAACATAAATCAAGACTGACAAGCAAATCCTACACTTATTGCCAAGCAAGGACGCTTTGGGACGGAAGGGCTCTTCGAAACAGTCCGGTTCCATGAACAGCAAAGCGGGGGCGGGAGGCAGTAAGCGTAGGTTTTTTTGCTGCGGTTAAAGGCCGGCTTTAGTATACATAGTTAGCTTGGAGTTTCATGACAGACGGAACCCTGGCAACCATTTTTCTGCAGATGAAGAAGAACAGCAATGAAACCGGTTATCCCTGCGGCTGGGGGGAAGTAAGGCTGCGGAGAAATGGCGGTTTGTGCATGTTTTGACGAAGGAGGGGTCAAGTGGCAAATGGTTAAACCCCACAAGAAAAGAGCTCGACACGCATCTCCGATCCAGCGTCGGCTCCAGCAGCCCCTAGGTCGTAAGATCATGGAATATTTGCTCTTGTTCATCGGCTCGGGGCTTATTGCATTGAGCTTTAATTTATTTTTAAGTCCGAATCAGGTGGCGTCCGGCGGGGTTTCGGGAATCAGTATTATTGTGCAGGAAGTACTCGGGATTGAGCCGGCCCTCACGCAGTGGGCATTGAATATCCCTTTATTCATAGTAGGCACCTGGGTATTGGGCGGGCAGTTTGGAGTGAAGACGGCTGTTGGAACGGTTCTGCTGCCTTTGCTTATTTTGTTGACCCGCGGATTGCCGGCATTGACGGACAACCTGCTGCTGGCCGGTATTTACGGAGGGATGCTCGTAGGAATGGGGTTGGGACTGGTTTTTCGGGGGAGAGCTTCAACCGGAGGGCTGGATTTGGCGGCGCAGATGATCCACCGTCTGACGGGCTTGAGCCTGGGGCTGGCTGTGGCTATGCTGGATGGGCTAGTCATTTTAACGGCGGGAATTGTGCTCTCCCCGGAGAAAGCGATGTATGCGCTTATCGGCCTGTTCGTCACTAGTAAAACCATTAATGTCGTACAGCTGGGACTCAGCTATTCCAAGGTTGCGTTTATTATATCGGATGAGGTGGAGGCAATCCGTCAAGCGATACTGGTGGAGCTGGACCGGGGGCTGACTCAGCTTCACGCGACGGGGGGATATACCGGGGAGGACAGGCAGGTCCTCATGGTTGTTGTAGGGCAAACGGAGGTCAGCCGGCTGAAGGAGCTGGTGAAGGCGACCGACCCGGGAGCTTTCGTTATTTTGAGCGATACGAACGAGGTGCTGGGGGAAGGCTTCAAGCTTCACGGATCCCCCTAAGGGCGGTTGTTCACGCGAACTAAACATTGGAAATGAAGCGGCAATTTGAGTTATGATGGATAATATACATCGATAGGTACCGGAACGGCTGATGGGCAGATTAGTTTATACAGGTGGGGACTCCTTTCTCTTATGGGGAGGGAAAATCCGCCTGCGGAGCTTGGTGCTGCTTACAGTTTAGCTTGCATTTTATGCGGGGCTTTTGTATAGGCAGGCTGCTGTTTTTAGAGCTGATTCCGGGCCGCTGTAAGAAAAAGAGGTAAAAAATCCATTGAATTATTATACTTATAAATGTATAATAATACATAGTTTGCATGTGGAGGGAACGGTTATGTCTAACAAATTAAGAGCGGCCATTATCGGGTCAACGGGATACGGCGGGGTTGAATTGATTCGTCTGCTGCTGGCCCATCCTAACGTCGAAATTACTTCCGTCATTTCTTCTTCCAGTGCCGGTGCGCCGATTGCGGAAGGCTTTCCGCATTTGAACCAGATTATGGTGGATGCGCTGGACGGTATTGATGTGGAGCAAATGAAGCAAAAAGCGGATGTCGTCTTCTTGGCGACGCCCCATGGCGTAGCTTCCACGCTGGCTCCGCAGCTGATTGATGCCGGGCTCAAGGTGGTTGATTTATCGGGAGACTTCCGATTGAATTCCGGCGAAGTTTACGAGCAATGGTATAAGCACAAGCCGGCAGACCCGGCATATGTTGAAAAGGCTGTTTACGGCTTGTCTGAGGTATTTGCAGATGAAGTGAAGGATGCGGAATTTATTTCGAATCCGGGCTGTTTTCCTACGGCTACCTTGCTTGGATTGATCCCGTTAGTCAAAGCAGGCTGGGCGGACTTATCTTCGATTATTATCGATTCCAAATCCGGTGTATCCGGTGCAGGGCGCGGACTCAGTTTAACAAGTCATTATTCGGAAATCAATGAAAATTTCCTTGCTTATAAAGTGAACAAACATCAGCATACACCTGAAATCGAGCAGGTGCTCGGACGTGTGGCCGGTGAAGATGTGGTTGTCACGTTTACGACGCATTTGGTGCCGATGACGCGCGGGATTTTGTCCACCATGTATGTTAATCTGAAAGAGAAGCATACGGAAGAAGAAATCATCGAGCTGTATAAGCAGTATTATGAAGGGCGCCGTTTTGTCCGAATTCGGCCTCAAGGCAATTGGCCTGCAACGAAGCATGTTTGGGGTTCAAATTATTGTGATATCGGCTTCTCGCTGGATGCACGCACGGGTCGGTTGACGGTCATTTCGGTGATCGACAACATGGTCAAAGGAGCAGCGGGCCAAGCGATCCAAAACTTGAATTTAATGATGGGCTGGGAAGAAACGACCGGATTGACATTCAGCCCGGTATATCCTTAATTAAGCAGCTTGATGGGTGAGGAGAAGATGACGGTGAGCAAAGCATTTACAGTCGTGCCCGACGGTACGATTACTACGCCTCAAGGTTTTCGTGCAGGAGGACTGCATTGCGGATTGAAAAAAACGGAGCGCTACGATCTGGGCGTCATCGTATGCGACGTGCCTGCGGAGGCAGCGGGCGTGTACACGCTGAATGCCTTTCAAGCGGCACCGCTTCGCGTGACGCAGAAAAGCATTGCCGTGGACGGCAAGCTGCAGGTTATGCTGGTTAACAGCGGCAACGCGAATGCATGTACCGGACAGCAAGGCGAGGACGATGCGTATGCCATGCGTTTGGCTGCTGCGAAGGCGTTCGGCGCAGCCGAGCATCATGTCGGCGTGACGTCGACAGGCGTGATCGGCGAGCTGCTGCCGATGCCGAAGGTGCTGGGAGGCATCGAGAAGCTGCCGGCGCAGGTGAAGCTGGACGGCGGCGAGGACTTTTGCCAGGCGATTCTGACTACGGATCTTGTTCAGAAGATGACTTGTGTGAGTGTGACGGTCGGCGGTAAGAAGGTACATATCGCCGGCGCAGCCAAAGGCTCGGGCATGATTCATCCGAATATGGCGACGATGCTGGGCTTCATGACGACGGATGCGAATATCGAGAGCGCCCAGCTGCAGAAGCTGCTCAGCGCTGTAACGGATTCCACGTTCAACATGATTACAGTGGATGGAGATACAAGCACAAACGATATGGTAGTCGTGATGGCAAGCGGTAAGGCTGAGCATGAGCCATTGACACCGGATCACCCGGATTGGGCGGCATTCGAAGCGGGCTTCCGCTATGTCGGCGAGTACTTGGCCAAAGCGATTGCGAGAGACGGCGAAGGCGCAACGAAGCTGATTGAAGTGAACGTAGCGGGAGCGGAGTCGCAAGAAGCGGCACGCGCGATTGCAAAGACGGTCATCGGCTCCAGCCTGGTGAAATCCGCCTGCTTCGGTGCAGACGCGAACTGGGGCCGCATCATTGCAGCGGTAGGGCGTGCAGGATATCCGGTGAACACGGAAACCGTCGATATCCGTCTTGGCGACATTACGGTGCTGGAGCAATCCAGACCTGTAAAGTTCGATGAAGACCGGGCCGAGGCTTATTTGAAAACCGAGCTGGTCCAAATTTATGTTGACCTGCATATGGGAGATGTGACAGCAACGGCTTGGGGCTGCGACCTGACGTATGATTACGTAAGGATTAATGCCGCATATCGGACATAATACATGGGTTCGAGAGGATCTAATCTATATGTAAGGGGAACGGAACATGAGCGCGATGTGTTTTGTAATGAAGTGCGGCGGCAGCACACTGGCTGCGCTGCCGGATTCTTTTTTTAAAGATTTAAAAGGACTTCAGGATGAAGCCATTATTCCGGTTATTGTTCACGGAGGCGGCCCTGCGATCAACGATACACTTGGCAAGCTGGGGATCGAGACGGAGTTCGTAGGCGGTCTGCGCAAGACGAATGAAGCGGTGCTGGATGTCGTTGAGATGGTGCTGGCCGGTCAGATCAACAAGGAGATTGTCCGCAAAATTCAGCTGTCCGGTGCACGCGCTCTCGGGCTGTCGGGCGTGGACGGCAAGCTGATCCAAGCGGAGCCGGTAGCCAACGCTCATGAGGTTGGGCTTGTGGGCAATGTTTCCCACGTCAATGCCGAGCTGATCCAAGGTGTGGTTAAGATGGGCTATATGCCGGTCATTGCACCGATCGGCCTCGGGGCTGACGGAGGTCAGCGCTACAACATCAACGCGGACACAGCGGCTGGGGCTGTCGCATCGCACCTCGGTGTGGAGCGAATGATCGTCGTTACGGACGTTCCGGGCATTATGAAGACGGTGGACGGCGAGAAAAAGGTGCTCCCGACCGTGACGGTGCAAGAGATAGACGAAATGATCGCGAGCGGTGAAATCTACGGGGGCATGATTCCGAAGGTTCGGGCTGCGGTGCAGTGCATTCAAGGTAAGGTCCGCGAGGTTATTATTGTGAACGGCGCTGAGCCGGAAGTATTAAGCCGCGTGATCAAAGGCGCCGAAATCGGAACGCGTATTGTGAAGTAAGCTGTAAATTAACCATCTGATAAAGGAGTGGATCGACATGGGAGAAGGAGCAAATTCTTTATTTCCGAATTACGGCCGTTACCCGTTGGCATTTGTGAAAGGGGAAGGTAGCCGCTTGTGGGATGAGAACGGAAAGGAATATTTGGACCTCATGTGCGGTCTGGCCGTGACCAACCTGGGCCATGCACCCAAGCAGGTATCGGAGCGCTTGAAGGAGCAGGTTGATCTGCTCTGGCATACAAGCAACCTGTTTCACATTCCGAACCAGGAAAAGCTCGCGAAGCTGCTGACGGATAACAGCTGCGGCGACGCGGTGTTCTTCTGCAACAGCGGAGCGGAAGCGAACGAAGCCGCCATCAAGCTGGCGCGTCGTTATTTTCAGAAGGTGCTCGGAAAGAAGGACCAATACGAGATCATCACGTTCCACCTGTCGTTCCACGGCCGTACCTTGGCAACGCTAACGGCAACGGGCCAGGATAAAGTGAAAGAGGGCTTCGCACCTCTGCCGGAAGGCTTCGTATATGCTCCTTACAACGATGCGGAGGCGTTGGAGAAGGTAATCGGACCTAAAACGTGTGCGATCATGCTCGAGATGGTGCAAGGTGAGGGCGGCGTAAACCGTGCGGATCAAGCATTCGTCAGCAAGGTGGCGGAGCTTTGCAAGCAGCATGGCCTGCTGCTGATCGTGGATGAAATCCAAACGGGCATGGGCCGTACGGGCAAAATGTTCGCATTCGAGCACTACGGCATCGAGCCGGATATTTTCACCTTGGCGAAAGGCTTGGGCAGCGGAATGCCGATCGGCGCGATGCTGGGCAAAGAGAAGCTGCGCGAAGCGTTCTCCGCAGGCAGCCACGGTTCGACGTTCGGAGGCAACTACTTGTCGACAGCGGCAGGTATTGCGACGATGGAGACATTGCTCTCCGAGAAGCTGCCGGAGCGTGCGCAGGAGCTGGGCGGCTACATCGTGAGCAAGCTGTCGGAGCAGCTGTCGGGCAATCCGCTCGTGAAGGAAGTGCGCGGGCTGGGCTTGCTCATCGGTATCGAATGCACGCAGCCGGTGGCTGACGTTATCGCTCGTCTGCAGGAGCAGGGCGTGCTCGTCGTATCGGCCGGACCGAATGTGATTCGGCTGGCGCCAAGCCTGCTGATCGCGAAGGAAGACGTGGACCGCGGTCTGGACGCTATTAGCTCGGTATTGAACAAGCAAGCGGCTGCAGCAGTATAATAGAGCCGGCCGGTCGGCGGAACAAGGGTCGAGGCGGGGCCGGGCCGGGCGGAATCATCCTGAAGCAGCGTCAGTCATCAGGAAGAAGACCCCGCCCGTCCGTGCTGCGGACTTCGATGGGTTGACAGAATTTTAAAAAGGAACCCGGCAAGCAGATGCAAATCTGCCCACTGGGCTAGGATATACATGATAAGATCGAAAGGGGCGAGATCCTTGGCAGGAACCGAACAACAAATGGCAATTGACCTAAAGGGAAGGGATTTCCTTTCCATCGCTGATTTTTCGCCGGAAGAGCTTCACTATTTAATTGATCTGGCTATCGAGCTGAAAAGAAAACAAAAAGAGGGCGAAGTGTACCAGCCGCTGAAGGGCAAGACCCTCGGGATGATTTTCGAGAAATCGTCGACACGGACCCGGGTATCGTTTGAAGTCGGGATGTACCAGCTCGGCGGCCACGCCTTGTTTTTGAGCAAGAATGACCTCCAGCTTGGACGCGGCGAACCGGTATGGGATACGGCGCAAGTTATGTCCCGTTATTTGGACGGCATCATGATCCGCACGTTCGCTCACCGCAAAGTGATTGAGTTGGCACGCGGAGCTACGGTTCCCGTCATTAACGGCTTGACCGACCGTTCTCACCCTTGCCAGGCATTGGCCGATTACCAAACGGTATTGGAGCACAAAGGACGCCTGCGCGGCTTGAAGGTTGCTTATATCGGCGACGGCAACAATATGGTGCACTCCCTGATGATGGGTGCTGCGAAGCTGGGGATTGATTTTGCCTGCGCCTCGCCGCAAGGCTATGAGCCGAATACAGGGATTGTTGCCTCGACGCGCGATGTAGCGGGCCAAACCGGTGCAAAGCTGTATGTGGGCAATGATCCGAAGGAAGCTATTGCAGATGCGGATGTCGTATACACGGATGTATGGGCGAGCATGGGCTTCGAGGAGGAGCAGAAGGAGCGCGAGATCGCGTTCGCGAACTTCCAGGTAAATGAAGAGCTGGCCCGTTATGCGAAGAAAGACTACCTGTTCATGCACTGCTTGCCTGCACACCGCGGCGAAGAAGTGAGTGAAGGGGTCATTGACGGACCGAACTCCATTATATTTGATCAGGCGGAAAATCGTCTGCACGCGCAAAAAGCGATTATGGCTGCAATTATGTAGAACTTTTTCTAAGGAGCGAACTTGAATCATGGCGAAGCAAAAAATTGTATTGGCATACTCCGGCGGCTTGGATACGTCGATTATTTTGAAATGGCTGAAAGAAACGTATGATGCGGAAATTATCGCGTTCACTGCCGATATCGGGCAAAAGGACGAGCTTGACGGTTTGGAAGCGAAAGCTCTGGCCACCGGCGCATCGAA
The DNA here is from genome assembly GCF_002234615.1 of Paenibacillus rigui. Classification (GTDB taxonomy): domain Bacteria; phylum Bacillota; class Bacilli; order Paenibacillales; family NBRC-103111; genus Paenibacillus_S; species Paenibacillus_S rigui. Next base: position 57,341 of record NZ_NMQW01000015.1, on the reverse strand, counting down.
AATTTATATCGACGACCTTCGCGAGGAATTCGCAAAGGATTTCATCTTCCCGATGTTCCAGGCGGGAGCTTTGTATGAAGGACAATATTTGCTCGGCACGAGCATTGCCCGTCCTTTGATCGCGAAGCGCATGGTAGAAATCGCGCGCAAGGAAGGCGCAACGGCAATCGCCCACGGCGCTACAGGCAAAGGCAACGACCAAGTGCGCTTCGAGCTGACGGCGGCCGCTTTGGCACCTGAGCTGGAAGTGATCGCACCTTGGCGCTTGGAAGAGTTCCGTGAAACGTTCCCGGGTCGTGCGGAAATGATCGCTTACGCCGAGAAGCATGGCATTCCGGTAACGGCATCCGCTGCGAAGCCTTACTCCACCGACCGCAACCTGCTGCACATCAGCTTTGAGAGCGGTATGCTGGAAGATCCTTGGTTTGATCCCAGCGCAACGTCGAACAAAGATATGTTCGTCTTGAGCGTAGACCCGGAGGATGCTCCGGATCAAGCGGAATACGTGGAATTGAATTTCGAAAAAGGAAACTGCGTTGGCCTCAACGGCGACAAAATGGATCCGCTCACTGTCATGGAACGCCTGAACGAGCTTGGCGGCAAGCATGGTATCGGCCGTGTCGACATGGTTGAGAACCGTTTTGTCGGCATGAAGAGCCGCGGTGTGTATGAAACACCGGGCGGTACGATCCTGTTCACCGCTCACCGCAAAATGGAGTCCCTCACGATGGACCGTGAGGTTATGAGCCTGCGCGACTCTCTGATTTCCCGTTACGCTACGCTGGTGTACAACGGTTTCTGGTTCGCGCCGGAGCGTCTTGCTCTGCAAGCGCTGGTAGATGAGAGCCAAAAGAACGTAACTGGTACCGTACGTCTGAAGCTGTACAAAGGCAACGTCATCGGCGCCGGCGTACAAAGCCCTGTGAGCTTGTACAACCCTGACATCGCGACGATGGAAGCGGACCCTACCCAGGCGTACAACCAAGGCGACGCGGCCGGTTTTATCCGTCTGAACGCGCTGCGCTTGAAGGTTTCTTCCGGCGTAGAGCAAAGCAAGAAGTAATGAACGGCTTAGGGGCCGCGGCATAGGGAGAAATGAAGCGGCTAAGTCCGGCCTGCCCATAGCGAAGCGGGCTTCCTGCAGTGTCCTCTGGACACTTGGGGAAGCTTGCATCGCTTTTGCTATGTTTTCCCCTTTGTTTTGGGTGCAGGATCACACCTGGCGCATAGGATGTCTAATGCTGTTCGGGGCGATATGTGATATGGATATACGAGTGATGAGCGTAAAGGCGAAGGCAGTATTGGGCTATGGCCCGCGACTGACTCGGGTGCTTTCATTCGGTCGATGCGGGTTGCCATATGGCGGCAGATAGCTGGACGCCACTGTTTTTCTAGAGTACAAAGCTTGTGAGTATGCAATGTTTCTCGAAACAAGCCGAAGGGATGGTGTATTCTCTGGAGGAGTGAAGCGACCGCCTTTGTCCATGGGAAAAGCACGCTGAAAAGCGGATCAATAATTTTCACATGGACAACAACGGTCGGAGAGGATATACCATCCCGGAGGGCTTCTTTTTCAAATTGCACTTGAAGACTCACAAGCCACAATAAGGAGGCAATTACGTTGTCAAAGCTTTGGGGTGGACGATTTACGAAGAAAACGGATCAGTTGGTGGAAGAGTATACGGCTTCCATCCTGTTCGATAAAGAGCTGGCCGAAGAGGATATTCAAGGCAGCCTGGCGCATGTCACCATGCTGGGCAAATGCGGTATTCTTCCCTTGGATGACGTCGAGAAAATCAAAGACGGCCTTCTGAAGGTGCAGCATGTTATTCGCCGCGGCGAAATGGAGTTCTCCGTCAGCGATGAAGATATTCATATGAACATCGAGAAAGCGCTGATCGACGAGGTCGGACCGGTCGGGGGCAAGCTGCATACAGGACGCAGCCGTAATGACCAAGTTGCGACGGACATGCATTTGTACCTGCGCAAGCGCGTTGTGGAATTCGTAGGCTTGCTGAACAAGCTGCAGGAAGCGCTCCTGGAGCAAGCGAAAAACAACATCGACACGATCGTGCCGGGCTACACGCATTTGCAGCGGGCACAGCCGATATTGTTCGCCCATCATCTGATGGCGTATGTCTCGATGTTCCAACGCGATATCGAGCGTCTGCAAGACAGCTACAAGCGGATCAACGTGCTGCCGTTAGGAGCGGGTGCTTTGGCCGGAACGACGTTCCCGATCGACCGTCATTTCGTGGCGCAGCAGCTGGGCTTCGACGGCGTGTACGAGAACTCGCTGGATGCGGTGAGCGACCGCGACTTTATTATCGAGTTTTTGTCCAACGCTTCGATGATCATGATGCATTTATCCCGTTTCTCCGAGGAAATGATTCTGTGGTCCAGCACCGAGTTCCGTTTTATCGAGCTGGATGATGCGTTCTGTACAGGCAGCAGCATCATGCCGCAAAAGAAAAACCCGGATGTTCCCGAGCTCGTACGCGGAAAAACCGGGCGGGTATACGGCAATTTGTTCGGCCTGCTGACCGTGCTGAAATCGCTGCCGTTGGCTTACAACAAGGACATGCAGGAAGACAAGGAAGGCATGTTCGATACAGTGAAAACGCTGCAGGGCGCACTGCAATTGTTCGCTCCGATGGTGAGCACCATGAAGGTGAACAAGGAGCAAATGCGTCAAGCGGTGAATCAGGACTTCTCCAATGCTACAGATATCGCAGACTACTTGGTGAACAAAGGCTTGCCGTTCCGTCAGGCGCATGAAGTCATCGGGAAAACGGTTCTGTATTGTATTCAGAATCAAAAGTTCCTGCTGGATCTGAAGCTGGAAGAATTCCACCAGTTCTCCAAGCTGTTCGAGCAGGACATTTACAAAGTGCTGCAGCCGGAGCAAGTGGTGAACGCCCGTAACGTATACGGCGGTACGGCGAGCAATCAGGTGAGCGAGGCCATCACGCGTGCGGAAGCTGTTGCAGGCAAAACGAACGAGTGGTTCGAGCAATTTTATAACAAAAGCAAATAACGGGCATGGGCAGCGCAGCTCCCCGTAAAAACAAAACCCGGTACACCAAGTGCATTGAAGCTGACAGCTTCTGCACCGACGGTACCGGGCTTTTTTTGCTTATAAGGTAACTTATCTTATAGAGGCGTATTTACTCACAACCTTCTATTGGATGCGATCAAGAGGCAGGATATTTCAGCTTTTCACCGGCTTACCGGTTTCCCCGCTGTCCTTGCTGGCCCCCCGGATGTAATCATAAACCGCACCAGGCTTAGGCCGACGACCACAAGGGCGGATACCAGATACAGCCAACGAATACCGGTATACTGCGTATCCGTACCGAGGAAGTAGCCATGAATGAACGTCATGACGAAGATTGGATAAGAGAGAAGGTGAATGAGAAACCACAGCTTTTTCTTGATTTTATTGCGGATATCCGACGTGAATATAACAAGAAGCATCCCGTATACGGACAGGGTCCCCAAACCGTTCAGCACAGGGGAGCGAGCCGCCGTGAAAGGAATGAATACGCCACTCCAGCTAAAAGGGGTATACGTATCGATCACCGTGATCATCCCGTGCAGCAGACCGAGAGCCATCCCGGTGTTGGTAGACAGGGTATGGATTTTGTACAGCTTTGCCTTGACCTGACCGTTCCAAAAAGGGAAGCCATAGCTGATGCCAAGCCCGATGCCTGCCGTCAGCAAAACAAAGGAAATCAAGCCCAGCACCCGAATGATTTGCCATAGGGGTAATTGTGTTATCCATGTAATCATCTCCATTCACCTCCGTAGCGGGGAGAAGCCGCCGTATTCTTATGAATGTGGCAGTGATCCGTATCAACCTGCTGCCATATCGTTCCCAAGGATTCGGGATTTCCGTAGAAATGGGTTTCCTGATTAGCTGTAAAAAGGAGCGCTTCGTAACGGACTCCTTTGCGGTTCAGCAGAGCCAATCCTTCCTCTGTTCCGAGAACGCACAGCACCTTTGCCCAGACTTCGCAGGCCACCGTATCGGAGTCCTGGCCTCCGGTGACAGTACACTGTACGACGTCGCTTGCGCTTGGCCGCATCGTACGCGGATCAATCAAATGGTGCATCGGGCCATGGTCGGTAGTCCACTGTCTTCCCAATATGCTGGAAGTGGCAGCCGCGCCCTCGGAGAAGGTCAGCCGTCCGAAGCTATCCGACGTCTGCCATGGATGCTCGATGTCGATAATCCAGGGAGCTCCCTCCGCAGAGGCTCCTCCCCAGACCGTCAAGTCGCCTCCGGCATTGATGAGGCCTCTTTTCACCTGCAGTGTATCTCTGAAATAGTCGGCCAGCCTTTTCACTGACCAGCCCTTGACGATACCGCCCAGGTCGAGGCCCGCCTGGGAAGGCAGCTTGACGGACCTCATGGCCGGCTGGATCAGCAGAGGCAGGGGCGGCTGTGCTTCCTCCACAGGCAGGATGCCAGACTTTATCGGCTGGGCGGCATGCTGCAAACGCTCGAATGAATCGCTGTACCCGGCCGAGGTTATGGCATGGTGCAGCAGGGGGTTAAAGATGCCGTCCGTGAGCTGGCGGTAGCTGTCCGCAAGAACGAGTACCTCCAGCATCGTTTCGGAAACAAGGCACGTTTCTCCTGCAAGCCGGTTCAGATGGCTCAGCTCGCTTTTTACCTCAAAACGGCTAAACCGTTCCTCCGCATAATGGAACCAGTCGCGTGCGAGGTCGAGATAATCAGCGGCATCTTCCGGATTGCAGCTCAATGTGATGTCAATATGGGTATTCATGGCCCGAAATTGGAACGATTGATTCGCATCATTGCCTGATGGGATAGCCATGGTGTTGCCCTCCTTTTATAGGGGTATTTCGTAGACAGGTTGTTATCTATAATTCAGGTACGGTTAAGACCGTCCGGTCCGTGTATTCGGCGTCGTGGTGGAGGAGCTGCCCGGATTCATGGAGCCTCCCGAACTGGAATCGCCTGAACGACTTGAGCTTCCTGTACCTCCACTGGAGCTTCCAAAGCCTGAGCCGCCGTTCAGAGAAGCGTCATTCCTGGGAGCGGCATTAGCGCTCTGACGGTGTTTGCGTGAAGAGGGGGCGCTGTTATCCATGCTGGAGCCCTCCTGGCGATTTTGCCGCCATTCCTTCATAACCCCGTCCTGATGATCCTGTGTACTCGCAGTCGGCTGTTCCTTGTTGGGCGATGCATGAGCGTAGGCCTGTTGAAATGCGGCACTGGATTTCACCTCATGAAACAAAAGGACGAGTCCAAGCAGTCCGACGGCACCGATTTTCCATTTGAGCCACTTTGATGTTTTATTCTTCATATGGTTTAGCTCCTTTGAACCGGTTCTGGCAATGGAGCAGAGCCGGATGGTTTATAGTAATTTCATTGCTTATGAGAACATTATGTAACGACAACCTGAGGCAATCTTGAGCATAGGCTGAAAGTTTGCTGAAACCTTGGATAAGGGGGATGCGCCGCGGAAAAAATGAGGTACAATAGGGGTCGGAGGGGAATGTATATATGCGTCAATTAAAAGGAATCAAGATATTGTTGATAGATGATGAGCCGAATATTTTGCAATTTTTGGAGTTTGGCCTGCAAAATGAAGGCTTCGAGGTCATGACGGCACAGGACGGCTTTATGGCGGTCACCGCCGCCAAGGAATTTCAGCCTCATGTCGCCATTCTCGATGTGATGATGCCGGGAATGGACGGGTTTGAAGTATGCCGCATGCTGAAGAAAACGCATAACATAGCAGTCATTATGCTGACGGCCAAGGAAGAGGTGGAGGACCGGATCAAGGGGCTGACGCTGGGCGCGGACGATTATATGAGCAAGCCCTTCAGCTTTGAGGAGCTGCTGGCCCGTATCCACGCAAGAATACGCAATCAATTTCCGAATTTGTTCGGGGAAGTGGTAGCGGGACCATTCCGTATCGACGACCGGCGCAAGGAAATCATTTATGGGGAACAAGTATTAGAGCTGTCGCCGACCGAATATGAGCTGCTGAAATTTTTGGTGATCAACCACGGGCTGGTGCTGAGCAAATCGATGATATTGGAAAAGGTTTGGGGTTACGATTTCGGTGGGGAAGAAAATATTGTGGAAGTCTATATCCGCTCGCTAAGAGACAAGCTGAACGATCGGGAGCATAAGCTGATCCGTACGCTGCGCGGAGCGGGTTACCGAGTCGATTTGTCATGAGTGCCGTGTTTGCCCGCTGCCTCCGCTTTTTTGCGCCTCAATCGCTTCGGTATCAGCTGCTGTCCCGGTCTTTATTTATTCTCGCAGGCCTGCTGCTGTTAATCGGAGTGTTTCAGTATATTTTCATGCAGCAGTTTCTGTATAAGAACAAGGCGGAAACGATGCAAAGTCAGGCGATATCCTTGCCTCGCGAAGCTTGGAACCGGTTTGACCGGGATAGGGACAAAACAGGCGAGAAGGAAAACAATCCTCCGCGGATGGACCGTCCCATGCTATTCGTACCGGAGACGACCATTGCCTACATCGATGCGGAAGGGAATTATAATCTGGTCTCGGAGCCGCCCAACAGCTCGGGTAAGGGACCGAAGCTTTCCACGGAGGCGTACGCGGAGCTGTTGAACAGCGAAGGCAAGCTGCCGTACAGGGTGCTGCAGGACAGTAACGGAGAGGAACAGCTGGTGTCCTTTCAGCCGGTAGGTCCGCGAGGGCGCCCGGTAGGCCTGTTTCAGCTCAGCTCGAGCACAATACCGTTAAAGAATCTGCTGTTCCGGCAGCTCATGACGTTTGTCGGGCTGTCCCTTGTGGCCATGATATTTGGCCTGTTGACCTTTTTGCCGGTGCTTCGCCGTACGCTTGTTCCGCTATTTACGATGGTCGATACGATGGAACAAATTGATGCCGGGAAATTGAATGAACGGCTGCCGGTGCAGCAGGGCCAGCTGGAAATCGACCGTCTGTCCATGTCATTCAACGCCATGCTGGAAAGGCTGGAGGAATCGTTCGAGGCGGAGAAGGAAGCCAAGGAACAGATGCGGCGGTTTATTGCCGATGCTTCCCATGAGCTGCGAACACCGTTGACTTCGATTCACGGGTTTCTGGAAATATTGCTTCGCGGCGCGGCAAGCCATCCGGATCAGCTGGAGAAGGCGCTGAAGAGCATGTACGGGGAGTCCGAGCGGATCAATAAGCTGGTGCAGGATTTGTTTATGCTGGCGCGTCTCGACCGAACGCCGACCTTCGAGGTGAAGGAGGAGCGTCTCGACCGGATGCTGCACGATATGGAGCCGCAGCTTCGGCTGCTGGCCGGTAACCGGACCGTGGCGTTCGCGCTTCAGCCTGATCTGAAGTGCCACTGCAATCAGGATAAAATAAAGCAGGTGGTACTGAACCTGTTCCAAAATGCGATTCAGCATACCGATGCCCAACAAGGGCATATTGAGGTCGCGCTGCGCGAAGATCCCAAGTCGCGAAGGATTGTGCTCTCGGTCAAGGATAATGGTCCGGGCATTCCCGAGGAGCATAAAGCTCATTTGTTCGATCGGTTCTATCGGATTGAAACCTCCCGTGCGCGCAAATACGGTGGAGCGGGACTGGGGCTGTCCATTACGAAGTCTATCGTAGATATACACGGAGGGACGATTGGCGTAGAAAGTGAAGTGGGAGAGGGCAGCACGTTTACAGTGAGGCTCCCCCAAGCTTAAAAACGCATCGAATATTGGAAAAATGGAACCCCGGCCCTTCGCCAATGAGCGAGAGGCCGGGTTTTTCGTAAATAGGGCCTTCTATGCCCCGGAGTGGCACCGCTGATCTCTATAAGCTAAGGAAAGGCAGGCCCCCTGACCCCATCCTCAATAAGCGGGGCCTGAGGCTGGCCGTTGGGCACATGCGGTGAAGCCGTGCCGGCTTGATTCGACGCGTAAATGGTCGGCTGGGCTGAATACGTATCGCGGGAGATCCGCTCTGTGGCGACCCGCTGTCCATTCTGATTTTTGTAGCGGTAGGTTTCCACCACGTAGCCCGGCTGGCCGCTGGACAGCTTTTGGATTTGACCTGCAGGCAGCGTAGGGTTGAGCACATATTTAACGGGGGGCTCCAGCGTCTCGACCGTTTTCGACTCGATGGTGTACGTCACATCCGAAGGAATTTGTCCGAACAGTTTGACTGTGAGTCGGTTCTCGTTGGCAGATGTGCGCAAAAGCAAGTAATGGGGCGTGCTGTTACGGAACCGGAAGTTGATATAGCCGCTGGCGAAGGTTGCATCCTGCCCCAGAGGAACATAGCTGACGGGAAGGGAATGGTTCCGGCGTTCAACAATGTCCAGTCCGGCACGCAGCACGGCATTATACAAGGTGGAGGACACCTGGCAGATGCCTCCGCCAATGCCGGGAACAAGCTTCCCGTTCAGGATGACGGGCGCTTCCCTGAAGCCGAACTTGGCTTCGGTCTCGGCGATATATTTGGCGTAGTCGAACACTTCGCCCGGAGCCAGCAGCAGATCGTGGATGGATGCTGCCGTGGAACAGACATTATGCAGACGACCTTCGCTGTTCTGCGCCAAGGCCGTTGAGAATTCGCTTATTTTCCGCTCAATGCCTTGGGCTTGGAGCGTGCGCATGGTAACAGCCGCTTCCTGCTTGTAGAAGGGCAAGGGAAGGACCGCTACCGGCACGGCGGAGCGGGCCCCCGCAGCGCCGGACGCTCCCTCCGCTGCAGCGACCGTGCCAAGCGCCGGCCGCACCGCGTACAGCTGCCCGATGAGCTTCGCCTCATCGATGCGCAGCACACCCGCGTCGGGCACGTAGCTGATCGCGTCTTGCGGCCCGACGATCCGCTGCGCGTCCACCGGCTGCTGCGCGTAGACGCCGGGGAAGCCGCGCTGCAGCGAGGCGTGCAGCGCTCCGGCGTCGAAGGCCGCAGGCAGATCCCACGCCTGCCGGCGCAGCCCGTAGCGGTACAGCGCCCGCTGGAACGGCGAGCCGGATCGCAGCGGCTGCAGCTTGGCCGTCACGGCCTCCAGCGGGAGGGTGAGGCCGAGCTGCTCGAGCGTCCAGTCCGCAGGCGCGAGCGGCATGTCGCTCCGTTCGCTCGAGATGCGCACGACCTGACCGAGCAGCCGCTGCTTGTGCTCGGCCAGCTGGCGCTCGAACGCATCGATGGACAGGCCGCCGACGGGCCAGCCCTCCAGAGTAATCCCAGGTGGCAGCGTGGACTGGGAGCCGTACCATGCGACGGACCCGCAGGCCGAAGCGGCCACGAGCAGCAGGCCGATCAGCAGCCGCACGATAAGATGGGAATGACGAGCCATGAGACAGGTCTCCTTTGATCATAATCGTTCAAATAGCTAAAACCAACCGCTGAACGAGGCCGCTCATCTTCGCAAGCCTCGATAGAGATTTTATCAGTAGATGAGAAAGGTTAAGTTCTCAACCTTCGTCTACCTTGACAAACGTGTGCCAGCTTGAAAAACGGCTAAGTCGTTTATCCTTTTCCTTGACGGGGCAGCTTGGGTTAAATGAATCTCATTGACAAGCACGGCTCGTACCTTTCTATGTATATGCTTGAAGCCGTATAACTTTCCTGCCCGCACCATTGCCACTCCGTGTGAAGTCATTCCAAATTGTGAAAAAAGTGTTGAAATTCACAAGCAAGCAGAGGATTTTACCTATTTATGTCGAACTTATATTAGCTACAGAAAATTCAGGATGTGATAACGTGATTGAAATGCAGGACGTATGGAAGACGTACCCAAACGGGGGTCACGCACTCAGAGGCATCAGCGTCAAAGTCGACCGTAACGAATTCTTATATGTCGTAGGGCCATCAGGTGCAGGAAAATCGACATTCATGAAATTGATTTATAGAGAGGAAAGACCGACCAAGGGCAGCATTTTTGTGAACGGGTTTAATCTGGAGAAGCTGAAGCAGCGTAAAATTCCTTACATTCGCCGCAATATCGGGGTGATCTTTCAGGATTTTCGCTTGCTGCCAAAGCTGACCGTAGCGGAAAATGTCGCTTTCGCGATGGAAGTGATCGAAGCTCCGAAGAAATTGATCCGCAAACGGGTGAGCGAGGTGCTGGAGCTCGTGAACCTTCGTGACAAAGCCGGATCCTTGCCGACCCAACTGTCCGGGGGAGAGCAGCAGCGGGTTGCGATTGCGCGTGCGATTGTGAACAATCCTTCGGTAATCATTGCAGATGAACCCACAGGGAACCTGGATCCGGAAACGTCCTGGGGCATTATGAAGCTGATGGAGGAAATTAATTTCCGGGGCACCACCATCATCATGGCTACCCACAACAAAGAGATCGTGAACACGATGCGCAAAAGGGTGCTTGCCATTGAGCAGGGCCAAATCGCGCGTGATGAAGCAAGGGGTGAATACGGCTATGAGGATTAACACAGGGGTCCGCCACTTACGGGAAGGCGGCAAAAATGTGATCCGCAATGGCTGGATGTCATTCGCTTCAGTGAGCTCCATTGCTATTTCGTTGTTTATATTAGGGATCTTTTTGCTGCTGACGCTCAATGTCAATTATTTGGCCGAGCAGATCGAGCAGCAGGTAGAGATCAAGGTGTATTTGGACGTCAACGTACCGAAGGAGCAGGTCGCCCCTTTGCAGAATGAAATCGCTGCACTGCCGCAGGTGGACAAGGTGACCTTCGTGTCGAAGGATGAAGGACTCGTTTACTTGAGAGATAAGCTGGGGGAGAACGGCAAGCAATTAACCGAAGGCTATGAAGGGGAGAACAACCCGCTGAACGACTCGTTCACGGTGGAGGTAACCCAGCCGAGAGAGGTTGCAACGGTTGCCCAGAAAATTAACCAAATCAATACAGGTAAGCCGAGCAAACCGATCTATCGTGTCAGCTATGGCCAAGGCACCGTGGAAACGTTGTTCAAGGTTACGCAAATCGTTCGCTATATCGGTCTAATCCTTGTAGCCGGGCTTGCCTTGACGGCGATGTTTCTCATTGCCAATACCATCAAGCTGACGATTGTAGCCCGGCGCCGGGAGATTGCGATTATGAAGCTGGTCGGTGCGACGAATTCCTTTATTCGCTGGCCGTTTTTTATAGAAGGTATGCTGCTTGGGGTAACGGGTTCAGTCATTCCTGTTGCGCTGCTGCTGTACGGCTATTATGAGCTGATGAATTTCGCGGACGCGAATTTGAATATGCTGATGGTCAAGCTGCTCCCGTTTCAGCAAATATCTTTGACGCTTTCAGCACTGCTGCTCGGCATTGGTATTATGATCGGGATCTGGGGAAGTATGCTGTCGGTCCGTAAATTTTTGCGTGTGTAGCAATTGCCCGGCCACGGGTAAGTATCAGGGGAGGAAACAAAGGTTGAAGAAGACTTTTCTGTCTCTCGTTGTCACTACAGGCTTGATTGGAACGCTGATGACGCCGCAGCTCACTTATGCCGTATCCGGTTCGCAGAAAATTGAGCAGCAGCTGAACGATTTGAAGAAAAAGATATCGGCTTCGCAGCAAAAGGCGACCACCGCACAAAATGAGATTAACAAAGTGCAGAAGGATAAGCAGCAGGTGGAAGCGGACCTCAAGGTGCTTCAGAAGCAAATTGAGGATTCCAATGTGAAGCTGAATACCCTGAACGATCAGATTTTTAATACGAAAGCGGAATTGAAGGATATCGGCCAGCAGGTGGATGAGGTGGAGGCGCAGATTGAAGCGCGTGATGCGCTGTTAAAATCCCGCCTTCGGTTGATGTATATGAACGGTGTTGTGTCTTACACGGACGTTCTGCTCAATGCGACCAGCTTCGGCGACTTCCTGGATCGTTTGTATGCTCTGAAATCGATTGCCAGTCAAGATAAGAAGATACTGGAGGATAACCAGCACGATCGCGCGGTGAAGGTGGAAAAGGAAGCTCAATCGCAGAAGAAGCTTGCCGATTTGAGCGATCTGTATGGTCAGCAGTCCGCTACGAATGCGGATCTGCAGCAGAAGGACAAAGAAAAGCATGTGCTGATTGCAAGTTTGGACAAGAAGCAAAAGGAACAAGAGGAAATTACGGAAGACGAAGAAGCGAACATGATCGCATTTGCGAAGCAGCAGTCCACGCTGATGGCCGCCAAGCGGAAGCAGGAGGCGGATGAAGCAGCCGCCCGTGCGGCTGCGGCGAAAGCCAAATCCGGAAGCGGCGGCGGTCCGCTGATTACCCCTTCGTTTGCAGGCGGTAAGTTCGGCTACCCGCTGCCGAAGCTGGCTGTGATGTCCTCGGACTACGGTTACCGCTCGGATCCTTTTACCGGTGCCAAGAAGCTTCATAAAGGGATTGATCTGGCGATGCCGAATGGAACGGACATTTTGGCAGCAGGTGATGGCGTCGTTATTGTGGCCTCCTGGTGGAGCGGCTACGGCAATACGGTCATTATCGACCACGGTGGCGGCTACTGGACGCTGTACGGTCATATCCGCAACGGCGGCACGGTAGTCGAGAAGGGCGATACGGTAAAACGTGGACAGAAAATCGCAGAGGTCGGCTCAACCGGTGAATCCACCGGCAACCATCTGCACTTTGAAGTGAGGGTCAATTCGGAGCCGGTCGATCCGAAGCCTTACTTGCGTTAACCGCTGTTAATAATTTCTAATGGCTTGTCATATACTACAAATGAGTGAGTTGGCCTCATAGGGACGAGTGGATAAAAGGCGGTGTGGAAGAAGCAATGACATTTAAAGGTCGTACGGTATTGGCATTTATTTTGTTGGCTATGTTCGCCAGCAGCATTATGACGCTCACGATCGTGAATCCGTCTATCTTTGCCGTAGCGGGCAAGGAGGGGACTGCAGCAGTCAAGTCAGGCTTGACCACCAAGGATTTGAACAAAATCTCGACGACGTATTCATTGATCGAGAACAAGTTTCTTTCCGACGTGGACAAGGAGAAGGTCGTGAACGGGGCCATTAACGGAATGCTCTCGACGCTCGAAGATCCGTTTACGGTGTATATGGATCAGAATGAGGCGAAGCAGTTTGATGAGAGCATCACCTCCTCGTTCCAAGGAATTGGCGCCGAAGTATCCTCCGATGACGGGAAGGTGACGATTGTCGCACCGATTAAGGGCTCGCCGGCGGAAAAAGCGGGCTTGCATGCGAAAGACGTCATTTTGTCGGTCAATGGTGAAAAGCTCGACGGGCTTACCCTCAACCAGGCGATTATGAAAATCCGCGGTCCCAAAGGGACGCAGGCGAAGCTCGAAATCGTCCGTCCGGGAACGCAGGACCCTATTCAGATGATCGTCGTTCGTGACGATATCGATGTGGAAACGGTCTATGCGGAGATGATGTCCGGCAATATCGGCAAAATCGAGATCCGTCAGTTTTCCAGTAATACGGCCAAGCGGTTTAAAGACGAGCTGGCTAATCTGGAAGCCAAGGGCATGAAGGGCTTGATCATCGACGTGCGTAATGACCCGGGCGGCTTATTGTCCGCTGTCGTCGAGATTGTAGAGCCGTTCGTGGCAAAGGGGAAGCCGATCGTGAAGATTGAGAACCGTAAAGGTGAGATTGAAGCGACGAATTCCCAAGGCACCGGCAAAAATTACCCGGTAACCGTGCTGATCAACAAAGGAAGTGCAAGCGCCTCGGAGATATTGGCAGGGGCTCTGCACGATTCGGCCGGCAGCAAGCTGGTCGGAGAGACGAGTTATGGCAAGGGTACGGTGCAGGTAACGTTCGAGAAGGAAATGGGAGACGGCAGCAACATCAAAATGACCGTGTACAAGTGGCTGACGCCGAATGGAACATGGATTCATAAAAAAGGAATTGCGGCGGATATCCCAGTCGAACAGCCGGCCTACTTCAAAGTCGCGCCGCTCAGCAAGAAATCGACCTTGAAGCCGGATTCGAACTCCGAGGATGTTAAGAACCTGCAGATCATGCTGGCGGGGCTTGGCCTAAGTCCGGACCGGTCCGACGGATATTTCAGCGAGAAAACGGCACTCTCGGTCAAGGCGTTTCAGCGGACGCAAAATCTGCCGATCACCGGAGAGGTGGACGCGGAAACGGCCAACCGTCTGGAAAAAGCGATTTTGAACGAGATTAAGGATCCGAAAAACGATGTGCAGCTGAAGGCCGCTGTACAGCAAATTCAGACGCAAATGGCCAAATGATCCCGGTAAGCCGGAAGGCTTGACGGGGGCTCCTCCAACCGGAAAGTTAAGGGGCTGGGAGGAAATTGAATACAGCACGTCGAAAAGATTAGGAAGGCTGGGTTGTCCAGCTTTTCTAATCTTTTTTAGGTAGGTAAGAAGTATGAGTTTCATATACTTCGGTTACCTTGGCAAACGCGTGCCATCTGGAACGATGGCGAAGCCGTTTATCCTTGTATTCATCTTAGGTGGCAATTACTTAGACAAGCAAGCCGTTCCACGAGATACGGCGAAGCCGTTATCCAAGTAAAGGAGCAGTCCGATGGCCATGTTTATGGAAGTGGTACAAAAAGGGCTTCACGCCCTGCTTCAACTGTTAACCCATCCGTTCTACTATGTAGGCATTATATTCATTGTGCTGCAGTATCGCAGACAAATCCTGTTTGAACGAAAGCTGTTTCATACCAAGCTGCATTCGCTGGTGTCGGAAACGTGGCGCACCGTGCTCTGGGGCTGGATCGGCGGACTGTTAGCCTCCGTGCTGATGGCCGTGGTGGGAGCCACCATTCAAGCAGAGGCGATCCTTCTGCTGTGGATCGTTTCGCTGCTGCTGATTTTGTTTCGCGTACGCTTTCTGTGCTGGGCATATGCGATCGGTGTGATCGGTATACTCCAAGCGGTTCTCGGTTGGTTCCCGTCCCTTAGCCTTCTTGGCTCCTCGGATGGAGCTGCATGGTTTACAGGCGCATTGCAAAGCCTGAACATGCCGGCGCTGCTGGCGCTGGTAGCTGTGCTCCATTTGGTGGAGGCGTTGTTCGTCCGCCAACAGGGGACGCGCACAGCGACGCCGATGTTTTACGAAAGCAAGCGGGGCAAAATCGTCGGAGGCTACCACCTGCAAGGGTTTTGGCCGCTGGCGCTGTTCCTGCTCGTCCCTATGCAGGGGGCGAATACGGTCCCTCTACCGTGGACACCGCTGCTGGGCGGAGATCTGTGGAGCGGTGGCTGGACGATCGTCGGCTTTCCGGTCATGATCGGCTTTGCCGAGATGACGCGCTCCCGGCTGCCGAAGGAGAAGGTGCGCATGAGCGCGAAGCTGCTGGCAGGTTACGCCGTCGCTGTGCTGCTGCTGGCCATACTGGCCAAGCTGGCGCCTGTGCTTACGGTACTATCGTCGCTGCTGTGCATCGCGCTGCACGAAGGGCTTCTCGTCTACAGCCGTTGGGACGAGGCCAAGCGAAGCCCGATCTTCGTGCATGATAAGCGAGGCTTGAAGATCCTCGCGATCCTGCCGAACAGTGCCGCTGCAGGGCTGGAGCTGGAGGCGGGGGAGATCATTCACAAGGTGAACGGAGTCGCCGTTCATACCAAACGGGAGCTGCATCAAGCGATGCAGCTGAATTCAGCCTTTTGCAAGCTGGAAGTGCTGAACTTGGAGGGAGAGACCAAGTTCGTGAAGCACGCGCTGTTTTCCGGGGAGCATCACCAGCTCGGTATCCTGCTAGCGCCTGATCAAGAGGCGATGTACTATGCGGAAGAAAAGCAAACACACATTATCGCTTATGTAAGGAAAAAGCTCGTCGGATTGCTCAGCAAGCCTTCCTCGGGCACCAAGCCGATGTAAGCGGCAAGACCAGCCGGACCATTCTATGGCCGGTCTCCTACAAAAAAAAGCTGTCATAACGCAGAAATGCGTCTGACAGCTTTTTTTGAGTAGATAGGAAAGTATAAGTTTCACAACTTTCGTCAACCTTGACAACGCATGCCATCCTGAAAAATGGCAAAGCCGGTTATCCTCGGTAGATACCCCTAATTCGGCTCCCGCAGCACGACAATTTCAACGCGGCGGTTTTTGGAGCGATTCTCAGGAGAATTGTTGTCGGCTACAGGACGGGTGTCTGCGTAACCGGTGGAAATGAACTTTCTCGGTTCAAGCCCTGCGTTATTGATGAAGTAACGGAGCACCGACAAGGAGCGTTCATTGGACAAGCCCCAGTTATCCCTGTAGATTGAGCCTGTAGCAAGCGGTAAATTATCCGTATGGCCTTCAATACTGATCGTAGTATTCAGCGTAGGGAAGAGGCTGGCGAGCTGATTCAGGATCGGATAAGCATCCTTCTTCAATTCCGCTTTCCCCAGATCGAACAAGAACAAGTCGTTCAGCGTGACGGCTACGCCCCTCGGCGTATTTGCAGCGGCAACCTGAGCTTGGAGGTTGTTTACTTCAATATATTGCTGAACCTTCTTCAGCAAATCCTCCAGCTGCTGCTCACGCTTCTCTTTTTCTTCTTTCTCTTTCTTTTCCTTCTCATCGTCCTGCGTTTTCTCGCCTTCCTGAGCCTTGGCCGTACTTACTCGGCCCAGAACGCCTTCGCCCATCGGCATCACGGTATCGGACTTTTTGAATTCGAAGCTGAGCGCTTGTGCGAGCACCTGATACTTTTCGTTGTCGATCTTACTCATTGCATACATGATAACGAAAAAGATGAGCAGGAGCGTAATCAAATCCGCATAGGTAATGAGCCATCGTTCATGATTCTCATGACTGCCATGATTCTTAGACTTCCTCGCCACCGCTATCACCTTCGCCTTCTGCCGCTTTCTTATGGTCCTGGTGCAGGAAGGAATTCAATTTCTTTTTGATCAATTGAGGATTTTCGCCCGCCTGCAGTGCAAGAATACCTTCAAGCATCAGTTCCATTTCGGAAATTTGCTCTTTACTGCGAATTTTAATTTTTTGCGCGATAGGCAGGTACACAACGTTAGCTGAGGATACGCCGTACAGCGTAGCCGTAAAAGCTACTGCGATAGCAGGCCCGAGGGTGCTTGGATCGGACAGATTCCCCAATACGTGGATCAAGCCCATAACCGTACCGATGATCCCCATGGACGGGGCGTATCCGCCAGCGGCTTCGAATATTTTGGCCCAGCCTTCATGATGGTGCTCGAGGGCATCCATTTCCAGCTCCAAAATTTGCCGAGTCAGCTCCGGATCGGTACCGTCGACAACCATCATCAGACCATCACGCAGAAAGGTGTTGCTGTGTTCCTGAGCCCGCTGCTCCAAAGCCAGCACGCCTTCTCTTCTTGCAATGCTCGCCATATCCACCAGCTCCTCAATGGTAGCTCGCGGATCGCGCTTTGTCTCTGTAAATGCCATTTTCAAAGCTTGGCCTATTTCCTTCAGGCGGGACATCGGGAAGCTGATTGCAATGGCCCCGATGGTGCCCCCGAAAATGATCAGCATCGCACTCGGGACGATCAAGGCGCTGATGTGACCGCCGTCCCACACATAACCACCTACCAAGGCGCCTAAGCCTATGACGAGACCGATAATCGTTGTTAAATCCACCTTTGTACCACCCCTAGAATAAGTAAATTAAGATGCGCTTGTGCGTCTATGCCTTCATGCCCAATCTTGCAATAGCGGATGGAAGGAAGCTTTATCCGTTTGCAACAAAAGGTGAAAAAAGGTATAATAAATGGGAACAAGTATTCCTATAGAGGAAAAAGTCGAACGGAGTCAACCTGCGTCGATATGCGCATAGTATTTATCGGACATTCAGGTGTAAAAGTTTATAGAAAATGATCTTTTTCAATAGGCGGGTGATGAAATGAACGAAGTACCGATGAGCTATAAACCTTTTGAGCTGGTCTCGGACTTTGCTCCACAGGGAGATCAGCCTCAGGCGATCGAGAAGCTGGTAGAGACGATTCAAGCGGGACAGCGGTATCAGACGCTGCTTGGAGCGACGGGAACGGGGAAAACGTTTACGGCGGCTCAGGTGATTGCGAGGCTGAACCGGCCGACGCTGCTTATCGCGCACAACAAGACGCTGGCGGCACAGCTGTGTGCGGAGCTGAAAGAGTTTTTTCCGAATAATGCCGTCGAATATTTCGTCAGCTATTACGACTATTACCAGCCGGAGGCGTATATCCCGTCTTCGGATACGTTTATTGAAAAGGATTCAAGCATCAACGAAGAAATCGATAAGCTTCGCCACTCTGCGACCAGCTCGTTGTTCGAGCGTCGCGATGTTATTATTGTGGCGAGCGTGTCGTGCATATATGGCTTGGGTTCCCCGATCGAATACGGAAATCTGGTGCTCTCCCTGCGGGTAGGGATGGAGCGGTCCCGCAACGACATTTTGCATCGGTTGATCGATATCCAGTATCAGCGCAATGATATCAACTTCGTACGCGGGACCTTTCGTGTGCGTGGCGATGTCATTGAGATTTTCCCGGCATCCCACGGGGAGCAGGCGGTTCGGGTGGAGCTGTTTGGTGACGAGATCGAGCGCATTACGGAGATCGACGTACTGACCGGCGAGATCCTTGGCGAGCGGGATCACATCGCAATTTTCCCGGCATCCCACTTCGTAACCCATGAAGATACGATGAAGAGAGCGCTTGTGAACATTGAACGGGAGCTTGAGGAGCGATTGGAAGAGCTGCGGAGCGATGGTAAGCTGCTGGAAGCCCAACGGCTGGAGCAGCGGACCCGCTATGATATCGAGATGATGCAGGAGATGGGCTTCTGCTCCGGTATCGAGAACTATTCCGGGCCGTTGACGTTCCGTGAGCGCGGAGCAACACCGTATACGCTGTTCGATTATTTCCCGGACGACATGCTGCTGATGGTCGATGAGTCGCACGTGACGCTGCCGCAAATCCGCGGGATGTACAACGGGGACCGGGCGCGCAAGGAAGTGCTCGTTAACCATGGCTTCCGTCTGCCATCGGCGATGGATAACCGTCCGCTGCGGTTCGAGGAATTCGAGTCCAAGGTGAAGCAGGCGGTATTCATCTCCGCGACGCCGGGGCCTTTTGAGCTGGAGCATTGCCCGGTTATGGTGGAGCAGATCATCCGTCCGACGGGTCTGATTGACCCGATTATTGAAGTGCGGCCGACCAAAGGGCAGATCGACGATTTGCTGGGCGAGATTCATGAACGGATCCGCAAGGATGAGCGGGTGCTGGTCACAACGCTGACGAAGAAAATGGCCGAGGATTTGACCGATTATCTGAAGGAGGTCGGCATCAAGGTCCGGTATTTGCACTCCGATATCAAGACGTTGGAGCGTATGGCTATTTTGCGGGATTTGAGGCTTGGCGTATTCCACGTCCTGGTCGGGATTAACCTGCTCAGAGAAGGTCTTGACCTGCCGGAGGTGTCGCTCGTCACGATTCTCGATGCGGATAAGGAAGGCTTCCTCCGTGCGGAACGTTCCCTCATTCAGACAATTGGCCGCGCGGCGCGGAATGCGAACGGGCGCGTCATTATGTATGGCGATAAAATAACGGATTCGATGGACAAAGCGATTCGGGAGACGAACCGCCGCCGCGAAATTCAGCTTGCCTACAATGAGAAGCACGGCATTACACCGCAAACGATTCAGAAGAAGGTACGCGATGTTATTGAAGCGGTGAAGGTAGCCGAATCGAAGGCCGATTATTTGGCCGACGTGAAGGATGCGAAGATGTCGAAGAAGGATCGTATGTCGCTCATCGAGCGTTTGGAGCAGGAAATGAAAGAAGCGGCCAAGAATCTGCAGTTCGAGCGGGCCGCCGAGCTTCGTGACGCGGTGCTGGAGTTAAAAGCAGACCTTTAGTGGTTATACTGGGTAATAAAGTCCATGGAATCGATTGTCAATAAATAGTAAATAGGAGCGGTACCTATTGCAGGCGCCTGACATAGCATCAGCCGATGGGCCGTTTTATCATGGAGGATGGTGGAAAGTAAGTGGCTAGAGACAATATTGTGATCAAAGGCGCGCGAGCGCACAATTTGAAAAATATCGACGTAACAATTCCGCGTGACCGTTTCGTCGTGCTGACGGGCCTGAGCGGTTCAGGCAAATCATCGCTTGCGTTCGATACGATCTATGCGGAAGGGCAGAGAAGATACGTAGAGTCTCTGTCCGCTTATGCACGCCAGTTTCTCGGACAAATGGATAAGCCGGATGTGGATTCCATCGAAGGCTTGTCCCCCGCGATTTCCATCGATCAGAAGACGACCAGCCGCAATCCGCGTTCTACCGTAGGTACAGTTACCGAAATTTATGACTACCTGCGCTTGCTGTTCGCCCGAATTGGGCGTCCGCACTGCCCGGATCATAAAATTGAAATTACGTCCCAGACCGTGGAACAAATGGTGGACCGGATTATGGAGTACCCTGAACGGACAAGGCTGCAAATTATGGGGCCGGTTATATCCGGCCGCAAGGGCGAGCATTCCAAGCTGCTGGCGGATATCCAGAAGCAGGGCTTTGTACGCGTACGGGTCAATGGAGAGGTCATGGACATCTCTGATAAAATCGAGCTGGATAAGAACAAGAAGCACAGCATCGAAGTGGTCGTCGACCGGATCGTGGTGAAGGAGGACATCCAGTCGCGGCTGGCGGATTCCCTCGAAACCGCGCTTAAGCTCGGGAACGGCCGGGTCATCGTCGACGTGATGGAGAAGGAAGAGCTGCTGTTCAGTCAAAACCTCGCATGTCCGGAGTGCGGCTTCAGCATCGAGGAGCTGGCACCGAGAATGTTTTCCTTCAACAGCCCTTTCGGGGCTTGCCCTGAATGTGACGGCTTGGGCAGCAAGATGATTGTCGATCCGGATCTGCTTGTGCCGAACCCGAAGCTGTCTATTGAAGAGGGAGCGTTCGAGGCGTGGGCAGGAAGCACGTCGAACTATTATCCGCAATTTTTGGCGGCGGTCTGCGAGCATTACGGCATTCCGCAGAACGTGCCGGTAGCCGACTTGTCCGCGGAGCATATGAAAAAGCTGCTGTATGGCACGGGCGGCGAAAAGGTGCGTTTCCGCTATGAGAACGATATGGGGCACCGGAAAGAAGCGATGGTCGCTTTTGAAGGGATCATTCATAATCTGGAGCGCCGGTACCGGGATACGTTCTCCGAAGGCATCCGCGAGCATATTGAAACCTATATGAGCTCCAAGCCGTGCGGCAAATGCAAGGGACAGCGCTTGAAGCCGGAAACGTTGGCAGTAACGATCAACGGAAAGAACATCGCTCACGTCACCTCCTTATCCATCGGGGATTCCCAGGAATGGTTCGAATCGTTGGATTTGAATGAGCGGGAGCTTCAGATTGCACATCTCATTTTAAAAGAAATCAAGGCGCGCCTGGGCTTCTTGGTAAATGTGGGTCTGGATTATTTAACGATGCACCGTGCGGCGGGGACTCTTTCCGGCGGTGAGGCCCAGCGTATCCGTCTCGCGACACAGATCGGCTCGAGCTTGATGGGCGTGCTCTATATTTTGGATGAGCCGAGCATCGGACTGCATCAACGGGACAACGATCGGCTCATCCAGACGCTGGTGCATATGCGCGATCTCGGGAATACGTTAATCGTAGTGGAGCATGACGAGGATACGATGATGGCCGCTGATTACATTATCGATATCGGTCCAGGTGCCGGTATCCATGGAGGCAAGGTTGTCTCCCAGGGAACGCCGAAGGAAATTATGGACGATCCGAATTCGTTAACAGGTCAATATTTAAGCGGGAAAAAGTTCATTCCTATTGCCGCAGACCGGCGCAAACCGAATGGCAAATGGCTTGAGATCAAGGGAGCCAAGGAAAACAATCTGCGCAATGTCAGTGTGAAAATTCCACTGGGTGTCTTCTCCTGCGTCACCGGCGTTTCCGGTTCCGGCAAGAGTACGCTCATTAATGAAATATTGTACAAGACTTTGGCGAAGGAATTGAACGGGGCCAAGGTGCGTCCTGGCGAGTACCGCGACTTCGTCGGGCTGGAGCATGTAGACAAAGTCATCGATATTGACCAGTCTCCCATCGGGCGCACCCCGCGCTCCAATCCGGCCACCTATACAGGCGTATTTGACGACATCCGTGACCTGTATTCGAACACGAATGAAGCGAAGGTGCGGGGTTACAAAAAAGGCCGCTTCAGCTTCAACGTCAAAGGTGGGCGCTGTGAAGCGTGCCGTGGTGACGGCATTATCAAAATCGAGATGCATTTCCTCCCCGATGTGTATGTTCCATGTGAAATTTGCAAGGGCAAACGGTACAACCGCGAAACACTGGAGGTCCATTACAAGGGGAAAAATATTTCGGAAGTGCTCGGGATGACGATTGAGGATGCTTGTGAATTTTTCAAGAATATCCCGCGGATACATCGCAAGCTGCAGACGCTGCTGGATGTCGGCTTAGGCTATATGGACTTAGGTCAGCCTGCTACTACTTTGTCGGGCGGGGAAGCGCAGCGCGTGAAGCTGGCTGCCGAGCTGTACCGCAGAAGTACAGGCAAGACAATCTATATCCTGGATGAGCCTACGACAGGCTTGCATATCCATGATATTGACCGGCTGCTGAAGGTACTGCACCGCTTGGTAGAGAACGGCGACAGCGTACTCGTGATCGAGCACAACCTGGATGTCATCAAGACAGCCGATTACATCATTGACCTGGGCCCTGAGGGCGGCAGCAAAGGCGGGACTATTGTGGCAACGGGAACGCCAGAGGATGTTGTAAAGGTGGAGGGCTCTTATACAGGCCGGTACCTGAAGCCGATTCTGGAGAGGGATACGATTCGTTCCAAGGACTATGCCAAACGGCTGGAGCAGAGTGTCATTTAACGTACCAATTTGCCGGCTGGTCAATCCTGGAGCCGGAGAGCGAGAATCATTGCTTATATGCAAAAATCGAAATAAACCCAGCCGCATTGTGGCTGGGTTTATTTTGTAGGCACATGTGACACATGTGCTTTATGAGTTACGTTTCATCGAGCAAAGGATAACAGGCTTCGCCGTCTATCAAGATGGCCTGCCGCCGGATTTAAGAAGCAAGAATCTCGGTAAGCTTTTCTTGGAACGCAGCCGCACCGACACGGTTCACGAATTGATTGAACGTTTCTTCCGGACTGCGGTTTTCTTTATAGAACAAAATCAGTTGAGCCAGAACAGGAGCAACGTCATCGCCTTTGACACGGCCTTTCAGCGTCGTGTTAAACTGCGCGTTAGGACCAAGGATACCGCCTACAGCCAAATCAAATGCGTCAACCATGCCTTCTGGCGTTTTCACCAAAGCGCCTTGAAGACCGATGTCGGCAATATGCTTTTGACCGCAAGCGTTAGGACAGCCGATGAAGTGAATGCGTACTTCTTCATCCAGCTCGACATGAGCATCCAGATACTCAGCAACGCTGACCGCTCGTTTCTTCGTCTCAACGACAGCCAGGTTACAGAATTCGTTCCCTGTACAGGATACTGTACGGCTCATGAAATGACCCGGATTCGGAGTCAAACGCTCGAATACCTTCTCTTGCAGTGCAGCTTCTACCTTCGCATCAGGTACACCGGAGAGGATGATATTTTGCGAAACAGTCGTGCGGATGGTACTGTCGCCGTACTCATCAGAGATACGGGCCAGCTCAATCAGCTCTTCCGAATTCAACCGGCCTACAGGAACGCTCAGACCGATGTAGTTCAGTCCTTGTTGTTTTTGCGGATGAACGCCGTCGAAGTAAGCGGCCTTCCAACCGATCGTTTTATCTTCTCCGAGGGAAGGCATGTCACCAATCAGCTCAATCAGCTTGTCTTTGAACTTCTCCGGACCCCAATCGGCCATGAGGAATTTCAGACGGGCGTGGTGACGCTTCTCGCGATAGCCGTAGTCACGATAAATCGTCGTTACCCCGATAGCTACCTTCAGTACTTCTTCCGGTCTGACGAACATATCAAGCTGCTTCGCCAGGTGAGGCTTAGCAGACAAGCCGCCGCCTACCCATGCATGGAAGCCAAGTACTTCTTGGCCGTCGATCACCTTGGTAGCCGGTGTAAAAGCCAAGCATTGAATTTCTGCGTGACCTGAGTTATAAATATTTGAAGAGATGGACATTTTATATTTACGTGGAAGGTTTGAGAAATCACGGTTCAGCAGGAAGAAATCGTTCACCTGATTCACCAGAGCTGTCGTATCCATCAGTTCGTCCGGATCGATATCTGCAAGCGGGTTACCAACGATTGTACGCGGGCAGTCGCCGCAAGCCTCGAAGGAATACAAGCCTACAGCTTCCAGACGCTTGAAGATGTCCGGCAAATTCTCAACGCGAAGCCAGTGGTATTGAATCGCTTGACGTGTTGTAACGTCGATCAAGCCGCGTCCGTACAATTGGCCTATTTCTGCCAAAGCGCGAGCTTGTGCGGAAGTCATCACCCCGGAATTGATACGTACGCGCATCATGAAATGGCCGTCTTTTGGCTTTTGCTCGTAAACGCCGGCCCATTTGAAGCGGTTCATATCATCCTCTGTAATCGCGTCGTAGCCTTCCGTTGCGTATTGTTCAATAATGGTGCGGATCACATCAAGGCCGTCTTTTTCGATCTTTTGAAGCTCGACCTTGTTCAGTTTGGACGGGTCTGCCATCCAAATCGGTTCGTATGCCATGTTACTTGAGCGCCTCCCTTAATGTAAAGAACGTAAATCCGATTAAAATAGTATGAAAAGCCTATCCTAATAGTATCATGATTACCAGGGAACGTAAATCGGAAAACATGTACAACTTATAAGGATTTATTATAATTCTGAAGGAGTTGCGTTATACGGGGGAGGTAGATGTCCTTCTTGCTCTGCAGCTCGGCAAAAGTTGACAAACTTGTTACACTTGGGTTTTATTGCTTGCACTTCGTTGCGAGTCAAGCTAAGATAGAAGTTAAGCATTTTTGTATAATAAAGGAGGTCTCTCGATGTTTTTGGCCGCTGAGGCAGCACAAGCAGCGAGTAAATTTACCGGTTTTGACCCATTCGTTATTTTGTTTACGATTGTAATCGCGATTGGTGTGGTTCGCTTGCTGATGGCTGCAAAGAAAAATCCTTTTGCTATCGGTTTCGGAGTTGTAAGTTTGCTTGTGTTCTTGATTATGGATGTTGTCATGGTCATGAACTGGATGGACAAAATATAAGATCGGTTGTACCACGCACACTAAAGAAGCCCTTAAACCTGTTGGTTTAAGGGCTTTTCGTTGTGGTCTTACACCCACCACATCTCGCCGAGCGGCTCCTTGATCAGCACTTGCTGCAGGTTTTGCACCGCTTTGGTGAAGCCTTCGTCAATCGACATCAAGCCGTCCTCATGCTCAATGCTGACAACATAGTCGTAGCCAACCAGGCGCAGTGCGCTCAGGATGTCTGCCCATGTTTTCAAGTCATGACCGAAGCCGACGGTACGGAACTGCCACGCGCGATCGAGCATCGCGGTATAAGGCTGCATATCCGTCAAACCGTGCTTGTTCACATTGATCGGGTCAATGGTCGTATCCTTCGCATGGAAGTGGTGAATTGCGCCTGCACGGCCCAATACTTGAACGGCCTGCACCGGATCAATCCCTTGCCACCACATATGGCTTGGATCGAGGTTCGCTCCGATCACTTCGCCGGCCGCTTCGCGCAGACGCAGGAGCGTGGCAGGCGTATGTACCGAGAAGCCGCCGTGGAGCTCGAGTCCGATTTTGACATTGCGCGCCGCGGCGAATTTACCGGTTTCCGTCCAGTAAGGAATGACTTTATTAGACCACTGCCAGTCCAGAATTTCCTGGAAATCAGGCGGCCATGGTGCCACAGGCCAGTTCGGATATTTGGCATCCTCGTGATCGCCGGGGCAGCCGGAGAATGTATTCACAACAGGGACTTCAAGCTTTTCAGCCAGTTCAATGGTTTTAAGGATGATTTCCTGATGTTCTTTTGAGATTGCTTTTTGAGGATGCAGGGGATTGGCATGACAGCTCAAGGCACTGATGAACAAGCCTCTGGACTCAACGGCTTTTTTGAAGGCTTTCAGCTTGCTTTCATCCGCCAGCAGCACATCGGGGTTGCAATGCGCATTACCCGGGTAGCCGCCGGTACCCAACTCTACAGCGTCCAAGCCTTTGGAAGCGATGTAATCCAATGCTTCTTCAAAAGGTTTTTGTCCGAACAATACAGAAAAAACGCCTAACTTCATACGACACCTCCAAAATAAATGAAAAATGTACGCGTGTACGTAACGCGACTCCTCAAATTATAACACTGTTTCGGGACAACTCAAAGTGCAAGATGCGGACAGAACAACAAACTTTTGCTCCATATATAAAAAAAATGAAGTTCGACAAGTCCTCTCGACATCGTTCCCATTTCTTTGCGGTACAAAACCGATAAACTAAAGACAGTATCGAAAAAATTGAAGGAGAGGTGGGTTTTGAATTTGCCGAGATGAACCCGTCGGTACCGTGCGGAAGGAACTTACTTTTTGAAGAGAGGGCGGATCAAATATGTATAGCAAAGATACTCAAATTGTTGAAACGACTACTGGAAAATGGCTTCGTTTCCCTAATCACTTTAAAAAGTCCACATGCTTGGTCGAATTGTCCAATCAAATTTCGCTCAATATCGATAGTAAATCAGGCAGCGTATACGTTCATAAAAAGGATCACAACCAGGTGTATCAGCCCGTCGGCGAATTGTTCATCTCTGCTACCCAAACCCAGATCCAGTGCACAGCCGTTCAAGGCTGGATGCAGGAGAGGGTAGGTCATGTGAAGCTGGGCCCCATCCAAGCGGGAGACAGCGAAAATGTAAAGGAATTGGAAAAGGAGGAATCGGCGTGAGAATTTGCATTGATAACAAAGAAATACCGGTAACGTTCGTTTCGAGTGACCATAAGGTAATTCCACAGCTGATTCAAACCCTCCGTGCGACGCAAGGGAGCCGGGAACGGAGTGGGGATTTTGACATGGAAGCGCTGGAAAGAATTGAAGTCGTTGGCATGGAAGCACATTTATACAGCTCGACCCAACTGCGAAAGTGTCTGGCCTTATACGCATAATCATTTATCCGGATAAGCCTTATATACAAAAGAAGAGTCTTCCGTCTGCGACTGGCAGGGGAAGACTCTTTTCGCTTTTCTCATGACCAGGGCCAGTGGAACAGGCCGCGATATATTTTGAAGACGGTATCCTCGCTGCCGCTGTACACAATGACGGAGAAGGTAACGATGGCTTGGGTCAGCAGGCAGCGGGCGTAAAAGTAGGCGCGCGACACCTTTTTCTTGTTGACCGTCGATTTGCCGAGCAGGTTCTCCAGCGCCATCACGATGCCGTGATAGAGGCCATACAGGAAGTAAAGCCAGCTGAAGCCGTGCCAGAGGCCGATAAGGACCATAATGAGCACGGACAAGCCTGCGGCTGTCCATCGGCTCGGAGCTTGGCGGGAGAAGAACATGAAGATGTGCTCCCGGAACCAGTCTCCCAGGGTCGCATGCCAATTGCGCCAAAACTGCGTTAAGGTAGGCGATTGGAACGGCTTCTTGAAGTTCTCCGGCATATTGTAGCCCATTAAACGGCCGAACCCGATGGCAATGTCCGAATAGCCCGAGAAGTCGAAGAAAATTAAAGCGTAGAACCAGATCATTAGGAACAGGGACTGATGCGTGTGCAGCTCCTGGGCCTGCATATGGTTGAATAAATCCGTCATCCAGGTGACGAGAACGATCTTTTTGAACATCCCTTTAATGATCCGCTTGATGCTGTCCTCCACCTGCGCTGCGTTCAAGCGGTATGGCTGCTTCGTATCCGCCATGAAATCCTTGAACTTCAGGATCGGTCCCGATGTGAACGTAGGCACGAACAGGATGAAGTTCGCGTAATCCATCAGCTTGACGCGGGCATCCTTGCCGAAGAAGTAGGCGAAATAATACGCATCAATGACCTTGAGCACGTTGTAGATCAAGCCGAGCAGGATAACCGTATCAAACAGTGGATTTTCAAGAACCTTCATGCCGAAGAGCCGCAGACACGATACGCCCGCAACATTCAGCACAATCGCCGTAATGAACCAGCCCTGCCGCCACTTGGTGACATGACACAGGAATAAGAAGCCCAAGTAGTTTAACAGCGTGTAGACGACATAGAAGATAAAAAGCTTCTTGCTAAATACCAGTAAGAAACAAAGGTTGAAGGCCAACAGCAGCACACGTTTGTTATGCGGCCACCACCGGGTCAATGCCAGAACGAGAATCATGCCGCTCATCGCCATGACCGCGTTCATATTTAAGTACCACATAGCGAAACTCCCTTGCGACAAGATGGCGGGCTAGAACCCTTCGTAAATGAACAGGCCTTTGCCGGTAAAATACACGAGAACCATAATCAGCATCGCCGTGTAAATGATTATTTCGAGGATTTTGCGAGCGATTGGAGCCATGCATCCACCTCCTTCGTAAATACGGGAGCGCCAACATCACGGCTCAAATGGACGAGGTCGTGAAAGTAGCGGGCATCGTAAGATTGCAGTAAGTTCAAGACAGGTATCTGATGTGCGGCGAGCCGCTGATTGACCTCTTCCTGTAGACCCGGCATGTAGCGGGGAACTGTGTAGGCTTTGTTCCACGGCATCCAGACGACTCTCAGCTTCAATTGATGCTCTTCCGCATAGCGGATAATGGCATCGAGCGCCTGCAGGTTATCCTTGTAATCGTGCTGCGACATCCAGCCGAAGCGCTTGTCGTAGTCGTCCCACTTGGCTTTCAGCTCAGCGGGCGGTTTCTGACCGGGGTACAGCTCCTTATCGATCCAGCGGGGCTCATAGGCGAGCATCTCGGAGCGGTTCAGGTCCAGGGTACCCTTGTACAGATTGCGGACGAATTCCGAACCGGAGTCGCGGAAGTAATCGCGGTAGGTGTATACATAAGGCTGGTACCAAGGCTTGAACCACGGGTAAGTCGGGTCGGTGTCCAGGCTGTCAATCATCGTATGCACGTCAATACCGACGACAAGCTCCCGTTCTACATGGAAAAGCTGCCGATTCAAAATTTCCTTGAGATCGGTCAGCTTACCGTAAGAGAGGCCCATTTCGATGAGGCCTGAATTCGATTCATTTTCGATAAAAGCACCGGTTACGGCCGAATTGCCGAAAAAGACGGGGCCGTGGTCAAGCCACCCGTGGTGGTAGAGCGTTTTGGTGAAATCATTCTTATAAAAGCGCCGTGACGTCTCCATAGGGTTCCAATAGGAAATGGCGACGTCCGAGCAAATAAAGACGGCCAACAGCAGCAGCACGAAGCTGCTGCGCCGTAAGCCAGCAAAAAGTTTCATAAGGATACCACATCTTATCATTTAATGTGTGAAGCCGGAAGTACCAGGATTATAGCTAATAATTAAAGCGACTTTTGCTGCCATGCATGGTATTGCTCGCGGAACGCTTCCGGCCAGGCGCTCTCTTCCAGCCCGTACTGAGCCAGGAAGGCGAAGGCCCAGCGCTCGATACCGAAGCCTACGCAGCCGGTAACGGCTTTCCGTTTGCCCATGTTAATGTTGAACGCTGTACCGAAGGTGTTGCTGTGGAAATTGACCGAGCTGCAGGCGATCGATTTCTTTACGTGCGGAATCGTCAGGCGAAGCTCATATTTCATCTCCTGATTGCGCTGGAACGATGCCTTGACCTGGAAATCGTTTGTGAAAAATGGATCATTTGCAATTTCGAGCATACTGTCCACGTTCCACTCCACGGCAAGCTCCTTCAAATATTCGATGGAGCGCAGGCGGTTTTCTTTGACGAAATCCGGCTTACCTACAAAGATAATTTCCCGCATGCTGAAGTCGAGCAAACGGCCGAAGTCCGTATGGTTGCGAGATTCGAAGCGATGGCATTTGGAGATGGCGGTAACGACGAGACCGTCGCCCTCCAGCGTCTCATTTTGCAAGCCTTCATAGCAATGGTAGCAGGTCGAAGGGTTCATGGTGAACTTCGGCTTCGGCATGCTGGTGTTCAGGTCCAGCGCATCCTCCTGCTTCCAGCCGCCCGCGTCGCGGATCGTCTGGGAGAAGTTCTCAATGATGTCCAGATCCTCGCGCAGATGCGTCAAGAAATGAATGTGCTCCGGGAACGAGGTGAAGTGATTCGTTTTATTCAAGGTATCGGCGTGAATGACAGCCGGGTACGATTCCTCGGTAATGCCGGTAAAGCGATTCGCGATCTTCGTAACGAACGAATAATCGAGAAAACGCATCAGACTGGAGAACGGCTCACGGAAAATGAAAAGGCCCGGCTCCAGCACCTTAATAATCTTACGTTCCACGAGCTCGGCGATAATGTCGCCTTCGTAAGGGGTGTCCACCTTATGCTCGAATAAAATGTTTTCCTTGAAGCCGAAATCGCCATGGGAAAAGCGCTCAATTAAGCGGCGGACCTGGGATTCGATCGCTTCGTTGCCTTTGGGGGATTCATGGATAATCGTAAGCTGCTCGTTCTCCAGCCGGATATCCTGTATATGCTCGTCGATGAAGGCGGCGGCGTATTTAACTTGACCATGCTGGCTCGATGCCAGTCCCTCGAGGGATACGACGCATTCCATAATTTAATTACCTCGCAGTCTTTTGTTGGATGAAATCAGCGATTTCCCGTACTGTGTTCATAGAATACAGCATGAGGTCCTGGTTTGTCACTTGAATGCCGTACGTTTTTTCGATATGGGCGATCAGGGCAGTCGCGCCGATGGAATCGATATAGCCATAGTCGAACAGATGGACATCTACGGTAAAATCATCGTCATCGGCTTCAATTTCATAACGGGTACGAATATGATCCTCAAGCTGTTGGAGCAGGTCTTGCATGGGAGTTCCTCCTTGAATGGTCTGATGGTTAAAAGCAGGCGCAGCGGTAATGTGACAGTCAAAGATCCGGTCGTCAGAACCGGATCGTGACTTTGGCCGATGCGCCGAAATGGGTAATGGTGTACGTCTGTGCGGCCTCGTCCCGATTGACCTGGAGCTGGTCGCCTTCGATCGTGACCGGCTTATCGCTCCACAGCTGAATTTGCTGCATGCCGCCTGCTTGCAGCTCCACCGTCCACCGTCCCTCCTGCTTGGTGAGGGTATAAGGGACGTTAGAGCGCACGAGATGGGGCTGTGGCGCTTCCTTCACCGGCGCAAGCTTGAACTGAACTTGCGTAGACCGCGGAGCGCCTAGATACAGCTTGCCGCCGCGGAGTTCGAACACATCCGAGGAGGTAACCGGAAGCCGGTCTGCATAAGCCTGCCCTCGTTCGATAACGAGGCCGAGCGTTCCTTTATATTCCCCGGCTTGAACGGGAACTCCGTCTGTGACCGGGCGGATCCGGATAGCCGGCGAGCTGTGAAGACCCGCAAGGCGTTTGGCACGATCCAGCAGCGCATCCAGCCAGGAACGGGAAACCTCAGCGTGTGTTGTTAATGTATTGAGCACGGAGCGGGCCATTTGGGTCTCCGTCATGAAATTATAGCTTTGCTGATTGCGCACGTTATCCAAATACTTGACGAATTCGAGCAGCTCGCCGACCCGTGCCGGGAAATGGTACTCGATATGCTCGAAGTAATCGATGGGCCAGTCCTGATCGATATACGTTTGGAATAAATCCTCTGTTGAATTTTGCGCATCCAGTCTGAGAACAGGCGCCGGTGTAGAAAGAAGCATCGGCGGATCCGACGGCTTCCCGGTTTTCGGATCGGTCATGAGAAACGGTACGCCCCAGTTGTACTGGACACCGAGACGCGGCTCGTTCGGAATATTAGCCGGCCGGAAGCCAAAGTTGAACCAAATCCCCGCATCCCGCTCGTTGCGCAGCGTCTGCGTCGGATCGGGATTGTTAATGCGCCACGTATGCTGGTTCGTTCCCGGCATATGCCACGGGATGCCCAAGGTATCGAACGACTTGCGCTGCAGCTCGATTTCTTCCTTCTCCTGGGCGTCGCTTGTAAAGTTATGCACGAATATATGAGGATACAGGTCTAGGCTGTGCTCCTTGTTGTACTGAACGAAGGCTTGCAGCTGCTTGGCATAAGGAAACTTCGGATCGTCCACCGTCGTCGGCATACCGAATTCCAGTTGGCCGACGATCAGGTCATCCTTGCCGTCGTGATTGACGTCGTACCACAGCGGTACGGAGTTATGCCCTCCGACGAGGGCGTGGTTGCCGAGCTGGTTCAGCGTGGCGCCCTCCAGCACGCCGGAGGGCTGCCACGCCCCGCTGGCCTGCTGCGTGTACACGCGCAGATCGCCCTCGAGGTTGCCGACCACCAGGTCGGCCTTGCCGTCGCCGTTCACGTCGTGCACCGACGGCGCGGCAAAAGGCGCAGGCAGCTGGAACAGCAAGCTGCCCGGGTCAAACCCCACAGGCCCGCCGGCGCCTGGGCCTGCCGTACCCTCGCGGCCCGCTGTACGGTGGCCGCGGTACAGCGTCACCCCGCCTGCGGCATCCCCGACCAACAGATCGGGGATGCCGTCGCCGGTGACGTCGCCTACGGCCGGGGCCACAGGGGCCGCCCCGGCAATGGCCTTCCCGCCCGCCGTGAGCGGGGCGGGGGGCTCGAACGCGCCGCCGGCTGCGCCATAGGCGACGGCCAGCGTGCCGTCCGAGCGGCCGATGATCAGGTCCGGCCGCCCGTCGGCATTGAGATCGTACGCGGCGACGCTGGCGTACGAGGTTGTGGCGAGCGGCTGTCCATTCGTCAGCCGCAGCGGCTCGCGCTTGCCGAAGGCATCGGGCGCGGGGCCGGGCAGCTGCTGCCCGGCATAGGCACCCTGCTGCGCTCCCGCGCTGAGGTAAGCTCCGAGCGTGCCGTCGGCTGAACCGACGATCAGATCCGCTTTGCCGTCCCCGTTCAGGTCGGCGACGGCGGGATAAGCGCGATACGGCAGCTGAATTGGATCGCCGAGCGAGCGGTAATCCGGATAAGGAGCCAGCTGAATCGCTTTGCCGTCACTGATGAGCCGAGTTCCGCTGGAATAAAACGAATTCGGCGTCTCTCCGGCAAAGGCCGGCTTATCCTTGTCGCCGACATTCAGATGAACGGCGACGGATTCCTGCCAAAGCCCCCAATGAAAGGAGGAGCGGACGAGGGAGAAGGAGGGGACTTGGTTGTATTTCTTCAACAGCTCGGCCCATTGAATCCCTTCTCCGTCGCGGATCGCTTCAATCGCTTCAAAATGGTTCTGATGCGACATCGCCGGCCGCCCGTACGGGCCCAGCACCTTTTTCACCGTATACCCCAGCGTCTCTTTGGAGACGAAGGAGGCATATTCACTGCGGAACATCGCGCTTGCGGCTGCGAAGGTGAAATGAAAGTAGGGCTCCAGGGGAAGCTGGCTGCGATCATAGTACAATGCGCCGGCTGTCGGCGTTTTCGCCTGATTGGTCTGCTCTGCAAGACGCTTGAACCCGAGCGCCGGATCTATGCCGCTGTTCAGGTCGTAGCCTGTCAGGTAATAACGGTTCGGCAGCAGGGCGCTGCTGATGAAGACCGTCCCCTTCTCATAGCGGTTCAGCGCATACAAGGCGGTACCGTTCCAAGCGACAAGCGGCTCAGCCGTTGAGGGGATGAGTCCTTGTCCCCAAGCGAACTTGGCTAAGTCGGCAAAACCGTCATGGTTCAAGTAATTATCGATGTATTGCCGGAACAGCTGCTGCAGGCTCTGCAGATTCAACTCCACCTCGGGATAGCTGAAGCCGGGTGCGCCGGAAGCGGCGGTTTTGCCCGTGCTTGCGGCTAACGCCAGGGGCGGCTGAAGGGCGACCAGCTGCTTGGCTCCGATAAAGGCCAGCGGGAAGTCCGCCGCCAATTCATTTTCAAGGAACAGATGTCCTCCTTGGGCCACATAACTCTGCAGCATCTCCCGCTGCGGGTCTGTCATGGCGCCGTGCAAGGAAGCATCCAAATAAACGGAGTCGTAGCCCTTCATTTGACGAAGCGTGAGCTTGTCCAGAGGGCTCCGCTCCAGCTGCAGATTAGCAACGAGTGATTGCTGTAAATGACTGTATGCCGCAGGATCGAAGCTGTCGCCTTTGGTCACGTACAGCATCCGCACGGCCAGCTCTTTGTTCCAAAAGGAGAGCAGCAGCACCACAGCAATCAGCAGCGTACCAAGAATGGCACCTGCGATTCGGAATCGGGTTGGAAGTAACTTCAAGATCAAATCCCTCAATTATGACTCGGTTGAACTACCCTGCCATTATAGCATGGATTAGCGCTGTTTGTTAACTTTTGTCGATGGCGTGCGGGGTTACGGGAGTGCGGATTCAAAAAGGCAGAGGCGAGGCATAAAGCGCATGGAAACGGGATCTCATCGCGGAGGATGAAGTCGTTGTGTGAACTGTTTCGAGCCCCGACGATGAGGAGAATGCTGAGAAGGATAATCATTTTCATTTACTAATTTTTAATTACAAGGTGTACAAAAGTAAGTGGATAAGATATAATCGGTTTCAAGAAGCAGTTTACTGCAAGGGACGCGATGGACGTGCTATCGTTTCCTGGTCATTCTAGGCGAAGGAGGGTTCGAGTATGGGCAAATGCGCTTGTGGCAACACGCAAAACGCGGAAGGAAACTGTGATGGTTCCCACGCGAAGAAGGACAAGTAATATATACCATCCTTATTCACCGGCTTTCGTTTCAGAGCAAGTGAAGAGCATGAATAACTACATAGATGCAGCTTCCGCTGCTGCCGAGAGCCCTATCTGGCCGTATCCGCCAACCGTGTCATTCGTGACCTGGCGTACGGTCAGCCAGGGCTTTTTCTTGTTTGGGAGTCTTGCCCGTGACGCAAGGGCTTCGTGGTTTCGGGTTTGTCTGCCATTTGCTGGTTTCATTCGCTTTGGCGGGCGGTTTTCTGTTACACTAGATAGATACTACATCTTATATGGATTTATCGAAGCTGTCGGGGATATTGCGGGCAATAGAAATAACTGTTTCTTTTTGTCCATACTCGTAGATAGGAATAGAGAAGCATTCGGAGGATAATGAAGCATGATGAAGCTACAAAAATCAGATATTGAGCTGCTGGCGCCGGCCGGCGATTGGGATTGCTTAAGGGCGGCGGTGGCCAACGGGGCGGACGCTGTTTTTTTCGGAGTGGAAAAGTTCAATGCGCGTGCGCGTGCGAACAACTTTTTGATGGACGAGCTGCCGGATATTATGTCGTTCCTTCATCTATATGGGGTGAAAGGCTTCTTGACGTTCAACATTCTCGTGTTTGAGGATGAGCTGAATGATGCGAAGAAGCTGATTGAAGCCTGTATCGATGCAGGTGTCGATGCTGTGATCGTGCAGGACCTTGGTCTGGTCAAAATGATCCGGGATTTATCGCCCGATTTCCCGATTCACGGGTCCACACAGATGACGATCACTTCGCCGGAGGCGGTGGAGTTCACAAAGCCGTTCGACATAGAGCGTGTCGTTCTTGGGCGTGAAAATAACTTGAAGCAAATTAAGCAGATCGGGGATCAGGCGAAGCTGCCGATGGAAGTGTTCGTGCACGGAGCGCTTTGCGTGTCCTACTCCGGTCAATGTCTGACGTCGGAGATGTGGGGCGGACGCTCGGCGAACCGAGGGGAATGCGCGCAGGCCTGTCGCTTGCCGTACGATTTGATGGTTGACGGGGAGCAAAAGCCGATGGGCGACATTGCTTATTTGCTGTCACCGAAGGACTTGGCCGCATTGGAGCTTGTTCCCGAGCTGATCGAAGCGGGAGTGACTTCATTCAAGATTGAGGGCCGTCTGAAAAGCCCTGAATATGTAGCTAACGTGGTCAGCAAATACCGGAAGGCGATCGACCGGTACTTTGAAACCGGCGAGGCGAAGCCGACGAAGGAAGAGCTGCGTGAGCTGGAGCAAAGCTTCTCCCGCGGCTTCACGTATGGCTTCCTGAAAGGGACGAACAACAAGCAGCTGGTGGAAGGCACCTACCCGAAAAGCCGCGGTGTGTATCTAGGCCGGGTGAAGCAAATTTTGCGCGACGGCGTGGTCTGTGAGCTGGAAGCGCCGGTGAAGCGCGGCGACGGCATCTGCTTCGATGCGGGCGATCCGACGCGTAAGGAAGAGGGCGGACGCGTCTATGATATTCGGCGCAAGGGCGTGAAGATCGAGGGCGAGGCTCCCGGCGGCTTGATTGAAATCGTTGCAGGCCGCAACGATGTGAATCTGAGCCGTGTTCATGTGGGGGACCGGATTTGGAAGACGAACGATCCGCATCTGGACAAGCGGCTGCGCCAATCGTTCGAAACCGACAAGCCGTACCGCACGTTCCCGGTAGCCGTTCGGGTAACCGGGACACTCGGCGAGCCGCTTAAAAGCCGTTGGACCGACCTGCAAACAGGTCATACCGTACAGGTGGAGTCCGAGCTTGCGCTTGTGCAGGCAGAGAAGCGTCCGATGGACGCCGCGCTGTTCGAGGAGCAGTTCGGACGGCTCGGCGGTACGATCTTCGAGCTGGCGGCGGACCAGCTGGAAGTGCAGCTGAACGGCGACTTGATCGTGCCGATGCGCGAGCTGAACGGCATGCGCCGCCGTGCGGTGGAGCAGCTGGAGGCAGCGAGACAGCGTCCTAGAGCTTACGTCAAGCGGGGCGTTGACGTGCTCGCGGATGTACCGCAGAAGCGGGCTGCCGCAGGAGAGGCGCGGCTGACCGTTCTGTGCCGCACACTGGAGCAGGTACAGGCGGCGGTAGAGACCGACGTCGATATGATTTACGCCGACTTTGAATTTATTAAGCAGTTTCCGGCTGCGATCGAAGCGGCTCGTGCGGCAGGCAAGCGCATTGCGCTTGCGACGCCGAGAATTCATATGCCGGGAGAAACCGGCTACTTCAAGAACATCACGAACCTGCAGCCGGATGCTGTATTGGTTCGTAATACCGGAGCGGTGTATTACTATATGAAGCAGCGCCAAGAGCGTCTGAACGACCGCCATCCGGAGCTGATCGGCGACTTCTCGCTCAATATCGCAAACCATAAAACAGCGGCGCTGTTCCTGGAAGCGGGCTTGGATAAAGTAACCCCTTCGTATGATCTGAACATTCAACAGATGGTCGATCTGCTGGAGGTAGCGGATACCTCGAAGCTGGAAGTCGTTATTCATCAGCATATGCCGATGTTCCATACGGAGCACTGCGTTTATTGTACGTTCTTAAGTGAGGGGACGGACTACACGAACTGCGGGCGTCCATGTGAGGACCACCGTGTGTCGCTGCAGGATCGGGTCGGCATGTCCCACCCGGTACGTGTGGATGAAGGCTGCCGGAATACCGTGTATAACGCGATTGAGCAATCGGGAGCGGAGTACTTGCGGAACTTCCGCGAGCTGGGCGTTACTACGTTCCGCGTAGAGTTCCTGGAGGAATCTGCCGACAAGGTGCATGAGGTGATCGATTTGTACCAACGTGCACTTCAGGGGGAAATCAGCGGCACGCAGGTGTGGAAAACCTTGAAAGCGACGAATCAGTTGGGTGTGACCCGTGGTCAATTAATTAAATAGGCTTATTATGCAAGCGGCTGGTACAAGGGGGGTTACTTTCTTGTATGCAGCCGCTTTTTTCTTGCTTTTATAGCGCTAACGAAATTGCTATTGAAGGTATGAACCAAGAGCTCTTATCGAATGCTAATATCATCTAATTCAAATTTTTTAACAAATTTCCCCATAGACAAGAGTCGGAAAAGAGGGTATGATACTGCCTGTTTTTAGTATCGAACCAACACAACATTTAACTGACAAGTAAGGGAGATCACCATGCAGAATCACTCATCAGGACCTTCATCCGTTCAAGGTAACTCCACCCTAAACCCGGAGCAGGAACGCTTTAGCTCCTCGGGCTTCATTTTGACGGCTATCGGCAGCGCCGTTGGACTAGGTAATATGTGGAAGTTCCCCTATATTACCGGGAAATATGGCGGAGCCGCCTTTTTCTTATTGTTCATCCTCTGTCTCTTGGTAGTCGGCTTGCCTGTATTACTGGCGGAGCTTACGATCGGCCGCGGGGGACGAGGCAATGCTTCCACCTCCTTTACACGCCTTTCCAAGTCAGGCCCTTGGGGGAAGCTGGGCTTTCTATCGATTATTTGTGCGTTTCTGATTTTATCCTTCTACTCGGTGGTTGCAGGCTGGACCATCCATTATGCTGTTATTTCCTTCTCGAATGTGCTGTTCCAGGATACGGATTATACCCACCGGTTCACTTCGTTTGCGGCAGGCGGCATGCCCGTGCTGTGGCAGGTCGTGGTCATGTTTTTAACCGGCGTGGTGGTAGCCAGAGGGGTTTCCGGAGGGATTGAGAAATTTAACAAGGTTCTGATCCCGGGGATGCTGATCCTGCTTGTCATCCTGATGGTAAGGGCTTTAACGCTTCCTGGAGCGATGGCAGGCGTCCAATTTTTTCTGAAGCCGGACTTTTCCAAGCTGACGACCGACTCGGTGCTTGTAGCGCTGGGTCACGCATTTTTCTCCATGTCTCTGGGAATGGGGACGATGATCACGTACGGAAGCTATGTGGAACGAAGACAGTCGTTGGGGCAGGCGGCATCGGCCGTAGGGTTTGGCGATCTGCTGTATGCGCTCGTAGCGGGCCTTATTATTTTTCCGACGTCCTTTGCTTTTGGCATTGAACCGTCACAAGGTGCAGGGCTTGTTTTTATGGCGCTGCCGGCTGCTTTCTCCGCTATGCCCCTCGGGAATCTGTTTGGGGGCTTGTTCTTCACGCTGTTGACCGTTGCGGCTATGACGTCGACGGTGGGACTGCTGGAGGTTCCCGTCGCTTATGTCATGGATAAATGGGGCTGGAGTCGGAAAAAGGCGACCCTATGGACCACGGTGCTGTGCTGCTTGGTCGGCATTCCTTCGGCTTTGTCCATTGGAGGGGTATTGGGAGACTATACGATAGCGGGCAAATCGATCTTTGATTTTATGGATTTCGTCGCCTCCAATATTTTGCTTCCTCTCGGTGGACTGATCGTTACTTTGTTCACAGGGTATGTATGGAAAAAAGCAGGGGATGAGGCAAATCTTTCTCACCCTGTCTTCCGGGTTTGGATATTCGTGGTTCGTTACATCGCACCGGTGCTGGTGGTATTGATTTTCTTATATTCTTCCGGTCTGATCCACGTGGAATAGAACGGAAGAAGATGACCGCTGAGCATAAGCGAATACATGCTAAGTAAAGAGACGGTTAATTCTATTTGTTAAGATTGCAAGGAAACGGGAGACATACCGCTTAACGTGGTTCGAAACTTCGATAGGAACCTACGAAAAAATACCCCGGAGAGCTGTCTTCGGGGTATTTTCATAGAAATGGTATTAGTCGGATACCAATGTACCGTTGAAAGACTCAGGGCCAACACGAATCGTGCCGAGAAGGCTGGAGGATACGAACATGCTGTATGTCAGCTGTGGTGTGATCGGCGGCAAGTAGTCGGCAGCGGCTACTGTGAAGATTTGAGGGCCAAGGATGGAGAGATCCAGGTTCTGAGCTGCGGAATATACGAGTGGGTCTGTCGGTAGAGTTCCTCTCACAATTGTAATAGTCACGGTTGTAAGCAACGGCAGCAGCGGCAGTTGAACCGCAAGCGTACCGTTGAGAAGCACACGGGGTTTGGCACCTACGCCTTCAGTGATCAGGCCGATTTGACCAACCAATTGAGGCGTGTTGATAACGAGGTTAACGATAGCGATAGAGTTGGCATAGCTGGCGTTTTGAGAGGTTCTTGCATCTATTAATTTACTCATGGTTTATTTTCACCTCCCTTTCCACTACATAGTGTATTCTATGTTTGCATTTCATCGTTGAAATGGACAAATTGTAGAGATCCTTTGTCTATTTTCTTCTGCTAGAGAACTTGTAAAATAGTTTATACCTAGATATACTATGTATAGATAATCTAGGTATAGGAGTTGAATGCATTGCAGGTGGGCAAGGAGCTGCTGAAGGGCAGTACGGGGACGCTGATTCTCAAGTTGTTGGATCGGCAGGATCTCTATGGCTATGAGCTTATTAAGGAGCTCGAACGAAGCTCTGACGGAACGTTCGTTTTGAAGGAGGGAACACTTTACCCTATTCTTCATGCGATGGAAGCGGAGCGCTGGGTAGAAGCTTATTGGTCCGAGGTCGAAGGACGCAAACGGAAATATTACCGGTTAACCGATGACGGGGGGCGCAAGCTGCAGGAGAAGGAAAGGGAATGGCGGCTGTTCCGTAATGCAGTGGACCGTGTGCTTGGGGAGGGGAATGCCTGATGGACAAACACCTGTTAGTTGAGCAATATTTGTCCTCCGTATGCAGGGAAGTCAAGGCGCGGGAGCTGCACAAGGAAATCAGACAGGAGATGGCGGATCATCTGGACGATCTTATTGCGTTGAAGCGCAGCGAAGGATCGGATGAGGAGGAGGCTGTACAGTGGGCGGTGGCGCAGATGGGCGATCCGGAGACCGTCGGAGCGGGACTGAATCAAGTACATAAGCCGAAGGTGGCTTGGGGGCTGATCGGCGGCCTGGTTCTGCTTCTGGTGATTTCGTTGTTCGCTATGTATGCGGTAGAGCTTAGCTACGACGCGATGAAAGACAGTGTTTATAAGCAGTTCCCAGCACGCTTTTTGCAAAAACAAGCGGTATTTGCCGGGATAGGTCTGGTCTTGACCGCTGTGTTCTTTTTTGTGGACTATCGGCGGCTCCAGTCGTATTCTTGGGTCTTGTATACCGGAGCCATCCTGCTTATGCTTGGAACTGCCGGCTTTGGCCATACGATCAATGGGATGCGCGCTTATGTTGCCATCGGCGGGTTGAGCGTCAACTGGATAGCTATCAGCCCCTACGCTCTTATTTTGGCGGCTGCAGGAATATTGCTGCAGATGGATAACAGCAGAAGGTCGGTCTGGCAGCAGCAATTGCTTCTTGTAGCAGTACCTGCCAGTTTATTTATTTATTCACGCAGCTTCAGTTCTTTATTCATTTATGGGTTTGGTTACTTGGTGTTATTCGCTGTCTCACGGAGAAGCTGGAGGGAGCTGATCCCGTCGATGCTGGCAGCAGGTGTGCTGACGGCTTGGTATCTCTCTTCGCTACATTATATAACTATGAGGCTTGCGGCTTTTTTCGACCGGCACAGCGATCCATTGGGAGCCGGATACATGTACATACAAATTGATCATGCCGTAAGAACTGCTGGCTGGTGGGGGCATGGATTGGCTTCGGTGACGACCCGATTGCCCATGATTCATACGGATACCGTCTTTACGTATCTTATTTATAGTCTTGGTTGGGTTGCGGGGGGGATTGTGCTCCTGGGAGCCGTATTATTGATCCACCAAATGGTTCATGTGTTTGTGGAGGTACGGGATCCTTACGGCAAACTGCTTGTGAGCGGGTTTGCGGCTTTGTTCGCTGTTCAATTCATTTGGAGCTTGGGGATGTCGCTTGGCCTGCTTCCGATCTTGGGCATCGGTGTTCCTTTCATTAGCTATGGGGGAAGCCAGATTGTGATTCAACTGGCTGCACTCGGGCTCATTCTCGGTGTGTATCGGCGCAAGGATATGATTCGGGTGCGCAGCAAGGCTTAAGTATCCTATTCTCGGATAAAAGACGGAAGGTAAGAAAAGGGAGCTATATTAATAGAAGAAACGGCTGAGTGAGCAGCAAAGCTCAATGTTTGCTTCAATGAAAAAGACTATTCCTTTAGGGCGGCCATGGGAATAGTCTTTTTTTCGCTTCTTATTTTTGCACTGCTTTTCGCATCGCGCGCAAGCTCCCGACGCGAAGTATGGCGCTGCATACGGGTGCAACTGCGACAGTCACAATTTGGACACATATTTTTAAGCTAATTTTCAGATTTGTTTAATCTCGCATTATTGTTTCAACTGTATATTGTTGGTGGTTAAGTTGACACAAAACTGGATATGGTGGTTAGTAGGTATTTTTTTGTTGCGAATGGAGGTTTGAGGGCGTGCTTGAAGTCAAACAGGTCAGTAAGTTGTACGAGAACCAAAGAGGGGTCCACAGCATCGATTTCTCAATGAGCCGTGGGGAAATTGTAGGATTTCTCGGGCCCAACGGTGCAGGCAAAACGACCACGATGCGGATGATTACAGGATATTTGAATCCTACGCTGGGGTCCATCACGATTGACGGCTTATCCATGGCCGATCATCCGAAGAAGGCAAGGCAAAAGATCGGTTATTTGCCTGAGACGCCGCCGCTATACCCCGAGATGACGGTCAAATCGTATTTGGAGTTTATCGCCGATTTGCGCGGAATCCCGGTGAAGGAACAGAAGCTCCGCATCGCTGAGGTCATTGACCGGCTAGGGCTGCAGGGCCGTGAACGCCAGGTGATCCGCGGCCTGTCCAAAGGCTACAAACAACGGATGGGGCTGGCACAGGCGATCCTTCACAACCCGGATTTGCTTATTCTGGACGAGCCTACATCCGGCCTCGACCCGAAGCAAATTATCGAAATCCGCCAGCTGATTCGTGAGCTGGGGGAAAACCATACCGTGCTGCTGAGCACGCACATCCTGCCTGAGATCAACGCGTTATGCAACCGCGTGCTGATCATCAATCAAGGGCGCATCGTGCTGGACGGTCATCCCGACCAGCTTGCTCATTCGATGGGCGAGACGTTCGAGGTCTCGCTCGAGGTCAAAGGGCCGCGCGAGGCCATTATGGCCGAGCTGCGCGGCATGGAGCAGATCGCCAGCGTGAAGCCGCTGGCGGAAGAACCCGCTGCCCCGCTGAAGGCAGCGGCAGTCGTGCCGGCTGCGGACGCGTCGCAGCCGGAGCTTGACGCGCCCGAGTCCGGTGCGGGCGCGGACGCCTCGGTCGACGCGGCGCCGTCGACCGTCAAGGTGCTTGTGTCCGCGAAGGACCGCGCGGACATTCGCGAAGCGATCTTTTACCGCATGGCAGAGCGGAGGTTTCCGATCCTCAGCATGAAGAAGGAAAGCTTGAGTCTCGAGGATATCTTCCTCAAGCTGACGACGAACGAGCCGGCAGCCGATCCCGCCGTACAGAGCGAAGCAGAGTCTGCCGAGTCCGAGGAGGTGACGCCGCATGCGTAGAACCTGGGCTATTACGAAGAAAGAACTGCAAATGTATTTCTACTCGCCGACATCCTACGTGGCGTTCGCGTTCTTTTTCCTGATTGTCGGCTATATGTTCAGCTCGAACTTCCTGTACTCGACGATGATCGATGTGCGGATGGTGTCGAGTCCGGTCAGCTTCTTGTATCTGCTGGTGATCCCGCTGCTGACGATGCGTCTCGTATCCGACGAGCTGCGTCAAGGAACGGATGAGCTGCTGCTCACCTCGCCTGTTAGCATCACCGAGATCGTGGTCGGCAAATATTTGTCCACTCTGATCGTACAGCTGCTGCTGGTCGGCGGGTGCTTGCTGTATCCGCTCATTATGAGCGCTTACGGTACGCTGGATCAACCGGTGCTTTGGTTGTCCTTTTTGAGCATGTTCCTGATTGGAGCGGCGATGATGGCTATTGGGCTGTTTGCCTCGTCCCTGTCTTCACACCAGATGGTGTCCGGTGTGCTGGGTATTGCTCTGCTGCTGGTTTTCTGGACGATTGATTGGCTTGGCGATACGGTAGGCGGCAAAATCAAAGATTATTTGGGCATGTTTTCCATTGTGAGCCGGGGAAACAACCTGCAAAAAGGCGTGCTGAACTTTGCCGACGTTCTCTTTTATGTGACGCTGGCTATCGTGTTTATCGTGCTGAGCATCCAGGTGCTCGAAAGAAAACGTTGGAGATAAGGACCGTCTTCGTTTAAGTTCATGTAAGACGGCATCACATAACACCTGCTGGAGAAATGCAGCCCAGCTTGTCATCATTTGCTGCCTGCTGTATCCGGCTTAAGCTTATGCTTTCGAAGATAACAGCTTTGCTGCGCAAAGCTCAGACCACGCTTTCGAAGACAGCTTTGCTACGCAAAGCTCTAAGGGGGAAAGACCATTGAACAAGTGGATTCGCGGCACGAACGCGGTCGTGCTATCGCTTGCGGTGATCGGTATTTTCATCGTCTTGACGATCTTTCTGAATTCAACGAAGACGATGCAGATCGATTTGACGCAAAATAAACAATTTACCTTATCCGATCAGACCGTGCAGACGCTAAAATCGCTCGACAAAGACGTGCATTTGATCGCCTTTACCAGCTCCCAGACCGATCCGCTTATGAGCCGCCAGGTCTCCGAGCTGGTACAGGAATATAAGAAGCGCAACGGGAAGATCGTATTCGATCAATATGATCTGGAGAAAAATCCCGAGATTGCCCAGCAGTATGAAGTAGATCCGTCGGGAAGCCTCGTCGTCGAGAGCGGAACGCAGAAGAAGTCGATCAACTACTACGAAATGTTCCAGCAGGGGCAATCGCAAGGCGAGTATCAGTTCAGCGGAGAGCAGAAGCTGACGCAAGCGCTGGTGAACCTGAATGTGAAAGACAAGACGAAGGTCTACTTCCTGTCCGGTCATAATGAGCTGCCTCT
Source organism: Paenibacillus rigui (assembly GCF_002234615.1). GTDB lineage: Bacteria > Bacillota > Bacilli > Paenibacillales > NBRC-103111 > Paenibacillus_S > Paenibacillus_S rigui. The sequence goes on along the minus strand of NZ_NMQW01000015.1, from coordinate 12,932 downwards.
AAATCAAATGACCTTGTGGCAGAGCGGGCTGGAAGGAGAGAACTACGAGGTTAAAGATTTAAATTTGCTGCGGGAAGGCAAAATTCCGGATGACGCGCAATCCCTGTTCATTATCGGTCCGCAATCGGACTTGAACGATAAGGAAGCGGAAGTCATCAAGGAATATTTGAACGGCAAGGGTAAGCTGTATATAGCGCTTGGCTTCAATAACGATATGGCAACCAAGTGGAAAAATATCGATGGGCTTCTTTCGGTCTATGGTATCCAGGATCAGCACGCTGTGGCGATCGAACCGAAGCAAAGCAAGCTGTTCAGCCCGCTCACTATTATTCCTGAGTATGGTACCCATGATATTACGAAAAAGCTTCAGGATTCGAATTTGCTTACGCTGATGAATTTGGCCGTTGCGCTGAATTCGGCACCGGTGGACAATTATCCTTCGACAGCGATCCTGAAAACGACAGACCAGGCCTTCGGTGAGACCGACATTGCCCAGCTGCTGCAAAACAAGTACGGCAAAGATGATAAAGATATCAAGGGTCCGCTGAACCTTGGGTATGCCGTATCTACCAAAGACAACAAGCCCAAAGCGGTCATCCTGGGCGGTTCGACGTTCTTGAGAGACGATGTGATTCAACAGCAAGGGAACCGGGATTTTGCCTTGAACAGCGTAGGCTGGCTGCAGGAGCAGAAGGACCAGGTGACGATTCGCCCTAGGGAGAATCCGAAAGTAGCGACAGCCGCCATTACAGGTGGGCAGGCACAGTCGATTTTCTACGGTACCGTATTGCTGTTCCCATTACTCTTCCTGCTCGTCGGCGGGTCGATTTGGTGGAGGAGGAGAAAAGGATGAAGCGGCTCATTCCAACGCTCCTGCTAGTCATCATTTGTATCGGCGGCTTCTGGTACGCTTCCAGCCAAGATTTTTTCAAGGAGAAAAAGCCTGAGGCCGCCCCTATAGCCAAGGTGAAGAAGGAAGAGGTAGCGAGCTATTCGGTCAAAACCGGTGATACGGTGCTCGAAATGCAGCAAAAGGACGGCAAATGGACGATGTCCAAGCCGTCTCCGCTTCCGCTGAATGATTACAGTGCGAACGGTTGGATCGATTCGTTCAATACGATTTCGAAAGACGCGACGATTGATGCCGAAGGCAAAGATTTAGCGAAGTACGGGCTGGATAAGCCGCAGCAGCAATTTTCGGTGAAGCTGAGCAATGGTACGGTGCATACCTTAAGTGTCGGCAATGCCATGCTTGTACAGGGCTATGACTATGCGATGTTCAGCGGTTCGCCGGAGGTGTTCAAGCTAAGCGATTCTCAAGTGAAGTCTCTTGCGAAGACACCGCTTGATTTTATGGATAAAAGTCCGGTGAAGCTTGATTACGAGCAAGTCCGCGGCTTAACCGTCGACTGGAAGGGCCATAAGTGGACCTTGACCAAAACCGATGCAGATAAAAAATCATATGAAGCCAATTGGAAGCTGGGCGACCAGGAAGTGAAGGGCGCAGACTCCAGCAAATACTTGGATAAGCTGCAGTTCCTGGCGACCGAGCAGCTGGCCAAGAAGGCCGCTGATGTGAAGCTGAACGCACCAGAACTCCGAGTCGAGGTCAAGACGGCGGATATAGCGGGCAAGGAAGCAACCACGGTTTATGTCGGCAAGCTCGACGGCGAACAGGTATGGGTTGCCCAAGAGGGTGGGGAATGGGCGTATGCCGTGCCATCCGCATCCATCCAAGAGCTCTCCGAGCTGGATAAACCGCAGCCAGCGGAATCGGCAACCCCTGGAGCTCCACCGGCTCCTGCCGGCTCAACCGGAGCGCAGACCCCGCCTGCGCAACCGGCGAAATAAAAGGTTCCATGAAAAGAGCTCATGCCCGAAGCGATTTCGGGACATGAGCTTTTTTATGTTAAATTATCTCCTCAAACCCTCGCCTAGCAACCGTCCGATCAATGGCTTCATCTTCTTTATTTTTTCCTCCTTCTCCTCCTCTGTCCATTGGAAAAAACCGGGGTCCATCATGAAATTCAGCGCGGTCACAAGAAATTCCGCCGTTTCTTGAAGGGATTGCACATGGAAGCTTCCTTCCTTGTTGCCTTGCTCCAGGATTTTAACAACATAAGGCAGGGTTCGGCCTGTTTTGTTTATGACTAGCTTTTGGTGAATCCAGGCATTGCTCTCATGATGGACGAATTCCAACATTTTGATATAACTAGCCGAATGATGGGGCTTATCGAACAAAATGGCATCCAATTTATTCCGGGAAGACAAGCTTTTATTATCGGCGACGGATTGGATAAACTCCATCTGTTCCTCCATGGAGCGTTCCATGATGGCAATCATAAGCTCTTGTTTGGTCTTAAAGTAATAATAAAATGTTCCCTGTGCCACGCCGACTCTTTTCACAATATCGCTTACAGCCGTTTCGTCGAAGCCTTTCTCCGCAAAAAGCTCCATGGCCATGTCCATAATTTCAGCACGTCTGACTTCAGGATCTTTAGATATTCGTGGCATCGGTAAGGTACCCCTCTTATGTTTTTATTTTCATTTTACGTGTTGACTGACTCACAGTCAATGAAGTACAATAAAAGCAATTATTGACTGATAGTCAGTCATTAAATAAAAACGAAAGAGAGGAGCTGCTCTATGAAGCTGCGCTTTATTCTTTACTTAATTGGTTTTAGTGCGTTTGTCGGCTCGTTAGGCCAGAATTTGTATTCCCCCTTGCTCGGACAAGTTGAACAGCATCTGCATACGACCGGTTACATGGTTAATTTATCCGTCTCGCTTTTTACAATGGCTCTTGCCGTGATGCAAATCGTTTTCGGTCCTTTAGCTGACAGAAAGGGCAGGAGAAAAATTCTTCTTCCTGCTCTTATCGTCTATGCTGCCGCCTCCTTAGGATGTGCTTTTGCGCCTTCCGTTTGGCAATTGCTTTGTTTTCGATTGCTCCAAGGCATCAGCTCGGCGGTCATTCCTGTAGTTGCAGCAGCCGTCATTGGTGATTTGTTTCAAGGGAAAGACCGTGCCAAGGGGATGGGGACATATCAACTCGTCCTTATGCTTGCTCCTGCTATCGGACCTCTTATTGGGGGGATTATCGGACAGCACTACGGCTATCAAGGGGCGTTTATTTTTCTTGCCGTGCTCGTTTTGGCAGTATGGGCTGTGAGTGCAGCCGTGCTTCCAGAGACCAAGCCTGAGCACTCAGGCCAACGAAGGTTCAGTCTGACAAACTTTAGTGTAATCGCAAAACATCCGATAAGCGGTACGATCCTTCTTTACGGCTTTGTTCAATGTTTTGCCTACTTTGTATTTTTAGTATTTTTACCCCAAATGCTGAGCCAACTTTATCACTTCATGCCTGCCCAGACGGGGGTAGTGCTTCTCTCCTTGTCCGGCTGCTCTATTACTAGTATCAAGCTAGGTACGTGGATACAGAACTATTTTGGCAACCGAAGAGCCCTTTTTTATTCTTTCTTGCTCCACGCGCTCACGGTTATCCTGTTTGCTTTTACTGCGATGTCTTCTCTATCGTTTTTGATTTTAGCGGTTTGCTTGTTTGGTTTTGCAATGGGCTTAACGATGTCCATGCCTTCCGTAATCTTAACGGAGCTCTTTTCGGAAGAGAGGGCTACTGCAATCGGCGTGTATAACTTGGTCAGGTATTTGGGAATGGCGCTTGGCCCGATGCTTGGTTCTGTTTTGTATGCCCACGGTTCGTTCACACTGCTATTTCTGACTAGCGGGATCCTGTTCTTGACTGCGGTGCTGGTCGGAAAAGGATGGATGGGGAGCTTTGCAATGGCGGCCCCGAAAAAGGTAGAGGGATAGCTGCTTACGGACAGCAGTAAACGCTCATCGTTTATTAAGGAAACGCTCAGTTAACATTCAGCGGAAATTCATGCCAGTTTAAGTTAACGCCTATATACTTTGAATTGTAAGGAACAATCCTAACAAAAAGGTGGAGGAATCATTATGAAACCATTCGGCAAAAAAATGATCACAGGTACAATTGCAGCAAGCTTTTTACTTGGAGGCGGCCTCGTCGGAAGTTTATACACTCCTCAAGCCAACGCAGCGGATGCAGCATCGGCATCTGTTCAGAATAAATCGACAGACGGCAAAGGCCAATTCGGCAACCGTCAGGGGGGCATGGGCATCCGCGGCGGCGGCCCACTCCTCTCTAAAACGGCAACAATTCTCGGCGTGGAACAAAGCGTCATTCAAGATGAGCTGAAGGCCGGCAAAACGTTAGCGCAAATCGCTCAGGAGAAAGCCTCCTTAAGTGAAGAGGACTTTCTGGCCAAATTGGTAGCGGCTGAAACCGCTGCTATCGATGCAGACGTAACAGCAGGCAAGTTAACTCAGGAACAGGCGGACAAGCGCAAGGAGAACCTGTCGGATCGGTTGAAGAAGGAAATCGAGAACACCGGGATGGGTAAAGGCGGCTTCGGCGGTCCTGGCGGCGGTCCCGAAGGGGGTCCGCGCGGCGGAGGGAAACTTGTTGAAGAAGCGGCAACGATTCTTGGCGTGGAACAAAGTGTCATTCAAGACGAGCTGAAGGCCGGCAAAACATTAGCGCAAATCGCTCAGGAGAAAGCCTCCTTAAGTGAAGACGACTTTTTGGCTAAATTGGTAGCGGCCGAAACCGCAGCTATCGATGCGGAGGTAACGGCAGGCAAGTTGACGCAGGATCAGGCGGACAAGCGCAAGGAGAATTTGTCCGATCGCTTGAAGAAGGAAATTGAGAACGCAGGCATTGGTAAAGGCGGTCCTGGAGGCTTCGGTGGCGAGCATGGCAAAGGCGGCGGTTTCTTCGGCAACCAAGAGAACTTGGCTACCCTTCTTGGACTAACCAAGGAAGAGCTGCAAACCGAGTTGAAGGCGGGCAAATCGCTTGCTGAAATTGCCGAAGCCAAAGGCATCAGCAAGGATTCCCTCATCAGTCAGATCAAAGACAGCTTGACGGATCAAATTACGAAGATGGTGGACAGTAAAAAACAGCCGCGTACGGAAGAAGGCGCTGCCGCTGCTTCTTCTGCAGCTCAGTAAGAAGGCCCTCCGTGAAAACTGCGTAGTACGTGGTAGGGTATCTGCATCTGGGCAGACAGTTCGCCTACCCGACTGCGTTTCTATATCGTCAGCCCTCGCTTATTTAAGCGAAGGGCTGATTTGCATGAGCAGGCCAAGCTGCCTAAGCCGTAGCACATGGATTTGCCTGCCCCGATTGCCTGTTTCGTTCTCTTTAGGAAGTTAGCCTCGGATGATGCCTCGTACATGTCAGGACAGTTTCTTCATATTAATGGGGGCACTGTAATTAATGGATAAAAGCTTTCAAACTGCCAAACTCACGGCCGTGTCAGGTCGTGAGTTTTTGTTTGTGTACGCTGCAGCGTGAATCGCAATTTTTTCCTTTGTTCATAAATAGTTTTCCACAAACTGGGCAACCTAATTTTGTCAAAACGAAAGGAGGGTTCTCGATGTTTACTCAACAAGCGCAGCAGCAAGGCATGAACACGGTTAGCTCCAAGGAACTGTCCTACATAACCGATTGCTTGAAAAATGAAGAATTGCTGGCCAAAATGGCCGCACAAGCGATTTCCGCTTGCCACACGCCTCAGCTGAAGCAAAAAATGACGCATATTGCTCAGGACCGCCTGCAGCATACGGATCAACTGCTCCGAACTTTGCAGCAGCATACCCAGATGGCCCATTAATGAACATATAAGGAGGTGCGAGACAATGTATCAACAAACTTCATTCGGCAGCATGTCCCAGCAAGCATCCGCCCTGATACAAGAGCAGGATTGGGGAAATCTGATTTTATCCGAGTTGAAACGTGCGGCTCGTGAGTATACGACTGCGGCTCTGGAAGCGACGCATCCGGTGATTCGTCAAACCTTCCAAGCCTTATCTCAGAAAACGATGCAGCAGCAGGGAGAATTGTTCGATGTGCTTTCCCAGCTGAACGGCTACGGGTCAGTGAAAATGGCTAACCCTCAGGAAATCGGCCAGGAGCTTCAACAACAAGTGCAAAAGGCCGAGCAGCTGCAAGGCTTGGTGCAGCAGGCGATTCAGGGTGGCTTCGCCCAAGCGGCGCAAGCAGCACCGTATCCACAGCACCAGGCTAACACAGCCTTCCAGCCAAGCGCTTACCAGCCGATGACCACATCAGCAGGACAAGGCTTCGGTCAACAAGGGTATGGCTATGGCCAGCAGGGCTATGGCACCACAGGCCAGAGCAGCACAAGCGGATCATCGGCCGGCAGCTACAGCCAAGGATATGGCAATCCCAGCTATAGCCCGGGGCCGGGCTCGACATTAAGCCCAGGCTTCGTCAGCTCTGTCACGGGCAATGCGGGCTCTATGGCCAGTACCGCAAAGTCTGCATCGACAACATCGCCACAGAGCTACACCGGAAGCTTCGGAAGCAGCTTCAACAATAACTTCAGCAGCAGCACGGCGTCCAAAGGGTCGCAAGATAGCTATACCTCGGCAACCGAGCCTCGTGGAGGAAACAGCTTCAATTGGAGTGCAGAAAGCAGTGCAGGCGAATCCCGTGGAGGGAACAGCTATAACTGGAGCGCCTCGGACGAATCCGATAGCAGCGTAACCTCCAGTATTTCCACGGAGAAGGCCAACAACCACAACAGCAAATACTAACTGTAAAAGAGTACCCAATCTTTACAGCTGGTGATAACCAACCATCCCCCGCAGGGAGCTGCCTGCGGGGGATTTTTTGCGTAAGAAAAACACCCTGCATAAGTTATGCCAGCGAGCTGGTGCCTGTGTGATTTGCAAGAAAGGGTACAGCCCTAAGGCACCTCCCTCCCCTGACATGGCCCTTTAACGACCTTCATCACTGCCGGATTCTGCCCTGCCTCGGCCTGCTCTGCAGCGTAACAAAAATTACCTTTCAACCGATCCAAAAAAGGGTGCATAACTCATTTGACACAGTATCCATGGTAGCATAGACTATTCCCATAGGTGCCGAATGAGACAGGCAAGCGAGCTTGGAAGAAGCGGAAGGAATGACTTTAGAGCGGGACGGAAGTTTAGGCTTATGAAGTCGGCGCCGCTCGTGCAATGCAATAGAACGGAGGCTGTCACCTTTGCATTTGGATGTAACAACATGGAGTCATGTATTTAAGCTGGATCCGGATAAAGAGCTGTCCGACGAATGGTTGGAGCGGATTTGTTTATCTGGAACGGATGCCATTATAGTAGGCGGATCCACGGGAGTGACCTTTGACAATACGGTCGATTTGATGTCGCGTATCCGCAGGTACGAGGTGCCTTGCGTGCTTGAAATTTCGGACCAGGACGCGATTGCACCTGGCTTCGATTTATTTTTTATCCCCATGGTTCTTAACGCCCGCGACCCGCAGTGGATCGTGGGGAATCACCAGAAGGCACTTCGCGAGTACGGGGCCATTCTGGATTGGAACCAGGTGATGACCGAGGGTTATGTTATTTTAAACGGGGAATCTACCGCGGCGAAGATGACACAGGCGGACACTGCGCTCGATATCAAAGATGTGGAAGCTTATGCCCGCATGGCGGATCGGCTGCTGCACTGCCCGATTTTGTATATAGAATACAGCGGTGCTTTCGGGGACATGGCGCTAGTGAAACGGATGAGGGACCTGCTGCACCAGGCCCGGATTTTTTACGGCGGCGGGATTGACAGCCCGGATAAAGCCAGACAAGCGGCGGAGGCGGCGCATACCGTTGTGGTCGGCAATGCCGTATATGAGCAGCCGGAGCAGGCGCTGGCCACGGTTCAGGCGGTACGGGACGTGCGTGCCCATCAGCCGTCATAATATGGGGAAGGGTTAGGAGAGACTACGATGAATGAACATGTGGATATATTTGCTTCGATACAAACGTTGAACCCGCAGCAAAAGCAAGCCGTCGAAACCGTCGACGGACCGCTGCTTATTATGGCGGGAGCGGGAAGCGGCAAGACCCGCGTGCTGACGCACCGGATCGCTTATTTAATTGCGACGCGCAAAGCCCCGCCATGGGCCATTCTTGCGATTACTTTTACCAACAAGGCGGCACGCGAAATGCAGGAGCGGGTGAGCAAGCTCGTAGGCCCGGGAGGTCAGGATATTTGGGTATCCACCTTCCACTCCATGTGCGTGCGGATCCTGCGTAAAGATATTACCCGGATCGGCTTTACCTCGAATTTCACCATTTTGGATTCAGGGGATCAGCTGTCGGTGGTGAAGAACTGTATGAAAGAGTTGAACATCGACGTCAAAAAGTTTGAGCCGAAGTCCGTTCAGGCGGCCATCAGTACGGCAAAGAACGAACTCAAGACGCCGGAGATGCTGGAAAACTTGATCGGCGACTATTTCGACGGGATCGTAGCCAAAGTATACAAGCTGTATCAGAAAAAACTGAAATTCAACAACTCGCTTGATTTTGACGATCTGATCATGCAGACGATCCAGCTGTTTAAGGAAGTGCCGGAGGTATTGGAATTTTACCAGAATAAATTTCAGTACATTCACGTGGATGAATACCAGGATACGAACCGGGCCCAGTACATGCTCTGCCTGATGCTCGCGGACAAACACAAGCGCATTTGCGTCGTCGGGGACAGCGACCAGTCCATCTACCGCTGGCGCGGCGCCGATATCAGCAACATCCTGAACTTTGAAAAAGACTATCCGAAGGCGACGACCATTTTGCTCGAGCAAAATTATCGTTCCACTTCCAATATATTGAATGCCGCCAACAAAGTGATCGCCAACAATGCGGGACGCCGGGCCAAAAATTTGTGGACAAGCAAAGACGACGGACCCAAAATTCGGCTCTACCAGGCCGATTCCGAGCATGAGGAAGGGTACTTTGTTACGAATGAAATTAATAAGAATGTAAGAACGAACGGAAAAAGGTTCAGCGATCACGCCATCCTCTACCGGACGAACGCCCAGTCCCGGGTGATCGAGGAAATTTTGATCAAGTCGGACATTCCGTATCAAATTGTCGGCGGCATCAAGTTCTATGACCGCAAAGAGATTAAGGATATTCTTGCTTATCTGCGGTTAATTTCCAATCCGACCGACGATATCAGTTTTGTACGGATCGTCAATGTGCCGAAGCGGGGCATTGGGGATACAACCGTGGACCGCTTGGCAGAAGCGGCAGGGCGCCGCGGCATTTCGATGTTCGAAATGCTTGATGAAGTCGATGGGCTGGAGATCGGAACGAAGGCGAAGCATGCACTGGCAGACTTCCGCGAGATGATCGACAACCTGAACCGGATGGTCGATTACTTGTCGGTGACCGAGCTGACGGAGAAAATGCTGGAGCTTACCGAGTACCGGATGGAGCTGCAGCGGGAAAAAACGATTGAGGCGACCGCTCGCCTGGAGAACATTGATGAGTTCTTGTCCGTAACGATGGATTTCGAGAAGCGCAATGAGGATAAATCCCTCGTTTCATTTCTGACGGACCTGGCGCTTATCGCGGATATCGATTCGATGAACAATGCTGCGGAGGAGCAGGCGGATGCCAACAACTCCGTCGTGCTTATGACGATGCACAGTGCGAAGGGACTGGAGTTCCCTGTTGTCTTCATCATTGGCATGGAGGAAGGCGTCTTCCCACATTCGCGGGCCTCGAACGACAATGAAGAGCTCGAAGAGGAACGCCGCCTTGCTTACGTAGGCATTACCCGGGCGGAACAGGAGCTGTTCCTGACTTGTGCCCGCATGCGCACCTTATTCGGGCGCACGAACATGAACGCTCCGTCCCGGTTCCTGACGGAGATTCCCGAGGAGCTCCTCGAGCTCGTGACGCCGGGCGTCATCGGCGGTCGCTCCTCGATGGGCGGCCTCTCGCGCGGCGGACGCGAGAGCCGCTACGGCAGCGGCGGCAGCTTCGGTGCCGCTGGAGGCTTCGGCGCGGCCGGCTCTGCCGCGCCGGCTAAAGCCGCCGGCTTCCGGCCTACGGCGGCCGGCGGAGCCGCCACGGCGGGCGCCGTACGGCCCGCCGCAGCCTCCGGTGCCGCCGCGAAGCCGGCCACCGACTACCGCATGGGCGACAAAGTAGCCCATGGCAAATGGGGCACCGGCACCGTGGTGGCCATCAAGGGCTCGGGTGACGACACTGAGCTGCAGATTGCCTTCCCGGCGCCAGTCGGCGTGAAGCGGCTGCTTGCGAAATTCGCGCCGATTACCAAAGAAAGCTAAGGCGAGAAGCAAGCTGACGGCCATGCCTGGCTGATGTGCAGCCGAAACAGCAAGCCTGTCCCCGCATGGCGGGAGCCTGATCTGGCCCTTATCACAAGCTCCTTTGACGGGAGCCTGATCTGGTCCTTACTGCAAGCTCTTTTTTGACGGGATCCAGATGTGGCCCTTACCGCAAGCTCCCTATTCGAGCTGCGGACTTCTTTTGGAGAGGATGTTTTCTTTATATGACGGAAGCCTTGGAGGCTATGAAAGCCCTCATCGAAGAAATCAAGACCCATAATTACCAGTACTATACTTTGGATCAGCCGTCCATCAGCGATGCCGATTATGACAAGCTGTACGACCGGCTTGTGGCGTTGGAGAAGGAAACCGGCACCGTACTGCCGGAGTCGCCAACGCTCAGGGTAGGCGATCAGCTGCTGAGCGGCTTTGACCCGCATAAGCACCGTTCCCGTCTTTGGAGCCTCGACAAAGCCCAGAACCATGAGGATCTTCTCGCGTGGCATACCCGTGCGTCCAAGCTGGTGAACGACTACAATGCCCAGCATCCGGAATCGCCGCTGCCTCCGCTGTCTTTTGTGATCGAGCTGAAGTTTGACGGCTTGACGCTGAATCTGACCTATGAGCACGGCAAGCTGGTTCAGGCGGCTACGAGGGGCAACGGAGTTGTCGGTGAGGGCATTTTGGCGCAGGTCAAAACGATCAGATCGATTCCGCTGACCATTCCTTACACGGAAGGGATCCTTGAAATACAGGGTGAAGGAATCATGAATCTGTCCGTGCTGGATAAGTACAATGAGACCGCTGCAGAGCCGCTCAAAAACGCCCGTAATGCGGCAGCAGGAGCCCTGCGCAACCTGAACCCCAAGGTGACGGCAGAACGGAAGCTGAGCGCTTTCTTTTACAATATAGGCTATACCGACGGCTTAACCTTCGCGAACCATCAGGAAATGGTGGAGTTTTTACGTGCGAACCGGTTTAAGGTCAGTCCGTACGTTCAGTTTTACGATTCGATTGAAGCGGTGGCGCAGGAGCTGGATAATGTGGCTTCGATGCGGAATACATTTGATTTCTTAATCGACGGACTCGTTGTAAAAATAACGGATATGCGGACCCGTCAGGTGTTGGGCTATACCGATAAATTTCCCCGCTGGGCTGTAGCCTTTAAATTCGAGGCGGAGGAAGCTTTAACGAGGCTGCTTTCCGTGTCATGGGAAGTGGGCCGCACAGGCAAAATCACCCCGGTGGCCAAGGTCGAGCCCGTCGATATTGCGGGAGTCACTGTGCAGAACTGTACATTGAATAATATCGGGGATATCGAGCGCAAAAACCTGAAGCACGCCCTCGGCAGCGAAGTGTTGATCCGCCGTTCCAACGATGTCATTCCCGAGATATTGGGTAAGGCTACTGAGGAGCAGGATGGACAGGAAATCATCTATCCGACTCAATGCCCGTCCTGCGGATCGCCGTTGGAGCTGAAAGGCGCTCACTTGTTCTGCTATAACCGGCTGGAATGCCGTCCGCAGCTGATCGGGCGCATTACTCATTTTGCCTCGCGTGATGCGATGGATATCGACACATTCAGTATTATGACGGCAGAGCAGCTGTATCAGGAGCTGGGTGTGCGTGACCCTGCCGATTTGTATGACCTGACCTTCGACGATTTGATCAAGCTTGACCGCTTCGGCGAGAAAAAGGCCAACAAGCTGCTGGCCGCTTTTGAGAAAAGCAAACAGTGCGACCTTGCTTCATTTTTGTTCGCCCTCGGCATACCGAATACAGGCAAAACAACGACCAAGGTGCTCGCCGATCATTACCGCGATCTTCACAAATTGATGCAAGCGACACCTGAAGAGCTCGTCTTGCTTCATGATATTGGTGATATTGTTGCCGAAAGTATCGTCAGCTTTTTCCGTGATCCGGTCATGCAGCGCAGTATCGAACGGCTGCTTCAAGCCGGTGTCCAGCCCGTTAGTGAGGAGGCTCCTGCCGTTGTAGACACGGATAACCCGTTCTTTGGCAAAACGATTGTTCTGACAGGTACGCTGTCTTCCATGAGCCGGGAGGAATGCGGCAAAAAATTAGAGGCAATGGGAGCCAAAATCACCGGAAGTGTATCCAAAAAGACAGACATCGTCATCGCCGGCGAAAGTGCGGGCAGCAAACTGACGAAGGCGCAGGATCTTGGCATCCGCGTCATTGATGATGAACAGGAGCTGCTGCAGCTGTTAGGGGAGGCCTAGTGCCTCCTTTTTTGTTTGCAAAGTGTTTATTTCACTTTTAATTATCGTGATGAGTTGGGATGAAAAACCGGCTTCACGAACTTTTTTAAAAAAGTGTTGCATATCACACATGATTTGTGGTACATTATTTTTTGTCGCCGCTGAGACAGACAAGCTTCAGAGGATGACGAAGAAAAAGAAATAAATAAAAAACAGTTGCAATTCACTTGAAAATCTGATAAGATATATTCTTGTCACGGCAAAAGAGTGATGGAGTTAGAAGCAACGAAAGCTCTTTGAAAACTAAACAAATGATGGTTGAATGCCATTAAGAAATACAAGCAAGTCAGCATTTTTGAGCTTAAGACAAGCTCTGTTATGGTAGTCAACGCTTGCGTTGGACTACAACTTTAATGGAGAGTTTGATCCTGGCTCAGGACGAACGCTGGCGGCGTGCCTAATACATGCAAGTCGAGCGGATTTCACCTTCGGGTGAAGTTAC
>NZ_NMQW01000014.1 GCF_002234615.1 Paenibacillus rigui | reverse complement strand
TTATTCAGCAAGCCCTAATTATCTAGCCCCTTATTCTAAAATATCAATCTTATTGGGATACCCATTAATTGGATCTATTTCTGTTTCAAGGTTTACATGAATCCAATCAGGGTAAATAAACTCAATACTTGTTATTTTTACTTTACTACCATCTTTTAATATGACGAATTGAGCTTTTGATATATTTGAAACATTTTCCAGGTTATACTTCAATAAGATAATCTTTTTATTAGTTGAAATACCATTTGTCCAATTGTCATCATTCACCTTTCCTGGAATTATATCTCTAGTTTTGTAACTATCATATGAAATATCAATTACTTTTCCCCAAATTCTTTCCTTGTCATTAAATTGGCCGGTTTCTATTTTTTTTATTCCATATGGAGGCAAGTCTTTTACAACAATATTAAATCCGTGATATTTGCTAAATGTTTTAATTTTATCTTGAGTAAAGTAAAAATCTAAATTATCAAAGCCATACTGTCTCCTCTCCCCAGATAAGAAATTATTATCAAGAGGGATAATATGCAAATAGAATTTGTTTGCTAGCTTTATATTATCATTTTTTTTATCTAAATCTACATAAATTATTTTATTATTCTCAATATTAATAAAAATTTTATAATCCTCCAATGTAATACTTGAAACTGATTTATTAATTAGTTCATCTATTTTTCTTTCCTGAATTTTAGAATTGGAGTATGTGGAGTAGGCGAAACCAAGTAAAATTATTATAAGTAGCCCTAATAAACCTTTCTTAAAAAGGGGATATTTTAAATTCAAATCTAAAACCATACTTTCTAATATAACACCAATTAATGCAAAACCATAAAGTGTAAAAGGTAACTGCCACAATACATGATTCATGTGGGTATGAATATAAGAATGGCCTTTTGCTAAAATAAACCAAGAAATCGGTGCTAAGAACGAAAACCATAGCGTGACTGAGAGAGAAATCAATTTGTTTCTTTGTCTAACGATTGTAGGAAAGTACTCATTTGAAGCAAATACTAATGCAGTTATAATGATAAAGAATAATAATATTTTCTCTGCAGAAAATATTATAAAAGATGAGGAGGGCATTATGTTTGATAAATTAATTACTATGCCAGACCAATATTTTTCTAGTACTGTTACAATACTTGCATCTAAACTCTCTCTTAAATTGGCTGAGAAATTATCTCCAGTAGCATGTGTTCTTTTCAAAACATTATACCAAATTGTATTTGCAGCGACTTTAAACGAACCTAACTCTATAGCTAACTGCCATAAATTTACTAAGATAGTTGACAAAAAAGAAATTATTGAGGTGACGCCTGCCAACGTAATTTTTCTTATAACTTCTCTTATTCCCCATTTTCTCGAAAAACCATAATATATAAACGGAGTTATCATAGCCAAAAGAATAGTGCTTAAATACTCATATCCTGATGCACACTTTATGAATACCGATAAATAAATGCAAAGCACATAAAGATATTTCGGAAACTTACCTTTTTTATCTTCAAAATAAACAAAGATTAGGGTAATAATAAATGGAAGAAACATAGTCCATATTATCCAATATAAATTTCTTCCAAATAAAACTATCCACTGTGAATATAAAGTAGATAACAGTAAAAATATGGAAATAAAAACAGAATTAAACTCAAGATATATCCATACGACAAATAAAGTTAAAATTAAAGAAAAAATTAATGAATTAACAAATTTCAAAGAATTTATTAGATCTTGCTTCTTTTTAAATGGAAGAATTTTATCTACTATACTAAAAGTTATTCCTTGTAAGCCAATTTGTGAAGTATACCTCTCATATTTCCCACCATTTAACTCACCATTAAGTAATTTATATTGGTCTAAGAATTTATCATTCCCACCACTTGGTATATTATTAAAAGTGCCCATTAAACCAGAGCTTGAGAATATACCCTCTCTCTCTGATTTAACCATTTTACCAATGACTAAAGATTCTGAATCTATTTGGAACGAATCGAACCATCCTTGATCCACGGATTTCCAGTAATTACCAAAGAATCCAACTGTCATTGTTGCAAAACTTAAAATGAAAATGAACCAAATTGTTACTGTTCTTCTATTCATAAATGAATTTACCATTTTAAAGATACTATCCTTCCAAGGGCTTATTTCTAAAAACAATTTTCTCGTAAAAAATATAATTCAATATAAAGTTAATACCTAATGTTAAAACTAAGGATAACCAAAAAACTATTCCTAATACATCATGAAATAGATATAGATTAAAAACGTATATGCAATAAGATATAGCAACTACAATTACATATTTAAAAGACATATAACTTATAACTTTCTTTTCTTTTATCAAAAACGTTATATGCTTATTCAAAAAATAATGTAAGATAAGAGCTACAAAATAAGCGATTGAAACAGAAAAGAAGTCTTGAATTCTCAAGAAATTTCTCATAAAAAAAAGTAAAGAAATTTGAACTAAGGTAACGAATCCTCCGATCGCTCCATAAATAACAAATGATTTCCGAAAAAAATACCTAATTAGATTATTTATCATTTTCACCTTCTTAAACACTAGCAGCAGAATCACTACCATAATACGAAAATTGCTTCGTCTCATTTATTAATTCTAAAATGTCGTAAATGTTATCTATTTTTCCACCCATAATAATTGAAAAATTATCCAAACCATAATTTTTCTTGAATAATATTGGCCGACCATCATCTGCCTCATTTTGAAGTAAAACTGTTTTTATTTCATAAATTGATTTAATGTACTTAGCTTCTCTTATAACTGGTAGATATCGCTCAGTATCTTTAAGCATATAAATAAAGTTTGACTTATATTTAGATTTTCGTAATTGTTCTTCTCCATCAATAAAGTCATTTAAATCGTTCCAGCTTCTATGAGGAGTATATCTGACATGACTAAACGAATGTAACTTTTCTGATGGATACGGCATTGCAGAAAAAAACGGTCCATCCATTACAGTAATACCTACATTTTTTAGTTCATCCGGCATCTCTATTAATGCCATCTCAGTGACTTCATGTTTAAAAGGAAGCAGGGGAAGATTAGAATTTTTCAGAATCTTGTTTATATTGGAATAAGTACAGTTATATATATAGGTTCCATATAATTCTTTATCGTTGGAAAGTGAAACTAAAATTCCCTTATCTTGATCTTGTTTTACTTTCTGTACTTCCGTTTCATATAAAACAGTAATTCCCGCTGCTTCCAGCTTATCCTTTAAAATGTCTTTCAAAATTACTGCATCAAAAGCAAACTCCTTTACCTTAAAAACTTCTTCTAATAAATTAGGATTAAATAGTTTTTGATATCTCGAATCCGCAATTTCGATAGGAGTCCCTATTTGATTAAACATATTATAAAACTGATAAGCATTTACTTTTGAGGTATTCCTTACTATCGCGTAAAGCTTCTCAAAATCATCAACTATACAACATTTAAAATCTTGTATAAATCTTGGGAAATTAATGAAAGACCGATACGCAGTAATTATATTACGAGGGTAATGATATCCGTTATGAACACGCGCTTGATTAATCAAGGAAGCTCTTGATAATAAGTCAGAGTTCTTTTCGATAATTAAAACCCTTGAAAAGTACTGCTTCATTTGTAATGCAATATTGCAACCATAAAAACCGCCACCAACAACAACCACATCATACTGTTCGATATTACCCATTAATAGAACTCTTCTCATTAGTTATAGGTAAGCGCTTTGGATTATATTGCCTGGTAAATAGATTGAATAATGTTTTTAATAACATTATATTACCTTTAAAATGACTTATTTTCGTTGGAACCTTTCCATTTCCCGGGTAACTTCTAGTAACAGGAATTTCCTTCGTTTTATATCCTAATTTAGGGGCTCTTACAGATAAATACGCTAATATTTCATAATTTACAAATATATCTCTAAAGGGTTGTACTCTACTATCAAGAAGATAATCTTTACTGTATGCTCTGTATCCATTAGTTGTATCAGTATAATGAAATCCTGCCGCCAAACTTACTATTGGCGCATGAATTAGTTTTATTGCCCAGTCTCTGATAAAAGGAGTATTTATTGCCTTTCCTCCCTTCACATACCTCGACCCTTGTACTAGTCCATAACCTTTATCTAATTCTTCAATAAATCTTGGAATGGCATCTACACCATCCTTATTATTACCATCAATCGTTATAACTCCTTCATATCCTTGCTTAATTAAATAAGCATATCCTATTCTTAATTGAGAACTCAACTTCCCTGTGTCTTCTTTTACTAAAAGTGAACGAACATTAACACTCTTTAAAAAATCGATATCTAAAGAATTATCAGTACTTCCACCATCTGTTATAATAATATCTATAATATTAGAATATGCTTTTAATTCCAAAAGTTGTTTTTGAATTCTTGTCCCTTCATTTATAACCGGTATCAAAACGCAATATTTGGTCTTCTTCTCTTGAAGTTCATAGATCTTTGCTTTAGGTACTTGCCAAGTAGTTTCCATCTCAATCACCTATCTAATTTTTATTATATATTTTTGATACAAAATCTAAACTCTCCAGTACTATATCCTTATTGGAAAATTGTTGATTGTGTTGCTTCATTTCTATAGATAAGTAGTTAGAGTAATTAAGTTTCTTTAATACAGAGGATATTAAGTAATGATTAACTTTACCACTTGAACCAATAGGCTCTAAATAAGGTTCACTAATATGGAAATGTTTAATGTAACCGATTGCGTTTTCTATAGTTAAGGATATATCCTCTAAATTTAGAGTCATTGCAGCAGCATCTAAATGCAAACCAAATCCATTATGATTAACACTCTTAACAAGCTCAATTGCCTCACTAGTATTAAGTATAAAATCACATCCATAATCACGAGGATTAGGTTCAATACAGAAAACTGCTCCATACGAATCTGCAACTTCACCTAGCTTCAAAAAAAAATTAGCCGCTATTTCATTAATAGCATCCTTATGAATGTCTCCTATCAACCGATTCTTAGGTGAACCAAAAACAAAAACTTTTATACCAATTTGTACACCCAACTGTATAATTTTTATTAAATAATCTAGTGTCTCTTGTCTTTTTTGCGAACCCCCAAAAATAGTAAGATCTGGTCTTCCAAACAATAATGATTGCATTGCAACTAGTTCTATATTCTTATTATCCCAATATTTTTTGTAATCTCTTAAATTATTTGAAGTTATCTCTAAAGGCCTTTCTTTAATTTTGGTTGGAGCAATCTCTATAGCTGAAAATCCATATAATGGTAATATACTTGTAATTTCTTCATTTTCAGTTGAGTTCCATGCTATGTTAGAGATCGAAAATTTCATAGATTCCTCCTATAATTAATTATTAATACCGTTCTACAAACTCTTTAATTTGATTTAGTATGTTTTCTTTACTGTCTATATAACCATATGAATTAGAGTCAAACAGATTTGAATACTTTGTTTTCATGTCATAATAAACTGGCAACTTCTCTGTCTTATTCTCAAAATTAATATTAAATGCAGAAGATGCTACTTCCTTAACACTTACCGGCTCTGTTCCGAAGTTTACCTTAGTAATATCATTTTGTATAATAACCGTAATATCTTTATAAATCCGATCTAAATTATAAAACTGAAAAACATTATCACAATTAATCATTTCTAAACAATTATTATGTAGAAAATCATATATTATATTTTTCTTTAATCCATCACCAAATAATCCAGGCAATCTTACAATATGTGTGTTTTTGAATATATCTCCAACAAATTGTTCAAGATAATACCTATGCTTTCCATAAGCATCCAATAAAGAATCATCCACAACACTATCTTCAGTAACATTATATGGATTTTTGTAAACATCAACTGTTGAAATAAGAATAAATCGCTCACAATCGATTTCTTTTAAACTACTCATCAGACTTTTTATAGAATTCCAATCTGATTCTGGGTCTTGATTTGCTTTCCATTTCACAGCTGGGGCACCGGCACAAATGACCTGGGAAAAACCCTTCCCTCTAATTTCCTGAATATTTTTTGAGTTATATAAACAATCAAATGAAGTTTGTTTTAATAAGTTGCTCCCCACAAACCCTGTATAGCCTATTAGACCCTTCATAATTTAAGATCTCCTTCCTCTAAACTACATTTTTTTTATCAATACTTTTATAAATAACAGAACTGGTTGTTTCATCTGTAATATAATATAACGGACCTTTTTTAGTTTCTCTTAAAACGGACGAGATATAGAAACTAATAACAGTCATAATCATAAACATAAGAAAAAACATTACTGAATTAAACAAAGAGGAGGAGGTCCATCCTTCAGCAACGTTCTTTTTAAAAAGAGCAATTAACAATACATAAAATACATACATAAGGTTAATAAAACTTGTTATTAAACCTGTGAAAGATGCAAATCTCAACAGTTTGTCAGAATTTGTACAGATTACCTCTAAAGCAAAACTTACAGAATATAAAAAGTTTTTCTTTTTTCTTTTGCCTGTACGTAATATTCGATTATACTTAACAGTGGCATGTTTATAGCCTACTTCCAATTTCAAATACTTTAAATATCTGCTTCTATCTCTTATTTGTACAAGTGAATTAACCATTTTCCTACTAAAAACAACATAGTCTGAATAATTAGGGTTAATATCATACCCTGTTAATATATTACTTAACTTATAGAAAACTTTCGCTGATATTTTTTCCAAAAAAGATTCATCATCTCGATTGTTTCTTTCAGCAATTACTAAATCATAGCCTGACAGACATTTATCAATAAGTAATGGTATTAAAGATGGGGGATCACAATTTGTATCCATTAGAACTACAGCATCACCAATACAGTTATCTAAAGCTGCTGCAGTTGCAAATTCATCATCATATTTTTTAGAGAGTGAGATTAACCGGATATTAGGATGAGATGATTGTAATTCTTTAATGATATATGTTGAGTCATCATTAGACCCGTTATCAATAATTACCAATTCATAATTTGTAAAACTATTAGTAAGAACCTCTAACGTTTCGTCAATGTAAGAATGAATTATAGAAGAGTCATTAAAAATTACAGTTGCAACTGAAATAATCATATTTTGATTCAATTTCTTCACCTCATGGTATTTTACGGTATATATGATAAAATCATTATACCAATCTAAATAAAAGAAATACACCAAAAATATTTTAAGTATAAAGGAGATTTAGTGTGATAAATTAATTTATACCAATTTGTAAAATCTGATGTAAATGAATTATGCCAACTAAGTAACCTTCGTTATTCAATACCGGCAAAACAGTAATTTTCCTTTCTTCCATTAACTCCAGCGCAGTAATTAAATATGCCTCTTGCTGAATTACTGTTGGATCATTATTCATAATTTCCTCAACAGATAAATTCCAAACTTGTCCTTTTTTTTCTACCACACGTCTTATATCACCATCTGTAATAATTCCCATTTTAAAAGGATGTTGATTATTGTATACAACTGTAGCCCCTAGTCCCTTACTTGAAATTTCAAAAATGGCATCCTGTAATCTTGTCTCATAATTCACAACAGGAATATCATTCTGGACCTTCATAATATCAGATACTCTAAGTTTCAATTTCTTACCAATCGATCCAGCAGGATGATTATTCAAAAAGTCAGACTTAGAAAACCCCTTGGCATGCATAATAGCTATAGAAATTGCATCTCCATATGCTAACATAACCGTAGTACTTACAGAGGGAACCATATACAGCGGATCAGCTTCTTTCAAGTCGGGAATTTTTATCACAAAATCAGCACACTTACCCAATGTTGATTCCCCTTTAGAAGTCATTAAAATAAATTTACTCTGTACTATTTTAACAGAAGGTATCAGATGAATTAGTTCTTGACTTTCACCACTTTTTGAAAGTATAAACAGCAAATCATCTGATTTTACTGTCCCAAAATCTCCATGTAAAGCTTCAGCAGGATGTAAAAAAGTACTTTCCACACCTATACTTGACATTGTTGCTGATATTTTTTTGGCAATATGTCCCGATTTTCCTACACCGCTAAACACAATCTTACCTTCACATGCAATAATAGCATTTATTACACCCTCTACATCTTCTACATCAACCAACTTACTTGTTTCTATAATACCCATTGCTTCTTGTCGCATAACTTGTTGAACTATCTCTTTATAGGGATTCATGCTCTAACCCTCTTTGGACATTGTTAATCATAATCGCTTCCCTTAGCAAACCTTCTAGTTCAGAGAGCGGAAGCATATTAGGACCATCAGAAAGCGCCCTATCTGGGTCCGGATGGACTTCTATAAATAATCCATCTACACCAAATGCAACCGCTGCTCTAACTAAATTAGGGACAAATTTTCTTTCCCCAGAAGAAGAAGTACCATTCCCTCCAGGTATTTGAATACTATGAGTCGCATCAAAAATAACAGGATATCCCCATTCCCTCATAATCATAAAAGAACGGAAATCAACAACTAGATTATTATAACCAAAAGATGTACCTCTTTCAGTAATAAGTAGATTTTTATTTCCCGTACTTTCAACCTTATCTACAACATTTTTCATATCCCAAGGCGCCATAAACTGACCTTTTTTTACATTAATTTTCTTACCTGTAGCTGACGCTTTTAAAATTAAATCGGTTTGTCGACATAGAAAAGCAGGAATCTGTAATATGTCTAGAATCTCAGATGCAGGTTCCACTTCTGAAGTTTCATGGACATCAGAAAGAACAGGCAACCCTGTTCTTAACTTAACTTTTTCGAGTATTTTCAGCCCTTTTCTAATACCTGGCCCACGAAAACTTTCAGCTGACGATCTATTAGCTTTATCATAAGAAGCTTTAAATACTACTGGTATATTTAAAGCTTTAGAAATACGTGCAAGCTCATGAGAGACCTCTAATACTAACCCTTCGTCTTCAATCACACAAGGACCGGCAATAAGTTGAAATTCACTTGTTTGTATCACTTTAACACCCCTAAATCATTTTTTAGCTGTTTCTCTCATACGATTTTAACTTCTCTTCCAACTTGGAAATATAGTTTATTTTTTCATCCAGTTCTTTTTCTAATAAATTTACTTTATTTTCGTTCCACTGACGCGCTTCATTTAATTCATCAATATGTTGTCTTAATTCTTGAATTACAGAATTTTTTTTAACTAGCGCCTGGATATTCTCCTCATTCTTCACTTCCAACCATGATTTTCCTGTTTCTAACTGACCAATCCATTCTTTTAATTCATGGATAACATTCTGTAAATTATCGGTTGTATCAGTCGATTCTTTCCATTTATGCTCTATCCATAGTTTTGCACTCTCTAGTTCAGAAATCCACTGTTTTAGTTCTAGAGTTTGATTTTCAAAATAACTATTAGATTTTTTTAAATTATCTAGTTGGTACAAATTTGAAAAATCAATTATATCTTGGTACATAGAACTTCTTATTTTTTTGCCATCTGCAGTCAACCATAGAGCGAATGCTGCTTGACTAGCAATATCTAGTATTTGAGAAGCTTCTCTTAATCCAAATGTCAATGGTTCTTCTAAATCACCAATCCAATTTTCCGAACTAGATTCCAATGCTCTTTTTGTTTCATTTAATGCTTGTTTCCACCACTTTCGAGATTCATATATATTCCCATTAGTTAATTCAATTAATCCTAAATTAAGAGCAGCTTGTGTTGCCTTTGTTCCTAATACAGGTGAAAATTTCATAAAATCAACTTCTAAACATTTTTTCAAACAAGAGACAGCATTATTCTGATTTCCAATTTTTAAATATAATTGTGATAATAAGAAATTACAGGAAATGTTCCACCTTATTTGCATTGATGATTCAGGCGAATATTTCACAAAGGTTTCTATTTGATTTATTATTTCATTTATTCTAACAACATCGGGCACTTTTTCACTTAAAATTTGATAACCCAATACACATAAAGAAGCCCCAGTATCGCTACTATATTCGGTTGTTTGATTGATAACATTCTTAGCAATTGATTTTAAGACTTCAGGGTTTTGTGCCCTTACTCCAATTGAAACTAATGTATGCTGAAGCCATGGAAACTTATAACTACTATCATATAAATGCGAATGATTTTTCGGGTAGTCTTTTTTACTCCACAAAACTGTTTCATAATACGGAACTTCGCTATCAATTGGGTTAGTAATACATACTAAATATGAATATTCCCCAGTAAAGTTGCCCATACTATCGGCTTCATACCATTTCCTTGGCATCATTGATATTCCATACTCTTTATCTAGAAAGAAGTATTCTTTAACTAAATCTTTTATATAATTGTTCTCAGTTATGTTAGGATAAGATAATATTAATCTACCTCCCGGGCGTAAAGAAACATTGGCTTTTTCAAAAAAAACTTTTAATTCCATCATTTTACATACTTGCTCTAGGTCAAAACAAACAATAATATCTTTAGATTTTTTTAACAAGAAGTTATTTATAGAATCCTCATTATTCAAATGAATAAATGACAAACCATCCCTATTTTGGACATAACTATCATGAGCATGCTCGATATTATAGTTATTAAGGTCCGTACCCTCCACTTTACTTGCATAAGAACCATCCCATAAAATTGCCGCGCCTGACCCACCACCACAAGCAATATTAAACACTTCATCGTGAGGTCGGATATATTGTAATGTTTGAGTATATAAAGCAATATTCATGTCTGAAGATCTATCAGATTGTTTTAAAAAATCATTGACCATTATTTGAGTATTAATTTTTATCCGTTCGGGCACTTTTTCAAATATAAGTGTTATACTCCCACTCTCGGTTTCTAACGATTCAAATGTTGTATCAGTCATTAATAAGGGATGTTTTCTAAAACCTGCATTAATAAATTGTTCCTCCCACCATCTCCTGTCTTCAACTGTTAAATGCCATCGATCATCGCGATCCATTTGCGTTGATACACGGCAATAAAGTGTCCTCCGGGTCACTCTGTAAAATTCAGAAATGGCTTTAAGTACATCTTCTTTTTTTAGATGCTCTAATACATCAGTACAAATAACTGAATCGAATGACTCATCTTTCCAAGGAATATCTAAAAGGGATCCAACTTTAAATCTTCCAGGACTAATAGACTCGTTATATTTAATTATATAATCCGATACATCCATACCATGAACGTTCAGCCCCTTACATAAAAGTTCCCTAACCAACACTCCCATGCCACAACCAGCATCGAGAATTGAACCCATTCCTGAAAATTTTATTACTGACTTTATTAAGGCTTCTTTATCTATATGATCAAATGATGTTTGGCCAAATCTATCAGATCTGTTCCAGTATTCATTATAAGCTAACCGATAATCCCCAATTTGCTCAGGTAAAAGTCCTTTATCGTTATTCATAGTACAAAACCCTTCTTTACTTTTTCATTTTGAACTAATGCATTGATTTCTGATTTCATTTGTAAATCGCATGCTCCACCGAAAAAATACTCTTGCTGTTTCATATTAACTTGAAAAAATGCAGCCTCATCTATCCAATGTAACATTCTTTCTTCACGATAGTATCTATCTAATTCTTGCGCAAATAGAACTTGAACTTCGTATAAATCGACTCCCAAATTGCATTGAAACACAAAAGATGCTTCTAATTTCGTGCCCCTTTCAATTTCTTGATCCCAGAATGTTTTTCCACCAGCTCTACCGCTCCATATGGATATGTCCTGATTTAAAGACCCCCAAGAATAAATCTTTATTCCGGTTTTATTTCTAAGTCTTAACCCAATGTTGAGGTTTTGCATATTTTTAAGTGCCATGCATGTTATATCTATTTTTATTTGCTCCCCAGGATAAAACATATTACAATCATTACCATTTGAATCAGAAATTCGAACATCTAAGATAATTCCATCCTTATCACCAAATTCATTTTCTGAAGTAATAAGTTCGAGATTACTCTCATCATTAACAATATTAGTTTCTTCAGTTGTATTACTCTGGTTTGTTCCTAATACACCCTGATAATAAGCGGATTCTTCCTGATGCATTCTTTTTCTATATTCTAATACAACGTCTGCGGATGGTCCTTCTTTAACTATTTCACCTGAATTCAACAAAATAGCTCTTGACGTAAATGTTCTCACAAGTTCAATATCATGGGTTACAAATAACAAAGTCGTTCCTTTTTCGGCGAGTGCCTTCATTCTTGAAAAACACCGCTTTTGAAATAACATGTCACCTACAGCTAATGCCTCATCAACAATTAGTATTTCAGGCTCAATACAAGCCTGAACAGCAAAAGCAAGACGCACCATCATACCGCTCGAGTATGTTTTAACAGGCTGATCGATAAAATCACCAATATCTGCAAATTCGGCTATATCATCAAATATTATTTCCATTTCCTTACGAGGTATACCAAGAATACTCCCGTTTAAGTAAACATTCTCACGACCGGTATATTCAGGATTAAAACCACTACCTAATTCCAACAGAGCGGCTATTCTACCATTCACTTCAACTTTGCCTGATGTAGGAGCCAAAGTTCCCGAAATAATCTGCAGTAGTGTACTCTTACCACTACCATTTCTCCCGATTATCCCTATAGCTTCACCTTTTTGAATGTCAAACGATATATTATTTAGGGCCCAAAATTCTTTATAAAATTTTTTATCCCCTGGAACTAATAATTGTTTCAACCGATCTTGAGGAGAATCATATATTTGATAGCATTTGCTAATGTTTTCAACCTTAATAACAGAGTTAGAGGACATCTGCGAACCCCTTTCTGGTTCTTAAAAACCACCAATAACCTACGATTAAAATAAGTAAAGAAACTATTAATTGAATAGACCAATTTATAAAATTAGGTTGTATTCCCCACACAACAATATTACGAATATTTTCAACAATACCAGTTAATGGATTGATGTACAAAATTCCTCTTAAATTTTCTGGAACGGCTGTCACTGGATAAAAAATAGGGGTTAACATATACAATGCTTGTACTATGATATTAATTGAATGTTCCAGATCTCTTAAAAATACACCTAATGAAGAGAAGATATACACAAGACCTAACGATAAAAAAATTAAAGGCAATAACATAAGTGGTAAGTACAACAATGACCATGAAATATTGTGCAAAAAAATTATTTTACCGACTAGTAAGATACTTAAGCCAATTAAAAAGTTAACTACGGCACTTCCCAATAAACTTACAGGAAGTATTTCTAGTGGAAAGACTACCTTTTTCACATAGTTTGGATTATTAGTAATTAAAGTCGGAGCTTTAGTAACACACTCACTAAAAACGGCAAAAACCAACATTCCGCAGAAAAGAGTAATGGCAAATTCCTGTTTACTACTGGTAGCAGCGAAATCCCATTTACCTTTGAAAATAACACTGAAAACATAAGTATAAATAGTAAGCATCATGAGTGGAGTAATTACAGACCAAAACCGTCCCAAAAAAGACCCTTTATATTTTGTAATGAGTTCTCTTTTAATAAACTGCATTACTAATTCTCTATGCTTAATGATTAAAGAAATAATATTTTTAGAAAGAAAATCATTCATTGCATGTGCCTCGATTCAAAGTTTATTTTTCAGTATAAACTCTATTGCTTCTCTAACAGCCCCTTTGCCTCCATTTTTCGTTAAAACATAATCAACTACCCCTTTTAATTCTTCAGAAGCGTCTAACACGGCAAAACTTAACCCTACTTCACGACTGACTGAAATATCATTAATATCATCCCCAATGTAAGCAACTTCTTCTAGTTTAAACCCTGCTTCATGAATAATTTCAAACAAAACATTTTTTTTGCAATTAATACCTTGCTTAACATATGAAATGTTGAGCTCAGCTGCTCTACGAATAACAATATCTGAGTTTCTAGCAGAAATGATACCTGTAGCCATTCCTGCCTTATGAGCAATAGTAATTCCCATGCCATCCTTAACATTAAAATGCTTAGATTCATTTCCATTGGAGTCCATAATAATCATGCCATCTGTTAAAGTACCATCAACATCCATCAGTACTAACTTAATTTTACTTGCCTTTTCTATAAACATTTACAAATTCCCACCTATACTACCTAGTATCTGTCTAACTCTTGTCAAATCTTCTTTAGTATCCACACCTATACTCTCATATTGAGTCAATATAACTCTAATTTTTTCACCATTCTCCAAGAATCGTAGCTGTTCTAACGATTCTGCTTCTTCCAACAGACTAGGACCAGAAGATTTATAACATTGTAGTCCTTCATAAGTATATCCATAGATTCCAATATGCTTCAAAGGTCGAATACTTCCAGTTCTGTTTCTAAAATAGGGAATAGGGGCCCTCGAAAAATAAAGTGCATCCATAATATTATCAGTTACAACCTTAACTACATAGGGAGATAAGTAATCCTCATCGGTACAGTTCTGATTTGCCGCGGTAAAAACTTTTCGTGAATCACATGATTTTCTGGCTTGTATTAGCTCATTGATTATATAAGGAGAAATTAAAGGCTCATCACCCTGAATATTAATATAAAGATCCGACTTTATGTTTTCTGATAATTCAACTAAACGGCTTGTTCCACTTTGGTGATCCTGAGAGGTTAAATAAACATTGGCTCCAAAGTTTTTGGCTGTCTCAATTACCTCCTGAGAATCTGATGCAATTATTACATCGTCGAGATCAGAACTTATAGCCTTTTCCCAAACATGTTGAATCATTGGTTTTCCGCATATATCTAAAAGCACTTTTCGGGGTAATCTTGACGACTCTATTCTTGCCGGAATGACTCCAATGCTTTTCAAATTAATTACCTCCACACTCTGTTGTGCCTAAGAATTTAATAAGTTTTCATATATATCTAAATAGACTTGTGAAGTCTTGTTTAAAGAAAATTTATCTTCAACAAACTCATATCCTTTGCGGGACATACTTTCTCTTAAAACCTTATTATTTATTAGTTCAATACAATAATCTGCCATACGTACACAATCATTTACTGGTGATAAAAAACCTGTTTTTCCATTATCAATAAGATCCGACCAACCAGGAACATCCGTAGCCACTATAGGTATTCCCAATGAAAGTGCTTCTAAACCTACAATAGGTAAGCCTTCTCTTAAGGAAGGTGCAAAGAAAACATGCATCTTCTCTTTCATAATTTGAGGAGCATTGTTACTGCTCCCTAAAAAGTCGATGTAACTATCAATACTCAGAGATCTCGCCAACAATTGTGCGGCTTTTAATAATGAGCCATCGCCTACCATAGTGAAATGCACATTTTTACATCTGGATAAAATAATATTTGCTGTTTTCACAAAATCAATTGGTTGTTTCTGTTCTTCCATTCTTCCAACAAAGCCAATTTCAATGATTTCATTTTCATTTTTTAACAAATAAGAAGTACTGTCATAACTTGTTGGAACTTCGATCCCATTTGGAATAACAGTTACGCGCTCAGCGGTTTCGCCATACTTTCTAATCATCGCTTCTTTTAAGTATGGTGTGATCACAACACGATGATCGAACCAATTTTTGTATCTAACACTATATCTAAAATAATCAAATGGTGCATATGGCTCCTCCATATGATTTAAATCAACTATCTTGGTATTAGCATTGCTTGTTTTTATAATTTCAGCTATCTGATAGCCCAACTGAGAATTTGACATTTGTACAATCTCAATTTTTTTTGCTTGTATATAATCATTTACATAATCAAGTAGTTCGTTCAATGAAATAAAGTTATTTCCTAGATGTGTTATATTTACAATTTTCTCTTTAAACCGGTAATGCCAAGGATGTTCATGATTCAACGTTGTGAATAAATGAACATCGTGTCCTTTTTCAATAAATTTTTGTATTAAATCGAGATTTACCTTATCAGCTCCTCCTACTACAAGCCATGGAACTATAAATAGGATGGAATTCTTTTTATTTAGGGGCAAATTAGTACTCATCACCTGAATATATCTTGAATTTCTTTTATAGGAATAATCCGTCTCAATTGACTGATCAATTTCATTTTTTTCAAGTACCTGGTCTTGTACTAGCTCTGTGTAACCTGTTTCTTCGTATTTAAAGATCTTTTTTATAATAGGTTTAATAAATCTCTTTAACTTTTCTTTATAAGTTGATGGCATTTTTGAAGCTAACCTAACGTACAAAACAAATATTTTCCATTTATAATATGATAGCTTCTGTTTCAACTTATACTTCAGTTTCTTTTTATTGTTTTTTTCAGATCCAAAATATTTGTCGAATATTTGTTTGTTCTTTTTCTGTATCTCTTTTAGCAGTATTTTCCTTCTATTATTATCCACTACTAACCTAGAAATATCATTTCTTCGATAAAAAAACAATGGTTCTCTTAACCAATAGCCTATATAGCCAGCTGCTCCAACTCTGATCCAAAAATCCCAATCCTCATAACCACTTAAAGCGACATCAAAACCTTTAACTTCTTCCCAAACTCGCCTTCTAATCATTGAAGAAACCACGATAAAATTATCTAATAGTAAATCTTCAAAACTATAAGGCTTAGCATGATAAACATCATCTCTTGCACCAAAGTGTTGAACGGAAGGGTACACAAATCCAATATTCGGGTATTTCATTAAAATCCATAAACATTTTTCAATATAGGT
Organism: Paenibacillus rigui; assembly: GCF_002234615.1. Lineage (GTDB taxonomy): Bacteria > Bacillota > Bacilli > Paenibacillales > NBRC-103111 > Paenibacillus_S > Paenibacillus_S rigui. The sequence continues at coordinate 95,487 of NZ_NMQW01000014.1, read as the reverse complement.
TGGATCAATTTTATCATCTGCGTCTAAAAAAAGAATAAATTCCCCTGTCGTAAGTCTAACTCCATTATTCCTTGCAGCTGCTGGCCCTTGATTAACTTGTGTAATAAACTTGACCTCTAATTGTTTAACAAGATACCCCTTTAAATCAAAAATACATTGTTGAGAAACACTATCGGTAGAACCATCATCGACAACAACTATTTCAAGATAGGGATAGGTACTTTGTTCAATGCTTTCAAGGGTTTCTCTTAAATAATGTCCTTGGTTATAGCAAGGAATTACTATAGATACTAACGGCTTTTCATCCATAACCATGCTCCATTTTATTTTGATTTATAATGATTTACTTAATTTACTTTTATAGCGATCTTAGGATTGAATATTATTTGACCTTCTTTCATAACTCTACCTTCTAATCTCATTAAATGGTTAGACTTTTCGATTACTTTCACTTCAATACATAAAGTATCGCCAGGTTGTATTGTTGTTTCCACTGATCCTAATTGAATATTAGTAATCTCTTTTGAAAGACCAGACAAATCACAAAATAACATCGTAGATTGATAAAGTGATTCAATAACAAGAAACAAATTGGATGAATAAAGTTTTGTATCTTTCTTCAAGAAAGACATATCAGATATTGAAACATTCTTCAATACGTATATATACTTACCGTGTTCAAAATACAAAATTTTATCCACCAAAATATTAGAAGTATGTGGTGCTAAAATATTAATAATATCATTATATGTGTACACTTAATCCTCCCCCAAATATACTTCCTCGATCATATTCACCATATTTGTAATAGTATAGTATTCTGTTACTAGTTTTTTCGCATTATTTGATAAAAATTGTTGAGATACTGTGTCATTTAATAATTTATCCAATGTATCTTTTAAAATAATATAATTTTTAGCTGGTACTAATAATCCGGTTTGACCATCTATAATTAAATCCATAGTTCCGGGTATTTTAGTGGCAACAACCGGAATCTCTGCTGACATAGCCTCAAGAATAGCATATGGCATCCCTTCCCATAAGGATGTACTAACAAAAATATCAAAGCAATGTAAATATTCTTTTACATTTTCAACCTCTCCAAGAAATTTTACTTTGTGGGCAATATTCAAACTTTTTATTAATTCATTAATTTCTTCCGTTAATGGACCTTTTCCCATAATAATTGCCATAAAATTGTTATCAACCATTTCATTTATTGCCCTGATGAACATCTCGGGATTTTTTTGTTCATCAATTCTACCTACAAAGCCTATTATCTTTTCACTTCCAATCCCACCTAAGTCCTTTAACCATTTTATTTTATTTAACTTATAATCAGGTATTATCTCCTCTACTCCATTAGGTATAATTACCAAACTTTTTTCACTTGCAATATTATATTTCAAAGCTTCTCGATACTCACCTTTTGAAACGCAAACTATTTTGGTTGTAATTCTTGCCATAAATCTTTCGATAAATGCATACACCAAATTTTTAATTTTAGGATTGAAATCATTAAATGAGAAGGCATGAGGTGTGTATATTATTTTTTTATGTCTTGTTAAAATACCTGCTATTCTGCCTAGAACACCTGCTTTAGAACTATGGCAATGAATAACATCAAACTTATTTTTTTTAAAAAACCAAATAAGCATTATTAAACTTATTAAATCCCTAAAAAAAGAAATATTTCGAACAATATTGATAATTATCAACTTATTTCCACGGAAATCATTCTCATACTTGAGCTTAGGATTTTTAATAGATGATAACACAAAGGTTTGTTGAAAAAGATCCCGATCCAAACCTTTGGCTAGTTGTATTAAGTGAGTTAAAACTCCGCCCGAAGTTGCCTCACTTACATGACATATTTTCATTTTAGGAAACACAGTTCTCACCTCTCTCCTAGAGATGAGTACAAATGGGAATATTGACCTATCATCCTATCTAAAGAAAACTCATTTTCCAGACTAATCATCGCTTTTCCAATTATCCTGTCATATAATTCTGTATTTCTCATCAAATGATCTAATTGAATAACATAATCCTCCATATTGTTACACAATATACCCGTTTCCTCATGAATTATTAAGTCGTTCCACCCTGCAACATTAGATGCTACAACTACGGTGCCTGAATTCATTGCTTCAAGCCCAATCATTGGCAGTCCTTCCCTCATTGAAGGCATCAGCAGCACATGTGATTCTGTTAAAACCTTTTGTACTTGATTAGTAAAAGGAAATAACTTGACAACGCTGCGTAGTCCCCACAAATTGATATAAAATCCAACTTTTCTTCTAAGTTCTCCATCACCATACATATGAAACTGTATCGGAACATCTTTAAATTTTGACTTAAACCTTTTAGCAATCTTCAAAAAAATTAAAGGTTGTTTTTGTTTGGCTAACCTAGCAATAAACACAACTGTAAATACATTGTTTTTTTGGTAACGATTACCTATACTTATTTCAAACCCATTAGAAATTTTTACAATCTTCCCTTTTTTTTGAGGGCACTTTTCAACTAATGTCTGTGCTTGCGATTCTGTTAACACTACAGTTTTTCCAATATATTCACTGTAGTGCACAGAAAAATCAAAATAATCCCATTTAGACCACGGTTCTTCCATATGGAGAGTGTCAAAGATATTAATATTAGGAAAATCACGCTTAATAAATGGTAAAATATTATAACCAAATTGACTGTTTGAAATGTGGATCGCACTTACATCATAGCTCTCAATTAATGTCTTCAAAAATAAGTATCTATCATTATTTGTTTTTAAGAAGCTATCTAAATGGTAAATCCTTTTTACAAATGGTTGGAATAAGTTCACCCATGGATGTCCTTCGGAAGATTTGGTTGTTGCAATTATAAAGTCATATTTATTATATAAGGATTTTACGATTTGATAGAAAACAGTCTCCACACCACCTACATGTAGCCAAGGTAATAAAATAAGGATAGTTTTTCTTGTAATAGAAATCGAGATAGATGAAGGGGGAGTCACTTTTTTTATTTGCAAATCCATCTTGAAAATTTTATTCTTATCCTTAAAAATCACTTTTTTTATGCATTCTTTTATAAAGAACGGGCTAACTTCGTAAAGAGATCTCTTAACAAGGCTTGAATATATCATTTTCCTTCTTTGAAGTTCTAAAAAAAGAAACACAATAAACTGAATGGTAATAAACCTATAGATGTCCTTATGTTTTTTCCTAATCGTATTTTTCAAAATTTTATTTTTCTTTTTTGATCCTTCCAACATACTGCCTTTATGTTTACGATAATAGAAAAGAGGCTCATTTATATGGTAACCAGAGAAGTTTGCCTTACCGAGCCTCAGAATAAATTCCCAATCCTCATATCCATCACGCATTGATTCGTCATATCCACCTACTTGCTCCCAGCATTGTTTTCTCATAACAATTGTCGCTGGGACCACATTTCTAAATTTCAAATATTGTAGGGGTGCCTCAAAAGTCCTCCACATTTTACTTACTTCTCCGAAAAGTTGGACTAAGGAGAAAATATATGAGTAATCCGGCTTATTTTCAAGAATCCACACTGCTTTTTCAATAAAGGTTTCGTCAATCTTATCATCCGCATCCAAAGTCAATATATATTTTGCATTTGTGCTCGAGATCCCTGTATTTCTAGCCGCAGAAAGCCCTCCATTAGTACGCGTAACTACTCTTATCTTATTTATTTTTACAATTTTCTCTAGAGTCTTTAAAGTATATGGATCAGTTGATCCATCATCTACTATAACGATCTCAAAGTTTTCATAAGTTGAAATAAGTACACTATTAACGGCTTCTTCGAGATACTTTCCATAGTTATAACAAGGAATAACAATACCGACTAATGGAACCATACACTCCTCCATTATTCTCTTTTATTTTAAAATAAAGTTGTTATTCTCATAAATAGTTGAGATATATTTCAAGAGTTCTTCTCTAAGCTCCGGTCTATTTAGAGCGAAATCAATTGTTGTTTTAATAAATCCCATCTTCTCACCCACATCATATCTGACACCTTCAAAATTATAGGCGTATACTTCTTCAAGGTCTGTCAGTTTTGAAATAGCGTCAGTAAGTTGAATCTCCCCACCCGTTCCTTCATCTTGTCTATCTAGTATATTAAAAATTTCAGGTGCTAAAATATATCTACCCAGAATGGCTAGGTTTGATGGTGCCAATTCTTTTTTTGGTTTTTCCACCAAACTAGTTACGGAATAAATCCTATCAGCAACATCCCTACCGTTGACAATTCCATATCTCGAAACCTCATCGTAAAGAACTGGCTGCACTCCAATAATTGATGCTTGGAGTTCTTCATACAACTCTATCATCTGCTTAAGACATGGTTTCTTCGCCTGAACAATATCGTCACCTAATAAAACAGCAAATGGTTCGTCACCAATAAACTTACGAGCACACCATACAGCATGCCCTAACCCTTTTGGCTCTTTCTGTCGGATATAATGTATGTCAACCATTTTAGAAGGCTTTTGTACTTCATCGAGTAATTCGAACTTTCCTTTTGCAAATAAATTCTGCTCTAGCTCTAAATAATTGTCAAAATGATCCTCAATAGCTCTTTTACCTTTACCTGTGACAATAATAATGTCTTCAATTCCAGATTCTACTGCTTCTTCTACTATATATTGAATTGTAGGTTTATCAACGATTGGCAGCATCTCTTTTGGCATAGCTTTCGTTGCAGGAAGAAACCTCGTCCCTAGTCCAGCGGCTGGAATTATCGCTTTACGCACTCTTTTTTTCATATCTTCTGAGTCCTCCCCCATTATCTTGTTAATTAAAATATACATGAAAACAAAGAAAATGACGAATTCTCCCGGTTTCATTTTATCAGATGAAATTTTCGTTTACTAGAAGTAGATATATCCTTCACATTTTAATATACCCCATTTTTTACATAAAAACCAACCTATAGTAAACTACAAAAGTAGGATTGCCCTCTTCTTTGTGGTAAGATAATGTCGATATATAGATTAAAAAGGAGACTAAAAATGAATACCAGTAAAGTTAAACATCGCTATTCATCAAGTCCTACAAAGTCACAGTCAGGTGACAAGAGTTCTCTACTTTTTTGGATAATGCTATGTGTTACGCTCATTTTTCTTGTTTGGGCCCCCTTTCAAAAGGCACTATTTAATGGGAATACTTCAGATTTTGAAAGACCACTCTACTCTTTTCTCTTATGGGGTGCAATCCTTCTTTTTACAGTAGCCATTTATGGCTACTATCATTGGAAATTTAATAATATATCTGGTGTTGTAGCTATTTGTATATGGTTAATACCTTTAACTTATTTAATCTCAATGTTCAGTGCTGCTTCACATTATTTTTCCTTTAATATGCTGTTGATTCAAGTTACTTATACCTCTTTTTTCTTGCTTGGTTACTTTATTTCAAAGGAAAAAATGGGATCACGAATACTTATTAATGGTATTATGATTGCTGGCTATATTATTGTTTGGTTCGGCTTGCTTAATTGGTTTGGAAACAAAGAATTTGCATACGGGCTTGTTAAATGGTTTGCACCTGGTATGGCCTCAAATGTTTATCAAGATGCAATTATGTCGGATGCTAGTGGTGTTAGGCTTACTTCTGTCTTTCAATACGCTAACTCCTATGCTGCTTTATTGATAGCTCTTCTTATTGGAGCCATTTATTTAGTTTCCATTTCGAAGAAATGGTTCGATACTTTGTTTCACTCTTTTATGATTATTCCGATACTCATATCATTTTTAGTTACTTTATCTAGAGGTGCTTATGTTATATTACCTCTTGTTCTTCTTGCGATTTTTTTAATTCTTAAGCCTTATCGCCAGTTATTAATGATCTTGTATTTAATTATTGGTGTTATTTTTACTTTCATTATATTAGGTAAAGTAACAGATATCGGAGTTCAGCTATCTAAGGAGTATAATAGCTCATTATCTCTTCAAGGATGGGCGGCACTACTCATCATGTCGATATGCCTTTCTACTGTATTTATCTTAGTCCAAAGGTTCTTATCGTCGAAATTTGAACTAAAATTATCCAGGATTTCAGATGTTCGTTTTTCAAATTTATTTATCCCAGTTGGGGCAATAGTTATCGGAGCATTAGGTTTATTTTTATTACTGGGAAATACCGGAGTATTGAATTTACTTCCAGATAACTTGAAAAATAGGATTGAAACAATCAACTTCCAACAAAATAGTGTTATTGAACGAGGCACTTTTTATATTGATGCTATTAAACTATTTAAGGATTATCCCGTTACTGGTGCAGGTGGTGGCGCTTGGGCCGCTTTATATGAAAAATATCAGAACAATCCATATGTAAGTAGACAGGCACATAATTTCTTTTTGCAATATCTGGTTGAGGTTGGATCACTCGGATTCTTGATTTTTATAATTATTTTAGGAATAGTTCTATACCTTTTTATTCGTAACCATTTTAAAAATAATGAGGATACTCCCCGGTTTATTTTTATTATAATAGCAGCATCTTTACTAATTCATAGTATGATAGATTTTGATCTTAGCTTTGTTTATTTAGGTGTCCTTTTGTTTATTTGTTTAGGAGCAATGATATCTGATTTAAAAGTAGGTCTTCTTAACAAGCAGTGGACATTTACTAATAATCTTAAATGGATTTACCCATCTATACTATTAATCATTTCCCTGGTCACGTTCTTTAATGCAGCACAGTTGCTAAATGCAAACAGCAACTTTAGAGCTGCTCAAGCAGCAGTCCAGAGTGATAAGTCGACCATCAATGATATCCTTACTCCGGTTAATAATGCATTGAAGCAGCATCCTAACCATCCGGATTATGCATCATTTAAGGCAGATATTCTTCTACAAGCCTATGACCAGTCCAAAGATGAACGTTTTTTCAATGATGCGGTTACTCTGATCCAACAAACTAGAGAAAAGGAACCTCACAATCGATATCTTATTGATAAAGAAATTTATACATTAACAGTTAAAAATCAATTTACCAAAGCTTACGAGTTAATTAATAATGAGATAGGCAACTTCCCTTGGGATATTACGCTATATGAGAAAAGTATCAATCTTGCATTCAGTTTAGGCGACCAGGCACGTACCAGCAAAAATACGGCTCAAATGAACCACTATTATGATGATGCCATTGCTACGTACAGCAAGATTCTAGATAAAACGAAAGTACTAGAAGCACTGCCTAAAGAGCAGCAGCAAGGGCGTGCATTTGGTTTAACGAAAACAATGGCATTCACTTTAGGACAAATCAAATATATTCGAGGCGACTACGCGGCGGCTGAAAACTTCCTGAAGTTCCAAATCAATGATCAGTTCGATGATCAAATGAATAAACAAATGGTCAGATGGTACCTGGCCTCCCTCCAAAAGCAAAATAAAAACGATCAAGCATTGTACGACAAGCTGATCGCCAAAGATGCCAAAGAACGGGATGAAATAAATAAATTGGTAAGTGCAACTTTTTAAACCAACCTGCGTCTTATATAAAGAAAACATCATACCCAAAGCTTCCCATTTATGTCGATAGGTGGATAGGCTTTGGGTTCTGTTTTTCCATACAAGCCGAAAAGGAGGTGAATTAGCATAATGGCTACTCGTTTCTCAGAGAGGTTTACCAAAAATAGAGATAGGATTAATAGGAGGGAAACCCCGGTGCAAAATCATACTTTCATTCAAAAGATTTCCGCAATGCTATCTATCATGCTTGTCGTCGCTGTGATGGTACCTGTGCTCGCTTTTGCAGCTTCCGCAACTGTAGGCTTCTCGCAGGTTACATACAAGAATGGGTCAGTTTACGGAACGGTTTACTCTAATGTTTACGCTAATGGCGTTAACGATGCGGTCTATGTTAATGTGTATGACAGCAATAAGAATCCGCTTTCCGTTGCAAAGGCAACCTATTCCGCTTCAAAGGACGGCCTTTATTATTACAGCTTTACGAAAGATGCACTTGGTGGCTACAGCTACGTAAACGTGAGCGGCAATGTGTATGATGAAGGCGTATCTGTTGGCAGCTCCGTATACCAAGTTGTCTATGATACGACATCAAGAAGCAATAACAGCAGCCGTAGTGGTAGCGGCGGTGGCGGTGGTGGAGCCATCTCTACGGACGGAACCATTTCAGTAAGCAGTGACGGTTCTGTAGACGCTAACACCCTTTCCAATGCCTTGACCAGCCACGATACCGTTACATTGAAACTGTCGGGTGACTTTGCTCTTATCCCTGCTTCTGCAATAGTTGATGCAGTGAAGGACGGCAAAACAATCATCGTTATAAACGATAATGGTTCCATTACGCTTCCTCTCTCCATTCTGAACCTTGATAATTTGGCCAAGGCTCTGGATGTAGAAGTAAAGGATCTGAAAATTAAAGTTTCCGTTGCAAAAGTAAAAAGTGAAACAGCAGCAGCGGTTAAAGCGGCGGCAGAAGCATTGGGCGGTACTCAAGTGGCTGATGCTGTGAACTTTGATGTAGAGGCTGTTGGAAAAAACAATCAAACCGCAGCAATTAGCTTCGGTTCCACCTATGTAGCTCGTACGCTGAAAGTGACAAGCTCGGTGAATTCCAAGCAAGCCACTGGTGTTTTGTACAATCCAGCAGTGAAGAAGCTTAGCTTCGTACCTTCGACCTTCTCAATGGTGGATGGCTCTACGGTAGCAACGTTGAAGCGGAACGGCAGCAGCATCTACACGGTAGTTCAATCGAGCAAAAGCTTCGCTGATGTTGCTAACCATTGGTCCAAAGCCGATGTGGAGCTGCTGGCTAACAAGCTGGTGGTTGACGGCGTTACAGACACGACATTCCAGCCAGACCGCAACATCACGCGTGCAGAATTCGCAGCACTGGTAGTTCGTGCGCTTGGTCTGTCGTCTTCCTCTGCTGCAAACCAATTCTCCGATGTGAAATCCGGCTCCTGGTATGCGGAAACCGTGGCGACAGCCGTGAAAGCAGGCATCATCGACGGCTACGAGGACGGTACATTCCGCCCAGACGCCCAAATCACTCGCGAAGAACTGGCGGCCATGTCCATCCGTGCTTTGAATTATGCCGACGTCGCAACGAATGTTTCTGATCCACAAAGCGTACTTAGCAAGTTCAAAGACGCTAAAGATATCGTGTGGGCTCAAAAAGAAATCGCTGCAGCCATCAATTCCGGTTTAATCAATGGCTTGACGGATACGACTATCGGTTCTGCTGAGCAAGCGACTCGTGCACAGTCGGCTACTATTCTTAAACGATTGTTGAGCACAGCTCGTTTTATTGATTAAGACAGTAACTCAAAAACGAAGCAAAAGGGACTCGGTACCTAGGTATCGGGTTCTTTTTGCTTCGTTTTTTTGAAGCAGTGCCAAATAGTACTATTTGGTATCGTTTTTTTTCATAGGACTACTATCCTAAATAGAAAAAAGATGGTACATTTAAATGCGTATTTACTAGATTTTAATAATGTTAAGGAGTGAAATGGCAGTGAAATCAGCTTTTTTCAAAAAGACGGCTCAATTGCTCGTAACGATGCTGCTTGTAACAGCACTGGTCCCTGTTCTTGCTTTCGCAGACACAGCTTCCAGCGATGCAGCAGAATCGGTTACGACTACCGATAGTGTTTACACCGATGTAAATACTACAACTACAAATAGCGTATATACAGATGTATACAGCTTTGAGGACCTTCAAGATCACTGGGCCAAGTCCGATGTGCAGTATCTTGTAAGCAAAAAAATCATCAACGGCGTGAGCGAGACTTCTTTTGCTCCTGAGCGTGATATCACGCGTGCAGAATTTGCCGCTTTGGTTGTCCGTGCTCTTGGCTTGACGGATGCAGGCGCTGCATCTGCCAGCTTTACTGACGTAGCTTCGGATGCATGGTACGCAAGCACAGTAACAGCTGCAACTTATGCAGGCATTATCAATGGTTATGACGATAATACATTCCGTCCGGATGCCAAAATCACTCGCGAAGAACTCGCTGCTATCGTGATTCGTGCTTTGGACCATGCGGATGTAGCTACGAACATTTCCAACCCTGAGGATGTGCTGAAGAAGTACACCGATTCCGGCAACATCAGCTGGGCTCAAAAAGAGCTTGCTGCTGCAATCAATATCGGTTTGATCTCCGGTATGACAGAAGATACACTGGCTCCAGAAGCTCAAGCTACAAGAGCACAAGCTGCTGTCGTTCTGAAAAGAGTACTGGGTATCCTGAGCCTGATTAAATAATAGGGCGTAAAAAATCCCCCGATCCTCTCCCTAGTGGAAGTTTCGGGGGATTTTTCATTATCATCGCTTCGCTTCCTTATGAATGGCCGCATAGAGCTTCATCCAGGCCGGCGAGGCTCCTCGAAGCTTAGGATTGCTCTCTAACTCAGCAGGCAATGGAGCAGGCGGCTCCGTCCCTTTCCCCTTGCGCGTGATATGCGGCTTCTTTTTCCCTGCAGCATCTTCCGATCCCGGCCCGTCTATTTGGCCAACGCTATCCTGTCCAGCAGTCGCAGGACTTACTCCCGTTCGCTGCTTTTGCTCATCCACAACCCGCTTCGGCATGTTGCTCTGCACCTCACTTTCCCATCCATTCCTTTCTTAAAACGAACAAATCCTTCAGCTCCTCAGTGGACATCTCCGTCACCCAGTTCTCGCCGCCTCCTACGATCTGGTCACTAAGCCCTTGCTTACGCTCAATCATCTCATCGATCCGTTCCTCCAACGTCCCGAGCGCGACAAATTTGTGCACCTGAACATCTTTGGTTTGTCCGATACGGAATGCACGGTCCGTCGCTTGGTTCTCCACAGCCGGGTTCCACCAGCGATCAAAATGAAATACATGATTCGCCGCAACCAGGTTCAAGCCGGTCCCTCCCGCCTTCAAGGATAAGATGAAAATACCGCATCGTTCCTCTTCGGGAAGCGAAGCATCCTGAAACCGGGTTACCATCTCATCGCGCTTCGCCTTGGGAACCCCGCCGTGCAGAAACTGTACCGGCTCTCCCCGCTCCAGTTCAATGAGCTGCTGAAGTATGTGCCCCATTTCGACAAATTGGGTGAAAATCAAGCAATTGTCGCCCTCCGCTCTCAGCTCATCAATCATCTCAAGCAGACGGAGCATCTTGATCGATCGTTCCTTCGCATGCTCATCGATCGCCATTTCTTTAAGCAGCAATGCCGGGTGGTTGCATATTTGCTTCAGCTTCGTCAAAGTGGAAAGGATGAGTCCTTTTTTCTCCATGCCTGTCAGCTTGTCGATTTTCTCCATCAAATTCCGGACCACATTCTCATACAGAGCCCCCTGCTCGGGAGTCAACGCAACGTACGCCTTCATCTCATTTTTATCGGGAAGATCCAGCTGGATCGCCGGGTCCTTTTTCTCTCTGCGCAATAGGAAAGGCTTAACCAGCTTCTGCAGCTGAAGAATACGGTCCTCATCACGCGTTTTTTCAATCGGATTGACATACTGATATCCAAACTGGCGCTGATTCCCCAAATATCCGGGATTGATAAAGTCGAAGATGGACCACAGCTCGTTCAAACGGTTTTCGATGGGAGTGCCGGTCAGAGCTATTTTGTGGTCGCCCTCTAGGCGCCTAACGGCCGAAGACTGCTTCGTATAGGCGTTCTTTATGTTTTGTGCTTCATCGATGCAAATGACATCCCAGCGAACGCTCATCAGCTCCTCCTCATCCATTTGGGCGAGAGGGTACGACGTCAGAACCAGATCCATCGATTGAACCTCTGCGGAAAAAGCACCCTCCTTGGCCCGCTGCGGGCCGTAATGCAAGTGCACTCTCAGCGTTGGTGCGAAACGAGCGAGCTCCTTCTGCCAATTACCCAGCACAGAGGTCGGACAGATTAACAGCGCAGGAGAGACCGGCAATCCCTTCTTCGCTTTACGGGAAGCAGCCTCTCTCGTATGAAGCAAGTAGCTGATAAACTGCACCGTCTTGCCGAGTCCCATATCATCCGCCAAGCAGCCGCCCAGCCCGAGCGAACGCAGAAACAGCAGCCACGAGAAGCCGTCCTGCTGGTAGCTCCTTAGCTCCGCCTGCAAAGACGGAGACGGCTTTACGATAGGAATGCGTCCCGCCTGCTGAAGCTGAAGCATCAGCTTGTGCAAATGCTCATTCAGCTCCATATGAATCTGGAGTCTTCCGGCATCGGATTGGTTATCATCGCCCGTACCCGGCTCTCCCTCACCGTTCCCCGGTCCAAGCAGATGAAGCTCCAGCACATCACGGAAATAAAGCCCGCGTCTTTTCTCCACCTGCTTCATCGTCTGCCGAACCTGCTCCAGGAAGGCCGGGTCCAGCTGTACCCATCTGCCGCGGATAAACATGAGCCGCTTTTTATCAGCTGCCATCTGCATGAACTCCGCTTCCGACAAATCAACATCCCCGAGGGCTACCTTCCAGTCAAAATCGATCAGCTGGCCGAGTCCGACCAGGGAACCCTCACCTGTGCTGCTGCCTGTCGATTTCACCTGGGCCTTCAGCTTGGGCTTCGCCTTCATCAAATCGTCCCACCACGATGGAAGCCAGACAGAGAATCCCGCCTGCAGCAGCTTCAAGCTGCTGTTATCCATGAACTCCCACGCCTGATCATCCGTCAGCTCCGTTAACAGCTGATCCGGCCTTGTCTCATCACGCAGAATAGGGACGATGCGCAGCCAAGCCTCCACGTCCTTCTCCAGCTTTTCGCTGAAATGCTCCAGCCAGTGCGCAGGCAGATCGGAGGGCCTTAATCGCGGACCAATTTCACGCAGCAGGCTCGGGTCGTGCTTGTCCTGGGCAATGATTTTCAACCGCCAATTGTCCTCGTCCTCCATCTCCATCTCAGGATCCTGACCAACCATAGGCTCAATCAGCTGGAGACAAAGCCGGAATGGTGTGTTGTCTTGCGTCCAGCCGATAGCCTGAAGCCAATCCTCCTCACTCATCCATTCCAAATCCTCACAAGAACCTTGCTCATCCGCAGTCGAACCCTTACTTACGTGCTGCAGCAGCACATGCTTGTCCCGAAGCTCATTCCAAGCACTGTGTGGCCCGCCCTCCTGCTCGATCAGCTCCTGTACAGCTTGCTCGAACCACTTCTCGGTATCGTACCATCCGATCTGAGCCGATTCGGAACGCAGCTCAGCGTAAGCTCGTTTTTCCTCCGCCGGCAAAAGAAGACGCCAGCCCCAGCCTCCCTGCTTCCAGGCGTCAAAAGAAGGAACATACCAGCCATGTGCCAAGGCTTGCTTGAAGCAGGACGCCAGCTTGCGCAGCAGCTCGGCCTCCGGGCTCCACACGATTTTTCCATGCAAAGAGGTTGCATCCGAACCCAAATAATGCAGCGCCATATAGGGCGAAAGCAGCCAGCCAGCCTCCTGTTCCGCAAGCGTGGTTCCGTAGTGGGACGGCACATGCCAGGTAAACAGACGGATTTTGACAATATGCGGATGCATGTCCCTCTGCTCTTCCCCATAGCCGCGAAGCAGGAACTGCCCCTCCTCCCGTCGTTCCACATGAACATACAGCGTTTCGAGTACATCGATCATAGCAGCTTTCCTTTCCGCAGCTCTTCCTGAAAAGCACGGTACCGGGAATACTGCTTGCTGATTTGTTGAATATACTGCTCACAGCGTTCAGGCTCCTTTAAACGCTTGCAGAGAGCTGTCAGCTTTTTGAGCAGCCGGACCGCGGTCTTATAGGATGTGCGATTTTTCTCAAGTACGGACCGCTCTACGGCAAAATGGTACATAGGCAGCAGCAATCGTCCATCATAAGCCTCTACCTGCTTAAGCTCAGCCGCACTAAAATGGGAAGGCGACCGCATGAAAATAATATTGATATCGACCCATTCCTGAAACCGCTGCTGCTCAAACAGCATACGCGCATAAAAAGGATAGCTTTCCGGCAGCATGGACCGAATCACGCTTTGCCATTCCCGTTCCAGCTCCAGATGCTTGACCGCCTCCAGCCAATAGGCAAAATACCGATCCATCATGGCACCACCGGAAGTTTTGATAATCGGGACAAGCCAGTGAAGCCATTCCACAAGCCGATCCCAATCCTTATCCGACACGAAGCCCTCGAGTAGAGAAAAAATGAGCACTGTTCCTTGTCCGCTGAGCTCTTCCTCAAGCCATTGACGTGCTCGACGATCATTTCGATCCAGCACATCAAAAAAGGCTCTGCTCACCACGAGCGCATCTCTACACGCAGGAAATAGCCGCTGGTTCGCCAGCGCTTCGGAGATACGGGCCCGTTCATGTTCCCGCAAAGCCGGATGAATGAGCAATTTGCGCCAAATCAGGCTGTAGACGTCGTCCCAAGGCATCGAAGATTTATGCTCCGGGAATGCATGCTCGCTTAAGTATTGTACCGTGGCTTGAAGCAGCTCCGGATACCGTTCCTGAGCCTCCATTCGGTTCACTCGCTGGACCATGTCCGTCATCACTTGCAAGCATTGCTCGGCTATGTCCGTGAAAATTCGGGCATAACCAAAAAGCCTGTAATAATGCTGGCGCATCATCTCCGCACGAAGCTCGTCCACCCGCTTCATCACGAATAAAACGACATGCATGCCGTACAGCAACCGACGCGTGCTCTCCCAGCCAGAGGCAAAGGGAAGAAACCATTCCATTACCTGGGTGAACAGTTCCTCCATCTCACGGCCGTTTTCGTACATAGAGAAATGCTCAAACTGCTTCTCAAAATAGCGATGCCAGTCGGCTGCACTGCCTTTCTCCTTGGGAGTGGCCCTGCTTCCTCCCGACTTCTTTGCAAGAGCTGCCGAAGGAGCCTTCTCCATATCAGCAGTAGATTCATTGCCGCTTAAGGATTGACCAGGTGGGCGGACCTCCGCAGAAGCAGCGCTCTCCTGGATCCCCAGCTTGATTTGAGGCTTCAGACTGGAAGACGAAGCCGCTTTTCCTCCAGCTGTTTCTACCTCTACCTCCACCTGCTCTGAGAGCAGCTTCGGGGTTGGTGACAGCAGCTGCTTCGGCTGAAGGCCCGCGCGGTAGCTCGCTTCATACAAGATAGCGGCCATATGCTTGCAATATTCATCATGCGGACAATTGCAGCGGCTATTGCGGAACTGTTTCAAATCCAGCTTCACAAAATATTTGACCGAGCCATATACGACAGCCTTAATGATGGACTCACTTTCGGCTTGGAATTGTTCGATCGTATCGTCTTTATAATATTGCCAACCTCGTTTGAGGATCGTTTGAGAGAAATAGGGACGTATCCGCTGAATAAGTTCTTGATAAGTCAGGCTGACCATCGACTGCCTCCATGAAACATAATAATATGCTTATTATATCATAGGAGGGTTGCTTCGTTGATGCAGTTATCCGACACACGCTTATTTCCAGGCTTTTGCTTCGATATGCTTTTTCCTTCGGAACAGCTTCTTAAGCAGTCCTTCTTCCTTCTTTTCAACGAGAATTTGTTTTACCCCGCGGATGAGCAGCCTGTACCTCATTTCATCCTCATAGCTCATCTTCCTTAGCTGTTTAAAATATGTATCATCCATTAAAATCTCCTCCATTTGGTTGAACTCGGCTATGGTCATACCATCGCCAATAAACAAGTTTGCAGGTGTTTTTGTTAAGTATCATGCTCCTCTACCAATGAAATAGTTCTCAATACCCATATTATACAGGACTATTCTCACAAAAAACTCACAAAAGAATGATTTTTGTCGGAATCTGTAAAAAAAGTGCTGAAGAGTTGGAACTAAGAACACTTGTGTCATAAGTACGGACTCAACAGCATTAAGAAATCATTGGACTCCATGACTAGTGCACAGAAAAAAGACAATGGAAAGTATTACGGAAAGTTGGTTCAATGGACTGGAGAATTTTATAATGTCCGGGATGGTTTACTTCATACAAGAAAGATAAGTATATTGAGGTAAGATTCAGAATCTATTTTTTAATGCTATCTTGAAAACCTTCGGAATCAATATCCATGCATGACAAAAGTATGCTCATCTAAGCTTTGAAGGTCTACTGTGAAATCAAACTCGATTTTGTTGACTGAACTACGCAACCCTTAATAAAAATAGGCTTCTCACAGAGTTCGATCTGAACTCGTGAGAAGCCTATTTTGTGTGGTCAAACAGCGTTTCCGCTCATGAAAACCCTTGATGCATAAGGACGTTGCGCCCTTATTACATCATGCCGCCCATACCACCCATGCCGCCCATATCAGGCATAGCTGGTTTGTCTTTTTCCGGTTTGTCAGCGATAACCGCTTCAGTTGTCAAGAACATAGCTGCAACGGAAGCTGCGTTTTGCAATGCGGAACGAGTTACTTTCGCAGGGTCAACGATACCGGAGTCGAACATGTTCACCCATTCGCCAGTCGCTGCATTGTAGCCGATACCTACTGGCTCTTTTTTCAGGCGCTCAACGATAACGGAGCCTTCTTGACCTGCGTTAGCCGCGATTGTACGTACAGGCTCTTCCAGGGAGCGAAGAACGATGTTAACACCTGTTTGCTCATCGCCGGAAGCTTGAACAGCCGCTACAGCCGCGTATACGTTCACCAGGGCTGTACCACCACCGGATACGATACCTTCTTCTACAGCCGCACGAGTTGCGTTCAGAGCATCTTCGATGCGAAGCTTGCGCTCTTTCAACTCAGTTTCAGTAGCCGCACCGACTTTGATAACCGCTACGCCGCCGGACAATTTAGCCAGACGCTCTTGCAGCTTCTCTTTGTCGAAGTCGGAAGTTGTCTCTTCCAATTGGGCACGGATTTGGGAAATACGAGCGCCGATGTCTTTTTTGTCGCCGGAGCCGTCCACAACGATTGTATTTTCTTTGGTTACACGCACTTGACGAGCGGAACCCAATTGGTCTGGAGTTGTCGATTTCAGATCCAAGCCAAGCTCTTCCGTAATCACTTGACCACCAGTCAAGGCAGCGATATCTTGCAGCATAGCTTTACGACGGTCGCCGAAGCCAGGAGCTTTTACCGCAACGCAAGTGAATGTACCGCGGA
Organism: Paenibacillus rigui; assembly: GCF_002234615.1. Classification (GTDB taxonomy): domain Bacteria; phylum Bacillota; class Bacilli; order Paenibacillales; family NBRC-103111; genus Paenibacillus_S; species Paenibacillus_S rigui. The sequence continues at coordinate 78,455 of NZ_NMQW01000014.1, read as the reverse complement.
GTCTGTTCACAACCAACGTAGCCAACGCTTCGCCTTCTACGTCTTCAGCGATGATCACGAGTGGTTTGCCTTGCTGTACGACTTTCTCAAGCACAGGCAGAATCTCTTGAATGTTGGAGATCTTTTTGTCTGTGATCAAGATGTATGGGTTATCCAATACAGCTTCCATTTTGTCTGTATCGGTAATCATGTAAGGGGAGATATAACCGCGGTCGAACTGCATACCTTCAACCACTTCAAGCTCAGTTGCAAAGCCTTTGGACTCTTCAACGGTGATAACGCCGTCTTTGCCCACTTTTTCCATAGCCTCTGCAATCAGTTGGCCCACTTCATCGTCAGCTGCGGAGATAGCCGCTACTTGAGCGATGGATTGTTTGCCCTCGATCGCTTTGGAGATGTTTTTCAGCTCTGCTACAGCCGCTTTAACCGCTTTGTCGATCCCTTTGCGGACAACCATAGGGTTAGCGCCTGCAGTAACGTTTTTCAAGCCTTCGCGGATCATCGCTTGGGCCAGAACCGTAGCTGTTGTTGTACCGTCACCGGCAACATCGTTTGTTTTGGTAGCTACTTCTTTAACCAGCTGCGCACCCATGTTCTCGAATGCATCTTCCAGCTCGATTTCTTTAGCGATCGTTACGCCGTCGTTCGTGATCAGCGGGCTGCCGAATTTTTTCTCCAGAACGACGTTGCGGCCTTTAGGACCCAAAGTAACTTTTACAGCATTAGCAAGTGCGTCCACGCCACGCAGCATCGAACGACGAGCTTCTTCACTGAACTTAATTTCTTTTGCCATGTGTGATACCCTCCCGAAAAATATGATTTATATTTAGAAACGTTCCGTTAATTGTCATAAGTAAAAGCTTCCACTCATAAAGTAGCTGCTAATGGACTAACCTAAGTATGGGCCTGCTAAATTAGGCTAAAACGGCAAGAATGTCGCTTTCACGCATAATCAGAAGCTCGCGGCCATCGTATTTCACTTCTGTGCCAGCGTATTTGGAGAAAATAATACGGTCGCCTTCTTTCACTTCCAACGGAATACGCTCTCCGTCTTTCAGAGTGCCGCTGCCTACTGCTACTACTTTACCCTCTTGCGGCTTTTCTTTAGAAGTCTCCGGAAGAAAAATACCGCTTGCTGTGGTTTCCTCCTTAGCAATGGCTTCAATGACTACGCGATCGCCTAACGGTTTGATCATGAGAAAATAGCCTCCTTTAGATTATGGTTGTTCGTTTGATCCGTTTCTGTTAGCACTCGAATATGTTAAGTGCTAACAACACTTATTATGATAATCAGTTTGTGTGAATTTTGCAAGTGGTTTTCAGGATTTTACCGATTTTTCACACCCCATACATTGTATCCATTCCAAATTTATATATACGACATGTCCATCCGGAAAAAAAATCCGCCTTCGCAGCAAGCAAAAGCTGTCAAAAGCGGACGTTATTTCGGACCGAACTCCTCTTCCCAGGCCTGATCCTTCAGCAGCTGCTTCCTGTAGATAACCCCGGAAAGCATGACGCTGAATTCATATAAAATAATCATAGGAATCGCCACGATAATGGCAGAAATGGCATCAGGCGGCGTAATAACCGCAGCTACGATCACCAAAATCATGTAAGCGTAACGGCGAATTTTGTGCAGCCGCTTCGGGTTCAAAATGCGAAGCTTGGTCAGGAACATGACCACAATCGGCAGCTCGAATACAAGGGCAATCGGAATTAAAATATTGAACATGAACGAAAAATATTGGGCGATCCCGTACGTTTCCTTCAGCTCCAGCTTCCCTGCAATGCCGGAAGTAAACAAAAATGCCATTTGGAACACAACGAAATAGCCGAAGGCCAGACCCAACAGGAACAATAAAAAAGCAAACGGAATAAATATAAGCGATGCCTTCTGCTCCTCTACCCGCAGTCCGGGCTTCAGAAATGCCCAAAGCTGGTACAGCGAAAAAGGCAGTGTAACAATAAGGCCTACGACAAGAGCAAAGCTCATGTACATCCGTAAAGGCTCCCAAGGGGAAAACGTATACCAGCCGATGTTGTTGGCCGGCGGTATTGTTTTGAGATAAGCAATGGCCGGCTGTGCGACGAACACACCGATGACCATCCCGATGATAAGGACGACCAGCACCCATATGATCCGTTTACGAAGCTCGCCCAGGTGCTCGACCAAGGACATCCCTTCATCCTTTTCCATGCAGTTTCACCAACTTAGCTTTGAATTAGTAAAGAAAAAAGATTGATCCGCCTTGTTCCCTACTCGGGCAGTCTGCGGGGATCTGCTGCAGGCTTAACCGGTTTGTCCTGCTGGGTATCGGTAGGATTTGCAGCTGCCGGCGCAGCCTGTTCCTTGGGCGCTGCCGACGCATGCTGGACGGTCCCGCTGGGCGCCACGGATGGTGTCACGTCTTTGCGCTCCGCTTCGGGAGGCGTACGAACGTCCTCCATCAGCTCGCGTGCGCCGTTCTTGAATTCACGCATGGTTTTGCCCAGGGAACGTCCAAGCTCCGGAAGCTTATGGGGTCCGAATATAACAAGAGCAACGATAGCAATAAGTAAAATTTCGGTAAAGCCCAAATTCCCGAACATAAAGGCATTTATCCTCTCTACATGTGTATATCTTTCCGTGCATGAATCCTGGATGGGGATACGTCCGAAGCCAGCCTAGCAGCCGTACAGCCCTCCGTATCCGAGCTCCGTAATATCCGCGCGGACGATCTGTTCTCCGGCACAAATACGGGGCAGCAGGGCGTCAAAGGAGGTGTAGGGATCATGCATGACGCAGCCGGGAAGTCCCATAATAGGCACGTCGTCCAAATAGCCGACCAGCAGCATGGAGCCGGGAAGCATCGGAGTTCCATAGCTGACAATACGAGCCCCTGCCTGCCTGATCGCGCCTGGTGTACGGTCATCGGGATCCACCGACATACCGCCGGTTACCAGAATCAGATCCGCCTTCTGCTCCTCCAAAAAATAACGGATTTCGCGGACAATTACGTCGCTCTCATCCGGCGCGAGCCGCTGCTCGATGACCTCCGACCCTAACGCGGCCACCTTTTCCCGAACGATCGGACCGAATTTGTCCTGAATCCGCCCCTTGAATACTTCACTGCCCGTCGTGATCAGACCTACGCGGAGTGAATGGAAGGGCTTCACCTGCACCAAAGGCTCGGAGGCCTCGTTTGCAAGCTGCTCCATCTGCCGAATGGACGTTTCCTCAACCAGCAAAGGGATCACCCGCGTCCCGGTTAAAGGATGCCCCGGTTTGACAACTGTATTGGTCTTCGTTGTTGACATGACCAGCTGATCGATGGAATTGATCGCGTCGACCAACGGTTTATGTATTTTGGCCAAGCCGTGGATGGTCGATTTCAACGTGATTTTCCCTTCATGAGGCGAAGTTAGCTCCACGTTAGCCCCCGATGCAGCCCGGGCCATGCGAAACGCGGCATCATCCTCATGCAGCCATCCCTCTTGAATGTCCATGACATAAATGTGCTCCTTACCGATGCTGAGCAGCGCGGGAATATCCTCCTCGCGGATTTTGTGCCCTTTGGTAAACAGCCTTCCCTTGAACTTCCCGGGAATAATCTGGGTCAGATCATGGGCCAGCATCAAGCCGATCGCATCCTCAACCTTCACTTCCCGCAGCATCGATTCAGGCCTCATCCCCATGGTCTCCTTCACGTCCTGTCAAAATTCCGAGCGCATGCGGCAGCTGATCCATAATGGCAGCCAAATTTTCCGAGACCCCCTTCGGGCTGCCCGGCAGGTTAATAATGAGCGTTCTGCCGCGGATACCCGAAACGGCTCGGGACAGCATCGCCTTCGGCGTTTTTTGCATTGCGATCATCCGCATCGCTTCGACAAAGCCCATCGCTTGACGATCAAGCACGGCCAAGGTCGCTTCCGGAGTGACATCACGCGGGGCCAGCCCTGTTCCGCCCGTCGTCAAAATGAGATCTACCTTGAAGTAATCCGTCATTTCGATGAGTGCAGCCATAATTTCGTCCTTCTCATCCGGCACGACACGGTATTCCACGATTTCCCCGTTAATCTCTTCTTCGATCAGTTCCCGAATCACTTGGGCACTCGTGTCTTCTCGCTCTCCCCGGGATCCTCGATCGCTTGCGGTCAAAATCGCCACTTTCCAACGCATAAGCTTACTCCTCTCCATGGGTTCATTGGTCGTTGTATTGAATTACTGCTCCGTATCGTTTCTCTGATAATCGCCGCTTTTGCCCCCGGTTTTGCTCATTAACAGCGTCGGTCCGATGATCATGCTTTTCTCGGCAGCCTTGCACATATCATAAACCGTAAGCGACGCAGCCGACACCGCCGTGAGTGCTTCCATCTCGACGCCGGTTTGCCCCTTGGTCCTTACGGTAGCTTCAATGTAAAGCTCGTTATGACCGTTATCGAAAAAACGGATATCGACGCCGGTAAGCGACAGCGGGTGGCACATCGGAATCCAGTCCGATGTCTTCTTCGCGGCCATGACCGCGGCAACCTGCGCAACGGCCAGCACATCGCCTTTGCCTATTTTGCCTTCCTTGATCAGAGCCAGCGTCGTCGGCTGCATTGAAACGGTTGTCCGAGCGGTTGCGCTTCGGCTCGTCTCCTGCTTATCCGAAATATCGACCATCCGTGCTCGGCCCTGCTCGTTAAAATGCGTCAAAGGACTCCTGGAGTCAGCCATGAGCGTACCCTCCTTTGGTTGTTTCTATCTAGCCTCTACTTTTCGCCGCACGGATCGTTCTTTCCTCTGTAATTAATTCATCCAGCCGGAAATCGAACAATCCCATGGGTACTTCCTCAATCATCTGGATGTCGTAGGCGCCTGCCAAAATATAGGGCTTCGTCCATCCTGCACGTACATACTGCTGTATAAACCGGTCGTAATAACCCCCGCCATACCCTAAACGGCCCAAATTACGGTCAAAGGCCAAGCCGGGCACCAGCACTGCATCAATCTGCTTAATATCCAGCAACTGCGGGGCATCAGCCTTCGGCTCAAGAATCCCCCAGGTGCCTTTCTCCAAATCGTCATACGTACGAATCTCATACAGCTTCAGCAGCTTGTCCTCCGGCTGTACCTTGGAAACGACGATTCGGTAGCGCTTGTTCCAGCATGCTTCCATCACCGGCTTCACATCGACCTCGGACTTGATAGGCATATAAGTAAACAGAGTGGGGGGATGATTTTTTTTCCCGTGTGTCCGAAAGATGTCATCGATCCTCCGGATAAGGGCTTCATTAATAGCTTTTGATTTCTGAGCGCGTTCGGCAGGGGACAAAGCGTTCCTTTCAGACTCGGCCTGCCGCCGAAGCTCGATTTTCCATTCTTTTATATTCATGTAACGGCCTCTCTTTGGTGGGGTCGGTAACGTGATTAACATCATTCTAATGCCGTGAAATGCTTATAGCAAATTTTTTTGCGGCAAAAGGTGAAAATGAAATTGACTCTCCCTTAGTTTACCATAAAAAGTGCAAAAGCAAGTAATGGAAAGCTTAAGGCCGAAAAAAGGACGTTTCACGAGACAAAATCCGGCTGATAGGAGCTCCCGCTTCTGGACCTCTTCAAGGGACCCGAATGCTGCCCAGTACCGGGACATGGTCGGATGCCGTCGTTGGCTCCGTCCAGGCCGTCGCCTGACCTGCAACGCTCGTTAACAGGTGATCAATCTCTCCGCCATCCACTACCGTAGCCTGAGGCTGGATTAAACGGACCTTGGTAAGCAGCTTATGAAAATCGCTCATTAAAGGATCCGTGTCCTCCATATTCAAATCTCCCATAACCACAACAGGCGTGTGTATGGATTGAATCAGCCTGATGAGCTCGGGCACCTGCTGCACTCGGTCCGCATGAGGAACACCCAGATGCGTCGTAACCACCGTCAAAAACGAATTGGAACGAGGCTTGACCACGGCTTCAAGCACCACGCGCGGCTCCTTGCCGCCGGACAGCGGAACTATGGATGCCTGCTCGACAGGATAGCGGCTGAGAAGTGCAATACCATATTCAGACAGTCCCTGCTTGACGGCCGGCGCGAAAATATAATGCATGCCCAGCCTGCCGGCTAATGCCCGGGCCTGATCTGTAAGTCCGCTGCGCCACTGGTATCGGTCTACCTCCTGAAGCGCAACGACATCGGCTTGCCCCTGCTCAATTTGCCGCTCAATCGCAGCAAGACGTACTTGACCATCTAAACCTTTGGCGTGGCGAATATTAAACGTCATAAAGCGAAGCGTTTTAATGGAAGCGGAAGCTGCTGAGGCTGAAGCCCGGGACGAGTCACCGGATGAGGCTGCGCCCTGCGAATCACCCGGCTTGGAAGCTGCAGCAGCGGGGAAAGGAGCAAGGAACGCAGCGATGGAGGGGAAAGAAAGGCCTGGCTTGAGGACAGCGGCTTCCGTTCTTTGGAAACAAAGCGACGATACGTTCAGTCCTATCAACAAGCTTGAAACAAGAAGCGCCAGCAGCACCGCACAAGCCTCGATACGAACATACTTTCTCGCATGAATGGATCCGCCCCGCTTCGATAATCCCGAATCATTTTGCGGTATGTGCACAAGCTCCCCTCCCCTCCTTAGGTTAACTTGAGCATATAATAGAAGCGTTTTGTTTGTATACGCGGAAAACGGTGGAAAATCCGTTGCCAACACTGTGGATAAGTGGAATTGTGGATATGTTCATACTTGGTCGAAAAACTGTACACAGAAAGCGTTTGAACTTTGTTGATATTGTGTATAACATTGTGAATAAATACATATCCGCACAATAAGCTGAAAACTGGAGAAGAACATGATACACTGAAAGTGTTGTTTTGAAAAGATAAAAAGCTCTATTTCACAAAGTAGAATTGTAGACTTGGATGCATATCGTTTAGGAGGCTTTAACTCATGCTGCTGCAAGTATCGGGAATTACAAAAAGCTACGGGATCAATACCGTGCTTTCCAATATATCTTTACAAATCGAAGCCAGAGAACGCATCGGGCTGGTTGGGGTAAACGGCGCAGGCAAATCGACGCTGCTTCAAATCATCGCCGGCGAGATGTCCTACGAATCCGGAGATATTTTCAAAGCGAAGGAAACAAAGATCGGTTATTTGAAGCAAAATAGCGGACTCATCTCCGACCGTTCCATCTGGGACGAAATGCGGAGCGTGTTCGCCCATTTGGAAGAAGCGGAGCAGGAGCTTCGCAGGCTGGAAGCGATGATGGCGGATCCGGAGGTGCTTGCGAGCGAGAAGCAAACCGAGGACACGATGAAAAAGTACGCCGAGCGCTCCGAATGGTTTAAGGAGCAAGGCGGCTACGAAGCGGAGGCGCGGATACGCGGTGTCCTGCATGGCATGGGCTTCGGCGATTTTGCGCCGGAAACTCCCGTCAACACATTGAGCGGCGGACAAAAAACACGGCTCGCGCTGGCCAAAATGCTGCTTCAGGCCCCTGACCTGCTGCTGCTCGATGAGCCGACGAACCATCTGGACATTCAAACCTTGACCTGGCTTGAAGGCTACCTGCGTTCCTATTCGGGCGCCATTCTGGTCGTATCCCATGACCGTTATTTTTTGGATGCGTTAGTCGATGCGATCTATGAAATTGAACGGACCACCTCCAAGCGCTACACAGGCAACTACACCCGCTATGTGGAGCTGAAGCAGGCGGAATATGATATCCAAATGAAGCAGTTCGAAAAGCAGCAGGAAGAAATTGCGAAGATGGAGGAGTTCGTTCAGAAGAACCTGGTACGGGCCTCGACCACCAAGCGGGCACAAAGCCGCCGCAAGGCGTTGGAAAAAATGGACCGGCTGGATAAGCCGCTTGGAGATTTGAAACGAGCACATTTTGCTTTTGAGGTGGAGCAGGCCTCAGGTAAGGAAGTGCTGCAGGTAAGCGACGTATCGATTTCGTTCGACGGGACGAAGCCGCTGCTGCGAAATGTCTCCTTTCAGCTGCGCCGCGGCGATACGGCGGCCTTGATCGGTCCGAACGGGATCGGAAAATCGACGCTGCTCAAGACGATGATCGGACAGCGGCAGCCAAACAGCGGCTCCATTAATTGGGGTGCCAATGTACGTATCGGGTATTACGATCAGGAACAGAGCCAGCTGAATCCGAACCATACCATATTGGATGAATTATGGAACGCGTTCCCGAACCTGGAGGAGGCCCGCATACGGACAGTGCTCGGCAGCTTCTTGTTTAGCGGCGAGGATGTATTCAAAAAAATCTCGTCGCTGAGCGGCGGCGAAAAGGCCCGCGTCTCGCTGGCCAAGCTGATGCTGGAAAAGGCCAATGTCCTCATTCTCGATGAGCCGACGAACCATTTGGACCTGTTCAGCAAGGAAGTGCTCGAATCGGCGCTGATCGATTATGAGGGTACACTGCTGTTCATCTCCCATGACCGTTATTTTCTTAACAAAATGGCAGAGTCCATGCTCGAGCTGACGCGTGAAGGCGTCACTTCATATCTTGGCAACTACGATGACTACGTGGAGAAAAAGCAGGAGCTTGCGGAGATGGAGCAGCAGCGCCGGTTGGCCGAGGCCGCCAAGGGCAAAGGGACGGGCAGCGGAAGCGCGGGCAGCAGTTCAACCGGCAGTGCCGCCGCAGCAGCGGACAGCGGCTATGAGTCCAACAAGCAGGCCAAGCGGGAGGAACGATCCCGTCAGCGCAAGCTGGAGCAGCTCGAGCAGGATATCGCGCGGCTGGAGGAGGAAATCGCCGAGCTGGAATCAGAGCTGGCTCAACCCGAGGTATATAACGATTACGTGCTGGTACAGCAAAAAAACGAAGCGATAGAACAAAAAAAATCCGAGCTGGCCGATTGCTATGAGCAATGGGAACAGCTCGCGGAATAAAACAAAGGCGCCCTGTGGATGGGGCCACTGAATAACTGGCGGAGTGGACGGAATCGTTCTGTACGAAAATCCGGGCACAACACTTTTCAGCGGCATCCCCCTGTGATGGGGCGCCTTTTTGTTAAATAGACTGTGGTCAGGTCTCTTAAAGGACTCACCTGACATCCGAAATCGTGTCGCCATCCAGCTTGAGCAGCAGCAGCGGCACGCTGCTGTATACGATCATCGTCGCTGCGGCGACGATGCCCGAATCATTCAGCAGGAGCGCTGCGATTGTGCCCATAACATTGGCTGCGATCCCGTACATCAGGTACGGGTAAAGCCGCTGCCAGCGGCGGAATCGCCCCCGCGGCCGCAGCACCAGGACCGCCATGACGGCGAGGCTGGTCAGCAGCACCTTGCTCCAGGCCGAGACACCGATCAGGTGGACATTCATCTCGACCTTACGCGAGATGATGTCCCCGATCAGGTCGAGCCGCCCCTGGAGCAGCGACTCGAACGCCCGGCCGATGTGGCTTTGCCGATCGGCCGCACCGCCCATGGCTGCTCCGCCGTTGAGCAGCCACAGACCGGCGAGCGCTGCGCACAGCAGCAGCGCAAGTACGGGCGCCGTGCGCAGCCATCGGCGCCCGCCGGCCAGGCGCGCACCGAGCGCGCCGAAGCCAACCGCGGCGGACAGCGCTCCGCCTGCGTTCGTGCCCAGCGCCGGCGCCGCGAGGTAGCCGGCGACGAGCGCGCCGGCCGCCGCCGCAGGCGCGGCGCGCCATGCCGCTGCGCGGGCCCGGGCGCTGCGCTTGGCCCAGCGGCTGCGCCAGAGCGCCCAGCGCGGCTCGCGCCAAGCGGCAGCCGACGCGAGGCTGCCTGCCGCGGCGCCTGGCCCTGCAGCGGCGGCGCCGAGCGCGGGCTCACCCGCGCAGTCCGCAAGCGCTGCTGCTCGGCTCCCTGCTGCGCTATCGCACTGCGCTTTCGCTCCACCTCTACGTGCCGATGCCGGCAGAGCCCATTGACCTCCTGCCCCGATCCCTCCGTCCTCTCCGCTCTGCGCTTTCGCTCCACCTCTACGTGCCGATGCTGGCAGTGCCCCAAGACCTCCTGCCCCGATCCCTCCGTCCTCTCCGCACTGCGCTTTCGCTTCGGCTCTCGGAACGATGGCTTCGGTTGCTTGAACCGCTTCCTGCGCCATCGCCATAAAACCTGCCGCGGCCTGTACTCGCGGCCATTCCGCCGCAGCCTCGGATACCTGTGCTGCGACAAGCCCGCTTAGCCGGCCGCGCCGCGATTGCCGCAGCGACTGCTGCAGCGCGGTAAGCCCAAGCAGCGCGGCCCCGAGAAGCACGCCCATACATTCGTTGCCCATTCCGTAATAGCGGGCGCCTATCATCACATCATAGCCCAGCACCGAATGCTGCATGGCCTCTGCCCCATGAAATCCATCCTCCATGAAGAGCGCGCCTACAATCAGGCCGATAACGGCCAAGCAGAGAATGACACGCTGCGGCGACTTCGCATATACCCCACAAACGGCACTTACCGCGAGCACGCCTCCAAACGTGCAGACATACACGATCCAAGTCGCCATTTCTTGGGCCAAGCCCATACAGAGCAGTCCTGCAGGAGCAAGAAGCAGGGAAAACAGAGCTGCTTTGAGCACCGATCTGCCACAGCTCTTTAACCGATGCGCTGCAAACAGCCCCAGTCCGAGTGCAGCAAGCATAACGACGATCTCATATACGGCCAAGCCGTAGAGCAGCTTCGGACGCGCCGCATATACCTGACTCATATGGCCTACCTCGCTCATAAGCTCATCCCATGCTCCTGCCCTGGGCTTCCTTTGTATCGGCAGTCCGATCATCTCCTTAGGGACAGTCAAACCGAAGGTCTGAAGAAGTGTCGGAGCGACATCGACAAACGACACAATGCCAGCGCGGCGCGTCGTTTCGGAGGTCAGAAGACCTTCAGTGCCATGCTTCGAGTAAATCATAAGCGGCGCCAGCAGCGCTTTCGCCTTCGCGGCATCCGTATTCACCTGTGGGCTAAAAAGCCACAGCTCCTGTCCCATGCCCGGATCCGCAATCGCAGTTGCTTCATGATGGGGAAAATGAGCTGTGAATCCCGGTGAAATTGTCAGTTCACCAATAAACCGATCAAGCTCGCTCAAAATCTTCCGCTTCATTTGCCTGAACGCTTCCTCGGTATACATAGGCTTCTCATCATACAGCCGCTGCAAATCGCCAAGCTCTATCAAGGTGACGGAACGGCTCGGCTGTTCGTGCAGCCGGTCCAGCAGCCATCCGTAATCGGTTCGCAAGCCCGAAGGATAGGTCCCGTCCCATATCAAGCCCGTTTCATTTATACTCCCTTTGGCTACCGTCCCGCTTCGGTTCATCAGCATCAGCGGCGCATATCTGCGGTCGTTGCGGGCCGTCTCTTCTCTCGTCCGGTCGCTCCCTGAGAAGCCTTTGCCTGCATTTCCCCAGACACTGAGACTAACCCCCGCTGCCTCCAGCTGATCCCCCAGCAGGCCCGGCTCCGCTCTGTAATAGCTGCCCTTATTGACTCTTAGCAGCAGCTCTCTTTCGGGAATCAGCAGCTCTCCTTTGCTTGGATATGCCAAGCCTGTGAAACGGGCATAGGCATCCGCTGACAAATGCCCATCCACCCATTCCAAACGCTGTACCGCTCGGGTCCCCGCCCCCCCCTCTGCGAACTGCCCCGCTCCCATAGACAAATACACATCCGCGGCGCCTTTGCCTGGCGTGCGTATATTCATAGCCCCCCAAGCGGAATTGGGCTTTAGCCGCTGGAGTCCGGGCATGATGGAGCTGGCATCGGGTGAGTAACCAAGCTCCAGGAAGGACAAGCCGGGAACCGATACAAGCACCACTCGCTGTTCCTTGGCTGAAGGTGCTTTAGTAGAGGCCATGGGGACCATAACGGTTGGGATTTGTTCGTGAGAAACACCGCTGTTTATAAGTAAGGTTACGCTAACACCTATCCACAAGCCCGTAACGGAGATCATCATCCGCCTGTGCTTTTTCCACATCCGGTACCTGCTCCCTTCCGTCACAGCATAAATAGTTCCACGCTACTTTCCCCTAAAATTACCCATGTTATCCACTCTGTGTGCAGTTGAGGAATAAGATTGCATTATCCACAACATTATCCCCTGATTCCAGCATGGCTTTACCCTAGAAAAATAAGCACTTTTCGTTTCATCCACAGAGTTATACACATTATCCACAGGTTGATGGTGAGAATATTATCCACTATGCTTTCATTTCGGTTGGGACAACTCGCCCTGTCGTATCGCCATTTTTTACCTTTATCCCCACTATACACAAAGGCTGTGGATAACTATTATCCACAGCCTTTTGTCGACACAATCCCCCTTTTAGGCTATACCACACCTGCCTTTAGGAACTAAGGAATCGTAATTTCAACTTCGTTGGATGGGGTGGCGCCTACCGCTCCTCCCTGCTTCCTTACCTCACGTACCGCCTGATTGCAGGCTGCCATAAACGCCTGCGCCACGGCCATCAGCACATCCTGGTGGATGGCTACTCCTTTGAAATGATTCCCATGGGCGCTTACCGTTACGATGGCTTCCCCATTCGCTTGCTCGCCTGACGACAAGGAATACAGCTCCATGTCGGTAAAATCCACCTCCATCGGCAGCGCCTGCTTGATTCCCGCCACCAATGCCTCCACAGGGCCTTCGCCTGTTCCGGAGAAGATGTTTTCCGTACCGGTCGAATGATCCTTAATAATGCACGAGGCCATCCGATTTCCTGTAGTGCCTGTCAATACTTGCGCATTCACCAGCGTATAGGGCTCCAGCACCACGTTCACCGTATGTCCAACCAGCTCCAGCAGTTGTGCATCATGAACGACTTTATCCCGGTCCGCCAGCTCCTTGAACTTCACGTACAGAGATTCCATTTGCTCCTCGTTCAATTGAACGCCAAATTGGCTAACACGGTGCTTGATGGCATGACGGCCGGAATGCTTGCCCAGGATGATCATGCTGCGAGGAACACCCAGCTTCTCAGGATCCATAATCTCATACGTATTGCGGTTTTTCAGCAATCCATCCTGATGAATACCGGCCTCATGCTGGAAGGCGTTGCGTCCGACAATCGGTTTATTAAATGCGATCGGGAAGCTCATAGACCGGCTCACCTTTTGGGAAACCGAATAAATATGCTCCGGCCGGATGCCGGTTTCGGCGCCCAGCGCCTCTTTTCTCGTCTCGATAGCCATGACCAATTCTTCCAAAGAGCAGTTGCCGGCCCGCTCGCCCACGCCGTTCACCGTCACCTCAACCTGTGTGACTCCGGCGCGGATCGCTGCCAGACTGTTCGCAACAGCCAGCCCCAAATCGTTATGGCAGTGAGCGCTGAACTCCACTTGACCGCTGCCGCGCACGCCTTTCATCACGCGGGTAAACATCGCACCGTACTCCTCCGGAAGCGCATAACCGACGGTATCAGGAATATTGATGATCGTCGCCCCTTCTTCAATTACCGCTTCGATCATTTCGAACAAAAATTCATCCCCCGTCCGGGTTGCGTCCATCGGGGAAAACTCGATCCGGTCCACATATTGCTTCGCATGGGCGACCATGGAACGGGCGATTTGAATGACCTGCTCTCTTGACTTTTTCAGTTGAAAATCCAGATGGATATTCGAGGAAGACAAGAACATATGCAATCTTCTTCGTTCCGCATCCTGCGTTGCACGGATCGCCGAGTCGATATCCTCTTTGACGGCACGGGCAAAGCCGCATATTTCAACCCCATGGACTTCGCGGGAAATTTGCTGTACGGCTGTAAAATCACCGGGACTCGAGATCGGGAAGCCCGGCTCGATAACGTCTACGCCCAACTGAGCCAGCTGTCTGGCGATAACAATTTTTTGCTCGGGGTGCAATGAAGCTCCAGGGGCTTGCTCACCGTCTCTCAAAGTCGTATCAAAGATACGGATCCGTTTCATTGCATTGTTGGGTTGATTTATCGTTGTCATTTGTCATTCCTCCATGGATTCATTTTTGGTTTGATTGGCCAAACACAAAAAGCCTATCGTCTCTGTAATAAGAGACGACAGGCTTTTCAGCTGCCGCGGTACCACTCTCGTTGACCCTCCTCACATGCATGTGAAAAGGTGTCCGCCTCGTGCGAAGCAGCCGGCCTGATCGTAAAGCCGAAGCTGCTGCGCTCCCCTATCACGTGGGGCTATTCCGTTGAAGCCTAGGAATCGTCTTGCGCTCATCGTACTAACAGCGCCTGCGCTTTCCTTCAGCTTCACCGCTCCCGGGCGAGATTCGAGCCTGCCTTGACTGCGTTGCACCAACCCGCAGCTCTCTGAACAAGGAAGGACTGTACTAGCTCCCGTTCTTAGCGTTTGTTATATAAGTTATCCGTTAAGTAAAATGCAGCCAAAAAAGGCCTGCCGTCTCTTATCTAAGAGACGACAGACCATCATGTCTATCGCGGTACCACTCTTGTTGGCCTCCGGAATTAGCGGAGCGCCCACCTTTGTGCGCTGATTGTCGGTTTCAGGCTCTGCAACCATTGCAGCACACCTTCTACCCTCAGCACCACCTGATCACGGGGGTTAACCGTCAGAACTTAAGGCCAATGCAGCGCTACACCGCTTCAGTTCCACCACTCCCGGGCGAGCTTCATTGGCTTCTCTGACTGCGTTGCACCGACCCGCAGCTCTCTAAACAGATCCGACCGATTACTGTTCCCGTTCTTCGTGTTTATGATATTGTTTGCAATTATAGTATGCACGAAATGAATTGTCAATGCGCATTCAACAAAAAAATGCGACGCATTTTTTCAAAAACGAGGATTGACATGGAAATTTTCCTAGAATATAATCACATTATAGATATTCATATTATGAATATAGGCCAACGTTGAAAGGGTGAAATACAAATGATCACACTCTTGATTTTGTTCGGCAGTTACGGTGTGTTGTACGGATTAGCACATCTCGGCGTTTTTTCCGAAGCCGTGACCCAAATGGATTTGGCTGCTTATGCAATGTCGTTCTTTCTTGTTTTCTTTGGCCTCAGCCATTTTTACAAATGTAAGGATTTATTGCGTATCGTTCCCGGCTGGGTCCCCTTTCCAAGACAAACGGTGTACGTGACCGGTGTCATGGAGTTGATGTTTGCCATCGGGCTGCTTATTCCTTCGATTCGGTTCGCAACAGGAATTGCACTCGTTCTATTTTTCGTCGCCATTTTCCCTGCCAATCTAAATAAAGCGATGAAGGGGCTGCATATTCCAGGCGCTTTAAGCTCCAACTTGCTATCTTGGGTTCGTCTCGCTTACCAGCCGCTGTTTATTGGGTGGACCCTTTATAGCATCGAGGTTCTGTAAGTGAAGGCTCCACTCTCCCCATGCAGGTGCACGTTTAATGTTAAGAAAAGGCACAAGAAAGGTGAAATCGCATGCAACTACAAGCAAAATACGTCATTCTAGGTTTGTTGTATAAATCCCCCATGTCCGGCTACGAAATTAAAAAAAGATTCGAAGAACACTTTTCCTTCTTTTTTGATGCTAGCTATGGCAGTGTATATCCTTCCTTAGCCAAGCTGGAGCAGGAGCAATGCATCATGAAGCGTACGATCGTGCAGGAAGGACGTCCGACCAAGCATGAATACGAGATTACCCCGCAGGGCAGGGAGCAGTTCAACGGCTATTTGGAAAGCCCTATGGGGATGGACAGCACTCGGTCCGATCTGTGTATGAGGCTGTATTTCGGGGAATTTGCCGATGATGCATCGATCATCCGCTGGCTGGAAAGCGGCTTGCAGGTGAATAAATCACAAAGCGAGACACTGGAGCGCTTACTTTCCCAATATGCCTCAAAAATGTCTGTTCCGCAGCAAATCTGCGTATCCATAGGTATTGAGCATCACCAGGCACGCTACGCTTCCATCCAGAAGGGTCTGGAACAAATCCGTGAAGCCGGGAAGCTTCGGAAGGAGGACTCACTATGAATTGGCCTGTATTTATCCATGTGCTGGGAGCAGTCATGTTTCTTGGTAATGTGATGACGGCGGCGTTTTGGAAAATAAAAGCGGAGCTCGGCGGCGACCTGGCCCATCTGTATAAAGTAACCAGGAATGTGATGCTGGCCGACTATATTTTTACCCTGCCGGGAATTGTACTTATAGTCATCACCGGTATCATCATGACGCTGCAGCAGGGCTATTCCCTTCTGACGTTCAACTGGCTGACCCTCTCTATCGCTCTGTTTGCCCTCACCGGCCTCATCTGGGTTACGATTCTCATCCCCTGCCAGCTTCGTATGATTCGGGAAAGCCAGCTATCGCTTGATACGCATACGTTAACGCCCGGCTACCGGAAAGCCTCCAGACGTTGGGACGTGTTCGGTATTATGGCTACGCTGCTGCCCGTCGCCACCTTGTTCCTCATGATGACGAAGCCCTTCTAAGTACGGTTATTGCGGAAGTATATAAAAAGCCCCGATGCTCTTGGAGCGTCGGGGCTTAACCATGTATTTAATTAACCTTCACTGCCGATAAACACGTACCGCAGTACAATCAAGACTGCAAGAATCCACATCAGCCAGTGTACTTTGTGATTGCTTTTGCCGCTCATGTTGCCAATAGCAGCCAAAATGACATACGTCACGATACCGAAGGAAACACCGTTCGCAATGTTGTAAGTGAAAGGCATCAAGACGATTGTCAAGAAGGACGGAATCGCCAAGGTCATATCCTGAAAATCAATTTCCTTAACGGATTGCATCATCAGCACGCCGACGATAATGAGCGCAGCTGCTGTTGCGGCCCCTGGAATAAGTGCGGCAATCGGCGCCAGGAACAACGCCAGCAGGAAGCACACGCCAGTTGTCACGGCGGTTAAGCCTGTACGTCCCCCTTGAGCTACACCCGCGGCGCTCTCGATAAAAGCTGTCACCGTACTCGTCCCTACCAAAGCCCCGCCGCTGACAGCAACGGCATCGACCATCATCGCTTTACCGACTTTTTTGTTGCCCTCTTCTTTATTTTTCATAAAGCCTGCGCGATTCGCTGTACCTACCAGCGTACCGAACGTATCGAACAGCTCTACGAACGTAAAGGTCGCAATGACTGTAATAATCCCTGCATTCCACAAGCCCTTGAAGTCAAATTGACCGAAGGCCATTTTGCTCAAATCCGGTACCCAGCTCGTCTTTGCATCCGTCAAAGCTGCCAGATTGACTTGTCCCATGAAAATAGCGACCACTGTCGTCAGCAAAATGCCGAACAAAATGGCTCCGCGTACCTGCAGCACCATCAGAATAGCGATCAGCACGATCCCGATGATAGTAAGCTGAACGGTCGGATCATGCAGACTGCCCATATGAATGACCGTTTCAAACGAAAGCACATCGGTAAATTTATGCGCCGGGATATCTTTTCCCGCTTCGACTGCGACGGTCATCAGACCGCTATTTTTCAATCCGACAATCGTAATAAACAAGCCGATCCCCACGGTAATCGCGTGCTTCATGCTGTCCGGAACCGCCACCAGCAGCAGCTGGCGAACTTTGGTCACCGTCAGAATGATGAAGATAATCCCCGAAATGAAAACAGCCGCTAAACCCATTTGGTAGGTAAACTTGCCTTGAGAGGATAAAATCACCGTTGCAAAATATGCGTTCAAGCCCATACCCGGCGCCAATGCAACCGGAAAATTCACGAACAGCCCCATGGCAATTGTCATAACGCCTGCAGCAATGGCCGTTGCCAAAAACACAGCCGTCCAGTCCATACCCGTTGCGCCTGATCCAAAATTACTCAGAATGTTCGGGTTTACAGCGAGAATATACGCCATGGTCATGAAAGTCGTCAACCCTGCCATGATCTCGGTCCGTACGTTGGTACCGTTCTCCTTGAGCCTAAAAAATCGATCCATTCCCCAAATCCCTCCATTGGTTTTGGAACAACGAAAAAACCCAGCGCTTGATCATCGCTGGGTTCACAAACAACAGATGGAAGCTGTATACAACATCATAGCAGCACAAGCAGCCGAAGCTTACAGCCCCGGGTCTGTGCAGCATATCCGCTGCCCTGTCTTCCTTGTTGTTTGTTCGTAGCCAGATCATTTACGGTGATCTCGTAGAAACTCTCAGGCCTATCCC
The DNA here is from genome assembly GCF_002234615.1 of Paenibacillus rigui. Lineage (GTDB taxonomy): Bacteria > Bacillota > Bacilli > Paenibacillales > NBRC-103111 > Paenibacillus_S > Paenibacillus_S rigui. Next base: position 60,419 of record NZ_NMQW01000014.1, on the reverse strand, counting down.
CAAGATTATACGAAACTGTTATTCCCTTAATATTCATCATTTATTCTAAGATTGTTGACGAATCTTGTCAATTAATTTTTCCGAACATTCATCTGTTAAAAATTACAGTACGTTCGCTTTATAGACTGATTATTCCCCAGGAAATGACAGTCTACGAGCTTAAAGCCTGTTTCAGGCTAAAAAATGGAGACTTTTAGCGAAGGATTCCGCTCAAACTGTCGGGACCTGCTGCACAAATCCTACGTCTTTGCAGGTAAAATAGAAAGAGCCCTCCGCTGCGTTTAGTGCGCAACGAAAGACTCTTTAACGGAAACAAGCGCAGCTTTCTCAAGCTTGCTTACACATCATAAACAGTTCAACCTATTCCCACTCGATCGTAGCCGGCGGCTTCGACGTTACGTCATACACGATACGGTTGACGTTATCGACTTCATTGACAATACGAACGGAGATTTTCTCCAGTACGTCCCAAGGAATGCGAGCCCAGTCGGCGGTCATGCCGTCGATGGAGGTTACAGCGCGGATGCCGACGGTGTAGGAGTAGGTACGGGCATCCCCCATAACGCCTACGCTCTTCATGTTCGGAAGCGCCGTGAAATACTGCCAAATCTCGCGATCCAATCCTGCCTTGGCGATCTCTTCACGCAGAATCGCATCGGATTCCCGAACGATCGTCAGCTTCTCTTCTGTGACTTCGCCCAATACGCGGATCGCAAGACCCGGACCCGGGAACGGTTGACGCCATACGATTTCCGCAGGCAGACCGCACTCTTCGCCTACTTTACGAACCTCATCCTTAAACAAGGCTTTAAGCGGCTCGACAAGCTCGAATTTCATATCTTCAGGCAATCCGCCTACGTTATGGTGAGATTTAATCGTGTGCGCCGTAGCTGTTCCACTCTCGACAATATCCGTATACAGCGTACCTTGCGCCAAGAAGGCGAAATCGTCGAATTGTGCCGATTCCTCTTCAAAGACGCGAATAAATTCGTTGCCGATAATTTTACGCTTTTGCTCCGGATCGTCGACGCCGGCTAATTTGCCCATGAAACGATCGCGCGCGTCAATTTTAACAACCTTCATGTCGAATTTCCCCACAAAGGTTTCCATTACGCCTTCCGCTTCCCCTTTGCGAAGCAAACCATGATCGATAAACATACAGGTTAATTGATCGCCGATCGCTTTGTGAATCAGCATAGCTACAACGGAGGAATCGACACCGCCGCTCAATGCGCACAATACTTTTTTATCGCCAACCTGGTTGCGAATGTCACGGATCGTATCCTCGATAAAGCTTTCCATGCTCCAATCGCCTTGACAGCCGCAAACATGGTATAGGAAATTATGAATCATGTCGTTACCGTACACGGAGTGGCGTACCTCCGGATGGAACTGAACTGCAAACATGTTTTTGTCCGGGTGGCTCATCGCGGCTACCGGAGCATGCTCCGTGCTTGCGTCGACCACAAAGCCCGCAGGAGGCTCAACCACGAGATCACTGTGGCTCATCCAGACCGTCTGCTGCTTGTCCAGACCTTTAACCAGCTTGCAGTGGTCGGCAAAATCAACCTCGGCTTTTCCGTACTCGCGTTTGGACGCACGCTCTACCTTGCCTTCAAGCTGATGAGCCATCAGCTGCATGCCGTAGCAGATCCCTAAAATCGGAACGCCCAGATCATAAATCGCCGGATCCACCACAGGGGAATTTTCTCCGTACACGCTTGCCGGTCCTCCGGAAAATACGATCCCTTTCGGCTGAATTTGCTTCAGCTTTTCTGCGGACGTGTTGTAAGGCAGCAATTCACTGTAAACGCCCAAATCACGGATACGGCGGGCAATCAGCTGATTGTACTGGCCGCCAAAATCCAGCACCACAATAATTTCATTCGGCTTGTCCATAATTTCCTCCTTAAAGTTTGTGTTCGTAAGTATGTTGCTGGTGACTACCATGAGGCCGAGTTCGCGCAGGTGAACCTCTCATCGTAAGCAATAAGCATAAACCGCTTAGGCGCTCTGCTCTAAATCAATAGACATTATTATAAGCTTCCGGCTGGCAAAGGGCAATGCCTGTGTCGAAATTGGAAGAATGAGCACGGCTGCAGGACTGCGAAGAGCATAATCAAGTCTGGAACCGGACAATAGGGAACGGGGAGGAAACGGCCTCATCAATAAAAAAGACCCCTGTGAACAGAATACAGAGGCCGCTGAAAAACGGGCGGAATGGACGGAATCGTTCACAACAGCGATCAGAAGAATGCTCCGTCCATGCAGCCGCAGCTTTTTCAGTGGCCTCTGGGATTCACAGGGTTCGTTTCATAGCATCCCAAGCCTCGCGAAGCTGACGACGGGATACGTGCGCCCGGCCTTCGCGGTACCGGATCGCTTCCAGCAATTGAATGATCCGCAGCACGGCTCCGCGCTGGGTGTCATCTGCGAAGGTCCGGGTCAGCGCGTATTCGCGCATCGTCTGGGACGGCTCGGCACGTCCCCATTTCTTTTGCAGCTTGCCCCACAGCTGGTCGGCCGAACGGACCACCGTATACGTTCTGAGCGCCCCCAGCGAGCTTCTCGGCTGCCCGGCCGAACGCTCCGTTGAGGCCATAGAGTCGGCGGTGCGGCGAATGATTCTCCACAAGTGGATAAGTACGCCTGCCAGAAGAGCAGCCGCTATCCACAGGGATAAAGGCAGCCAAGGCCTCATCCACACTAGCCATCGGTGGAAAACCTCGGGGCCGGCGCTGATCGAAGTGAATAAATCGGCGATTCCGGCGCGAAGCGTCGGGATAAGCAGCCACCCCTCCGCAAAGAGCTGCGCAAAGCCGAGCGGGGCCGTAGCCGGAGAAGCCGGTTGCAACGAAGCGGCCGTTTCCTTGCCAGCCTGCGTGCTTACACCCGTTTCACCCTTAGGGCCGCTTGCAGCCGAGCCATAACCCGGCGTCGCTTCGAACGGTACCCAGCCTAGCGAAGGCAGGTAAGCCTCGACCCAGGAATGCGCATCCCGATTCCGCACCTCCACGGTATAGATCGTCGATGTCGAATTGGACGCAGAGGGAGTGTCTGTCGCTGCTGTCTTGGGTGCGTCCGACACAGCCGTGGCAGCAGATGGAACGGATCCAGCAGATGCAGCAGACGTCACAGACGGATCCGATGGAGACGGAGAAGATTCTGATGCCGCCCATTCTGTGGCGATCACTTCTCCGGGGGCGAACCCTTTTACCCAACGAGCCGGAACGCCGACTGACCGAAGCATGACTACCATCGCGGAAGAGAAGTGGTCGCAATACCCGGCTTTTTGCTCGAACAGGAACTGATCGACCAAATCCTGACCGTTTCTTGGCGGCTGGCTGCCGTTCAAGCTGTAAGCGTAATTACTGCTTAAATATCTCTCTATCGCTGCAGCTTTATCGTAAGACGAGGTCTGATCTTTCGTTATTTGCTCCGCCAGCTCCTTCACGCGAGAAGGGAGGCTTGGGGGGAGCTGCAGGTAGGTTTCCAAGTTTGGCTCGGCCAGCACCTGCCCGGAGGACATTCCCTGCGGGCCGGCACTCCCCCCGCTCCAAGCAAACACCTGAACCTTGTAAGAGGCGACAGGATCAGCCATCGCCGGCAGCTGGTATTGGTCGGACATTGAGTTCCGCCAAATCCATGCCGCCGGGACCGGCTTCCCTTGCTCTGAGACAAGCGATTCGACGCGAGCCAGTTTGCCCCCAAGAAATAATTGACGATTCAAGTTTTTTTGCATCAGGGTCACCTCCTGTACGACAGGAGTCCAAGGGTCAAGGGCCGGGTTCGAGCTCTGCGGCATCACCTCCGCCGACAGATCGGTCCCTTGCGCCGGCTTCAGCTCCTCAAACGAGGTCAGCCTCGCTTCCGGCGTCGTCCACCCTTGTCCGGTGTAAAAGGTTTTGGCATCCCCGCGCCAGTACGTCAGCTTGGTTGTCCGGGCCGTGAAGGCGACCGTCTCGTCGGCAGTTAAAGGCGACCCGAGCCGGCTGTCATCCGTACCGTAACCGGTTTTGGCCGCTGCCGGGTAAGGCTGTTGTGTCCACAAGGAGAGCGGCCAGCGATCCTCCCAATGGGACACATAGGCCTCGGTCGGCACCGCAGCGCCTTGAACCGGATGCTGCCCGGCCCCCAGCCAGGCTCCTGCCAGAACGATAGCCGTCCAGACAAGGCTGACCGCAAAAGGAGACCACCCCTTGGTCTCTCGGGCACGAGGAGTATGAGTCCGCCCGGAGGTTCTCTGATAAGTCAATGAAGGCAAATGTTCGCCCTGCCATGCCGTTTCGTTGGCGGGTTGACCCGTTCCTTGAGCAGCCCTCGCTGCCGATGCCAATGCCGCTGCCGCTGTTGCATCGCCCGCTTCCCGCTTCCAACGGGCTCCCCGATCGACCTGCAGCAGCCCCTGCAGCAGCAGGCCCGCTCCGCTCGCCTGGAGCAGCCCGAATGACATATCGACATCAAATACCAGCTGCAATACGACCAAATACAATAAAGTCATGCCTACGAACCAAAGCAGCTGCTGCCGGTCCGCCACAAACATGTGTAAAACCCCGATGAAAAATGCCCAGCCCGTCAAAAACAGCAGCGTTCGCGTTGCCGGCTCCAGACTGTCCAGCCGCCCTTGCAGCGCAGCCCGGACATCCCCGATCAAGCCGTTGCCCCATTCAGCCCACCACCCCGGGGACGGAAGCCACTGTCCGCTGTGCAGCATCGAGGTCACGACAATCACCACGGCGAATTTCGCAGACCATTTGGCGGATCGGCCCCATGGCAGCAGATGGATGATCAAGAACAGTGCGAACGAAACCAGAAACGGGGTCAGCCGGTATATCTCCGTCCTGTCGGACAGCTGCTCCAGCGGGACAAGCCAGCAGCGGAGCAGCCCGAACAAAAGCAGCGCATAGCCCAGACGCAGCAAGAGCGGAGCCGGCGGTTCAGGCGCCGGCTGCGGTTGGATCGGCCGCTTGGCCATGGCCCTCACCCCCTTCGGCGGTGCGGCCGGCACGGGCCGCGCTTACCGCCGTAAAGCCGACACCGGCAGACCCTGCCTGCCGGCGCCATACCTGCACGGCATCGGGCGGCATGCCCTCGCCGTGAATGTAAACCAGGTGCACGGCGCGCGGACGCAGCCTGCACAGAAGCCGCAGCAGCTGCTCATCCGGCTGAGCGGTGACGACGACGATCCCGGCCCCTGCCTGCAGCGCCTCGCGCTGCACCAGGGCGGCTACGGGGTGTTCGCCGTCGCAAGACAGCTGCGCAAGCAGCTCCAGGAGCTGCGGAAGGCTCTCCCGTCCGCGCGCCTCCCGGACCTGCCCTTGCCGGTCGTTCGCGGCAAGGCGCACGCTTAAGCCCTGCTGCAGCGCGGGCAGGGCCAAGCCCCCCGCGGCCCGAAGGGCCGATTCGAACGCCGCTGCGTTCGAACGGCCGCCGGCCGCGTCGACACAGACGAGCAGCCGGTCCGGCTCGGGCTGCTCGGTTTCTTTCGCGCGCAGGGTGCCCGTGCGCGCGGTGGAGCGCCAGTGGATCCGGTTCATCGGATCCCCGGGCGTATAAGGCCGTGTCCCGTATGGAAACGGGGACGCGGCCTGCCGCTGCTGCGCCGCAGGCGTGGTGCGGCGCGGCACGCCATCGCCGGCGCCCGCAGCGGGCCGGGCCGCAGGCGTCAGCGGCTGCGGCAGCACCAGCAGCCGGTGCGCTCCCGCCGTCGCGCGGCGGCTGAACTGCAGCAGCCCGAAGGCATCGCTTACCTTCAAATGGACGTGATCCAGCACGTACAAACCGCGCGGCAGGGCCGGCACATGAAAAGTAAAGGCAGCTGTCCCGGACAGCGATGAACGAACGACCTCCCGGACGACAATCGGGCGATGGCCAGCCACGGTCGAGCTCCATCTCGCCTCAAGCATGAGCCAGCCGGAGGGAACCCAACCGCGGCCCAGCATCAGCTGGCCGTCCAGCTTCAGCGCCTCACCGCTCCAGGCGCGCGTCTGGTCTGAACGTAAGCGGATCCGGCCCGTACGGGCCATCCCCCACAGTCCAACCCCCATATAAATAAACAGAAGGCCCGCACCATAAAAGCAAAACCAGGCGGAACGTCCTCCATAGTTCATCGCCCAATACCAGGCAGTTCCCCAGCAGCACAGCAGCATGCCAAAATTCCATAGGTTGCGCATCACCGGCCGCCTCCTATTGTGCCGGCGCATAGCTGCGCGCCAGCACCGGAACCGCTCCGACAATTTCTTCCACGATCGCTTCCTTGCGCTTCTGCGCCATTTCCGCATCCGGCGTGAGTAGGAGACGGTGAGCCAGCACCGGAACCGCCAGCTGCTTCACATCATCCGGAATACAGTAGGTGCGGCCGGATATAAAAGCTCTGCCCTGCGCAGCCCGCAGCAGCGCGATGGATGCCCTCGGACTGGCTCCCAGCGTCACAGCGGGATGCTTGCGGGTGGCGTTCACCAAATGAACAATATAGCTTTTGACCGCTTCATCGACATGAGTCCGACTCGTTTCCTTTTGCAGGGCAGTCAGCTCCTCCTGCATCAGAACCGGTCGAAGCGAGGCCGTTGGATGCCGCTCCTCCAACCGGTTCAGCAGCTCAAGGCGGTTCAACAGCTCCAGCTCCTCCGCTGCGTCAGGATACCCCATGCTCAGCTTCATAAAGAATCGGTCCAGCTGAGCCTCCGGCAGCCGGAACGTCCCTTCAAAATCAAACGGATTTTGCGTCGCCAGTATAAAAAACGGCTCCGGCAGCGAATGAGACGTCCCATCCACCGTCATCCGACGCTCCTCCATCGCCTCCAGCAAAGCGGACTGCGTTCTCGGCGTCGCCCGGTTCAGCTCATCCGCCAAAATCAAATTGGCCATCAGCGGTCCGGGGCGGAACTCAAACTGCGCATTGTGCTGATGAAACACACTGCTTCCCGTCAAATCGGACGGCAGCAGGTCCGGTGTGCACTGAATCCGCTTGAAGCTGCAATCGACAGTGCCGGCCAGTGTACGAACGAGCATGGTTTTGCCTACCCCGGGCACATCCTCCAGCAGCACATGCCCCTTGCATAATAAAGCGATCAACAGCTTCTCTATGACATCACGTTTGCCAATGATGACTTTTTCCATCTGATAGATGACCTTATAAAGTACCTCATGCGGCGGATCAAATAGGGATGAATGCACCTGCATCTCGAAAATACCTCCTCATAGATTCCATTCTATGATTCTAGTATTTCCATTTCCGAGCCAATTTAGACGCTATCAGCGGATGCTCCCGTCCCAGCTAGCAAATAGAAATCCCGGCTGCATGTCGACCTGAACCTTGTACTGTCCGTTGTCCGATCCGAAGGATGCGATGTGTCCGCCGAAGGCTTCAGCCGTCCCGCGCAGCGGTACCCAGATCGTCCCCTCGCGCAGCTCCATTTCAGGCAAATGAACGGTACGGCTCATCCCCTCCTTGCGGATCCGCTGCTCGTGGCGCGAGAAGTCGTAGCTGATCTCCAGCAGGCCTTTGGTGACAACGGCCGTACGCTGCTGCTCCTTCCACTCGATTTGTGCGCCGAACGCTTGGGACCCTACCCGAAGGGGTACCTGAATATGACCTTTATGCAGCTTATACTGTCCCGGTTGCAATTCGTACGAGGCAGCGCCCACCGTAAGCTTCAGCGGTACCTGGGGCGGAGCCGTCTTGAGGCCCGCATCCTGTCCAGTACTCATCGCTACCGTGGAGCCGCTCGCCAGCGCTTCATTAACCACCGCTGCGGTGTGCGCGTCCGGAACGCCAGGCTGTCCCTCGGCTTCGGTAACGGCCACGCCGCTTGCTTGACCGGCTTCCATCGCCAGCATCTTGCCATGCTGCTCTGCCTCCGCGAGCAGCTGCTCGAACTTCGACGTTGACAGGCTGCGCGGTATCGTCAGCTTGCCTGCGCGAAAATGATTCGGCCGCACCTCCGGTGTGAGCGGAGCGAACGCATAGCCTTTTTCCTTAAAGAGGTGAATAATGTCCGGCAGCGCCTTGACGGTCTGCTCATGTCCGGTTCCGTCATGCATCAACAGGATCACCTGATCGCCGAACGGCCCCTTTTCAATCGTCTGCATGATCTCTGAGGCCGGCACACCGACCCTCTTGGAATCTCCGCTATCTATGTTCCAGTCATGGACTTCATAGCCTGCCTGATCCAAATAATAAAAGTAAAACGCGTCAAAATTGCCGAAGGTGCCGCCCGGCGCCCTTACGAGCCTTGTTCGGATCCCTGTCTCCTCCTTCAACACTTGCTCTGTGCGCTGGACCTGATCCCAGAACGTCTCCACATTGGAATACAGCTCTTTATATACGTGATTGTAGGTGTGATTGCCAATGGCATGACCTTCCTCCACCGCTTGGCGGACCAGCTCCGGATGCGCTTTCACTTGTTGTCCGAGTACAAAGAAGGTCGCTTTCACGTCCTCTTCCTTTAATATATCAAGCACCTGGGAGGTCAGCTTGCTCGGCCCGTCATCGAATGTCAAGTAGACCGTCGGCTGCGCCGGGTCTGCATACGTTTTCTCCTTCCAGACGCGCTGTCCCGCTTTCAGCTGGGCATACGGCCCATCTACGCTGCTGTCGATGCCATCCGCCTCACCGGAAGCCTCAATACGATTCCATGAAAAAGGCATAATGAGCAGTGAACTGAGGAGCAAGGCCATGACAAAACAGAAGGTACGTTGTACGATGACACCAGGACGACAGCTTTGCATGTAGGGATCCCTCCGCATAATCTACTTTTGAATATCAGCCCTCTAGCAGGAAGATGACTTACTAGACTATATGGGAGATTTCGGATTCCTATGCCCAAAATCTTCATACGACTTGGCCCTTTCCGCCACAACGCAAAAAAGACAGCCCCAGCCATGAGGAGGACGCTGAAAAAGCTACGAGCTGCATGGACGGGTCCTTCTTCCGATTCGCTGTTGTCCCCGGATTTTCTTAACTTAATTTCAACCCGCTTATAGCGGTCAAAATCCCGGGACAAAGGCGAACGCTTACGCTTCTTCAGAACGATTCCGTCCACTCCGCCCGTTTTTCAACGGCCTCAACCATGAGAGGACTGCCTTTGCTTGCCTAACGATATGATTTACTCTCCAATCAAGCCGGCGGTTTACTTGACTCCGGCATCGTAACGCTTGGCCGCTTCGAGCACCTCGGCCGCGTGATTTTTTACCTTCACCTTGGTCCAAGCCTGGATCAGCTTGCCTTCCTCATCGACAAGAAATGTCGAGCGGACAACACCCATGTACTCTTTGCCGTACATTTTTTTCAACTGCCAGATGCCGAATAGCTCGCATACCTGATGCTCCTCATCCGAAAGCAGCCGGAACGGAAGCTCGTATTTCTCGATAAATTTATCGTGCTTCTTCAGGCTGTCCGGGCTAATCCCGATCACCTCGGCATTCACTTCCTTGAACGCGCCGGTGTAATCACGGAAATCACATGCTTCCTGCGTACAGCTCGGGGTCATGTCGGCAGGGTAAAAATAAATGACCAGCTTTTTGCCGCGGAATTGCTGCAGCGATACTTCCTCTCCATGTTGAGAAGGAAGGGTGAAATCCGGCACAGCCTGTCCTGGCTCAAGCAGGGCTGTCGTCATGTCTCATCAGCTCCTCGTTGGACACATCTATACAGAACCCGCTTTGTACCAACCGGGTTTCCTTAACGTCTCATTATAGAGAACACAGCTCCGGCTTGTCCACTTCCTTGTTAAAGGAGGCCAAGGCACTGCTAAGCTTGGCAGCAGCCTTCTTATTCTCCGGCAGCGCCCGCTCGGATTTCACAGCCGCGGCCATATGGGCCAGCAGCCGTTCCGGCATATAATCATCCCTCTGATTGTTCCCTGTTGTGGCCAAAACCAGATTCCACTCCGGAACAACAAAGATACGCTGCCCTCCCGAGCCCGCCGCATAGAAGACCAGCGCCGGGATGTCGCTCGAGATGGGTTTAAGCCACCAATTGAAGCCGTAGCCCCCTTGCGTACCGTCCCGAAAGGCAGGCCTTTGCCTCAATTGGACGGATGCTTCCACCCACGAGCGGGGCACAAGCTCCTCCCCTTCCCAAAGACCTCCCTGCAGGTAAAGCAGGCCGAATTTGGCCATATCCCTGGCCGTCAAATACAGGGCCCACGAACCGATGGTGATCCCCTGCGGGTCCGCTCCCCATCCGAAGCTTCGGACCCCCAGCGGGCGGAGCAGCTTGTGCTCAGCGTACAGAGCGACGGGGATGCCGATCGCTTGCTGCAGCAGCCCTGACATCCAGTGCGCGTTTCCATTGCAGTAACGGAATACTGTGCCGGGCGCCTCCGCCATAGGGCGTTCCAGTACATAGCCCAACCAGTCGGGAGCATCGGCCATTTCAATGGAAGACTGCTCCCCCCGATTGTTCCACTCCAATCCCGAGCTCATAGATAATAACTGGGCAATCGTAATCTCCGATTTCCTTACGTCCTTCGCGGCCAACTCCGGGAAAAAATCCCCTGCTCTTTGATCGACTCCCTCAAGCAGCCCCATGTCGATCGCCATCCCGGCCACGGCCGAGGTGAAGCTTTTGGCAATCGAATAGACCGGATGAAGCTTTTCCTCATCCCATGCCTGGCTGTAGCCCTCCGCAACCAGACAGCCATTGCGAACCAGGACGAAGCTGTGTAAATTCCGGCTGCAGCAGGCTTCCACCGCTGCTGCTATCCCTGCGGAATCGATTCCTTGCTCCTCGGGCGATGCCGTCAACCAACGGGTGGTCGGCCATTGGCTCAATGGCTTGATCCGGTTCAATTGTTGTACGATTTTTTCGCCTGAATAGGCTGCTGTAACCGATGATAACACTCTCAATGGCTGCATTGTTATCGTCTCCCTCCTCATGACTCCTGCTTTCTCCGAATACGGCTGCAGCCACCCCCGACAGGAGGTGGCGCTTTGTTGAATGCCTTATTTCTTTGTCTGTTGTTCCGTCTGATGAATCCAGCTTTTCAAGGCCGGCTTTATTTGCTCCGTCAGCTTTGTGATCAGCTCATCCTCTGTTATCCCTTGCGCTGCTGCAATGTCCGCTACGGACTTGCCTTCCGCCAGCTGCTGCTTGACCTGCTCTTTATCCAGTTTAAGCAGCTCCGCCAGTTCAGCCGCCTTCGGTTTGAAGGTCAGCTGCAGGCTCTTGTTGTGCTGTCCCGCTTCCTTCGCCTTATACTGATAGCCTTCCTTATTCACAATTTTCGTTATTTTATCCGTAATTTGTTTATTCAGGCGGTCTGCCTCATCCTGCGTAATTTTGTTCGCCTGCAATGCCTCGTTCACTTGAGATGCTTCCAATTGGACCAGCTGGCTGACTAAGCCTTCCCCGCTCACGCCTTTAGAAGCCGCAACCTCGGCAATCGACTTCCCGCTTGTCAATGCATCGTTTAAGTCAATCCAATCCATACCCAAAATATTGGATGCATTCCCCTCCACTTGACTCCAGTCCAAATGGAATCGTTTGTTCAGAGGTATGGAGGTATCTGCCGGAGCCGGCGCAATCACCGTTGTGTCCTCGTCCTCATCCGCATAAGCCTGCGGGGTTGTCAAGCCTCCGAATCCTCCCAACAGCAAAGCCACCGCAACCGTCCCTGCCCACATCTTGCGCTGCATCGATCTCATAGGTCTCTCCACCTTATCCGTAGCGTATTTTTTACTTTCATCGGGAGTTCTGCTCCCTTGCAAGACTTAGTGTAAGAGTAAAATATGAAAAAAAAATGACACCCAGATGAGTGCCAGCTAAATATATGGTTAAAAATGGGTTAAACCCAGCTTAAAATAGAGGGCGTTCCGAGCTCCGTGTCGGCATCCTTATTGAATGCTAAGAAAGCCTCTCCTGAATTTGACCTACGGACAGAGCATGATACTGGGAAAGCACGCGGCATACATCCTGCAGCTGCTCCTCAGGGCAGCGAACGATTAACGTCAGCTCCGGTATTCTTCCTTTCATCTTGATTCCTGCTGCCTCTCGGACATTTTGGACCCACCGGGTCATCCCGAAGCCAATGACAAAACCGGCTAATGCCGTAAGGATACCCCATATAATGGGCCCCCAGACGAGAACAAAGCCGTAGCAAATGCCAATTACGGAAAGAGCGGTGGCAGCAGCCATCCCAACCTCGAAGGGCAAAGTAGTCCGGCCCGATGTCTGGACTGCGCGAGGAGCCGACCAACGAATCGGGTTGTCCATAGCGACCAGCATGATCCGCTGCCGGCCAATCCCCATGTGCTCCAGAACGGCCAACGCCTCCTCTATCTCTAATGAATGCTCGAAGGTGCTTAAAATTAGCATGCTACCCCTCCGTATCCGAAAAAAGATCCAGTTGAAACTGGGGATACCGCTCACCGAAAAATTGCCTTTGCTCCAGACGGAACAGCCGGTTATGATCCAAGGTTGTCATATAGGCATCATACATGGCGCCCCCAATAACGGAAGGCATGAATAACAGCCACTGTAGATTCAGAATTTGCGTGGCTTCCGTTATTTTCCCATGAAATAGATACAAAAGCGCTTGGTGCGAATGCGATAGCGTCATGTAGATCATCCACCAGAATACGCCGTAAAACCCGAGCGTCAACCGATGGTTGTACAGCTGGCCGAGCCCCGGCAAAATACAGGAGGAAATCATGGCCGCCCACGGCCGTCGCAATGAAATCGTTGAAATGCACAGCGGCCGGATGGCATAAGGTGTGATCCGGGCATTTTCAAGAACAGCCATATGATGCAATTTGTTGGCCTCGGTCGCCCCCAAGTAGCTGTCCCATATCGCAAAAAGGTAGACGAACATATAAGCGAACAGCCATCTCGGATCCAGTACTTCCTTTGCCAGCTCGAATCTTCCGCTGAAGGAATACACCGTTGCCTCGTTGATATGCGTTAAGCGGTTAATAAGCACTTCCCATAGCGACAGAAAGAAACCGCGAAAATGTTGATGCAGCAAAAAGTGGCCAAAGCCCGGGAAAGCTGCTGACCACCACACGACAATGAGCGGATGCTGCCAGCGCAAATAGGTAAGGCCGTCTTGACTGAGCAGTACCATCTGTCTTCTGGGAGGAGACGGAGATGCTGCCTGGTTCAGGTTGTTCAACACACATAACCCCTTACAGGTGTTACATTTTTTTCTAGTAGTATGCGGTGGATTCGGGTATTGTATTCATTCCGCTTCCATGGCTTGTCGTATGTTCCAGGCTTCGAATGGTTAAAGTAACGGTGATCGAACAAGAAGGAGGGAATTGCAATGGAAGACTTGCAGCAATTTGTGGAGAAAATTCATGACAAGCAGGCGAAGGATGAGAAAAACCGACGGCACCAGGGAAAAGGCACGCCGGGGGACAAGCTGCCGAATAAACAGCACAGCACCAATAAGTAACCGATTGAACTTCAACCTGCAGCTTTACTTTAACTTTTCTTCCTTATCGCATTGTGCAAAAATCAAAGCCCTGATCTTGGCGATCAGGGCTTTGGGTCGTGCGATTTAACTTGCGTCGTTACAATACGGTTTATGCAGCAGCACCTTACGATCCCGCTCCGCGGTACCGCTTGATGCCGAAATTCCAAACCAGCAGCGCTATCGTCAAAAATCCGATCCCGACCAGCGGGGTCAATAAAGCAAACCGCCCCCAATGCTCCCGATCCAGGAAATAAGCCGCCGGGTAAAACCCGACAAAGCCGAATGGCAGTACCCAGGTCAGTAGGAAGCCGAGCAGCTTGTTATAAATCGTCATAGGGTACCGGCCGTAGTTTTGCAAATTCCACAGCAGCGGCAAAATCCCTGTCGGCGAATCCGAGAAAAAGGCCAGCGACGTAAAGAAAATATAAACGCCTCCGTAAATCATGATCGAGCCTACTACCAGCAGTACAAAGATCAAAGGGTCATACCATGTCAGGCTCAAACCGAGATGCGTCCAGGAATAGACCATAATCAGAAACCCGGTCAGTGCGCTGAACAGCGAGGACGGGTCCATATTTTCCAGCATCAGCTGAATGAGGTTATAAGCGGGACGGGTCAAAATCCGATCCAGCTCCCCTTTTACAATATATCGCTCACTAAAGCCCCATAGGTTGAAAAAAGTAATAAAAATGCCGTAAGGCACCATAAAATAGCCGTAAATGAACAAAACCTGCTGCTCATTCCATTCGCCGATCCGCTGCGTGTGCTGGAACACCACCAGAATGAAGAACAAATTCAGTCCGTTAAACAACAGATCGGACAAAACCTCAATCCAGAAGTCCGAACGGTAGGCGAGACGCGTTTTCATGTAATTTTTCAAGTAGTCGGATACCAGGCTTAAATAAAACATCGTCATCAACCTCCCTGCACGAACAGCCGCGTTCTGGCGCTGCGCCAGAGCACGAACAACGGTAGGATCAAGATCAAGAACCAGAGCACCTGCACACCCAGCACCTGGTAAGCTGCCGTTCCCGTTGTCTTGCCCGTGAAAACAGCGCCTGGCAAATACGTTATGGCTTGGAACGGAAGCAGCTTCAGCAGACCCTCCGCCCAGCCCGGAAAGAACGACATCGGTACAACAAGCCCGGAGAACAAATCTACGGCCACCCGCTTCATCCGCATCATGCCCTCGTTGTTTTCGAGGAAGAAGGCGAACAGCCCGGTGATGATATTGATCTGGGAGTTAATGAGAAAGCTGAAGAACAGCATCAGCAGGAATAATCCCCATACGCCGGGATCCGTCGGAAGCTTCACCGGAAACAATAGCGATACGATCACCATCCCTGGCGTGGAAAACAGCAGCAGACGGAATATACCTTCACCGAAGCCCTGCATCATTTTGACAATAATATAGTTATACGGACGGATGAACTGAATCGCTACACTGCCGTCCTTGATTTCGTTGGCAATTTCCCGGTCGAGGTTGTTAAAGTAGAACGCTCTAGCCATCCAGGATACAGCTACATACGTCGTCATTTGCCCGACCGTCATGCCGCCAAGCACTTCATTCGTTCCGTAGATCGCCTTCCACAAAAAATAATAAGCGCCGATATTGAGCGCATAAATGAGGATCCCGCTGTAATAATTGACCCGGTAGGCAAGCATCATCAGAAAGCGAATCCGGATCATATCGACATAGGCACTAAGCATGAACTTTCACTTCCTCCTGCTCCGCCTTCTCGTTCAGAGCATGCATCGCTTTGGCTTCGGCCGATCCCGACTTATAAATCTCACGCACGATGTCATCCGTATTCGTTTCGACGATCTTGATATCTTCAATGCCCATGACCCCGACGACACGGCTCAACACCTCGGACACATTTACCTTCTGCTGAGGTATCCAGACCCGGGCTGTCAATTCATTGTCTACCGACCAAGCAACCTCAAGACCCTCCGTCAGCTTCTGCAGACGGTCTAAGGAAACGGCTTCGGCAAATTGCAGGATCACTTCCTTGCCTTTGCCCCACTTCGCCTTTAATTCCTCCAAGCCTCCGTCATAAATGATCCGGCCGTCGTCGAGCATAATAACACGGGAGCACAGCGCCTCGATATCCTGCAGGTCATGCGTCGTCAGCAGGATGGTCGTCTCGTACCTTTGGTTCATCTGCTTCAAAAATTCCCGGATTTCCGTTTTCACCACAATATCAAGTCCGATCGTCGGCTCGTCCAGAAACACAATCTGCGGATTGTGCAGCAAGGACGCCGCCAGCTCACAGCGCATACGCTGCCCGAGACTCAGCTTCCGTACAGGCCGGCTGAGCAGCTCCGACAATTGAAGCCGTTCCACCAGTTCATCCAGCCGCTGCTTGAAGTCTGCTTCAGACACCCGGTATACCTTCTTCAACAGCTGGAACGATTCGATAACGCCGATATCCCACCACAGCTGGCTGCGCTGGCCGAATACGACGCCGATGCCTTTCACGAATTTCTCGCGGTCCTGGAAAGGGATGTAGCCGTTGACGCGAATCTCTCCCGCCGTGGGCACGAGAATGCCTGTGAGCATTTTGATCGTTGTCGATTTCCCTGCTCCATTCTCGCCGATGTAGCCGCAGATCTCCCCCTTCGGGATCTGAAAGCTGATGTCCTTGACCGCTCTGACTTGAGTGTATTCCCGGTTAAACAAATCGCGGACAGCCCCTTTGAGGCCGCTGCGGCTCTTTTGTACCTTGAACTCCTTACGCAGGTTGTTCACTTCTATAGCTTGCATGGTCTCCTCCTGAGCG
This sequence comes from Paenibacillus rigui, assembly GCF_002234615.1. Classification (GTDB taxonomy): domain Bacteria; phylum Bacillota; class Bacilli; order Paenibacillales; family NBRC-103111; genus Paenibacillus_S; species Paenibacillus_S rigui. The sequence continues at coordinate 44,218 of NZ_NMQW01000014.1, read as the reverse complement.
TGCTTGTATATTTTTCGATACGGGGCTATCTGGTTGTTTTCCACAAAAGGAGGACTTTACGCCCCGTCACCTCCTTGCGGAACGTGTCGCAATCTGACGTAACTTGCTATAAAGTTTGGAAACAAATTATAATAAAAGGACGCCTTTCCTCTAATATCCGGGTATGACCCTGCAACTTTTCCAAACCCTATACACGTTATGATACACGAACCTTTTCTAAAGGAAAAGGAGCCGACGACCAAAGAGAGGATGAGACCCGATGGTTAGAAAAATCAAATGGACCTTGCTCACGTTGCTGCTTCTGCTCTTGGTGGGTGTCGGATATTATACATATGCGTTCTTACATTTCGCGAATAATATTCAAAGCAAGCCCGAAGGGAAAATTTTCGGTACGGTAACCTCCAAGGGCACAAGCAAGCCGGCCGAGTCCTATACTCCGCCCAAATGGGAGGGGAAGCAGCGGGTCAATGTCCTTCTGCTCGGCGGCGATTCGCGCGGCTTGAAGAAGAATGAAATTCCCAGGTCCGACACCTTGATGGTCGCTTCCATTGATCCGGTTACGAAAAAAGCATATTTATTTTCCATCCTGAGGGATACGTATGTCAAAATCCCGGGCCAAGGCGAGGACCGTATCAATGCGGCGCTGGCGACGGGCGGCCCGAATCTGGCCATGAGAACGGTCAGCGATCTGTTGGGTATCCCGATTCAATATTATGTGTATACGGACTTTAAAGGATTTATCGCACTGGTGGATGCCATCGGCGGGATCGACATCGATGTGGAGAAAAACATGAAATACACCGATGCGGAAGACGGGCACGAATATGACATTGATTTAAAAAAAGGCATGCAGCATCTGGATGGGAAAACCGCCCTGCAGTATGTCCGCTTCCGGCATGACGCCATGAGCGATTTTGCCCGTACAGAGCGGCAGCGAAAGTTTATGACGGCGGTAGCCCAGAAGATGCAAAGCACCTCCTCGCTCATCCGGCTGCCCAAAATATTAAACAGCGTTGATCCTTTTATTGAAACGAATCTGTCCACGACCGATATGCTGAAATTAGGCTCCCTAGGCTATGAAGCGAAGACGGAAGGCATGGTCAGCCAGCAAATCCCTCCCTCGGACCTGTTGATTGAAAAACGGGTTGGCGGAGCCGAAGTGATCAGCGTAAACAAAGACAAGCTGCAAGCCTATTTGAAGCTGCTGTTCGAAGGGAAGGACCCCGCCACAGCACAAAAGGAAGCCTCTGCGCCGACGACCAAGGGAAGCATAAAAACAACAAGCGGCACATCGGACAGCAAAAGGTAATCCCTCATCCCCTATGAACGGGCAAGCTCAGGCAAACCAAAGAGCAATGGGCTCAAAGGAGAGGTTCGACATGATTCCAATTTATACGGTTGATGCTTTTACGTCTCAAGCTTATTCCGGCAACCCGGCGGCAGTATGCATTCTGCAATCATTTCCTGAAGAGGATACTTGGCTTCAAAGCATTGCCGCGGAGATGAATTTGTCGGAGACGGCCTTCCTCTGCGCCACGGAGAAGCGGGGAAGCTATAAGCTGCGTTGGTTTACGAAGCAGGCGGAAGTCGAGCTGTGCGGCCATGCCACGCTGGCGAGCGCTCACGTATTATGGGAAACAGGAGCCGCCTATGGCCTAGACAAGCTTCATTTTCATACCCTGAGCGGTGTATTGACGGCCCGCCGACTCCAGGATAGCATTGAGCTGAACTTTCCGGCCGAGCCGCCCGAGCCGAGCTCTGCTCCCGAGCTGCTGAAGCAGGCGCTTGGCGTTGAGCCAGTTGCTGTTTCCCGCAATCGGTTCGATTATATTGTAGAAGTGGCATCGGAGCAGCAGGTCCGCGAGCTGAAGCCCGATTTTCAGCTGCTTAAGGAGCTTCCTGCACGAGGAGTCCTGGTGACCAGCCGCTCGGACGACCCGGCCTACGATATTACGGCACGGTGCTTCTTCTCTCCCATTGGCATTGACGAGGACCCGGTGACAGGCTCCGCCTACTGTGCTCTGGCTCCGTACTGGCGGACGAAGCTTGGAAAAAGCGGCATGACGGCCATTCAGCTATCGGCTCGAACCGGTGTGGTCAAGCTTCAGACCGTTGAAGACCGAGTACGGATCGAAGGCAAAGCCGTTATTGTCATCAAAGGCCTGCTGATGCACTAATAACCCGTAGGCTACGATGAGAAAACCTCTATCGAAGCCTTGCTAGGATAAGCGACCGCGTTCAGCGGAATGAAGAAATAGAAGGAGCTTGTTTTCCCCTATGACGAATTTGAATTTGAATCCTAACCAACAACCTTTATCCAGACCCCGGTCTGCTGCATTATACGAAGAAGCACTGAAGCATATCGTCGGAGGCGTCAACAGCCCCTCCCGCTCCTTCAAGGCTGTCGGGGGCGGCGCCCCTGTATTTATGCAGCGAGGCCAAGGCGCTTATTTCTGGGATGCCGACAATAACCGGTACATCGATTATTTGGCCGCTTACGGACCTATCATTTTGGGGCATGCCCATCCGCACGTGACGGCCGCTATCGTCCGCGCAGCGGAGAACGGCACGCTGTACGGAACGCCGACCGAGCTCGAAATCGAATTCGCGCGTATGATCAAGGAAGCGATTCCTTCCCTGGACAAAGTGCGCTTCGTCAACTCCGGCACCGAAGCGGTTATGACGACCATTCGCGTCGCCCGTGCTTATACGGGCCGCAACAAAATAATCAAGTTCGCCGGCTGCTACCACGGCCACTCTGACCTGGTACTCGTCGCCGCAGGCTCAGGACCTTCCACGCTGGGCATCCCTGACAGCGCCGGCATCCCGATGAGCATCGCGAACGAGGTCATCACGGTGCCCTTCAACAATGCCGAGGCGCTCGAAGCCGCGCTCGCTCACTGGGGCGACGACATCGCCGCGGTGATGGTCGAGCCTATCGTCGGCAACTTCGGCATGGTGATGCCGAAGCCGGGCTTCCTCGAGGCGCTGTGCTCCCTCGCGCGGGCAAACGGCTCCCTCGTCATCTACGACGAGGTGATTACCGCGTTCCGCTTTCATTACGGCGCGGCGCAAACGTTTGACGGCCTGGAGGCGCCGAGCCTCGCGGCCATCGAGCCGGACCTGACGGCCCTGGGCAAAATCATCGGCGGCGGGCTGCCGATCGGGGCCTATGGGGGCCGCAAGGAGATCATGGAGCAGGTAGCGCCCCTGGGTCCCGCGTATCAAGCGGGAACGATGGCGGGCAACCCTGCCTCCATTTCTGCAGGCATTGCATGCCTGCAGGCACTGCGGGAGCCGGGCGTCTACGACCGGCTCGACCGTTTGGCCGCCCGGCTCGAAGCGGGCCTGGCCCAAGGCGCGCGCGAGCACGGCATCGCGCTGACGATTAACCGCATCCGCGGGTCGCTGTCCACGCATTTCTGCGACCATCCGGTCACAGACTACGATCAGGCGCAGGATACCGACGGCGAGCAATTCGCCCGCTTCTTCCGCCTGATGCTCGAGCAGGGCATCTGCCTCGCCCCCTCCAAATATGAAGCGTGGTTTATGACGACCGCTCATACCGATGAGGATATTGAGGTGACGATTCAAGCAGCGGAACGGGCTTTTGCCGTCATGGCTTCCGAATCGACGACCCGATAAACGGCTTCCATGCCCTTCTATTTCGAGAATGAACTATAGGGAGAACCGCTTCTTTACGCTGCGGTTCTTTTTGTCGTCTGAAGCTCATTCGCCAGAAAGAATAGGAAATCCAGTTGTTCTTTTGTACAAGCCTTACTTTTTTGATGATTTACCTTACTATCTTTTATTCCTGAAATAGGCATCAGCCTATAAAATATGACATGTAAGCACTTACAAAAAAAGAGTCGATCAAGGGGGTAATCATTGATGAACAAAAGAGTCGCTTCATTGACGTTCATTTCGCTTGCGCTTGCCTTAAGCGGGTGCTCGACAGCTGCACCGAAAGATACCAAACAAGCCTCTACAGGGAGCACGAATAAGAAAATCGAGCTGCGCATGACCTGGTGGGGCTCGCAAACCCGTCACGATCTGACAACCAAGGCTTTAAAGCTGTTTGAAGAAAAACACCCTGAGATTACAATCAAGCCTGAGTTTTCAGGCTGGGACGGTTATTTCGACAAGCTCTCCACCCAGGTGGCCGGAGCGAACGCCCCGGATATCATTCAGATGGATTATGCCTTTCTTGCCGACTATGCCAAGCGTGGCGCCCTGCTCGATCTGGGACCTTACGTGCAAAGCAAAGATCTAAATACCGATAAGCACGATCCGAGCATGATCAAAGCAGGCTCCATCGACGGCAAGCTGTATGCCATTACGATGGGTGTGAATGCTGCCGGAGTCATTTACAATGCTTCCGTGTTTAAAGAGCTTGGCATCGAGGAGCCAAAGGACAATTGGACGTGGAAGGATTTCAGCGCAGTCGCGGGCAAAATTGCTCAAGCCAAAGGCAAGGGCTACTTCGGGTCGCCGGACATTTCAGGAACAACCAATATTTTCGAAATCTATACCCGGCAGAACGGTCACGGCTTATTCACCGACGGCAAGCTGGGAGCTTCCAAGGAAGACCTGGCTTCATGGTTCGGCATGTGGGAGGGTCTGCGTAAAAGCGGCAGCGTTACGACACCGGAGGTTACCGCAGCCATGACGAATGCTCTGGAGACGCGCCCGATCTCGCTGGGCACCGCGGCGATGGATTTTGCCTGGTCCAATCAGCTGTCCACGTTCCAAAAAGTAATTAAAAATCAAAACGATAAGCTGAAGATCCAAGTGATTCCTCATCTGGAGAACGAGAAAAAAGGCGGCCAATATTTGAAGCCGAGCCAGTTCGTCTCCGGGTATTCCAAAACAGCGCATCCGAAGGAAGTCGCCATGCTGATCGATTTCCTGGTTAACGATCCGGAGGCGACCAAAATTCTTGGCTCCGAGCGCGGCGTACCCGTCAATTCCCAAGTCCGGGAGCAGCTCAAGCCGACATTGACGGAGATGGACCAATTAATATTCGACTTCATCAATACGGCCGCTAAGCAAGCAAGCGACATCGACCCTCCTTATCCGCAGGGCTTTGCCGAAATCGATAAAAACTTCAAAACGTCTAGCGAGCAAATTTCGTTCGGACAAGGGGCGGTTGATTCGATTGTAGGCCAATTTATTACCGGCTCCAATGCTATTCTAAGTAAAACAAACAAATAAATAATAAAAAAATACTCTGACGGTGGCCGTAAAGCTCTTTTACGGCTGCCCCTCATTTGCTGAATTTCTGAGAAGGCGGTGACTTCTGTGAACGGACAATCTACTGTATTGCTTGCCGAATCGGCTCCATCCCAAAACCGGGTAAAGGTCAAAAAAAGGTATCATCAAAACAAAGTCGCCTTGCTGTTCCTGACTCCCTGGCTCGTCGGGCTTGTGTTCCTCACGCTGGGGCCTATGCTCGCCTCCCTGTACTTTTCCTTTACGGACTATAGCATTCTGTCGCCTCCCGCTTGGGTCGGGACCTCCAACTATGTAACGATGTTCACCGGCGATGCGCTCTTCACGAAATCATTAAAGGTTACGTTTCTTTATGTTTTCGTCTCTGTCCCTCTCAAGCTCGCATTCGCCTTGGCCGTAGCGCTTTTGTTGAATAAAGGCATTCGCGGCTTGGGTATTTACCGCACCATTTATTACATCCCCTCCCTGTTGGGGGGCAGTGTAGCGATTGCCATGCTGTGGCGCAAAATGCTCGGCGGCGACGGCTTGCTGAATCAGCTGCTTCTTTATGTGGGCATTCATGCACCGGATTGGGTGGCCAATCCGAAGTATTCCTTATATTCCATTGTTTTGTTATCCGTCTGGCAGTTCGGCTCCTCGATGATCATTTTCTTGTCAGGTTTAAAACAAATCCCTTCCGAGTACTACGAGGCTTCTTCCGTGGACGGCGCGGGAAAAATCAATCAGTTCTTCAACATTACGATTCCGATTTTATCCCCGGTTATTTTCTTTAATCTGGTCATGCAAATTATTACGTCATTTCAATCATTCACACAAGCGTTCGTCATCAGTAACGGAAGCGGCGGCCCGGTGAACTCGACCTTGATGTATTCGCTGTACTTGTACAAAAAAGGCTTTGCCTTTTTCCAGATGGGCTACGCTTCCGCAATGGCCTGGGTGCTCGTGATTCTGATCGGATGCTTCACGCTGCTTGTTTTCCGGTCCAGCAGGACATGGGTTCACTACGAGGATGGGGGGAAATAACCGATGAATGTAACTGCAGGAAAAATGGTGTTCTTGAAGCATATGTTAATTCTTGTGATTGCCTTCGTCATGCTGTATCCCGTGCTCTGGATGCTCGGCAGCTCGTTCAAGCCGGCCAACATGATCTTCTCGGAAATCTGGATTTGGCCCAAGCAATGGAATTGGCAAAATTACGTATCCGGGTGGAACGGTACCCAGGGCAATTCCTTCTCCCATTTCCTTGGGAACTCCCTGATCGTTTCCTTGGGGGCTGTCGCAGGCAATGTCATTTCCTGCTCTATGGCCGCTTACGCCTTTGCCCGTCTCCATTTCCGCTTCAAAGCCATCGGCTTCGGGCTGATGCTGATGACCATTATGCTCCCGCATCACGTTACGCTCATTCCGCAATATATTTTGTTCAACAAGCTGGAATGGGTCAACACCTTCCTGCCGCTCATTATACCGAAGTGGCTCGGTACGGATGCATTTTTTATCTTTTTAACGGTGCAATTCATTCGCGGGCTGCCCAAGGAGCTGGATGAAGCGGCGACGATTGACGGCTGCGGACCTGTCCAAATTTATTGGCGAATCGTGATGCCTCTCGCGCTTCCCGCACTGATCACGACGACCATCTTCACCTTTCTGTGGACGTGGGACGACTTTTTCAGTCAATTAATTTATTTAAGCGATGTCACCATGTTTACTGTACCGCTGGGTTTACGGTTATTTCTCGACTCCAGCTCGCAGTCCGATTGGGGCCCTATGTTCGCCATGTCCGTCCTGTCGCTTGTGCCCTGCTTCATCCTGTTTATCGTGTGTCAAAAGTACTTTGTGGAAGGCATTGCAACGTCTGGTATTAAAGGATAAGATCGAAGGTAAACGGACCTTGACAGCCGGGACTGGATGTTGATCACTCATGCGCACATCAAGATATGCGAATTACAGCTCGTTATTTCAGCGAACGAAGCTCTCGACTTTGATGGCTACCTGCTTCATCATTCTGAATCTGACCTTCCTTCTCACGATTATTTGGATTGCGTACAGCTCCTTCTCGGGAGTGACCTTCACGGAAATAAGCAAAGCCAGACTTGCGCTCTTAAACGAGAGCACCAAGCGCGGCTTCGATTTCATAACCAATCTGACCAACACCGCTTATTCGGTAGTCAGCAATAAAGAAGTGGTTGATCGTCTGGACGGAAAAAGCATATCCAAATACGAAATGATTACGAAAAGGCGGGAAATTTCCGATATTTTGCATCACACGCTGGTGCTCAATACCGGAATTAGCTCCATTGAAATATACTCGGATTTGTATAACGAGGTTCCCTATGCCGCAACGGATTTGGTTTATCCGATCCGGCTCATAGCCGACAAGGAGTGGTTTCCCGCGCTGAAGCAGGCGGATGCCGTCTGGGTACCGGTTCAGGAGAAGGGTTCGCCCGATTCCCTGATCGGCTACGCGCAGCACGTGTTCAACAGCAAGGGAGAGACGGTTGGCTATGTGCTCATCCGCATGTCGCAGAACGATGTGCTGCGGAAATTCGCCGATGTCCCGATGGCGCTGGATGGCCAAGTGCTCGTAGTCGATACGGCAGGCAAAATTATTGTGAAGGTCGACTCGCCTCAGCAAAAGGAAACAGAGCCGATCGTCGATTCAAACTGGCTGGGCGAAAGGTCGTATTCTTTGACCGACGGCTTCGAGGTGTTCCGCAAGGACGGCCACTCTTATCTGGTCGTCTTCTCCAAGCCGAGCACGGTACAGTGGCGGCTTGTGCAGATTATTCCTGTGAGCTCCCTTCTCGCTTCCACCCAGCAGGCCGGCTGGGTTGTCCTCGGCATCGGCGTGCTCATTCTATTCATCTCCGCCATCTTGGCGTTCCTGTTCGTCAAAAGCAGCATCAATCCGCTTCGCAGGCTTATGATGGAGATGAAGAAGCTGGAACGCGGCGATTTCCACGCCCATTCGGCCAGCTCTTACACGGAGGAATATGTCCAGCTGTCCTACAGCTTCAACCATATGGTGTCGCGCCTGAAGGACCTGATGGACAGCGTCAAAAAAGAAAGCAAAGCGAAGCGCGAAGCGCAAACCAGTCTGCTTGAGGCACAGATCAAGCCGCACTTTTTGTATAACACATTGGATATGATTCATTGGCGGGCACTCGATTATAAGGCGGAGGATATCAGCTTTATGATTCAGCAGCTGGGCAAAATGCTGCGGATCGGGCTCAGCGGCGGCAAGCTGTTCATCCGTCTTCGCGACGAGCTGGAGCATGCCCGCTGCTACATCAGCATTCAAAAAGAAAGGCTCCCCTTCCCCATCGAATATACGGAGCAAGTCGAGCCTCGGGCGCGCAGCTATTATATCCCGAAGATCATCCTTCAGCCCCTGATTGAAAACGCAGTCATTCACGGCAAGCCGGGGCAGGAGGAGAAGCCTCTGCAGATCGGGCTGACCATTCGGCAAATCCAGCCTGAAGGCAGAGCACCTTATCTAGAGCTGCAGCTTACCGATAACGGTACCGGTCTGCCGGAGCATTGGGAGCTGGAGCATACGACGGGGATCGGCATCCAGAATGTCCGGCGGCGCATCCAATTGTACTGCGGCTCCTTCTACGGCCTCCGTATGGCGAACCGGGAGGAAGGCGGTGTAGCGGTCACGGTTCACCTTCCCGTAATCGAAACGGAGGACCAACTAAAACAATGGTTAGACGGTGAGAATGAATGAGATCGATTCTGCTCGTGGATGATGAACCGCATATCCTCAATGCACTATCGCAGCATGTCGGCTGGACGAAGCTCAATATACGCATTGCAGGCATGGCGAAAGACGGCAATGAAGCGTATGTGATGTATAAAGAGCTGAAGCCGGATTTAGTGATGACGGACGTCTATATGCCGGGAATGAATGGCATTGAGCTCGTTCAGACGCTCCGCAAGGAGGATCCGAAGCTGCCTATCATTATATTAAGCGGCTTCGAGGAATTCGAAAATGCGCGCCAAGCCATGCGATGGGGCGTGTTTCATTTTTTGCTGAAGCCCGCCGGCGTCTCCGAGATCGAATCCGTGCTGGACGAGGTGCTCCAGGAGCTCGACGTGCTCGAACAAAAGCAGCGGCTGGAGGCGCATTACAAAGTCGAAATCGGACGCATGCTGCCGTATTTGCGGGAGAAGCTGTTTTATGAGCTGTTGACAACCCGCTACCATAAGAATGAAATTTCCGAAGAACGGCTGGATTACCTAGGACTCCCCAACCCGCAGGAGGTGGCAGCGGTGAGTCTGCGGATGACGCGGCCGTCCTTTCTGACCAAGCTGAAGGAAAGAGACTGGCAGCTGCTGAAGTTCGGTGCGGACAACATTGCCCGCGAGCTGCTGGAGGAGGAGCTGAAGCTGTTCCCTTCCGTGCTCGGCCATGTGCTGAACTATTCGGACAGCCTATTCGTGCTGCTGTTATTTCATACGGAAGCAGAGCAGGAGGAGCTGTACCGGATTTGCGAGCAATTGGCTCAGAAGATCACGGAGAAAATGACGACGTATTTGAAAATCGAAGCGATCGCGGGAATCGGCTCCGTCAAGCACGGCTTGCACGAGCTGATGGATTCGTATCTCGAAAGCCGGGAAGCGCTGGAGGCAGCGGAATTCCAGGGCACAAGCCAGGTTTACCCTTACCGGGACTGGGTGCGGCTCCAATCGTCGGCGGATGGCTTCGCCCCGCTGCTGAAGCAGTGGAATGAGGCGCTGTCCGGCAAAGATCTGGACAAAGCCAGACAGCAGTGGGTTCTCCTCCGCACGCAAATGCAGCAGGAGGGCAGCGGCTCGCTAACGGATGTCCAGACGATATGCGTCGGGCTTTTCAGCTCCATGATCTTTTACTGGAACGACCAGTTCCCGCTCATTGGGCCGCCGCGGACGATGTCCCAGTTTCTACAGCAAATCCAACAGCATTACAGCTTGAAGGAGCTGCTCAGCTGGATTGACGAGCTGGTGGAGGAATGGCTCCAATCGTCGGTTCAAGAGCTGTCCGGCCGGAAGAGCAACCGCCTTGTCGAAAGCGTGAAGCAGTACGTGGAGCAGCATTACAGTGAGGATATCAGCTTCGCCTGTATTGCCAAGGAATTGTTTGTCCATCCCAAATATTTAAGCCAGCTGTTCAAACGGGTGACCGGATCCAACTTTGTCCATTACTTGAATCATTATCGCATCCATCGGGCGATCGATTACTTGCAATCGGGACAGCATATGGTATATGAGGTCAGCGAGATGGTCGGGTTCAAAAACCCGACATATTTCAGCCAGGTATTCAAAATGATTACCGGCAAAAGCCCTTCGGACTTTTTTCACCCATAATCGTGCTTTAGTCCATGCAAGAGCCTCCGCGAGGCGCTGTGCTCCCTCGTGCAGGCGAACGGTTCCCTCTTCGTCCCATGACGACGTAATGACTGGGGTGCATGACAAAGGGAAGCTATGTAGTCAACCAGTCGCTTGACCGTTGAACTCCCATGCACTACACTGGAATAGACAACTTAATGCGTACGGGAGCTTGGGGAACCAGGCTGAGAGGGAAGCTAAGCCGCTTTCGACCGTTATACCTGAACTGGATAATGCCAGCGGAGGAAAAGCACGTGGTAACCCTACATGTAAGGACCGCTTCTTTCCCGTTGCGGTCTTTTTGCCGTGCGGTTACAAAGAGCCTTTCTCCGGTTGTCCTCAATTACGCAGTGACGGATAAAGCACTGCCCGAGGAGGAACGACCTATGACAACACCCCGTAACAATGCATCCGATTCAGCCTTGGTAACCGGTCAAACCAGCAGTAAGGAGCCATCCGTGCAAGAACCGAGCCTGTCCTCTTTTCCCGGAAGCCGCAAAGTATATGTGGAGGGCTCCCGTTCCGACATTCGAGTCCCGCAGCGCGAAATTACTCTAAGTCCTACAATCACCACAACCCAGGAAAGTCCGAATGCACCGCTGCGCGTCTATGATACGAGCGGTCCTTATACCGATGAAGAGGTGCATACCCGGATTACCGAAGGACTGCCTCCCCTGCGGGCGCCTTGGATCATGGAGCGCTCCGATGTAGAGGCGTACGAAGGACGGACCGTGAAGCCGGAGGACAATGGTCTCCGGGCACGCAGTGCCCTTTCCTCTGCCCCTCTGCCGGAGACAACTCCCGCTGACGACCCTACAGGCATCTTTCCCGGCCTTCGACGCACGCCGCTCCGTGCCAAAGCGGGCCGCAACGTGACCCAGCTGCACTATGCCCGCCAAGGCATGATTACGCCGGAGATGGAATTCATCGCCATCCGCGAGCAGGTGCCGCCTGCATTCGTGCGTGATGAAGTGGCTCGCGGCAGGGCCATCATACCTTGCAACATCAATCATCCCGAGAGCGAGCCGATGATTATCGGGCGAAACTTTTTGGTCAAAATCAATGCGAATATCGGCAACTCCGCCGTCACCTCCTCCATTCAGGAAGAGGTCGAGAAAATGCGCTGGGCGACACGCTGGGGGGCGGACACGATCATGGATCTGTCGACAGGCAAGCATATTCATACGACCCGGGAATGGATCCTGCGTAATTCCCCCGTTCCGATCGGAACGGTCCCTCTGTACCAAGCCTTGGAAAAAGTGGACGGACGCGCGGAGGCGCTAACCTGGGATGTTTATCGCGATACCCTGATCGAGCAGGCGGAGCAAGGCGTCGATTATTTTACTATCCATGCAGGCGTGCTGCTGCGCTACATACCATTGACCGCAAGCCGTATGACGGGGATCGTATCCCGCGGCGGTTCGATCATGGCGGCTTGGTGTCTGGCTCATCATAAGGAAAACTTCCTGTACACCCACTTCGAGGAAATCTGTGAAATCATGAAAGCCTATGATGTCTCGTTTTCCTTGGGAGACGGATTGCGGCCGGGCTCGATCGCCGATGCGAATGACGAAGCGCAGTTTGCCGAGCTTGCGACGCTGGGTGAACTGACGCAAATCGCTTGGAAGCATGATGTACAGGTGATGATTGAAGGTCCGGGACATGTGCCCATGCATTTAATTAAGGAAAACATGGACCGGCAGCTCGAGGTATGCCAGGAGGCGCCGTTCTATACCCTGGGACCTCTGACGACCGATATCGCTCCGGGGTACGACCATATCACTTCAGCTATCGGCGCGGCCATGATCGGCTCGTTCGGCACTTCCATGCTTTGTTATGTTACGCCGAAGGAGCACCTCGGGCTCCCGAACAAAGAGGACGTACGCGAAGGCGTCGTTACCTATAAAATAGCTGCGCATGCCGCTGACTTGGCCAAGGGCCATCCGGGGGCACAGGATCGGGACAACGCCCTCTCCAAAGCCCGGTTTGAGTTCCGCTGGAGAGACCAGTTCAACCTGTCCCTCGATCCGGAGAAAGCCATGTCCTATCATGATGAAACGCTCCCCGCCGAAGGAGCCAAATCCGCCCACTTCTGCTCCATGTGCGGTCCGAAGTTTTGCAGCATGAAGATCTCCCACGACATCCGCAGCCTTGCTGAAAATACAGAATTCGACACCAATATACAAGAAGTTCGAGATGGAATGAAAGAGAAATCAGAGCAGTTCCAGGCGTCCGGATATCAAATCTACCGTTAATCCCCAAACGGAAAACGAACTATTATCAGATTATGATAATAGTTCGTTCGTTTTTAGTGAAAATTCACACACTTGCCACACTTTCCCTTTATTCACCAGTTATGCAAAATAGATAACGCTTACATCCATTGTTTACCCGGAATGTTCTATTGTGTCGAAAGCAATTTCGTGATATTCTATAGATACTCTATTTTTAAATAAAATCGGCTAATTTATAAGGTTTTTGGCAAGAAAGCCGTAATGATATGCGCTCATTTTGTCGAGGTGGGCTCATTGTTTTTTTTTGTAGAGCCTCATTCTATCATCATTCGCTATCATCGACCAACCGCTGCAAGTCCCTTTTATGCAAGTAAAATGTATTTTTATTCATTTCGACGTCATAATTGGATTTGTCCGCTTTCCGCTTTCTTACTGCCTTGGATACAAACCTTGCTTGGTGACGATTTAGACCCGCATACTTTTATTGGGAGGTGACGGTCAGCCTGCTGACCACAAGAATGAATGAAGTAATGCGCAATGAAGGCCGTTTTCAGAATCTGTTAGGTACCGAGCACGATAGCTGCGGTATTATTTGCATCGTAGAGAAGGACGGTTTTCCATCCCGCGATAACATTCGCAAAGCGATTGATGCCCTCGTTAAGATCGAGCATCGTTCGGGTTTTATTAACGGCGAAGGGGACGGCTGCGGGATTCTTACCGATATTCCAAGAGCACTTTGGGAGAAAAAATTAACGGACGCCGGTTTGGACGGCAAACTGGCACATGACAACCGCTTCTCCGTTGCCCATATTTTCGTTCCGCGCAACTTGGATGTTTCCGCATCTGACATGCAGCAAGGCATTCGTGAATTGTTCGCCCAGCACCAAATCTCCATTATTCTTGAGCAAGAGAACCAAGTGGACAGCAGCGTTCTCGGTCCGAACGGCCGCAACGATGAGCCTACCTTCTGGCAGGTTGCCGCTATTTGCGACAAGCCTGAAGTGGTCGTAGCCGACCATTTGTTCGAGCTGCACACAGCTATTGAGAAGAAGTACTATGTGCACGTAGCTACATTGAGCAATGTAACGGCTGCCTACAAAGTGATGGGCGCAGCCAGCATTCTTCCAAAATATTTTAATGATATGCGCGATCCGTTGTTCGCGGCTCAAGTAACGATCGGTCACAACCGCTACTCCACAAATACCCAATCCAGCTTCTTCCGTGTTCAGCCTTTCTCTTTGCTTGGTCACAACGGGGAGATCAACACGGTGAAAAAGCTGCGTCTGGAAGCAGACATGGTCGGCGTACAGCTGGTTGATAACGGCAGTGACTCGCAGGACATGAACCGTACGATCGAAACATTCATTCACCGCTTCGGCATCAGCTTGTTCGAGGCAATGGAAATCGTATTCCCTCCTATTATTAATGAAATGAAGCTGTTCCGTCCGGAGCTGCAGGATCTTTATGTGTACTTCCGTCAAATTTGGGGTCATTACGCCCAAGGTCCGGCGGGTATTGTATCGCGTTACGGCAACGAATGTATTTTTAGCGTCGATGCGCTCGGTCTTCGTCCGGTATGGATGGTAGAGAGCGAGACATCCCTGTATTTCTCCTCCGAGCAAGGCGTCATTACGGTTGGCGAAATGGTTGCCGATCCGAAGCCGATCGCTCCGGGCGAGAAAATGGGTGTCATTCTGACGCCAGGTGAGCACGTTCAAGTGATCCCTTACTCCGAGGTTCAGTCCTTGGTTTACGAGCGCGCAAGCAAGCGTGTTGATTTCAAAGGTCTTCGCAAGCATTTGGTTGAAGGCGTGTCTTCGGTTGAAGCAGCTTCCAGCTCTGACCTAACCGTTACAGATGCATTGTACAGTGCATTTGGCTGGGACCGCGAAGGCATTCAGCAAATCGAGACCATGTCCGAAACCGGCGCGGAGCCGATTCGTTCCTTGGGTCATGACGGTCCTCACGCCTGTATCAATTGGGAGCGTCAAAACATTCCTGACTTCATTAAAGAGAGCGTAGCGGTTGTTACGAACCCTGCGATCGACCGTGACCGTGAGATGGAGCATTTCTCCACCCGCGTTGTCGTTGGACCTCGTCCATCCGTTTTCGGTCAGCCTGATGAGCGTTTGCGCGTTGAGCTGCTGACTCCGCTTCTGCTTGAAGGCGCTAATGGCGCAGCTTCGCTTGCAGAGCTCGGCCAACCAAGCTATGAGCAGTTGATCGCTCAATTCTCCGGCCAAGGAGCCCAGGCGGTTGCCGTTCTTTCGACAACCTATGCACGCGGCACCTCCTTGCAGAAGGCTTTGGATCAATTGGCGGCAGACGCCATCGCTGCTGTACAGAACGGAGCTATGCTGCTTGTTCTTGACGACGCTCAGGCTCATCAGAACGATCGCTTGTTCCTGGATCCGCATCTTGCGGCTTCCAAAGTCGACATTGCGCTTCGCGCGCAAAAATTGTCCTTCGGCGACAACCTGCGCCGTCAAGTGACCGTCATTCTTCGCACCGCTGCGATCCGTAACCTGCACGATATCGCTGTAGCTTGCGGTCTGGGTGTGGACCTAGTGTCCCCTTACCTGCTGTTTGCTACCGCTGCTGACAAGAACGGCGCACCGGCGGCACATAAAGTATACACAGCCTTGTCCAAAGGCTTGGAGAAAGTCATTTCCACAATCGGTACGCACGAGCTGCGCGGCTACACCCGCTTCTTCTCGTCGATCGGCTTGAAGCCTGAAGTATCCGATGTGCTTGATATCGTGAACTACCTGGGCAGCGAAAAAGCCGGTACCGGCTTCGCCCAATTGGAAAAGGATGCGGAAGCCCGCTACGAGGACTTCTCGAATGCCAAAGCCAAGGCAGCTCGCAACTTCCACTTCTTCCAACGCATGTGGAAAGCACTCGGCGAGGCAGCTGCAGGAACGGCTCCTTATACGGACTACCGCGACAAGCTGCGCGAGGAAGAGAAGCGCAATCCGATTTCCATCCGTCACGTTGCTGATTTCGACTATGAGCGTGCGCAGCAGGAAGGCCGCAAGCCTCTTGACCCGTCCAAAGTCAACATCGGTATCGGCGGACATGATTTGCCTATGCTGATCTCCTCCATGTCGTTCGGTTCCCAGAACGAAACTGCTTTCCGTGCGTATGCGGAAGCCGGTGAGCGTCTGAACATGGTCACCATGAACGGTGAGGGCGGAGAAATTAAAGATATGCTCGGCCGTTACAAAAGAACACGCGGTGCGCAAGTAGCATCCGGTCGTTTCGGTATTAACGTTGAGCTTGCGAACGCCGTTGCTTTCTTGGAAATCAAGATCGGTCAAGGTGCAAAACCGGGCGAAGGCGGTCACTTGCCGGGCTCCAAGGTTACAGCCAAGATCGCTGCAGCACGTAACGCAACGATCGGTTCGGACCTGATCTCGCCATCCAACAACCACGATATTTACTCGATCGAGGATTTGGCGCAAATCATCTCCGAGCTGAAAGAAGCCAGCGGACGTAAAGCCAAAATCAACGTGAAAATCCCTGTTGTACCGGGTATCGGTACGATCGCAGTCGGTGTGGCCAAAGCAGGCGCGGACGTCATCACCTTGTCCGGCTTCGACGGCGGAACAGGTGCGGCTCGTATCCACTCCTTGACTCACGTCGGTTTGCCTACCGAGATCGGTACCAAGTTGGCTCACGTCGCCTTGATCGAAGCTGGTCTTCGTCACAAGGTCGAGCTGTGGTCTGACGGCGGCTTGAAATCCGGTGCGGACGTTGTCAAAATGATGCTGCTCGGCGCAAACCGCTGCGGCTTCGGCAGTATCTCCATGCAAGCCATCGGTTGTACGACTTG
Source organism: Paenibacillus rigui (assembly GCF_002234615.1). Lineage (GTDB taxonomy): Bacteria > Bacillota > Bacilli > Paenibacillales > NBRC-103111 > Paenibacillus_S > Paenibacillus_S rigui. The sequence continues at coordinate 27,550 of NZ_NMQW01000014.1, read as the reverse complement.
CCGCGGCTGCCACCTGGATACTTGCCACGTTGGTATCGCAACACAAATCGATTCGATGGAAGAAGCCGAAGAAAAAGGTCTTCGCCGCTTCGTTCCTCGTGTATATGACACTGCGGTAGATTCCCTGGTTCGCTTGTTCGGCGGCATGGGCGAAGAAATCCGTGAAATCGTCGCTCAGCTGGGCTTCGAGAATGCTCAAGATCTTGTAGGTCGTTCCGACCTTCTGCAGCAAGTGAGCTGCCTGGAGCAAATCGACTTGTCCGAAATTCTTCGTCCGGCTCCACTTTCGCTGGTGGCTGCTCAGGATGCTCAATTGGAAGCAGCGGCGGCGGTATCGTCCGATATTCGCATCGCGGCTGGCGCAGAAGGTCAAGAATTCTTCCCGGATTCCTTATCCTTCGACGCACCGGTTGAACGCGTATGGTCCAAACTGGATGCCGAGTCCCGTATTCTCGGAACACGTTTTGCCAGCCATCGCGTAAGAGACCGTTTCGACGGAAGCTATGACAGCTTGCCTAAGGTATCCTTGAACTTGACAGACGGCTCCGTAGCCGGTATCGGCTTGGGTGCCTTCAATGCCCGCGGCGTTGAAATTACTGTTAACGGTGGTGCCGAAGACGGCGTTGGTAAAATGTCGCTCGGCGGTAAAATCGCCATCCTGAAATCCAAAGGCCAGAACAAACAATTCATCAACGGCTCTGTTGGTAAATCGTTCGGCTATGGTGCTCAAAAAGGTTTGTTCCTGATTCAAGGCAATGCCGATACACGTGCCTGCATCCGTTTCTCCGGAGCAGACGTTGTCTTCGGCGGAGAGATCACCTCTCCTCTGGAAGATCACCTCGGTGGTCTGGCAAGCCGCGCGAACCTGAAGGGCTTCGCTTTCGAATACATGACCAACGGTCGTGCCGTCGTGCTGGGCGATCCAGGTCCATGGATTTGCGCAGGGATGACCGGTGGTGTGATCTACCAACGTTTGGTTCCAGAAATGGGCTTGGACGAAGCAGCAATCACACGCCGTATCGCCAAAGGCGCGAAAGTAAAAATCGAGAAGGTCGGTGCTCAAAGCATCAAAGACTTGAACGAACTGCTCGGCGCGTACCACGAAGAGCTTGCTGCTTCCGGCCAATCCGAGGCTGCAGCTACCATCGCACACTTGCTGGCGAATTTGGAAACCAGCTTCGTACGTATCGCTCCGGTGAATCTGCAAGCAGACCAATCGGTTGCTACAGAATAATTAATTCTCTAAATAAGATAACAGCCTCACCCATGAGCGCCATGCTCGGGGGGAGGCTGTTTTTTTGTTTCAAACCGATCCGAATTGTATAATGAGTGTATAAGTTAAGATACATCAGGCAAATCTGCGACAGGAACGGTCCATATCTATTCCGACCATTAGATCAACTATGACGATACACACGATACCGCATCAGTAAAGGAGGATCTTACCTATGGTTCATGGGGTTAACGAGAACTACCGGGCAGGCCGTGATGAAGATCATGAGGTATTCCCTTGTACTTGGTACGCGGTCGGCTGGGGAAAGGAAATCAAAACGAAGCCTGTGAAAAAGAGGCTGCTTGGACGGGATGTCGTGCTTTTCCGTGACGCGCAAGGGGAGCTTCGTGCCCTCCATGCTTATTGCCCTCATCGCGGCGCAGATCTTTCATTAGGCCGCTGCGATGGCGGGCTGCTGCAATGCCCTTATCACGCCTGGGGCTTTAATGGTCTTGGGGAATGTGTTGAGATTCCGGCTCATCCGGATCGAGCTATCCCTGGCTTTGCCCATACCCGTTCTTATCCGGTTTCAGAGCAGATAGGCCTCATCTGGCTTTACCCCAAAACGTATGAGGAACTGGAAATGATGGAGCCCGCTCCCCTCTCCCTGTACCCGGTTCTCCAAGAGCCTAGCTACAGCCTGGCTCCTTATGACGCCGTCTGGAAGGCGCATTTAACCCGTGTTGTCGAGAGCGTACTGGATGTGGCTCATGTGCCCATCGTACATAATAAAACAATAGGCAAAAAATCAACGGTTGAGATCAAAATCGACTTTGAAGCGCACGGAGACGAAATCCGAATCCGCAACGGGGGCGGCATTCTGGATTATCGTTTTCCGCAGCAATGGCTATTAACCCCCTTGAAACAGGAAGGAAGCCAGTTTATTAACTATGTTACCTTTACCCCCATCGATAAGGAGGTTACGGCAATTTACGGCCTGGCCGGCCGAAATTTTGCCACCAAGGTACCGGGGCTGAATACCATTTTCTCTAAGTACAGCAGCAAGGTGCTGAAGGAAGATCAAGCCATCGTCGAGAGCCAGCATCCCGGCCCGATTCCGGATTCGCTGCGGCTGGAAGCCCATGTGCAGGCCGATGGGCCGCAGATTCGGTTCCGGCAGCGATGGTATCAATTTCTGACGAGTGAGGAGCCGCGCGTATTCATTCATGAGGCCACTGGGGGTTAATCGCCCATTTTCTGTTCCGGTAAATACAATGATGGCCTGCTTCGAACCAAACAGAGCGCCGATAAGGCCGACCATGGACGAGACCGAGATAAACTAGTGCATGGGTATGGGTATGGCTCTATGTACCTGCCGAATTATAGTTGGCGCGCCGCAGCTACCGCTTCAAGAAATTCTTTTGCCGCAGCCGTAACTTTACGGTAATCGCCGTCTTTTTGCGCCGCTTTCGTAATGTAGCTGCCAACTCCAACCCCAACGCATCCGGCCTTGAGCCATTCATGGACGTTCTGTGGCGTGACGCCGCCTGTCGGGGTAATCGCTGCCTGCGGCACTGGAGCTTTGATCGCTTTCACATATTGCGGACCTACGGCTTCCGCAGGGAACAGCTTCACAATATCGGCGCCTGTTTCCAGGCTTTCTATAATCTCTTTGGCGGTGAATGCACCGCTTACCGTTACCGCTTGATAGCGGTTCGCCATTTTGATCATATCGGGATTCAACTGCGGACTTACAAGCAGCTCGGCACCGGCCAATATGGCAGCCCTGGCTGTCTCCGCATCCAGAATCGTTCCGGCACCGATAAGCACATCCGGGTACTTCACAGCTAGTTTATTAATTACTTGCAGAGCGTTCGGCACACTCATTGTAATTTCCAATACCTGAATGCCACCTTCAATAGCCGCTTCGGCTACAGCCAGCGCTTCCTGCTCGCTCTCGGAACGGATGATCAGAACGATTCCGCTTTCCGCAATTTTTTTAAGGTTTTCGAGTTTTCTCCACATAGTTCATGTCCCCCAATGTTTTAACTTACTCATGATCCATATACAATTTCTCACCACTGTAGCCGAGTTGACGAGAAAGCTTCAATGCGGCTTCGGTAACTAGCTTGACGATCATTTCTTCACGCTCAGGCGTCATATTGGAATAAATGCTTGCGACACTGATCGCGCCAACCGGATGATGGGTCTGGTCATAAATCGCCGAACCGATACAATACATTTCCAAATTATCTTCACGGTCATCGATCGAGTAGCCCCGCTCACGGATTTCCTTCATATCCTGCAAAATATCGGAAAGCGTTACCTTCGAATAAGGCGTCTTACCCACGATGTCCCCATCACCGACAATATATTGAATTTTGTCTGTTGGCAGTGCGGCCAGCAGAGCTTTCCCCAATCCAGTCGTATGCATGAGTCTGCGGGAGCCGAGCTTGGCTGTAGGCCGCACCGCCGAATAGTTTTCCGCTTTGTCGAGGTAAACAATTTTCCCTTTATCTTCAATTCCCAGGAAAGCAGTACTGCCCAACTGACGGTTCAGCTCCTCAAGATAAGGTCTTGCCTGTTGAGGAAGCCCTGCGCTCGACAGATATGCACTTCCTACCTCAAAAGCCCCCAATCCCAAGCGGTACGTCTTCAGCCGCGCATCATCCATTTCGATAAAGCCTTTGTAGAGCAAGGTCTGAACCAGCTCAAAGCCGCTGCTTTTGGGAAGACCCAGGCCGGTACAGATTTCATTGAGCGTCAAAGGCGAGCCGCTTTTAGCCAGCAGGACCAGCAGGTCAACCACTCTCTCTGCCGATTTATTCAGACGAATATTGTCCATATAGTCTCCTTTTGTTGTCGAGGCATTCATGAAGTTCGTATATGCGAACTAGTTTCGCAATGTCGAATTTTGAGTTCATTATATCTATAAAATGTTCCGAATTCAATAGTAAAGTTGATTTTTTAAATTGGCATATTATTTATGATTTATTCTAAAATAATTTTCCTCACAGGATTGAATTCCTCATGTAAACGGTATATCCTAAGAGGGGTTAATTCATATTCGCGAATCAAGTTCGTATATGCGAACCAAAATTTTAATGACAGCGCATTTTTACCTCTGCTGTCTTTCTCTTTATCTTTTTCACTCTTTTATTCGTCAGGAGGGCGAGGTTATGGAACCTACCGTCATTTTTTTGATTGGCTCCGCAGGGTCCGGGAAATCGACTATCGGCAAGCTGATCGCGTCCGAATATCATTTTTGCTATCTGGATAAAGACATTGTTTGCAATAAATTCACCGGACGATTACTGGAATCGAATGGATACTCCCCCCACGATCGGGACGGGAACGCATTTTACAGCGATGTCGTGATGGGCCTTGAATATCAAACCCTGCTTGACATTGCCAATGACAATCTGCAGCTTGGCCGCTCTGTCGTGTTGGATGCCCCATTCCTCGGCTACTTTGCAAATAAGGACTATATTCGGCAGTTAAAGGAGACCTATGGCTGGACGCACGTCAAGCCGCTAGTCGTACAAGTCACTATCGATTTCGACGTTCTGAAGGAGAGAATGCAGGCTCGGGGGCTGGAAAGGGATGCCTGGAAGTTCGACAATTGGGATGCCTTCGTACAAGGCATTAAGGAAAAGCAGTGCTTGTGGGAGGATATTGAGATCATACAGCTTGATAATAGCCCAGCCGTAGTGGATATAGAGAAATTACGGCAAACACTGCCATTCGAACAATCTCCTGGCCCGTCTGCAAATCCGCTGGCTTGATCACAAGCAGGCAGCTGGGATATTTCAAATAAAAAAAGAAACTGCATAGAATTCCATTCTACGCAGTTTCTGTCAGGTGAACTGTCAATTATTGCTTCGCTGCACGATACGCTTCGATATACTGTGCCGCTTTCTTGGCGACCAGGCTATAATTCCGCTCTTTGACCGCATCGGTCGTCAGATCGGAACCGATCCCTACCGCTATGGCGCCAGCTTTGATCCACTCGGCCAAATTGCTGAGCGATACGCCGCCTGTCGGCATGACGTTCGCATGAGGCAAAGGACCTTTAATGGCCTTAATAGTCGATGGCGAGTACAGATTGCCAGGGAACAGCTTGACGATGTCGACGCCCAGCTCCAGCGCCTGCTGGATTTCTTTGACCGTCATGACGCCGGGCATCACGGGTACACTGTAACGGTTGCACAGCGTGATCGTGTCCGGGTTCAGCGACGGTCCGACAACGAACTCGGACCCGCTTAAAATCGCAGCTCGCGCTGTCTCCGGATCCAATACCGTACCTACGCCGATGATGGCGTATTTCGATGGATCCTGCGTCGAGCTGGAGTATTTCTTTGCAAGCTTCTCAATCGCTTGCAAAGCGAAAGGCACGGTCATCGTCACCTCGATGACCTTGATACCGCCCTCGATGGCTTGCTCCGCCATCTCTACAACTTCCTCCGGCGTTTCGCCGCGCAGAACCGCGACGACGCCTTCATTACTGATTTGCTGCAGCAATCTAATTTTTTTCATATCGTTTCATCCGTTCCTTTGCTTATAGTAATATTACCGTTCCACGTGCTTCACATTGTTCAGTACTGCCTCAACCTGCTCCCAGGTCGGGATACCCTCCCAGTCGCCTTCCATCTGAACGACCATCGAGCCGATCAGGTTGCCAAGACGAACCGCTTCCGCATGGCTGTAGCCCTTCAACAGACCTACGATGAATCCGGCGCAGAAGCCGTCACCGGCTCCAACCGTATCGATAACCTGCTCCGCCTTGAAGTAAGGAACTGCCGTCACTTTGCCCTGCTCGACAACGTACGTTTCGTCGTCTCCGCCCTTGACGATGGAGACGGCGTTCAGCTCACTAAGATGCTTCACAATCTCATCGAAGCTTTCGGTTTGGTACAGCAGCTTCAGCTCGTCCAGCCCCGGCAGGAAGTAATCCGCTTCCTTCGCCAGCTCCAGAAGCACACCGCGGGCTTCTTCAATCGACCACAGCTTCAGACGCAGGTTCGGGTCGAAGCAGACCTTGACCCCATGCTTGCGGGCCAAGCGAATCGCTTCTTTCGCCGCTTCGCGGCAGGACTCGCTAAGTGCAGGCGTAATGCCTGTCACATGCAAATATTTTGCTTGCTTAATATATTGTTCATCCAAATGCTCCGGCTTCAGCGTGCTTGCCGCAGAGCCTTTGCGGTAATAGTATACCGAGGTTTTACCGGATACGACCTCGCGAAGCATCAACCCCGTCGGCGCCTCCGTCGTCAGCTCTGCACGCGATACGTCTACGCCTTCGCCGCGGATTTTTTTCAATATGAGTCTGCCAAAAGGATCTTTACCGAGACGGCTGAACCATCCGACACGGTGGCCGAGACGTGCTACTCCGATCGCAACGTTGCTCTCAGCGCCGCCGAATAATCCCTGAAACTGCGGGGAATATTCAATGCCTTTGGAGCTGGTAGGCATCATCAGCGCCATCGTCTCGCCAAACGTAATGATTTCCGGCTGAAACATCTGATTTGAGCTCTGTTGTCCTGCCATTATCGGTTCATCCACCCGCCGTCAACGCAAAGCACGTGACCGTTCATATAATCGGAAGCGGCGGATGCCAGGAAGATTGCAGGTCCTTGCAAATCTTCCGTTGTGCCCCAGCGTCCAGCAGGAATACGTACGAGGATTTGGGCATTACGTTCTTCATCGGCACGCAATGCTGCCGTATTATCTGTGGACATATACCCCGGAGCGATCGCATTGACTTGAATGCCTTTGCTTGCCCATTCGTTAGCTAATGCTTTCGTAATCCCTGCAATCGCATGCTTGGATGCTGTGTAGCCAGGCACGTTAATACCGCCTTGGAAGCTGAGCATCGAAGCAATGTTAATGATTTTACCGGAGCCTTGCTTGATCATCTCACGGCCAACCAGCTGACACAGGAAGAAAGCGGCATTCAGGTTCAAGTTAATCACATCATGCCAATCTTGCGCAGAGTGGTCTGCGGCAGGCGTACGGCGAATAATCCCAGCGTTGTTGACCAAAATATCAATTTTACCGAATGCACCCAGCGCTTCGCTGACGACGCGCGGCAACTCGGACTCATCGGACAAGTTCGCTACGACCGTATGAACCTTGCGGCCCATCGCCTCGATTTGCTGTTGGGTTTCTCTGTTCCGATCGTTGCTTGTTACGATAACAATGTCGGCACCGGCTTTGGCCAAGCCTAAGGAAATACCGCCACCTAAGCCTACCGCACCGCCAGTGACAATCGCTACTTTACCGGATAAATCAAAAAAACTCATGTCTGCACCCCATTTAAACGTTTAATGTTAATCGACAATAAAACCACTGCTAGGTTGTCTCCCTTCTTATTATAAGTGAAGTACCCCTATTGTGCCAGCCTTCACCTTATAAAATCACAACCCTGTCTGAAGAATGTCCACCCTCAGAACCTCCTGTGAGCTGCACTCCCTGATAGGCGAATCATTCCTCGGGCCTGGGTCGGACCCGTTTCACTGCTTCTTTACTTATAGGGCACTACAAAGCACACCGCTCGATTTCAAAGCCCAATTGTTCGATCATTCGATGGTCCTCTTCTGCAGCTTGCCCCTCCGTCGTTAAATAATCGCCCACAAAAATGGAGTTCGCCGCATACAGCGCCAACGGCTGCAATGAACCCAGATTCAGCTCGCGGCCCCCGGCGACACGGATTTCTTTGGAAGGAAGGATGAATCTCATCAGTGCAAGAATCTTCAAGCATCTGCGCGGATTCAGCTCTGTGCGGCCCTCCAGCGGCGTCCCCTTTATGGGATTGAGGAAATTAACCGGGATCGAATCTGCGTCCAGCTCTCTGAGCGCAAAGGCCATCTCAATCAATTGAGCGTCCGTTTCCCCCATGCCGGCAATCACTCCTGAGCAGGGCGACATCCCGGAGGCCTTCGCCTTTTGAAGCGTCTCTACTCTTTGATCATATGTATGGGTTGTCGTAATTTGGTTGAAATGCCCCTGGCTCGTATTCAAATTATGATTGTACCGGTCCACGCCCGCTAGCTTCAGCCGCTCCGCCTGCTCCTCCGTCAAAATCCCGAGACATGCGCAAATTTTCATCGGCATCGCGGATTTGATTTCCTGAACGGCTTCAATCACCTGCTCCAATTCCTTGTTGGTCGGTCCTCTGCCGCTGGCTACGATACAATACGTTCCGACCTGCAGCTCCATCGCCTTTTGTGCACCGGCCACCAAGGTTTCCTTGTTCAGCAGCGGGTATTTTTCGATCGGGGCCTTCGATACGATGGATTGGGAGCAATAGCCGCAATCCTCCGGGCATAGGCCGCTTTTGGCGTTAATAATAAGATTCAGCTTGACCCTTTTCCCGTAAAAATGCTTACGCACCCGAAAAGCCGCATCCATCATCGCCAGCAGTTCATCCTCTTCCGCCTGCAGCACATGCAGCGCCTCCTCCCTCGTAAGCGGCTCCCCGCCAATGGCTTTGTCTGCGTATGCGTACCAATCCGTCTTCCTATATAACATAACGAACCGCCTCCCATGCGATACTGAATCGTAGAAAAAGAAATCGGCCCATCCATGCGATCAAATAGGACGGGTCCCTTTTTAATTCAATTGTAAACCATCAAATATAATTAATGGTTAACAATTAGTATAAGTTATACTACCTCATTCTCAGGAGATGGACAACTCTTTCTATGGAACAATAGCTTCGGCCTCTCTTACCTGCGGCCTGTTCATCAAGCTTCGGGGGCTGTGTACTGTCAATCCGGGGAAAGCCCCTCCTCAAAGCATTCCTGCGTCAGCCGGATCCATTCCCGCGCGGCAAAGCTTAAATACATCTGCTTCCGCCATATCATCGCCAAATGCCATGGCAGCGTTGGGTGAACCAAGGGAAGAATGCGAACACGGGCCGGATTCAGCACACGGCAAATCGGCTCTGGAAGCAGTGCAATGCCGAGATTGGCCGCGACCATCTCCCCGATGAAATCCCACTGGGAGCTTTTGTATAGCACTTGCGGCCTAAATCCCGCCCGCACGCATTCCGTGATGATCCGGTCATGCAGCGCAAAATCCTCGCTGAACAAAATAAACGTCTCTTCCGCAAGCTCGGCCAGCGGCACTTCTTTCCTATCCGCAAACGGATGTGACGGGTGAACGACCAGCTTCAGCTGCTCTTTTATAATCGTGTACGTCTCAAAAAGCTCCGCATCGGTCGGCAGCAGCACGACGCCCATATCCAGATGTCCGCTCGCCACCTCCGCTTCGATTTTGAGCGAGCCGTCCTCCACCATATGTATCGTGACGCCGGGGTACTTGTCCCGGAACCGCTGCATCACCTTCGGAAAAAAGCTCGATCCCGCCATGGGCGGCAGCCCGATGCGAATGCTTCCTTTTTGCAGGTGCGTAAGGTCATGAATTTCCCGCTCCAGATCGTGAAAGGAGTTCACAATGTCCTGTGCCTTCCCCAGGATGGCCCTTCCCTCCTCCGATAGCTCCACACGCTTGCCGATGCGTAAAAACAGCTCGATCCCGAGCTCTTCCTCGAGGTTTTTAATCATTTTGCTTAGCGTCGGCTGGGTGATGTGCAGCGCCTCTGCCGCCTTCGTAAAGCTGTTCGTTCGTGCCAGCTCCAGCACATATTGCAGGTGTCGGATATCCAATGATAACCCCTCTTTTTTTCATAGATAAATGGAATGATCTTTATTCTAATTATTCATTTTACCAATGAAAACAGATGCTGTACACTTTCAATAAAGGGGGATTTCCCGATGCGGACTTTTGTCAAAAGCACGCTGCAAGTGCTCATTTTCATTATCATTTCCTACGTCATGAACCGGATTGCCGACACGCTGCATGTAAGCATTCCAGGCAGCATCCTCGGCCTCGGCCTCGTATTTGTTTTGCTGCAGACGAAGGTCATCAAGCTTGAATGGCTCGATCTGGGCGCCAAATGGCTGCTCGCCGAAATGCTGCTCTTCTTCATTCCGCCCGCCGCAGGGATGATTCAATATAAGGCACTGCTGCTTAACAGCGGATTCCGAATTGTGCTGGTTGTCGTGATCAGTACCGTTCTAGTGATGGTGTGCGCAGGTCTTGTTGCGGAATGGATTGCCAAACCAAAGGAGAATAAACCGTCATGAACCTTATCGCTCTTGGCTGTCTTGCGGCCACAATCGCCATATATATGTTAACCAAGCGCTTTTATCAAAAGGTGCCTAAGCTCTATTTCACACCGCTTCTGCTGACCCCTGCCATTGTCGTGCTCTCCCTGGTGCTGTCCGGTATTCCTTATGAATCGTACCACGAAGGAACCCATTGGCTGAGCGACATGATTGGTCCCGCAACCGTAGCTCTGGCCGTACCGCTGTACAAAAATATGGCCGTGCTCAAAAAACACGCATTCACCGTCTTGGTCAGCGTGATGTCCGGAGCCATGGTGGCTATTCTCTCCTCCGCATGGCTGGCCAAGGAATTGCACCTCAGCACTGAAATTATGGAGAGCTTGGCGCCCCGCTCTGCAACGACCCCCATTGCTATGGCCGTTTCGCAGCTGACTGGAGGCGTACCTACAATCACGGCGCTATTCGTCCTGATGACCGGACTCCTTGGCATGCTGATCGGTCCCGTTATTATTCGTATCTTCCGAATCCGCAACGATATCGCCCGCGGCGTTCTCCTCGGAACAAGCGCCCATACCGCCGGAACCTCTAAAGCATTCGAGTTCAGCTCCATCTCCGGCTCCATTTCGAGTATTGCTATGATCTTAACCGCCTTTATTACTTTGTTGATTACGCCTTGGGCTTTACAGTGGTTTCTGTAAAGCCTTTTTTATTTGTTCCCATCTCCCCTTATCTCCTACTCCTTTAGGCCCCTCCCATCTCCCTTGTTGTTCCTGTGTTCGTATGTTCGTATGTTCTAGTGTTCGTATTATTGTTCTGTTCGGATTGATGAAAAATAGGTTCAATTTCAAGAAAATTGAAGGAATCCATAGGAAATTCAAGGTCTATGCCTGTTAATCCCTGTAATGACGCTAATCCTATACGAAAAAAGCATTTTTTTCCTCCTTGCTTTCCCAGCTGGAAGAGATTAGAATAATTAACACGAACAAGTGTTCTTATTTTGTTCGTGTTTTTGGAAACCTATTTCTTTTACAACGCACCAAGAAGGGATCATATCCTGTTCGTGCACTGCCTCTGCTCGCTGCTGGAATGATGGCTCCGACAACATCTCTCAAGCTAAGAAAGCTTTATCGTTATACCCAATCTGATCTTTCATACGGAGGTTTCGCCTATGGGAAAAATAATTATAGATTTGGACAAAGGTGCCCGGGAGTATACCCGCAAATATGCAGTGATCGATGCCAAGGGCATCGCGCTGCTGCTTCGAGACGGTCATCATATCCGCTCAAGAACGTACTATCCGGGAGATTATGCCGGAATCGATATTTTAACGGATCTGCACCAGGCCATGTCGGTCGCCTCACTCACGCCACGCCAAAGCGAATCGATCGCATGGGTGTACGGCTGCGACCTGACGCTGGATACCGCCGGCGTGCTCATGGGCATCACCAAGCAAGCGGTGAAGCAGGCCATCTGCTGCGCGACAGAGAAGATCGCAGCCGTCTTTCGCCACTGGGGGGAGCTCGAGAACAGGATGGAAGAATGCAAGGCAGGTGATCGGCATGAGCTTTAATTATAAAGTGGAATTCGAGCAGCAGGTCCGCAAGCTGGTCATGTGCAGCATCATGGATCGCCATGTGCGCATGCAAGAAATTCAGAAGCTGATCGACTCGTACATCAACTCGACGGACACCGTCCCTGATACGACCCCATTGGAGCGGCTGGCAGACTATATTCTGAAAGAGGAGCTGACAGATCGGAATCCTTACAAAGTGTCCCATACCAGTCACCCGATTATGAGTACTTGGCAGCTGGACCTGCGGCATAACCGCGAGGTAACGCTGAAGGTAGCCGAAGAGATCGCAGCCGACGGCAAACGGTACGCCGTACCGAAGCGTCGTTACCGTTCGACAGCCGAGCTTCTGCTGCTGGACGAGCAGGCCCGGATCCGCAATGCGCAGCGGGCCGCCCAGTACGAGAAAGATACGGCCCCCGGCCCCATTCACACTTATTTCCTCCCGAATATGGGGACTCCCCCCTATAAATCCCACGACCATAATAAGTAATTTTAAAAAAGTTATTAACTTACCTTTACTTCTCCCCCTCCTCAAGCCTATACGTTATGAAACGGTTGAAGCATCGCTTGTGCAAGCGGTGCTGACTCCGGTAATGAAGCACCAAGGAGGTGACTATATCATGACGTATCGGCGGCTGAAGCACATTCGGAAAACGAACGAGACATCCAGAGGGGATCCGCTGCAACATTTTCGTACCGCTATCCAAAGATGCTGTGAAGCGGCACGCCATTAATTTTGCAAAGGGGGTGACGCTGTGTCACTCATCACGGAAATGCATTCGATTGAAGCCTTTCTGAAGGAGAAATTCCCGTCCGCCCAGGTCCTGCTGCATGACATGCCTCAGGAGCCCGCGGCCGACAGCTTCAGCGTTGCCTTAATGAACGACGTACGCAAATCGGAGACGCATCTGCACATCCGTACAGAGCGGGAATTCCAGCTCCGATATGCAGGAACGGGCACAGAAGCGGTACTGGAGACAATGGACCTGCTCAGCTCCCTCGTCTACCAAACCCAGCTCATTCCTATCACGGATGCGCCGCGGTTCCTTCGTATCGCATCCTTTACTTTTTCTACGCCTAATCCGACCGGGAATGGCCTGTTTATTTGTACCGGGAGTCTGCGAACGGAAGGACGCACGGCACGAACACAGGAATCGTACGAGAAAATGCAGCATGTCTACGTACAGCAGGTGACGGTGTAGGACGGTTTCATATCACGGTCCTAATGAGCTATCGGCAGCTCATCAGCAAAAGCAAAATACCTACTAACAAGGAGGCTTTACTATGGCAGGAGGCAGTTGGGATTTGACATCATTACCGGTTCGTCCGGGTTTGTATATGAATTTTAAAGAAGCGGCGGCAGCGCAAATTACCGGTGGACAGCGCGGGGTCGTTGCCGTTCCGCTGAAGTCCTTCACAGGCGGTACGGCAGCGGCCAAAGCCTTTTATACGGTAACGACAGAAACCGAGGCTTTGAAGCTATTCGGGGCCGACTCTATTCAATCGATCAAGCTGGCTCTGCAGGGCGGCGCTAAAGAGGTGCTCGTTTACACGTTACCGGATAGCGCGACGGCGGCAGATTACGCGGATATGCGTACGGCTTATGATACGCGCCCATTCAACGTATTCGTCTTCGACGGAGAATACAACGAAAGCGAGCAAGCCGCGCTGAAGGCCTGGATTGCCGCCAATCGGGAAGAAGGCAAGCATTTCATGGCGGTGATCGGCGGCAATGCCGTGTCCGATGCCGACCCTGTGCAGGGCAACTCCCGCTCCGGCCTGAACAAGGACGATTACATCATCAACCTGATCAGCGGCGTAACGGTAGGCAATGCAACCTACAGCTCGTCGCAATTCGCCCCCTACATCGCGGGCTTGGTCGCAGGAACCAGCATCAACCGTTCCATCACCTATGCTCCGATTCAAGCCTCCGATGTGACGAAACGTCTGACCAACACACAGATCAAGGATGCGCTGCTGGCGGGATCGCTCGTTTTGGTGCATGACGGCGAGAAGGTGAAGGTGGAGCAGGGCTTGACGACAAGCAAGCACAAAATCCGCGCCGTCCGCACCCGCCAAGCGGTCAGCACCGACGTCACGCAAACCGCCAACGATGCCTACATCGGCAAGATCGATAACAACATCGATGGACAAGCCGCATTGATCAGTGCCGTCAAGGCGTACCTGGAAACGCTGGAAACGTCCAACGCGTTGTCTGACATCAACGTCAGCCTGGATCCTCAGCATCAGAGCACAGGCGACTCCGTCTATTTGCTGATCAGCTATCGCGAGATCGACTCGATGGAACGTATTTTCCTTACAGTCGCCATTTAACAAGCTCAATCATTTACAACATAAAATGAAGGACGGTGCATAGGCATGAAGCCAAATATGTTGGATTCCACCAGAACGATTCAAGGCAGCTTCGGCGAGATTTACAGTGAAGGACAATGGCTCTCTAACTTTTACTCGGGTGAGGCTGCAGCCGAAATTTCGTACGAGAAAATCAAACGGGCCGGCTCCCGCATCAGCGGCAACAAAGCCGGTACCATCGAACTGTCGGGTACCATCAAGGGGTACAAAGTGACCTCTGAGCTGGCCCGTAAAGTAGCTCAGGTCATGAACAGCGGCAGCAAAGCCTTCGTTACCGAGCTGAATATGAAGCTGAACGACCCGGAAGCGTATGGCTACGAGTATGTGCGTCTCAAAGGGGTGCAGTTTACCAAGATCGACATTATGAAGTTCGAGCATGGCACGATCGTGGAGACGGAATGGCCGTTCGTGTTCGATGATTTCGAGTGGCTTTCCGAGATTAAAGCGAACTAATCCACGAGGCTAGGCTAACATATTCCGCAGCCCCTGCTGCGTTAACGATACCGGAATCCGACGTGATCACACGCCGGGTTCCTTTTTCTAATAACCCTTTGGAGGATGATGACATGGATGCATTGCAAGCTTTTTTAACCGCGGATTTGACTATTGAAAAAGAGGTCCTTCTTCGCCGCCTGCAGACGACTCTGCTGATTAAGGCGATCGATTCCGGTACGCTGGACAAGGCTCGGGAGCAGGCTACCTTTTATACAGGCACAGGCAAGAACCGGGAGCGCGAGGTGGATAATGAGAAATTCAAAGCTATCCTCATTACCCATATGGTAATGAACGTCGATTTCGGGAACAGCGACCTGATGAAAAAGCATAATGCAATGAATGCGGTCGACTGCGTCCGCAAAGCGCTGCTCCCCGGTGAAATCGAGCGCGTTGTGAACGAAGGGCTTGCCCTCTCGGGCTTCGGTGATACCGACGAGACGATCGACGACCTAAAAAACTAATCCGGTCAGGCGGTGTGCCGTTCTTGGTTCATGTCCTGTTCCAGCGATACCATATCCCGCCTGACGAATTTTATGCAAAGCCTTATGCCTCGAGAATGGCTATGCTCGCATCCGTCCTAGTCCAGCTCGAGGATGAAGAAAAGGCAGCCCAACGAGGAGGTGGCAGGTAATGGATTACGTGAAGGTCGTCGTCGAGCTTGACGATAAATTTAGTGGAAAAATGAGAAAAATTACAAAAGAAATCATTCGTTTTACCAAGGTTACAACCTTGGCTACTACCGCTGTAAAAAGACTAGCCTTGCTAAATGTAGCGGCTGTAGCCTCTTTTGCCGTATTAAACCTAAGTGCCAAGAACGCATTCACTTCCATAAAAAAAGGGAGCTTATCAGCTTCATCCAACCTCATGCTGCTCACAGCCCAAACCGCCCTATTCGGTCGTGTTGCAAAGAATGCATCCGCTTCTTTCAAGGGTGCATTACCTGCAGCTGGTGCAAAGGGATCCTCGGCAGCAGCTGCAGAAGGAAGCGGAGGAGGTCTGCTCTCAACCATTGGTGGAGCTGCAGTCAAATCTACCTATGCCGTTAGCAAGGCCGCGCTCAAGCTGTCCTCCGATGCAGAGCAAGCCAACATTGCCTTTGAAAGTATGCTGGGCAGCAGCGATAAAGCCAAGCAATTTAGCGATGAGCTTGCCGCTTTTTCCAATAAATCTCCATTCGAGCTCCCACAAATACGGGAAGCATCCAAGAAACTGCTCTCTTATGGAATGACGGCCGAGAGCGTTGTCCCTATGCTGACTGCGGTTGGCAATGCTACGACAGGATTGGGACTAGGCAGCGAGAGTTTCGATGAAATCACTGGGGCCTTAGCCAAAATGAAATTGGATGGAAAAGTAAGCAGTGAAGAGATGGACAAACTTGTCGAGGCTGGAATTCCGGCCTGGGACATTTTGTCCGGCAAAATTAAAGTAAGTACCGACGATTTGAATGAAATGGCTGAGTCAGGTACCCTCCCGGCAGACAAGGCCCTCAAAGATTTAACGGACGGTATGAATAACCGATTCCCTTCTGCTATGGCAAAGCAAGGCCAAACGTTAGAAGGACTTTATAGTCAACTCAAAAAAACCTTTGAAAATAGTCTGCTTCAGAAATGGGGAGACGGGATTTCCAATGCGTTAAAACCGCGGTTGGAGATGCTTATGGGTTGGATTAGCCAGAATAGCTCCACGATAAGTCAATGGGGGCAAATGATTCATACTGCAGCATTCGGTGCAACGGATGCCATTTTAAATGCATTCCAGTTCGCTTTTAACTATGTTAAGACCCAATATTTTAATAACCCTGAATTTATGAATTTGTCCGTTCCTGCCAAAATCGCATTTATATTGGACGACCTTTTAAATAATTTCAATACATGGCTAAAGTCAGGAGGGCAAGAGCAAATCAGTAAGACGACGGAGCTGCTTGCCGCCTCCCTTACGGATAGCATCAAAACGATTGTTGAGCCCCTGTTGCCTGTAGCCCAGGACATAGGAATCCGCATTGCGGGCGGGATTATCGAGGGACTTGAGAGAACGATCGCAGAAAATCCCCTGCTTATGACAATCATCGGGGGATTCTTGGGTGCTGAGATGGGAGCCATATTTGGTCCTTATGGGGTTTTGATCGGCGCTGGTCTTGGAGCTGGCCTTGGTCTGTATGGCAGTTACGCTGCAAAGGATGCGGTTGCCGAAAGGGATAAAGTCGCTGCAGCCTCTAATAATTCATCCGTCCCTTTTTCAAATGGTCCTCGACTACTGCCTTCGCAGAATGTCCCTAGTATGTACCATCACGCCGGCGGGCTCGACCGCGTTCCCTACAACGGCTACCACGCCCTCCTCCATAAGGACGAGCGTGTCCAAACCAAAGCTGAAGCCGACGCATGGCGCAGCGGCGATGCCAGGTCCCCGCTTCAATTCAATTTTCATTATCACGGGGAACGTATGAGCGAAGCGGAAATTGATAACGTCATGGGTATTTTCGTACGCAAAATGGAGGCGCTAAGCTGATGAATAATATAGCTATCTGGCTTTCGTTAAATACGGAGGAGAAGCTGCGCATTCCCGTGAATCCGGAGACGATCAAAGTGTCCGCAACCGGAGGCTTCGAAGATGTTGAGGTCACACAGCTCGGGGAATATACATTCATGGGAAACCCGAAATTGCGGGAATTCACCTTTTCTTCCTTTTTTCCTAGAGATTACAGCCCTTCCTATTGTGAATCTCTCAACGAGTTTAAGGAACCATGGACGATGGTCGAGCAGCTTCAAGCTTGGATGAATGGCCGAAAGCCCGTCCAGCTGGAGGTGGCCCGTTCTAATCAAGAGGCCCCGGAGCGCTTGTACCAATTGATCAACGTGCCTGTGACAATTCGTTCTTTTTCCTATGAGGAGCGAGCCGGTCATGTCGGAGACCTTTTTTATGATTTAACTTTAAAGGAATACCGTTCCATCGAGTTCAAAAGACTTACCCCATCTGACGATGGAAGTGTCCTGCTGTCGGAGAATACCTCCCGCCCCGATCCTGCAATCCCACCGGAAAGCTATGAGGTCCGCAAAGGAGATACGCTATGGCATATCGCCCAAAAGACGCTGGGTGCCGGAGACCAATGGCCACGCATATATGAGCTGAATCAAGAGGTAATCGGTCCGAATCCGAATCTCATCTACCCTGGACAGACGTTGGTGATTCCCCAATGACCCTTCAAGTGCTATACAACCAGGAGATATACCTCGATCCCATCGTCAACTCGGTCACTTGGTCCGGCGACATCACACAGGCTTATCGTAAGCTGGAGGTGTCTATCACCAACACGATCGATGGAACGGCACAGGCAGTCAGCATCGAGCTGGGAAAAGAGCTGAGGCTGCTGGATGGCGATTCGGAGCTGTTCCGAGGCGTCATTTTCCAACACAATATCGATGCCAAAGGAAAAATGTCCATCACAGCCTACGATGAGAACATTTATTTAACCAAAAACACGGATTCCCGGAAATTTAGTTCCATGACCGCCTCTGCCATCATTCGTGAGCTCTGTGCTCATTTCCAAATTCCAGTAGGTGAAATTGCCGATACCGAATACGTCATTCCCAAGCTGATCTTACGGGACAAAACCGTGTGGGACATGATCGTCACCGCGCTTACCGAGACGCGCAAGCAGACGGGCCGGCGCTTTCTGCTTTCAGCCAGGGAAGGTGCAGTCCAATTGACGGAGCGTGGGAGTAAAATAACCGATTGGGTGCTTGAAGATACAACGAATCTGCTTGGTGCTTCCTATTCGCAATCTATCGAAGAGCTCCGGACCCAAATTAAAGTCATCGGCGGGGATGAGGAGAAACATCCGATCGAAAGCATGATCGCATCCGAGGAGTTAATTCAAGCCTTCGGTACCATGCAGCATCTGGAACGGGCCCAATCCGACATAAACGCTTCGCAAATCGCCCAACTGGCAGCCCAATTGGCGCAAGAGCATGGGAAAATCAAAGACGATGCTACCGTTGAGGCCATCGGCAACCTGGAAGTCATCTCGGGAACCGCAGTCTATGTCAAAGATTCTCTTACCCGCATCGTTGGAGCTTTTTATGTCAATAGCGACTCCCATACCTTTGAAAACGGAACGCACAAAATGAGTCTGACGATTTCAGGCGATGAGAATTTACCCCAATTGGCATACGAGCAGCCGAGCGAACCCAAATCCCCCTGATAGGAGGTCTATCGATGGTTGAAGGCTCCAATGTCAGCAAATTCGTTCAACTGATCAGACACATAGGCTACAACGACTTCGATCGGTTCGAATTAGCAACTGTGCTGTCCCCACCTCCTGCACTCCGTATCAGAGTCGATCATATGAAGATCGATTTGGACGCTGCAGACGTTGTCGTGGCAGAGCATTTAACCGAGCACGGTCGAAGCGTCCGCTTTCAAAATGATCCGATATCCTCGGCTTCAGCCGATGAGGATTCGGGTACCCCTTCCCCGCTCCCCTCCGGGGACGTGCTGCTTACTTTCAAATCCCCGCTGCAAGCGGGTGATCGAGTCATTATTGCTTCTGCCAATGCCGGGCAGACGTATGTCATTTTAGATAAGGCGGTGAGGTATTTTGGCACTTAGTCCGTTAAGCAAACCGGAGCAAAGAGCCGTGCGGGTGAACAAACAGACGAAACCGTCCAAAACGTATGCTTTGGATTTGGATAACGGCACCATCGGCGGTTATATTGACGGTCTGGACGCTTTGAAGCAGTTTATCCGCAAAACATTAGCGACGCCGCGGTACCGATACATGATCTATAACGGCCAATATGGCTGTGAAATGGAATCCTTGATTGGACAAGACCTGCCTGCAGCGCAGCTGCAATCTAGCCTGCCCCGAATGATCAAAGACGCGCTGATCTACGATGACCGGATCCGGGATGTAACCGGCTTTGCATACCGTAGGGAAAACGATACTTTATTTGTCACCTTTGCCGTATCGACTACACTAGGAACAATTCAAGAGGAGGTGACCGTCTGATGGCTTATGAAGCTCAAACCCAGACCGCTATTTTAACGCGGATGCTGGATGCTTCTCCTTCCAATATGGATAAGCGTCAAGGAAGCGTGACGTACGACCTTCTATCCCCTGCATCCATCGAGCTGGCAATGGCCTATATCGAGCTGGAGCAGGTACTGAAGCTTGGCTTTGCAGATACCTCCTACGGTATCTATTTGGACCTGAGGTGCAAGGAACTCGGACTGACACGGAAACCCGCCGTAAAAGCGGTCGGGGACATTACTTTTACAGGTCCAGAAGACACCTTCATCCCGAAAGGCACCGAAGTATCAACCGGAGGAAAGATCCCGGTTTATTTCAAAACTATGGCAGATTGCCGATTAACCGGCGGCTCAGCAACGGTCGGTGCCGAAGCAAAAACCGGGGGGTTCAGCGGAAACGTCACGATCGGGGCGATCAAACTGCTATTCGGTGCCTATAGTGGTGTCGTATCGGTTACCAATACCTCTACTTTTAACGGTGGCGTGGACCTGGAAACGGACGAGGATCTTCTGAACCGCTACATGGAAAGGGTACGCAGACCTGCCGCCTCAGGAAACGCCAATCAATACCGGCAGTGGGCCTTGGAAATCGCCGGCATTTCGGATGCCAAAGTATACCCGCTCTGGAACGGAAACGGTACCGTCAAAATCGCATTGCTCGATTCCAACAAACGCGCCCCCCTTCCTTCAAAGGTCGCCCAGGTGAATCAATACATCGCTTCCGTTGCCCCGGTGGGTGCCGCGATCACTGTCGTTGCAGCCACGGAGGTTCCGATTCATGTCAGCGGAACGTACACCTTAAAGCCCGGCGCCACACTGGAAGATGCGCGTCGTCAAATCGCGGAGGGCGTAGCCAATTACTTAAAAACTCTTGCATTCTCCGATGCCATTGTAAGATACACCCAAATTGCCAATGTCGTTCTGGATACGGATGCCGTCGTGGATTATGCCAATTTGCAGGTGAATAGCGGAACTGCCAACCTGACCATTGAAAGCGGCAGCGTTGCGGTACTGGGGACGGTGAACTAATGAGGGACCATCCAACGATACACCAAGGCATGACGGATTACCTCCCCCATTACTATCGGGAATCCCCTATTACCCAGAACCTGCTGGACCGTGAAGCAGACGAGCTTGCCAGCTTGAACTCCGCCATTTTCGGTATCATCGAACAATGGTTTGTGGAAACCGCAACCTGGGGGCTGGCAGCTTGCGAACGGGTTTTGGGGATTGTGACGGATCCGCTCAAGCCTTTGGATCAGCGCCGCTCCGTCATCAAATCCAAGCTTCGCGGCACCGGTACGATTACCGTGGAGCTTATCCAAAATGTCGCGGAATCCTACGCCAACGGCACTGTACAAATCATTGAGGACTATCCCCACTATACGGTGACCATAAAATTTATAAGTACCCGCGGAATTCCCGCCAATCTGGAGGATATTCGCAACGCCCTGCGGGAAATCATTCCCGCACACTTGGCTGTTGTCTTTGAATTCACCTATCTTACCTGGGGTGAGCTGGATAGTGAAGAGCTCTCTTGGGATGCATTCGATACTTTGGGGCTGACTTGGAACGAATTAGAAGTATATCGAGCGAATTAATGAAACGGAGGTCATTGCATGCCAGATGTAACGCCGAGACTCGGCTTAAAAAAACCGCTAGGTAACGAAAACGTGACCCGCGCAGCCTATAACGAAAATTTGGACCTGATGGACGCGAACGCAGCAAAAAAATCCGATGTGGACGCTCTCCGCTCTGACAACACCAAGCCCCTCGCCGCCGAAGTCCGCACCTCCGATCCCTCAAGCCCTGTGTTGGGCCAAATCTGGCTGAGAAGCGATTTGTAGGGGGGTGGGAAGTATATGCCAAGCATTACTTTATATCCTATAGCTGATGCTCGCGTTTCCCAAAAGTATCCTACTTCAAACTTCGGTACGGAAACATATTCACAGGTAAACTATGAGGCTAGCGGGACAACGCTATCAAACTATGTTTTAATACAATTTGATTTATCAAGTATTCCATCAGGTTCTATCATTAACAATGCATCCTTAAATATATATGCTTCTGGAATTTCCGGAGCAACTGGAACATCATATTTGTATGCTGACCCCATCAAAGGTGGTTCATGGAGCGAAACTTCTGTAACATGGAATACTAAACCATTCGCCGATTCAGGTGGGCCTACTTCTGGTTCGTATTCGGGCTCCACAACTTCTGGAACTTACTCATGGCGGCAACTGGATGTACAAAAAATGGTAGAGGCATGGTCATATAGCATACTCGGCAATTATGGAATCCAATTATCTATGGTCAATAATGGTAGTAAAGGTATGAACATGCCTATGAGAGAGCAAGGTTCATCTAATGCAACATACTTGTCCATAAATTATACACCCGTTCCAGGAAGAACAATAAGAACTTTAACCTGCAATGCAAACAGAGGAACAACTGTTAACACATCCGTTGGTGGAGCTGTTTCCGATACTCAAACTTGGTATGGGGTTCCGAGTACAATAGTAACAGCGGGAAGTATTTACAATCCAAGTGACGAAGATTGGACGAATTACAGCCGTGCCTACTTAAATTTCGACATGTCGTCAATTTCTGGAAATATAACAAAAGCATATTTAAAACTTGCAGGATATCGTTACAACAACAACAATGGTGGTAATTTAAGAATAGGTACTCCATCCATCCATTGGGATGAATCTATTCCTGTTTCTGGCACTGTTAATTCTGTTTCTATTAATAATGGAACTGACTTCAGCCTTGGCTCTACCCAAAATTCGTATGACTTTATAGATATTACAAATATATTTTCTGCTATAAAAACTGCCGGAAATGGATTTGTCATAGGGGGCACAAGTACCACTGCTTATTACGGACAAAATGATATAGAAATACAAACAAGAACATCTTCATTGCCTCCTCAATTAGTTGTAATTACAGACAATACTCAACCCAACGCCCCTGTCCTCGGCTTTACTGACGGACAAGCGATAAACACGCGAACACCGACCATAACCTGGACATACAGCGACCCCGATGGCAACCCACAAGGGGGATACTTTGTTCAAGTCGTAAATAGTACTTACACAGCCACCGTCTACGATAGCGGTTGGATCCATGATGCCAATGCACGCAGCTTTACGATTCCAGCGGGAGCTATCCCTTCAGATGGACAATGGTGGATACGTATGGGGGTTATGGATAGCAATGGTGCCGTTAACCAGGCAAACGGAACAGGCGGTGGGGATAGCTCCTTCGGCAACCGCCGCATCATTATTGATACCGTTGCCCCCTCCTACTCCAGTGTTGGAGGCAATACGAATGGAAGACGCACAGATAACCCACAATACGTTAACATTGCTTCCAACGGCACTTTCCGTGTCTGGGTCAATGGTGTAGGAGATACTACGTCAGGTATCAACCGTGTACAATTCCCATCCTGTAATGCTACAACCGGCTCACCATGGAGTACGTGGTATAACGGCACACATGACGGTTCAGGCAATTGGTACTGTGATATTCCAATAGCTGCAGTAGGGAATAACGCGGAAGGTATTTATTTTACAGACCCTTACATCTTTGACAACGCAGGGAACGTAACAGGCTGCACCCGTGTGCAAACATCCGTTGACCGAACCGCTCCAACCATCTCAAGTGTCCAAGGCTACAGCTACACAAATCTAACCGCAGGTTCACGCCGCGTTTGGGCATACGGAGTCACAGATGCAGGGAGCTCGGGATTATTACAGGTACTTTGTAACTATACGGTTCCAGGGAGTGCAACAGTGAATAGCGTAACCTGCACGGCTTCAAGCTCTGACTATTACGTGGATATTCCCTTGTCCGCACAAGGCGAATACAGGGTAGATTTTTACTGTGTGGATAAAGCCGGTAACTGGATGAGCAACCCAAGCAGCAAAACCTCCTATTTCTTCGTAGACAGCCAGCGCGCAAACGATCCTAATCCTAACGTAACCTATGGTACAACGACTGCCACCTTTGCCTGGAATGCCTTTTCTGACCCTGCCCCATCTTCTGGTTATGATAAGACATACATGTATCTTGGAGAGTGGAACGGGTCCGGTTGGGTAGGGACTCCACTGTATAGTGGGGCGAGCATTGGTAATGTGATCACGCTCAGTGTAAGTGGACTAAAGCAAGGAGCACGCTATCGCTACACTGTCACGCACTACGATAAGTCCGGCAACGAGAGCGCTTATACGTATAAAGAATTTGTCACCAAGAAAAAAATTGGAGAATGTCACATTCAGAAGGCAGGTCAACGGATAACCTTACCGGTATACGACCTTGCTTCCGGAGTCAACGGCTCTAAGGCTCTACGTACAAAAGTCTCCGTCGGCATTGGCTGCTTCGAGCTCGTTCCTACGACTTCTACAAGTGCATCACCGTTTCGGGTGGCCACCCCTCAAGGAATTAAAGCTATTTCAAAATAGTTAACGAATTTCACTCCCTAAATCTTCAATTATCTAAAATACTCTTCACTGAATAATTTCCTATCTAATACATTGCTAAAAATACACGCGAGGATGATTCGTATTTGAATCTTTCTCGCCTTTCTTTACTTTAGAGATAAACTAGCACTGCCAAAACTCCCCTATCCTTTAAAGCTAATTAAGTTACTCCAATAACCAGAGGAGGTACACAAAGATGGAAGGTGTTGATGTTCTGACCTATTTTTTTACCCAAGGGCCCTTTGCCGTTTTGTTTGTTTGGCTGCTCTTCTCTTCCCATAAGGAATCTCGTGATCGGGAACAGAAGCTTATTCATGAAAGTCGAGAGCGTGAAGGAAAACTCCATGATATTCTTGATAAGTTCAGCGATAAATACGACGTGATCATTACAGAAATCAGGGATATGAAAACTCGGTTTAAGGAGTAGTACCTCATGGAAAACGACATATTAACCCTCGCAGCGCTAGTTGCTGCTTACGTCGGGGTAGTTAAGCGATTCGGCATGAATGAAAAATGGACTCACATCGCTGCCCTCTTGTTTTCAGCCATTTTCGTTCTGATACCGGAATCCGCCCAAAGCCTGACCATAAAGATGAGCGTTATCGGACTGACCGCTTCAGGCGCATATCAATATGTTAAGAAACGGAGTGATGGAGACACATGACATTCAGAATAAAATACTCCGTTTCCCCGTCCTATTTAACAGGCGGTTCTCTGCGCCGTCCTTCACTTCCCATGAACCAAGTGCGTTTTATTGTTGCTCACGATACAGGGAATCCCGGCTCTACAGCCGCTAATAATGTCGCCTATTATGAAAGATCTCGGGACGATATGGAAGCGAGCGCTCATATTTTTGTAGACGACTCAGACATTATCGAATGTATCCCCTTTCTAAGCGGCCCTGCCGAAAAAGCTTGGCATGTTGTTTACAACACACCTATTGATAATCAAACATTTGGAGTCGACGCGAATGATTGTGCCGGTGGGATTGAATTGTGCTACGGAGAAAACATCAATGGCAAGGAGGCATACCAGCGTTATGTCTGGGTGATGGCTTACGCTTGCTGGCGCTATGGCTTAGATCCGGCTACGGACATCACTGCTCATTTTATTTTAGACCCATCACGCAAAATAGATCCAAAGAATGCACTAAGTCCGTTAGGCATCACCTTTGAGCAATTTCTTAATGACGTTAAACAAGAATATGATACCTGTATACAAAAGGAGCCTGAACCTATGCTGGATAAAGGCGTGGCACAAACCATTATCAGTACCTGGATCTCCCCTGCATGGCATCAAATGACTGGCAATCGTGATCAGCAAGATTACCTGCATTGGCTGGCTAATGAATTACGCAAAGCAGCAGGATTAGATCCTGAGTAAAAAATAAAAAGCCCTGAGACGGATTACGTCTCAGAGCTTGTCCACCCAATCAGATTCTTTCTGCTTCCTTCCTCTGCTTCTTGCTTAAAACCCCATCAAATTGATAGACATATGTCCCGTTGTCTGCCTTACAAAGTAATCTAGAAAATAAAAAAAAGCCCTCTACAGGCTTTAGCTTAAACGTCCCAGGAGGGATTCGAACCCCCGACCGACGGCTTAGAAGGCCGTTGCTCTATCCAGCTGAGCTACTGGAACATAAATATGGAGCGGGTGATGGGAATCGAACCCACGCTACCAGCTTGGAAGGCTGGAGTTCTACCATTGAACTACACCCGCTCACTATGAAATTAATGGTCGGGACGACACGATTTGAACATGCGACCCCCTGGTCCCAAACCAGGTGCTCTACCAAGCTGAGCTACGTCCCGATGATTATGGTGCCGGTAGAGGGACTTGAACCCCCACGGTTTCCCTCACGATTTTGAGTCGCGCGCGTCTGCCAATTCCGCCATACCGGCTTGTTAAATGGAGCGGAAGACGGGAATCGAACCCGCGACCCTCGCCTTGGCAAGGCGATGCTCTACCGCTGAGCCACTTCCGCTTGCTCCTAACAAAAGAGACAAGAAATATCTTACTATAATTACCCGTTTAATGCAATAGTTTTTTTTGGAGCGGAAGACGGGAATCGAACCCGCGACCCTCGCCTTGGCAAGGCGATGCTCTACCGCTGAGCCACTTCCGCGAAAAAAATGCGCGTAGAGGGACTTGAACCCCCACGGTCGCCCGCTAGATCCTAAGTCTAGTGCGTCTGCCAATTCCGCCATACGCGCGCTTGAGAAAAATGGTGAGCCATGTAGGACTCGAACCTACGACACCCTGATTAAAAGTCAGGTGCTCTACCAACTGAGCTAATGGCTCAAACAATGGCTGGGGATCTAGGATTCGAACCTAGGCATGACGGAGTCAAAGTCCGTTGCCTTACCGCTTGGCTAATCCCCAACAGTTTGGATTAAAAATGGGGCGATCGATGGGACTTGAACCCACGAATGCTGGAGCCACAGACCAGTGCGTTAACCCCTTCGCCACGACCGCCATATTCAATTACTACTGGTGCCGTCGAGAGGACTTGAACCCCCAACCTACTGATTACGATTCAGTTGCTCTACCGGTTGAGCTACGACGGCAGAAAAGCAATACAACCAAAACAAAACCAAGAAAGTAACGAGCCAATCGAAAGCAAAAAAATGGCGGAGCCGACGGGATTCGAACCCGCGGTCTCCTGCGTGACAGGCAGGCATGTTAGGCCTCTACACCACGGCTCCACACTGATATTTTTGAAACCATAGTAGTCCCAAAAATAAATTGGTTGCGGGGGCAGGATTTGAACCTGCGGCCTTCGGGTTATGAGCCCGACGAGCTACCGGGCTGCTCCACCCCGCGTCATTGTATTTCTATGGTGGAGGCTGACGGGATCGAACCGCCGACCCTCTGCTTGTAAGGCAGATGCTCTCCCAGCTGAGCTAAGCCTCCATAACTGGAATAAATAAATGGTGACCCGTAGGGGATTCGAACCCCTGTTACCTCCGTGAAAGGGAGGTGTCTTAACCCCTTGACCAACGGGCCTTGCATTAAATTAATTCTACGGAGAGAGAGGGATTCGAACCCTCGAGACGCTTGTGACGCCTACACGATTTCCAATCGTGCTCCTTCGGCCAGCTCGGACACCTCTCCATATGGCTCCCCGAACAGGACTCGAACCTGTGACAACTCGATTAACAGTCGAGTGCTCTACCAACTGAGCTATCAGGGAATATAATTTCACTGAATAGCAACGGGTGCTATTATAAAATTCGCTTGGCGACGTCCTACTCTC
>NZ_NMQW01000013.1 GCF_002234615.1 Paenibacillus rigui | reverse complement strand
CTCCAGCTCCGCTGCGGTGCTTTGCTGGCAGGCCGTCTGGCCAGCCAGCAAAGCACCGCAGCGGAGCTGGAGGAGCTTAGCCAGCTGCAGGAGGCGGAGCTGGCCGCGCAAGCGGAGCAGCTGAAGGCGGCACAAGCGGAACGCGATCGCCTGGAGGCGGCGTATCGCAGCGAGCAAGAGGCGGCAGCTGCGCGGGAGCAGGCTGCAGCCGAGCTAGCGGCGAAGCTGGCGGAGCGGGAGCGCGAAGCGTCGGAGCTGGCAGGCCGTCTGGCCAGCCAGCAAAGCGCCGCAGCGGAGCTGGAAGAGCTGAGCCAGCTGCAGGAGGCGGAGCTGGCCGCGCAGGCAGAGCAGCTGAAAGCGGCGCAAGCGGAACGCGATCGCTTGGAGGCGGCGTATCGCAGCGAGCAAGAGGCCGCAGCTGCACAGGAGCAGGCCGCAGCCGAGCTGGCAGCGAAGCTGGCGGAGCGGGAGCGAGCTGCCGAAGATTTAACTCAACGCTTGGCAGAGCAGGAGCGCGCCATCGCAGCATTGGAACAACGTCTCACCGAGCGGGAGCGTGACGCAGCCGAGCTTTCGCAGCGTCTGACAGAGAAGGAACGGGAAGCGGCTGAGCTCGAGGAGCTTGGCAATCTGCAGGATGCCGAGCTCCAGGAAAAAGCTGATCAGTTCAGCAAGCAAATTGAACAGATGCAGGAGCAAATCCAGCTGCAGCAGCAGGCGTACGAGGTTCAGCTGCAGTCCAATCAGGAGCTGCAAAGACAGCACCGCGAATCGGGACTATACGCCGCAGAGCTGGAGCAGCAGGTTCAAGAGCTGCAGGGGCTGCTTCGTCTGGTTGACGAAGAACTTGGCAAGCAAGCAGAGCAGACCCGCGTCTTCGAGGAGCGTATCGCCCAGCATCAGCGTGAGCAGGAAGCCGCAGCCAGCCAGCAGGCAGAGCTTCGCGGGCAGTACGAGAAAGTACAGCAGCTGCTTGACAACCAGCTCGAAGAGCTGCAGCTGCAATTGGAGCTGTACGCCGAGCTTGAGTCCAAGCACGGGGAACTGCAGAATCAGCTGGCTTCGTTGGAAGCAAGCAGCAGGGTAGCGTTGGAGGCGCGCGACGAGCGCCGCATGGAGCTGGAGGCACACCTTGCTCACCGGGAGCTGCAGCTGGAAGAGCAGCGGCAGCAGATTGCGGTCCTGCAAGAGGAGCAGCGGGGGCTGCTCTCCCAATTCCGGGAGCAGCAGGCGTATCATCTCCAGCTGCAGGAAAGTGCCAGCCAATGGCAGCGTCGCTGCGACGAATTGACGACGCAAGCGGAAGAGCTGCGTAAGCAGCAGGGCATGCAGCGGGAGGAAATCCAGCTGCAGGAGGAGATCTACAACGAGCTGGAAGGCCAGTTTAACGAGTTGAAGGCCCGCTTGAATCAGCAGGAGGTATCGTCAAGCGAGCAAATAAGCCGCCTTCAGCAGCAATGCGACGCTCTTCAGGAGCGGCTTCAAGGCAAGGCGGAGGCGGCAGCGGCCGTAGAGGAACAACTGCAGCAGACGGCCGAGCAAATTGCTGAGTGGGAAAGCCGGTACCTGGAGCAGCTGGAGCTGAACGAACGTTTGGAACATCAGCGGAGCGAGCAGCAGCAGCGGCTCGACGAGCTGGACCGGCAGTGCCGTCACTGGCAGAGTCTGAATGAGGAAATGTCTGGTCAGTCGGAGCAAATGCGCGGGCAGTTCCGCTCCCAACAGGAAGAGCTGCAGCTGCAAATCGAGTTATATAACGAGCTGCAGGAGCAGTATGAAGAGCTGGGACGACAGCAGCGTGCCATGCAGCAAGAATACAATGACCACCAGGAACGGGCACAGCATGTATTCACCGAGCTGAGTGAATTGAAGTCGGAATATGAGAAGCTTCAGGTCGAATACAATGAGTGGATCGAATTGGTGGAGAAGGAATAGCGAGTGGGAATGAACGGATTGGATTGGGCGGCGGCAGTCATACTCATTGCCGGTACGGTGATGGGATTTTACCGGGGGCTTGTCAGCCAATTGGTTTCGGTAGCGGGCTTGATTGTCGCTTACCTTGTTGCTTTCACCTTTTACAAAGATGCGGCGCCTCTGCTTGCCGAGGCGCTCTCTTTGCCCTCTTACGCTTCTTATCAGAAATATGAGTATCTGGTTAAGGGATTGCATCTCGAAACGTATGTGTACAATGCGATAGCTTTCGCGCTGCTGCTGTTCGGCGTGAAGCTTGTCATGAGCATCGTAGGAAGGGTGTTGAACTGGATCGCTTTGACACCGGGTATCAAGCTGATGAATCAATGGAGCGGGGCCTTGCTCGGGCTGACAGAAGCCTTATTGCTGATCATTGTGGCGGTGCAGGTCATGACGGTACTGCCGAACGATTCCGTTCAGCAGCTGCTGAAGGGCTCCAAGTCCACTCCCTACATCCTGAATCTGGTGCCATCCGTTTCGGACAAGCTGCACGAGCTCTGGGATCAGAAAAAGACCGCCTGATGGACGGTCTATCCTGTTCAGGGTTTGACAATGTCCCCTTTCATTCGATATAGTCAATATAATAACGATACTAAAAATGCACGATTGCCTTGATGAAGGCGTTCGTGTTTTTTCATCTAGAGGGGGCACTGCAAGTCCATGATTACAATTAAGTCCATGGAAGAAATTCAACTTATGCGGGAAGCGGGAAAGCTTCTGGCAGCCTGCCATCAGGAAATCGCGAAAATCATGAGGCCGGGCATTACGGGGCTGGAGATCGATAAATTCGTAGAAGAATACTTGGCGAAGCATGGAGCGACACCGGAGCAAAAAGGGTTTCACGGCTATCCATTCGCAACGTGCGCATCGGTAAATGATGTCATTTGTCATGGATTCCCGAATAACAACCCGTTTAACGACGGGGATATTGTCACGATTGATATGGTCGTTAATTTGAACGGCTGGCTTGCCGATTCCGCCTGGTCCTACGCGGTCGGAACCATTTCACCCGAGGCGCAGCGGCTGCTGGACGTAACAAAAGCATCGATGTTTAAAGGGATTGAGCAGGCAGTTGAAGGAAACCGGATCGGCGACATTTCCCATGCGATTCAAGTGTACGCGGAAGCGGAAGGTTTTTCGGTCGTGAGGGAATTTATCGGCCACGGAATCGGACAGCAAATGCACGAGGAGCCGCAGGTTCCGCATTACGGGCCTCCGGGCAAAGGGCCGCGGCTCAAAGAAGGCATGGTCATTACGATTGAACCCATGCTGAATATTGGCGGCTACCGTTCCAAGACGGATGCTGACGGTTGGACAGCCCGAACGCTGGACGGAAGCTTATCCGCGCAATATGAGCACACGATCGCGATTACTAGTGAAGGTCCAATGATTTTGACCCAGCTCTAATGCAAATCGAACGTAGCGGGAAGCTCGTTCCCGTGAAGCGAACGCATTTGTTTTGTTTTTGAATTTCATCTCATGGATATGAAAAAAGAACGACCAAGGCTTTTTAGAGGCCTCGATCGTTCTTTTTTTGTTCTTATTTTAGGATTCGACAATCAATTTGGCTTTCATATTCAAATGGCCTTGTCCGCAAGGAACGGAGCAAATGATGTCGTAAGTTCCCGCTTTGTCGGCTTTGAACGTTTTGGTCAAAGTATTACCGCTCAAGTTAACGTTGAAATCTTTAATTTGTGCGCCATGCAAGCCTTCTTTGTTCTCCAGTGTTACTGTAACGTCTTGACCCTGCTTCACTTTGTATTCAGGCTGATCGAACTTCCAGTTTGTCGCGGTAAGCTTGATGTTTTGAGCTCCTCCTGCCGCTGCTCCGCCAGTGGTTGTTCCCCCTGTTGTCGTACCGCCGGCTGCCGGCGGCTGTGCCGTTTCTTTTTTACCGCAGGCGGAAAGCGCGAAGACAAGACTGATAGCAAGTGCTAATACGATAAGCTTTTTCATTGTAGATACCCCTCCAACAATTTTTTATCTCACTAAACCCATCATACAGGATATGACAGGCGATTACAGTGACGAAGCCGTGACAAAACATGGAATCTTTTTTGAAATATTCTTTTTTATGCCTGTCCCAAAAAATATAGGAAAAATCAGTCATACGATGCTCCGCAGACTGATTTTCCTTTTGGCTAATGGATGCCGGGTTCACTTGCGTTATCCAAGACAAGGCAAGGCGATAAGACATTATCTGTTTTTACCGCGTCCGCTTGTTCCCTGCTCGAACGGTGTTTTCACAGGAATGAACAAGTCGATGATCCCGATCACTAAAGCAGCCAAAATAGCACCAATAAAACTCGTCTTCACACCACTGACAATGAACTGAGCCAGCCAGATAATGACCGCGCTCGTAATGAAGCCTACGATCCCGCGGCCGAACGGAGTAATCCGTTTTCCGAATATACCCTCAATTACCCAAGCGGCGATAGCAATAACCAGAGCAAGGAAAAATGCACTCCAGAAACCACCCACTTCAAAAGCCGGTACGATCCAACTCACAACCATCAGCACCAAAGCAGACACGATAAACCTGACAAGATGGCCAAGCAAATGCATCAGCTGATACCTCCTTTTGAGAATGATGAATCCTGAGGGTCTTCAGGAAGAAGACTTAATGTCAGTAGCTAAGAAAGTGTTCGACGAGAACACATTTCAATTGGTGCACATGATATTATAACCAGATCGGATCGTCTTATGTATCCAGCTGAGGGCCGGAAGTAAAGAATGGTTTTAGTTGAAAATTCGCTTATGACTTTGGCGTACGATATAATATAATGAATAGGTCTGTGACGGAAAGAAAGGTAGGAAGAGCAATTGAACAGCAAAATATTGAAGACTTTGGATTATGCGTCCATCTTATATAAGTGTGCCCAGCATGCAGAAACGGCGCTAGGCAAAGGCCGTGTCGAAGCGCTTCTCCCCAGCGGCGATTTTGAACAGGTCAAGCTTAGGCTGAAGGCAACCGACGAAGCGGTGAATGTCAACCGGTTAAAAGGAAACGCTCCATTCGGCGGGATCCGCGATATTACTTCGTCCGTGCACCGCGCCCGTATCGGAGGCGTATTGAACCCAACCGAGCTGTATGACGTGGCGAATACAATCTACGGCGGCCGCAGGTTAAAACGGTTTCTGGTGGAGCTTCAGGAGGAGTACCCGATTCCATCGCTGGTCGCTATGGCGGAGCTGATATCAGAGCTGAAGCCGACGGAAGACCGGATCAAGCAATGCATTGACGATAACGCCCAGGTCGTCGACTCCGCGAGTGTGGAGCTGGCCAAGATTCGTCAGGAGCTCCGTGGCAGCGAGACACGGGCACGCGACCGTTTGGAGCAAATGGTACGAACGCCATCCATCCAGAAAATGCTGCAGGATAATCTGGTAACTATTCGTAACGACCGGTATGTGCTGCCGGTAAAACAGGAATACCGCAGTCATTTTGGCGGGATGATTCATGACCAGTCTGCCTCTGGGGCGACGCTTTTTATTGAACCGGAAGCGGTCGTTCAGCTGAATAATCGGGTACGTGAACTGAAGCTGAAGGAAGAGGCTGAGGTCGAGAAAATTTTACGCATGCTGACAGCGCTGGTCGCCGAAGTGACGGAGGAGCTGCTGGCGAACCTCGAGTCGCTCGGAGAGCTCGATTTTATATTCGCAAGAGCCGGCCTGGCGCATGAGATGAAGGCGACGCTGCCTATACTCAATGACCGTGGCTTTATCAAAATCAAACGCGGACGTCATCCGCTTATACCGCAGGACAAAGTCGTTCCTTTAGATATGGAGCTGGGCAACCGCTACACGACGATTATCGTCACAGGACCCAACACCGGAGGTAAAACCGTCTCGCTTAAGACGATCGGATTGCTTTCGCTGATGGCCATGTCGGGCATGTTTGTTCCTGCCGAGGAGGGGAGCCAATTATGCGTCTTTGATGCGATATACGCAGATATTGGCGATGAACAGAGCATTGAGCAAAGCTTGAGTACATTCTCGAGTCATATGACGAATATTATCCGGATTCTGAAAGACATGACGCCGAAAAGTCTGGTGCTGCTGGATGAGCTGGGCGCGGGAACGGACCCTGCCGAAGGATCGGCGCTTGCGATTGCGCTTCTGGAATATATTCACCGCATGGGCTGTCGCATCATTGCCACAACGCATTACAGCGAGCTGAAGGCTTACGCCTTCGACCGTCAAGGCATTATCAATGCGAGCATGGAGTTTGACATTGCGACGCTAAGCCCGACTTACCGGCTGCTCGTCGGCGTGCCGGGCCGAAGCAACGCTTTTGCCATCGCGGAGCGGCTCGGCCTAGCGAAGCCGATTATCGACCACGCCCGCGGCGAGGTCGGAGAAGAGGATCAGCGCGTGGAATCGATGATTGCCACGCTGGAGGAGAACCGGCTGACCGCGGAGGCCGAGCGGCAGACCGCCGAGCAGCTGCGCCGCGAGGTCGAGAGCCTGCGCGCCAAGCTGGAGGCGGAGCAGCAGCGCTTTGCCGAGCAGCGCGAGCGGATGTTCGAGCGCGCGGAGCAGGAAGCGCGTGAGGCCGTAGCCAAAGCACGGCGCGAGGCGGATGAAATTATTACCGAGCTGCGCCGCATCAAGCGGGAGGAGGCTCTGGGGGTCAAGGACCATCAGCTGAGCGATGCGAAGCGCAGGCTTGACCAAGCCGTGCCGGAGCTGCGCTCCAAGAAGTCGGCAGACAGGTCGGCCAAGAGCAAGCCGGATAAGCTGGAGGCCGGGGATGAGGTGTTGGTGACCAGCCTCCGTCAGAAGGGCCATATAGTAGACATCATTAACGATACAGAAGCGACGGTCCAGCTTGGCATTATGAAGATGAAGGTGCAGCTGGCCGATCTGGAGCTGGTTAAGGCTGCATCCACGGCCGTGAAGAAGCCGCAGCAGACCGCTGCGAGCGTCAAGCGGACACGCGACGAGAATGTCCGGATGGAGCTTGATCTTCGGGGCTCGAATATCGAGGAATCCATTATCGAGGTGGACCGCTTTTTGGATGAGTCCTACTTGGCGAATTTGGGTCAGGTCTACATTATCCATGGAAAGGGCACGGGCGTGCTGAGGACCGGAATTCAGGAGTTTTTACGCAAGCACAAGCATGTCAAAAGCTACCGTATCGGCAACTACAACGAGGGCAGCACAGGGGTAACCGTTGTCGAGCTGAAATAAGGCGCAAAAATATTTTGGAGCTCCATGAAACTACCTTTTGTTTGTTTCGTATGTATAAGTGTGAACATCGATGTTAGTGCACTTTCGAAAGTTACGGTTTATAATACAAATAAATGAGAAATCATGGGAGGCAATGACTTATGGGGATTTTTAAAAGATTGCGTGATTTGACTGCTGCTTCGATTAACGATTTGTTGGACAAAGCTGAAGATCCGGTAAAAATGCTGAATCAGTTTTTGCGCGATATGGAAGAAGACATTAATGAAGCCGAAGTGGCGG
The DNA here is from genome assembly GCF_002234615.1 of Paenibacillus rigui. Classification (GTDB taxonomy): domain Bacteria; phylum Bacillota; class Bacilli; order Paenibacillales; family NBRC-103111; genus Paenibacillus_S; species Paenibacillus_S rigui. The sequence continues at coordinate 207,708 of NZ_NMQW01000013.1, read as the reverse complement.
TAGCGAAGCAAATCGCCGTTGAGAAGAAATTCAAGCAGCAGTACGAGGAAGCGCAGGAAATGGTGTCCAAGCGTGAAGAGCAGGCATTGAAAGCTCTGGAGCAAGGCAACGAAGACTTGGCCCGCCGCGCGCTGCAGGACAAGAAAGAGCATCAAACTCGCTTCGACGAAATGAAGAAGCAGTATGATACTGCCAAGACGAACGCTGACCGCCTTCGCAATCAGCTGTCCGAGATGAAGGATGAGTTCACGAAGCTCAAAAACAAAAAGGACTTGCTGATCGCCCGCGCCGAAGCGGCTAAAGCACAAAAGCAGATCAATCAGGCTATGTCCGGCTTCGGTACCGACAATGCAGCCAAAGGCTTTGACCGGATGTCCGAAAAGGTGCTGCAAATGGAAGCAGAAGCGGAAGCAAGCAACGAGCTTCGTTCCAAAAACCGCAGCCTAGACGACGAACTCGACCAATTGGGTAAAAACGATGGTGTGGATGATGAGCTTGCAGCGCTTCGCGCGAAGCTTCAAGCCAAAAATCAATCCTAATTGCATAAGCATGAAACTTGGGGTAGAGACTGCAGCGTTAGCCGCAGTCTCTTCCACCGTTGTTATAGAATCCCATGATTTGACAAGATCTTCATGAGGGTGAGGTCGTGAACGTTGAATGAAGAGGTGGATGTATTGTTGGCGAATCCGTATATTGAGACATTAGCTTTTTTCTCTGTGGCGATAGTCGCCCTGATTGTATTCCTGGCCATATTTGAACTGGTAACCAAATACAAAGACTGGGAAGAAATCAAGAAGGGCAACCTGTCGGTGGCTATGGCGACCGGAGGTAAAATTTTTGGTATATGCAACTTGTTTCGCTTTGCTATCTTAAATAACGATTCTTTGCTGCATTCGTTAATTTGGGCGGGGTACGGATTTGTGCTGCTGCTTGTCGCTTACTTTATTTTTGAGTTTCTGACGCCTTATTTTAAAATTGACGAAGAGATTCAAAAGGACAATAAAGCGGTGGGGCTTCTCTCCATGATGATATCCATTTCGATTTCTTACGTGATTGGAGCGAGCGTGACTTAACCCTGAGAGCTTGGATATGACGCAGGAGGCAAGAGAATGAAATATTTATGGGGCAGCTTGTTAGTGCTTGCGCTTGTTTTTTTGGGTGTAGGCGTCTATTATTTTATTAATCATGCATAAGCTGATGAAGCTCTTGTAATTATAGAATCGGAGGAATGTGGGATGCCGCAGGAGTATGATCACCTGTGTCCATGGTGTCAGACTGAAATCGTGTGGGACCCGGAGATCGGACCGGAGGAAACTTGCCCGCACTGCTATAACGAGCTGGGACAGTATCGCAGTATCAAGCTTAATGTGAACCCATCCGGTCAAGAGCGGACGTTCGATGAGCTGGAAGACTACAACGATGAAGAATACGATGCAATGGATGATTATGAAGAGGGCGTCCAACGGGTATTGGATACTCAGGAGGAGGCGCCGGAATGCTCAGCTTGCCAAAGCTTGATGCTGCTGGCAGGCCAACAGCCTGCGTCGCCAGGCTTTAAGCCTTACGTTCCGCAGAACGTCAAGCAGGCAATTTTGAAGCCGACACATGCAACCCGTGTGTATGTATGTCCTTCTTGCTTTAAGGTCGAGCATGTGTTATCCGAGCAGGATCGGATGGGCCTGATCGAGCTTTTGAAGCAGCTTGGCAGCAAGTAAGCTAATTCGTTCGTTTTATGGCAAGTAGAAATATCACCATAGGTTGGTAGACCATGAAGGAATCTTCCCGCGCAGCGTGAGGATTCCTTTTTATGTATGTGCTCATGTTTTTTGCTTGAGGGGGAAGGTTAACAGAGACGTAACGTCCTAATCCAACAATTCAGGTGAGCTTATGCATTCGGGAACAAAGCATTTTCCGCAAAAATGGGTTCGCAGCGCGGACCAGCGTTCGGCATGGCGCTATAAGAACGAAGGGAAGCAGGGATCGGCACCAGGCACCAAAGCCAAGGCTCCGCTTACCGCGCAATCCCGCTTGCTGCTGACAGTGCATGGCTTGGTCGCTGTGGCTAACGCTTTATCAGGCACGTTTGTTAATGTATACCTGTGGAAAGCGAAACAAGATTTTACGCTGATCGGCTGGTTTACGCTGATTCATCATTTGACGATGGCCATCACCTTCTGGATGGCGGGCAAATGGGTGAAGGAGCATAACAAAATGAACTGCCTCCGGGCGGGGGTTGTCGTATCGGCGCTGTTTTATTCGGCGGTGCTGTGGACGGGTGATCGGGCGGCTGATTATTACATTGTGCTCGGTATCATTCAAGGGATGTCGGCAGGCTTTTTTTGGCTGGCCTTTAATGTCGTTTACTTCGAGGTGACGGACCCCGGCAACAGGGACCGGTTCAATGGCTGGGCGGGGCTTCTCGGGTCCGGAGCGGGGATGCTGGCACCATGGATTTCCGGCTTTCTGATCGTTCATATGAAGCAGACGAGCGGGTACCGGCTTATTTTTACAATTTCGTTAGTCGTCTTTGTCGTGGGTGTTATCTTCAGCTTCTTTCTGAAAAAAAGAAAGTCCGAGGGCCATTATGAATGGCTGCTGACTTGGCGCTGTTTGAAGGAAAAGGGGACGGCCTGGCGAACGGTTTCCCTGGCGCTCATTGCCCAAGGGGTGCGGGAAGGGGTTTTCGGCTTCATGATTGCCTTGCTGGTCTATGTGCACACGGGCAGCGAGATGAAGCTGGGCAACTTTTCTTTGGTTACCTCGGCCGTCGCCTTGGTAAGCTTCATGATTGCCGGCCGTTTGTTGAAAAACAAAAACCGCAGGACAGCGATGTTTATCGGGGCGCTTATGATTGTCTTGATTCTGGTCCCTTTTTTCTGGAAGGTGAATTTTACGACTTTGCTTATTTTCGGCATTGGCGCAGGGCTGTTCTTTCCGTTGTATTCGATCCCTATGACTTCAACCGTGTTTGATTTGATCGGCAAAAACCCGGATAGCGTTAAGCGCCGCGAGGAATATATTGTTCTTAGAGAGCTGATGTTAAATGTTGGCCGGATTTTGGGTACGGCGATATTTATTTTCGTGGCCTCGAAAACGACGGCTCCCGTGGTTATGAACTGGCTGCTATTCGGAATCGGCTGCGCACCGCTGATTTCATGGTTTTTTATGAGCAGAGAAGCGCTCAAAAAGAGCGCATGAGCCGCGCTGCCTTGACAAAATGGCTGCTGCCGCTACAATTAAGGACATTAGAATAATAGAGCGGCAGTGCCTGTTTGGAAGGAGCGTACACAAATGACCAACAAAAGAAGACTGATGGTAAACAGCGTTACGGAACTGATTGGGGATACCCCTACGGTTCGGATCCGGAGATTAGCGGGAGAGAACGATGCGGAAGTGTATGTTAAGCTCGAATATTTCAATCCAAGCGGAAGCGTGAAGGACCGTGCGGCGTACAATCTGATTGCTCAAGCCGAAAAGGACGGCATTCTGAAGACGGGAGCTACGATCATTGAGCCGACAAGCGGCAATACAGGCATAGGGTTGGCCATGAATGCGGCAGCCAAAGGCTATAAGGCGATCCTGGTCATGCCGGATAATATGACGAAGGAACGGATCAATATTTTAAAAGCGTACGGCGCCCAGGTGGTGCTGACACCGGCTGCAGAACGGATGCCGGGTGCGATTCAGAAAGCGTTGGAATTGAAGGATCAGATCGCGGACAGCTTTATTCCGCAGCAATTTGAGAATACAGCAAACCCGGATATTCACCGCGTGACAACCGCACTTGAAATCGTCGAACAGATGGAAGGAAACCTGGATGCGTTCGTTGCTACGTCAGGTACGGGCGGTACCATCACAGGGACGGGTGAAGTGCTGCGTGAAAAAATTCCCGGCATTCGGATTTATGTAGTGGAGCCGCAGGGTTCACCGGTGCTATCGGGAGGGAAGCCGGGGCCGCATAAATTGGTTGGGACAAGCCCGGGCTTTGTCCCGGCGATTTTGAACACCGGTGTGTATGATGAAATTATACAAGTTTCTGATGAGGACGCGCTTCGTACCACGCAAGAGCTCGCCAGCCAGGAAGGGATTTTGGTCGGACCTTCGTCGGGAGCTTCCGTATGGACCGCCTTGCAAATCGCCAAGAAGCTTGGCAAAGGAAAGCGTGTGCTATGCATTGCGCCGGATACGGGCGAGCGGTATTTGAGCATGGGAATTTTTTCATAGCATCGTTTCAAGATTTATCCTCATCGGAGGACAAAGGCATCTCTTAGGAGGTGTCTTTTTTGGCCCAAATTCCATAAAATACATTGCATAATTATTCATATATATGTATAATTATAAGTAAAGAGATATTAACTTATGGAAGGTGATCTTGAGGATGAAAATCGCACTGGACAATGTAGCTCCTACGCAGGATGCATTTCAACAAATGCTTTCTTGTATGAAGGAGGAGTCGGGAACGGATGCGGATCTTCAGTATGAAATATATTGTAGCAGTCCTTATGTGATTGCGGCATATGACCAAGGCAAGCTGGTAGGCGTAGGCAGAGTTGCTGCGGAGCATGAAACACAGAGCGGATGTCAAATCGCAGTATTGAACCCTTATCGTGGCCGGGAGATTGAAGACTATATGAGAAAGCTGCTATCGGTTCATCGCTAGTCAAGTAGACTTTCTCATGGATTCTGCTCGCATAAATTAACGTTTAAATAAATCATGAAGCCCAAGGGGACTGGTTCCTTTGGGCTTTTGCTGCTTCAGCCCAAGCTCACTTAATTTTGCTTTGCAAAAAAGGAGTTGTTAGGTGTAATATGAAGTAATAATTTAATTATTTCCCGAGTATAAGCGCAAACTTAAGCTTATGCTTACGAAGAAAGTTTTGCTCTAGCAAAACTCCTAGGAGGATCAACCGACAATGGAACAATTTAAAATGCGCATCATCGACTTGCTGAAGGAAGACGCCAGAAGATCGCCTGCACTTATCGCGACGATGCTCGGCGCCTCCGAAGCGGAAGTGGCGGAAGCGATTAAGGCCCTTGAGGACTCGCACGTCATTGTAAAATACGCGACGGTCGTCAATTGGGCCAAAATAGACGATGAAAAGGTTACCGCCTTGATTGAAGTACAAATTACTCCTGAGCGCGGCCGCGGCTTTGATGCGATTGCGGAGCGCATTTACTTATACCCTGAAGTGAAATCGGTCTACTTGATGTCCGGTGCCTATGATCTGCTAGTGGAGATTGAAGGGAAAACGTTGAAGGAAGTCGCTTCGTTCGTTTCCAACAAGCTGTCTCCTCTTGATCGGGTGTTATCGACAAAAACGAACTTTATTTTGAAGAAATACAAGCAGGACGGCATTACCTTTGAAGATCACCAGGACGATCGCCGTATGCTAATCTCGCCGTGAAGGACGATGAGCTTATAATGATTAATCAAACAGAAACAGAAAAACAAGGCACAACTAACAAATCCATGTCCGGTTACCTGGCTCCTTTGGTTCGTGAAATTCCTCCTTCCGGCATACGGAAGTTTTTCGACCTTGTGAGCGGCAGCAAAGATATTATTTCCCTCGGTGTAGGGGAGCCGGATTTCAGCACGCCCTGGCATGTACGCGAAGCTTGCGTTTATTCCTTGGAACGCGGGAATACGAAGTATACGCCGAATGCCGGTTTGCCGGAGCTGAGGGAAGCGATCGGCGAATATTTATATGATTCGTTTCATGTACCCTATGAACCGGCTGATGAAATTCTGGTAACGGTTGGCGGCAGCGAAGCGATTGACCTGGCTCTTCGTGCACTCATCGTGCCTGGCGATGAAATTCTCATTCCGGAGCCATGCTATATCTCCTATTCTCCGATTACGAAGATTGGCGGGGGAATTCCGGTCGGCATCGAAACGTTCGCCAAGGACAATTTCAAGCTGACGCCGGAATCGTTGAAAGCAAGCCTGACGCCTAAATCCAAAATTTTGATTCTTTGCTACCCTAGCAATCCGACCGGCGGCATTATGACTTACGAGGATTGGCTGCCGATCGCCAAAATCGTTGAAGAGCATGACCTGATCGTCATCTCGGATGAAATTTATGCCGAGCTTACCTACGAGCAGAAACACGTCAGCTTTGCCTCGATGCCCGGAATGAAAGACCGCACGATTTTGGTGAGCGGCTTTTCCAAGGCGTTCGCTATGACTGGCTGGCGGATGGGTTATGCATGCGGACATCGGGATCTGATCTCTGCTATGCTCAAAATTCATCAATACACCGTCATGTGTGCACCGGCTATGGGGCAAGTGGCAGCGATTGAAGCTTTGAAAAACGGGATGGAAGAAAAAGATCATATGATAGAGTCCTACAACCAGCGCCGCCGGCTGGTCGTTCAAGGCTTCCGCGAGATCGGGCTGACGTGTCATGAGCCGCAGGGTGCATTTTATGCGTTCCCGTCCATTGTGTCCACCGGCTTAAGCTCGGAGGAGTTCGCTCAGCGGCTGCTATATGAAGCGAAGGTAGCAGCAGTGCCCGGCAACGTATTCGGACTGGGCGGAGAGGGCTTCGTCCGCTGTTCTTATGCCACATCCGTCAACCAATTGATCGAAGCGATCGATCGAATCGGTAATTTTATTCAAAAATTGTAAATTCGACAAAAAAAGCCATTTGCAACCTCGGAAAAAGCTGGTATCTTTAATAGTAAAGAAGTTTCACAAGGATTCGTTCTATGAAACTTCCTGAGTCTAAAGATATGTTTTCTAAGGAGGGATGACAAATGGCTTTTCCGGAATATCAGCTTCGGCACTATTTACAGATTGGTTGGATTCGCGAGAAAGATCAGCAAGCCAAGTGGATTTTTGGAAAAAAGAAGCAATCATCTTCTGCCTTATCTTTAGAAGAAGAAATATATAAATTACGTGTTGAATTGGAAAATAGGGTCCAAATAGACAAAAGCCTAACCTCGCCTGAAGTCGTAGAGATCAGCATGATGCTGGATAAAAAAATAAATGAATACATGAACCGTAACAAGAGGAACCGATAGATTCGGTTCTTCTTCTTTTTTTGAAAGAAGCGTTCAATGTATGATATGATGTGGCTAATAGAAGAGCTTTTTCAACAGATAGGGGAGAGACGATGAAAGGGAAATTGCTGTTGATCTTCATGCTGCTAACGCTGCTGCTTGCAGGCTGTGGAGGCGGACCGAAGGCGGATGTGCCTATTTTTATGATGGGACAAAATGGGGTTCCCAATGAGGTCGGGGACAAGCTCCAGTCCGCACTGCAAACGAAGCTGGGACAAGCACCTACCGTCAGTGTATTGACCGTGCCCGTCTTCTCGATGGAGAAGCTGATCGTAGAAATAGCGGCTGGAGATAATGGAATCATCATCGTACCGACGGAGCAGTTTAATGTCATCGGCAAGCAGGGTGGCTATGTTAGCCTGGACGATATCGCGAAAAAAGAAGATTTCCCTGCAGGCGTGCTGGAGCTGCCGGTTGAAGGGAAAACAGAGAAGCATTTGTACGGAATTCCTCTGGAGCAGACCAAATGGTTTACGGAGCTGAAGCTGAACGGGAAGGACCTGGTTGCCTTCGTTCCGGCGAACGCCAAAAATCAGGATAAAGTAATGCAAGTCATGAAAGTGATTGCGCAGAAATAAATGGTATTTATTTCATAGATCGAACAGGTGCTTATTCGCAGCCTTAGCGTTTAAGTTAAAAGGGAAGCCGGTGCAAATCCGGCACGGTCCCGCCACTGTTAATGGAGATGACCCTCAACAAGCCACTGCTTGCAGCCGCTAGCGGGAAGGCGAGGATGTCTGCTTTTCTCCATAAGTCAGGAGACCTGCCTGTACGAATGAAGACTGTCCCTTTCGAGGAAAAAGGTGCGTCGCGTTCCGAGCGTACTCTGTTGCGTCTTGATGGGCAATGAGGAACACGCTATGGATTCGTTATGCCCCTTTGTTTCTTTTCTTTTTATGGAGAAGGAATGAAGGGATTTTTTATGAGCAAAGTGAAGGAGAGACTAGGAGCATGAAAGCATCGAGGGATATGAAAAGAAAGCAATGGATGAAGCAAGGACTCACAGCTATGCTGGGGCTAGCCTTGGCGTTAAGCGCCGCAGGGTGCGGGGAAAAGCCGAAGACGCCGGGTACGGGAGAATTGATCGATCCGCCGAAGGCCGGCAGTACGGCGAAGCCTGATGGCCAGTCCGGGCAAGGTCAAGGTGCGGCACCATCGGCGAAAGCAACGGCTTATCCGCTGAAGGTTAAGGATGCGACGGGAACCGAATTTACCTTTGAAAAAGCGCCGTCCCGCATCGTTTCGGTATCGCCGAGTGAGACGGAAATGCTGTTCGCTCTAGGGCTGGGGGACAAGGTTGTCGGTGTGTCCGACTATGATGATTACCCGGCTGAGGCAGCGAAGAAGCCGAAAATGGGCAGTATTGTAAAGCCGAATGAGGAGGCGCTTCTGGCGGCTAATGCTGATGTTGTGCTTTCGGGTGTATCTCTGCCTTTGCCTGCCGTTGAGAAGCTGCGCAGCCTGAAGGTGAGCGTGTTCAAGGTGGATCCGAAGACGGTCGATGATGTGATGAACAATATGATCATGTTCGGGCAAGTGTTCGATAAGCAGGAGCAGGCCGAGAAGGTTGTTGCGTCCATGAAAGCAGAGCGCCAGAAGGTCGTCGATGCTGTCAAAGACCTCAAGCCGGAACAAAAGAAGCGGGTCTTTATCGAGTTTTCACCGGGCTGGACGGTCGGTAAAGGGGAATTTATGGATGAGCTGATTACCCTCTCCGGTGGAATTAATGTTGCTTCCGACGTCAAGGGCTTTGCCAAGATGGATGAGGAAAAAGTGATTGCAGATAATCCGCAGGTGATTTTATATCCGAATCATTTAATTGATGAAAACTCCAAAAAATCGATGGATCAAATCATTAAGGGACGCAGCAGCTGGGCGGGTGTGGACGCCGTCAAGAACAATAAGCTGGTTGGAGTGGATCAAAATTTGATCAGCCGTCCGGGGCCCCGGATTACGCAAGGCTTACTGGAGATTGCCAAGGGGATTTACCCGGAATTGGTGAAATAGATGAAACGGAAGCTTTGGTTGTGGGGAGGGGGCGGGAGCCTGCTCCTGCTGCTCTGTGCTTCGATCAGCCTTTCGATCGGTTCTGTGCATTTGCCGTTATTGCAGGTATGGGGTATCCTTGCCCACCATGTCCCTTGGCTCGGTGAACGAGTGCCTGTCGAGTGGCAGCCGTCGGCGGAACAAATTATATGGAGGGTACGCCTACCTCGTGTGGTGCTGGGGCTTCTGGTTGGCGCATCGCTTGGGATTGCAGGTGCCGCCTTTCAAGGGGTGCTGCGCAATCCGCTCGCGGACCCCTATACGCTTGGCGTATCGTCAGGTGCGGCGGTTGGAGCATCGTTCCTCATATTAACCGGCCTGCAATTCGCGGTATTCGGCACCTGGTCGGTACCTATAGTCGCCTTTATTACGGGCGTGATCTCGCTTTTGATTGTGATTGCACTGGCTCGAACGGACGGTAAGCTGCAAAAGGAAACGATCATTTTGTCAGGGGTTGTCATGCAGGCCTTTCTTGGCTCCTTCGTTTCTTTGATGGTTGCGATGTCCAAGCAGGTCATTAATGAGATTGTATTTTGGCTAATGGGAAGCTTGTCGCTGCGCGGATGGTCTTATTCCGGAGTCTTATTTCCTTATCTGGTCGTTGGAGCGCTCCTGCTATTGAGCTATGGCCGCACCTTGAACTTGTTCGCTCTCGGCGAACAGCAGGCAGCCCATCTGGGAGTCCATGTCGAGCGTACGAAGCTTGTCGTGCTTGTCGGGGCTACGCTCGTTACCGCGGCAGCGGTGTCCGTGTCCGGTGTCGTTGCCTTCGTGGGCTTGATCGTACCGCACCTGCTTCGTCTGCTGCTGGGCGGCGATTATCGTTTGCTGCTCCCGCTTTCTATGCTGGGAGGTGCCTTGTATGTTCTCTGGGCGGATACGCTGGCCCGCACGGTGCTGAGTCCCGTTGAGATCCCGCTGGGCGTCGTGACCGCTTTGCTGGGCGCGCCTTTTTTCGCATACTTGCTTAGAAGGAACAAGAAGTCGGCAGGTTGACCGAAGTCGAACACGGTTAACCGTTTATTATCGAAAGCGAGGAGGACCGGTTGGTGGCTAACGGATGGATTCAAGCGGAAAAAGTCAGCCTGGCCTATGCGACCGGCCAGGTGCTGCATGACGTAAGCTTTGCCGTTGCCGCCGGCGAAAGCTTCGGCATTATCGGGCCGAACGGCAGCGGGAAATCGTCGCTGCTGAAGCTGATCTCCGGCGTGCTGAAGCCGACAGCCGGGGAATTGAGGCTGGAAGGCAGGCCAGCCCATCTGCACCCGCGCAGGTCTTTGGCGCGCTGGATGGCGGTGCTGCAGCAGGATGCGCTGCCGCCGCTCGATTTCACCGTCCGCGAGGTCATTGAAATGGGAAGGTTCCCATTTCAAAACTGGCTCGGCGACGAAAGGAACGGCGATGCAAGGCAGCTGATCGACACGATTGTCGATCGGCTGCAGCTGCAGGAGCTGCAGCATCGCAGCGTGAGCCAGCTCAGCGGCGGAGAGCGGCAGCGGGTTGCGCTAGGCAAGGTGATGGCGCAGCAGCCTCGGCTGCTTCTTCTGGATGAGCCTACGACGTATCTGGACATCGGCTATCAGGTCCAGATGATGGAGTGGATCCGGCGCTGGCAGCAGGAGGAGGAACTGACCGTCGTCGCCGTGCTGCACGATCTGAACCTGGCCGCCCAATATTGCGGCCGTCTTTTGCTTGTACAGGCGGGACGGGTCGTCAGCATCGGACAGCCGGAGGAGGTCATTCGGCCGGAGCTGCTGGAGCGCGTGTACGGGACGCAGCCGATCGTATTGCCGCATCCGGCAACGGGCGTACCGCAGGTGCTGCTGCACGGAGGCGGAGCGGAGCACGAAGCTTAGAAGTTCTGAGAATAAGCGTTGGAGCGATGAAATCGTTTTGAGAAAGTAGATATCGAAGGGGAGTAAAAGGATGAATACATTGGAACAAATGATTTCGGGCATTCAGCCGTTGAAGGCGGAGGCGGTGGAAGCCGCGAGCCTGCATCTGGATTCTTTAACGAAGCCGCCGGGAAGCTTGGGGAGGCTGGAGGATGTAGCGCGTCAGCTGGCAGGCATAAGCGGCAGGACCATTCCGGAGCTCGGCAAGAAGGCGGTTATCGTCATGGCCGGGGATCACGGCGTGTGTGAGGAAGGGGTCAGTGCGTTTCCGGCGGAGGTAACGCCTCAGATGGTGCTCAATTTCTTGAACGGCGGGGCGGCGGTTAATGTGCTGGCTCGTCATACGGGAGCGGACGTGGTCTGTGTCGATATCGGCGTCAATGCCGATTTGGAGCACCCGCAGCTCGTTTCCCGCAAGGTTCGCAAAGGGACGCGCAATATGGCGGTAGAGCCAGCCATGACGGAGCAGGAGACGGTGGACGCCATCCTTGCGGGTGTGGAGATCGTTGAGGAGCTTGTCGGCAAAGGCTACACGATGTTTGCGACAGGTGAGATGGGCATCGGGAATACGACGCCGAGCTCTGCGATTCTTGCGGTGCTGACGGGCACCGATGTGGGAGTCACCGTTGGCCGCGGCACCGGTATCGACGATGAGCGGATGCGCCATAAGCAGACGGTCATCGAGCGCGCCATTGAGCGGAACCGGCCCAATGCGGACCAGCCGGTCGATGTGCTGGCCAAGGTCGGGGGCCTGGAGATCGCCGGGTTGACCGGCGTTATTCTGGGGGCCGCGCTGCACCGCTGTCCCGTCATCATCGACGGGTTCATCTCCTCGGCAGCGGCGCTCGTCGCAAGCCGGATTGCGCCGCACAGCACGGCCTATATGCTGGCGTCGCATTTGTCCCAGGAGCAGGGCCATGCGCTGCTGCTGGAAGCGATCGGCCTCTCGCCGATGCTGCGTATGGATATGCGGCTCGGGGAAGGCACGGGAGCGGTCCTTGCCTTTCCGCTGATCGAAGCCGCGGCGAAGATCATGCAGGAAATGGCCACTTTTTCCAGCGCAGGTGTCAGCACGGCTTTGGATTCGGAATAATCGGTCAGCCTCTCCTGGAGAGGAATGGCCTGGTTTCACATGTCCACTACATAAGGAGGAGAAAGTGATGCTGGTACTCATTACGGGCGGTGCCCGCAGCGGTAAAAGCTCTTTCGCTGAACAATATGCCGCGAAGCTGGGACAGCAGGGAATGTATATAGCCACGGCTCAAGCGTACGATGAAGAAATGAAGGAACGGATCGGACTGCACCGGCAGCAGCGGGAGCAAGGAAATTTTCGTTGGCATACGGTCGAGGAGCCTTTTGCTCTTGCAAGCCTGTTAATGGGCTGGAGCGGGGAAACGACCGAGGGAAGGCCTCGGGAGCAGCGGAAGGAGCTAGACGATGCATTTTTTGCTGAAGCGTCAGGTCGGGAGAACGAAGCAGCGGCATGGAAGGAGCTGGGGAATGGGCTTGCGAGCTCTGTTGTACTCGTGGACTGCTTGACGCTGTGGCTATCGAACTGGCTGCTGCGATATGAGCGGGAGCCGGATGTGGAGGCACGCTTGAGCGGGAAGGTAGATGAACTGGTGGCTGCCTGCAAGCAGTTCGCCGCTTCAGGAAAGCATCTGCTGCTTGTTACGAATGAGGTCGGCTATGGTCTTGTACCGGAATATAAGCTCGGCCGGCAATTTAGGGACGCTTCGGGTCTAATGAACCAGCGTCTGGCCCGTGAAGCGGGGCAGGTGTTTCTGGTGACGTCCGGCATTCCAATAGAGCTAACCAGCCGAAGATTCCGTTGGGATAAAGGCGGCAAAGGCATCGGGGATTGAGCTTGATGGATAGGTGGGGACACGGTTGTTGTATTATTCATGGAATGAAACGGCATGGATGCTGCTGGCAGCCATTGTCCTGGATTGGTGGATCGGGGATCCGCGCTGGCCTACACATCCGGTCATCCGGATCGGGCAGTGGATCGGCTGGTGCGAGTCTGTGCTGAGAGGGAAGACGGGTTCGCCGAGGCCGGCTGCTGCGGAGCGGGGACGAGGTATCGTGCTGACCGCTTTGACGCTGGCGATTTCTTTTGCCGTCATATGGCTGTTGATTTGGGGAGCGAAGCAAATTCATCCGTGGCTCGGCTATGCGGTGAACACTTGGTTCATCTCCACAACGATCGCTATAAAAGGGTTAAAGGACGCGGCTATGCAGGTCGTTCGCCCCTTGGAGCAAGGCAATATGGAGGACGCACGCAAATATGTAGGCTATATTGTCGGAAGGAACACATCGCAGCTGGATGAATCGGAGATTACCCGCGCGACAGTGGAAACGGTAGCGGAAAACACGGTGGACGCGGTCGTTTCGCCCTTGTTCTATGCGCTGCTTGGAGGGGCTCCGCTAGCTATGCTGTATCGTGCGGCGAATACGCTGGACTCGATGGTCGGCTACAAGAACGACAAATATATCCACTTCGGCTGGGCCTCCGCCCGCTGGGATGATGTGATGAATTGGGTGCCTGCCCGGCTGACCGGAATGCTGCTGGTTCTCGCTGCCGCTTTTCGTAAGGGGAGTTCCCCTGTAAGAGCGGTGCAGGCCATTCGCCGCTTTGCCCGGCTGCATCCGAGTCCGAACAGCGGCATCCCTGAGTCGGCCGTAGCCGGTGCGCTCGGCATTGAGCTGGGTGGAACCAACGTGTATCACGGGCGCACAAGCGAGCGGGCCCGGATGGGCTGGCCGCTGCGGGAGCGGAACCGGGACGATATTGTACGGACGGTCGGCATGCTGTATACGGTAAGCTATATGATGGCGGGAGGGTTGGTATGCGCGCTCTGCTGGACTTTGCTGTAAAAGGATCGGCAGCCTGCGCGGCTGCCTTTCAATTTCTAAGCCGGCTTCCGGTGCCGGTCACACTGCATTATGACCATGCGATGTTTCGCCGCAGTGTCGTGTTTTATCCGCTGGTAGGAGCGGTATTGGGCGTGCTGCTCAGCCTGGGAGGGCTGGTGCTGCAAAGCGTCCTGCCTCCGCCGGCGGCTGCGGCTTTTATGGTCGTGCTGTGGGTTGCCATGACCGGAGCCCTTCACTTGGACGGACTGATGGATACGGCGGACGGGATTCTCAGCCACCGCCCCAAGGAGCAAATGCTTGAGATCATGAAGGACAGCCGCGTCGGTGCAATGGGCGTCGTTGCCTGCGTCCTGCTGCTCCTGTGCAAATGGACGCTGCTTCAAGCCTGGTTGCCGCTTTCTGCAGGCGGCTCACTGTTTGTCCTGCCTTTGGTCACGCTGTGGAGCCGTTGGTATATGGTTCTCGCAATCGCTTGCTGGCCCTATGCGCGTGTGGGACCGAATGGCGAAGCGGAGGGACTCGGGGCTTTTTTTCGCGGACTGGGATGGAAGCATATCAGCCTGCATACAACGATGGCGCTGCTGCTGTCAGCCCTGCTTGTCGTCTGCTCCGGGCATTCGCTGCTGTCGGTGCAGGGACTTGGCATCTTGGCTATAGCAGCTGGGGCCTCGGGCATTAGCGGCTGGGGCTTGAGCGCATATTTACATAAAAAGCTTGGCGGACTGACGGGGGATACCTATGGTGCCATCAATGAATTGCTGGAATTGGTGCTGCTGCTCATCCTGTACGGGGGACTGCAGCTGAATTAAGCTCGGGGAGAAAGGGGAGATCGGCATGCTGGAGAAATACGGCCACGGCGGTGATTTGCGGACAGCCGCAGAAACCTTCGGACGGAACGCGGAAGCGTTTCTCGATTTCAGCTCGAATATGAATCCGCTGGGACCGCCCGACATAGTGGGTGACATTATGCGGGACCGATGGAAGGAGCTTGCGGCTTATCCCGACCCGGCGGTGCGGGAGCTGCGTTCGAAGCTGTCGGCGGTATACGGGATTCCGGCCGAGGCGATCCTGGTCGGCAACGGGGCGGCGGAGCTGATCGATTTGGCTGTACGGGTTTTGAAGCCGGGCGTGACGGCGTTGGCAAGGCCTTCTTTTTCCGAGTATGAGGAAGCGGTGGCAAAAGTCGGCGGGCGGATCTATGAGCTTCCGCTGCGGGACGCGAACGGTTTTGTATTGGAGACCGGGGAAGTCGAGCGGGCCTTAGCGGTTTCCGAGCTTCTATTCCTCGGGTCGCCGAACAATCCGACCGGCCGGTTAATGCCTGCACAGGTTCGAACGATGTTGGTCGAAGGGGCCTGGAAGAAGCCTATCATCCTGGACGAGGCGTTCATGGACTTTTGCCCGGACGAGGAGAAGCTGTCCTTGATCAAGGAGGCAGCTGCCCTGCCGAATTTGATGGTTATCCGTTCGATGACGAAGTTTTACGCGATACCGGGACTGCGGCTCGGTTTTATTGTGGCGCACCCGGATCGGATCCGGGCCATGCGGCAGCTTCAGGTGCAGTGGAGCGTCAATACGCTGGCGCAGCATGTGGGAACGGCTGTTTTAGACGATTCCGCTTATGCGGCACGCACGCACGCTTGGCTGGCGGAGGAACGACCGTGGATGCTGGAGCGTCTGGCGGCGTTAGGGCTCATCGTGACGCCCAGCGAGACGAACTATGTCTTGTTCTCGCTGCGCGGACTCGGACTTCAGGTGAAGGAGCTGCAGGCCGAGATGGGGCGCAGAGGCATCCTCATTCGCGATGCCTCGCTGTTTCCGGGGCTGGACGGGACCTACGCCCGGGTTGCAATCCGCTTGCGCGGGCACAATGAGCAGCTGATCGCAGCGCTGCAGGCTTCGATCCGCCTGCTGCTGGAGAAAGAGAGCGGAGCCGCCCCTGTGCTGGGCCATGCGGTCAAGAAGCCGGCGGGTACCGGCGCGGATATTGCCTCTGCCGGGCTACAGGAGCGTTCTCCGCATGTGGAAGCAAGCGGGCAGACGGCGGCAGGCCAGAGGCCGAACGCCGCGTCGGGAGTCGGGCAGCACACTGCTGTCGCCGGGCCAAGCTCTGAAACCACAGAAAAGGAGCCGGCCCTGGCTGCAACCCTGATGGTGCAAGGAACATCCTCTGATGCGGGGAAAAGCCTCATTACGGCTGCGCTGTGCCGCATATTGCTGCAGGACGGGCTGAAGGTAGCTCCTTTCAAATCCCAGAACATGTCGCTCAATTCCTACGTGACTCCGGACGGCAAAGAGATCGGCCGGGCCCAGGGCATGCAGGCGGATGCCTGCCGGATTGCGGCGACGACGGATATGAATCCGATCCTGCTCAAGCCCAAAAAGGATATGGTGTCGCAGGTCGTCGTACACGGCAAGCCGCTGCGCGACTACGATGCGAGGTCTTACAGGGAAAAGTACCTGGGCGAAGCGGAATCGATTGTGAAGGCGTCGCTGGGAAGGCTTCGCGAAGCGTACGATGTTGTTGTGCTCGAAGGTGCAGGCAGCCCGGCCGAGGTGAATTTGAAGGACCGGGATATCGTCAACATGCGGCTTGCCGGCTGGGCCGATGCTCCGGTCGTGCTTGTTGCGGATATTGACCGCGGAGGCGTATTCGCTTCTTTGGTCGGTACGATGGATATTTTTACGGCCGAGGAGCGGGAACGGGTCAAAGGCTTTATCATTAACAAATTCCGCGGTGACGTCAGCTTGCTCAAGCCCGGCCTGGAGTGGCTGGAGCAGCGTACAGGCAAGCCGGTGCTGGGGGTCGTGCCTTTCCTGCCGGGCCTGGAGCTGGAGGATGAGGATTCCGCATCGCTTGACCGGAAGCTGGCTTCGGGAACGGGACTTCTGCACGGCAAAGGCCAGCTTGCAGGGGAAGCTGCAGCCGCCGGTACGGAAACGGCTGAAGAAGGGCGGCAGCCGGGAACGATGCCCTTGCTGGATATTGCGGTCATCCGACTGCCGCGCTTGTCGAATTTTACTGATATCGATCCCCTCGTTTATGAGAGGGATGTACAGGTACGGTTTGTCAGCTCGCTCGAGGAGCTGGGGAGTCCGGATGCGGTCATTTTGCCGGGAAGTAAAAATACGGTCGATGACCTGCTGTTCTTGCGGCATACCGGTTTGGCTGAGGCCCTGGTTGACTATGCGCAGCGTGGCGGCCGGGTGGTAGGTATCTGTGCAGGGTATCAAATGATGGGCACGCGCTTGCTTGACCCGCAGCTGCTGGAGTCCGATCTTCCGCAAATCGAGGGCCTGGGGCTGTTTCCGACGGAAACGGTGTTTACTTCCGAGAAAAGGACGGTACGGGCGGTTGGAACCACCCGCTTGTTCAACGCAAATTCATCTGCCGATGTTGCGGCTTCCACGATTCAAGGCTATGAAATTCATATGGGAAGAACGCGTTTCCTGGAGCCAGTCGACCACCCCTTTGACATCCGGGAGGAAGGGATACATGGGAACGAGATCGAGGGTTACCATCCGGACGGCGTGATTTCATCCAACGGGAAGTGCTGGGGGACCTATATCCATGGCGTTCTGCATAACGATGATTTCCGGCGTGACTGGTTGAATCAGCTTCGTCAGACCCGCGGCTGGGAGCCGTTAACGGCGGAGCTTCGTTTTCAGGAAAGACGGGAAGCGGCCTTCGATCGGCTGGCAGAGCATGTAAGAAATCATTTGGATATGGAACGGCTGTATGAGATGATAGGAAGCAAGGCGTGAATGATTCATGGTTATGGATGAAAAAATGGAAGCGGTATGGAATAAGCAACCTGAAGCACAAGGAGGCGATTACTATGAAAATTTATACGCGAACCGGTGATGCGGGGCAAACCGGTGTCATTGGCGGCCGGGTGGATAAAGACGACGATCGGGTGGAGGCATATGGCACGGTGGATGAGCTGAACTGCTTCGTCGGGCAGGCCATGGGATTCCTGGACGAAACGAAGTTCGCTGATCTGCTTGCGGATTTATTGGAAATCCAGCACGAGCTGTTCGATTGCGGTTCGGATTTGGCTCTGCTCAAACAAGAGCTTCGTCCCTACAAGGTAACGGCCGAGATGGTGGACCGGCTGGAGACGTGGATCGATAAATATGATGCGGAGACGCCTGATATTCAAAGGTTTATTTTGCCGGGCGGCTCTCAAGCCTCCTCCGCACTGCATGTGTGCCGTACGGTGTGCCGGCGGGCGGAGCGGAGAGTCGTTACTCTCGCACGGACACAGGAGATCAATGAGCAGGTTCGGCGGTATTTGAACCGCCTCTCTGACTTGTTCTTTACGATTGCCCGGCTGGCGAACACACGGTACGGAGTTAACGACGTGGAGTATGCAAGAAGCGCGAAGGTGTTCCGCCGCAAATGACTGTATACTATGAACCTATCATTTATAATGTGTCTGCCGAAGAGGAAGGCTTTATTCTGAAAACGATTTTGCAAAGCCGGATGCATCTGTCCCGTAAGCTGCTGTCCCGCTTGAAGCTGACGGAGCAGGGCATTACGGTGAACGGGGAGCGGCAGTATATCAGCGTCCGCGTTCATGAAGGCGACCGGATCGAGGTGCGCATGCTGCAGGAGGAATCTGACGATATTTTGCCGCAGGAGCTGCCCATCGACATTCTTTTCGAGGATGAGCAGCTGCTCGTTGTGAACAAAGCTGCCGGGATGATCGTGCATCCGACACACGGGCATTATGTGAATACACTCGCTAACGGAGTCGTCCACTATTGGCAGCAGCAGGGCAAGAGCTATCGTTTTCGACCGATTCACAGGCTGGATCAAGAAACCTCAGGCACGCTTGCGATTGCCAAAAATCCGTTCGTCCACCAGCAGGTGTCCGAGCAAATGCAGGCACATCAGGTGAAAAAAGAATATATCGCCCTGGTGTACGGCGTGATGAAGGAAGAGGAAGGTACGGTGGATGCTCCGATCGACCGTGACCCGGAGGAGCCGCATATCCGCATTGTTACGGAGGCAGGCTACCGTGCCGTAACGCACTACAAGGTAGAGCGGCGTTTTCACGAGGCGACGCTTGTACGGCTCTGGCTGGAGACAGGCCGTACGCACCAGATTCGCGTCCATATGCTGCATCTCGGCCATCCGCTGCTCGGGGACAAGCTGTATAAGCTCAAGCCGCTGGCCGGGGATGAAACGCGTGAGGCAAGTGCTTCGGCTCCTGTCATGGAGCAGCCTGAAGCTGGAAGCGGGGCGCTGACTGCCCCTGACACTGCTGATTCCTCAACGGCAGCAGCCGATGCCCGTGCAGCTTATGGGATGGAGCGCCATGCGCTGCATGCGTGCACACTGGGGTTTACGCATCCGGGAACGAAGCAGTGGATGGAGTTCGAGGCGCCGCTGCCCGAGGATTTCAAGCGCTGTCTGGAGCAGCTGCAGGCGCTGTAGCCTGCCGAGGAGATTCTGCTGGGAAACCGCAGAATCTTTTTTGCGTAGAATAAGGAAATCGCCCTGCCGCCTGAAGCCGCAGCTTACTTGACTTTCGATCTGCTTTCGACCAAAATTTAAAGTTAGTAGTTTATTTGACCAAAGGAGTCCGACACCCATGAACGTAACGATGTACCAATATCCCCAATGTGGAACGTGCCGCAATGCATTGAAGTCTTTGAAGGAAAAAGGCGTGGAGGTGGAGACGATCCACGTATTCGATCATCCGCCAAGCCGCGGGCAGTTGGCTCAAATGATCGAGCAGAGCGGTCTGGAGATCAAGAAATGGTTCAATACCTCAGGCGAGGTGTATAAGGAGCTGAAATTGAAGGATAAGCTTCCGGGCATGACGGATGAGGAGAAAATCGATCTGCTGGCCTCCAACGGCCGTCTGATCAAGCGTCCGGTTGTAACCGACGGACACAAGGTGACGGTGGGCTACAAGGAAGAGCAGTTTCAAGAACATTGGAGCCGATAACAGGAAAGCACCAAGGGCAGAAAAAGCGTTTTTTTTATTACGGCTGCACCTAATCCAGTCCAGCCTTCCGGCTGATGCTGATAACCGAAGGAGCGTGAGAGCTGTTGCAGCAAAAGAAACAGAAGCAAAACCCGCTGTGGTACATCGGCGCGGTAGGAGCCTTTTTGCTCGCGAAGGGCAAGTGGCTGTTTACGTTATTGAAATTCAGTAAGTTCGGCGGCCTGTTTCTTTCCATGCTCGTTTCGATCGGCGCTTATGCGTTTATTTTTCCATGGAGCTTCTCGATTGGCTTTGTTTTGCTGATCCTGATTCATGAGCTGGGACATGTCTTGGCAGCCAAGCAAAAGGGCATGCCGGTATCGGCACCGATGTTCATCCCCTTTGTCGGGGCATTGATCAGCATGAAAAGACACCCGAGGGACGCAGTCACCGAGGCGTATATCGGGATCGGCGGTCCGGTTCTCGGAGCTGTGGGGGCACTGGCTGCCTTCGGCTTGGGCTATTATTTGGACAGCCGGCTTTTGTACAGCCTCGCGCAGGCGGGCTTTTTGCTCAATCTGTTTAATTTGATTCCGATCCATCCGCTCGATGGGGGAAGGATCGTTACTGCGGTATCCCGCTGGCTTTGGCTGGTCGGACTTATCGGCGGACTCGTGCTGATCATTTACAATTTCAGTATCATTCTGTTTATTGTGTGGGCCATGTTCGCCTACGATCTGTATAAGAAATTCGTTCGGCAGCGCAAGCATGGCGAACAGCGAATGGTGGCGGCCAGCTTCCTCATCCCCGCAGACCCTCTAATCGAGCAGGGCTATATCATCCCCGGGGAGGAGCACAAAAGAGACCTGAGCTTCGTGACCTACTCGGATCTGGAAGGACAGCAGTTCGTCCGCGTGATCTGGGAAGGGCTGGATTTTACCGGAACGATTCCGTTAATGCAGCAAGGGATTGTCCAACGCACCCATGTGACCCGATTGGAGCGCATCCCTAAGGACGACGGCTTACACCTCATGATTCATTGTCAGGTTGATTATGAGCCGTTCGAGAATGACAAGTATTACGATGTACCGACCGCAGCCCGTTGGAAATTCGGTATCGCTTATTTTGCCCTTGCCGCTTTCTTGTTCGGGATGATGACGGTAGTGCACAAGGTTGGCGGTATTTAGTTTGGGGCCTCGTTCCTCCGCTTCGGCAGAGGGCCGGGCTTCGATAGCTTATTATCTTATAAAAAAGAAGGTTGCTCTAATATGACGAAGCTGCAATCCAAGCGGTTATCCCTGATGGGATCCGCTATTTTTTCTGAGATGGCCGGTTGGAAGGAGGAAGTGCGCCGCTCCGGCGTGGATGTAATTGATCTTGGCATCGGCAGTCCGGACCAGCCGCCCTCGGAGCGGGTGATTCGTGCCATGGAGCAGGCGGTACGCAAGCCTGAAGTATACGGATACCCGACTTCGGAGGGGAGTCCGGCGTTTCGCGAAGCGGTATCGCGCTGGTACAAGCACCGGTTTCAGGTGGAGCTCAATCCGGAGACGGAAATCGTTGCTTTGATGGGGTCCCAGGATGGGCTTTCCCATCTGGCGATGGCGATTACGGACCCGGGGGATATCGCGATGGTGCCGGATCCGGGCTACCCGATTTATGGCGCAAGCCTGGTACTGGCCGGTGTGGAGCCTTATTTTCTGCCGCTGAAAGAAGCGAACGACTTCCTGCCGAAGCTGGACGAGATCCCAACGGCTATCGCAGAGAAGGCGAAATTTATTTTGCTGAACTATCCGAGCAATCCGCTTTCTGCGGTGGCTTCGAGAGAGTTCTTCGAGGAGCTTATTACATTTGCCAAAAAGCACGATCTATTGGTGGTTCATGATCTGGCTTACTCGGAAATGGCATTCGACGGCTTCAAGCCGATGAGCATTTTGGAGATTGAGGGTGCCAAAGAGGTTGCCGTGGAGTTTCACTCCTTGTCCAAAAGCTTCAATATGGCCGGCTGCCGCATCGCCTTCATGGTAGGACAACCGGATGCGGTCAAAGCGCTGCGCATTCTTAAATCCAATATCGACTATGGCGTATTCCTGGCAGTACAGGAGGCGGGGATCGCTGCATTGGAAGAAGATATGGAGCATGGTGAAAGCGTGGCAGGCCTGTACGAGCGTCGGCGCGACATTGTGATCGAGGGACTGGCGGCCGCAGGATGGCAGCTTCCGAAGCCGAAGGCGACGATGTTTATTTGGGCGCGTATCCCCGAAGGCTGGACGTCTCGACAAATTTCCCGGGAAATCCTGTATAAAGCCGGGGTGGTTGTCATTCCAGGGGATGCCTTTGGCCGGGAGGGTGAGGGCTACGTGCGCATTGCACTGGTTCAGGATGAAGACCGATTGCGGGAAGCGGTTCGTCGCATCGCTGATTTTTTACACCACAATGCATAAGCTTCCAAGGTATTTAGTGATAAAACTAACCGAACGCTGTTCGCAAGGCTTCGATAGATGTTTTCGCAACATTATAGCACCAGAATTTATAAAATTTCGGGGTGGAGCGTGTCTTCCACTCTTTTTTTGTTTTACGAATCTTTTATAACGAATATGCCATTGGGATCGCTTTGCGGCGAAGAACAAGGAGAAGCTTCGTTCCAATGTTCTAAAGGAAATAGAGGAATTTCTGGGCTGAAGAGACCTGAGTAAAGGTTTTAAGCTCCTGGTGTGCAAAGGATGCGACGACCAGCGGCTCGTCCCCGTATCGCTGTAAGAAGCAGCCGCTAAACAAAAGCAAACACAGGCTAAGCAAAAAGATGGTCAATTACATTTGTTTGAACTGCGAGGCAACGGAAGACATACTGTTTAACTTGGTTCGAAACTTCGATAGGATGGACGATAGAGACCCGAATGTTCCGCCACAGCTTGCATGCGAGGCATGCGGAGGTGAGATGTATCCCGAATCCTACAAAGGAGTACACGGATACGAATACCGGATTGAAAACCGGTTAACAAAAAAAGAAGCAGCACAAAGCACCCAGAATAGAGCAAAAGGGAATGGGTGTGGGATGGAGAAGCGATAGCGCCCGTCTTTGAAGTTCATGCTCCAACCGCTGCGGTCGGAAACCCACATCCATCCCCCCATGCACCAACGTAAATCATGCGCCAAGGATGCCGCAGGGCGTTTTTCTCACTAAGAAAAAGAGGGCTGTTAATTGCCATAATACGTGTAGCGGAAAAGTTATCAATGTCATAATTTCATACTCCTCCCTGTCGCTAATTTGCAATTTCGCGTCATAGGGAAACATGCTAAGATGAACTCAAGTCATTTAATTGTAGGAGGAATAAACGATGTCTACGAAGCTTAAAATTGCAGTAATCGGCTGTGGAGGTATTGCTAACGGGAAGCATTTACCGGCCCTCTCCAAGCTAAATAACGTTGAACTTGTCGCATTTTGTGATATTGTTGTAGAGAAGGCGCAGGAGGCTGCCGAGAAGTATGGTGTCGCAGAAGCGCACGTTTATGAGAATTACGAGGATCTGTTGAAGGACGCTTCTATCGATGTTGTCCATGTCTGCACGCCTAACGATTCGCACGCGGATATCTCTATCGCCGCATTGGAATCCGGCAAGCATGTCATGTGTGAAAAGCCTATGGCCAAGACGGCTGCCGATGCACGCCGGATGGTGGAAGCTGCGAAGCGTACCGGCAAAAAGCTGACGATCGGCTATAACAACCGTTTCCGTCCGGACAGCTTGTATCTGAAGAAGGTAGTTGAGGAAGGCGATCTGGGTGAAATTTATTATGCAAAAGCCCACGCGATCCGACGCCGTGCAGTCCCGACTTGGGGCGTGTTCCTGGATGAAGAGAAGCAAGGCGGAGGCCCGTTGATCGATATTGGCACCCATGCTTTGGACTTGACCTTATGGGTAATGAACAATTACGAGCCGAAGGCGGTTCTGGGTACGACGTTTCATAAATTGTCGCAAAAAGAAAACGCTGCCAATGCCTGGGGTCCATGGGATCCAAGCAAATTTACAGTTGAGGATTCCGCTTTCGGGATGATTACGATGAAAAATGGCGCTACAATCGTGCTGGAGTCGAGTTGGGCGTTGAATACATTGGATGTGAAGGAAGCGAAATGCACGCTTAGCGGAACGGAAGGCGGGGCGGACATGGAGGATGGCCTGCGCTTGAACGGAGAAAAGCACAGCAAGCTGTACACGAACCAGATCGCTCTGGATGCCAAAGGTGTCGATTTCTACGACGGCAAAAAAGAAAGCATGCAGGATACCGAAATTCGTCTTTGGATCGATGCGGTTTTGAACGACAAGCAGCCTATCGTTACACCGGAGCAGGCTTGCGTCGTATCTGAAATTTTGGAGGCTATTTACGAATCTGCGAAAACGGGCAAAGCCGTTTATTTCGACTAAGAGCGGAAACTGGAGGAGCCAACGATGATTAAAGTAGCCATGCTGAGCTTCTGGCATGTTCATGCCAAGGATTATGCGCGACAAGCGACGGAGCATCCGGGAACGGAAATCGTAGCCGTCTGGGACGAGATTCCGGAGAGAGGCCGCAAGGAAGCGGAAGCACGCGGCGTTCGGTTCTATGACGAGCTAAGCGAGCTTCTGGCACAGCCCGACATTGATGCGGTCATCGTCGATACCCCGACGAACCTGCATCGCGATGTGATGGTTGCGGCTGCACAGGCCGGAAAGCATATTTTCACGGAAAAAGTCGTGGCCACTACGCTGCGGGAAGTCAATGAGATTTTGGCGGCGGTTGAGGCCGCGGGCGTGAAGCTGACCGTGTCGCTCCCGCGCCTGAATGCGGATTATACGCTGGCGGTGCAGGACATTCTGAACCAGGGGCTGCTTGGACAGGTAACGCTTGTCCGTACCCGTCTGTCCCATAACGGCGCGGTTCCTTCGGAACGCGGACCGCATGGCTGGCTGCCCGAGCACTTCTACAATGCCGAGCAGTGCGGCGGCGGTGCGATGATCGACTTGGGCTGCCATCCGATGTACTTGGCGCGTCTGTTCCTGGGCATGCCGGACAGCATCACGGCCAATTACGGCTACGTGACCGGCAAAGAGGTGGAGGACAACGCGGTGTCCGTACTGCGCTACACAAACGGTGCGCTGGCTGTCGTCGAGGCGGGATTCGTAAACCGCCACTCCCCGTTCGTCATTGAGGTGCATGGCACCGAGGGCAGCCTGCTCTACTCGACGCATGACAATCAGCTGCTCGTTCGAAGCTCCAAGCTGGGCGATGAAGGAGCACAGGCGTGGCAGGTGCGAAGCGAGCTTCCGGCGAACCGCCTATCCGCCTTTGATCAGTGGGTAGCCCACATCGAACAGGACACGTATGCAGCTGAAAATATCGGGCTGGCCGTAGACCTGACCCGCTTGATGGAAGCCTCCAATCGTTCCGCCCGTACGGGGGCTGCATTCTCCTTGAACGAGCTGGCCCAATAAAACGGAGCACAAAAAGTGAATTAGCGAGAAGACCGGTTCCAGGCTTTATCCGTGGGAGGATAGATGGAACGGGTCTTCTTCCCGCTATACGTAAGGAGGTATCCCGGTATGGATCATCCCAACTTATCTGCCCGCGCTCATGTGAAGCCGTATCCTTTTGACTTGATGATGGAGCAGCCGCAAGCGCTGGATCGACTGGATGTGGAATTTCGCTGGGGAAACTACGGCATCCGGATGCTGCGTTTTCACCATACGAGCTTCGCGCCGGGAAGGAGCGTGTCTTTTCACAAGCATTCCGAATACGAATTTCATTTCATTCCACGGGGAAAAGGCAAAGTGATTCTGGGTGAACAGCCGTATGCGCTGCAGGAGGGGCTGCTGTATTTGACCGGTCCCGGGGTGATGCATTATCAGGAAGCCGATGCATATGAAGCTATGGATGAGCTGTGCCTGCACATCGACATCGTGAAGCTGGAGTCGGAGGAGGATCTCGCCGCAGATCCCGAGGACGCAGCCTGGGGGAGCAAGTGGGAGATTGCCGAAGCTGAAGCGTGTGTGCAGCAGCTTCAGACGCTGCCGATTAAACCGGTGCTGGACAAATACCGGGCGATGGAATGCTTCCTGACAGCCTACCGCGCGTGGGACGAGAACCAGCCGGGTTTGTTTACGGTGATCAAGCAGTCAATCATTCAAATATTGCTGCGGACGACGCGGGCTTATGCAGCAGGGCCTAAGCCGGATTTGCCTTCGCGCGACATGAAGCATTACCGGTATAAGCTGGCAGTGCAGTTCATTAAAGACAATTTCATGGAGCCGCTCACGCTGGAAGTGGTGGCTGAGCGCGTGCAGATCAGCCCGCGGCAGCTGCAGCGTATTTTCCGGGACCTTACCGGTGCGACCTTCAGCGAGTACATCGAGAAGGAACGGCTTGTTCACGTGTGCAGCGAGCTGAGTATGAGCAGCGAAACGATCGATCAGATTGCTTTTCGCAACGGCTTCTCCAGCGCGAATTATTTGCACTATGTGTTCAAAAAAAATTTCGGTACCACCCCCATGCAATTTCGGGTACAGCACCGAACCGAAGAGAATTGAAAGCAATCCCCCCTCCTTTTTCGGCTTGTCTATGGCAGAAGGAGGGGTTTTTGTGTCCTAATAAACATGATTGCGGAAATGCTGCGGGGAGACCCCGACATATTTTTTGAACAGGCGCGAGAAGTAAAACACGTCCTTAAAACCTAGCGATAAGGCTGTATCCTTGACGGATTGGTGGGTATTAAGCAGCATGTTTTTCGCTTCCGCGATTTTGAGCCTATGCACGTATTCATGGAGAGAATGACCGGTATATTTGTGAATGATGCGGCGTAAGGTGGACATAGAAATGTGATGCCTTTCGCATACGCGCGCTGCATCGAAAGGCTGATGGATTGACGACGATAGATCGTCCATGAGCCTGGCTACCGGATCGGCAGCGGCGGATGGCGACTGAGGCTGACTGTTCAACATCCATTCGTACAGCAGCGATTCCAACAGGAGAGCCGCACGGTCCAGATTGGCCGGATTGCCGCTTTCCATCAGCATGAAAATCCGCTCCATTTTGCTGTCATAGGCGTCATCCACTCCCGCTTGCCGTAACTTGCCCGGTTCGGTCAGCCAGGTTGTGAGCCATTCCTGAATCCGGGACCCTTCCAGCGTGAAGTAAAATTCATCCCAGGTCGCGTTCGGATCAGGACCGTAATCAAAGGTGGCATCCGGGAAAAATATAAAAAAGCTTCCTTTGCGGACAGATTGCTTTTCTTGGCCATGAATGCGGTACGTTCCCGATCCCCCTGCAATGTAGACGGCGGCATAGTGCTGAAATACGGCGTCGCTGCGAAACAGGGTCCGGTTCGGCAGATGGCCTACAGAAACGATCGATAAGGACTTGATACTCAGCTTGCTTTTATCCGTCGTTCGGTCGATGATGCGAATCGGGTCTGAACTGATCGTATAGTCCATGTAAGTGGCCATAATAGGCATTCTACCTCCTGGAGTGGTCATGGTATTCTGATTGTATAATGCGAATCATGAGGTAAGCAACTACTATGAACAAGGAATGGGGAGGCTTGGGGTTATCGTGAGCACACATCGGATGAACATTGGCGTCATCGGGGCAGGGTCGATCTCCGACATGCATCTGCAGGCATATGAAAAGCAGGAGGGCGTGAAGCTGTATGCCATTTGCGACTTGAAGGAACAGCGGGCGAAGGACAAGGCCAAGCAATACGATATAGAGCACGTTTATACCGATTACCGGGAGCTTCTGGCCAATCCGGATATCGAGGCGGTAAGTATTTGCACATGGAATAATACGCATGCGGAAATCAGCATCGCCGCTTTGCGTGCCGGAAAGCACGTATTGGTTGAAAAGCCGCTGTGCCGTTCGGTCGAGGAGGCACGCCTTATTCAGGAGGCCGTCACGGAGACAGGTAAACTATTGCAAGTCGGCTTTGTACGCCGCTATGATGCGAATGCGCAGCTTGTGAAGCGCTTCATCGATAAGGGCGAGCTTGGCGAAGTGTATTATGCGAAAGCTTCCTGCATCCGCAGACTCGGCAATCCTGGAGGCTGGTTCGCAGACACGGAGCGCTCCGGAGGCGGCCCTCTGATTGACATCGGCGTTCACGTCATTGATTTGTGCTGGTATATGATGGGGCGTCCGAAGCCGGTTTCCGTAAGCGGGAACACGTACCACAAGCTGGGCAACCGTTCCAATGTACAACATTTGTCCTTCTATAAAGCAGCCGATTATGATGCGAACTTCAATACGGTCGAGGATATGGCCAACGCACTCATCCGATTCGAAAATGGCGCGTCACTGCTGGTCGACGTCAGCTTCACGCTGCATGCGAAAAAGGATGAAATCACTGTAAAGCTTTATGGCGATAAGGGCGGCGTCGAGCTGGAGCCTGAATTGGTATTCATTGCCGAGGCGAATGATACGATTCTGAACATCACACCGCAAACGGATCATAAATCAATTAACGTACCGGAAGCGTTCCGCCGGGAGATCAGCCATTTTGTAGCGTGCTGCCAGTCCGGAGACACGCCGATCAGTCCTGTGGAGGACGGATTAGAGATGATGAAGATGCTGTGCGGGATCTACGAATCTGCGGCGAAAGGACAGGAAATCCGTTTGTAGCCGGATTTCCGCGATAGGAGGATGAACATGAAGCTGGGCGTAAGCACGTATAGCTTATACAATGCATTGAAGGCCGGGGAAATGGATGTTCTGGGTGTCATCGATTGGATCGCCGAGCTTGGGGGCGAGCACGTGGAGATTGTTCCCTTGGGCTTTGAGCTGACAGGGAACCCTGAGCTGGCTGATGCGATACGAGAGAAGACGCATGCCCTTGGCATGGAAGTATCCAATTATGCCATCGGGGCCAATTTTGTAACCGAGACGGAGGACGCATATCAGCAGGAAATCAAGCGGGTGCTGGGTGAAGTGGATATCGCTGCCCGGCTCGGGGTCACCAAAATGCGTCACGACGTGGCGCGGACGACCGATACTTCTATCGGCCATTTCAACCGTCTGCTGAATCGCATGGCGGATGCATGCCGTACGGTCGCAGACTATGCGGCCCAATATGACATCGTGACGAGCGTGGAGAACCACGGCTATTTCGTGCAGGCCAGCGACCGGGTGCAGACGCTGCTTCATGCGGTGGACCGTCCGAACTTCCGGACGACACTCGATGCGGGCAATTTCATGTGCGTTGATGAAGATCCTGTGGCTGCGGTCCAAAGAAATCTTCCGTATGCTTCCATGGTGCACGTGAAGGACTTTTACCGCAGACCTTCGTATTTGGATCCCGGTCCGGGCTGGTTTAAGACTTCCCACGGCAACTTTTTACGCGGTGCGATTGTCGGACATGGCGACATTGATATGCGGGAAGTGCTCCGCTTGATCAAAGCGTCAGGCTACGACGGCTTCATCTCGCTTGAATTTGAAGGTTTGGAAGATTGTCGTGCAGGTACACGTCTTGGCTTTGAGAATTTGAAGAGATTGTGGAATGAAGTGTGAGCACGCTGCTTATATAAATCAGGAGGGATGCAAATGAAACTGTCCAACCCTATCGGGATTATGGTCGATAGTCTGCGTATGGAGCTGCGAGACGGCTTGAGAAAGGCAAAGGAGCTTGGCGCAGACGGCGTTCAAATTTATGCGGTTTCGGGGGGGATGGATCCCTCGAACCTATCGCAGGCGGCCAGACGCGAGCTGAAGCAGTATATCGAAGCATTAGGTCTTCGGATCTCTGCATTGTGCGGTGACTTGGGAGGGCACGGCTTCCAGGATCCGTCCGCGAATCCGGGCAAAATTGAGAAATCCAAGCGCATCCTGGATCTGGCGGTGGAGCTGGGTACGAACGTCGTGACGACGCACATTGGCGTTGTGCCGGGCGACGCGAACGATTCGGTCTATGCGACGATGCAGCAGGCTTGTGAGGAGCTTGGCGTGTATGCAAAGAGCATGGGAGCCTATTTTGCGGTAGAGACGGGGCCGGAGACAGCCTCGCATCTGAAAAGCTTCCTCGATTCGCTCAGCTCCGATGGCGTATCGGTCAACTTCGATCCCGCCAACATGGTGATGGTGACCGGGGACGATCCGGTACAGGGCGTGTACACGCTCAAGGACTACATTGTGCACACGCACGTCAAGGACGGCGTAAGGCTGCGGGAAGTGGACCCGCGTGAAGTATACGGCTCACTCGGTTACGAGCCGATGAGTCATGAGCGCATCGCCGAAGCGGCCTCCGGAGGGCCGACCTATCGCGAGCTTGCGTTAGGTGAAGGGCGCGTCGATTTCGACCGCTATTTTCAAGCGCTGAAGGACATCGGCTACAATGGGTATTTGACAATCGAACGTGAGGTGGGGGATCAACCGGAGGCGGACATCGCGAAGGCGATCCAATTTATTAACCGGTTCAAGGAATAAATCAAAAGAACGATTGTTAGGTAAAAAGGCCTATGTACAGGAACGCCATTTTCCCATAATCTACAGATATCCAAAAAATATTTACTTAGATCAAGGCAAACCTGTCGAAAGATAGGGACGCAAAACTAAAGGGACTACGCTTTCTATGCCGAAAGTACGTCAGCCAGTTACCGAGAGTAGCCTTCCTACCGTAATGAACGGGAGTCATACCTTGTGACTTCCGTTTTTTTTATCTCAACCGATAAAGGCAAACCTGTCGAAAGGCAGGGACGCAAAGCTAAAGGGACTTCCCCTTCTCCATTTGAAGGTAAGTCAGCCAGCCACCGAAAGGAGATCCGTTATGCTATTTAAAGCCGCCGCTAGATTTGTAGTTTTTATTAGCCTTTTCGCGCTTATCTCAACTGTGTTACCGGGACGGCAGGCTTCGGCACAAACCGCCTCCGCGGGGGTATCGTCTATTCAATCCTTCAAAATTTTTTATGGTACTCCAACGAAAACCATTTTGGATAACATGCAGAAGTACAACATGGTCGTAATTGAGCCGACTGCTTATACTGCAGACCAGATTTCCTATATCAAAAGCCGTGGAACGATTGTCATCGGCTACACAAGTGTCATGGAAATGAACGCAGGGGACAAAACGGTTGCTCCGAATGTGGTAGAAGACGATTATTTTAAGAAAAACGGCAGCAAGGTTCTTTTTGGCCAGTGGAACAGCTATTTGATGGATATTAGCAAGAGCCATTATCAAGAAGCTCTTTTAAACCGGATCAAAACGCAAATCAGCGACAAAGGGATAGACGGGGTGTTCCTTGATACCGTCGGAAGAATAGACAGCTACTTTACGGATCCTGCACAGCAAGCCGCAATGAGAAGCGGCTATGAGCAGCTTCTTACTCAGATTAAATCGAACCATCCGCAGCTTAGCCTGATTCAGAATAGAGCATTCGAAACCTTGAAGGCCATCAGCATCCGCTATGTGAATGGAGTCCTGTGGGAGGATTTCGTTTACAAAACTGTTTCGAAAGATGCTTGGTCCAAAAAATGGATCAGTTACTTGCAGGACAATCAAAAAAATAATGGTTTGCTTGTACTTGCCACCGTACCGGATACCAAGAGTCAGGATTACAGCAAAAAACTAAACTTTATTCCGAGTTTGAATCCAAACGATGTCTATAATAAATGGTAATCAAGGCCTTATGCCTTGTGAAAGCTGCCCTAGCGAATAACTGCTGAGGCGGCTTTTTTTGTTGTTCGACAGGGTTCGATATTTTGCTTGACACTTCCTGTAGTTTCAACTAGAGTAATAATTTATCGGATAGCATGAACATGATTGCGGGGGTTGATTTTGATGGGGAAACGGGCATTGATAGGGGTAGCAATTGCGGCCGGAGCTTTCGGGTTTGCTTTGCATGCCTATAGCGAATCAGACATTAAATTATTCGTGAACGGTAAATCGACGGAAACCTCAGTAGAGCTTATTAACGATACAAGCTATATTCCTCTCCGGGCCGTATCGGAAATGCTAGGTGCGCAAGTGAGCTGGGATGATGGCACACGCAGCATTTCCATTACCGGTCCATTTCCTACAGATGAGAAAGAAGAATACAGTGATGGCAATATCAAGTTTTATCATGTGAAAACGAAACAAACCGAATTAGGCTGGGAAATCACGGCGGATATCGCGAATGCAGACGGCCACGCCTACAAAGCCATTAATTTCACGGCGGTATTCACAGACGACAAACATGCTATTTTGGGGAGAGCCTCAGGAACCGTGTATCATTTGGACTCTGGACAAACAAAGAACGTACAGTTCGTGACTTCAGATGATGTAAGCGGCTATTCTTCCATTCAGTTTCAAAAAGACTTCTCTTATTAACAATGCCATTCGCAAGAATCGCAAGAAACACCTATTTGATAGTCACTTGACCAAGTCGGTACCGATGATCGCTGCGTTTGCCCTCCATAGCGAAATCGATGCCGGCTTTTCCTGTATCCGGATCTATGATAGCCAGACATAGCGTATAAGTTCCCGGTGCCAGATGGGGAGGGATGGCAATGCTCTGGGTGAATTTTTTACTACCCGGCAGCCAGGAACGGACATCCTCGTTGGTTACACTGGCGGTAACAAGCTGTTCGTTCGCATCTGCCAAAGAAAGCTCCACTTTCCATGAATAGTAGAATGGGGCAACGCCCTCATTCTTTATCAAAATATCGACAGGCATGTTCACCCCCGGTTTCACTATGGCGGGATGTCTTTCGGACTCCACCAGGAAACGATAGCCCATCGTTTTTAGAAGCTTTTCCAAATTGGTTTGCCGGGTCGTATTCCTTATCCAGTTGGTAGGAACGTTGGGTCCAAGCCAAGAGGTATGGCTGACTTGGACTTGCTTCAGCATGCTGTCCAGATTGGCGGAGCTGAGATGTGTTTCCAGCGAGTGCTCGCTTGTGAACTCCCCTCCGCTGGGAGCGTACATCCAAAAGTCCGGCATTGCAGGCATTTGCTCTCCGGTTAACCAGAAGCTGTAGCCTTTTTGAAACCAGGGGACGAATTCTTTCATTGTACCGTCTTCACTTCCGAAAACATCGTTGAATAAGCCGACGGAACGGTCTTTACTTGGAACGGGATACGGTCTTCGCATGAGCAATTGTTTATCCGTAAACCCGTTTATATAGGGAGTTAAGTAACGATTGGCCACGTCCGTTCCTGGAAAGGGATGATTAAGCGAATCGTCCTTTGTGTGCCATTCGCCCCAATGTCCGATGCTTCCGAGCTCTATGAAGGCTACGGCAGGGCTTGAATTGTAGCGTTCAGCCAATTTGGAAATTATTTTCTGATGATAGGCGATTAATTTCTCATTATTATAGTTAGGACTGAAGCCTTTTCCATATGAAATATCATACCAGGTTCCATCGGCCGAAATTTCCTGACTTAACCAATCCGGGATATCCTGATGAGCCTCTTGTGTCGGGTTATCCATCATAAAACGCAAGATGAATTTCATGCCCTGTTCGGTCCATTGGCGCATATGTACTTTCTGCTCAAATTCCTCAAAACGATAAATACCTTTCTCAGGCTCCAGGTCGCGCCATGTTAATTCGGCATAAACCAGCTTATGAGGCTCCGTGCTCTCCGTTTCTTCAGCATCCACGGCAAGGCCCATATAAGGATTCGTCAAAAGTTCAGAGGATGGGACAGGCCGGAATGTGGTCATTTGCCGGCTCTGCAGAGCGGAAACGCCATAATTCAACAACAAGCAGCCGGATAGGAGAGCTATGCCAATACTTATAGCATATTTTGATTTTCGTATTTTCATCATGAGCTGATCCCCTTAAGATGTTTTAGGTCTTAATCATTATAAAGGATTATGTCACGGTTTCAACAGCGAAGTGGAAAATGTGCCCAGTGAATCCGGTTTATACAAAGCTAAAGATTACTTAATAAGTCGAAATCTGATGAATTATAAAGAAAACTTTTGTCGATTTATAAAAATTTAATAGTATAATAGGAGGGGTAAAATGCTGAAAAATAGTTCTAAAGAACTATAAGTGATATATTGGGGGACATGATTTTATGAAAGTTTTAGTGACAGGCGGATACGGATTCATTGGATCTTTTGTCGCGGAGCGGTTTTTCAAAGAAGGCTATCAAGTATATATCATTGATAATCTGGTTTCGGGCAATGCGGAAAATATCGATTTTCCTCACAAATTTTACAAAATTAATGTCGAGAGCAAGAAGTGCGAGGAAGTGTTCAAAAGTAATAAATTTGATGTCGTCGTTCACCTTGCTGCTCAAGTTGATGTAACTACATCGATGAAGAGCCCGGTGCTGGACACCCGATCGAATATACTGGGACTGTCCAACATACTGGATCTATCGACTAAATATGCGGTAGGAAAGTTTATTTTTGCATCGTCTGCAGCGGTTTACGGCATGAATGAGAATACTCCGCTGGTCGAAGAGGAGAGCTGCGAGCCGCTTTCCCCTTACGGCATGAATAAATGGATCGGGGAAATGTACTGCCGCAAATGGAACGAGCTGTATGATCTGCAGACGCTATGCTTTCGTTTTTCCAACGTATATGGCCCCCGCCAGGGCACCGTTGGAGAAGGAGGCGTCGTCTCCATTTTTATAGAACGGATGCTGGATAACCAAGGAATTACAGTCTACGGAGATGGGCATCAAACCCGGGATTTTATTTATGTAGAGGATCTTGCGGATGCCGTTTACCGTTCTGTCGAAAGCGATGCAAGTGGAGTCATGAATCTTTCATCCAATACCGAGAACAGCGTAAACCGGCTGATTGAGGTTCTTCAAACGATTCAGCCTATTAAAAGCGTGCAGTATAGGGAAGCGAAGCAGGGCGATATTTTTCGGTCCAGTCTGGATAACTCCAAAATCAAACGTCAACTGGATTGGATTCCGATGTACACGCTCGAGGAAGGGCTTGAAAAGACCTATCGCTGGTTTGCCGATCATAAAGTCAAGGAAGTGCCAAAGCCGAAAAAGCCGGAGAACTTCTTGCTCGCTTATTTCAAGAAGCTGCTGCCTTATTTGGAAAATGCATTGGCTTTTATTGTCGTTATTTTTTTGACGGTATATGTACATAACGGGAAGCTGTATGATCTGGATGACTTCGATTTCAGCTTCTTCTATATTATTTTAATGGGGATTATGTATGGGTCCCGTCAATCGATTCCTGCCGTTTTTCTCTCCTCCATTTTTTATGTCAGCTTCGGCTTGATGCAAGGGCGAGACCTCATTTCATTGTTGTATGATTCAGAGTCTTTGGCTCAAATTGCCGTTTACGTCTTTGTTGGTATCGCCATCGGGTATACTGTTGACCGAAAAAACCGGGCGGTGAACTCCTATGCTTCCCAGGTTCAAGCCATTGAAGAGCGTTACGAATTTTTGAATGAAATTTTTAATGATACGCGGAAGGTTAAAGAGGAGCTGCAGAGCCAGATCATTAACTCCAGCGATAGCTTCGGTAAAATTTATACCATTACGAAAGAATTGGACACATTAGAGCCGGAGAATATTTACAGTTCAGCGGTGGGGGTACTGGAAAGCATCATGAAGTCGGACGCGATCAGTATCTATTCGGTTAATAAGCATGGCAGCTTCTTAAGGCTTAGCGCCAAGTCCAAGAAGGACAATTTCGAATTGCCCAAATCGCTTCGCATTGCAGATCAGCCACGTATCGGGCAAGTGATTGAATCGAAGGAAGTGTTCATCAATCATGAACTGGAAAGCAACGTTGCCATGTTAATGGCTCCCATTGTGGATAATGGCCAAGTGGTTGCCCTCGTTTCTGTGCACGATATGCAGTATGAGAACTTCTCGCTATACCACCAGAATCTCTTCAAAGTTGCTATTGAATTAATTACCGCGGCCTTATCTAAGGCATATCGTTTCTGGAGCGCGACGATGAATGAGCGTTATGTCGAAGGGATGACTGTTCTGAAGGAAGAAGCGTTCGGAAAAGTGCTTGAAACCAAACGGGCAACGAAAGAACGATTACATATCGAATATGGGTTGCTCATGCTGGACGTCAATTTCATTCACCAGGAGGAGAAGTTAAACCTTATTCAGCGTTCCCTTCGGGAGTCGGATTATTTGGGGCTTGGCAAAAGCGGTCAGCTGCTCGCGCTGCTCGCGAATTCTTCCAAGGGTGATACGGAAATTGTCAGAAAAAGATTGGCGGAGCAAGGCGTCGACTCGATTATTTGCGAAGAGGAAGTTATGTATGGATAAATGGGTTGTCAGCACCTATGTGCTTCTATGTTTGTTTTTCTATATGTACTGGAGAAGGAAGTCCCCCGGACTCGAGGCTTTTATTAAGTTAGGCTGGGTACTATGCTTGCCGGTGGCCGGGTTTATTGTTTTGTTCTATGAGTATCGGCATAAAGAGGGCAGAGAGTTTGAAGTCCAATTGCCATTCTTCGACAGCCAAGCAGATTCCCGGGGAGATATTTACCGCAATGTAAACCTGGTCAAGGAAATGAATGTGATTCCAGTTGAGGAAGCTCTTCTGATTAATGATACGGAGACGAAGCGGAAAATTCTCATTGATGCGCTTAAGGACGATGCCATCCAATATATGCACATTCTTGAGCAGGCGGTCCGAAATGAGGATACGGAAACGTCTCACTATGCAGCAACGGCAGTTGTTGAGATTAAGCGCAGGCTCACGCTGGCCCTACAGGAATTTGCGGTGAAATATGAGGAGAACCGCAGGGATCTTGAACTACTTCAGCCCTACGCTGTCGTTCTGAAGCAGTTTTTGCAAAGCGGATTTTTGGATGAGCGGACAAAAAAGAAATACGAGCATACGTATGTTCAAATCCTTGGCCATATTCTTGAGCAGTATCAGGGCGAAGAACATTATTTCAAGGAGAAATTCCGTATGGAGCTGCAGCTCGGAGAGCTGGATGCAGCCACAGCGACATGCTTCAGCTTTGAACGAGCTTTTCCGCTCCATGAAGATGTCCATCTTTTGTATATTGAATTATATTTTGTGATGCGTAATAAGCAGCAATTGCTTGCAGCCGTAGATAAATTAAAGAAGCTTCCCTTCAGATTGTCCAACCATGCGCTTCATCAAATTCGTTTATGGACACAAGAGGTATAAATGGACAGGAATAACTATTTTCGCAGAAATTTAATTATTGTTCTGACTATCATCGTGCTGCTTGCCATCTCCGTGGATTTGACGCGATCTCAATTCTTATATCAAAAAACCAATCATACGCTGCTCAATGATGGTCTGGGCTATCGGAGCAGCAAGACAGAGAGCAAAGCGGCAGATTTTGACCGCGCAGCGGTGGAAAGGTACCTTGTTGTCTACAATCCGGATGAAGATGCAAGCGATACGTTGAAGAATAATATTGTGCAGACGGTCCGTTATTTAAAGAGGGAAGTCGATGAAGTAAAGGCAAGCGATTTAAAGCATGTGTCCTTGGAAAACTACGATACGGTTATTATTGCAGAGCGGGACTTAAGCGACATCGGCATTCTTGACAAGCTGATGCTTTATGGGGAGCAGGGGGGACACCTGTTTTTTGCTACAAGACCTGAAGTGAACGATGCCATGTATCAAATTTACCGTAAGCTGGGCATTGTCGAATTAGGGGCTTATGTAACCACAACGGGGGTAAAGCTAAATACGAACATCCTGCTTCAGGGCAAGGATAAGAGCTTTAGCGGGAATTTTATTTCGAACTCTTCAACCCATGTGCAACTGGATAAAACGAGTACAATCCACGCAATTTCCTCTGAGCATGTGCCGCTCCTATGGGAGACCGGTATCGGTAAAGGTAAAGTGGCTGTGTTTAACGGGACGATGCTTGTAGACAAGGCAAGCCGCGGTCTGATTGCAGGTGCAATCGCAACAAGCCATGAGGATTACATGTATCCGATTATGAATACGAAGGTTGCTTTCATCGATGATTTCCCGACCCCGTTCTACAATGTGGAAAGTCAGGAAATTCACAAGGCGTATAACCGGACGGTTCCGGCCTTTTATCGGGACATCTGGTGGCCTGATATGCTCCAGACAGCCAAAAAATACGACTTGAAATATACGGGGGTTCTGATCAAGACGTATAACGATAAAGTGGAGCCTCCATTCGATGATCCCAAAGGAACGCAGCAGTCCAGCTTAATCATATACGGTAGGGAGCTACTGAAGAACGCAGGGGAGATCGGCCTTCATGGATATAATCATCAATCCTTTGCCAACAGCGTAAAGGTTACGGAAACATTGGACTACAAGCCTTGGACCAGCATAAGCAATATGGTAGCGGCATTGCAGCTGGTCAAATCTTATATGGAACAAATCTTTCCAAGCTATGAAATGCACACGTATGTTCCTCCTTCCAACGTATTAAGCGATGAAGGCAGAGAGGCGATTAAGCAAGTATTTCCTAACATGAAAATTATTTCGTCTGTCTATCATGAAGATTTCGTGGCAGGCATCGCGTATGTGCAGGAATTTGGCGTTGCCAAAGACGGCATGATCGAAATGCCGAGATTAAGCTCGGGCTATGGGATGTCAGAATCGGATCAGTGGGCGATGATCAACGCTGTCAGTTCGATTGGCGCATTTTCCCATTTCGTTCATCCTGATGATGTATTGGACAGCAAACGGAACGGAGGACGAACTTGGGAGGAAATGTATCGTGAATATAATGACATGATGAGTAAAATTAAAGCGATGTATCCATGGCTGCGCAGTATGACCGCAACGGAGAGCGGTATTGAAACGATGCATTACACGCAAGAGAAAATCCGAATTGACCATACCCAGGACGGGATTAAAGGGTATGTCGATGGATTCACCGGCGATTTATATTACCTGCTTCGGACCGATAAAAAAATCAAAATATTAAAGGATTGCAGTGTGGAAGAGGTCGACAAAGGAGTCTATGTAGTTCGTGTGAAGCAAAACAAATTCGAAATAGGATTGGACTGACTTCGGTGAAAATATGTTTACTTTGTGAGGGCTCTTACCCTTATATCACAGGAGGAGTTTCGAGCTGGATTCAGACCATTGTGAATTCCATGCCGGAGCATGAATTTATCATTTATGCCATCGGAGCTCAAGAGAAGAATAAAGGGAAATTCAAATACACCTTGCCGCCGAATATCATTGAGGTCAAGGAGGTTTTCCTAGACTCCTTCTTGAATGAAGATGCCAAGTGGGGAAAAAGGTTTAAGCTAGATGACCGTGAGGAGGAAGCCCTGAAGCTGCTGCTCCAGGGGGAACAAACGAATTGGTCAGACATCTTTTCGCTGGTCCTCAATAATCATTATCAACAAGTGACGGATTTTTTGACGAGCAAAGACTTTTTCGACATCATGTACGAGGTATGCACGGACAAGTACAGCCAAATTCCATTTACAGAAATGTTTTGGACAGTGCGTTCGATGATACTGCCCCTGTTTTTGCTAATCAAAAGCAGCATCCCCGAAGCCGACTTGTACCATAGTGCAAGTACAGGTTACGCGGGGATTATTGGCGCCCTTGCGAAGCATATTTATAACAAGCCGTTCCTGCTAACCGAGCATGGGATTTATTCCAGGGAACGTGAGGAAGAAATTATTAAAGCCAATTGGATTAAAGGCTATTTCAAAGACATTTGGATTCAATATTTTTACAATTTGTCGAATTGTGCGTACGGGTATGCCGACCGTGTATTGACGCTTTTCAACCGCAACCGGGAAATACAGATTGAATTAGGATGTCCGGAGGAGCGGATTCGAATCATTCCTAACGGAGTCCGGGTGGACCATTTCGCGGGGATTCCTCAGAAGCAGGAAGGCGTCACTGAATTGAATATCGGGGCTGTCGTCAGACTGGTTCCGATTAAGGATGTTAAGACAATGATTCAGAGCTACGCCATTGTGAAGCATGAGGTTCCTACCGCCAAATTTTATATTTTTGGACCGACAGACGAGGACCCGGAGTATTTCCAGGAATGTGAACAGCTGGTTGCGGCGCTAGATCTGCAGGATGCCATTGTGTTCACTGGATCTATTCAAGTTCGGGATTACATTGGACAGATGGATGTCCTCGTGCTTACAAGCATCAGTGAAGGCCAGCCTTTGGCTGTTCTGGAAGCCATGGCCTGCGCTAAACCTATGGTGACAACGGATGTGGGGAGCTGTAAGGAGCTGCTGTACGGTGTGCAGGATGAATTCGGACAAGCGGGTTTTGTCGTTCCGGTGATGCACTATGAGGAGATCGGACAGAACATTATTAAGCTCTGCAAAAATAAACAGATGCGTGAAGAATTCGGCAAGAACGGGTTGGAGCGGGCGAAAGCATTGTACAGCCATGACAGCTTTATTGAATCGTACCGCAATTTGTATCAAGAATATGAGGTGCATTAAGGAATGGCTGGAATTGGATTTGAATTGAAAAAGCTGTTTCGCGGCAATGGAATTGTTAACTATATCAAGGCGTATGCCTTCTCTTCCATGGTCACCGTAGGTCCGATGATGCTGTGTATGGTCATGCTGACGGTTCTTCAGTTCATTCTGAAGGAAAGACAAGTGAGTTTTTTGGAAAGAGAATTGTTCTTATCCTCGATCCAATACGCGTTTATATTTTCACTGCTGGTCACAAGCTTCTTTACGATGGTAATTTCCCGCTATTTGGCGGATACCTTTTATGTGAAGGAATATGAACGCATATTGCCTTCCTTTTATGGACTGTCAATTACTTGTTTAATCATCGGTGAAATCGTGGCCGCTGCTTATTTATGGTCGTCCCCCCTTTCACTACTCTTTAAATGTACGCTGTATGTGCTGTATGCAGAGCTTATCATCATCTGGCTTCTTTCGGTGTACATGTCGGCGCTTAAAGATTATGCCCGCATTGCCAAAGCTTTTATCATTGGAGTCGTTGTCACTTTGTTGTGTGCGGCTGTACTATTTTACGGATTTAAAGCGCAGACTGCCTTATGGGCGCTAGCTTCGATGATGTGCGGTTTTTTGGTCATTATTCTGCTGCTAAAAAATCAATTGGAGTCGTACTTTCCCAGGGGTAACAAAAATTACTTCGCCTTCTTCACTTACGTAGAGAAGTATCCTTCCTTGGCCTTAACAGGCTTCTTCACTACATTAGGCATTTACCTGCACAATTTTATTTATTGGAAAAGCGAGTTTGGCGTCAAAGTCGCAGACACGTTCTGGTTCGCTCCTGCGTATGACGTGCCTGTATTCTATGCTTATTTGACGATTGTCCCGACCATGGTTGTCTTCGTTGTTTCGGTTGAGACTTCGTTTTACGAGAAATTCCGTGCGTATTACAATGTTATTCTTGGATCCGGGACACTCCGCGATATTGAACGGGCCAAAAAAGAAATGAGAAATGTTCTGTTCCAGGAAATCAGTTTCATTATGCAGGTTCAGCTGGTTGTTTCGATCCTCGCGATGAGCCTGGGGATCAAAATATTGCCGATGCTGGGATTGTCAGGCGAGGAAATGGATACATTCAATATCCTTGTGCTGGGCGACTTCCTGTATATGATATTATTCGTTATTGTGCTGCTGCTGCTCTACTTCGATGACCGTAAGGGTGCCATGTGGTCGGCAGCTGTGTTCCTGGCTCTGAATCTGATTTTTGCTATTGTCTTGTATCCTTACAAGCATTATGGATTATCTTACTTCCTTTCTGCCTTCGGAGCTTTCGCAGTAGCTATGGGCAGGCTGCTGTATATAGTGAAAAATGTAGATTACTATACATTTTGTTCGCAGCCGATTGTGACAAGAACCAAGTATTTATTAACGGAAAAGCTGCTAAGCAGACTAGAGAAAAAAGAATCAATTAGCTAGTTGGAGGAATCTTATGATCGCAAGAAGATATAGGGCAGGGGCACTGCTGCTGCTATCGGCCGCACTCTTTGCAGGATGCAGCTCCCAGCCAAATGCGCCTAAGGCGGCTGTTCCAGCGGCTGCGGAAAAGAAGACGAGTCAGCCGGAGCTGCAAGTCTTACAGGAAGATGTAGGTGTTTATAGTAGAGATAAGCCTGATCAGCTCTATGATATTTATTTGACGATTGTCAAGAGCGGAACAACCGCTGATAACAAGGAGTTTACGTTTGAGGATATTAACCATCAAACCAGGCATATGCCTGACGGCCAAAGTGATCCGCAGGTTCAAGTTATTTTTCAGGAAGGCACTCCGAATGGACCGCAGGATGGCTATTTCGGATTCGGTGAGAAATCAGCCAACGGCACACTGAATATACGCGGCTCCTCGACTCGGGCGGCCAACCAGAAATCGTATAAAATTAAGCTGAACAGCCGTGCGGGCTTATGGAACGAACAAAAAACGGTAAATCTGATTAAAAGCCCGTACGATCTCACCCGTGTTCGCAACAAGCTCAGCTATGACTTGTTTAAGGGATTGCCGAACTTTACCAGCCTTCGAAGCCATTTTGTACATGTGCATATTAAGGATTTGACCAAACCCAATCCTGATCAGCAGTTTGTGGACTATGGTTTGTATACGAATGTTGAACAGCCCAACAAAAGTTATCTCAAATTCCATGGATTGGACCCGAACGGAAATTTGTACAAGGTGGTTAACTTCGAGTTTCTGAGATATCCGAATCAGCTTAAACTGGCCACGGAAGAAGGCTATAACAAGAAAGAATTCGAGAAGATCCTGGAAATATACGGAAGTGAAAATCATAAAAAGCTGTTGTCCATGCTGGATGATCTAAATGATTATACGAAGGACATCAACGAGGTGCTGGACAAGCATTTTAACAAAGATAATTACTTCACCTGGGTTGCCACGAACATTCTGCTAGGGGATACGGATAGCAATGCCCAGAACTTTATGCTGTATAGCCCGAGCGATTCCGAGCAATTCTTCTTCCTGCCATGGGACTACGACGGGGCATGGGGATATATGGATCAGAGAGCACAAGACGCACCCGACAAGAATGCTCCATGGATCCGGGGGCTATCCAACTACTGGGGGACGACGCTTGCCAAACGCGTATTCAAGAACCCGGACAATATCAAGGCTTTAAACGACAAAATGGAGCAATTGTCCCAGTATTTTTCCAAGGACAAGGTTACCAATCTGCTTAAGGCTTATTATCCGATTTCCAAAGAATTCGTTAACAAGAAGCCGGATCTGTACTCCTTGCCGATGGGGATCGATAATTATGAAAAAGAATATTGGCGCATTGTCGACGAGCCCCTGAGAAACAAAGATGT
Source organism: Paenibacillus rigui (assembly GCF_002234615.1). GTDB lineage: Bacteria > Bacillota > Bacilli > Paenibacillales > NBRC-103111 > Paenibacillus_S > Paenibacillus_S rigui. The sequence goes on along the minus strand of NZ_NMQW01000013.1, from coordinate 164,698 downwards.
CTACTACAAAAATCTTGAAAAGCCGATGCCTATTTTCTTGGCGGATCCTGCCGATACCAATGGCATGGTGACCTTCAATTGGGACCAGTCATACGATTTGCAGGGGGACGATCTGGTCTATGACTTTACATTGAGCTCGGACCCGGGCTTCCAGAAAGTGATCGTAGCTCAAAAGGATATTCGCGGTTCCACGTTTACAATGGATAAGCCGCTTGCCAAAGGCACTTACTACTGGAAAGTGACAGTGCGCGACAGCAAAGGAAATTCGCAAATTGCTTTTGACGATTTTGAAGATGCATTTGGAAACCTATTCCATGGTGTCCGAGAATACGTGAAATGATGAGGAGAAGCATCCGCTGGATTCTGTATGGCGCAGCAGGGGTGATCGCGATAACAGGTATCCTGTTCTTCAGCCAGGCAGCCCTGAAGGGCGGATCACATGACGGGCAGCGGGAGACGCCTCCGGCTCCTGCTAAGGAAACGGAAACCGGCAAGCCGGTTTCACGGCTTCCGGTCGTTGTCATTAAGGCGAATCCCGACGATTTATGGTCGCAGGATAGAGGCATCTATGAAATGGGTGAGCACGCCTCCAGCAAATATCCTTATAAAGGCGCCAATTTTTGGGCGGACAGATCCATTCCGGTGGAGATGACTTTGCGGGCCCCCGACGGAGAGGTACAAGCTACGGGGCAAGGCGATGCGAAAATATTCGGGGGCAACACGCGAACCCTCCCGCAAAAAGCACTGGCAGTTGATTTCGGTAAAAAGGGTCTGAACTATCCGTTGTTTCCGCAGTTTAAGGAAATCGGCACGTATCATTCGATTGTGCTGCGGAATTCGGGGCAAGATTTTGCGAAAACGCATTTTCGTGACGGGATGGTGTCGGAGCTGCTGCTTCCAACGGGAATCGATGCTCAAGCCTATCGCCCGGTCATAGTCTACTATAATGAAAAGTATATGGGAGTTCATGATTTGCGGGAAAAAATCGATACCGCGTTTTTGGCGGACCATCACGGGGGAGACGCGAAACAGATTGATCTATTGGAGTCCAATGGAACTGTCAAAAGCGGAGATCGGGAAGATTTCAATTCATTGCTCCAGCTGCTCGATACAGGCGACGTTGGGAACCCGGAAACGTATCGGCAAATCGGACAAAGGATAGATATTCAAAACTTCATTGATTATATCGTTACGGAAGTGTACATTGCGAATACTGATTGGCCGGGGCACAATATCCGCTACTGGAAATCGTCTGCAAGCGGCAGCAAATGGCGCTGGATCGTCTATGATACCGATGAAAGCTTCATAAATTCCCAAGATGACACTTTACTCAGGCTGATCGCTTCGAAGAAGGCCCAAAATACGAATAAGCCTGCGCATTTAGCACCGTATATGCTGAACAAGCTGCTGCAAAATGAGGAGTTTCATCAGCTTTTCATCGAGCGCTTCGCTTATCATATGAACCATACGTTCGATCCGGAGCATGTCGTGTCCGTCATCACGGCCATTGAGGAGGAGCTTGCTCCTGAAATGCCCGAGCACTTGCAGAAATGGGGCGGCACGATGGAGCAATGGAGAAGCAAAGTAGAGGAAATGAAGCATTTCGCAAAGGAACGTCCAAGCTTTATGTTCAAGCAGCTCCAAACAGGGCTGCATCTTACCGACAGCGAGAGTAAGCTGTTCCATATTTCCCAGTAAAACAAGGTAAGGAGCTTGCAAGATGCATTATAAAGGCAGACAGCTCCGTCATGAGCTCAAATATTATATTAGCTATCCGGAATACTTGAGCCTGCGGATCCGACTTAAAGCTGTGATGAAGCAGGATAAACATTCCGTCGACGAGTCCGGCTATCATATTCGAAGTCTCTATTTCGACGATGCCTTCGATACTTCATTATACGAGAAAAATTATGGGGTCTTTCAACGCAACAAGTACCGGATTCGTGTCTACAACAAAAGCGATGCCGTTATTAATCTGGAACGGAAGAGCAAGTTCGAAAGTTACATCAGCAAAGAGGGATTGCGCTTAACGCGTGGGGAGTATGACCAGCTTATGGGCGGTGAATTTGAATTCCTGAAAGGCAAGCCGGGAGGGCTGGCTCAGGACTTCTATCTGGAGTGCAAGAATCATCTGATGAAGCCCCGCGTCGTGGTTGATTATGTGAGAGAAGCCTATACAATGGAAGCGGGAGACGTGAGGGTCACCTTCGACAAAGATTTAATGTCCAGCATAGCTTCGCTCGATATATTCGATCCGGATCTCATTGTCCGGCAAGCATTTGATCTGCCTTATTTGGTCATGGAAGTGAAATATAACAATTACTTGCCGGATGTCGTTCGAAGAATCTTACTGCTTGATGCACATCAACGATCAGCTATATCGAAATATGTGATTTGCAGAGAGATAAGTATGAATTATCATAGTTAATCTGGGGGAGAGCATAGTGGAAGAGCAGCAACAGTTAGGCATCAACGATTTTTTTAAGAACAGCATTTTCAAGCTGAATGCATTCGCGAAGGTTTCTTATCTGGACGTATGCATAGGAATGCTGATCGCCATTCTTATCGGCTTATTCATTTATTATGTTTATAAAAAGACGTTTCGCGGCGTGGTGTACAGCCACAGCTATAACATTACGTTCGTACTGATGACCATGATGACGACGTTGATTATTATGACCATAAGCTCCAATGTCGTCCTGTCTCTTGGGATGGTAGGAGCACTAAGTATCGTTCGTTTCCGGACGGCGATCAAAGATCCGATCGATATTGTATTTATGTTCTGGTCCATCACGGCGGGGATTGCGACGGGGGCGGGAATGTATCCTATTGCGATCGTCGGTTCCCTGGTTATGGGGGCAACGGTTTATCTGTTGAGCAAAAAAACAACGAAGGATTCCGCCTATTTGCTGGTGATTCATTACACCGAAGAGGCAAACGACGGTGTGAAATACCATATTAACAAGCTGCATGGGGTTCTGAAGTCGAAAACGGTACGTAAAGAACGAATTGAAGTAACGGTAGAGATCAAATTGAAAAACGACAATACAGTGTTTGTTAACGAAATATCAGCACTTGCGGGTGTGAACGATGTTGTTCTTGTCAGTTATAATGGCGATTATGCGCCTTGAGGCAAGACTTTGTCGAGGGTTAGGATAACAACCTTCCACATAAAAATACATAAGGCTGCCGGCTTCATCCTAGGGATGGGGCGGCAGCCTTATGTTTGTATTTTCCAGTGTCCCCCGACTTCTGTGACTCATGGTATACTAGAGGAAATGGAATATGGGAGAGATGATTTTGATCATTGAAGAGATGCAAGCTGTTGATAAGCAAACCGCCCAGCCGCAGCCATCGGTCCTGCTGGTGGACGGCATGGCCTTATTGTTCAGGGCTTTTTATGCGACTTCTTATGGCGGTTATATTATGAGAACAAGCACAGGTACACCGACCAATGCCATATTCGGCTTCGTCAAATATTTCTGGGATGCGGTGCAAACCTTTAAACCGACGCATGTCATTTGCTGCTGGGACATGGGCGGCGGTACGTTCCGCAACGAGCAGTACAGCGAGTACAAGGCCAATCGGGTGGATTGCCCGGAGGAGCTGATCCCGCAGTTTGACTTGGTGAAGGATGTTGTCGCCAGCTTCGGGGTTCCGAATGTGGGCCTGCAGGGCTACGAGGCCGACGATTGCATCGGCACTTTGTCACGTACATACGGCAAAGAGATGGACGTGTACATTTTATCGGGCGACCATGATATGCTTCAGCTTATCTCGGAGCAAGTGAAGGTGGTTATCATGAACAAAGGGCGCTCCAATTATACGGTATATGATCTGGAGAAGCTCATGGAAGTAAAGCAGCTGACTCCGCAGCAGGTCATTGATCTCAAGGCATTTATGGGAGATACGGCCGACAACTATCCAGGGGTAAAAGGAATCGGAGAAAAGACGGCGCTGAAGCTGCTTGCCGAATACCAGTCCATCGAAGGATGTCTTGAAGCGCTCGATCAGCTTCCCAAAGGCGTGAGAACCAAAATCGAGCAAAACCTGGATATGCTGCATTTATCACGGGATTTGGCACGTATCCGATTGGACGTTCCTATTGAGTGCGCGATCGAGCAATGTGTGTGGGAATTGCAGCGAGACGCGGCAATTCAGAAGCTCGAGGAGCTCGAAATGGCCAGTTTATCCAAGCTTTTTGGGGAAGCTGGAGCTTAGCTGCTTTTGAACTTATATTTTCCATAATTGAGGGTCGCTTCCTCCAGCCATAGGGCTTGGGGGATAGCGGTCTTTTTTTAAATCCTGAGAAATTGGAAGGAAGGGAAACCGGTTATCCATGTTAATTTTTGTATGCTTTAGTTGATGTAAGGGTTTACAAATTAAAGGGAATTGAAGGAAAATGTCGAATGAATATGGAAAGTCTAATCTCAACTAAACCAAGGGGCATGCAAGCATAATGATGCTTCCTATGCAGAACAAGGAAGGGTGGGAAAGTAAAGGAATTTGGATTGGGACACACCAAACACGAGAATGGCGAGGAGGCAAAGTATGAGAGGTTTTTTTGATTATGCAGGAAGGTTGTTCGCATCGGCGCTGTTTGCACTGCTGGTATGCGGCTTACTGCCTGCTTATACGAGTTATGCGGCGACGACGACTCCTTTTACCACAACCGCGGATTATTTCGTGGATAATTCAGGGCATTATGCTAGCGGTGATCCATCATATAATAACGCCAACTGGATAGGAAATTATTTTGATCCTGCCTACGGCAGTGCACAAACAGTTTTGAAGTTTGACCTGACTTCGATCACAGGTCCGGTGAATGTGTCTAGTGCGCAGCTGAAAATAAGAGTAACAGATTTAGGAACCAATACGGTAGCCCCGTTCTTAAATGTTAACGGATCGAATGATGACAGCTGGACAGAAAGCTCAGCAACCGTTCCCTCCAAGGATGTGAGTATTGCATCAAACATCACTTCCGGGATTGTGTCAGGGCAAGATCTGACTGTAGATGTTACCGGCTTTGTAAGTAGTCAGGTATCGGGTGACAAAATTGTCACTTTGGTGCTGAGCGGCAGTACATCCGGAGGGACGACAAGCCAATTTGCAATCGCCTCCAAAGAAACATCAGGCGGAGTTAATGCGCCAACCCTAAGTGTTACGTACTCGAGCAACCCGGTTATTGCTTCGGTAGTTGTGCCAGCCAACGGAGTATACAAGACGGGACAAAATTTGGACTTCACCGTAAACTTTGACCAGAATATCACAGCGGATACGACCGGAGGCACGCCTTATTTGCCAATCACTATCGGCTCATCTACAGTAAACGCGTCCTATGTATCCGGGTCGGGGAGCAGCGCATTAGTATTTCGGTACACGGTGCAGGGCGGCGAAAGCGACTCGAACGGTATTTCGGTGGGCAGCTCCATAAATGCGAATGGCGGCACGCTGAAGAATACCGGCGGTAGCGACGCAATACTGACGCTGAACAGCGTGGGCAGTACGTCCCTGGTGCTGGTCGATGCAGTAGCCCCGACGGTCAACTCGGTCAGCGTGCCGGCGAACGGCGCATACAAAGCGGGAGCCACTCTGGACTTTACGGTAAACCTTAGTGAGAATGCAACGGTAAACACGGCTGGCGGTACGCCTTATCTGCCATTGACGATCGGTTCCGCGGCGGTGCAGGCTTCTTATGTATCCGGTTCGGGTACGGGGGCGCTGTTGTTCCGGTACACGGTACAGAGCGGCCAGGACGATACGGACGGCATTGCTGTAAGCAGTGCGCTGAGCTTGAACGGCGGAACAATCCAGGATGCGGCAGGCAACGATGCGGTGTTAGCGTTAAACGGCGTCGGTAATACCAGCGCGGTGCTGGTGGATACGACGTCCCCAACGGTGACATCGGTTGGCGTGCCGGTAAACGGCACCTACAAGCTGGGGGATCAACTGAACTTCACAGTGAACTTCAGCGAAAATGTAACGGTGAATACCGCAGGTGGTACGCCATACTTGCCTGTTACGATTGGTTCTGCGCCAAGACAGGCTTCGTATGTATCGGGCTCCGGTACGAATGCGCTTGTGTTCGGGTACACGGTGCAGAATGGGGAGAGCGACGCGAACGGCATTGCCCTGGGAAGCGGGCTGAGCCTTAACGGGGGCACAGGCAAGGATGCGGCTGGCAATGACGCAGTGTTGACGCTAAGCAATGTCGGGGATACAAGCGCAATCCTTGTAGATGCTATCGCACCAACGGTAAGCAGTGTGGGCGTGCCGGCGAACGGGGTCTATGCGACGGGTACGAGCTTGGACTTCACGGTGAGCTTTAGCGAAAATGTATTGGTGAATAAGGCAGGCGGTACACCTTACCTGCCTGTTACGATTGGCGCTACGCCGGTGCAGGCAGCATATGTGTCAGGCTCAGGCACCAGCACGCTCGCATTCCAATATACCGTGCTGAGCGGTCAGAGCGATACGGATGGCATCGGAGTAGGGAGCACGCTGCTTGCCAATGGCGGTACACTTCTCGACAGTGCAGGCAACAGCGCCAGCTTGACGTTGAACGCCGTAGGCAGTACCGGCGCTGTGCTTGTCGATGCGGCGTCACCGACGGTAAGCAGCGTGGGCGTGCCCGCAAACGGTGTTTACAAAGCGGGAGCGAATTTGGATGTAACGGTCAATTTCAGTGAAAATGTAACGGTAGATGGAACCGGTGGCACACCTTATATTTCGCTGACGATCGGCAGCTCGCCGGTGCAAGCGTCGTATGTGTCGGGTTCCGGTACGAATGCACTCGTGTTCCGTTACGCGATACAGGCGGGGGACAATGATGCGGATGGCATCCAGCTTGCATCAAGCATGACGCTGAACGGCGGCACACTGAAGGATGCGGTAGGCAACCCCGCGGTCTTGGCGCTGAACGCCATTGGCGGAACGAGCGGTGTGCTGGTCGATACGACAGCACCGGCAGTCAGCTCTGTCAGCGTACCGGCTAACGGGACGTACAAGATGGGGGATCAGCTGAATTTCACAGTGAATTACAGCGAAAATGTCACGGTGGATGCGTCCGGAGGCAATCCGTACTTGATGCTGACGATCGGTTCGACCTCGGTCCAGGCAGCGTATATGTCAGGTTCAGGAACGAACGCGCTCCTGTTTCAATACACGGTGCTAAGCGGACATGAAGATAATGACGGAGTCGCTGTAGGAGCATTGAGCTTGAACGGTGCTGCCTTGCGAGATGCGGCAGGTAACGATGCCGATATGACGTTAAACAACGTTGGCGGAACCGGCAGCGTACTAGTAGACGCAATTGTGCCAACGGTTACCAATGTTACGGTGCCAGCGGACGGCACTTATGTTGCCGGAGCGAATCTCGACCTCACGGTAAACTTCAGTGAACCTGTCAGTGTGAATACGGCAGGCGGCACACCGTACTTGCCTTTGACGATCGGCTCGACAACGGTGAATGTATCTTATGTGTCAGGTTCCGGTACGAATACGCTTGTATTCCGTTATACGGTGCTTAGCGGTCAGTCGGATGCCGATGGGATCACGGTTGGCAGTGCGATAGCCTCGAACGGCAGCACCTTGCGTGACAGCACGGGGAACGATGCCACCTTGACGTTGAACGGCGTAGGCAGCACCGGCGGGGTACTGGTGGATGCGGTCGCACCGACGGTAAGCAGCGTGAGTGTGCCTGCGAACGGTGCCTATAAAGCCGGAGCCCATCTGGACTTTGCAGTAAATTACAATGAAAATGTAGCAGTGAACACGGCAGGCGGTACGCCGTATCTGGTCGTGACGATCGGCTCAACACCGGTTCAAGCTTCATACGTATCCGGTTCCAGTACGAATGTACTGGTGTTCAGGTACACGATACAGTCTGGTGACAATGATGCAGACGGCATTCAGACGGCATCGAGCGTCACCCTGAACGGCGGTACGATCAAGGATGCAGCAGGCAACGATACTATCTTGACGCTGAACAATGTTGGCGGCACGAGCGACGTATTGGTGGATACGATAGCTCCAGTAGTAAGCTCGGTCAGCGTGCCGGTGAACGGCACGTATCATGCAGGGGCGAACCTGGATTTCACGGTAACTTACAGTGAGCCGGTTGTTCTGGATATTTCAGGAGGAACACCTTCCATTCAACTACAAATAGGATCCTCAGTGGCGGATGCCGTTTACGTCGAATCCGTGACGCCAAGCCAGCTGAGATTCCGGTATACGGTACGGATCCAGGATCAGGATACAGATGGCATCAGCGCAGCGGCGGCATCCGTGTCGCTAAACGGAGCGGCCATTACCGATGCGGCGGGCAATACGGCCGACGGTGCCTTTCATAATATGGGGGCTCTTCAGCAGGTGCTGGTCAGCAACAATCTTTCCATCACCCTTAGCCATAACGGCTGGATAAATCAAAATGTAACGGCTGAGGTCGTAAGCGATCCGGGCAATCAAATTCAGTATAGACTCGGATCGGATGGGGTGTGGAGCAGCTATAGCGGTCCGGTCGTCGTTGCACAGGAAGGGCTGACTGTATTTTATGCCCGGGTTATCGATCCGACGAATCATGTGAGCGACGCTCTTTCTGCTGATATTCAGATCGACAAAACGGCGCCGACGATTGGATTGAACGGCGATTCCGTCGTCACGCTCTATCAAGGCGACACTTACGTTGAACAGGGAGCACAGGTGCAGGATGCGCATCCTGCAGCGGCTCAGGCCACGGTGACCGGCTCCGTGTATGTGAATCAAATCGGCACGTACGAGCTGCGCTATCATGCTGTCGATCTTGCAGGTAATGCGGCCCAGGAAGTTGTCCGTACGGTGCATGTCATTTCGAAGCCCATCGGGCTGCGGTTCAATGAGCTTTATTACACAGCTGCCGAGGGCAGCGAGCTGCCCTATCAGGTCATCATGAAATATTCGGACCAGCAGGAGATTGATGTGACGAATCAGGCTGTGTTCCATGCGGACAATAACCAGATTGCAGATGTATCTACACGGGGGATCATCAAGGCTTTAGCTTCAGGACAGACGGTACTCCGTGCCGTTTATGGCGGACAGACAGCACAAAGCACATTGACCGTAACACCGATTGCCGTAGCGCTTTCCTTCGGGGAGTCTGCTTACCAAATCAGGGTAGGGCAGGAGCAGCAGACCCAGGTTATTGCTCAATACTCCAACGGTTCCCAAGTGGACGTCACCACCAAGGCAAACTACTCGCTGACTGGTACGGGTGCCACTGTGTCGGCGGACGGTAAGGTGGCGGGGACAAGCGTCGGTACTTCGGTTGTGGAAGCAACCTATGGCGGCCTGCGGGCACAAAGCCAAATCATTGTATTTGAAGGGTCAGGCAGATCCAGGTCCGGTGGCAGCGGCTCTTCGCCCAATGTCCGGCAGGTGAAGGTCGAAGCCGGGGGGACGGATCCATTCCAGGTGGTTGCGCAAATCGAAATCGTGCGGGAAGAAGCCGATGGGAAAAAAATCGACGCTATTGTGATGAGCGATGAGAAGACAGAACAGGCCATCAATGCGTCTCAAGCAAATCAGGAAACGTTGAGAATTTTCATTGATGAGCTGTTGGCTGATCCGGCGGATGTTGTCAAGGTTACACTCCCTGCGAGTGTGATTGCCCGTTTGTCAGGCAAAGCCTTCAATCTTGAGATTCGTACCGAGCATGCAAAGGTTTATTTGTCAAATGACGTTTTGAAGAGCATCACAGACGGCAAGGAGTATTACTTCAATTTTATTCCTGTCCGAAAGCAGGAAGAGCAGCAGGCTGTGAAGCAAAGAACCGTCACGGCCGACGTTATACGGCAAGTTGTTAAATCGGGTGAGGCTCGGGTCATCGGCATGCCGATGACGATTGAAACAAATTTGCCGAAGGTGCCGGTTCAAGTGACGTTCCCGGTCGATCCAAGCACGATTCCCGGGGATGCAGCCCAAAGAAAATTGTTCTTGCCAACGCTTGGGGTGTATATTGAGCACTCCGACGGCGAGAAGGTGCTGGAGCGCGGTGAAATTGTAACGGATACGCAAGGCAGTCCTGCCGGTATTCGAATTCAAGTGAATAAATTCAGTACATTTACGATCGTATCCACCGGCATTGGAGCAGCTCCGGTGCACCATGAGCCTTATATCCAGGGTTACCCGGATGGCACCTTCAGACCCGCACAATCGCTGACCCGGGCGGAAATGAGCGCCCTGCTGTCCCGCATCGTAACAGGCTCAAGCCAGTCCAATGCAGGGGCGGCAACGACGAGCTTTACCGATGTGGATTCAGGCTACTGGGCAGCGGATGCGATTCGTTCGGGAGTGAGAGCCGGTCTGCTGTCCGGCTATCCGAACCAAAGCTTTAAGCCAGATGCGACGATTACACGTGCTGAAATGGCAGCGATTATTATAAAATGGATGAAGCTGGAGCCGTCCAAGGACAAAAAGCTATTCCATGACATGCAAAATCATTGGGCAGCCGATCAAGCCGCCGCTGTTGCGGGCAAAGGGCTCATGACCGGATACGCCGATGGCTCGTTCCGGCCGGATCAGGCGTTGACTCGGGCGGAGGCGGTGGTGATTATCAACCGCATCCTCCAGCGCGGACCGTTAACGGGAGTGAACGATCCGACCTGGTCTGATGTACAGCCGTCGTTCTGGGCATTCCCTGATATCGAGGAAGCCTCCAGAACGCATAATGCAACCCGCCAATCGGAGGCAAGTGAAGCCGAAGTATGGATTCCTTAAATTAGCTGTTCTTTCCCTGCCTCAAACAAAATCCGCCTTTCTCTGCATGGAGATGAGGCGGATTTATTTTTGGTAAATGACGATGAGACTTCTTGACAAACGAGTTATTCATACAATAATTGACAAAATACGTTTTATGAAACTATAGTAGAATTGTACTAGATATTCATATTATTTCCTGAATTAATCGATTGTTGTTAAGCTTCAATGGTATGGAAGAGAAAAGAGAGGAGCAAGCACATGAGTGATCAGTATGTAGGAGAAATTCGCATGTTTTCCGGCAGCTACCCTCCAGTCGGATGGGTGTTGTGCAATGGGCAATTGCTTTCGATCAGCGAGTATGAAGCTTTGTTTACCTTAATCGGAACGACATACGGGGGAGATGGCCAGACGAACTTTGCCGTACCGGATTTGCGGGGAAGAATTCCGGTGCATATGGGGACGAATTACATGACAGGCTCAAGCTACCTGCTTGGGCAAATGGCAGGTTCGGAAACTGTGACTTTACTGGAAGGTCAACTGCCTGCCCATACACATTTGCCCAACGCTTCCAGTGTTCCAGGGACCCAATCCAATCCGGCCAATGCATTTTGGGCTACCAGTGATAAAAATCAGTATTCGGATGCCGCTCCCAATACGACGATGAATCCCTCGATTATAGGTTCCGCAGGGGGCAGTCAACCGCATGACAACATGATGCCTTTCTCAACACTTACGTTTATTATGGCAGTAGAGGGGATATATCCCACTCAAGGATAAATTTTAAATAATGGGTAAGGGGGATTATTTATGGCAGAACCTTTTCTTGGGGAAATTCGTTTATTTCCTATAAACTTTGCTCCGAAGGGCTGGATACCGTGCAACGGACAGCTGTTGGCAATCCAACAAAACCAGGCGCTGTTTTCGATTCTTGGAATTACATATGGCGGTGACGGGCGCGTGACCTTTGCCGTTCCTAATCTGCAAGGGAGAACCCCGGTTCAAGTATCTCCGACGACACCGCTTGGTCAGATGGCGGGAGAGGAGTCCCATACGTTAACTATCAACGAGATGCCGCAGCATACGCATCAGGTGGTCGGTGGTTCAAATTCGACCGCCGCAACTCCTACCGGCAATGTATGGGGGACGTCGACCAGCGTCACGCCCTATGAAGCAACGGCGAACACTACGATGTCCGCGAATGCGGTGGCTGCTGCAGGGAGCAGTCAACCTCATGGAAATATGCAGCCTTACACAGTATTGAATTTCTGTATCGCGGTAACGGGAGTTTATCCGCCCAGAAACTAATCTCAAACAAAGGAATGATATCATGGACCCGTATGTTGGAGAGATTCGATTGTTTTCAGGAAACTTTGCCCCGATCGGCTGGGCGCTATGCGACGGACATCTTCTGCCAATTCAATCGTACACAGCTTTATTTTCCGTCATTGGAGCTACCTATGGGGGAGATGGCAAAACGAATTTTGCTGTTCCTGATTTAAGAGGGCGTGCACCGATGCATTGGGGGAACGGACCGGGACTAACGCCTCGTACCTACAGTGAAACAGGGGGCGAAGCGGACGTAACTTTGTTGGAAAACGAAATTCCGTATCATACCCATACAGCAAATGCGCAGACCGCATCGGATCAAGTGACTCCAGCCGCAACCGTATGGGCAAATGCAGGCGCACCCGGACGCGGCGGCTTTGCATTCTATACCTCTACGCCAGATACGCCGATGAACCCTTTGGCGCTTTCCGCAGCAGGGGGATCTCAACCGCATAACAATATGCAGCCCTATACGGTGTTGACCTTCATTATAGCTTTGCAAGGGGTCTATCCTCCTAAGCAGTAGCATGTTTTGCAAACTCAAAAACCTTGATGGACATCCATTTCGGATGAAGCCTTCAAGGTTTTTTTGTTGTGTTCAATGACATTTTCAAGGGATGGTTCATAAAATGATTAACGACTCATGTTGGCATCAAGACAGAATAGGCAATAGAGAACGTTGCATTTTATAAAAAGCGGGTGAGCAGCATGCTGAAGTATATTAGCGGAAGGCAATATCCTGTCGTCCCTCCCGTCCAGTTGGGAGCGCAGGAGCACGTGGTCACTTCATTCTCCATCCCAGGTGTTGCTGCGGAGGATCGAATATTGCTTGAGATGGAGCTATGCTGGGAAAAGAGGAAAGGTGCCGATCTAGGTCGTATGGAAATTGTGCTGCATCAGGGGTCCCCCTTCGGTCCGGTGCTGTACAGCTCCGATGAAACGTGCTATTCCACTACGACGACTTTATTGGAATACGAGGAAACCGGTGTGTCGGTGCCGGAGCCTCTGTATTATGTGAGTGTTTGCTCAACCACGCACACGGCCTTATTGACCGGTCCCCTGTTCATTAAGTGTCAAGTTTTCTCAGAGGAGTAGGGTGTCAGGGAGTGGGACGATACGCGTGGCTGTTGTAGTGAATGCCTGTAAAGATGCCCATCCAATGCGCATTGTTTCCTTCCAGAAGGTCCGCAACCCAAGGAAGCGAAAGAGAACATACTTTTTCCAAAGGCCAATGATTTTCGACCACATTGACTAGACCAGGCTGATGATTCACAAGCAGGATGTGAAAATCATGCTTCACCATGCCGGATAAAATCGACTGCAGCTCGCGTGTTTCCTCAAAGCTTCCCCCGACGCGAACGAACAAAATACGCCGTGACGTTTGCAGCTTATCGAAAAAACGTTGAATGCGGCGATGCATCTTTTGCTTCACTTCCGGATAGCTCGATAAATGGGCGGCGTTGTTTCGAATGAGTGGAAAATCATGAACAACCGTCACTTCATACTTTTTGTCCAGAACAAGCAGGAAATCTCCTGAAGGTCCAAGCGGGATGAGATGATGGGGATCCAGGAAGTCCTCAAACCGGTTTTTCAGCAGCATATTGACGTGGGGCAGACTTTGGGAGTCCATCCAGTCAAGAACGCCGGCATACGGACGAATATTATTTTTCTCCAGCTGAATGGAAGGCAGGCAGTTATTGCCAAGCGAAAAAATAGCGTCATAGGTTCCCTTTAATTCTGAAAGATGCACAATAATCACTCCTATAGGGACGAAATGTCATATAACAATAAATGCACCTTATCGATTAATGGTATAGACGGTTGAAGCAGATAAGATAAAAATAGATACGGAAGAAAGAGAGCGTGTGAGATGAAAAATATTACGATGCGGTTGCCTTTTACACCGAGAGTTTTTGCAATGTTCTCCAATAAGGAAGATCAGATTTTGGCTGGAATCGAGCACAATCAGGGCTATTATGAGCCGCATATTATGAATTTTTTGGCCCGTCATTTGACCAAACCGGATGCGGTCTGCCTGGATATCGGGGCAAATATCGGCGCCATAGCGTTGGCGATGGGCATTTTGGCACCGCAGGGGAGGGTGTATGCTTTCGAGCCGTCGTCCTTCAGCTTTCCGTTTCTGGTGCAAAATATTCGGATCAATGCTTTGCCCAATATCACTCCGGTGCAGCGGGGGGTATACGATGATAATATCGAGATGGCCTTCACCTACGTGGATTTTGGGAGCGCCTGGTCCCATATCACGACACCTCATGCGAATAATGGGGTGCAGGAAGTGATTCAGTGTGTGAAAATCGATGATTGGGTGCGGCAAGAGGGACTGGACCGACTCGACCTGATTAAGCTGGATGTTGAAGGTGCCGAGATTCATGCGCTCAACGGAGCGAGGGAAACGATTCAAAGGTTCCGGCCGGATTTGATCGTTGAATTTAATCCGAAGGCGTACCAGAGCATTTTCAATGAGGACCCGGCGAAGCTGTACCGGCTGCTGGAGGAGCTGTTTCCTAAGATATCGGTCATCGACTTCAACGATGCGGTGATTCCCGTCCAAAGCTATGAGCAGCTGATGGCATTTTATCAGGACGGCCGTGAGGTATCCGATTTGTTCTGTACGTTCTAAACAGGGCATCAGGCGGGAGCTGTATAGCAGTTGGAACCCCTGGTCGTCGGGGCTTGCACAGACTGGCTGCAGGCCGGACGCAGGGGTTCAAATTCCTATTGACGGGGGCTTGAAACGGGAATAAGATTACCTTATTCCACGACAAGGGCGGATGAAACCCAGTGCAGGTAACGAGCCAAATCAAGCGTTTGCTGTTGATGAACGCGTCTTCCATGATTATTTTTAACTACATCGGTATTTTCGTTAATTTGTATATTTGGGAGAAAAGCCGAAGTATTTTTGATGTGACCTGGTTCAATTTAATCATGTTTTTGACCTGGAGCCTTGCGTTTGCTGTCGGCTCGAGGCTTTTGTCGCGCTTCTCGACGCGGCTGCTGATCCGTTCCACCGCCATTTGCGGAGGGATCACCTTCCTGCTGCTGTCTTTCCTGGAGCTGGATAATCGTCTGCTATGGATTGCCTGCATCGGGGTACCGATCGGGATCATGTGGGGGTTCTACGCCTCGGCGCAAAATATAACGCTTTGCGTTTTCGGCAAAGGCAAAGATTTTGAAGGTTATTTCTCGATTGCGAGTATTATCGGTCAAGTGGTATCCATCATTAATCCGATCGCGTTTGCTTTTATTATTAAGTGGATCGGCTATTCGGGGTCATTTCTGCTCATGTTTTTGTTTGTCACGATTTTGATGGCGGTTTCCTTCGTAACGCCGCCGATTACGCTGGCTGAAGTGAAAGAACCGCTTTTTCGCCGTATGCGCTTTCAGCAAGTATTTTCCTCCAGCGCTTTGAAATGGATGGTGCCCTCCTGCTTGTCCGCAGGCATATTTCTGCAGTTTCAAGGCTTGTTCGCTCTTATCTTTACGTTCTCCGTATCCGAGGATAAGCTCGTGATTGCCTTATTGAACGTGCTGTATGCGACCTCGACGATCGTTGCGATGATGCTGTACCGCCGGCTGAAGACGAGAGAGGGCGTTTGGCTGACGATCGGCATGCTGTTTATTTCCGCAGGCTTTCTGCTGCCCCTGCTGCCAAAGGCGCCCCTGCTGGTAGCCTCGAATATTTTAACGACGGTGGGGATGTTTTATTTCGGAACCGTCTGGAATACCAGACAGTTCCGGACGATCAGCAGACATTCGGCGATTGAGCAGGCGAGAATATTTGTTTGGCGGGAGTGGCTGTTGAACATTGCGAGAATCACGATGCTCGTGCTCATCCTGTTTGTAGAGGAATTGAAGGGCGCAGTCTTTGTCGGGTTGATTGCTTTTGCGCTGATCAATGCGCTGGTCATCCCTTGGTTCTCCCGCAAAGGCACCGAGGCGTTCGAGCAGGAGCAGGCGCAAGAGCAGGCTTCAAAATCCGAGCTGAGCGAGCCGCTCCCGAATTCTTTGCCCGGCTAACGGCGCAGAGAAATAGGTGTGAATCGTTTGCCTGCCGTTATCGGCCAACGTATTCCGCCAAACGGTATCCGTGAGCAGCCTCTTCATATAATAAGCCGCATGATCCAGATTCGGTTCCGCCCACAGCTGATAAGCCTGATAAGGACCGAGATCGGTACCGACATGTACGAGAGAGAAGTCGACCGTACAGGAGTTGGCAGGATTCATGAATTCTGTATTGCCGGACCAGTACGTTCCGATGACTGGCTTGCCGAGATACATGGCTTCCGCCAAGCCCAGGCCGAAGCCTTCCGAGCGATGAAGGGATACGAAGCATTGCACTGAATGGAGCAGTGCATTCATCTGCATCCGGCTGAGCACAGGCGTGATGATATGGCAATCCGGCCTTCCTCCTGTGAAAGCCCTCACCTGTTCAAGGTCCTGCTCGTGCGCATTATTAATCTTGATAACAAGTCCGACCTGATCGGGCTTCGGTTCAGGGAATGCCCTAAGGTACGCCTCGATGGCGGCCTTAGGGTTTTTGCGCTGCTGGAAGCTGTAAGAATCGTACATGGACAAAAATAAAAAGGGGGATCTCGGCAGCCCGAAGTATTCTCTTGGCAAGTCGACAGGAGGAGGCATCGAAATGCCGTGCGGTATTTTAACGACGCAGACGGGTGATTTTGGCAGCAGGCTTTCAAATACGTATTGGGAAGGAACCCAGATTTCCTGCAGCTGGGCAAAGCCGCCTAACTGCTCATCCGGGAAAATAGGCAGCTCCCAATGCCAGTAGCCAATGTTATATCGGTCCTCGAACAGCTCGCTGCCGAAGTGTGACCGAGCCATCGGCATCACATCCGCGTTCAGGTGAAAAATATTGACCGGGAACGGAGCTGCGCTCATCTCTTTATGCAGCCAGGTTGTATCCCAGCTGCGGGACAGACTGATGCCCGGCAGATCGATCATGCCGAAAGGAACGCCCGCGGCATCGAGCGCCGCAGCCGCCAGCCGGCTCGACTCGCCGACGCCAATCTCTGATCGGATGAGGCCGATCAGATTGACGCCCGTCGGCGCGAGCGCGCCGGCCCCGCCGCTTGCCCACGGCGACGGCGCAGGGCTTGCCGCCGGCCACGCGGCCGCCGGCGCTCCCGCAGCGGGCGCCTGCGGCGTCGGCCTCGCTGCTAGCCGGGGCCTGGACCGCGGCGGCGCGTCCGGGCTTTGGCGCCGATTGCGCCGCCGGCGGGTACGCAGCCGCGGCCGCGGCTTGGCGAGCGGCCCGCTGCGGGGCTTGCGCTCGCGCGCGAAGCGCAGCGGCGTACGGCTGCGCTTCTTGCTCCGTTTCGTCCTTGCAGCAGCAGTGCCATGGATCACCAGGATAACCCCCTTTTGTTGGCTAAGCTTCTCTCTTAAATATGAATCAACCGTTGTTTCATGTGATCTCCGCTGCGGCTCCAGGCCCAATTCGTCAAAATTTGCTGGGACGCATGCAGTCCTCGCGCCCGGGCAATGTCTTGATGCTCGTAAACGTATCGCATCAAAAACGATAAGTGATCCGTATCAGGCTCCGCCCACTGTAGGCCTTGGTAATACGTGCAGCGGGCTTCGGCAGGGACGAGTCCCTTGATGTGGAGCGGGTAGCCGGTATTTTCGTTCAAGAAATCCGTTTGCGCGCTCCAGGCCGTAGCGATGGTGGGCAGTCCGCAAGCCATGGCCTCCATGATCGGCATTCCCCAGCCTTCCCCACGGGTCGGCAGGACGAAGCAATCGGCGGAACGGTAAAGAGAGCCCATCGTTTCCGACGGAATTCGGTTGTTGTGCAGGATCAGAATTCGGGAGCTCATGGGCCCCAGATTCAGCTTGCGGATTTCCGTCGGCACATCAATGGAAGGGTCATGATTCGTAATTTTGCAAATCAGGAGCACATTATCGTGCAGGTTGAACGTTCGGGCAAACGTCCGCAGCAGAAGCTCGGGCGCTTTGCGTTCCCCCCATTCAAAGATCGACAAGAAGGTGAATCGGTCCGACATCCGGTGCGAGCGGATACCGGGATTGAAATACTGCGGATCAATGCCAAGCGGAATGACGTGGATCGGTACTCGAACGCCGCTTGCGCGGAACGTCGCTGCATTGAAATGCGAAGGGACCCATACCTCATTCATCAGGTTGCACTGCCTTACCCATTCTGCCGGAAGACCGTTCACCTCCAGCATCGTGAAGCCGATTTTGTACCGGCCGGTATTGCGGTAAAAGGCGTCGCCTTGTCCGTACACAATCTCGGCGTAACCCGGATGGAATTCGCGGTTGCGGAAAAACAGGATCCGCTGGTCGCTGTCGTCCGCCGATTCCTCCAACCCTATAGGTGTGCCGGGGCCATACAGATACCGGTAAGACACAAGCAACTTTTGCTGATCCAGCGAGAGCATCAAATTTTTGGCTGATTCTGCATAGCCATAGATCGGCAAGTTGACCGTGGATCGGAAATTGACTCCGTTTTCGTACTGGGCGCAAAGCGGCAGCTGCCACTTTTGCCTGAAAACCTCCTTGGATTTGTTGTACATATCCCAAAAGCTGACATTATTGACGCGAGTGGACGTGTTGTGGAAATGGGTCAGGTTGACCCGTCCGTCATAGACCACTTTAAAACCGGCCTGGATGGCGCTTAAGCAAAAGTCCGTATCCTCGAAATAGGAAAAAAATCGGGAGTCGAGCCCGCCTAAAGCGTTCAGCACTTCACGTTTAATATACGCGCAAGCAAAGACAATGCCCTGAACCTCGCGAATGAAGCTATATTGGTTTACATCGGTTTCCAATCCTCCGATTTGATGTCCCATCAGGTTATCCGGATAAATATACGTTCCGGCGTGGTGCAGCTTCCCGTCAACCCCGCACAGCCTGCAGCCGACGATGCCGATATTCGGCGCCTGATAGGCTGTTTCCTGAAGGAGATGGAGCCAGTTGCCCTGCTGAATAATCATATCGTTGTTCAGCAGCAGTACGTCGCTTGCCGGGTCACTATGCGCGAGAGCGATGTTATTGCCTGCGACAAAGCCGATATTATGATGTGAGGTTAGCAGCTTGATCCAAGGCAGGGTGCGTAAATACGCAACGGTTCCATCCGTGCTTCCGTTATCGAATACGATGACGTCCACGTTATTTCCAATGACCGTCGGCTTTAATGAATCCAGGCACAGCCTCGTATAGTCCAATCCGTTCCATGTAAGAAGGATGATGGTTACCTTTTTCCCGAACCGGGTAGGGGGCACATTTCCCTCAGGGCTCCGCTTCAGGGACGGTACCTCAAAGTGGCCGTACATCACTTCGGAAGCAGGCAAGCCGGCAGGATGATTGTGAATCCGCGGAGTAGCAGGCGCCTTAGCGACGGATCTTCGAAAAGGTCTGGTTCGGCCGGCATGTGCTGCCGAGTTTGCTTTCCTTCCTGCTCTGAACCCCTTGGCCCGGCGCTTCTTTTTGACAACAATGGACGTAGAGATCAGGCTTTTGCGGGACCTGGGCCGTTTTCTTTTGCTAGCCCGCCTGCTTCTTGCCAGGGTAAGGGCCCTCTTTTTCACCTGCTTCAACTCGGTTGCCTCCTAACTGAATGTGTTCGCTCTGCAGGCGTCTGTTTAAGGGAAAGAGCGCCAATAGTTGAGCAAATCCAGCATCGTCTTCTCAAAAGGAATTTCAGGCGTCCATCCGGTTGTCTGATGAAATCTGGAGTAATCTCCAAGCAATATTTCCACATCGGAAGGACGAAGTCTCGTCGGATCTTCTTTGATTTCAATTTGAACGTTGCTGTACGAGAGCAAGAGCTCCAGCATTTCCTTGATCGTGCAGCAGGAGCCCGAAGCAATGTTATAGCATTCACCGGGTTCGCCGTTTTGCAGTGCAAGCCAGTAGGCACGGACGACATCCCGGACATCGGTAAAGTCTCTTTTGGCCTCAAGATTCCCGACATAAATGATCGGCGCGCGCTTTCCCTTCTCGATATCGGCGATTTGCTTCGCAAAGTTCGATGTGACGAAATTTTCGCCCCGTCTTGGACCGGTATGGTTGAAGGTGCGGGTGCGGACCACGTGCAGTCCGAAGCTTTTGTAATATTGGTAGCCTAAGTAGTCCTGGGCCATCTTGCTGATGGCGTACGGACTTAACGGACGAAGCGGATTATCCTCCCGGATCGGCACCTCATCGGGCTCTACTTGACCGTACTCTTCACTGGAGCAGGCGATTTGGATGCGTGTGTCGAGCTGGAACCGGCGAACTGCCTCGAAAATATTGACCTGACCCGCTACATTGTTATGAATGGTGTCGATCGGCGAATTCCATGAGGTCGGAACGAAGCTTTGTGCCGCCAGATGAAAGATATAATCCGGCTTTTCTTCCCCGATTAAGGATTCTACCGAGAAGGGATCCCGCAGCTCGCATTCGATCAACCGTATGTCCTGCAGCAAATGCTCAATATGATTCATTCGGCTGCGGTGGCGAATAGTGCCCACAACCTCGATATTTTTCTTTAACAAAAACTCGGCCATATGACTTCCCACAAAACCGGAAATACCAGTAATTAATGCTTTCGCCACAGTTACACCTCTTTCGTCGGTTTGGTAATGCCGCTTGCGCTGAGCGCCTGCTTGATTAAATGCTCATCGGATTGATGGCAGACGAGCAGGCCGTCCTTCGTCGATACGATAATCAGATCCTGCACACCGATGATGATGGATTGTTTATCCGAATACACGATGTTGTTCTTCGCTTGGACCGTATGGATCGAGCCGTGAAGATGATTGCCATCGCGGTCGGGCTTTCCGAAGCGCTGCAGAGAGGACCAGGTACCGACATCATCCCAATCAAACTGGACGGGGATCGTATAGACATCTTCGGCTTTCTCGAGAATAGCGTAATCGACGGATAGCTTGGGCAGCAGCTTATAAACAGCCGCAAGATCGGTTGATTGCCGATTTTTGTGTCTCGTATTGGAGAGGGTTTGGGAGGGCTCTAAGGTTTCAACGGATGGCGCAGCGGCATCCATGGCATTGGTGAGTGCATGCCAAAGTGCCTCCTGATATTTCTTCATGTAAAAGGCAATCGTGGAGGGCCGCCATACGAAGATGCCGCTGTTCCAGTACATGGAACGACTTAACAGCAGCTTCCTGGCTGTCTCCAGAGAAGGCTTCTCTATAAAGCTGCGTACCGGGTATACGTTGCCGAATAGAGGGGTATCCGATGTGTGAATATAGCCGTAGCCCGTTTCAGGACGTGTGGGAACAATGCCTAAGGTGGCGATGGCAGGCACACGGGCAGCGGCCTCTACCGCTTCATTCACAGCATCGAACAGAGCTTGCCCGTCGGCAATGAATTGGTCGGACGGAGCCGTCACCAGCACATCGTCGATCCCTTGCTTCAGGAATGAAATGGCGGTAAAGGCAATGCAGGGACCCGTATCCCGCTGATCGGGCTCAACGAGGAGGCGATCTGCTGTGAGGTCAGGAAGCTGCTCATTCACAAGAGAAACGTAGCGCTGGGCGGTAACGACATAAATATTGTCCTTCGGGATGAATTGCGCAAAACGCCGATACGTTTGCTGAAGAAGCGATTCGGCATCCTGCATGGCAAGAAACTGCTTGGGCATCGCTGCTACGCTCCGGGGCCAGAACCGCGATCCCATTCCTCCGGCCATGATGACGATTTTCACGAAAAGCACCTCCTGCCGTTTCAAGCTGTACAGCATAGCTATAGGGTTGGTTAATCACATAGTATTAGCTCCTACAGCAGGCTGGAACGGCATTTGTCCTTCCAGTGAAAGTGCCCCGATGGGTAGGGGTGGACGTAAACGTAAACGTCATGCAACAGGAAAACGGCATGTATTATACTCGTTATCGTGCATAACTTCATAATCTGCGTTTCCGACAAGCGCAGCTGAAAAAAAGACAATTCAACCGCAACCATTTTCAGGTATAATAGAAATGATTATTTCGGATCATAGACGCCATTTTCATTCTTTAGGAGGATACCAGATGAGTAACATTGGAGTATGGGAAAATGCGGAGCCGGGCGTTAAGCGCAAAATCTTCGAGCCGGGCCAAACGATCATGATGATGGAAGTTCACTTTGAGGCCAATGCCGAGGGTTACGTACATAGCCACCCGCATGAGCAGCTGTCCTACTGCCTGAAGGGCAAGCTTGAATTCACGATTGACGGCGAGAAGCATGTCATCGGTCAGGGCGAAACGATCTATATCCCAAGCGGTGCGAAGCATGGCGCGCTCGCGCTGGAGCCGAGCATTCTGCTGGATACCTTTACACCGGTTCGTGAAGATCTGGTAAAGCGGTAAACAGAAGTACCTGGATATCCTTTCAAAAGACCTTGTCGCATGGTTACCAAAAAAGCTTATCCAAGTTTAAAAGTTGGATAAGCTTTTTTGGTAACCATGGTGTGGAGTCTAAACTTTTCACGGTAGGGGCTTTCCTTTTGGCGGGAAAGCCCCTCATTTTACAATAAACCTTCTAATTGTTCGTTAGTTCCCGTATTTTCGATTGGCGTGTATACCCTCATCACGAAGTCGCCGCTTTCAGAGACAGCAAAAGTATTGTAGCGAAATGTCAGCCGGCCTGCTTCGGGATGAAGCATCACTTGTTCCCCTTCCGAATTCCCGGAAACGTCATGCCGTCCCCACCACTCCCTGAATTCTTGGCTGCTCTCGCATAGCTTACTAACTAATTCCTGATACCACGGATCGTTCATGTGCAAGACATAACGGCTTCTGAAATGGGCCAGCAGTAAGGTTGCGACATCTTCCCAGTTGGCGATGCGAGCTTTATTTTTCTCCAGCACGAAGACGCGCCAAAGCATATTTCTCTCGATTTCCTTCAATTGATGAAAGTCTCCGCATAAATTGCTTGCCATTTGGTTCCATGCAGAAACGTTCCAGCGTTTGTCGATCACATAGGCCGGGTAGGTTCCCAACCTGTCGAGAATCTGCTGAAGAGCCGGAGGAACGGATTCGTCAGCCGCTGCATTCGGAGGCAGAGAAGGGTTCGCCAGAGCAAAAAGATGGTTGCGTTCGTCGTTGCTGAGCCGGAGTGCCCGGACCAGACTCTCCAGCACTTGCTCCGACACTTGGATATCCCTCCCCTGCTCGAGCGCGGTGTACCAGGGCAAGGAAATGCCCGATAAGCTTGCCACTTCCTCCCGCCTTAAGCCAGGCGTACGGCGGCGCGAGGCTCCAGCCTGCAGTCCCGCCTCATGCGGAGATAAACGTTCGCGGCGGGTACGGAGGAAATTGGCCAGTTCTTTGCGTCTTCTTTCATTATTCATAATGATGATAGTCTCCCATCGTAATAGAATTTATAGCAGTATCCCGAATAATACTATAAATGAAGACCTGTTTGTCAGTTACAACTCAAATTATAATTGACTTGTCGCCCGTAGTGAAGGAGGAACGGAGCTGAAGCCTGAAGCCTAAAAACATAACGCATAAAGAGGGAGATTGTATGATAAAACCAGACCAAAACGAATGCAGTAGAACATTGAAAGGCAAGCGTATTATCCTCCTTGGAGGAACGTCCGGAGTCGGATTCGCAACAGCCGAAGCTGCAGCGCGGGAAGGGGCGTCCGTAGTCGTAGTATCCAGCCGAAAAGAGAGAGTTGACGCGGCCATATCGCGTCTTCCCCACGGCGCGGAAGGATATTCGGCCGATCTCACGAATGAGGATGAGATTCGCGAATTATTCGACCAAATCGGCGAATTTGACCACTTGGTTTTCACCGCCGGCGAGTCCTTGCAAGTCGAAAGCCTCAGCGCAATGGATGTAGACGCGGCGCGCCGGTCTTTCAACCTGCGGTACTGGGGGGCGTTCATGGCCGCTAAGTACGGCAGCAGGAACATGAGACAGGGCGGTTCCATCACGTTGACTTCCGGCGCCGCCGGAGCCAGGCCGCAAAAAGGCTTGACGGTCGCAGCCAGCATATGCGGCGCTATTGAGGCACTGACCAGGGCGCTGGCCGTTGAGCTTGGCCCGCTGCGCGTCAATGCCGTTTGTCTCGGACTCATGCGTACGGAACTGTGGGACGGCATTCCCGAACAAGACAGGAACGCGATGTATGAGAACGTCGGAAAAAACCTCCCTGTTGGCCGGGTGGGAGAACCGGAAGACGCAGCCGAGGCGTATCTGTACTTCATTCGCGAAAAATATTCCACAGGACAGATCGTAGTCGTAGACGGCGGTTCGACGCTGGTGTAACAATTGCGGCCTAAAATAGCGCTTTGCTATACACTGGGAATAAACTGTCGATTACAAAAGTGTGGCACCCCCCAGTGTTCAAAATAATGCTGATTGAAGCAAAAAGACCGAATCCTCCGCCGTTTCAAGGCGTTTGATTCGGTCTTTCCTGTTCCGGGCTGTCGCTTAAATATCGGTGAAATGAATCGTGCCGACGATCTGCTCCAAGAAGTGCGTCAGCTCTATCGCTTCTTCTTCGGTTACTTTGTAGACGTGCTCGATGTAGCCTTCCTCCTGCAAGTCATCGGGCCCGATAACGGCAGTACGGCCGGACTGCAGGTCGGTGACCATTTTTTTACCGTAGAAACGGTTCGTGTTCGTAATCGCCAAGTCAAAGCGGCGCATCGATTCGCCCACAAAACAGACAAACCGGGTCGTCGTATCCTCGGTCGAGTCGTATAAATAATCCAGTTCAGACATGTTCGCCCACACTCCGTTCTATTAATGCTGCTGTCGTAGTTTGATTATACATGAATACGTGCATGCGGGCAAAAGGCTTCCATCATTATTTCGTGTCTGAACATTTTCATTTCTGTGCAAACATGATAGAATTTATAGAATGATAGAACCACGTTAAGGGAATATCTTAATTACACCATACTGGGAGGCCTTACGTCTAATGTCCAAGCCAAAAATGAGAAGTGACATGATTAAAAAAGGTTTCGACCGTGCTCCTCACCGCAGCTTGCTGCGTGCAGCCGGCGTTAAAGAAGAAGATTTCGATAAACCGTTTATTGCGGTATGTAACTCTTACATTGATATTGTTCCGGGCCATGTCCATTTGCAGGAATTCGGTAAAATTGTAAAAGAAGCGATCCGCGAAGCGGGCGGCGTTCCATTCGAGTTCAACACGATCGGTGTAGACGACGGGATCGCGATGGGCCACATCGGTATGCGCTACTCCCTCCCAAGCCGTGAGATTATCGCAGACTCTTTGGAGACGGTTGTTTCCGCTCACTGGTTTGACGGTATGGTTTGTATCCCGAACTGTGACAAAATCACCCCAGGGATGATGATGGGCGCGCTTCGCGTGAACATCCCGACGATGTTCGTCAGCGGCGGCCCGATGAAAGCCGGCAGAACGAGCGACGGCCGTGCGATTTCCCTGACTTCCGTTTTTGAAGGCGTAGGTGCCTTCCAAGTCGGCAAAATCGACGAGAAAAGCTTGCTTGAGCTGGAGCAATACGGTTGCCCGACTTGCGGCTCCTGTTCCGGTATGTTCACGGCGAACTCCATGAACTGCCTGGCAGAAGGCCTTGGTCTTGCACTGCCTGGTAACGGCACAATCCTTGCGATCTCCGAAGACCGCAAAGAATTCGTGAAGCGTTCCGCGAAGCAGTTGATGGAACTGATCAAGCTGGACATCAAGCCTCGCGATATCGTTACGATGGAAGCGATCGATAACGCGTTTGCTTTGGATATGGCGATGGGCGGCTCCACGAATACGGTTCTTCATACGTTGGCGTTGGCACACGAAGCGGGCTTCGAATACCCGATCGAGCGCATCAACGAAATCGCGAACCGCGTGCCACATTTGGCCAAAATTGCACCTGCATCCGATTACCACATCGAAGATGTACACAATGCAGGCGGCGTGAGCGCAATCATCAACGAGCTGCTGAAAAAGCCGGGCGCGTTGAACGGCGATTGCATTACTGTAACAGGCAAAACGCTTCGCGAGAATGTTGCAGGCTGCGAAATTCTGGATAAGGATGTTATCCATCCGTTGGATAACCCACACTCCGAGCGCGGCGGTCTGGCTGTATTGTTCGGTAACCTGGCGCCTAGAGGCTCCATTATCAAAGTCGGAGCGGTAGACAAATCCGTCGGCGGCTATCACAAAGGGCCTGCTATCTGCTTTGATTCCCAGGAAGACGCTTTGTACGGTATTGCGAACGGACACGTTAAAGAAGGTCACGTTGTCGTTATCCGCTACGAAGGTCCGAAGGGTGGACCCGGTATGCCTGAGATGCTGGCCCCTACATCGCAAATCGTTGGGATGGGTCTGGGTGCTAAAGTCGGCTTGATTACCGACGGACGTTTCTCTGGTGCTTCCCGCGGTATTTCCATCGGTCACATCTCTCCGGAAGCCGCTGAAGGCGGTCCGATTGCTTTCGTCGAGAACGGCGACATCATCGAGCTGGATTTGGAGAACCGTACAATCAACTTGCAAATCTCGGATGAAGAATTCGAGAAACGCAGAGCAAATTGGAAAGGCTTCGAGCCGAAGGTAACGACAGGCTACCTGGCGCGTTACTCCAAGCTGGTCACCAATGCGAGCACTGGCGGCGTTATGAAGGTGTAATTTTTCAAAAGCTGGAAAATAGAACGGCAGCGAGGAGCTTGTGTCCTCCTGCCGTTTTTTGCCTACTCGTCCCGATCGACGATTTTATCGTCTTCTCCGGGATAATCACGGTATAACCCTTCATGCAGCTCGCGATTTTCATAAGCGAAGCGGTTGGGAGGCCGCTGGGATTCACGCCAAGGCGTGCTTTTACCGAGCGATTCTGTCATTTTGCTAGCTCCATAGGGGCCTTCAGGGAATTCTTCGGCAATAAGATCGTTGCGCTGCGATTCCACCGATTTAAAATCCGTATATTTATGACGGTCCTCTTCAATAAATCCATCCTGATTCGGGTCTGGGCACATCCTGACACGCACCTCTTTTCGTAATTTGGGTTGGCTTTCCGGTCAGTCTATTTTTCCCTGGTTCGCTCAATTTATCCTAAGGCACCCGGGTGACTCGACTTTCGCGCACATGCATTCGGTCTGGATTAACTTTAAAGATCATGGATTGCATTTACCCAGGCCCTATGATAAAATGGGAATAATTTCAAACCGCAGAGGAAGCACCTCTCTTACCACGTGTAGGAGATGTGCTTTTTTGCGTTCGGTTTGAAAATATTCCGCCCAGGAGGGATGCTAGCATGCAAATGTTGTTTCTGAACAGTTTGGAGAAAAAGGTGGGGGAAGATCGGGTTCGCAGTGCACAGGTTTCTATCGGAGAGGATCAGGGACGCTGGTTTGTCGCTTGGCAAGAGACGAAGGAAGACGGAACGCTCCATCATGAGGATTGGTACGAGGGGACAGGCTGGGAAGAGATGATGACGGTATTCCGTGAGCAGATGATGTCCAAGCAAAGCGGGGGCTTTCAACCGATGCTGGATGTGGTGATGCTTCCTGAGCTCGCCTCTCTCGACAGCCGTTCAGCCCAAGTGCAGCTGCTGCACTACTACAGTGAGTTTCATTCGAACGAAGCGTTGTATGAGGAGCTGCGTCAGTGGAGGCTGAAGCAAGCAAATAAGGAGGGCAGGGCGCCCTATTTGGTGGCGACGAATCGCCTGCTTCGCCTGATCTGCACCTTCTTGCCCCAAACGGTCGATGAGCTGAGGCAGCTGCCGGGACTCGGAGCCAACAAAGCGACGCTGTACGGAGAGGAACTGATCGGCTTTACTCAAATGTATACGCAGTCCCAGCCGTTTCCGCTTCATTGGGTAGAAGCAGAAATCAATCCGGTACAGTTTAATGCCTGGCTCCAGCATGAGAAGGAACGTAAACGTCAGGTGGAGCAGAGCAAGCAGGAGCAGAAGCGTAAGCTGCTGGAGGCCATTACCCGCGGCGACGGCCTGGAGGATCTTCGAGAGCAGACACAGCTGCAGCGAAGAGAGCTCATGCTCCTCATGGAGGAGCTGGACAGAGAGGGCTACGACCTGGAGCCTTATATTGTGACGCTGCTGCAGGATGTTCCGACCGAGGAGCAGGAGATTGCTTGGGCTGCGTTCGAGCTGCAGGGCGACCGTTACTTGAAACCGATATTGCAGACGCTCTATAAGGATCAGGAAGAAATGGATTACGAGACCCGAGACCGGATCTATGAATGGCTTCGGTTGCTGAGAATGAAATTCCGCCGTGCCCAAGGTATAAGCAGAGCGGAAGCGGTCTAAGGCCATTCGACCGATTGAATCATAGCCGTTCGAGTCCGGTGTTCATATCATACAAAGACCCTGCACACATTCTTGAACGAATGTGAAACAGGGCCTTTGTCATTAAAAGTATGATTTCTCATAGCCAATCCTTTTTACGGAACAAGAAAAACATCGACAGACCGACAACGAGCATAAACAGCAGCACGGTAATGTCGCCGTATTCCCAGTGCATCCCTGGGATATTCTCGAAGTTCATTCCGTAGATACCGGTAATGAACGTCAGCGGCATGAAGATTGTCGTTAACGCGGTGAACACGCGCATGATTTCATTCGCCCGGTTGGCGACGCTGGATTGGTAAGCCTCTCGTAAGTTGCCCATCAAATCGCGGAACGTATCGAACGTTTCCGAAATTTTCACGGCATTCTCATAGATGTCGCCGAAATATTTTTTTAGCTGCTCGCTGATAAGCCGCAGCTCCTTTTTATGCAGCGTGGCAATCACTTCTTTTTGCGGAACAAGTACCTTTTTGAGCCATAATATTTCGCTTCGCAGTCCGATGATTTCATTCAAATGCGTTTTTTTCGTATGCATGAGGATATCTTCCTCAAGCTTCTCGATTTTGGCTTCGATCCGGTCGCCAACATTCGTGTAATTATCGACGACCAAGTCAATCAAGTGATACAGGAAGCGGTCGGAAGTCGTAACTTCCTCTTCCCACAGGATCGGCTTCAGAGCTCTCAGCTCGTTGATCTTTTGCCGGGTCACCGTAATGATATAATGTCTGCCGAGAAAAATGTTCAGCGCCCGCAGAAAAATTTCTTCATCGTCGAATCGGATGCTGTTAACTACGATAAAATAGTTCGAATCATAAAGCTCAATTTTCGGACGCTGCTCTTCTTCGGTCAAGCAATCCTCAACGGCTAGTTCATGAAGATGAAATAAGGGCTGTAGGATGACCAGATCCTCCACGTCGGCATCTATCCAATAAAAGCCTTGAGCCGGTGGATCCATTGTTTGTGTAATATCCTCTACTAAAGTAAAAATGCCGTCCTGCACCAAGCGTGCTTTCATCTGCTCCACCCCTTCACATAATTGCATCGTGAGGAATACAGACGGAAAAAGCGTCGCGGTTCGCAGCAGGACGGCACCCTATAGGGTAAGATCATGAAAAGAGAATCCTTGTACATTGAAATGGATTCACTCATCAAATCAAATGATTAGAATGGGGTATAATAAGGGTCCGGTGCATACGAAGCGTCGGCGTTAGCCATCGGCATTCCAAACGGAATATTCGGTTGTAATTGAACGTAGATGCTACTCCTCGGGTCTCCGTCCATTCGTTTGCTGCACCCCTTTGCAAGTGTTGTCGAATCACTTGTCTAGTATAACCCTTCAATTTCCACTCAGCAAGGGGCAAGAGCCCAAATTGGTTAAAAAAGCTGTACCGTTAACAGCCGAATGCGATGTAATAATAACTTACCCATATCATGCCCCAAAAACAAAAATTGGCCATGCTTTGTGACTTGACGATAGAATCGTTTTCGTATACATTAATCTATATAACAATTTCATAAACCAAAGATTCAAACTCTTATCAAGAGCAGGTGGAGGGACTAGCCCGATGATACCCGGCAACCGACAAACTTTTGTTTTTCACGTTCTGCGTGAAGGATGGAGGAATGCACGGTGCTAAATCTTGCGGAGGCGATAAGCTTCTGAGAGATGAGAGAGGACATTTGTTGAAATGACAAGGCCTTTCTCGTGCGCGCGCGAAAAGGCCTTTTTAGCGCCTTTTTGCAGGAAAAAACGACCCACACAAAAAGGAGTGATTGTCCGATGCCTATTAAAATCCCTGATCATTTACCTGCCAAAGAAATTTTAACGAACGAAAATATATTCGTGATGTCCGAAACCGAGGCGTATCATCAAGATATTCGTCCTCTCCGCATAGCCATATTGAACCTCATGCCTACCAAGGAAACGACGGAAACGCAAATCTTGCGTCTCATTGGCAATACGCCGGTACAGGTGGAATTCGTACTCCTGCACCCGAAGACACATACGTCCAAAAACACGTCGCCCGAGCATTTGGAGCAGTTCTACAAAACGTTCGACGATGTGCGGGCGGAGAAGTTTGACGGCATGATCATTACCGGTGCGCCGGTAGAACAGCTTGATTTTGAAGACGTATACTACTGGGATGAACTGAAGCAGATTATGGAATGGAGCAATCACAATGTGACGTCCACCCTTCATATTTGCTGGGCTGCGCAAGCCGGCCTGTACCATCACTTCGGCGTGCCGAAATATGCCCTCGAGCAAAAGGTATTTGGCGTATTCCCTCATTTGATCACGAAGCAAAATGTGAAGCTGCTCCGCGGCTTTGACGAAATGTTCTTTGTTCCGCAATCCAGACATACGGAAGTGCGCAGAGAGGATATCGAGCACATCAGCGAGCTTGAGATTTTATCGGAGTCTCCGGAAGCGGGCGTGTACATTGTTGGAACGAAGGACGGCAAGCATATTTTCGTAACGGGGCACTCTGAATATGATGCCTGTACTTTAAAATACGAGTATGACCGCGACATCAACAAAGGCCTGGATATTGCCGTTCCCAAAAACTACTACCCGAATGATGATCCTACCAAAGAACCGCTGGTGTCATGGCGCGCCCATGCCAACCTGTTGTTTTCCAACTGGTTGAATTATTACGTATACCAAGAGACGCCGTACGATTTGCACAAGGAGGAGTATTCCATATGAATGAACAATTCAAAGACTTGAAAATAGAGAGCAGGCTGGCTCAAATCGGGTCGGTGGAGGAGCCAGTGACAGGCGCTGTCAGCTTCCCCATCTATCAATCGACGGCTTTCCGCCATCCGAAGCTGGGACAGAGCACGGGCTTTGATTACGCTCGCACGAAAAGTCCGACAAGGAAGGTGCTCGAGGAAGCCATCGCTCAGCTGGAATCCGGTGATGCGGGCTTTGCCTGCAGCTCGGGTATGGCGGCGCTGCAAACAATTTTCACCCTGTTCAGCCAAGGGGACCATCTGATCGTATCCCTGGATCTGTACGGCGGAACGTACCGTTTGCTTGAAAAAATTATGTCGCGTTTCGGCGTAACGGCTACTTATGTAGATACGAATGACCTCGATGCGCTTGAATCGCATTATCGTCCGAATACGAAAGCGGTTGTGGTCGAAACACCTACGAATCCGCTGATGATGATTACGGATTTGGAGAAGGTTTGCGGCTGGGCCAAGAAGAAGAACCTGCTGTCCATTGTAGACAATACGCTGCTGACGCCATTCTTCCAACGTCCGATTGAGCTTGGAGCCGATGTAGTTATCCATAGTGCAACCAAATATTTAGGCGGTCATAATGACGTGCTTGCCGGACTCATCGTTACGAAAGGGAAGGAATTGTCCGAGCAAATGGCGTTCTTACATAATTCCATCGGTGCGGTGCTGAATCCTCAGGACAGCTGGCTGTTGATGAGAGGAATGAAGACGCTGGCCATCCGGATGGAACGCCATGAGTATAATGCTACGCGTATGGCTGCATTTTTGCTTGAGCATCCTCAAGTCGAATCCGTATATTATCCGGGACTGGAAAGTCATCCGGCCTATGAGATTCAGAAGAAGCAATCGTCAGGGAATACAGGTATTTTCTCCTTCAAAATGAAGGACGCCCGGTTCATCGAGCCGATTCTGCGCCATATCCGTTTGATTGCTTTCGCTGAAAGCTTGGGCGGCGTGGAATCGTTGATGACTTATCCTGCAGTTCAGACACACGCGGACATTCCGGAGGAAATCCGCCGGCAGATCGGTGTCGATGACCGTTTGCTTCGCTACTCTGTCGGTATCGAGCACATTGACGACTTGATCGCCGATCTGTCGAGAGCCATTGACTTGGCACAGGCCGAAATTGAGGGGGCTTAACATTTATGGGCAGCGAGAACAATAACTTCAAGCAGCGGCAGTTTGCGACGAAGCTGATTCATTTCGGCAAAGAGATCGACCCGGCCACAGGCGCATCCAGCACACCGATTTACCAAGCATCGACCTTTCATCAGGCAGATGTCGATGCCAATCAAGAATATGATTATACGCGTTCGGGCAATCCGACCCGGCAAGCACTGGAGGACTATATCACTCTCTTGGAGGGCGGTACGCGCGGGTTTGCCTTTGCTTCAGGCATGGCGGCGATATCCGCAGCCTTCATGCTTTTGTCCGCAGGCGACCATGTCATCTGCACAGAAGACGTATATGGGGGAACCTATCGTCTGCTAAGCACGATTATGACACGGATGAATGTGGAGACGACCTTCGTCGACATGACGGACTTGGACAAAGTGAAGGCGGCACTCAAGCCGAATACGAAAGCGGTGTTCCTCGAGACTCCGTCGAATCCGACCTTGAAAATTACCGATATCGCTGCCGTCACGACTTGGGCCAAGGAGCACGACCTGCTCACGATGCTGGATAATACGTTCATGACGCCGTACCATCAGCGTCCGATCGAGCTTGGAGTCGACATTGTGCTGCACAGCGCGACGAAGTTTTTGGGAGGCCACAGTGACGTAACAGCGGGTCTGGCCGTTGTCGCCAATGATAGCCTGAGCCGCCGGATGAAGCAGGTACAGAACGGCCTCGGCACCATTCTCGGCGTGTCGGATTCGTGGCTCCTAATGCGCGGGATGAAGACGCTCCAGACACGGATGGAAGCGCACGAGGTCAGCGCCAACCGTTTGGCGTCTTGGCTCTCGGCTCATCCGGGGGTAGAGCATGTGTATTACCCTGGCTTGGAATTTCATCCGGGACGAGCCATTCATGAGAAGCAGTCCCGCGGCTATGGAGCGGTAGTCTCCTTCGATGTTGGCTCGGGAGAGAGAGCCAAGCAGGTGCTGGCAAAGGTTCAAATCCCTCTTGTCGCCGTAAGCTTAGGCGCAGTAGAGAGCATCTTGTCTTATCCTGCGATGATGTCCCATGCCGCGATGCCAAGAGAGGTTCGGCTGGAGCGGGGCATCACCGATGGTCTGATTCGATACTCGGTCGGCCTCGAACATATCGACGATTTGCTTGAGGACCTGGAGCAGGCGCTTCAGGGATAACGCAAGCGAATCACAAAAGCTGGAGCCGGTGGGAAAGGCTGACAACCATCGGCTCTTTTCTTTGGCCGGTGGGCCGCCAATCGTTCACAACTTGATGAACAGCTTCCTTTTTTAATGACGAAGCCCATAGTTTGTGGTACGATGATTTCATGAGTTTTTTCGAGCACTAAATACATTGTGAAAATAAGTACAAAGGAGTGAGCGAATATGAGTTCCATCGATGGTATTTTGGACCGTGCTCTGGCAGGGAACCGGATCAGCGTGGAGGAT
Organism: Paenibacillus rigui; assembly: GCF_002234615.1. Classification (GTDB taxonomy): domain Bacteria; phylum Bacillota; class Bacilli; order Paenibacillales; family NBRC-103111; genus Paenibacillus_S; species Paenibacillus_S rigui. Next base: position 131,034 of record NZ_NMQW01000013.1, on the reverse strand, counting down.
TGTATTCAATTATATGAATCCGATGAAATAGAGAAAATGGGGCACGTGGCCAATCAAATCATGCTGCGTTTTCACCCTGAGCCTATTACGACCTTCGTCGTCGGACGTAATATTAACTATACGAATATTTGTGATGTTTATTGCCGGTTTTGTGCCTTTTACCGCGCCCCGGGCTCCAAGGAGGGCTATGTGCTGCCGGATGAAACCATTTTCAAGAAAATCCAGGAGACACTGGATGTGAATGGTACCGAAATCCTAATGCAGGGTGGAACCAACCCGGATCTTCCTTTTACCTATTACACGAACCTGCTGCGCGAAATTAAGAAGCGCTTCAACATAACTATGCATTCCTTCTCTCCGGCGGAAATTATGAAAATGAAGGAAGTTTCGAACGGCCTTTCTTTGGAGGAAGTGGTCAGAGAGCTGCATGCTGCGGGCTTGGACTCCCTTCCCGGCGGAGGAGGAGAAATACTCGACGACCGCACGCGCAGAAAGATCAGCCGTCAAAAGGGCTCGTGGCGCGATTGGATGGATGTGATGCAAACCGCTCACCGCATAGGGATGTCGACGACCGCAACCATGGTCATCGGCTTCGGTGAATCGATGGAGGAGCGTGCGCTGCATCTGCTGCGTGTTCGTGATGCGCAGGACGAATGTATCGCGAATGGCTACAAGTCTCCTGGCTTCCTTGCTTTCATCTCATGGACGTTCCAGCCGGACAACACGAATTTGAAGGCGGAAAAGCTCGGACCGGACGAATATTTGAAAAATGTGGCGATCAGCCGCATTATGCTCGATAATATTCCGAATTTCCAATCCTCTTGGGTAACGATGGGACCTGAAATCGGTAAAAAGTCACTGCATTTCGGGTGCAACGATTTCGGCAGTACAATGATCGAAGAGAACGTTGTATCGGCTGCAGGAACGACACATAAGGTCAACATCGGCTCAACGCTGCAGCTTATTCGTGAGGCAGGTAAAATTCCAGCGCAGCGGAACACGCGTTACGAGATTCTCCGAATGTTCGATCAGGAAGACGAGAAAGTCGAGAAGGACTTCATTATGCAAAACTAAAGGCAGTATAAAGCCTAACAAAAACAACGACCTTGTGAGCTTTCACGGGTCGTTGTTTCATTTTGGCGGCCGATAGACAATGGTGCGGTTACGCCCGCTTCGTTTGGCTTCGTAAAGTGCGGAGTCGGCACCTGCGAACAATTCCTCTTTGCTGCAGCCCTTTTTATAATCATGTACACCGATACTGATCGTTACTGACTGCCCCTTAAGCTCCTCGTGAGACATTCCCTCGATGCGTTTTCGAATATTTTCCAAATTCAGCAGCGATTCTCCCAATTCCATATCTGTGAAAATAATCGCAAATTCCTCTCCGCCATACCTTGCGGGAAAGTCATTTAGTGAGACCATCTCTTTCATCGTCTGTGCGACTTTGGTCAAGACGGCATCTCCTGCCCGGTGACCATATGTGTCATTCACCTTTTTGAAATGATCGATATCCAGCAGCGCAAGCTGAAAAGAGAATTTGTATTTTTCACCCTGCTCGATTAGCTTGTCCAAGTATTCATGGAACGCCATATGATTATACAGGTCTGTGAGCGCATCGGTTTTGGCCAGCTTGTCCATAATAATATTCTTGATCAGCAAATCTTGACTGGAGGCGATAGATGTTCTCAAATGGGCCATTAGCTCTGAACCTCTGCTCATAATGGCCAGAGCGGCTGCAGCGCCTACGGTTAGGACTGATGTCATAGCTATGAGGTCGGAAACGTTGTATTTGTCATGATAACAAAGGTTCAAAAAGTACAAGGCATAAAAGCAGGTCAGGCTGACCAAGTATGAAAAAACAACCTTGCGAATTTGAAAATAAAAGATCGAAATGAGTATGGGGAGATACAAGATGGTTAACAAAGCACTTACCGTAGGGAAGGTGAAGATGAGTCCAAACGCAATCGCGGCTCCCCCAATAATAATGATGTAATCGTTCCAGCGATTCATCCAATAATGCAAGGCTTCGATACATAATAAGGCTACGCAAATCCAAAGCGTATTCATGGACACAACGGGTGCGTATTGGTTGTTATGGTTGAGGAAGGCGATAAGATTATAGACGGATGTGGCAATAACGGAGATGATGATCATGACCCAATATCCGAATAGCAACTTTCGATTCCAACGAGGTAAATTCACTAATTGTAAAAAGTCAAACCCCATTCAATGTTCACTCCATATATGAGCTGCTTCATTTTTACTGCACAGGCTCGCTGCAAAACGGACACTTCTGAAATGTCCATGAGAGGACGATTTTAATTATCCTTGTTAACTATACCATGGGAAATTGTTGTTTGTATATATGCCCCGGCGCGACCATATACTTAAGAAAGAAGTTAGGGAAGGAAGGAGTGAATAGGATGAAGCTGTTTGCTTTGACCATGATGAAGTCACCGGATGAAGCGGTACATCGGCTGCATAAGGCTGTAGGGGAAGCGATAGAGCGGATGGGGCATGATGATATGACGGTTGAGCTGTTTGGTTCCGAGACCTGCTCGGTCATTCAGGTGAATGGAGTTTTGCCTCGCTTTCAGTTGGACAAACGGGCGGACGCGCTGTACAAAAAAGCTGCAGACGTATTGGCACACTGGATCGTATTGGAAGAGGAAGAAAGGTTAATTCGTTCATTAGTTGCCAAGGATTTTGACTACAAGGAAGAAGACGATATTCGTTCGATATTGAATTATTGCCGGCACATGATTCAAATGGAATCAGCTGAGGATCCCCTGGAGCAAACGACCTTGCGTCGCAAACATAAAATTGCCGAAGCGGCTTACGCCTATTTACAGGAGCAAACCGAGTTAAATATAGACGGATTCATGCGGTTCCGCTTGAGTGCTTATCGCGAAGAGCTGCATGATTTGGCTGAATATGCTATCGATGAATTTTTGATGGATCAGCAGTACCAGGAGTTTATTTCCTTGCTGAAATATTTTGTTTATATTCAAGAAGCCAAAATCCCACTCGCGCATTTGATACATAAGGGTGGCAACGAGTTTCTTTTGCTGAACGACAGGATGGAGCCGATCGATACAAGCGGCAATGAAAACACGTTAACGGTCGAAATGCTGGAAAGAGACATTAATTTCGAGGATGTCATTGTCAGCACCTTGATCTCCGTCTCTCCCCAACAAATCTATATTCACACCCGGGACCCGGAAGTACAGGTTATCCAAACGATTACACAAATATTTGAAAATAGAGTGCAGCTGTGCGAATACTGCCGGTTATGTCAGACGCTTGACCGCTCTGCGGCATCTGATTATAATAAAGGATAGTGCAGAAATCAAAGACAACAATTGCTGAAGTACTGTACAGAGAGAGGAGTCCCGGCTGCAAGCTCCTTCAGTTGAAGCGACAGTAATTTACCCCTTTGTAGCAGAAATATGGAACGCAGGTTGATTTAGGTTAACCTAGTCAAGTATATATTTCCGAGTCATTCCCGTTACCGGATGCTGTTGAGGGTTCGCTGCAAGCGAAAGCGAATCGAACTAGGGTGGAACCACGAGGCCAAGCGCACTCGTCCCTTTTGGGATGATTTGCGCTTTTTTTGTTGTCAAATTTTTGTAATGGAGGCAGATGGGAATGGCAGTAAAAGTATCTTTTCCGGATGGCGCAGTTAGGGAGTATGAGCAAGGAATTACCATTGAAGAAGTAGCAGGTTCCATTAGCTCCGGTCTCAAAAAAAATGCAGTTGTAGGGAAGATCAACGGCAAGGTCGTAGACCTGAATACGCCGATCGAGCAGGATGCAGCTCTAGAAATCGTTACTCTGGATAGTGAAGCAGGCCTTGAAGTGTACCGTCACAGTACCGCCCACTTAATGGCGCAGGCTATCAAACGAATATATGGAGAGAAGGCCGTCAAGCTTGGCATCGGGCCTGTAATCGAAGACGGATTTTACTACGACATTGATTTGGAAACACCGATCACTCCCGAAGATCTTGCCAAGATCGAGAAGGAAATGGAACGTATTGCGCAGGAAAATTTGCCGATTCGCCGCCGTGTTGTAAGCAGAGAAGAAGCGATTCGCACGTTTACGGAGCTTGAGGATCCGTTGAAGCTTGAGCTTATTCGCGATTTGCCAGAGAATGTTGAGCTGACAATCTATGACCAAGGCGAATTTTTTGACTTGTGCCGCGGACCGCACCTGCCTTCCACAGGCCGGATTAAAGCCTTTAAGCTGCTTAGCGTGGCAGGAGCTTACTGGCGGGGCGATGCGAAGAACAAGATGCTGCAGCGTATTTATGGAACGGCGTTCCCCAAAAAAGCCGAGCTGGACGAGCATCTTCATCTTTTGGAGGAAGCCAAAAAACGCGATCACCGCAAGCTGGGCAAAGAGCTCCAGTTTTTCACCTTCTCTCGTGAAGTAGGTCAGGGCCTGCCGCTATGGCTTCCGAACGGGGCGAAGGTTCGCCGTACGATGGAACGCTATATCGTGGACTTGGAAGAAAGATTAGGCTACCATCACGTGTACACACCGGTACTGGCTAATGTGGAGCTGTACAAAACGTCGGGACACTGGGAGCATTATCAAGAGGACATGTTCCCGAAAATGATTATGGACAACGAGGAGCTTGTACTCCGTCCAATGAACTGCCCTCACCATATGATGGTGTATAAGAGCGAAATGCGCAGCTACCGCGATTTGCCGGTACGGGTTGCTGAGCTTGGAACCATGCACCGCTATGAGATGTCGGGAGCGTTGACAGGTCTGCATCGCGTTCGTGCGATGACACTGAACGATGCGCACATTTTCTGTCGTCCGGATCAAATTAAAGAAGAATTTGCCCGTGTAATCAACTTGATTCGTCAAGTGTATGAGGATTTCGGTATCAAAGAATACCGTTTCCGCTTGTCCTACCGTGATCCGCAGGATACGGAGAAATATTTCCCGGACGATGCAATGTGGGAGATGTCCCAGCGCATGCTCCGTGAAGTCGTCGAGGAATTAGGCCTGCCGTTCTTCGAAGCGGAAGGCGAGGCTGCCTTCTATGGTCCGAAGCTGGACGTACAAATCAAAACCGCATTGAAAAAAGAAGAGACGCTTTCCACTGCGCAGCTGGATTTCTTGCTGCCGGAACGCTTCCAGCTGGAGTATGTAGGAGAGGATGGTCAAAAGCACCGTCCGGTTGTTATCCACCGCGGTATTATTTCGACGATGGAACGAATGACGGCGTTCCTGCTTGAAAACTTTGCGGGCGCACTACCGACTTGGTTATGTCCGGTACAAGCCAAGGTGATCCCGGTATCAACTGCTTTTGAAGGCTATGCCAAAGAAGTGGCGGAGAAACTGCAGTACGCAGGGATTCGCGTGGAGTCTGACCTGCGCAACGAGAAATTGGGCTACAAAATTCGTGAAGCCCAGCTGGAGAAAATTCCGTTCATGCTCGTTGTCGGCGAGAATGAGATGAACAGCTCGAGCGTATCCGTCCGCAAACGCGGCGGTGTCGACTTGGGTGTTCAAAGCTTAGACAGTGCTATTGCATTGATTAACGAGGTCATCAGCACGAAACAAATTGATTAATGATTGCTTGAGAAAGATTCGTCCTTTGGAATTGCTCCGAAGGACGAGTCTTTTTCTTTTTTCGTAGGCCGGTGTGTATATAATATTCAAAAAATGGACAGCCTCTTGTAATAAGGGGAGGTTTATCACAAGCATGTTACCTAAAACCGTAGCTCATGCCAAATGGATCTGTCTTGTTGCTATTCTATTAGCGGTGTTTTTAGCATTAGAACAAAAACAGCAGTCGCTGGCGCACAACGGTCAACCGAGTCCAATGTCCACACTAACGCAAATTGCTCCTGTACCGGAGCCGAATGGCAAAGAGAAGGAGACCATGGCTGCCGTCAAACAAATCAGCAGCGTCGAAAACCGTAAACAAAAAGACAAATATACGATCGTGCCTAATCTGAAAAAGGATTTGTCCAAATATACCGCAGTGGAAGTTGTCGCTACCGGATATTATGCGGGCAAAGAATCCACCGGGAAAAATCCCGGTCATCCCGAGTACGGTGTGACCTTTTCCGGGATGAAGGTTCAGAGAGACAAAAACTCGTTCTCAACCATTGCTGCAGACCCCTCAGTGTTCCCGATCGGGACTGTACTGTACATTCCTGGCTATGGCTATGGTATCGTAGCCGATACGGGAAGTGCGATTAAAGGCAAGCGAATCGACTTGTACTTTGAGACCAAAGATCAGGTGTACCGCGAGTGGGGCAAGAAAACCGTCAATGTGCTCGTTGTCAAAAAAGGCGAAGGAAAGATCACCAAAATGATCTGGAATCAGCTTGAGAATGAGATTCTGTTTTGATAGAAGCCTGTATCAAACTGCTAACATAAAGGATGATCATCTTACCCATACTATGCTTTGTAAGGGGAGGTGATTAGCTGTGGCAAAAAACAAAAACAAAAAGTCGCAACAAAATGATACGGAATTTTCCGAAGAAGTAGTGGCGAACAATGTAAAGCAGCCAGCACAAAACAATCCAAGTCAAGGTGCCAATAATAACACCAAATAGTAATCTCGTTGGATGCAAAAACAAATAAGAAGTCGGGTGTGGCTTTATACACATCCGGCTTCTTTTACGTATAAAGGATTGACAAAATTAAATGATAACGATTATCATTATCAATATGACTTATACATAAATAACAGGGAGTGAAGGAAATGGCGAAGGTCATTATTGTTTATGCGAGCATGACGGGAAACACGGAGGAAATAGCCGAAGCGATCCGGGACGGCGTTCGAAAGGCCGGTATTGAACCTGAATTCAAGTCGGCCATGGATGCGAAAGGGGCGGAGCTATTGGACTACGACGTAATTATTGTGGGGGCCTATACATGGGGAGACGGGGACCTTCCGGATGAGTTCCTTGACTTTTACGAGGAGCTGGACGGTCTCGATTTGTCCGGTAAAAAAGCAGCGGCATTCGGCTCTTGCGATTCCAGCTATTCTGCTTATGGAGCTGCGGTGGATACGATCACTGCAAAGTTTCAGGAATTAGGCGCTGACGTAGTAAACGAAGGCTTGAAAATTGAGCTTAATCCATCGCAGGACGAAAAGCAGCTGTGCAGTGATCTGGGAGAGAAGCTGGTCGCGGCAGTGACTTCTTGATTGCTTTATAAGCTGCGCTCTGTAGCTTCCACTAAGGCATAATTGAAGGGACGGGCTTCTCTAAAATAGTTGTTTTCAAAGCAGCGATTTTAGTGTAAAATAAAATTACTGTGATGATAGTTAACATTTAGAGATAGGTGATGTTCCATGCTGAATGCTTTATTAACAGGGAGTTCGATTCCGGTGAGTAAACGAAAAGCGGCTGAAGTTTATCCTTTTTTGGAAGCCTATATATCTCGTAAGGAAGAGCAGATTGCAGAGATTGAGCAAGTGGTTGAACGCTATGAGAAGAAACGTTTAATGGAAGAACGAAGCTATCAATCGATGTCAGCTTTTCGGCGTATGTTTACGGGGAAGAAGCCGGACCATCATCTTGCTGTTGAATATATCCATTATGTCAAAAAACCAATGGAGCAAATTCGTCAGCTTCGTGCGGAGATCGAGCATGCGAAAGCGATCCGAAGCTTGAGTCCTACCGATTTGGTTGACATTAGCGATGAGTTGGAGAAAGAAATGGCCTAGTGTTCTACTAAGCGGATATATACCAACCAAGCCTCCTGCGGGCTTGGTTTTTTTGTCTGTATACCTTTGTGGTCTGGATCTGGACGAAAGGGCAAGGTCCTTTATCGATGAAAAAAATGCGCTGGTTCCCTTGACGGGTTGCCAGCGCGCTTTTTTTAACCATTTATTTGCTTTCCTTCTTCAGGGCATCTACATCAATAAAGTCGTGATCCTGGCTGTAGGCAGGCACACCGTGAATCCCGACATCGAGTCCGACCAATTCTTCGTCTCTGCTGACGCGTACCGAAATGAAACGATTGATGAGCACCAAAGCCCCCCAAGTCAATACAAATCCCCATACCGAGACGATGACCAAGCCTAACACTTGTACACCAAGCAGCTGCCAGCCGCCGCCATAGAAAAGGCCGCTGTAGCCTTGGCCGACCCCTTCGGTCAGCTCCGGTTTGGCAAACAAACCAAGGGCCAGTGTGCCAATGCTTCCGCTTACCCCGTGTACAGCGAATGCGCCGACAGGGTCGTCGATTTTTTTGGATTCAAGAAACTCCGTTGCAATAACCATAGCAATACCGCATATCACACCAATGAGAATGGCAACACTGTCGCTTACGAAAGCACAACCGGCTGTTATGCCGACCAATCCTGCCAAAGATCCGTTAATTACCATAGGAGGGTCCGCTTTGCGGTAACGAAACATGGTGAATAAAATACAAGCGGCCCCACCGGCGGCGGCTGACAGCATTGTTGTTACGGCGATGTGCCCTATGGAGCTGTTCGTTGCGCTTAATGTGCTTCCGGAATTGAAGCCGAACCAACCGAACCAGAGAATAAATGCACCTACCGATGCTAACGGCAGATTCGAGGGAGGGACAATATTGGGTGCTCCGCTCTCGGAAAATTTGCCGATGCGGGGGCCGATAAATAGCGCTGCCGCGAGAGCGGAGAAGCCGCCAAGCGCGTGGATGACCGCGGAGCCGGCGAAGTCAATCATGCCGAGGCTGCCGATCCAGCCTCCTACGCTCCATACCCAGTGCCCGGCAAGAGGGTAAATGAGACCGGTCATTGCTATAGTGTATAGAATGTAAGCACGAAAATTGATACGTTCGGCTACTGCGCCCGAAACAATGGAGATGACAGCGATAACAAAGGCGCATTGAAACAGCCAATATGTGTCATGGGAGATGGAAAGCTTAATATGTGTTAAGTCTCCTCCCATCATAAAGCCGCTTGTTCCAATGAGGCCGGAAGCATCTTTTCCGTACATGAAAGCGAAACCGAAAAAGTAAAAGACCAGGGCGCCAAAAGTAATGTCAACGAATACTTTCATGATGATGCTGACTGCGTTCTTCTGCCTGACGAACCCGGCTTCCAAAAGGGCAAAGCCGCCCTCCATCAATAAAATCATAGCCGCTGTCAGGACGACCCAGATCGTATCTAATCCACCGGCTAAAGTGGACAAATCCATACCTCTCATCTCCTTATAAACGTACAATGTATAAGAACTACGACCATCATTATACGGTTCTCGTGGTAATAATGTCAACGGATTGCGTAAGGATAAATGACATCTGAAAACAATGTTCGGTAATCGATTGTCTGTAGCATAATTTTCACTAAAAACGTTCATTCTATTTATAAAATTTATACTTTGGAGGAAAAACAATGATCCCTATAAATTCCAGCTTGGTGAACCGTGAGGAGGCTTTTGATCAGGTAAGAAATCAATTGCATCAATTTGAGTTTGCGCTTGGCGGGAATTGGGACTATGATCACGGGTATTTTGACCGTTATTTAGATGAGGCTCACAAAGTGTGGCTGCGCATCCCATTCCAAGTAACACGTGGCACACTGGAAGGAGATACGGACGCTACGGAAGCGAGCATTCGACTTGGTCAGCCATTTGTGCTAAAGCATCTCTATAATGAAGGTCTAGATAGCGAAGCTCATGTGAAAACGATGGGCGCGTTAATCGATCAGTTTCAGGAGCCGGTGGATAAGGATGCGCCTGTGGAGGATAAATGGGTTGCCCAGGCTAAAAAGCTTTTGAGTGAAGTGGAACGAACATTGTAATTCATTCAATCCCCCCATCCCCCCCTTGCTCTCAAGGGGGGCCCCGGGCACTTGCGTCCCTGGACCCCGCAAAGCTGGGCGGGGAGTGGCGTGGCGGCTTCGATGTGAGGTTTGGTGGTGGGAGCGCGTCGGTCCGGGCTGCTTTGCTGAAGCAAAGTACGCCCGGACACGCTTCCATATGTGCGGGAACGGGCTAGCGGAACGAGTTTCTTTCGTGGTTCAGATCGCGGATGTTCGGCTAGTTTTGCTGTGCAAATCATAGCCGAACCCGCTTTACGTTTGCTTATTCAATCCCCCCATACCCCCCTTGCACTCAAGGGGGGCCCCGGGCACTCGCGTCCCTGGACCCCGCAAAGCTGGTGCGGGGAGTGGCATGGCGGCTTCGATGTGAGGTTTGGTGGTGGGAGCGCGTCGGTCCGGGCTGCTTTGCTGAAGCAAAGTACGCCCGGACACGCTTCCATATGTGCGGGAACGGGCTAGCGGAACGAGTTTCTTTCGTGGTTTAGATCGCGGCTGTTCGGCTGGTTTTGCTGTGCAAATCACAGCCGAACCCGCTTTACGTTTACGCAAAACACACCCTCGTGAAGCGTGTACGAATAAAGAAGGAGCAATGCTTGCGGCATTGCTCCTTCTTTATTCGTACGTAAGCGCTCCCTTTGAGCTGAAGTATCTCCATCACGAACGTGTTACCTCGCGCATGCAAGCGTGTCAAGACGGATATAGCTTTGCTTGCAAAGTCTATAACCCGGCCTGACAGACGCGCTCACCCGACACAAGCAGGATCGAAGCCGGAGCGTTCCTCCAAGCACCAAGCTTGCGGGGTCCAGGGGCGCCAGCGCCCGGGGCCCCCCTTGAAGTGCAAGGGGGGTATGGGGGGATTGATTCTCTCTATGGGGGGGATTGTATAACTCTTTAACTGCCTTTTATTTAATTTTAAGGTTTCTTTAAGGTTACGAAGGCAATATATAGTCAAGGATATCAAGTAGCATACACTTGGATACAGGTTATCGAAATGGAGGTCTTTCGATTATGGACGACAACAAAAAAGACTATGATGATTTTTTTCGCCGGATGAACGGTGATGACCATAATTCATCCCGCGAGCGGGCGGATCAACCGAACAATGAAAGAAGCAGTCAAGAGCAGCAAGATCGGCCTTCCTATTATTATTCTTACGGACCTTATAAATCGACGGCGGGACAAGATGAAGCCGCGGCAGCAAACAGCACGACGGCAAGTACGAGTGAAGGAAGCACGCATGTGGAAGTAACGCCGCCCAAAGCAGTCCGCTCCTTCTCCTTCAACGGAGCTGAAGCCGAGAAGCCGATGCAGGATCCGATGGCAGGCTGGCAGTATCAGCAAAAGAAAAAAGGCTCTACGCTAAAGAGCATGTTTATCTCGTTCTTGGCTGGTGCCGTGGTTGTAAGCGGACTGATGTTCGCTTCGGATAAAATGAATTTGTTTACAGGCTCCAAAGGGGTCCTTAGCAGCAGCGCCTCTGCTAATGGATCGGGTCAAGCCGCAGCGAGCGCTAATAATGGCGCGGTCAAGCCGTCCTCGCTGGACTTGGGCAGACCGAATAACATCGCTCAGATTGCAGAGCAATCAGGGCCGGCGGTTGTGAAGATCGAGACCAAGGTGAAAGCAAAGGCAAGCTCGGGAAATTCCTTGTTTGACGACCCGTTCTTCCGTCAGTTTTTTGGTGATAACGGAGGCCAGCAAAGACAACGGAACAACCAAAGCGATCAGCTGCAGCCGGGAGGCATGGGAACCGGATTTATATTTGAAAAGTCCGGCTACATCCTGACCAACGAGCATGTTATTGACGGTGCAGACGAGATTTGGGTAACCGTACAGGGGTACGACAAGCCCTTCAAAGCAACCTTGCTCGGGAACAGCTACGACCTGGATTTGGCGGCATTGAAAATTGAAGGGGATAAAGAATTTTCTTCCCTGCCGCTTGGCAAAGCTGAAGATATTAATGTAGGGGACTGGGTCGTAGCAATCGGGAACCCATATGGCTTTGACCATACGGTAACGGTCGGGGTGCTGAGTGCCAAAGAACGCCCGATTTCGATTCCAGACAGCCAAGGTACTCGTGAGTATAAGCACCTGCTGCAAACGGATGCTTCAATCAACCCCGGCAATTCCGGCGGTCCGCTGCTGAATCTGAACGGTGAAGTTATCGGGATCAACACGGCTGTCAGCTCTCAGGCACAAGGAATCGGCTTTGCCATTCCGACAAGTACCATTTCGAGCGTGCTGGATAATTTGAAAAACAACGTGAAGATTCCAAAAGAGCCGGCTCCGTACATTGGAGTTAAGCTGGCAGATATCGATAAAGAATGGGTATCGGAGCTGAAGCTGGAAAATACGGAAGGCGCTATTGTTTCCGAAGTGGAGCGCAAAAGCCCGGGCTTCAAAGCGGGACTGAGACCTTACGATGTGATTACAGAAGTAAACGGGGCGAAAGTGAAAAACTCACAAGAGCTCGTAGATAAGGTAAAGACGCTGAAGGTCAACGAAAAGGCGAATTTGACTGTGCTGCGCGACGGTAAAAAAGAGACGATTACGGTAACCATCGGAGATAAAAACGCAACTGCCACAACACCGTAAAGGCTGGACGGCTTAAAGAGATAAAAAGGTTAGGAAAGAAGTAGAGCGGAACACGTTTTTCGTGAAGCTCTGCTTCTTTTTGCTTCAACGTGTTTTTTGATACAATGACAGTAAGGACGGTGTTGCAGATGAGAGAAAAAATATTGGTAATTGATGATGATGAGAAAATCACTTCCATGCTGCGAAGAACGCTCGCATTCGAGGGCTACATCGTATTCACGGCGAATCACGGCATGGACGGATTAAAGCAAATTATAGAGCATGAGCCGGACGCCATTATTTTAGATGTGATGATGCCGCAATTGGACGGCTGGGAGGTCGTTCGCCGTATTCGCGAGGGAGGTACGACCATTCCTGTGCTCATGCTGACAGCCAAGGATGAGATTGCGGACCGGGTCAAAGGACTGGACAGCGGGGCGGATGATTATTTGGTCAAGCCCTTCGCTCTGGAAGAGCTGCTGGCGAGAATTCGCGTGCTGCTGCGTCGGAAAACGGCGGAAAAGGCGGAGTTGGCAACGAATCGTCTGCAGTACCAGGACGTTTTCATGGACCTGGATACGCGGGAGGTATTCCGCGGCGGGCAGTTAATTGAGCTGACGACAAAGGAATTCGAGCTGCTTCATTTGTTTATGCAAAATCCGAAAAGAGTCCTTTCCAGGGATGTCATCATGGAGAAAATATGGGGCTACGACTACAGTGGAGAATCCAACGTATTGGAAGTTTATATTGCACTGCTACGTCAAAAAACGGAGGGACACGGGCATAAGCGAATTATCCAGACCGTTCGCGGCGCCGGTTATGTACTGAGAGGAGAGGGCTGACATGTCCATTCGTCTAAGACTTACTTTATGGTATACGGGCATTTTGTCAGTCACTTTGTTGTTATTCGGTTTCGGGCTGTATTGGTCGCTGCATTACTATTACTATAATAGTGTCGAGGATGATTTGAGTCAGCGTGCGGAAAGTGCCTATTCCCGTATTCAACCGCGGATTACTCCTACCCTCGGAGGGGATATCAGCTTTGACTTCGTTCTTCAAGGCCGGGATATGGTTAACAATACGGGAACATACTACCAGCTGACGAGCTTTGAAAACGGGAATCAAAACCGTTCGAACAATTTAAAGGATCTTAATATGTATTTACCCCAAATTACCCCGCAGCAGAAGCAGCGTTTGGGTAATGAGGATTTTTTTATAGAACGTTCCAGTATCGATACGTTTGAAATTTTAATTTATAACAAGCCCATCTACCTGAATCAGAACGGCCAATCTCGGTTAGCGGGCGTTTTTCAAGCGGCGGTCATCATTGAATCCTATGAGAAAGTATTTGCACTGCTCAGAATTATATTAACGGTAACTTCCCTGCTGCTTATTGTGCTTGCTGCGTCGTTCGGATTGTTCTTGGCCAGAAAAGCATTAAGACCGATTGACAAGGTCATCGAAGCCGCCAATCAAATTGAGAAGGGCGCGGATTTGGGGAACCGGATCAATTATGACGGTCCGCAGGACGAAATCGGCAGGCTGACCAGTACGATCAATGGGATGCTTGGGCGGCTGCAGAATGCATATACCGATCTGGAGGAATCATACCGCAGGCAGCGCCGGTTCGTATCGGATGCGTCGCACGAGCTGCGTACGCCTTTGACGACAATCAGGGGCAATGTGGATCTGCTTGAAAAAATGTGGCGCAAAACGGCGGCCGCTGCTCTGGATCAAGACCGGGACCAGCTGGAGATGTCGCTGGAAGCGATGCAGGATATTGCCGGAGAGGCGGAACGGATGACCCGGCTTGTGAATGATTTGCTGGCTTTGGCCCGTGCGGATGCAGGCTTTCAGATGGAAAAAAGCGAGATCATGCTAAAGCCGCTGATGGAGCAGGTCGTTCGAAAGGCTCAGCTGCTTCCCCGTTCAGTGGAATGGCAAACTGGAGATTTATCAGCACTCGATAATATTCATGTGCTTGGGAATAGGGACTATTTGCAGCAGCTCATTTTTATTTTCATAGAAAATGCGTTCAAATATACGGAGGAAGGCTTCGTCAAATTGGATGCGGTGAGTACAGAAGATCAAATCGGACTGCGCCTACAAGATACGGGGATCGGCATGGATAAAGAAGAGGTGCCGCATATTTTTGACCGTTTCTACCGCGCAGATGTTTCCAGGGGGAAAACCTCCGGGACGGGGTTGGGATTGTCCATAGCCAAGTGGATTATTGATGAGCATCAAGGCTCCATTGAAGTCATGACCCGCAAAGGCGAGGGCAGTACCTTTATTATTTGGCTGCCGCTTGGCAAGCTTCCGACAACTTTCGAGTCAGGGCATTCCATCCAACCTGCGAATCAGGTATAATGGACTAAGAACGAATAATGATATATAAGAGCAGGTAGGTGCGGAGGATGGACGTAATCAAAATCTCACCCCGGGGCTATTGTTATGGGGTTGTAGATGCCATGGCGCTTGCCATGCAGACTGCCAAAAATTTGGATCTGCCGAGACCTGTGCATATTTTAGGAATGATCGTGCATAATTCCCATGTAACCGATTATTTTGATAAAGAAGGCATTATTACTTTGGACGGCCCGAACCGGCTGGAAATATTGGATTCCATTGAATCGGGAACGATTATTTTTACCGCTCACGGGGTATCGCCGGAGGTACGCCGCAGAGCGCGCGAAAAAGGACTCACCGTCGTAGATGCAACTTGTCCTGATGTAACGAAGACCCACGATTTGATCCGTGAGAAGACAGCTGAAGGATATCATGTCATTTATATTGGAAAGAAAGGTCACCCGGAGCCGGAGGGTGCTGTTGGAGTGGCTCCCGATCGGGTACATTTGATTGAGAAGCTAGAAGAGATAGAGGTATTGGAGCTCGACACATCCAAGATTATTATTACGAATCAAACGACCATGAGCCAGTGGGATATCAAGCATATTATGAGTCGATTGCTCGACAAATTCCCGAAGGCCGAGATTCATAATGAAATTTGCCTCGCTACCCAGGTTCGTCAGGAGGCGGTTGCCGAGCAGGCTAAGGATGCGGATCTCGTCCTCGTGGTAGGCGATCCTCGGAGCAACAACTCGAATCGGCTGGCTCAGGTATCCGAGGAAATCGCCGGAGTCAAGGCTTATCGCATCGCGGATATTACAGAGCTGAAGCGGGAATGGCTGGAGCCGGTCCGCAGAGTGGCCGTCACCTCGGGGGCTTCTACGCCGACACCAATTACCAAAGAGGTCATAAGCTATTTGGAACAGCTTGATCCTCAATTGCCTTCGACCTGGGAGGTCAAACGTACGGTTAATTTGGATCGATTGATCCCTGTCGCGAAGTCAAAGTCCGGAGCAGCAAACGAATAACGAACGTTGGGGATGAAGGTATATGCAGCAGAACAGAACGGTAAAGAAAAAGCCTTTTCAGTTCCGAAATATTAAGCGCTGGTTCAAATATAAATATCTGCTGCTGACTCGTGCTAAGGGAGGCCCTAGCATAGTTGCTATGGGATTCTCTATTGGTCTGGCTGTTGAGATGTTCACGCTTCCAACGGCTGGGTTGGCCTTCTTTCTTATTTTCCCGTTAATTTACCTTTTTCGTGCAAGCATGGCAGCCGCATTAATTGGATTCGTATTCGGTAAAATTATTTATCTTCCATTGACTATTGTTCATATGAGAGTGGGAGGTATGGTGCTTCCGCATGGAACGCGCAAATTTCTAGCTCATGCCAATCTGCCTGATTGGCTGGATGTGTTCCTTGGTTCCAATTTAAAGCTTCTGGTTGGCGGAATGGTCGTAGGTGTCGTGCTTGGCTTGCTTGTTTATTTCCCAATTAGGTGGGGGCTTGAGTTCTATGACGCCAAGCGCAAAGAAAAGCGAAAAAAAAGAAAAGCACAGCTTCTGATCCGTCCTGAGTCTACAACTTGATGTACAAAAATAGATTAAGTATTGACGAGAAGCTGCTTCTCGTTGTATATTTGCTTTAGTGATTAAAAGCTTAAAAGCGTATAAGCATTGAAGTGTGAAAGTGCTTGTGCTACATATTATAAAACTACATTCGGGAGCGTGGCCATTATGATCGTTATTATTTCCAACAAAGTTTCGGAAGAGCGTGTAAATGAAATTGTCCAGCATATTGAGAAGTATGAAGTACAGGCTCATGTATCCAAAGGTGTGGACCGGACAGTTATCGGTATTATTGGTAAAGCGGATCCGAAGCTGGCTGAGCAGCTTCGCCAGTTATCCGGGGTTGAGCAGGTTGTGAAAATTTCCAAGTCATACAAACTGGCAAGTCGTGACTTTCACCCGGCGGATACCGTAATTAAGATCAAGGACGTTGAAATCGGCGGAGAACAGCTTGTTATTATGGGCGGACCATGTGCAGTAGAGTCACCGGAGCAAATCGATGAGATTGCGCGTCTGGTGAAAGCATCGGGTGCTCAAGTGCTTCGCGGCGGTGCATTCAAACCGAGAACGGGCCCCTACAGCTTCCAGGGGGTTGGCGTTGAAGGTTTGGTCATGATGGCTGAAGCGGGTAAGAAGCACGGTTTGCTGACCATTACGGAAGTGATGACGCCTGAATACGTTGATGTATGTGCAGAGTATGCGGATATCCTGCAAGTTGGCACACGCAACATGCAAAATTTTGATTTGCTTCGCAAATTAGGCACCATTAAGACGCCTGTGCTGTTGAAGAGAGGATTTAGCTCCACATACGATGAATTCCTCAATGCAGCTGAGTATATCTTGGCTGGCGGAAATCCGAACGTTATGCTTTGTGAGCGCGGAATCCGAACATTTGAGCCATACACGAGAAATACGCTCGATTTGGCTGCCATACCTGCCCTTCAGACCCTCAGCCATTTGCCGGTTATTTCCGATCCGAGCCACGGTACAGGCCGCCGCGAGCTGGTAGAACCGATGTGTAAGGCGTCCGTTGCAGCCGGCGCTAACGGGCTCATTGTTGAAATGCATACCGATCCGGATAATTCCATGACAGGGGATGGCGTTCAGTCCTTATTCCCTGAGCAATTTGCTAAATTAATGGTTGATTTGGAGAAATTGGCACCATTGTGCGGCAAAAGTTTCGACACGCAAAAGTCTTTTGTGACAGCTTAAAGTTCATATTTTACCTGTCCTTTATAGACTTGGATATCCTCATTTTGGGGATCCAAGTCTATTTTTGTCGAAAGTGTGAACGGAACCTAATGAGTGTGTAAGCATACCTTACACTTCCGTAAAAAATACCTTACATAAGTATTGACGATACGGAATTAAAAGTTTTATAATATGACCATGATTAATAAAAAACTTGAACAATGTACGAACAAACAATGAAAAATGTTCGGAAATTAGGAGGTTAGCGATTCAATGTCAGTTCAAAACGTGTTAAATCTCATCAAAGAAAAAGGCATCGAGTGGGTTGATTTTCGTTTTGTAGATCTTTCCGGTAGAGCTCACCATATTTCCTTGCCAGCTGTAGAAGTAGACGAAGCAACTTTTGAAAATGGAGTAGCTTTCGACGGATCTTCCATCCCAGGTTTCAAAGGTATCGAAGAATCCGATATGGTTATGCTTCCAGATACAGAGTCTGTGTACGTTGATCCTTTCACTGCTCATCCTACACTGATCGTTATCTGTAACATCCATACGCCAGAAGGCGAACGTTATGATCGTGACCCACGCAGTATCGCTCACAAAGCAGAAGAGTACCTTCAATCTGCTGGTGTTGGTACAACAGCTTTCTTTGCTCCTGAATCCGAGTTTTTCATTTTTGACGAAGTTCGTTTCCAAAGCGGTCAAAACGAATCTTCCTATTTCGTTGATTCCGAAGAAGCTCACTGGAACTCCAACCGTAAAGAAGAAGGCGGTAACCTGGGCTTTAAAGTTGGACACAAAGGTGGTTATGTGCCTGTAGGTCCTACAGATACACAACAAGACATCCGTAGCGAAATGTGCCGTCTGCTTCAAGAAGCTGGCCTTCGCATCGAGCGTCATCACCATGAAGTGGCAACTGCGGGTCAAGGCGAAATCAACTTCCGTTTCGACACTTTGACTAAAACAGCTGACAACTTGATGAAATACAAATATATCGTTCAAAACACAGCTAGACAATACGGCAAAGTAGCAACTTTCATGCCTAAACCATTGTTTGGCGATAACGGTAGCGGTATGCACGTTCACCAATCCATCTTTGATGGCGACAAACCGTTGTTCTTCGAAAAAGGCGGCTACGCTAACCTGAGCGAGATGGCTTTGAACTACATCGGCGGTATCTTGTACCATGCGCCAGCTTTGATCGCTTTGACGAACCCATCCACGAACTCCTTTAAGCGTCTGGTTCCTGGTTATGAAGCACCGGTTAACCTGGTATTCTCCAAAGGTAACCGTTCTGCTGCAGTTCGTATCCCGGTTGCCGCTGTTACACCTAAAGGCTGCCGTATCGAGTTCCGTACTCCGGACTCCACAGCTAACCCTTACTTGGCATTCGCAGCTATGCTGATGGCTGGATTGGACGGCATCAAAAAGAAAATCGATCCTCGCGCTCTTGGCTACGGTCCGTTGGATAAAAACATCTACGACCTGTCCGATGCTGAAAAAGGCGAAATCCGCAGCGTACCTGGTACGTTGGATGAAGCTCTTAACGCTTTGGAAGCTGATTATGAGTTCTTGACTGAAGGCGGCGTATTTACTAAAGACTTCATCGACAACTACATCGGCTTGAAACGCAGCGAAGCAAAAGCAGTTTCGATCCGTATTCACCCGCACGAGTACTCCTTGTACTTCGATCTGTAAGATTTTCGGTCTTACCGAACTTATATATGCATGATTCCAAAGAACCTCGACTTTGTCGGGGTTCTTTCTTTGTGGTTGGGTATTTCTGACACCGAATTGTAACAAAGTCCATTTATACTGAAGCCAAAGGAAATAGGTATAGAACGCTGTGAGGGTGGTGCGGCAATTGGGAGTGGAGTGGACGGAAAGGGAAGCGGTGCATTTACTGAATCGGACGGGCTTTGGTGCAAGTGCAGGTGAGGTTGCCGCTTGTTTGGCTCTGGGAAGAGAAGAGAGCGTGCGACGCTTGATAGCAGGCGAGTCGTTGACGGACGAAACGAGTCAAATAAAGCCGCTCGAGGAGCTGAAGGCGGACGGCAAGGATCTGAAGTCAGATTCAATTGTCGATCAGCAAACCTACTGGCTGTACCGAATGACGCTAACGACATCGCCACTGATTGAAAAGATGACTTTATTTTGGCATGGTCACTTTGCGACCTCTTATCAGAAGGTGAGGGAAATTCCGCTTTTGCTTCGCCAAAATGAGCTGTTCCGTAAATATGCACTCGGTAATTTTCACGAGCTGGTGCTGGAGGTAGGCAAAGACCCGGCAATGATGCTCTATCTGGACTCGAACAATAACCGGAAAGGCAAACCGAACGAGAACTATGCACGTGAAGTGATGGAGCTTTTCACCTTGGGCATCGGTCATTATACGGAGCAGGATATTAAAGAGGCGGCCCGGGCATTTACAGGCTGGAATTATGATAAAAAGCAGGATGGATTGAAATTCAACCCGAAGCAGCATGATGCGGGGAGCAAGACGATTCTTGGTGAAACCGGTAACTTTGATGCGACCTCTGTTATCGATGTGTTATTTAAGCAGGACGCGCTGCCGCGCTTTATGGCGCAAAAGCTGCTCCGTTTTTTTGCGGTCAATGAACCATCGGAGGCATGGGTGGGGCAGGTGGCGTCTGATTTTGCCCAGTCGGCCTCTGTTGGCGAGGTGTTAGCGAAGCTGTTTAACTCTGATGCTTTCTATGCCCCGGAGGTGCAGGGCAGCTTGATTAAGACCCCGGTGGAATATGTGGCAGGGATGCTCAAGGCATTCCAGATTCCGCTTTCCAAAGGCTTTGCGCAAGCCTCCAGGAAAATGGGTCAGGAGCTGTATCTTCCTCCGGATGTAGCAGGCTGGAGAGGGGGAACGACCTGGCTTATGACGGCTAGCCTGTTGGCGAGGTATCAATTTGCAGAGTCGGTGGCTAAACGGATTAATATCAGTCTGCTGAGCAGCAAGGAATACTCGTTAGACAGTTCGGCCTCCTCCTCCGATTGGGTTGATTTATTCGCAAAGCACGCCGGCGTGTGGTACTTGGGAGACCAGTCAAAGCAGGTGCTGGCTAAATATGCGGAGGACACATTCGTTTATGTGAAGACGAAGACGACGGGGATGAAAGGGCTCCTGCACTTAATCATGGTCAGCCCGGAAGCACAGATGAAATGAGGAGGGGAGACGTTTCATGAGCAAACTGACAAGAAGGGAATTTATTATTAAAGGGACGGCTTTATTGGCCACGCTGGGCTTGGGCGGACCACTGTTATTTAGTGAGCATGGCTCTTTCTTAAGGAATGCTTCTGCAGCAAATGAAGAGGAGGTCGACGCCCCCGTACTCGTTGTCATCCAGCTTTCGGGGGGCAATGACGGGATGAACACGTTAATTCCGTATGGCATGGGGGGGTACTTTGACGCCAGACCTACACTCGGCATCCATCAAAGTGAGGTGCTGGCCATTAACAATGAAGTCGGCTTACATCCGAGCTTGACTCAGTTTAATGAGCTGTACCAGGCCGGTAAGCTTGCTATTGTGCAGGGGGTAGGCTATCCCAAGCCGGATCACTCGCACTTCCGCTCCATGGAAATATGGCAGACAGCGGAGCCGGAGAAATATATCCGGTCGGGTTGGCTGGCCCGGTACGTGGAATCGTCTCTGGCTCAGAGCAGCAATCCATTAAAGGCACTGCAGGTTGGGAATAATGCCAACAAATCCTTTGCTTCGGAAACCTTGAACGTGCCCGTCATCCAGTCTGTCGAGACGTATAATGTGTTCGATCCTAAGACGCCGAAGGCGGATCAGAACCGGCTGGCACAGGCCTTTTTGGATATGTATGATCCGGGGCGTCAAGGAACGCAGGTGAAAGTAACATGCGAGCATGGGCAGGATGCTTATAAAAGCGTTGAAGCCATTCATAGCCTGACAAATGCTTATGCCAATAAAGTGGAGTACCCGAAATCAGGCATCGCCCGCGATTTGCAGCTCGTATCCAAGATGCTGGCCGGTAAATCGGGAACAAGAGTTTTCTATGTGGAGCTGGGCGGGTTTGACGACCATGTTCAGGAGAAGGAACAGCATGCCAAGCTGTTAAAGCAGCTGGATGAAGCTGTAGGCACGTTCTATAAGGATTTGGAAGCCCAGGGGCTGCAGGATCGCGTAGTGACCTTAACCTTCTCGGAATTCGGCCGGAGGGTGAGGGAGAACGGCAATGGCGGAACGGATCACGGGACAGCGGCACCTGTCTTTGTTCTCGGAGGCAAGGTGAAGGGCGGGATGTACGGCGTTATGCCCAGCTTGACGAATCTGGACAACGGGGATTTGAAATACGAGGTTGATTTCCGTTCTGTTTATTATACGTTGGTTGATAATTGGTTAAAGGGCGACGCCCAAACCGTGCTTCAGAAAAGCTACGAGAAGCTGGCCTTTATTTAAAAGGAAAGGCGGCGACCGGCTCGTAGGATGGTTTCCGGCCAAGATGGGTACGATATAGTACCATGGAGCTTGCACTCCAGGAAGCTTCGGCAGCGGAGGCTAGTACATCGAGCGGCTCCAAGTCACCGGTGGTAAAGCTGGAACTTCCTTGATAGCGTCTGGCTAATGTAATATGCGGGTTATACCCTCTTTCCTCCGGTTTAAAGCCTAGAGGTTCAAGAGCGGATTCAACTGATTTCTGCAGTGCTTCCAGCGAAGGGAGTGCCCCCTGAACTCCAGCCCATAAAATGCTTGGGACAGCTGGCTTTCCGAACGTACCGAGTAAAGTCAGGTTAAACGCACACTGGGTTGAAGAGACACGCTCCAGGATAGCTGGAATTTGCTCCATCACTTGCTTAGGGGTTTCTCCTAGAAATTTCAAGGTGATATGCAGGTCCTGAGGATGCGTCCATTTTTGAAACGGAATGGATTTCTGAATCATTTGCTGCTGCCGCTCAAGCAGCTCGCGCTGTTTTTCCCCTAATGGGATCGCTACAAAAAGCCGTTCCATCACCATAGGAACACCTCACTCCTTCATGATCCATGAATTCTTATCGTTATGTTGTCTATTCCGCGCGGAAATATGTATCAATGCTGTGAAGAATGCGCATAACTACTTGATGGATAGGGACAATCTTTGCTATCATAGCCATATCATAACAAAGGTGAAGGTGTGAAAACATGACTAAACGAGCGTACAATTTTAACCCAGGTCCTGCAGCGCTTCCGTTGGAAGTACTTCAGCAAGCACAAGAGCAATTCGTAGAATATAACGGCATCGGCATGTCCTTGATGGAAATTTCCCACCGCAGCAAAGAATACGAAGCCATCAATGCGCAAACGCAAGAGTTGCTGCTTGAGCTGCTCGGTTTGAAGTCCGGATATAAAGTGTTGTTTATGGGCGGCGGAGCAAGCACGCAGTTTGCCACGATTCCTTTGAACTTCTTGAAGCCGGGTAAGGTCGGAAGCTATATTATTACCGGCAGCTTTTCCGAGAAGGCATATGAGGAAGGTAAAGTGGTTGGCGAAGCGGTTATCGCTGCATCGAACAAAGAAGGCAAGTGGAGAAGCCTGCCGAAAGCCGAAGATATTCAGATCGATCCGAACTCGGCTTATGTCCACATGACGACGAACAACACAATTGAGGGCTCCCAGTTCTCCTACATTCCGGAGACCGGCGATATTCCTTTGATCGGCGATATGACAAGCGGGATTTTGAGCCGTCCGCTTGATGCCAGCAAATATGCAATGATCTATGCGGGCGCTCAAAAAAATCTCGGGCCTGCAGGTGTGACCGTTGCGGTGATCCGTGATGATCTGTTGGCTGAAGAGCCGAAGCATCTTCCTGTGATGCTGCGTTACTCAACACACGCGAAAAACAGCTCGCTGTACAATACGCCTCCAGTGCACTCGATCTACATGGTGAATTTGATGCTGAATTGGGTGAAAAACAACGGCGGCGTAGCGGAGATGGAGAAGCGTAACGTTGAGAAGAGCAAGCTGGTGTACGATGTGATCGACGCAAGCGGCGGCTTCTACAACGGTAACATCGATCCGGACAGCCGTTCTATTATGAATATCACCTTCCGGCTGCCAAGTGAAGAGCTGGAGAAGAAATTCGTTAAGGAATCCGAGCAAAACAACTTTGTAGGCTTGGCCGGTCATCGCAGCGTTGGCGGGATCCGCGCTTCGGCGTACAACCCTGTACCTTATGAGGCTTGTAAAGCATTGGCTGAATTCATGGTCGATTTCCAGAAGCGTAACGGTTAATAATAGACATAAAAAGCAGCCCTAACGAAGTATAGGCGGGGCTGCTTTTTTATGATTACGTTACTCCTGCGTAAGAAAAAGACGAATACCGGCTTTGGTCAGCGGCACTCGTCTTTTATCGGATAGGCGGAATTTGCACTGTACTAAGCAAGGGATTCCTTCATGACAGGCTCTGTTAATTTGTAGCCTACATTGCGGATCGTTACGATGTATTCCGGGTTTCGGGCATTGCTCTCGATCTTATCGCGCAAATGGCTGATATGCACATCTACGATGCGGGTATCGCCAAGAAAGTGGTAGTCCCACACGCCATGGAGCAGCTGCTGACGGCTTAACACTTTGCCCCGGTGCTTGCACAGGAACAGCAGCAGATCGAATTCTTTGGGGGTCAGCTCAATAGACTGATCTCTTAGCTTGACTTCACGCTGATCCGGCTGGATGGTAATGGCGCCGACGATCATGGGAGGATTGTCGGTTGTGGAGGGCAGCGTCTGAATACGGCGCAGGATGGCTTGAATCCGGGAGATCAGCTCCTGCGGACTGAACGGCTTGGTCATGTAATCATCTGCACCATTATCCAAGCCGGCAATTTTATCGGATAAATCCTGCATGGCGGTCAGCATAATAATGGGGACCAAATTGTTCTGGGCACGCAGCTTACTGCACACCTGAATCCCATCCATTTTGGGCAGCATCAAATCAAGCACAATCAGATCAGGGCGAAAGTGCTGGATGGCTTGAAACACGGCTTCGCCGTCATAAACACATTGAACCTCGAAGCCTACGAGCTTCAGGTTGAACTCTATTAGCATCGAAATGGAAGGCTCGTCGTCAACGACAAGAATTTTCTTCTTCATCTTCGAATCTCCTTTGTAGTTACAGCTTAATAATCTTATTATCGCAGCTCACTATCATCCGCATATTAAGAAAAGGTAAAACGAATGTTAAAATTATGAGGTGACTATACGAATGGCTTTTCATATTGTGTTGGTTGAACCTGAAATTCCGGCAAATACGGGGAACATTGCAAGAACCTGTGCAGCGACCGGAACCTGGCTGCATCTGGTGCGACCGCTCGGTTTTCATACGGACGACCGGACGTTGAAGCGTGCGGGGCTGGATTATTGGCATGCGGTGAATATCGAATATCACGATTCGTTTCAGGAAGTGAAGGACAAGTATCCCGAGGGACGCTTCTTTCTGGCTACGACCAAGGCGTCCAAAGTTTACACTGATTTTACATTTCAGGATGGCGACTTTTTTGTATTCGGGAAGGAAACGAAGGGGCTGGCTCCGGAAATTTTGGCCGAGCATCCGGATACTTTGCTCAAAATGCCGATGACGGACGCCGTACGTTCATTGAACTTATCCAACTCGGCTGCCATCATGCTGTACGAAGGGCTTCGTCAAACCGGGTTTCAAGGCCTGAAATAGCAATCCGTTCACACAAAAACATCGAGGTATGGCAGGAATTTTCACCTAAGCCACGAATAGTATAGAGACAAGCTGAATGGATCGCGGATCCGGACGCAGTTTGCTCATACTGTTCTTTTTTTTGGAATGAAAGTGAGGTGAATTAATGATGAAACCTGCAGGTGTAGTAAGGAAAGTGGACCAGTTAGGGCGTATTGTTTTACCCAAATCCCTGCGCAAGCGTTATCAGATGAATGAAGGGGATCCTGTTGAAATATTGGTAAGCGGAGATCACATTATACTGGAGAGATATCGTCCACGGTGCGTATTTTGCAGCTCCATGGAGCAAGTCAGCGAATTTAAAGAACGGCATATATGCGCGGAATGCTTGAAGGAAATGAACGGATTAAAGCAGCGGGGCTAGATACGAAAAACTAAGAAAGCATCACGAACCTTTTCCAATCGGAAAGGAACGTGATGCTTTTTATCTTTGTCTGCTGCGAAGGGATGGTTACCTCTCTCGAAGACACCTTAAAGACCCTTAGTTTTGTCATCATTGTAAGCTGCAGTAAGCATAGCTACGATAAACATTAAGAACACCAAGTTCACGATCCAAAAAGTTGCTGACATTCGGCTGCACCCCCTGCCCTATATTATAACCAACCGTTTCCGAAAAGAAAACTTATAAAAATGTGAACATTTATTTAAAAAATAAGAAATTCGTGGGTAAAGATCTTAATTTGCCGTCTGACGGCCGGTTGATGATCTGCCCATCGAAAATCAGGCTCGACGAGCCGCCGCCATCGAGGTTGTATGCATCCTTGACGCCAAGGGCAACAAGCTTGTCCTGAAGCTCCGCCAAGGTGGCTCCGGAATTGCCTCGCTCATCATAGCCGTCGGTGACGAGAAAGAGCAGCTGGTCGTTCTTGAAGCTGCCAATGACTGTACGCGGCGCCCGTGCCGGCGACGTTTGCCATTGCGACGGAATGGCTTGCTTCTTGCCATTTTGCAGCAGCACAGGGACGAACGTAGCCCCGAAGCTAGGCTTCAGCTTGTCAAGATCCTCTTGCCTTGAAAATTTGCCGCCAATCAGCTTCCTGTCGCTGCTGAGGCCGATAAAGGCCAAGTCCTCGAAGGTCGGCTCAAAGCCGTACACATACTTACCGTTCAGCATGGTGGTGCTGAGCGGGTATCTTTTACCCGAACGGTCATCGTCGGCAAAGCCGCCTGCATTGACCCCAGCCACGGCCCCGTAACGACGTACCGCATCCAATGTCGTTTCGCTGCCACCAACCTTATCCTTGCCCAGCACCATCTTCATGGCGCTGTCCGACTTCATGTTCACCTTGAGTGCATAGCCCTTGTAATTGGATTCGGCCAAATAATACAGCTTCAGGTCGATATTGGCGCTGTTGGTCTGACGGGAAGCCTTGGCCCCGAGCTTAGTGCTGATGCGATTGTCAAAAATCGTTGTCGGCTTATCGGATGCCGCATCGGCGGTTTGTACCATTGTGACAACATCTTTGGCGCTTTGCTCATACAGCTGATAAAAGCGCTCAATCGTGGCGCGGGTCTGGGCTGCATCGGTCTTGGCCTTGTCCAGCTGATCGGCAGCATGCTGCAATTCTTTCTGGATCGTGAATTGGGTGGCGGCCAACCGGTGGAAATCCGGCAGCTGGACGGTTAGATGAGAACAGAGTAAGAACAAGATCATTCCGATAAATGGGGCGGACGCTAACAGTAAAGTTCGGTTAATGAATTGAACAGGATTCATAGATGATCACTTCCCTTATTGCAGCACATCAAGGTTTTTCTTCAAATCATCGAGCTTCTTCTTCACTTCGGCCAGCTGGGTGTACAGCTGATTGCTGTTATCCGTCTTGCTGTTGGCACTATCCTTCGTAAAAGCGAGCAGCTCATTCAGTGAATCGATTTTCCCCTGCATTTTGGTCAGGTCTCCGCTGACACTGTCCTTCAGCTGTGCAATCTGCTTCTGGTAATCCTCTTGGACGGTCTGCAGCTGCTGCTCCGTCTGGGCTGCAATCTCTGCGGCAATTTGCTTCTTTAGATGATCGGTGTACAGCTTGGCTCCAAGCACACCGCCCGCGATCAGAAGCGTCCAGGCCATTAGCAAAAACAAATAGGTTCTCCGTCTTCCCTTGTTCACCGGTTTGCCTGTCCGCACCATGGGCTGCGCTTGAGTAGCAGCAGGTTCTATGGGCGTATTCATGGTTGATTCACCTTCCTGTATTCATTGGGAGAGAAGCCAACAATCTTTTTGAACACTTTACTGAAATATTTTTCATCGTCGTAGCCGACCATTTCGGCCACCTGCGCAATGCGTAAATGTGGATTTAACAAGAGCAGCTTCGCTTTTTCTGCACGTATGCTGCTGAGATAGTCTGACAAATTGACTTTAAACTCTTGCTTGAATTTACGGGAAATATATTCACGGCTCAAATAGAAATGATTGGCAATCTCTTGCAGCGTAATATCCTGATGATAATGGTTTTGAATGTACTTTGCAATCTCGAATATGACATTGTTATCCTGGTGCTGATGCTTCAGCATCAGCTGTGAAAGCCCGGTTAAATCCGCATCCATTTGCTGCTGCCAGAGCGGGATGGACAAGGTGCCTGACTCCTCGAACGGGATCATGAAGGAAGACGGTTCGGTCATCGCATTCAACTCGTTCGCTTGGTCGCCGAACCATTCCAGCAGCCAGCGGCTTCGCTGCAAACGGTATTCGTTCCACCAAAGCTCGAGCTGCTCCTGAGTAATGCTTTCAAGCTTGTTCACAGCCTCGAACCAGAGCAGGACGGAACGATGGATTTGCTCGGGGCTGCCGCTGCGAACGGCAAGCCGGATCGGCTCCGCGTAGTCGCTAAAGGACAGCAGGAGCGGATTCGCAGGCGGCTTCTCCTGATAGATATGGACCTCCTTGCCCGCGGTCAGCAGATTGCGGCGCCGCAAAGCGGTACGCGCTTGTCCGTAGGCTTCCGGTAAGCCTGCAGGAAACGGGAGGATACTGCTGATACCGATATCCATACGGCTGCGCAGGGTCGCTTCAATGCCCTCCTGGATGGAAGCGACGAGCTTATAACCGGGAAGGGCGGGGCCAAAGAGCAGCAAAATAATCTCATTGTCGCTGTTCCAATAACGGTAAGCGACGCCCTGCCTTGGTTCACGCAGAAATTCGTTGCATATATTAGTAATGGAAAAGAAGAGCAAGTCTTGATCCGTACGGAACTTTTCCTTCAGCTTGCCGCTCAAAGTATGCATGTTCACGATAGCCAACTGGCATTCCTGGATATGGGGACCGATACCGAATTCCTTGGCCAGTGCCGAGGCTGCAGCTTCATAGCCGGTCGGTTCGTTGATTAAATTGGATAGCAGCTTGTCCCAATATACAGGGCGGATTTGGTTCATTTCAATATTGCGCTGGGTTTGTCCTTGGCGCTCGGTTTCTTCCCGGTTCCAGCAATCCACGGCTTTGGTCACGGCCGCATGAAGCTGCTCCGCATCGATCGGCTTTAATATGTAATCTACGCCTCCGTGCTGTACGGTATGGCGTACCAATTGAAAATCATCAAAGCCGCTGATGACGATGGTTTTGCCGGAAGGATAATTGGTTTGCAGCCATTCGAGCAGCTCCATACCGCCTACTAAAGGCATCATCATGTCGGTAAAAATAATTTGCGGGCGCTCCTCGAGAATGGTTTCGATCGCCTCCTGTCCGTCCTGCGCTTCCAATATTTCCTCTATATGAAACTCGTCCCACGGCACAAGCAGTTTAATGGCTTCGCGGACATGCTTCTCATCATCCACGATAATGGCTTTCATCATTTGGTTCCTCCCCCGGATGTGTAAGCGGAATCCAGAAGGTAATCCGGATCCCGTGAGGCGCAAGAGCGTCCAATTGCATTTTTGCGTCCCCATTATAATAAAGCCGCAGCCGGCTGCTGACGTTATATAAACCGATGTTCATACTGCGATTTTCCTCGGTCACCTCGAATGAGGAGGGCTCTTTGTTCAGCTGCTCACGCAGGTCAGAGAGCTGCTCTTCCGACAGGCCTTTGCCGTTATCCTCAACGACCAGACAAGCATACGTTCCCTCTGCATTCAAAAAGCTTCGGAATGACAGCAGATTATGGGGCTGCCGGGGGTCAAACGCATGTTTGAAATAATTTTCCGCCAGCGGCTGAAGGATCATTTTGGGTATGACAAGAGACAACGTTTTTTCATCTATATCATACTCCACCTCCAGCTCATTCTCAAAACGCTGCAGCTGAAGCTGCATATAAGCTTTGACGTGGTCGAGCTCCTGTTTCAAGGTCACTTCCGTTTCATTCGTATTCATGCTGTACCGCATCATTTTGGCGAGCGCGGACAGCAGCTGATATATTTTCGGAGCCCCGTGCTGGAGAGCCAGCGTTCCGATCGATTGAAGCGAATTATATAAGAAATGAGGATGAATCTGGGCTTGCAGCGCCTTGAGCTGATTTGTTTTGTTGGCCAGGTTCAGCTTGTACTCCTGCTTGATGAGATCGTTGATCGTCTGCATCATGATGCGGAAGCGTCTAGCCAGAATGCCAATCTCATCGTCGGTTTTCACTTGGATATCGACGTCCAGACGACCGGTTTGAATCTGATTGATATAACCGAGCAATTGTTTGATCGGGCGGGTAAAGCGTACCGTAATAAGCAAGGTCAGCAAAGTAACGACAAGCAGCAGGATACCGAGGATCACCATATGAATTTGCGTCAAATCCCGTGCACCTTGATACAAATGCTCGTAAGGGATTTGTTTGACCAGATACCAATCGAGATAAGGGGTAGTCAGCTTTTCATAAAGCTCAATGCTTTTATCTGCTTCCAGGCTGCCCCGTTCCTCCTTGCTTGCCAGCACCGTTTGGGTCCATGGCTTATTCAAGGCTACGCCCGGAACCGCTTCTTTATCGGTAGAGAGAAGCAAGGTTCCTTTGTCGTCCAATAAATACAGGTCTTCCCCTTTGTTGCCGAGCTGCGCAAGGAGCTGATTCAGCGTATCCAGCTTCAAATCGATCGAAAGGATCCCAAGCGCTTCTTTAGAGGGAATGCGGTAAATTACCCTATGCATAGTCATGACTGTTCGCTGGGCATAGTATGGAAACTGGGTCAGACCGTAATCGTCGCTCATGTGCGTAGGCTCCATCACCGCTTCATAGGAGTCGTTGGGCATGGGGATGACGTAATCTTGAGCCTGGGTATTCGTTTGAATTCCGCGTTTGAGAAATTCCTGAATCATCAAGAAAGAATTCAGGCTGTCCGTTGGGCGGTCGTTGATATGCATGTAGACTTGAAATACATCCTTTTGTCTGGAAATGGTTTGAAGGATACGAAAAATTTCCGCCTCGGTCTGGTAGCTGCTGAAGCCTGAGGTAATTAATCCGATAAAGGAAAGATCTTTATACATAGTTAGGGAAGTTTCATTCAACGAGTTCATGTAGTTGATCACATTTTGTTTACCTTGAAACAGCAAATTCGTATTTTCCCTTAACGCATTTTGCCTCACATTCTGCTTCGTATACGCATTGGTGACGAGGATAGAGGCAGTGATAGGGGCTATGGTGGCGATAAGCATCAGAACGATCAGTTTGAAGCGAAGGCTACTACGGGGCATGCTATGAAACCTCCCTTAGGGCGAAAAACTACCGGTTTTGGTCAATATTTTACACCAAAGGGTTCATGATCCTCGGTGTTGAGAGCGATAAAAACATTTTATACTCAGTACTATAGTTGAAAAATCGGCTGAAAGAAAGGTTTGGAGGAGGAATCTTGATGAAACGTAGAAATTCCGCAGAATGGGTCGAACAGCTTGTGTTCGTCGGTCCTGCCTTTGTGTGCTTTGCTGTAATTATGATCATTCCGTTCATTCTCGGTATGTACTATTCCTTTACAAGCTGGAATGGCGTCTCCGACCAAGTGACCTTTAACGGGCTTGATAATTTTAAGCAAATATTGTTCCATGACCAGGATTTTATGAAGGCTTTTTGGTTTACGATCCGGTTCTCGGTGTGTGCCGTTATTTTCTCGAACCTGGTCGCCTTTGCGATCGCATTTATTTTGACAAGACCGTTGAAGCTGAGAAATCCGCTGCGGACCGTGTTCTTTTTGCCGAACGTTATCGGTGGGTTGCTGTTGGGTTTCATTTGGCAGTTTATTTTTGTAAAAGGCTTCCCTGCCATTGGACAGCTGACGCATATCCCGCTGTTCAATCTTCCTTGGCTAGGGGATGAAACCACGTCCTTCTGGGCGTTGGTCATCGTGTTTACTTGGCAATCCGCCGGTTATTTCATGGTCATTTATATTGCGGCACTGATGAATGTACCGAAGGATGTGCTCGAAGCAGCCAAAATTGACGGTGCCAATGCATGGCAGCTGCTAAAAACCGTTACGGCACCGCTCATTATGCCGGCTGTGACCGTGTGCTTGTTCCTGGCTATTTCCAACTCGTTTAAAATGTTCGACCTGAACTTGTCCTTAACCAAAGGCGGACCGTTCAAATCGACGGAGTCCGTGGCTCTTAATATTTATACGGAGGCTTTTCAAAATAACCGCTTCGGTCTGGGAACGGCCAAGGCGCTGATCTTCTTCATCGTCGTTGCCGTCATCACAAGCCTTCAAGTGAAATTGACGAAAAGCAAGGAGGTTGAAGCCTAATGGATACGCAGCAGGGGTACTCCGGCAAAACCTTTGGTCTCGAAGTTATTGCCATACTGCTAGGTTTTTTGTTTCTTGTCCCGTTTTACTTTGTTATTGTGAATTCGCTAAAGACGTTTGCCGAGCTGCTTACGGATCCGACAAGCCTGCCGACCGTGCTGCAGTGGAACAATTTCAGCCGAGCGTGGAACATCATGAAATTCCCAACGGTACTGAAAAATTCTATCCTGGTTACGGTGATAAGTAACTTGGGCATCGCTTTGATTAGCGCTATGGCCGCTTACCGCATTGTGCGCAAACCGACGAGGCTGAACAATTTGCTGTTTGCCTTGTTTGTAGCGGCGATGGTTATTCCGTTCCAATCGATTATGATTCCGCTCGTAAAGGTAGCCAAATCGTTGGGCTTGTTCAACAGCATTTGGGGCTTGGTCGTTTGTTACCTTGGCTTCGGCGGTCCGATGTCCATTTTCCTGTTTCACGGTTTTATCAAATCCATTCCCATGGAAATTGAAGAGTCTGCGAGGGTGGACGGGACTTCAGCGTATGGGACGTTTTTCCGAATTGTGCTGCCCTTGCTGCAGCCGATTGCAGTCACCGTTATTTTGCTGAACTGCCTATGGATCTGGAATGATTTCCTGCTTCCGTTCCTGGTACTGCAAAGTCCGGAGCTGAAAACGATCCCGTTGGCCACAAACTCCTTCTTCGGGCAATATACGAAGCAGTGGGATTTAGCGCTGGCTGCACTGCTGCTTGGCGTGACGCCAATCATTATCTTCTTCTTGATCATGCAGCGCCATATTATTGAGGGGATAACTGCCGGATCGGTGAAGGGGTAAAATGAGAGCTTTATACTCTGGACTTCAAACAGCCTCAGTGTCTCATCTCGAACACTATCAAAAGCATTAAGAACCAAGGGAGCCTAAGCTTAAGGCTCCCTTTAGTCTTTCGATCCCTTAAAGATGAACAACGTGGAAGGCAGGCACCTCAGAGGCTGGCGGAGGAAAAGGGAGTGTGGCGCAGGAGCGAAGCGTCCGCCTTTGTCCTCGGGAAAACACCATCGTGGTCCAATAAAATTTCCCGAGGACAACAGCGGCCGGAGCCATACTCCCTTTTCCACAGCCCTCATCCGAAAGCAGCTCCATACTCTGGACTTCCACTTTCATTCTTCCTCCCTAGTCAATTTGTTCCACCCATTTGTTCAATATCCTCAGTGTCTACGGATTTTTATTGAATTTATAATAGGGGATAGAGACACAATAACTAAAGCACATATGAATAGGGAGGTTCGTTTCATGAAAAAAGGAATCAACAAAATCGTAGCCCTTTCTTTAAGCGCTGTCTTATTGGCGGGCGTAGCGACAGGCTGTGCCAAAAAAGATACAAGCAATCAAGGTGCTGGAGGTACAACAGCAGGAACCGGACAACCGGTAACGCTCAAAATATTTCAATTCAAAGTGGAAATTAACGAAGCCTTAACCCGTTTAAAGGATGAATACGAAAAGACCCATCCAAACGTAAAGCTGCAAATTGAAACGGTTGGGGGCGGTGCGGATTACGGTGCTGCACTTAAAACCAAATTTGCTTCCGGCGATCAGCCAGATATTTTCAACAACGGCGGATTTAACGAAATGAATACGTGGATGGAGCATCTGGAGGATATGTCCGATCAGCCTTGGGTGAAGGATGTACTCCCTGTTGCCAAAACGCCAATCACGAAGGACGGCAAAGTGTACGGCCAACCGATGAGCATCGAAGGCTACGGCTTCTTGTACAACAAAGATTTGTTTGATAAAGCCGGCATTAAAGAGCTGCCAAAAACATTGACTCAGCTGGAGGATGCTGCGAAAAAGCTGCAAGCGGCAGGAATCACGCCTTTCTCAAACGGCTATCAAGAGTGGTGGATTCTCGGGATTCACAATCTGAACGTAGGGGTTGCGCGTCAACCGGATCCGGATAAATTCATCTCGGGCTTGAATGCAGGCACGGAGAAATTCAAAGGCAATGCCACTATGAACGACTGGTCCAATCTACTGGATGTGACTTTGAAATACAGCCAGCCGAACCCGCTGACAACGGATTACAATACGCAAGTCACGAATTTCGCGACAGGCAAAGCGGCTATGATGCAGCAAGGGAACTGGACGGAAGTTCAAATTATGAAAACGAACCCGAACATTAAAGTGGGCGTAATGCCAATGCCGATTAATGAAGATGCAGCGGCAAACGATAAAATTTTTGTTGGCGTACCGAACTATTGGGTTGTGAACAAAGATTCCAAGGTTAAAGCGGAA
The DNA here is from genome assembly GCF_002234615.1 of Paenibacillus rigui. Classification (GTDB taxonomy): domain Bacteria; phylum Bacillota; class Bacilli; order Paenibacillales; family NBRC-103111; genus Paenibacillus_S; species Paenibacillus_S rigui. The sequence continues at coordinate 96,904 of NZ_NMQW01000013.1, read as the reverse complement.
GCAAAAGAGTTCTTGAACTGGCTTGTCACTTCGGATACAGGAAAAACGTACATGACCAAAGAATTCAAGTTTATCCCGGCTTTCTCCAATATTACGGCGAACGCAGCAGATTTGGGACAAACTGGGGCTGAGGTTCAAAAGTACAGCACAGAAGGCAAGGTGTTGAGCTGGAACTGGCCTAAATATCCGGAAGGTGCTACACAGGAGTTCGGCGCAACTATCCAAGCTTATGTAGCAGGGAAAAAGACAAAGGATCAAATGTTCGATGATTTCCAAAAAACATGGGATAATCTTAAAGCGAAGAAATAACGACTATGCTTTAGCATAACGGTACAACCTGGGGCCTCAGCTACTATGCTGGGGCTTTTTCTTGCTTAACAGGAAACGTCTTCCTTGCTACAATAGGAAAAGTCTTGTATTTCGACGATACGAAGTCAGGAAAAAGGGGAGCAGGTATGCAGTTACAGCATTGGCGGGACAAATGGTCGGATTGGCAGGAGGCAAGGAGGCTCGCGGTACCGGCTGACAGGAGGCTTTCCAAGGATGCGATCGTTTCCCAATTCATCCACTTTTGCTTTCAGTTTGGGGCTTCGATGTCGGGTGTCTTTTTATCCTTGTACTTGTGGCGGCTGACGCACAGCTTATGGATCAACGGGATGTTTAATATATTGAACTATGGGATTGCCCCTTTTGCTTATGCCCTCGGAGGGCTGATCATTAAACGCAAGGACCGGATGGTAACTTATCGTCTCGGGATCGCATTCATTGCCTTATATTATTTGGTTGTCGTCTTTGCGCAGGAGCGGGTCGTCGATTACTATGTCCTGTTCGGTCTTTTTGCCGGGATTACAGGCTCCTTTTACTGGGCGGGCTACCTGACGTTAATGTACGATGTATCGACCGAGAGCAACCGGATCCGTTACTTGGCGATCAACATGATCGTGTTTACTTTGGCGGGGCTGATCGGACCTGCATTGGCAGGCTATATCATCTCGCAGCAAGATGGCTTAAAAGGGTATACCATTGTTTTCGCCATTGCCTTCTTCATGTTTCTGCTTGCCACCTTGGGCAGCTTTAAGATAAAAACGAAGGAATCGCACCACAAAGCCTATTACTTGAAGTTCATGGGCTTGCTGATGAACAAAAATAAACGGTGGGTCAAATCCCTATTCGGCTTCAGTGCAATGGGGCTGCTGCAGGGGATTATGCTGTTTTTGCCGAGCATTTTGCTGTTTCAGATTGTCGGAAGGGAGGATTTGGTCGGTTATTTGGGGGTGCTGTATGCGAGCTTAAGCATCCTGACCGGTCTGTTCATTTCCCGATACGGCCGGGAGGAGCGCGCTCAGCTGTTTCTTGTGATTTCAACGATCGGGTATATTGCGGGGACCCTGTTTCTCGTTTGGAAAATGTCACTGGCAACAGTTGTTGGCTTTATGATTATTTACTCGATTTGCGCGCCGCTGCAGGGAAATACGGTGACTTCCTTTTATTTCAGGCTGATTGGCACCTTGCCGTTGAAAGGGCAGCTGCGGGTAGAATCCGTAGTCATGCGGGAGACCTTCCTGAATTGGGGGCGGGTTCTCTCGATCCTGCTTCTGATCCTGACTTACCAATATATTGGGAGCGAATCACTGCCATGGGTGTTGCTCAGTGCGTCGGTGTTCCAGTTTATTCTCGCCTGGCTGCTGGGTAGAAGTCCTGAGGAAAAAGAAACCAAACGTGCAGAGGAAGCCGTTTAATTCAATCCCAATCAATGGTTTCAGATCCTGAAGCATACTCGCATCAGGCAGCACTGCCACGGAGGCATGCGCCGCCAGGAAGGTGCTGCGAGGCGGCGATTTGTTTCATTCATTCTGATGCCAAAGAAAGGCCTTGTGGTGCACTTTACGCACGCCACAAGGCCTTTTTGGATTTTTTTATGAAGCCAATAGAAAACGTGTACCACGCTGGATGCATGGAAGACGCAGCCAGTGGGATATGATAAAAAAAGCCGCAAAAGGAGGGAATGCGTTTGTCAGCCAGCTTATACGATTGCATTATTATCGGCGGGGGGATTGCCGGGCTTCAGGGGGCCATTCAATTAGGAAGGTACAAGCATCGGACGCTTGTCATCGATAAAGGCAGAGGGCGGTCGACCTTATGCCGGAGCTATCACAACGTGCTGGGCTGGCCGGATGGCATATCCGGTCCGGAGCTGCGACGCCTTGGTACGAAGCAGGCAGAAAGGCTGGGCGTGGAGTTCATGGTGGGAGAAGTCACGGCAGCCGCTCGTACAAGCGATGGATTTTCTTTGCAGCTGGCATCCGGCGAATCCGGACTGCAGGCCAAGACGCTGCTGCTGGCTACAGGCATTATGGACCGATTCCCGCCGCTGCCCGGGCTGGAAGACTGCCTTGGCGAATCGGTATATGTATGTCCGGACTGCGATGGCTATGAGATTAGCGGCCGCAGTACACTCGTGCTTGGGGCTGGAGACGTCGGTGCATCAATGGCGCTCACCTTGAGATACTGGACGCCCAAGCTAACTTACATTAACCATGAGGCCGAAGCTTCTCCAGCAAGTGAGAGTGTGGTGGAGAAGTTACAGGGAGCGGGGATTTTCTATATTCCACAAAGTATTGTTGAAGTGTTGTCAGATAGGAAGAGCGGCGAGCTTCACGGTGTCCGGCTGTCGGACGGACGAACGATTGCGGGCGAACGGGGGTTTATCGCTTTCGGCGGCAACAAGGTAGGCTCCAAGCTGGCGGTGCAGCTGGGGATCGAACGGCTGGAGAACAAGCATATCGTCGCGGATGCCCGCAGTAAAATGACCAATGTGCCGGGCGTATGGGCTGCAGGGGATGTCGGGGTTCATGCGGAACAGGTAACGATTGCAATGGGGGAAGGCTCCCAGGCTGCGATCTGGATTCACAAGGAGCTGATGAAACGGCAGGCGGGTGAACCTTCCCCCGGTCATAAAATCTCTGCAGAACAAGGAGCTACATGATGAGGATAAAATAGATGGCGATGGGCGTCCAACGCTTTTTGGCCAGCAGCGCCGGGGACTGCGATTGGATTACCATTTTTCTAATTTGGATATCCATTGCTCCAAGGACTCCTCTCCATTCACAAACACCCGTTTGAGCTTTAACGCATCCTGATCCGGAGTCGTCCATCCTTGCTCTATTGTGAACGCATATCGAAACTGATGCTCGCGAAGCACCCGCAGGGTGGCGGCATTCCACTCCCCATAAGGGTAGCAGTAAATGTCGGCAGCGGTTCCCAACTGCTCCTCAATCTGTTTTCTCGCTTCAACGATCTGGTAAGCTTGGTCCGCGGCTTTCAGCCGGGGCAAATGGGGATGCGTCATGCCATGGGGTTGAATATCCCAGCCGGCTTGATGCATCTCTTTGATTTGTTCCCAGTTCAAAAAGTATCCGTCCTCTACCGTATCCGGCGAGATGAACAGCACGGCATGAAAGTCCAGCTCTTTGAAAAGAGGAAGCGCATGCTCGTAGTTATCTGCATACCCGTCATCAAACGTTAACAGTACGGGCTTGGCGGGGGTCGGCTGTTTGCCCTCAAGCACGTCGGTAAACTGCTGCAGGCTTAATGTCGTATAGCCATGCTCCTTTAAATAATGCATTTGCTCGGCAAACTTCTCCGGCGTAATGGTAGCGGGATTCCCCGGGTCTGTGGTGATACTGTGATAGTTCAACACAGGAATGCGTATTGGACCCGCAGGCGCTTGCTCAGCTGCAGCACTCGGAGCGGCTTGAGGACTCTGACCCGGCTCCGCGGCAGACTGGAGTCCGGCGATATGACCGGAATCAGGTACCGTACCGGATAAAATCGGCGCTTGGGACGAAGCTTCGGCGGCGGCAGGCATGGGGCTTGTTTCGGGTAAAGGAACTTGGCTGTGTGCATCAGGGTCAAGCCCGACCCCGGTCCTTACGGGATGGGAAGGCGGCGCAGCATCCGTATCGGGGTCAGCCTGGGTTTCCAGACCCTGAATCCAGGGGGCAGGAGGAGGATTCGAGTTCATAGCTTGCGCAAGAAGCAGCGGGCTTGCCCAGCCGAGCAGAAGAAGCAGTCCGCAGAGAAGTGAAAAGGGCTTCAGGAGAGTCAGGGCAGAGCTGCCCCCGGGCTGACGCAAGGAAAGCGGGAATGGGTACATAGGAAAGACTCCTTTGCTTGGAAATCTATTACTCTATGCATATCCCGCGCTAGATAAGATTATGACAAGGGAGGGGAATTCGGATGGGGAGCGGGAGGCAGCTCTTCAACCACACGGGCAAAAGCCAGCAGCGCCTCTTCTCCGAGTGGAGTAATGGCATAAATGCCCCGTTCCATTCGTTGAAACCAACGGTAATAGTTTTTTTGCAGCAGACTGGCGGCTTTGGCGTTTCCTGTGACGGCACGCAGCTGCCGGGGGCTCATCGGTCCATGGAGCTGGAGCAAATAAGCCAGATGCAGCGCTTTCTCCCGGTAGGAGGTGACCAGCTTGCTGCGGGTGCTTCCTCCTACGTTGTAATCGGCTCGCCTCTCCTTGAATTCGCGGACGATTCGCTCGGCTGCCCGTTTGTTATGACGGGGAAGCTGGCTTGGGATCGGCTGAACCTGCTCTGCTGACGCCGCAGAAGTCAAAGCCTCCACGAGCTCGATCGGAGCGGATGGCGCTGAACCGAGACCCGTGGGATGACATTCAATCAAGACCGCAGGCTTCTTGCGTTTAAAAAATTGAACGGTCATCAGCCCAAGACCGAGCATTTGGCAAAGCTTGCGCAGCTCGGGCCAGCTCGCCCCATGAGGAGCGCGTCCCTTGTTGGGCAGCTCGAAGGCGACATACACCTGACGGGTCAAGCGCAGACGGTCGATGCCTTGCAGGAGCAGAGGAATGGAGAACGATTTCTTCAGCTCGACGATGACCGGAGGCTCCTCGCCGCGGATAGCCACCAGGTCGCAGTGATTCACTTCGCCGCGGACGTGATAGCCCAGCTGCTCGAAGTAGCTTTTGACCGGAGCGTACAGCTCGGTCTCGGTTTTGATCGCCACAACGACGGGTCTCCTTTGAAAATGAGTGTAAATAATGTAATTATATCATAGTTTTGATAGTATGAAGGGATAAGACATTGTATTCAAGGGAGGAAGAACAGGATGAAGCATCTTACCGGGGAAATCAATCCGTGGCTGGGCACAAGCTTTACTTGCGATTGTGGTGCCGAGCACCACGTGCCGATCCGTAAGGTCGTTATTGATAACGGTGCGCTCGAGGCGCTACCGACATATGCGCAGGAGAGGGGCTATAGCGGGCTCCTGCTGGTCACCGACCGCCGCACACGGGAGGCTGCCGGAAACGGGCTGCTGCAGCTCTGCCATGAGGCCGGGCTGCCGGCAAGCTTGTGCGAGCTCACCGAGGACGAGCACGGGGAGCTCGCTGCCGATGAGCGGATCATCGTGCAGCTCATGCTGCAGGTGACGCCGTCGATCCAAGCCATCGTGGCCGTAGGCTCAGGGACGATCCACGACGCGGTCCGTTTTGTGGCGCACAAAATGAACCGCGTGTTCCTGTCCGTCCCGACCGCGCCTTCCGTAGACGGCTTCTCGTCCGTCGGCGCGCCGCTCATTATCGGCGGCTTCAAGCAGACGATTCCGGCCTGTGCGCCGGAGGCGATTTTCGCTGACTTGGCGCTGCTCTCCAAGTCACCTCGTTCCATGATCGCCGCCGGCTTCGGCGATATGCTGGGCAAGTACACCTCGCTGGCCGATTGGCAGCTCGGCCAGGAGCTGTTCGGCGAGTCCTATTGCGAGCTCGCCGCCGATATGACCCTACAGGGTCTCGCTTTGTGCATCGACCATGTGGATGACATCGCCCTCGGCACGGAGCTCGGGATGCAGAAGCTGATGGAGGGCCTGACACTGTCCGGCATCTCCATGCTGCTTGTGGGCCACTCCCGTCCGGCCTCCGGCGCCGAGCACCACCTCTCCCATTATTGGGAGATGCGGTTCCTGCAGCAGAAGCGCCGGGCGCTTCTGCATGGCGCCAAAGTCGGCGTCGCGGCCGTGCAGATGGCCGCGCGGTACGCCCAGGCGGCGGCGCTGTCCGCCGCTGAAGCGGCTGCGGCCATCGCAGGCTGCCAGGCCCGCGGCGAGACGCCGACGCCTGCGCGCGCGCGTGCGGCCATCGAGGCCGGCTACGGCGTCATCGCCGATCAGGTGCTGGCCGAGAACGGCCTTGCAGCGGGTGCGCCGGACCCGTCAGCGGCGGAGCTGGACGCGCTGGCCGAGCGAATTGCCGAGCGCTGGGAAGCGATTCGCAGCGTCTGCATCTGCGTCCCGGCGCCGGACGTGCTCGCGGGGCTGCTGCAGCGCGTCGGCGGACCTGCGACGGTAGCGGAGCTTGGCGTCGAGCCGGAGCTGCTCGAGGACAGTCTGCAATACGCGATGTATGTGCGCAATCGGTATACGATATTGCGGCTTGGGCAATGGCTGTAAGGCCCGCCGGATTCATCCGCTGAAGCAGCGGCAGAAAGGCACAGAGGAATAAGCTGAACCGCCCGGTTCAGCCGCAGGGTATGATCTTGTGAACGTTGTCCGTCAGATACTTTGATGGATAAATTTTACAACTTGTACCTTGCGATTTTTCCATGTGCCGTTCGGCCGCTGTTTTTTGTTTTTGCTTAAAATTTCGGGCAACTTATCCTCATCGCGTGCATAGGTATTAATACACTTCGTTTATGAGGTTGTTTAAAAAGCTCCGCTTACGATAACGAAGCGAACAAACGGGAAACGCGGCTCGGCTTACGAGTCCTGAACCTGTTTACTACATAGCTTTCCCGCGGATAGCGCGAGGGCCCCGGCATCACAGAGGCAGGTTTGGGAACGTCTGATGGCTTAAGGCAATGGATAAAGAAGCCTTCCTTTATCCGGGAGGCAGACAGCTCTGAACGGCGTTTCCCGTGCAGCGTGAACGAGAAGCTTGGCCTCTTTTTCAGCCGGCCTCTTATTCGGACCCAGGACCTTTTTTAAACACCGCTTTACTTTTGTTGCTACCGCAAAAGCACCGTCGGAGGAGGTTGACTCATGGACATATTCAAGAAAATTTCGCATTACCGCACAGAAACCGAGCGACTCGCTTGGAACGGAACCTTTGCCGAGTATATCAGCTTGGTTGCCAAAAAACCGCACCTGGCCATGACCGCGCATTCAAGGGTTTACCAGATGATTGCATCACACGGCATTGGCGAGGACAACGGAAAGCGCAGGTATCACTTCTTCGAACAGGAAATTTTCGGCCTCGATTCAGCGATTGAGAAGCTCGTCGAAGAATATTTTCATTCGGCCGCAAGGCGACTCGATGTGCGCAAGCGGATTCTCTTACTGATGGGACCCGTCAGCGGCGGTAAGTCCACGATTGTTACGCTGTTGAAAAGAGGACTGGAGCAGTTTTCACGGACGGAGGAGGGGGCGGTTTATGCCATCAAGGGCTGCCCGATGCATGAAGAACCGCTGCATTTGATCCCGCAGGAGCTTCGGGCTGAAGTGGAGCAGGATTTGGGCGTCAAAATTGAAGGGAACCTGTGCCCTTCCTGCCAGATGAGGCTGCGCACCGAGTACAACGGCCGCATTGAGGATGTGCTCGTCGAGCGGGTGCTTCTCTCCGAAGATAATCGCACGGGGATCGGGACGTTCAGCCCCTCCGACCCCAAGTCGCAGGATATTGCGGATCTGACGGGCAGCATCGATTTCTCGACCATTACCGAGTTCGGATCGGAATCCGATCCTCGCGCTTACCGGTTCGACGGCGAGCTGAACAAGGCCAACCGCGGTCTGATGGAGTTCCAGGAAATGCTGAAGTGCGACGAAAAATTCCTTTGGAATTTGCTGTCGCTGACGCAGGAGGGCAACTTCAAGGCCGGCCGCTTTGCGCTCATTTCGGCGGATGAGCTTATCATCGCGCATACGAATGAATCGGAGTACAAATCATTCATTGCGAACAAGAAGAACGAGGCGCTTCAATCACGGATGATCGTTATGCCGATCCCTTACAACCTGAAGGTGTCGGAGGAAGAGAAAATTTATACGAAGCTGATCAAGCAAAGCGATATGTCGCATGTGCACATCGCACCGCATTCGCTGCGGGCAGCAGCCATTTTCTCGATCCTTACCAGACTCAAGGAGTCCAAGAAGCAGGGGATGGACCTGGTCAAAAAAATGCGCATGTACGACGGGGAAGAAGTCGAGGGCTATAAGGAAGCGGATTTGAAGGAAATGCAAAACGAGTATTTGGATGAAGGGATGTCAGGTATCGATCCGCGATATGTTATCAACCGCATTTCCAGTGCGCTGATACGTCAGGGTCTGGAGTTTATCAATGCGCTTGATGTGCTCCGCGCCCTCAAGGACGGCTTAGATCAGCATCCATCCATTACGAAGGAAGAGCGGGAGCGGTATTTGAACTTTATTTCTGTAGCCCGTAAGGAATATGATGAGCTGGCCAAGAAGGAAGTGCAGAAGGCATTCGTTTATTCCTTTGAGGAATCGGCCAAAACACTATTCAATAACTATCTGGACAACATTGAGGCGTACTGCAACTGGGGCAAAATTAAAGACCCGCTGACAGGCGAAGAGATGGATCCGGATGAGCGGCTGATGCGTTCGATTGAGGAGCAGATCGGAATATCGGAGAACGCGAAGAAGGCATTCCGCGAGGAGATTCTAATCCGGATGTCCTCGTACTCCCGCAAAGGCCACCGGTTCAATTACAGCAGCCATGAACGGCTCCGTGAGGCGATCGAGAAGAAGCTGTTCGCCGATCTAAAAGATATCGTCAAAATTACGACCTCCACCAAAACACCGGATGAAATGCAGCTCAAACGGATTAACGAGGTCATTAAACGTCTCGTCGAGGAGCACGGCTATACTCCTTCCTCTGCGAATGAACTGTTGAGGTATGTAGGCAGTTTGCTGAACAGATAGTTATCGGAAGGTAAGGAAAGGTTCCTCATGCCAACCAGATGATACAGGGTGAAACGGCACATATGCAGCTCCTTGAGGGGCCATCGGCAGATGGCTCTTATCGTTTTGCCTGAAAAGTCCGCTGCCCGGACCGGTGGAGGAAAGGCAGGCTTCTGCTCCGGGCCAACTGCCCAATTTCCGTATAGGCAATCACCGCTTAGGCGAATGCAGCTCTGGATTCCACCTTCTGTGTGGCAGTCCAGAGCTTCTTTTGTATTATTTCCCAATATAATGAATAGAAGGGAATCGATCCCTGATAGGACTTTGTTCTTATTTGAAAATTTTGATTAGATCGTATTCGAGGGTAAAAAAATCTGCTACAATCAACATAGAAGAGTGCTTTGTAAGCGCTTTACAGAGCTTTCGGCAGCAGCATGGAGGGAGCATGACGGATACGATGATCAGCATGATTCGAAAAAAATGGTTCCGATATACGATTATCGGGCTCATGATTTGTTTAACATTTACAGCCTATCGCATTATTACGGTAGAGGGGGAAGGCAGTTCTCCGAGGTTCGTGTTAATGCGGCTTGAAGATATCGGTCCCGGCGGCCAGTACGGCTCCATCGAGCAGCTCGGGAAGCTGAGGGCGGTACTGGAATATTTGCGGGAACGGCATGTAAAGTATCATTTGGCGGTCATCCCCAGGTGGATCGATTATCCTGCAGACGGCTCACGGTACGATGTGTCGTTGGATCAGACGGACAATCCATATGTGGCCGCATATCAGAAGGTGCTGAAGCAGGCCGTCCAGGATGGCGCGGTGCTGGGCATGCACGGCTACACACATCAGGTAGGCAATGTGCGCTTGGATAACGGGCATCAGGAATCGGGGATCGGCAATGAATTTGATGAGCCCGGGGATAACCGGACGGTTTCGGCGGCATTCGCGGAACCCCGGGTCCAACAGGGATTGGAGATTTTCAAGAAGGCCGGACTGAAACCGCAGTTTTGGGAATCTCCACATTACCGTTCCACACCGGAGCAGGATGCGATCTTCCGCTCGTTTTTCGGATTAAATTATCAGGCGGACATACAGACCAATCGGAATACCCCTGTAGCACAATTCCGAAGCGACCGTAATACGGGCTACGGAGAGCCGAGCTTGGGTGCGGCCTACGTACCGACACCTTTTGATTACATTCCTTATAACAAAGATGAGAAAGTGATTGTTGACCGGGTCGGCAAATCGGAGAATATCCCGTCCTTTTATTATCATCCTTTTTTAGAGTTTAAATATTTGCTGCCTGTAACCGATGATCAGGGAAACGCAGTATACCGGGACGGCCTGCCCGAATATCATTATCCTTCCCAGGCGAAAAGCATGCTGCAAAAGCTGATTAACGGCTTGGAGCAAAAAAGGTATGTCTTTTACTCCATTCAAGACTATGTTCCGTTCACCCCGGCTCATAGCATCAAGCTGAACACCTCGGGGCATCAGGAGAAATTGCTGCTCGGGGATGTCACCGGAGACGGTCAGACAGATATGGTGACATGGGACCTGAAGGCAGGCTTGATATCCGTCTCCGCAGGCTCGTTCACCGGCTTGCGTAATGAGCCTCAGGGTGCGCCCGCTGTGTGGGCTCAGGCTTCTTATACTAGCGGTGCGGCGGCAGCGCTGGGACAGAGCGGGGCGGTCAAGGGAACGATGTGGCTCGCTCATCCGACGGGAAGGCTCGAGAAGTTCGTCTCCGACGGGCACAGATTCACATTGCAAAGCAGCTGGAAGATCGAAGCACGCAGCTGGTCGAATCTGCAGGTGATCCCTCAACCTGGAGGCGATGTGCTTGTGGCCGGATTGTCCGCGGACCGTCTGCAGCTGTTCGGGTTGTATATCAGCAAGAGCGGGATTAAACCGATGAAGCCTTATAAATTCAAAAACGAATGGAAATCCGATCTGCATCAGCGCACTCATGAGGATGGCAGTACGGGGCTGTTCTTCACGAGACCCGATGCCGTAAGCGGGCTGGAGCTCAGCGTAGATAAAGCGAGCCTGCAGTGGAGGACTGTGAAGGTGGAGCTGAATTTGCCTTCACAGGACGGTGAGCTTCGATTAGCGGATTTCAATGGAGACGGCAGGGAAGACGCGCTCCGTTGGAATACGGAGACGGGCACCGGAACGGTCTTTTTGGGGGAAGAAAATCATCAGTACCGCATGCTATCCACATTCGGCCCTTGGGGTAAAAAAGGCTCCAAGCCGTTGGTTGCAGACCTGGACGGAAACGGGAAAAGCGATCTTATCCTTGTAGACCGGCAGGACGGGTACATGGACACAGCCCTTTCTTTTGAAAGCCGGTAATCTCCTTGAAGCGCAAGCGGTGCGGGAGTAAGACCCGTACCGTTTTTTTTGTGTTAAGCTCAGAAGGGCGGAACGGCACCGGCAGGCGTATACCGTCTGGGAAAGAAAGGTCGGCGGCTAAAATCCTTTCGTGCCGTGAAGCGCTAAAAAGAAGTTTCAAGCAAAGCAGGATTTAGGATAAGGATGGCGAATAATTCCAAGATCGAAAGGACGCGGTTTGTCAGGAAATATGTCGAACATGCAGTCCGTGCACGCAGCTTCCCTGCGACAGAGCGCACACATTTCTTACCTACATATAAAGGAGGTTGACGATGCCTCTCTACACCGCAGGCAGTTCTACCCGACAAAAGGCATCAACGCCATGACATTAAGAACTAAAATAATTGCTATGTTTACCTTCGTCGTAGCCCTGCTTTTGTCTTTAAATAACGTGCTGCTGTACTCCTTTACGCCGACTTCTTCCGGGGCAGGGGTCCCGTATGGATGGACCCTGCTGCTCCTAATTCCTACGCTGCTGCTAGGTTATTGGTTTGTGGAATATTTGCTTCGTCCCGTTCGTTCCCTGTTGAATCAATACGACGAAGAAATTAATCATAAGAACAAGCAAATCGATTATTACGCGAATCACGATTTCTTGACAGGCTTGCCCAACCGGATCCTATTCAAAGAGCAGTGCAGGGATGCCTTGCAGCGGGCGAAGCCGTCGAATCAACCTGCAGCTATTTTATTCCTGGATTTGGACCGGTTCAAAATTGTCAACGACATGTTCGGCCACTCGACGGGTGACGATCTGCTGAGGGCTGTTTCCAAACGGCTGCAGCAGCATACACGCTTCGGAGACACCGTATCAAGAATCGAAGGCGACGAGTTCGCTCTATTGCTTGACAATGCAGATGGGGACGAAGCGGCTAGAGTGGCGCAGCTGCTGCTTGATGAGCTGTCCAAGCCGTTTGTGCTGGAGGGAAATGAGTTCTACGTGACGCCAAGCATTGGCATCAGTTTGTTTCCGAACGATGCGCTGGACGAGGAGACGTTAGTGAAGCATGCGGATACGGCGATGTACCAGGCCAAGGAGCTTGGACGCAACCATTTCCGCTTTTATACGAAGGATATGAATGAGCAGATGGCCAAACGGGCCCGCCTGGAAAAGGGGCTGCGCAAGGCATTGGATCGGGACGAGCTTACCGTGCATTACCAGCCTCAAATCGATTTGAGTACGGGAGAAATTACAGGGATGGAGGCGCTGCTTCGTTGGCACCACCCCGAGCTTGGGGTTGTATCCCCTGCCGATTTCGTTCCTCTTGCCGAGGAGAACGGGATGATTATTCCGATCGGGGAATGGGTGCTGCGGCGGGCATGCGTTCAAAATAAAGCCTGGCTGGATGCAGGGCTTCCGCCCATGCGGATGGCCGTCAACCTGTCGGCACGGCAATTTCAACAAAACAATCTGGTAGAGGTCGTCAAGCAGGTGTTGAAAGACACGGATCTTCCGCCTTCCTATCTGGATTTGGAAATTACGGAAAGCGTAGCGATGTTCAATGAAAGCTATGTTATCGCCAAGCTGCACGATCTCAAAAACCTGGGGATCAAAATTTCAATCGATGATTTCGGAACGGGTTATTCTTCCTTGAGCTATCTGAAAAAGTTCCCGATTGACGCGTTGAAAATCGACAGATCTTTTGTAGCTGAGGTTATGAATGATACGGACGATGCCGAGATTATTGCGACAATCATATCCATGGCGCGTAATCTGAAGGTGAGCGTCATTGCCGAAGGCGTTGAGAACGAGGATCAGCTGACCTACTTGCGCAACCAGAAATGCACGGAGGCGCAGGGGTATTTATTCAGCAAGCCGATGGATGCGCTGGAGCTGCAAAGCCTGCTGGTTCGGATCTAACCTGTTGCTTATACATAATGTTATACATAACGAAAAGCAGAAAGCCACCGAGCCGGCCCTGAAGCGGCAGCGGTGGCTTTTTCAACTGTTACAAACAACCATTTCAGCCGGGATTGTAAGCTTCGCAGAACAAGACGTTTTTATTGCGGAGAATAGTCGAAAAAACACGAATTTCGATATGGACAAAGAAATCGAAATCTCCTATTGTGAAGATAAGCAAATGATGAATACGAATTCATGATGTAAGATTAAACGTTCTGGTGGTGTGATGATTCATGACAAAGCAAACGATTTTGGTAATTGAGGATGATCCCGAAATTAGAGACGTCATCCTGATGTATCTGTCCAAGCATTCATTTGAGGTCGCGGTAGCGGACAGAGGAGATCTGGCGGCGGCAAAGGTACTCGAGGTTCAGCCCGATTTGATCATATTGGATGTTGTGCTTCCGGGGAAGGATGGTTTTGAGGTATGCAAGGAAATTCGGCAGCTGACAGCCGCCCCGATTTTATTTTTAAGCTGTAAAAAAGAGGAGCAGGATAAAGTCACCGGATTGGGACTCGGCGGCGATGATTATATGACCAAGCCCTTTAGTCCTAGCGAGCTGGTGGCCCGGGTAAAGGCGAATTTGCGGCGTCCTTATTTGTCGGGAACAGCAGGGGAGCAGCCGTCCAGACTGCGTTTCGGAGCGCTTCAGATTGATTTGTTAAGCAGGACGGTAAAGCTGAATCAGAACGAGGTCATTCTCTCGAAGAAAGAGTTTGATTTATTAAAGTTTCTCGTCAGCCGCCCGGGCCAAATATTCAGTCACGAGGAGCTGTTTCGAGAAATTTGGGGGCAGGAAAGTTTTAATGATACGCGCACGATTATTGTTCATATAAGTAATTTAAGAAAGAAAATTGAGCTTGATCCATCCAACCCCCAGCACATTATTAATGTCCATGGGGTAGGTTATAAATTCGTACTAATTTGATTGCAATGAATGGAGTTAACCCTTGTTCAATTCATGGTGGACAGTCAAACAGAATGTCAGTATAATAAATGAATGTCACATTGAAGTTATATAACATAACATCAATAGGCGTAAAAGAAATGGTGGTGCTAAACTAATTTAGATTATGCATACATAATTTTACCTGCTATGTTGACATCATAAGATAATGGTGTTTGATGGAAGGACAATATGGAAGAAGGGGATGTTGATTATGAAAAAATGGTTTCATGTTTCGGCAAGTGTAGTCCTGGCGGCTTCTATCGCATTGACCGGCTGTGGCAGCAAGCCTCAGCCAAGCGCAAACCCGCCTGCATCGGGAACAGGGGCAGGAGCGGAGACAGGCGCTTCCAAGAAAGGCGAGAAATTCAATATCGGAATGGTTACCGATATCGGTGGTGTTAACGATAAATCGTTTAACCAGAGCGCATGGGAAGGTCTTCAAGAGATTAATAAGACAACCGGTGCGAAGGTCAAATACTTACAAAGTAAAGGGGATGCGGACTTCATCCCGAATTTGAACCAATTCGTGAAAGACAACTATAACCTGACCTGGGGCATCGGCTTCCTCATGGGAGATGCCGTCAAAACCGTTGCGAGTCAAAATCCGAAGGCCCAGCTGGCGCTGATCGATAATGTCGTTGAGGCACCGAATGTAGAATCCGTCACCTTTGCCGAGAATGAAGGCTCCTTTCTGGTAGGCGTTGTTGCCGGTCTGACGACCAAAACCAACAAAATCGGTTTCGTTGGGGGGCTGGAAATTCCGGTCATTAAACGGTTCGAGGCCGGTTTCAAAGCGGGTGTTGCCGCGGTGAACCCGAATGCCAAAGTAACCGTGAACTACACTGGGGCTTTCGATAAACCGGATCTGGGCAAAGCAGCTGCAGCCACCATCTTTAACGATGGCGCAGATATTATTTTCCCATCGGCCGGGGCTACGGGCAACGGCGTGTTTAACGAAGCGAAGGACCGCCTGAAAGCGGGTAAGAAAGTATGGGTTATCGGCGTGGATAAAGACCAATCGCTCGAGTTCGGCGACGATGTGACATTGACCTCGATGATGAAGCGTGTTGACCAAGCGGTCATTCGGGTTTCGAACGATGTTATCGAAGGTAAATTCCAGGGGGGCAAGAACGTAACCCTTGGCCTGAAGGAAGATGCGGTCGGCTTGCCGGAAACCTCGAAGAAGAACGTTTCCGCCGACATTTTGAAGAAGGTCGACGAATATAAAGCCAAAATCATCAGCGGCGAAATCAAGGTTCCGGACAAATAAGCCGGTCCGCATACTCATAGCAGGTTGACAAACAAGGCTAGTGTCTCGATGCTGGCCTTGTTCTTTCATTTGCGGATAAAACGCTTCCCGTCTCATAAGGACGGTGAATCCGATCATCGTTAGTAATTGTGCATGTCATTTGTAAGGGGAGGTTCCCATGAGCTCTAAGCCGACAGTTGTTGAACTGGACCGCATTACGAAACGATTCCCGGGCATTGTGGCTAACGATGCGATCAGCCTCGAGCTGAAGCAGGGTGAAATCCATGCGCTGCTTGGTGAGAACGGCGCCGGAAAATCGACCTTGATGAATATTTTATTCGGCTTGTACCAGCCTGACGAGGGGGAAATCCGGGTGAACGGGCAGAAGGTTGCGATCGATAACCCGAACAAGGCGATTGACCTCGGCATCGGGATGGTTCATCAGCATTTCAAGCTGGTGCAGCCATTTACGGTAGTCGAAAATATCATTCTGGGCATCGAGCCTGCCAAAGGGCTGCAAATAGATTACAAAACGGCTTTGCACAAGGTTCGGTCGCTTTCAGAGCAGTATGGTCTCAAGGTCGATCCGAACGCCAAAGTACAAGATATTTCCGTAGGGATGCAGCAGCGGGTCGAAATATTGAAGACCTTGTACCGCGGCGCCGATATTCTTATCTTCGACGAGCCAACGGCGGTTCTGACACCGCAAGAAATTCAAGAGCTCATGGACATCATGAAAAGCCTGGTCCGACAAGGCAAGTCTATTATTTTAATTACTCATAAGCTCAAAGAAATTATGAGCATTGCCGATACGGTGACCATTATCCGACGCGGCAAAGTGATCGATTCGGTCAAGGTCGCTGAAACGAACCCCAAAGTATTGGCGGAGAAAATGGTCGGACGCGACGTCTCATTCAAGGTAGACAAGAAGAAGGCGGCTCCCGGAGAGCCGGTGCTTGAGGTGAAAGAGGTCACTTTGACCGGGAAGCAAGGAGTGCAAGTCCTGAACCATATCAGCTTTCAGGTTCGTGCAGGTGAAATTCTGGGTATCGCAGGTGTTGACGGTAATGGTCAAAGTGAGCTGATTGAAGCATTGACGGGCCTTGAGAAGATCGAGAGCGGACACATATTGTTCAACGGCAAGAATTTGGCCAATGAAAGCCCGAGGGCGATATCGGAGGCCGGTCTTGCCCATATTCCGGAGGACCGGCATAAGCACGGCTTGGTTCTCGATTTTACGATGAGCGAGAATATGGTGCTGAAATCGTATTTTTATCCGGAATTCAATCAGAACGGATTCTTGAATATTGGCGCTATGGATCAGCATGCTGAGAAGCTCATTAAGGAGTTCGACGTCCGCACACCGAGCATTTACAGCAAAGCCCGTTCGCTGTCCGGGGGAAACCAGCAAAAAGCGATCATTGCCAGGGAAATACATAACAATCCGGATTTGCTTATTGCAGCGCAGCCAACCCGCGGACTGGATGTAGGCGCCATAGAGTTCGTCCATCGAAAGCTGATTGAACAGCGTGACAAAGGCAAAGCCGTGCTGCTCATCTCCTTCGAGCTGGATGAAATCATGAACGTTTCCGACCGGATTGCCGTCATTTACGAAGGGCAAATTGTCGGGGAGGTGCTCCCGGAAGAGACGGATGATCAGGAGCTTGGACTCATGATGGCGGGCAGCAAGGGACACGCCCATGAAACGGAGGGGATGTGAGCGGAATGGATAAAGTGAACAAAATATTCGTGAAGGATTCTGCACTGGTTCCCTTGGTGGCGATCGTGCTCGGTCTGCTCCTTGGAGCGGTTGTGATGCTGCTTGGCGGGTACAATCCGATTACGGCTTACATATCGCTAGTCAGTAAAGTGTTCGGCAGCCCGTACAACATGGGAGAAACGATCCGGGAGATCACCCCGCTCATTTTCACAGGGCTTTCCGTCGCCTTTGCATTTCGCACCGGACTCTTCAACATTGGTGCAGAGGGGCAGTTTATGATCGGGGCGACAGGTGCCGCCTTCATCGGGATTAAGCTGGATTTGCCCTGGTTTATCCATGCCCCTCTTGCTGTGATCGTCGGAGCCGTTCTCGGCGGATTGTGGGGCGGGATTGCCGGCTACTTGAAGGCCAAGCGCGGTGTGAACGAAGTGATCACGACAATCATGCTGAACTGGATTGCGTTATTTTTGTCCAATTATATGGTGAACACCTTCCTGCTGCAGCCGGGGCAGCAGCGTTCGTATATGATCCATGACTCCGCCTCCTTGTCGGTAGGATGGTTGTCGGAGCTATTCGGAAATGCGCGGATGCATTGGGGTACGCTCATTGCGCTGCTGGGCGCAGTCGTATTTTATATCGTGCTTTGGAAAATGAAGCAGGGCTATGAGCTGCGGTCGGTCGGTTACAATCCGAATGCGGCTCAATATGCGGGGATGAACGTGAAGCGCAATATCGTGAAGGCGATGGTCATCGGCGGCGTATTTGCGGGCTTGGCGGGGGTCGTGGAGACGCTCGGCGTGTTCCACTATCAGGTGATCGCGGCGGCATCTCCGGGCTACGGCTTCGACGGTGTGGCGGTTGCGCTGCTCGGCGGGAATCATCCAGTGGGGGTTGTGCTGGCAGCGGTGCTGTTCGGCATGCTGACCTACGGTTCGGCGGGGATGAGCTTCGGCGCGGATGTGCCTCCGGAGATCATTCGTGTTGTCATTGCCTCGGTTATTTTCTTCGTCGCTTCCCATGGCATTGTGCGCTGGGTTTTGAAGCCTTTTCTGGCCAGACGCAAAAAAGAGGAGGTGGCGTAGATGGAAGTGCTCAAAATATTGGGTGAGCTCGTGAATACGACGCTCGTTTTTTCCACCGCGCTTATTTTTGCGGCCATGGGGGGCATATTCTCGGAGCGCTCGGGCGTCATTAACCTCGGACTGGAAGGCTTGATGGTCTCCGGCGCCTTCGCTGCAGCCGTAGTCACCCACTCGATGGAAGAGTCCGGCATGGGAGCGGTCTCTCCGTGGATAGGTCTTGCTGCGGCCATGGTGCTTGGCGTGCTCTTTGCTCTGGTGCATGCGCTCGCTTCTGTCACCTTTAAGGCGGATCAGGTCGTGAGCGGGGTCGTCATAAATTTTTTGGCCGCGGGACTGACGGTGTACTTGGTCAAAATCATTTACAGCGGCTCCGGACAAACGGAGACGATCAATGAGGTATTCTCAAAGGTCGCCATCCCCGGACTCTCGTCGATTCCGTTCTTAGGGGATGCGCTGTTCAATGCATACCCCACCACTTACCTGGCTCTGATCCTGGTGGCAGTTACGTACTACGTGCTGTTCAAAACCCCGTTCGGTCTCCGGCTCCGTTCCGTTGGAGAGCATCCGGGAGCGGCGGACACGGTGGGGATTAAAGTCAAGCGGATCCGGTATATCGGCGTGTTGATCAGCGGCGCGTTGGCGGGGCTTGGCGGAGCGACGATTACGCTGACGACGACAAGCAACTTCTCGCATAATACGATATCGGGGCAAGGATTTATTGCGTTGGCCGCGATGATTTTCGGCAAATGGCATCCCGTGGGCGCTTTGGGTGCAGCGATATTTTTCGGCTTTACCCAGGCGGTACGCAATTTCGTGCAGCTGTTTGATTTTGCCAAAAGCATTCCGGTCGAGTTCTTGTACATGCTCCCGTATGTGCTGACGATTCTGGTGCTGGCAGGGGCCGTCGGAAGATCGAATGCGCCGTCTGCACTGGGCGAGCCCTATGACCCCGGCAAGCGTTAGCGCCATAGGGCGGCAAAGCCTTTCCTTCGCGGGAGGCCACTGAAAAAGTAGCGAAGTGGACAGAATCGTTCTGCAGAAGCGGACGCGTTCGCCTTTGTCCCTGGATTTTACCTGCTAAAAGCGGGGTGAAATTCAAGAAAATCCAGGGACAACAGCGATCGGAAGAACGATCTGTACATGCAGCAGTGATTTTTTCAGTGGCCCCCTTCGCGGGGAAGGCTTTTTTTCTTCGAGGACCCGCATAAAATTTTTGAAATGGGTAGTGCAAAAATAATTATTTTGCAGTAAGCTGTTAGTAGAATGGCGCTTCATCGACAGCACGAGTTCAAAATCCAGGTCGTGTGTACAGATCGAGTTTGCTCCAAAAGAAGGGGAAGGTCCGCTAGATAAAGCGCTTAACCTAAAGTGTGTAAACGATTTCTTTGCTGTCATGAGGATGAAGCAGTCTACGAATGATTTTCTTGGCGAAAGGGAGAGACATGACATGATGACGAACAAAGGGGACTATTCTTTTTCCACCTGCTGGAACATTAAAAAGCATCCGGGGGATGGACGAGGCATGATTGAGGAAATCAAGTCTCTTGGCTTTCAAAGAGTTGAATTGAATTACAATGTGACCCGAGAAATGATGGAGTCCATCGAACCGATGATTGAACGCGGCGAGATCGGGATTTCCAGTGTGCATAATACGTTCCCGCATGACCCGGACCCGGATTACGGTACGGATTCTGTGCTGCTCGGCTTCGATGACGAGGTGAAACGAAAACGGGCGATCGACCTTCTCGTCCAATCGGCGGAATATGCGCACCGGTACGGCGGCAAAGCCGTTGTCGTCCACCCGGGCGAGGTGCCGTTCGACTACAATATCGATTCCGAGCTCAAAAAGCTGTGGCGCGAAGGCGAAGGCGGAGGGCGCTCCGAGGCGTACCGTAAGCTGTGGAATGAAATGCTGGAGCGGCGGACGGAGCTGAGCGACACGTATTTGCGTAAAATCCAGCACAGCCTGGAGGAAGTATGCGACCGCATCGCGCAAAAGGGCTACGATGTCGCCATCGGCATCGAAACTCGTTCCCGCTGCTATCAGATGCCTACGCTGCAGGAAGCGAAGACGGTGATCGACCGGATGAAGGGGGCACCCGTTTACTTATGGTATGACATCGGCCACGGCATGATGATGGAGCGCATGGGTCTATACGATAACGAGAATGAAGCGAAAGCCATGAAGGATTATGTCATTGGGGTGCATATCCACGAGACGATCGAGCTGAGCGACCACTGGTGCCCTTACGTACACAGCAAGGATATGAATTACTTCGATCATTTCGTCGAAATTATCGAGAAGGCCCCGATCAAGGTGTACGAGCTGAAAGCATTATGCCAGCCTGAGGAGATTGAGGAGAGCCATGCCATTCTGCTAAGCAAAATAGCTGCGTTGAAAGGGTGATGGCGGTGAACAGGAGCTCGAATGTCAACACGGACAGCATGTATGCCACAATCGTTCAACTGAATGACAGATGGACGGAAGAAACGCTCCCCAGACAGCTGAACGATGCCGGGAGCAAATATGACGGCGGCGTTATCGATCCGGCCTGCGGCATCCCGCTGCCGAATCACAATGCGACACCAAGTGTCATGGCGGTGTGGGCCGCTTCGCTCGTTAATCCGGATTCGCGATATTACCGCGACGCCGGATTGCTGGAGAGCCTGGACCGGGCATCGGCCTACATGCTGAAGCAGCAGCATGCCGACGGGACGATCTCCCCCGGCTGGACGAACTATCATTCCCCGCCGGATACCGGCTTTATTGTTGCCGGGATGGCGCAATTTTACCGGCTGCTTGCGGCGGAAGCGGAGGCATGGGAGCCCTTGCAGCCGACGGCGGCGAAGGTCCGGCTGTTTCTGGAGCGGACGGTTCCCGCGATGCTGACGGGCGGCTGCCATACGCCGAACCACCGTTGGGTGATGACGGCTGCGCTTGCTTCGCTTCATGAGCTGTTTCCGAACGCTGCGCTGCTAGACCGGTCGGAGGCATGGCTCGCCGAAGGCATGGACATTACGGAAGACGGCGAGTGGACCGAACGGAGCAACGGGATTTACAACGCGGTCAGCGACATTATGCTGTACCATACCGCAAGGCTGCTGAAGCGGCCCGAGCTGTTGGAGCCGGTACGCAGCAACCTGCGCATGATGCTGTATTTGGTCCATCCGAGCGGTGAGATAGTAACGGACTACTCGGGACGCCAAGATTTCGGGAAGATCCACCATCTGTCGAATTATTTCTTGATTTACCGGCTGATGGCTTCACATGACAACGACCCGCAGTTTGCTTCCATGGCGGACTATGCAGCCAGAACGCTGGAGCAGCCCGGGGGCGTTTACAACAATGAAGCCGTGGCTTACCGGCTGTTCCCGGAGCTGCGTCAAGATGAGATTGAGCGGGCGCCGCTGCCTGAGCAGTACGAATTTATACTGAATGCGACTTACCCTGCCGAGCAGCTGCTCGCTCAAGCGCAGCAGGCAGGTCACCAATTCCGCATTCAGCACAGCAGAATGCATACGGAGTTCGGTGCGCCGGTTGTTCGTTACAGAGACGGGGAGACCAGTATCACGATGATGAGCGAGACGTCGTCCTTCTTCTCGCTTCGGCACGGGAAGGCAAGGCTGTTGGGCGTTCAGCTGTCCTCCTCCTTTTCTCCAGGCATTGTGCCGATGCAGCGGCTCATCCGAACGGAGCAGGGAACGAGCAGCTACAGGTTGTACGCTGAGGTGGATAAAGGCTATAACGGGACGATTCCCGCCGAGCTGCTTCCGGAATCGTCCCGTTCGGAGATGAGTCCGTGGTATTTGCTGCCCCACCAGCATCGCCCGATGACCCACTCGCAGACGCACCGGGTGCAGGTGGATGTCCAAGGGGTCGATCACTTGACCTGGCAAGTGCGCGTGAGCTCCGATTCGCCTGAGGATGTTTTTACGCAGATTGCGTTTATTTTCGGGGAGGAAGGACAGTTCGTCGTCGAAGCTGGAGACAAAGAATCGGTTTTGCAGCAGGCGGCTCCACATGCTCAATTTTGGAAACAGGGCTGCGTGCGGTACCAGGTCGGCGAAGACCGGATCGAGCTTGAAGCAGGCGCCCACGAGCACACGCTGACCGGCGTGCGGGATATCCAGCATCCGTCAGGCGCAAGCTCGCTGCTCGTCAATTTGATTACTCCATTCGAGCATACGTTTACGCTGCGTCTATCCTAGACACATGAATTCAGATAAAGAAGGGTGGAATCCATCGGCATGACCCAATACATCGAAGAACGGGACAGCATCCGCTATGGAGTAGGGGACAATGATTTCAGTATAGTACAGGTATTGGCTAACCGTTACATTGGTGCGAATCCGGAAATTCCTTATACATTGCGCGCTTTTCAAACAACGGGTGTTTTGCAAACGGAGGAAGGCTTGTATGCCATCGATATGAACAGCTATCTTCCCGAAGCGCGGAACGGCCAGTTCGCATATGCCTGCGGCTTGGTATGGAGCGATAACGAGCGCTCTCTGGATCTCGGGATCGAGTGCCTCAGTCCGGTAAAGCTGTACTTCAACGGCAAGCTGCATTACCGCTCCAACGTTATTGATGAAATCAAGCCTGACGGCCGAGCCCGTGTCGGCATTGTTTTTCGCCAAGGCTGGAATACCCTGCTGCTTCAGATGCAAAAGACGGCGGTCGGCTTCGGCTGCCGCATCGGGGCGGAGGAGGCGAAGGTACGGATTCTTCAAGTACTGGCGCCGTTCTCCGAGCGCTCTGGTCAAGCGGGCTGGATTGTATCCGCTTCCGCGACGGACGAACCGTTGTACACGGAAGGCAGCGTGCCGGATTTTCAGGGCGGCGAGCAGGCAAGCGGCCTGACTTGGCTGCCTCAGCTGCACTGGAACGGCGCGGAGGAGGGCAAACTGCCCTTCGAGCGGTTGTACGGGGCGAAGCCCGGTCAAGCGGCTTACGCATGGACGAAGCTGCTGACGGGGGCAGGTGCCGGCTTGGGCGGCGCTGCCGTCATCCATGGCTATGCGGCGGGTCCGACGACGGTATGGCTGAACGGGCAGCAGGTGCTGCATACAGCGGCCGCAGGCGAGTTCACCCGGGAGCTGCCGCACCTTGTAGGAAGCAAGCACGACCTCCTCGTCCGTTCCGAGTACGGTGAAGGGAGCTGGGGGTTCCGGCTGTCGGTTAGCGGAACGGATGGCGGCGCTTATCAGCTTCAACCGCCTGCCGAGGTACAAGGGGCGCGCGATGCGGGGCCATGGTTTTATTTGGGGCCGTTCGCCGCACCCATTCAGCTCGAGCCTGCACAGGTGCAGTCATTGCACCGGCTGTGGGATTCCGGTGTACCTGGGGAAGAGCGGCAAGTGTATTGGCGGCTCGATGCGCCGGACACGTGGATCCGGCCGTATTACGAGAATGCGATGCTCAGCAATAAATGGACCGTAGGCGGAGCGACCAACTACGCCCGCTGGGATTATCCTCTTGGGGTTACGATGTACGGCCTGCTGCAAGCGGGGCGCCTGCTCGAACGGAACGATATCATCGACTATGCGTTGAATCACATCCGGATTTGTACCGAATGGTATGAATATTCCTTGTGGGATCGGCGGACGTACGGCTTCCCTGCCATCAACCAGCAGCTTGTTCTTATGAAAATGCTCGACAACTGCGGCTCCTTCGGGTCAGCCATGCTGGAAGCGTACCGAACGTCCAAGGACGAGAGCTTTCTCGCCGTGGCGCGGGTGATTGCCGATTTCATCGCCAACCGGCTGGAACGCCGGGAGGACGGGGCTTTTTACCGCACCTGCGAAGGAGAATATTCGGCGGATACGATGTGGGCGGACGATCTGTATATGAGCACGCCTTTCATGATTCGCTATGCCGCCATCACCGGCGATACGGGTTTTCTGGACGATGCGGCACGACAATTTTTGAGGTTTAGGAGCTATTTGTTCATGCCGGAGCAAAAGATCATGTCCCATGTGTTCGACTTCAAATACGGCCGGGCGACGCTGATCCCTTGGGGACGCGGCAACGGCTGGAGCCTGTTTTCTTTGTCGGAGCTGCTGGAAGCGCTGCCGCAGGACCATCCGGACCGGGCGGAGCTGCTCGCCTTTTTCAACGAGTTTTGCGAAGGCATTGCCGCTTTGCAAAGCGGATCCGGTCTGTGGCATCAGGTGCTGAACCATCCCGATGCGTATGAGGAAGCGTCCTGCACGGCGATGTTCGCGTATGCTTTTGCCCGGGGCGTCCGCTTTGGGTGGCTGGATCGGCCGGAGCGTTACGCGGAAGCCGCAAGCAAAGCCTGGCAGGGGCTGACAAGCAAAGCGATCGACAGGCACGGCAACGTGTACGGCGTATGCAGCGGCTCCAGGTATGCATTTTCCGCAGATTACTACAAATATGACCTGCTCACCGTGCTGAACGACAATCATGGTATCGGCATTATGATGCTGGCCGGCGTTGAGCTCGCGAAGCTCAAGCAGGGGGCTGGGGCGTAAAAGGCCTTTCAGTACTTCAGGTACGATAAGGTTTCACACCCGGTTTACTTCACGTTAACATGGGGATAACAATGAACTGCATATAATGGAGTACAGCGGGGGACAGGCAAGACTCGGGGACATTGGATTTTCTAAAGATAGGGGGACAGGGCATGCGCTTGTGGCTTCGGATCGTCGTTGGCATCAACAGCAGCTTTCAGGTCAAGCTGATGATAAACGTGTCCCTTATTATTCTGCTAGCCTTCGGCGCAACGGGATATTTCACATATCAGTACAACCTGAAGCTGTTTGAGGAGGAAATCAGCAAGCAGTTTTCCAAGACGAACGAAGAAGCGCTGGCCAAGCTGGAAATGAAAGTACAGGAGGTCAGCAGAATCTCGCAAACGGTTGTCTTCAATCCCCAGATTGAACGGATGATTATCCGTATTAATGAGAATGAGCAAGCCCCCGGCGCCAATGACCCGTATAATTTGTATTATGATAAAAAACAGATTGAAGAGCAGGTATTCCAGCTCAAATCCGACGCACCCTATTTTACCGGGATGTACTTATACGACTTGAACGGAAATCCTTCGTATTTCAGCTACACGACTTCGTCGATCAATAAGCTCGATGAATACGTTTTTCGAGTCATTCGCTCCAAAATTAGCGAAAGCTACGGCGATCTGATATGGATGAGCATGCCGCTGCCAAGCTCCGTTGAGCCGAGCGGGTACCGCAGCACGATCGTTGTTGCCCGCTGGATGAAAAATAATTTTCTCAATACGTACGGGATGATGGTGATGGCCATGGACGAGTCGTTCTTCTCCAGCTCGCTAAAGGAGCTGACGAAGGACGGGAACGGCCAAGTGTACTTGTTCAATCAACAGCAGGAGCTGCTGTACACGAACAGCGAGACCTATTCCCATGCGGAGCTTCAGCGGATGGCGGAGCTGGGGCAGACGCAGGTGATCGACAATCATTTGTTCGTCCGAAGCGACGCCAAGTCGATCTCCTTCAAGCTTGTCAGCGGCACCTCGCTTACAGAGGTCCGGAAAAAAAACCAGGATTTAACGAAGCGCATCCTGTACTCCGGCTTGGCAAGCGTAGTGGTTGCGAGCCTGCTCATCGGGCTGTCCACCGGCAAGCTGCTGCGTCCGCTCAAGGAGCTGCTGCAAGGCTTGCGCAAGGTTCGATCGGGCGCTTTCGAAACCCGAATCGAGGTTCGAACGAAGGATGAGCTGGCCTATATCGGGGACAGCTTCAACGCCATGACCGAGCAGGTGGGGCGCCTGATCAAAGAGGTCTACTTGACGCAGCTGAGCGAACGGGAGGCGGAGCTGAGAGCGCTGCAGGCGCAGCTGAACCCTCATTTCCTTCATAATTTGTTCAATGAAATTTACTGGAAGCTGTACTTGAAGGATGAGCATGAGACGGCCTCTTTGATCGCCGCCGCCTCGGAGATGCTGAAATATTCGATCATGCCGGTCAGAACGATGACGACGGTGGGGGAAGAGATTCAGCAGATCCGCAACTATGTCAAAATTCAGACCGAGCTGTTCGAAGCCAATCTCCAAACCGTCATTCACGCGGAGGAGCAAGTATTGCATTGGGAAATGCTGCGTTCTCTGCTGCAGCCGCTCGTTGAAAACGTGTTTATGCATGCATTCCGCAACAAGCTGTCGCACAAGGTGCTGATCATTCGGGCCAGTCATCAGAACGGCTGTCTCGAGATCGATGTGACGGACAACGGCTGCGGTATGACGGATGCCGTCATTGCCCAACTGCTTGGCGCAGACGGCGCTGCGCTGGCTCACCGGCCGGACGGGCGCGAAAGCCTCGGCGTCCGCAGTGTTGTTAGGCGGATCGAGCTGCTGTACGGACCGCCGTACCGGTTGGACATTACCAGCAGATTGGAGCATGGAACGACGATGCGGCTCATTCTGCCGGCTCCCCAAAACCAGACCATCGAAACGGAGGCATCGAAAGCATGCTGAACGGAAATGTTTTGATCGTAGAGGACCAACCGAATTTTCGCCGTGGCTTGATGAAGATGATGGAGGGGGGCAGGCTCGGCTGGAACGTTGCAGGAGAGGCGGCCAACGGGCACGATGCGCTAACGATGCTCGATCAAGTCAGGCCTGATCTGGTGCTGACGGATATCCGGATGCCGGTGATGGATGGGCTTGAATTCGTCGGTCATCTAAGGCAAAAATATCCGGAGCTGCTGGTGGTCATCATTACGGCGTATAAAAATTTTGAATATGCCCAGGCCGCCGTCCGGCATGGCGTACTGGACCTGCTCGTTAAGCCCTGCAAGGAAGAGGATGTCCGTCAAGTACTCAGCAAGGCGGCGGACCGCTTTATCCAACGCAGAAAGCAGTTGTTGCCCGGTCATCATGAAGGGCCGCAGCCGGGCTCCGTTGTGGTTCTGAATCAGAGCAGGGCTAAAGAGCTCGAGGCGCAGCTGATGTCGGCGATTTTGACAGGGCAGGCCGAGGTGCTGGAGCAGCTGCTGCACCAGCGGATTGCGGAGCTTTCCGGCATACCGGAGGCTGAGCTGAAGCTTCAGGCGTTATCGTTAACCTTGGCGCTGCAGGCTACGATACAGAAGCAGTTTCAGACGGATCGGTTCCCCTCCGCAGACTCCGGCGTCTCCGACCGTATGCCTCAGCCGCATTGGAAGGCGGAGGAGGTCCTTGTCTGGGTCAAGGAGCAGGTGCTGTCCTTTATGAGGCTGTTTATGCAATGGCAGGCCTCTTCCAAGCAGGACAATGTCATTGAGCGGGCTATGCAGTACGTGGAGGAGCATTACCACGAGGAATGCCGTCTTACCGACCTGGCGGATTATGTTCATATGAATCCCAGTTATTTTAGCGTCTTGTTCAAGAAAACGACCGGAGACAGCTTTACGAGCTACGTCACCCGGCTGCGCATGGATAAAGCCGCTCTGCTGCTGCGCAATACCGATATGCGCATTTTTGAAATTGCCTGTGCGGTCGGCTTTGACGAGCCGAATTATTTTACGAACGTATTCAAGCAGCAATTCCGCATGTCGCCGAAGGAATACCGGAAAATACCTGTGGAGGAAGCTGTATCGCCTCTCTCCACTTGAAGATTGGACCCTGTCAAACCTGCTGCAAAGGATCTGTAAAAGAGACCCAATGAATTTATAGATTTCTCTATAAATTTTTAAGGGTTCTTTTTTTTGAATTCTTATAATGAAGGTATAGAGCACATCATTATAGGGGGTTATCAATATGTCCAACAAACTGAAGGTAGCGATTATTGGCTGTGGAGGGATTGCTACCGGCAAGCATTTGCCAAGCCTGAGCAAGCTGGAGCAGGTTGAAATTGTCGCTTTTTATGATATCGAATCAGGCCGCGCCCGGGCGGTGGCTCAGCAGTACGGAACGGCGGAGGCCGTCGTATACGAGAGCTATCAGGAGCTGCTTGGCGATCCGGCGATTGATGTGGTGCACGTCTGTACACCCAATGATTCGCATGCCGAAATATCGATTGCCGCTCTGGAGGCAGGAAAGCACGTCATGTGCGAAAAGCCGATGGCCATCAGAGCCGCCGATGCGCGCCGGATGGTGGAGGTTGCCAAACGGAGCGGGAAAAAGCTGACGATCGGCTACAACAACCGGTTTCGCGCCGACAGCCAGTATTTAAAGCAAATTTGCGAGGATGGCGACCTTGGAGACATTTATTTTGCCAAAGCGCATGCCATTCGCCGACGCGGCGTACCGACCTGGGGGGTATTTCTGGACGAAGAGAAGCAGGGCGGCGGTCCGTTAATTGATATCGGAACGCATGCGCTGGATCTGACCCTGTGGCTCATGAACAATTATGAACCCAAAGTCGTTCTTGGCACCGCTTACCATAAACTGTCGCGCAAGGAAAAGGCGGCGAACGCATGGGGACCGTGGGATCCTGAGAAATTCAAGGTCGAGGATTCGGCCTTCGGGATGATTGTGATGAAAAATGGCGCCACGATCCTGCTGGAATCGAGCTGGGCGTTGAACACGCTGGATGTGAAGGAAGCGAGATGCACACTGTGCGGCACCGAGGGCGGAGCCGACATGCAGGACGGGCTAAGGATTAACGGTGAAAATCACGGGCGTCTGTACGTTAACCAGCTGCAGTTCGAAGCGAAGGGTGCCGATTTCTATGAAGGTAAAAAAGAAAGCATGCAGGATAAGGAGATTCGCCTGTGGATCGATGCGATTCTGAACGACAGGGAGCCGATTGTTACACCGGAGCAAGCTTGCGTGGTGTCTGAAATTTTGGAAGCGATCTACGAATCGAACCGTACGGGCAAGGCGGTTTACTTCGATTCATTGTAAAGGAGCCGACACATCATGATGAAAGTAGCCTTATTAAGCTTTTGGCATGTGCATGCCAAAGATTATGCACGTCAGGCGTCGGACCACCCTGAGACGGTCATTACGGCGGTGTGGGATGAAGTGGCGGAGCGGGGCCGGCAGCAAGCCGAGGCGCTGGGGGTTCCGTTCTATGAGCAGCTGCACGAGCTGCTGGCGGTGCCTGAGCTGGAAGGCGTCATCGTGGATGCGCCGACCTCGCTCCATCCGGAGGTTATCCTGGCTGCGGCCCGGGCGGGCAAGCATATTTTTACCGAAAAGGTGATTGCCCTGACATCGGAGGCATGCGATGAAATTTTGGTTGCCGTTGAGAAGGCAGGGGTGAAGCTGACCGTTTCGCTGCCCCGTTTGAATATGCCTTTTACCCAGGTGATTCAGCAAATGCTTCGAGACGGCCTGCTTGGCGATGTGACGCTGATCCGGACCCGGTTATCCCATAACGGGGCGCTTCCGACAGAAAAGGAGCCGAATGGCTGGCTGCCCGCTCATTTCTTTGAGCTGGAGCCGACCGGCGGCGGGGCGATGACCGACCTGGGCTGTCATCCGATGGTGCTGGCCCGGCTGTTTATGGGGGAACTGCCGGACAGCGTCAGCGCAAGCTACGGCTACGTAACCGGCCGGGAGGTGGAGGATAACGCGGTGGCGGTGCTGCGCTGGACGAACGGCGCACTGGCTGTCGTCGAGGCGGGCTTTGCCACCGGCACGTCCCACTTTTTTATTGAAATTCACGGGACCGCCGGCAGCGTGACGTATTCCAAGCACGACGATAGGCTGCAGCTGCGCAGCGCCAAGCTAGAGGGGGAGGCGGCCAACCGCTGGCATGACGTAACGGAAATGCCCGCACCGCTCCCATCGGCGTTCGAGCAATGGGTAGATCATGTCCGTAGCGGTACGACAGCAGTGGAGAACATTCGGCTGGCAAGCGATTTGACGAGACTAATCGAGGCCTCCAATACATCGGCCCGTTCGGGTTCGGCTGTAAGGCTGTAAGGCAGGGGGCTGGGCTGGTGCTTCCCAGGCGTAAGAGTGATCAGTTCCATCTAGTGAGAGGCTGAGAGGTGGACTGGGGTACGGCATGTCTTTGCCCTTTACGAAACGTTTACAGCCGTCAAACGATTTTATAGATTCATCCAACTATATTTAAGGGTTGCATCGGAGGCGCAGATTATAATGAACCTATACCGAGGAACAAGGAGTGAGCCGTCATGAGCCGATTGGAAGAAGCTCCTGTCGCGGGTGTCCCTTCAGAACAGCACACGCCCCGGTCTACGCAGCTGCAGCTGCGGCGCAAAAGGAAACTGAAGCAGAATGTCCCCTTGTATCTTATGCTTCTTCCTGTGTTTGCCTTTTATTTGATCTTCAAGTACATCCCTATGGGCGGACTTATTATCGCTTTTAAAAGCTACAATTTTGCAGACGGGATCCTGCACAGCCCCTGGGTAGGGCTCAAGCATTTCCGGCTGCTGTTCTCTTCGGCCAACACTGTGCAAATCCTGTGGAATACGTTCTGGCTTAGCTTTCTGAATTTGGCGGTTGGCTTCCCGGTACCGATCATTCTTGCGATATTGCTGAACGAGGTCCGCAAGGCGTGGTTTAAAAAATGGGTGCAAACGATTATTTATTTGCCGCATTTTTTCTCCTGGGTTATCGTATCGGGCATTGTGCTTACGTTGTTCGCAACGGATTACGGCTCGGTCAACAAGCTGCTCAAGCTGCTTTCGATTGAACCGAAAACGTTTCTGTATGAGTCCTTCTCCTGGATCACCATCTTCGTAGGCTCCGGTGTGTGGAAGGAAATGGGGTTCAGCACCATCATCTATTTGGCGGCGCTGACGACGATCGATCCGGCCTTATATGAATCGGCGGGGATGGATGGCGCCTCCAAGTGGAAGCAGATCTGGCATATTACGCTGCCGGGCATCCGCCACACCATTGTGCTGCTGTTGATTCTTGCCATGGGACGGGTGATGGAGGTTGGCTTCGATCAAGTATACAACCTGCAAAACTCGGCGGTTGCCGATGTGTCGGAGGTTATCAGCACGTATATTTACAAGATTGGCCTTCAGCAGGCGCAGTTCAGCCTGACGACGGCGATGGGCTTGTTCGAGTCGGTCGTCAGCTTCACCCTGGTGCTGGTGGCGAACTGGATTGCTCGTAAGTTTGATCAGGCGTTGTGGTAGAGGGGGGACAAAAAGGGAGCTTGGTTGGAGTGGTTGCGGGGAAGATGTGTAGCACAAAAAATGGAGCGTGGCTGCGGGGAAGGTGTGTAGCGCAAATAGGAGCATGCTGCAGGGAAGGTGTGTACCTCCGGTCGCTGTTGTCCTTGGGAAATTGGGATTAGAGTCCGCTGTCGGCGGAAATTTCCCAAGGACAAAGGCGAACGCTTCGCTCCTGCAGTACACACCTTCCCCTCCGCCGGTCGCCGGTCTTTTTGTCCCCCCTCTCCGTGGGGGAGGGTAGAGGGCATGTTTTGCCGGCTTGCAGGCAAAACAACCGTTCAAAAGCGAATACCTGCAACAAACCTGCAGAGCTAAACCTACAACAAATCTACAGCAAACCTGAAGCAAACCTGAAGCAAATCTACAGTAAGAAAGATACAAACTAATAAACAGTCTGAAATCAACCAAGATAACAACCAAGATAACAACCAAGATAACAACCAAGATAACAATCAAGATAACAACCAAGACAACACTTTTTGCATGACTTGGCTTTCCGCAGAGAATACACTGCGGAAAGCAAGCCATAAGGAGCTATGTTTTGTATAACAACAAAACATGAACTACTCTTAAAAAACGGGCTTTCATGGAGAGGAAGTCCCGGTGAAATAGAGGCGGAGCGGGCGGAATCGTTCTGTAGAAGCGTTAGCGCTCGCCTGAGCGCTTTCTGAAAGAAAGCGACTTCGAAAGCATATGCTTTAGGAGATTTCTACCGCTGCTGCGGTATTATTCAAGAAATCTCCTAACAACAGCGATCGGAAGAATGATTCCAGCCTGCGCAGCCACCATTTCACCAAGGCAAGCCAAGTCAAGCCACGACATGGCAAGCCAACCTCCCCTCCATGAAAGCCACAACAGGGGTGATTAACCTTGAAACCGACAACAGGAGAAAAGATTTTTTATCTCATCAACTATATCATCCTGGCCGGGTTCGCCTTAACCTGTCTGCTGCCGTTCGTGCATATCGCTGCGGTCTCGTTAAGCGAACGGGGGGCGGTAGAGTCCGGGCACGTCTCGTTGTGGCCGATCGGGCTGCAAGTATCGGCGTACAAATTCTTTTTTGTGGCGACACCGGCACTGAAGGCGTTGAAGAACAGCCTGCTTATCACCGTCGCCGGGGTTGCGATAAGTATGCTGGGAACGATTTTAGCGGCTTATCCGCTGTCCCGATCCTATCTGGCGGGAAAACGCTATCTCGTCCTTGCGATGGTGTTCACCATGCTGTTTTCGGGAGGGGTCATTCCTACCTATCTCGTGGTCAAAAGCTTATCCTTAATCGATTCCTACTGGTCGATATGGCTTACAGGCTTTATCAGCACTTACAATATGCTGCTTATGCGCAGCTATTTTGAGAATATCCCCCACGAGGTGGAGGAAGCCGCACGGATCGACGGCTGCGGCGATACGATGCTGCTATGGCGCATCATCCTTCCGCTGTCGCTGCCGATGCTGGCGACACTGGCGCTATTTTACGGCGTACATTACTGGAATGCCTTCATGAGCGTGCTGATGTACATCAACAAAACCGATCTGCAAAATTTGACGGTCATCGTGCAGGCTGTACTGCAAAAAAGCGATGTCGTCTCCACAGCAACCACCGATCCGATGGAGCAGCAGCTGGTCATGAATGAAATGATCAAGGCCGTTGGCGTTGTGGTGATGGTCGTACCTATGCTTCTTGTGTATCCGTTCCTTCAAAAATATTTTGTCAAAGGCGTCATGCTCGGTTCCGTCAAAGGTTAAAGGCAGAAGTCAGAGGGCATGTGGCGCAAGCATCGATTCAATTTCGGTTTCATTGTAAGCATCTTATTACGATAAAAAGGGTGGGACAAGGAAATGAAAAAATCGACCAAATGGATGGGAATTACGTTCACGGCTGCAGTAGCCATGGGGGCGGTTCTCGCAGGATGCTCAGACACAAGCAAGCAGCAGCCGGCGGAAGGAGAGACGAAACCGGCAGAGGAAAAGCCCGCAAAGCGCGGAGACATTACCGTTTCGATGTATGACCGTGGAGCTGTTCCGGCATCCGAGGGCTCATATGAAGAAAACCGCTGGACCAAATGGATCAACCAGAACGGTCCGTCTAACGTCAAATTCGTTCCGATTCTCCGCAGCGATTCGACCAAGAAAATGAACGTGCTGTTCGCCTCCGGCTCCGCACCGGATATTATTAACGAATACAATACACCGTTCCGCAACGGCATTTATGAGCAGAAGCAGCTGCTGCCTCTGGACGATTACCTGAAATTTATGCCGGAATACCAAAAGCTGCTCACCCAGTTTCCGCAGCTGAAAAAAGCGGGAACGAAGTCCGACGGCAAGCTGTATGAAATCGGCAAAATGAAGGAGGCCGTTCCGCTTCATGCCTTTTTTATCCGGACCGATTGGCTGAAGAAGCTGAACCTGGAGGTGCCCAAAACAGCGGAGGAGCTGATGAAGGTCGCTAAGGCTTTTGCAGACCAGGATCCGGACGGCAACGGCAAGAAGGACACGTACGGCTTGAATATCAGCACATATTCGGAGACGGCGTTGAACGAAATGTTCGGCGGCTCGATGTCCAAAAGCCAGCTTTCCTGGGGCATTAAGGACGGCAAGGTAGGCTTGCTGTGGGACAATGATCTGGCAGCGCTGACGTTCAAGAAAAAGCTGTACGATGACGGCATCATCGACAAGGACTACATCAATGATAAAGATGGCATGAAGGCGAAGCAGGATTTCCTGAACGGCAAAATCGGGATTTATATTAACTCCAGCGTGAGCTGGTTCGAATTTTCCACGGCCGACCTCGGTACGTTGAAGAAAAATGTCCCTGGAGCCGAAATTGCCGTCCTGCCTTATCCGAAATCCCAGTTCGGCGAATTTACCGGAGCTATCGACAATCCGATCCAGATGAGTACGGTGCTGAATGCGAAGGCAAAGGATCCGGAAGCGGCGGTAAAATACATCGACTTCTTGATGAAGCCGGAAAACGGGAACAAAATCGTGCTGGGCGAGGAAGGCGTGCATTGGAAAAAAGGGCCGAACGGCTGTCCGCAAATTATCGACCCTGCCAAATCCAAGAACGAAGTCAACTATGCAGGGGACTATGTCATGTTCCTTACTCGTGCAACGGACAAATGCAGCTTTGTCGTCAATCAGTTTAACCCTGAGGTAGCCGATCAAAAGGCAGGCTTGGACATGTACAAGGAAGCACAAAAGTCTTACCTGGATCCGAACCGTCAATATCCGGGCATTACGGTGGGCGAGCATATGCCTACGTTCTCGAATGACCTGAATGTGATTCATACCAGCGTATTGAAGGAAATTACCGATATTTACGTCAAAGCCATCATTAGCGGTGCGAAATACAGTCCGGAGCAAGCAATCAAGGACGCTCAAGCCTCTTGGGATAAAGCCGGCGGTAAGCAGCTTGAGGATTTCATGAACAAATGGTACACCGAGAACAAAGACAGAGCCTTCCTGGCCAAGGATGTCTGGGATATCGTGAAGCAGCAGAAGGAGCAAATGAAATAATAAGTTGAATTGGAATAAACGGAGGCCGCGGCCCTTGGGAAGACAACCAGAATAGCAGCAGAGGAGCTTATAACTTAACCCTATAGGCTCCTCTTTTTTATGCGGTCGTGTCGCAGGCTTGAAGGAGGTGGTACGGGGGCTCTAAGCCTAAAGATGGGGACAGAGAAAGGATGGCAGCAGGAGCAGGCAGACGGAATGCCGGCTAAATGCGGCACACCAACGGGAGGGTAAGACAAAGCAGGACCGGTTTTTGCGGTAAGGAATAACGAAACCGACGAAAAAGGAGAATGAGTTCATGAATCGTTTTAAAAAACTAAGCTGTTCTCTCGCCTTGCTTCTTTCTATCGGATCTCTATTTGGAAGCGTTTCCATTGCGGAGACAACTACGCCCAAAAGCTTCTCCGTACTCACCATTAACGTAGCGGGACTGCCTGAGCTTCTGTCCAGCGGGGATCCGGCCACGAACTCGCAAAAAATAAGTCCGCTGCTGAACGACTATGATATCGTCAACGTACAGGAGGATTTCAATTATCACAGCGACATCATTAAGTATGTCACGCTGCCATACTTGACGACAACGAGCGGCGTAGCGGGAGTTGGAAGCGGCCTGAATCGGATGTCCCGATTCCCGTTCACCGATTTTATCCGGATCAAATGGAACAAATCGTACGGCGTCTTCGACAGCGGCAGCGACCAGCTGACTCCAAAAGGGTTCGATGTCGGCCGGTTCCAGCTGGAGCCGGGGGTGAATGTCGACGTATACAACCTGCATGCCGATGCCGATACGGATAGCGGCTCGATGGAAGCCCGGCGCGACAATATCCGCCAGCTCAAAAGCTATATCCAAACGTATTCCGACGGCAACGCGGTCATCGTGATGGGCGATACGAACTGCCGGTATACCCGCAGCGGAGACGTGATGGAAGAGCTGCTGGCCGAGGACAATTTGAAGGATGCGTGGGTGGAGCTCGTTCGGGGCGGGAGTATCCCTGCGGATGGGGACGCGCTGATGGATACGAGCAATCGGAATGGACCGAATTTTGAGGTCGTGGATAAAATTTTGTACCGGAGCAATGAAATCGTGCAGCTGCAAGCGACCGCTTACAAGCTGGAGGATACCAAATTCACGGATAGCAGTGGCAACCAGCTCTCCGACCATTATCCGGTGTCTGCGAAATTCCAATACACCGTTTCTTCCAGCGTGTCCGTCAGCAGTCCGTTCGGCGGCTCCGGCGGCCTTGCGTTCAACCAGCTTGCCCATCTGCCGTTGCAGTCGAAGATAACGAAGGTAGAACTTAGCTCGGGAAGCCGCGTCGACGGGTTCCGCTTAACGTTCGGGGACGGCACCGTCCTAACGGTGGGCGGGGTAAGCACGAACGGCTACAGCGCACTGCAGCTGGCAGGCGATGAATACATCAGTCAGGTTACTGCGCATAAGGGAGCGAAGAACGGCGATGACCGCATTTTCTACCTCCAGTTCAAGACGAATAAAGGTAACATCTTATCCGGGGGGACACAAACCTCCAGCACCGCAACATTTACCGCTCCTGTGGGGTCGTATATTGCCGGCTTTTTCGGCAAAGCCGAAACCGAGCTGGACCGGATCGGAGCGATTTATAAGAAGCTGGCTTCATAAGCTTGGCTTATTAGGGACCTTGAAGCAACAACGGCCTGTCTTCCTTCATGGAGACGGGCCGTTTTATATGGTCTCATGCGTTCTCTAGAACATGCTCCAATCGAATGCCGTGGAGATGGTTTCTAATAAATGCACGCCTGCGGTGCTGTTGCCTTTGGGGTTAAGCGCGGGTCCAACGACGCCGATGCCGTATTTTCCCGGAACAAGTGCAAGGATGCCTCCGGAAACACCGCTCTTGGCAGGCAGGCCCACCCGGATGGCAAAGGCACCGGATTCGTTATACATGCCGCAGGTGATCATGAACGTTTTGGCGATTTGCACGTAACGGCGCGGGACGAGCTGGCGTCCGCTCTGCGGATCTTTGCCGTCATAAGCCAGCACCAGAGCCATGCGGGCCAAGTGCATACAGCTGACCTCGATGGAGCAATGCTTGAAGTACACCTCAAGAACCTCCTCGATATCATCGTGCTCCAGAACGCCGTTGGCCTTAAGAAAATAGGCGAGGGAGCGGTTGCGGTGCGCTGTTTTGGTTTCGGACTGATAGACGGCCTCATTCACCTGAAGAGAGGAGTCTCCGGCCAGCTCGCGGAAAAAGGCGGCGATACGTTCCGTTTTCTCCGCCGGCGTCGCTCCTTTGATTAAGGAAGAGACGGCAATAGCCCCCGCATTGATGAGAGGGTTGAACGGAATACCGGGCTCGACCAGCTCCAGCTTCAGCATGGAATTAAAATTGTCCCCCGTCGGCTCCATTCCGACTTTGGCAAAGACACCCTCCTCCCCATGGTCCATTAACGCGAGCAGCAGGGTAAATACTTTGGATATACTTTGCAATGTGAAGTGCAGTCCGCAATCCCCCACAGTCAGCACGCCGTTGTGTCCATCGCACAGGGTAATTCCAAGCGCCTCACCAGGCGCGTTCGCCAGCTCGGGGATATAGGAGGCTACCTTACCGGAAGCGGTTCGTTTTCTGCTTTCCTCCAGCCATGCGGGGAGCCTTCCCTCCAATTCCTTCCATTCGCCGTTCATGCCAAATTCCTCCTTTATTTCTTACGATCCGTTCATTATAGTAGAGAGAGTAGATTTTATCATCTTTTTCGACAAATACAGATGTTATACCTGCTTTATTGACGTTTGCGATCGTTATTTACTGCATAAACGCGTTACCCTATTGCAACTTTTGTTGTTACCCTTTATAATCATATAAATTTTTACATATAAAAAATGTCGTATCCATTGGCGGGCATACCCGGTTTTGCAGGAAATATCCGGTTGCTATATATTAGGCTTTCCATAAAAAGGGAGGAAAAGAAATTGAAGAAAGTGTTTGTATTTATGACAGCGCTTGTTCTGCTGTTCGGGGTCATTGGCTGCGGCAAAAGCCAGGCACCGGGAGGCGCGGCGGATGCAGGGAAGAAAGAGAAGTCGATCTCGATTCTGACGCCTTTTCTCTCGTCGGTTACAACCAATGAAATGGTGGAGTCCCTAAAAAAAATGGCGGCTGACCGCGGCTGGAAGGCGAATGTAGTAGATACGAAGGGCGATGTGGGCCAGCTGGCCAGCCGGATGGAGGACGTTATTGCTTCTAAGACCGATGCGATCGTCATCGTAAGTACGGATCCGAATCAGGTCAAAACGCAAATTGCGAAGGCCAAATCCAAAAATATTCCGGTTTTCGGCTGTGACTCGGGCTATATTGACGGTATGGCCATGAACGCAACAAGCGACAATGCAGAAATGTCCAAAATGATTTCCGACTATTTGCTCAAAACGATCGGCAGCAAAGGAAACATCGTTGTACTGACGTACCGCGCGCATCCGGGGGTGCTGAAGCGTACGGAAACTTTGGACACGCTGCTTAAGCAGAATACCGGCGTGAAGGTGATTACCGAGCAGCAGGTTCAAGTTCCGGGACCTATCGAAAGCGCACGTAAACAAACGGAAAGCATCCTGCTTGCGAACAAAGACGACAATGCCATTACAGCAGTTTGGGCCGGCTGGGATGAGCCCGCGATTGGAGCGGCACAGGCTATTGAAGCGGCCGGTCGCAAAAATATTATCGTCACGGGAATCGACGGAAACAGCCAGGCTGTGGAGATGATCAAGAAAGGCTCGCCACTCGTTGCGACAGTGAAGCAAAACTTCGGCGGTATGGCCGAAATCGTAACGAAGCAGATGGAGAGAGTGTTCAGCGGGCAACAAGTGGAAAAGACGGAAATGTACGCTCCGGCCTCGCTGATCACCAAAGAAAACGCAGGAAAGTAACAAGAAAAAATGGGACAGAATGAAGGCTATGGGAGCTCCCATGCCTTTTTTCTGCCGCAGCAGGAGGAGGAAGCACAGCATGACGCTTCTGAGCATACAGGGCATGACGAAGCGGTTCGGGACGCAGGATGCGCTTGCAGGCATACATATGGAGATTCAGCCTGGTGAGGTGCATGCGTTGGTTGGGGAGAACGGTGCAGGCAAATCCACCCTGATCAAAATCATCACAGGCGTCTACGGTGCAACCGGGGGACGGATGGTGTGGGAAGGCAAGGAAGCCGCCTTTGCATCTCCCAAGGATTCCAAGCAGGCGGGCATCAATGTGGTACATCAGGACCGTCAGCTGATTCCATCGTTCAGCGGATACGAAAACCTGTTTCTGGGAGAAGCCTATCCTTCCATTTTGCGGGGCTTGCGCGTGAAGTGGAGCGAGATGGTGCGCCGGGGGGAGCAGCTGAAGCAGGAGCTTGGCATGGATCTGGATCTTCGCAAGACCGCATCGGCGATGACGCCTCCGGAGCGGACGATGCTGGAAATGATGCGGGCGATGATGCACAATTGCAAGCTGCTCATTCTGGACGAGCCTACCGCATCGCTCACGGATAGGGAAACGGCGCTGCTGTTCTCCTGGATCGGGAAGCTGCGCAGCGAGGGCCGGTCTGTGCTCTATGTTTCGCATCGCATGGAAGAGATTTTTCAATTAAGCGATCGAATTACCGTATTCCGCAATGGGATGAAGGTCGGAACGGTCATGACGAGCGATACAAGCCGGGAAGCGTTAATACGGATGATGAGCGATCACAAGGAGCGCCAAGCCGGAGTCCATGCGGAACGTTCTGCAGGAGCGGACCCTGCCAGCCGCAAGATGCTTCTCCGTGCGGAAGCGATAAGGACGACGGACGGCATCGTCAAGCATGCCGACCTTACCGTACACAGCGGCGAGATTGTCGGGGTGTTCGGGCTGGCTGGAGCGGGCCGCACAGAGCTGCTTGAGGCGATCTACGGTACGCGCGAGTGCACTCAGGGGAACGTGACGATCGAGGACCGTCGGATCCGGCTGCCCAAGCCCGCTCTTTCGATACAAAACGGCGTCGTCCTCATCCCGGAGGATCGCCGGGCCCACGGCCTCATCGGAAGCATGACGATTCGGGAAAATATGACGCTGCCCGTGCTGTCCCGGTTTGCTAACGGATGGCACATCCGGCATCAGGCGGAGAAATCCGAAGTAACCGATCGCATGGAACGTTTGCAGGTGAAGGCAACGGGAAGTGAGCAGCCGGTGCTGCAGCTGAGCGGAGGCAATCAGCAGAAGGTCGTATTTGCCAAGGCGCTTCTCTCTGCTCCGAGCGTGCTGCTATGCGACGAGCCTACGCAAGCGGTCGATGTCATGACGAGGGAGGAGATCCACCGATTGCTGCGGCATCAAGCCGCACAGGGCTGCGGTGTGGTATTCGTCTCCTCGGATTTGCAGGAAGTGCTGGATATTGCCGACCGCATTGTCGTGATGCGTGAAGGCCGGACGGCAGCCGAGCTCCCAAACACGGGGGTCACAGCGGAACAGGTACTGGGCTTATGCTATGAATCAGGAGTTTAGCGGGAACTAGGGGGAAGCGGATTTCAAATGAACACAAGTGCACTGACTATACTTAGGACGAATGGAACGCTGATTGCCGCGGTGATGATCGTCATCGGTTTTTGCGTGATGAGTCCTGATTCGTTCGCGTCGTTGGATAATTTCATTAATATTACAAGACAAATTTCTTTTTTGGTCATGATTGCAATCGGCGCCACCATCGTCATGTCGGTCGGCGAATTCGATCTGTCCATCGGGGCCTTGGCAAGTCTCGGCGGGGTGATGGCTGCCAAAATGGCGGTTGCGGGCTATCCCTATGCATTGGTGCTTGCAGCGCCGCTGCTGCTGTCCGCCGTGATCGGCTTCGTGAACGGCTGGATCGTTACCCGGTTCCGGGTGCTTTCCTTTATTACAACGATGGCGATGGGGACCGTTCTCGGAGGTATCACCTTCTGGATGACCGGAGGGGCTACTGTATTTGAGAACATTCCCGACTCGTTTCGTTATTTGGGCCAGACGGAATGGGCGGGCATTCCGCTGCTTTCCGTCATTATGCTGCTCGTCACGCTGCTGTTCTGGTATGTGATGACGAATACGGCGTTCGGCAGAAGGCTGTACGCGATCGGCGGCAACGAACAGGCTTCCCGGGTAGCCGGGGTTCAAGTCTCTGTCAATAAAAATGCGGCCTTCGCTATCGCGGCACTGCTGGCGGCTTTAACCGGCATTCTGATGTCTTCCCGTCTCGGGTCGGCCCATCCTACCGGTGGGAACGGGTTGTTTTTACCGGCGTATGCGGCCGCGTTTCTCGGCATGACCGCATTCAAGGAAGGCATTCCGAACATTTGGGGGACCTTTGTCGGTGCGGCTATTATCGGTATCCTTGCCAACGGGCTGACCATATTGGAGGTGCCCTCGTTTTTACAGGATGTCATTACCGGAGTTATCGTAATCGCAGCGGTCATTATTCAACGTATGGGCAAGGGAGCCCGTTGAACCTTTGACTATCTCTGCAGAAAGGAGGGTGCTGCACAGTGGCTTATGTGGCATCCATTGACATCGGGACGACAGCGGCCAAGGGCGTGCTGGTCGACCGCGAGGCGAATATTCATCATGAGGTGACCATTGCCCTGAG
This sequence comes from Paenibacillus rigui, assembly GCF_002234615.1. GTDB lineage: Bacteria > Bacillota > Bacilli > Paenibacillales > NBRC-103111 > Paenibacillus_S > Paenibacillus_S rigui. Next base: position 55,474 of record NZ_NMQW01000013.1, on the reverse strand, counting down.
AACGCAGCAGGACAATGGATTTATGGAACAAAATCCGTCCGATTGGTGGGAGGCTGTTCTGCAAATTGCCGCACATTGGAGACGGGAAGGCATCAGCGGCAGCCAAATCGCTTGCATCTCCATGAGCGGTCAAATGCAGGATCTCATTGCCATCGATGAGCAAGGGGAAGCGCTGCGTCCCGCTATTTTGTACTCGGATGCCCGGGCCGGAGCGGAGGCGGAGCGCATTACGGAGACGGTAGGCCTTGAAAGGATCCGGGAAGTGACGGGCAATCATTTTGACGGGACGTTTCCGCTGGCCAAGCTGCTTTGGCTCAAAGAGCACGAGCCGCAGGTGTATGAGCAGACCGCGAAGGTGCTGTTCGGCTCGAAGGATTTTATCGTTCACCGGCTGACGGGCCGGGCGGTGACCGACCCGACGACCGCTTCCACAAGCGGCGTGCTTCACGCGAGCAAGCGTGTCTGGGCGAGCGAGTGGATGCGCCCGTCAGGGCTGGCCGAGCGGATGCTGCCCGAGATCGTAGCATCGCATGAGCGGGCAGGGACCGTAACCGCGGAGGCCGCCCGACTGACCGGCTGGAGTGAGGGGACACCTGTGGTGGCCGGAGTCGGCGATGCGGGAGCCACCACACTCGGCGCGGGTGTGACGAACGAGGCGGACGTGTACTCGTACCTGGGGACGACCGGCTGGCTCGCTGTCTCCACGCCGGCTTATACTTACCGGGAAGGGGGAGTCTTTCACCTCGCGCATCCGGCGGATGGGCTGTATATTGCCATTGCCCCGCTGCTGAACGTCGGCAACGTTCACCAATGGGCCGTCCAGACGTTTGCCCCCGATGGCGGGACGGAAGCGGACCGCTACGCCGCATTCGAGCGGCTGGCGTCCTCCGCAGACCGGGGACGGAGTCCGGTCGTGTTCCTGCCTTACCTGAACGGTGAGCGGTGCCCGGTTCAGGATCCCGACGCCTCCGGCGCCTTCATCGGCATGCGCGCCGATACGACGAAGGCGGAGCTGTCCGCTGCCGTACTTGAGGGCGTCGCCTTCGCACTGCGGCACGTCAAGGACTACCTGCTGCCCGGTCGGCAGCTGACGGAAGCGGCCTTGATCGGAGGGGGCAGCCAGAGCAGGCTCTGGCGCCAGATCATCTCCGATGTGCTTGCATGCCCTCTGCGCGTGCCCGAATCGGCGCAGTATTTGCCCGCACTGGGCGCTGCCGCATGCGCGTTCATTCATTTGGGCTGGATTGAATCGTACGATGATTTCAAGCAGCGTTATTTGCTCCGAAGCAGCACATCGGGCTGCTTGCCCGAACTGGAGCGCAGCACGGCGTACGAGCGTAAATTTGCGCAGTACGTCCGGTTATACCCGCTGCTGAAGCAGCTGTAGCGGCTTCACGACACCGCTTGCAGCTTCTCATATGGCTTAGCCTGGCACGCAAAGCATACAGGAGAGTTTACCGCCATAAAAACGTGCCCATACTGGTAAATATCCGGCGCAAGCCGAGTTTATCGCACAGGTGGTGCTTTAAGATATGGGTTCGTTCGGTGAGCAGCTGCGCCAGATTCGACAGCAGAAAGGCGCTGCTCTTCATGAATTTGCGAAGGAGCTGGGCGTATCTCCGGTTTACTTAAGCAATCTGGAAACCGGCAAAACGCAGACGATCCAGCTCGAGGTGCTGAGCAGATTGCAAAATGAGCTGCACATGGTGATCGAAGAGGAAGACGGAGTCGATCCGTGGGCAGCAGCACGCGTAGAGCGAATCGGCGCGATGCTGATGGAGCTGTACAGGGCAGACAAGCAGGCCGCCGAATATTTGATGGGCATGCTCGAGCAGGGCATTGAAATGTTCGTCATGAAATCGCTAGCACAGAAGTAAACCGCAGCGCCGGAACGGGTGCCGCGGTATTTTTTTGTAGCCAGAACGTATAAGTTTCACAACCTGCGTCTACCTTGACAAACGCATGCCATCTGAAGGATGGCGAAGCCGTTTACCCTTGTGCAAAAGCGCGATATGCTACATTTGTGTGAATTAACTTTACATATAAGCCGCCCGCAATATAGAATAGACCCAAAACTAACAACATGAAGGTGAGCGCATGAAAATTGGTTTTCGTACGATCAAGACAGCCGTCGGAGTCTGCATCTCGATTTTCCTAGCAGAAACACTCCAGCTGACCAACTTCGCCGCGGCGGGTATTCTTACGCTGCTCTGCATCCAAAAGTCGCGAAAACAGTCTTTCCATGCGGTTCTAAGCCGGTTCATCGCTTGCCTGTTGAGCATTGGGGTTTCCAGCGTGTTGTTTTCCCTAATCGGCTATACGCCGCTATCGTTTCTTGTGCTGCTGCTTCTGTTCATCCCGCTTTGCGTCCGGCTTCGCATTCATGAAGGGATTGCCAGCAGCTCGGTCATTGTCATGCATGTGTATATGCACCGCAAGATGGACCTTGCTTTTTTCCTGAACGAGCTGCAGGTCATTGTCATCGGGCTGGGGGTAGCCCTGCTGATCAACTGGTACATGCCGAGCATCGATAAGGAGCTGACCCGGTACCAGGAGGAGGCGAACCGGCTGCTCTGCACCATTTTGCATGAGATGGCCGCTTATTTGAGGGAAGGCTACACGCTATGGGACGGCAAAGAGCTGCTGCTGCTGACGGAGGTGCTGAAGAAGGCCAAGCCTTTGGTAATGATGGATATGGAAAATCAGTGGCTGAGCAAAGGAAGCTCCTATTATCATAAGCTGGAGATCAAACAGCAGCAGCTGGACATTATGGAGCGCATGCTGCCTTATGTTTCAAGAATCTCGGTAAAGATGGAGCAGGGCATACGGATCGGCGATTTTATGCAGGCGCTCAGCAGCCATCTCAGCGACGGAACGGAATCCAAGCAGCAAATGGTCGATAATCTGCGGACGATTCGGGAATACCACAAGCTGCTGCCGCTGCCGGAGACGCGTCATGAATTCGAGAACCGGGCCAGTCTGTATGCGGTAGCGAATGAACTGGAAATTTTTATAAATACGCTGAATAAGGGTTAGCTAAAATATACTAATTTTACAAATATAACATGTAATTCTTCATTTCAATTAATACTTGTGCTTTACCATCATAAGTGATTGTAGCCTGTCTAATGGATCATGAAAGGGTGAGAGCTTATGAAGCTTGTATTAATGGGAGATTTACATTATCACGCGATTGATGACACGATTCCGGGTTGGCTTTCGGCACGTAATGATTTCTATCAAACCTTTATCGATCGATTTATGGAGCAGGAAGCGGATGCGTATATTTCACTGGGGGATTTGACCAATTATGGACATGCCTCAGAGATGCAGGAGGTTTATGCGATGCTTCGGCGGCATGGGAAGCCATTTTATCATGCGCTGGGCAACCATGACCTCTACGCCCAAACCCGGAGGGAAGTGCTCGAACAAACCGGGCAAGCCCGCTACCATGCGGTAACAACCGAGCAGGCGGTGCTTGTTTTTCTGGACACGGCCAAAGAGATGGATTTTGAGGATTGGGGCGGTATGGTGGACGAGGAGCAGCTGCGATGGTTTGAAGCTGTTGTGAAGGCATCCGGGAGCAAGCCTATGCTCGTATTCGCCCACCATCCTGTACACATGACGACAGCCCGTTCAGATAAGGAGAAAGGGTCCATTCATCCCGATGTGGACATGTGGCGTATTTTGAGCCAAAAAGAAGGGGTAGGCCTCTATTTTAACGGGCATACCCATATCGACTCTATTGTGAAGCAGCACAACTGGACGTTTGTTCAATTGTCGGCCTGCCTGGATGAGCAGGGGCTGCGTACCGTAGAGATCGGACCGGACGACATCCGAATTAACGCCATAGATTTAACCGATGACATCTTTGCAGCAACCCGAGAGACGCTGTATACCCATATGAACCACTTCCGCCCGAACCCGGATGCACGGGGCATCGACTCGGATCGGGAGTGTGTGGTCAGCTTGCGCCTGACTGCCGAACAAAGGTAGGCTGGGCCATGGGCACAAATCCGGCGTTACAGGAGGTGCGGGATGAAACGGGGAAGGAATGATCAGGACAGGGTGTTTTTCGACAGGCTGAATACGCACAGGATGGTCGCCTCCATTAAGGAGCCGAAGCAAATGGAGGTAGCATTGTCACTCCGAAACCAATTAAGCGGCGTATTTCTGCTAACCGGACACATCGGGGTCATCAAGGGCTATGTCGATTTGTTCAAAAGTCATCAGGTGCCCGTGTTTCTGCATTTGGAGAAAATTGGCGGGTTAAGCACCGATGCTTACGGTCTGGATTATTTGGCCAAGGTGATCAAACCGACAGGGATCATTACCACGAAAACGAATGTGGTCAAGCTGGCGATCAAAATGGGGCTGTTCACCATACAGCGTTTTTTTCTCGTCGATACGGAAGGGCTGGATAACTTGGCCAAAAGCGTCTCGCAAATCGAGCCTGACATTATTGAGGTCATGCCCGCGCGGATTCCGGAGATGATTGGGCAGATCAAGAAATTGACCAGCTTGCCGATCATTACCGGCGGCCTATTGTTTGAACGAGGTCACACGATCGAGTGCCTCCGGCACGGGGCGACTGCAGTATCCTCTTCAAGCCCGCAATTGTGGCGGGAATCGATTTCCGCTGAGGAGCAGAAGCGGTTGTTTGCATAAACTTAATAACCGGATAACACTGGTTTAATACTTCACCTTTATGATGTACCTAGACAAGTAAATAGCATTTGGTTGGAGTTTGGGAGAAGCCTGATTAGCTGCTGACGTCAAGTCGGCGGTCGATTCAGGCTTCTTTTTTTGCGATCCTTATTCGAAACCAGGAGGAATGTATCATGTTGAACAAACGTAAGGCTTCCATTCTCGCGCTTGGCACGGTATTCTTGCTCACTGCCTGCGGATCCAGCGCCACGAGCGGCACGGGCAGCCAGAACAGTGCCTCCGCTTCGGCCGGCGGCAAAATTGTCATTAAATATTGGACGGCCAACGGCGGCAAAATTGAAGAAGCGAAACAAAACCTGGTGAAAAAATTTAACGAATCGCAGAACCGGATCGAGGTGCAGCAGGCGAACCAGGGGACGTATGACGATCTCCATGCGAAAGTCCAGGCGGCCTTTGCTGCCGGGAACGCGCCTGCCGTATTTGATCTTGAAATTGCCTCCACCGGCATCTTCTCCCGTTCGGGCATGCTGGTAGATCTGACGCCTCTGGCCCAAAGAGATGACGCACAGATCGATTTGAAGGATTTCAACCCCGGGCTCATGGGAAATGCTTATGTGGACGGCAAGCTTTACGGGATCCCCTTTATGCGCAGCACCCCGATCTTTTACAAAAATATTACGATGTTAAAAGAAGCCGGTCTCGACCCTGCCGGTCCGAAATCCTGGACGGAATTAGAGCAGTACGGCCAAGTACTGAAATCGAAGGGCAAGACGCCTTTGACAATGGCGGTCGGTGTGTGGGAGTACGAGGCGCTGGTCGCCCAAAGCGGCGGGAAAGTACTGAGTGAGGACGGGAAGAAAGCGCTGTTTAACACGCCTGAAGGGGTGGCACCGGTTCAGTTCTGGAAAAAAATGTCCGATGAAGGCATCATCAAATTTGTCGTAGGCAAGACGGCCGGCGCGGATGCGGAGAAGGATTGGTCGAACCAAATTTCGGCCTTCAAGATCGGGTCAACGGCCGGTGTGTCAGCAAGTCTGGAAGTGGCCAAAGGGAACAATTTTGAAATGATGACCGACTTTATGCCGGCTAATAAAACCTACGGTGTTCCGACAGGGGGCTGTCACCTGGCCATCACTTCCAAGCTTAGCGAGCAGGAGAAGGAAGCGACATGGGAATTCGTCAAATTCATGACATCCAAGGAAAATACGATCTACCAGCATAAGTATGTCGGCTACCTGCCCAACCGTATTTCGGCTCTGCAAAGCGATGAATTGCAAAATTACTACAAGGAATTCCCGCAGTATAAAGTAGCATCGGATCAATTAAAGTATGCCGTCCTGCGCCCGAACGCCAATGCGTACCCGGAAATTACGAAGACGATGATCGATGCCATGACCAATGCGATTTTGGAGAAAAATGTGAAGCCGCAAGATGCGATGAATGAGGCGGCGGAAAAAGCAAATAAGCTGTTAAGCAGGTAACCGGTGAAGGAGGGGCTCGTATGGCGAAGATCGTATTAAAGCATATTTCCAAAACCTATAAAGACGACACGATCATAAGCGATTTGAATCTGACCATCAAAGACGGCTCGTTCACGGTGCTCGTAGGTCCGTCGGGCTGCGGCAAATCGACAACCTTACGCATGATTGCAGGGCTGGAGAGGGAGAGCAGCGGCGAAATCTGGATTGGGGATCAATGCGTAAACCATACCCAGCCCGGCCTTCGGGACGTGGCGATGGTTTTCCAGAACTATGCCTTATATCCGACCATGACAGTTCGCGGCAATATTGAGTTCGGACTCAAAAACAGAAAGGTTCCGAAGCCGGAACGGGAGACGCTGATCCGCGACATTTGCGAAATCGTCGGCCTGACCCCCCATCTGGATAAGAAGCCGCAGCACCTGTCGGGAGGACAACGCCAGAGGGTTGCGCTGGCCCGGGCGATGGTCAAAAAGCCGAAGGTGTTCATTCTAGATGAGCCGCTCTCCAATTTGGACGCCAAGCTGCGCAATCAGATGCGAACGGAATTGATTCAGCTTCATCGGAAGCTCGGTACAACCTTTGTTTATGTTACCCATGACCAGGTGGAGGCCATGTCCATGGGCGATGAAATTGTGGTTATGAATAAAGGAGTCATCCAACAAGCGGATTCCCCTATGAAGCTGTATCACGATCCGGACAATCTGTTTACAGCCCAATTTATAGGCACCCCGGCTATGAACATCTTTCCGTACAGCGCCTTTCCAGGCTTCCAGGCAGCGTCTGCGGGGAACGTCGGTTATGTCGGTTTCCGGGCGGAGCATGTGCTTATGGGCTCGTTGAATCCTAGAGAAGGCTTGATGCTGGAAGGCGAAGTCATTACCCGCGAAAGCTTGGGTGCGGAAAATATTTACCAGCTCCGCTCGGCTTCCGGCGTCTTCTTCATAAAAACCTTCCTTGCACCGTTGGAAATGTCGGATCGGATCCGGGTGATCGTTCCATACGCCCATCTTTACTATTTCGATTCGGACGGCAACCGGATTCGTGATATCGCTGTACCGGACAGCAAAGCGGAGCATGCGTTGGAACCTGCGCCAGGCAAAACTCTTGTGAGTATCGGCGGTGTATAACATGAGCATGTGGCAAAAGCTCCGTCCGTACGCGATGGTCGCTCCGGCAATCACCGTATTTTCGTTGTTTTTTATATACCCTATCCTGTATATGATCTACCTGAGTATGTATGATTGGAATTTTATCAGTCCTACGAAAGCATTCGTCGGCTTGCAAAATTTCACCGACCTGCTCCAGGAAAAAGAATTTATACAAGTCATCGTGAATTCCACTGTGTACACCCTGTTGACCGTCGCATTCATCATCGGGCTTTCTTTAGTACTAGCGCTCTGGCTGAATCGGGCCGGCGTATTCCATAGCTTTGTGCAAGGAGCGATCTTTAGCCCGCATATCGTCTCCTGGGTGTCCATTTCGATGATTTGGGCGTGGGTGATGGATCCCCAGTACGGCTTGTTGAACTGGTTTATCGGCTTGTTCGGGTTCGGCAAGCTGGCGTGGCTGTCTTCCCAAAGCACCTCTCTAATCTCGTTAGTCATTGTCGCCGTATGGAAGGGACTCGGCTACAACACGCTAGTGTTTATTGCAGGACTGCAAAGCATTCCCAAGGACATCTATGAGGCCGCAGCCCTCGACCAGTCCAAGCCATGGATTACCTTTGCCAGGCTGATTCTCCCGATGCTGTCGCCAACGATCTTCTTCCTGGTCATTATCAACATGATCGGTTCGTTTCAGGTGTTTGAGACGATAGCGATTATGACCCAGGGAGGGCCGGTGAACTCGACCAACACGCTCGTTTATTACATTTATGAGTATGGCTTCCGGTTTTTCAAAATCGGCTATGCCTCCGCTGCAGGGGTCATCCTGCTGTTCATCGTAGGGCTATTAACCATTCTTTACTTCAAGATGCTGTCCAAACGCGTTCATTACCAATAAAGGAAGAGGTGAGTCCACTGAAGGCCGAACACACGCTGGATCGGGAACGTCCCCTGCTTCAGGTCAAAAGCAAAGAGGAAATCGCATCGAAGCTGACGCACTACACCATCCGGACGGTCAGCGCGGCAGGCATGCTCATCTTGGTTCTGATCTTTGCCATGCCGTTCGTATGGATGCTGTCCACTTCGTTAAAGACGCTGCCGGAGACGATGATTTTTCCGCCGAACTGGATTCCCAAGCATTTCGTCTGGAGCAACTATGCGCGAGCCTGGGGCTCGGGGCCGTTCCTGCACTATATCACGAACAGTATCATTGTATCGGTAGGGATCCTTGCGATGCAGATGCTGACGATTATTCCAGCGGCCTATGCCTTTGCCCGTTATCAATTTAAAGGGTCGGGGTTCTTATTCGGCATGGTGATGATTACGCTGATGATTCCGTCGCAATTGATATTCCTGCCCGTTTATTTGCAGCTGAGCGCCTGGAAGCTGTTGAATACGCATCTTGCGCTCATTCTCCCTTTTGCCTCCAGCGCCTTCGGCATTTTCCTCTTGCGGCAATCGTTCAAGCAGATTCAGGAGGAGCTGCTCGAGGCGGCGCGGCTGGATCATGCCAAGGAGTGGCAAATCATTATGAATTTAATGATCCCTATGGCTAAGCCGGTATTGGCGACCTTTGCCTTGTTCAGCTTCATTGCTCATTGGAACGATTATTTCTGGCCGCTCGTGATGACAACCGATGAAACGGCGAGAACACTCCCGTTAGGCATCGCGAAGATCCGGGAGGAAGAGGGCGTGGCGAACTGGAATGTGCTGATGGCCGGAAATATGATTCTGGTCACACCGATTCTGATCGTATTTTTCTTTGCGCAGCGGCACATTATCCGCGCCTTCGTCTATACAGGTGTGAAATAAACCGGAGCTTGCGGAGCATGAAGCTCGTTGGGCTCATGAATCCACTTGCCTGAAGTCTGCGGACTTCAGGCTTTTTGCTTTTAATTCGCCAAGGGGATTTTCCTATTCGAGCGGGAAGATGGTAAAATAGGACCAAAAGACCGGTGAATCTTTAGCGAAGCAGAAGGCTTCGTTCCGGGGAAGCCGCACCGGTCTTCTGGAGAGCTGAAAGGTGGAATGGAGCCAATGTCATACCCGTTCGTTATCGAGCCTGAAACGTACAGTGCCTTTGAAGACGAGGATCATCAAATAGAAAAGTGTAAAGAGTGGGGACTGCTGTCGGAGAAAGCGAGCAGGATCAAGTCGTTCGTTTATAAAAGAAACCGTCTTCAGCTCGCTTGCAGCATCGTCGGCTTCGTCGATCAAACGACGGCCGTCATCGAATTCGATAACAAGCAAAAGCACTGCATTCATCCTGCTTATTTGAAGGAAATGCAGGCGGCTCAATTCAGCCAGCGGCTGGGTCCGGCCGCGGAAGAGGAATCCGTGAAACCGGAGGTTACGGTATCTGCAGCAGCGGTGCAGGAAGAAGCTCCGGCAGTCGCGGAAGCTGAAGCGAACGCAGCAGCGCTGAACACGGACGAGCCTGGGGAGGCAGCGACTTCGTCCGAGGCTCTGCCTAAGGAAAAGGCCAAGAAAGCAAAAACGCAAAAAATCCAGCTTCCCGAAGAAAAGGTGAAAATGAGCGCTACCGTAGCGGAGTTCACAACTGTGCCGAATCATTTCTCCGACACGGAGGATGAGGTTGTCATCTACGAGGCCGTTACGATCGAAGACCCCTTCACCGAGCTTGGAGCGGCATGGTCCAGCCGCAGCGCCACACTGAAGAAGCTGGAGCTGGAGATCGGCGATACGATTACGTTCGAGGCCAAGATTGTGGCGAAGAAGCTGACCCGGCATCCCGTGCCTTACAAAATCAATAATCCGGCGAAAATTCAAAAGAAGGAAGCCGGAACGGAATAAGCATACGCTTGATTTTCGTTGATAATAAGTCGCTCCACGGCAACGGGGCGGCTTTTTCAATAGATAAGTTGACAAACCCATGCCAAACTGGAAGGATGGCGAAGCCGTTTATCCTTGATTGACGGATCGGCCGCTTTCGACTAGTATAATTTCTGTCTTGCCGAGTGCAATGCACTTTCTATTCCATAAAAAAGGGAGCGCTTACATGTGGCTGAAAAAAAGCTTATTCGCTAAGCTGCTGGTCGGCATGCTGATCTCTGCCGTGATCCCGCTGTCCTTATCCATTGTCATCTCGTACAAAACCACTTCGCGCTCGGTAGAGCATCAATTGATTGAGCTGAACCAGAATACGATGGATGGCGGAATGGATAACATCAAGCGATATTTAAACGATTTGAACCACCTGTCGGTTTCCTTTTATCATGACCAGACGCTGATGCGTTATTTAAAGTCCGCGGACGTTGTACCGGTACAAACCTTATTCATCTCGGATCAAGTCGCCGGCATCTATAACAATCGGCCGGAATTCCGTTCCGTCCGGTATATCAGCTCGCTTACGGGCCAAACGTTTACGAAATCGGACCTGACCCAGGTCGGGGTCACGATTCCTCTTCCTGCCGTTACGATTCCGAGGAATGAAGAGGAGGGCTGGGAGAAGGACAAAGGCTATGAGGTCGCGACCATAGGCAAGGAGCGGGTGCTTGCATTTCACCGGCCGCTTGTCGATTATCCGAGCACCTTGGTGCTGGGGATGCTGTCCTTTTATGTCGGCCTCGATGAGCTGAAGCGGCTGATGCGCCCGCTCTCCGTATCCGAGCCGTCCGAAGGGGAGTCGGTGATGCTGTACATCCGGCAGGATTTACAGCTGCTGTATGCTTCCGGCTCCGAGGAGGAAACGGCTCAAGTACCGGAGGCCAGCAGTGTAGGGCTGCGGATGGAGGAAAATCGGGGCTCGATCAATGGCAATATGAACGGAAGAAACGGTGTGTTTATTTATGTGCGCGATAAGTATCAGGATCTGCCTTTAACGATGGTAAAATTCATCCCGGCGTCGGCCGTGAACGAATCGGCGAACCGCACCTTGAACCGGTCCCTCGTCATTCAATTTATTGCCGTAGCCTTCGTGCTTGTGCTTGCTTCGATTTTATCGTATGTCACCATATCGCCTGTCAAAAGGCTGCTCCGCAGCATCGCCCGCGTGGAAACGGGGAATTTTGACGTAGGTCCTGTTACAGGGCGTAAGGATGAGCTCGGTGTGCTGGAGCACCGCTTCCATACGATGATCGGCAGCTTGGACGACCTGATGAACAGGGAATACCGGAACCGATTGGAGCTGTCCACCGCCCGGTTGAAAATGCTGCAGGCGCAGATCAATCCGCACTTTTTGTACAATACCTTGCAATCCATCGGCACGCTGGCGCTTCGCCACGGGTCCGACGAAATCAGCGATAAAATCGCCGAGCTGGGAGCCATCCTGCGCTACAGCATGGACTTCGAGACGGAAACCGTTCCGCTGCACAAAGAAATACAGCACATCGAGCATTATATGTCGCTGCAAACCGGCAGATTTAAAAATAAATTGTCCTACACGCTGTCTTGTCCTGTTGAAGCACGGCACGTTCAGGTGCCCAAAATGATTTTGCAGCCGTTGGTGGAGAACAGCATTGTTCACGGCATGGAGAAGGGAACCGGAACGGGAACCCTGCATATCGCGATTGAGCTTATTCCTGCGCAGCTGTGCATTCGTGTGATGGACAACGGCAAAGGGATGGATGCGGCGGTCATCGATCGCATCCGTCTGGAATATGCGGCCCGTCAGCTGCATACGGGACAAGAGCGCGGGATCGGCCTCATTAACGTGCTGCAGCGGCTGCGGCTTCAGTACGATCCCGGCTTTACGTGGGACATCCAAAGCGTTCCCTATGAAGCGACGGTCATTACGCTTCGTATTCCGCTGGAGTCTATACCAATGAACTACTAAGGAGGCAGCCCACGATGAAGGTATTGATCGCAGACGATGAAGAGCACGTGCGGGAGGGGATAGAGCTGTCCCTGGATCGGGAGCAATTCGGCATTTCCGAGATTCTGATGGCGGAGGACGGCCGTCAGGCGATGGAGCTGGTTCGCAAGCATAACCCCGCTGTTTTATTTTGCGATATGAGCATGCCGGGGATGGATGGTACCGAGCTGCTGCGCGTCCTCCGGGAGGAGGGCTGGGATACGCAGGTCATTGTCGTGAGCGGCTACGACAGCTTTCCTTATACCCGGGCTGCCATCCAGGCCGGAGGCGTCGATTATTTGCTCAAGCCGTTCCGAAGGAGCGACCTGGAGCAGGCGCTGACCCGGGCGGTGACCGTTTGGCGGGAGCGGGAAAGCAGCCAGCGCGTCGAGCGGGACAACGGGCACCGGCTGCGCCAGGCGGATGCGCTGCTGGATGAGCAGAAGCTGGCGGTCTATTTCAAAGGGGAGACCGCCTTTCATGAAGGGATCCGAGGGTTGTTTTATAAAGTGGGGCTGCCGGCGGACGCCATCGGTGCAGCTCTGGTGCTGCCGCGCAACCGGATGGGGCTGGTGGAGCAGCGTTTTTATGGCGACGGCGAGCTGCTCGTCTTCGCGGTCAATAATATAGCGCACGAAGCTTTGAAGCCGTATGGTGCGCATTACCTTTGCCGGCTGGACGATTATCAATGGCTGCTGTTAACCTCCACAACCGGCGCTTACGCGGCTGGGGAGCATCGCAGGTACATGGATAAGCTAACGCAAGCCTGGAGAGGGACGCTGGGTCTTCACGTGCTGATCGGCTTGTCCGGAGCGGCAGCGGCAGCGCAGTCCCTTCCCCAGGCGATCGGGGCCGCGCGTGCGGCGCTGTGGAAATGCGATGTGCTCGGGACAGGTGCGAGCCCGGCAGCAATATCATCCCAGGGCAAGGAGCCCCCGAGATTGACGGACCAGCAAATTCTGCTGCAGACCGCATTGAAGCAGGATGACCGGGCATACGCCGCGGAGATCATCCGTTCTTTTACCCGGGGGCTGCGCGAGAAGGGAAGCTTGACCATGAAGGAGCTTCAAGCGTGCACCGTCGAGGCGAACCTGCTGCTGGAGCAGGCGAGCCGGCTGAAGAGTCCGGGCCATGCAGCCCCGGATCTCTATCTGCCTCTGTGGATCAGCGATTTGGAGGAATGGGAGAAGCTGTTCATCCAGCATTGGTGGAGGCTCATGGAGGAAGCGGGAAGCGAAGGCATCCATACCCGGGGCATTCAGGCGATTCGCGATTACATGCACCTGCATTTTCAAGAGGATCTCTCATTGTCGGTCTTGTCCGAGCGGTTTCACTTCAGTCCCCAGTATATCGCCAAGAAATTCAAGGAGCTGTACAATACGACCGTGATGACCTGCTTGACGGAGCTGCGGATGGAGAAAGCCAAGTCACTGCTGGTCCATACCGAGATGAGCGTGCTGGAAATGGCCGAAGTGCTGGGCTATGCGGATGAGAACTATTTCGGCAAAGTGTTCAAGAAGCAGACCGGCCTCTCTCCGCTTCAGTACCGCAAGCAGCAGCGACATTCATAGATTCCTTTTTTGGGCGAAAATATTATCTGCCCTTCCATCCCGCATCTTAGTACACTAAGGACGAAACAATATAGAACTTCTTTGAAGGGGGAACTGGGGATCATGAAAAAATGGCTTTCGATGTTTACCGTTACCGCGCTGCTTATGAGTGGAGTTGTCGGCTGTGCCGGAGGGGAAGAGGCAAAGCCGGGCAGCACGCCGGCAGGCAAACCCGCTGGCGGGGAGAAGACGACGATCAAGCTGATGCAGTTTAAAGTGGAAATTACGGATAAAGTGAAGGCAATGGCTGCGGATTATATGGCACAGAACCCGAACGTTGTCATCGAGGCACAGGTCACGAGCGATTACGATACGCTGTTGAAAACCCGGTTTGCGTCGGGAGATGCGCCGGACGTGTTCATGACCAAGGCGTTCACGGATATTACCGACTGGTCGGACAAATTGGCCGATTTATCCAACGAGCCCTGGATGTCGAAGGTATCCCCCTCTGCGGTACAGGGAATGACGGTCAACGGCAAGAAGCTGGGCTTCCCGGTCGCCTTTGAAGGCTACGGATTTATTTATAACAAGGATTTGTTCGCCAAGGCGGGCATTGATAAAGTTCCGACGACGCTGACGGAGCTGAAGCAGGTCAATGAGAAGCTGAAGGCGGCTAATATCCCGTCCTACTCCGAAGCGTACAAGGAATGGTGGGTGCTTGGACAGCATTTATTCAACCTCCCTTACGCCTACGAGAAGGATCCGGTAGCTATGATTACCAAGATCAATAAAGGCGAGGCCAAAGTTAATGATGTCGCCAATATGAACGGATTTTTCGATGTCCTGGATATGACCGTGAAATACGGCAAGGGAGCAGAGTCCGTTGGGGTCAGCTACGACAACCAGGTATCCGATTTCTCCTCCGGCAAGACGGCCATGATGCAGCAAGGCGTATGGACGATCGATTCGATCATGAAAATTAACCCGAACATCAAGATGGGCATGTTCGCGATTCCTTTGAACGATACGGCAGCCGACACGAAGATGCCTGTTGGGGTTCCCGGCTATTACGTCATCAACAAAAATGCTAAAAATTTGGAAGAAAGTAAAAAGTTCCTGAACTGGATTCACGATAACGGTCAAAAATATTTGGTCGATTCCTTTAAGCTCATCCCGGCCTTTACCGATTTGAAAACGACGCCGGAGCTTGGTCCCCTGGCAGCGGACCTGAGCTCGTACGTGGAGAAAAATCAAACGATCCCATGGGCGCATACGCTGTGGCCTTCCGGCTCCAACCAAGAGTTTGCCAAGCCGCTCCAGGCCTATGTCGGCGGACAAATGAACAAGGAGCAGACGCTCGCAGAGGTTCAAAAAATTTGGAAAGACCGTGTAAAAAAATAACCGGTCCGCAAGTCGGTTGACGAGGTGCATGGTTTCCGCTGCGGAACCATGCACTGTTATTTTACGGGTCCTATCGGACAGGAGGGATGAGTGTGACAACAACGTCGAGAATGCGGCACCTGCTTACCTACGCAGCGTTTGTTGCGCCGGCCGTGCTTTTTTTCACGATGGTGATTCTGGTCCCGTTCATGCGGGCGATTCTGTTCTCGTTTCAGGATTGGAACGGAATCAGCAGCGACATTCGCTGGGCCGGGTGGAGCAACTATACGAAAATGATGAGTGACACCGGATTTTTGAAATCGTTTTCTTTTACAATTAAATATGTATTGGCAACAACGATTTTACTCAATGTCGTCGGGCTGCTGCTTGCCTTGGTATTGAATTTGGCGCTCAAAACCCGCGACTTTCTCCGTACGGCATTTTTTCTTCCCTATGTCATCGGACCGGTGATCATAGGCTTTATTTGGCAGTTTATCATTACCCGTCTGTTCAGTGAGGTGGGCAAAGCGACCGGATGGGTGCTGTTTCAAAAAAACTGGCTCAGCCTGCCGGACTATGCCTTCTGGTCGCTGATTATCGTCACGATCTGGCATTCCGCCGGTTATTTCATGGTTATCTATCTTGCCGCGCTGCAGGGCGTCCCCAAGGATATGCTGGAGGCAGCGGAGATGGATGGGGCGGGACGGTTGAAGCGGTTCTGGCATGTGGTGCTGCCGCTCATTCGCCCGGCGATGACGATTAATTTGTTCCTGGCCATCTCCAGCGGCTTTAAGGGCTTTGATTTGAACTTCGCCTTAACGAAGGGCGGGCCCTTCGGAACGACGGAATCGCTGGCATACCACATTTATTTGGATGCGTTCACCAAAAACCTGTTTACGTACGCATCGGCCAAAGCGGTCTTGTTTTTCCTGGTGCTGGCTTCCATTACGCTCGTACAGGTTGCCGTGATGAAGCGCAGGGAGGTGGAGATGTGATCAAGGACCGTTATACTTCCGGGAAGCTGCTGCTTGAGCTGCTGATGATTGTGCTGGCGCTTCTCGTCTTTTTCCCCTTGTACATGACCTTCGTCAACGGGTTCAAAACGTACAACGAGGTTGTGACGTCGACGGTCGCACTGCCGCATGTCTTTCAATTCAAAAACTTCGCCGTCGTTTGGAAGCAAATCAATTTCTTCGGCGTATTCCTGAATTCGTTGATCGTCACGGTCGTATCCGTAGCGGGCATCCTGCTGATCAGCTCTGCTGCCGCCTATCAGCTCGTACGCAGACCGGGGCCGGTCAGCCAAATTATTTTCCTTGCGATTCTGTCGTCGCTGGTCATCCCGTTTCAGACGATGATGATTCCGCTGGTGAAGGTAGCCAAGGAGCTGCAATTAATCAACACACTGTATGGGATCATCATTATGTATTGGGGCTTCGGAATTCCGCTTGCGCTGTTCCTGTATCACGGATTTATCAAATCGATTCCCCGCGAGCTGGAGGAGGCGGCTTACATCGACGGCAGCGGGCCGTTCGGGGTGTACTTCCGGATCCTGCTTCCTCTGCTGAAGCCCATCACAACAACCATTGCGATTCTGCACTCGCTCTGGATATGGAACGACTTCCTGCTGCCGCTCATTATGCTGAGCTCCAAGAAAAATCAGACGATTCCACTGGCCTCGTCCGTCTATTTCGGGCAGTACACGAATGAATGGCATCTGGCGATGGCCGCGCTGACGATGGCGGTCGTACCGATTATCCTGTTCTTCCTGTTCATGCAGCGCTATATTATCCAAGGGATTACCGCCGGCGCGGTGAAGGGGTAGAGGCAGGGGGGACCGCATCAACTAAAAAAACGAAAGCCGCAGGCTCCTTCCTCCGAAGGCTCCGCGGCTTTGTGCCGTTTTCATAGAAATTTCCGGGTTTGCTTCTTGCCGTCGTACGTAAACAAGACGGGCTTGGACTCGACGATGGTTTCAAGGTGGACGGTTCTTCCCCACAGCTGATGAATGTAGGGGATGGTGCGCTCCACATATTTCAGGTCCAGCTCAACGCCTTCATAGGCGTGCTTCAAATACAGCTCGCCGTTTTTCTCATAGTTGCCGTTTTCCACGACAATGTAAGGGAATCCTCCGTTCACACGGGAGTAGACCAGCTGGTCGCGGATATTCATCCACGTTTTATCCGTAATTTTCCACTCCGGACCTTTCTTCTCGAAAATATACAAATCCAGCTCGTCGCACAGCTTTTTTGTCATATAGTTGCGGATAAAGGACAGGTCGGAGTCGTACTCGCGTACGTCGAATATTTTGCGCCGCCCTTCGCCGCCCTTGCGCCCGTACTTCTCCCGTTCCTCTGCCGTCGGGTTATCCCACCGCTTCTCAATATCCTCGAATATTTTCAAGCCGAGGTAGTAAGGATTCAGGCTGTGGCGCGACGGTACGACGACGGAGGAATTCAGCTTGGCGTATTCGACGGTCTCGGTTTCCGTCAAGTCCAGCTCGCGCAATATGCGCTGATGCCAGTACGAAGCCCAGCCCTCGTTCATGATCTTGGTTTCCAGCTGCGGCCAGAAGTACAGCATTTCATCCCTCAGCATCGTCATGATATCCCGCTGCCATTCCTGCATGTAAGGCGCATGCTCTTCAATGAACAGCACCAAATCCTTCTCCGGCTTCGGCGGAAACTTGGCCTGCTCCTGCTTTTGCGGACCGTGCTCCTGGGATGGCGTATCCAGATCCCATAAATCCTCGTACCCGAGCTTGCGTTCCTTGGTCTCGGTGCGGGAGGCAGGCTCCTTGTCCTTGCGGAAGCGTCCGCCCTCATACGGCTTCGTTATCGTCGGATCGACATGCTCCTGAATTGCGAGCACCGCATCGATGAATTTCTCGACCTCCTCGGTTCCGTACTGGATTTCATACTGACGAACGCGTTCCGCCGTGGCTGACATGCTCTCCACCATGTTGCGGTTCGTTTTGGAAAACCGGATGTTATTTTTGAAAAAATCGCAGTGAGCAAGCACATGCGCCACGATCAGCTTGTTTTGAATAAGTGAGTTTCCGTCCAGCAGAAAGGCGTAGCACGGGTCCGAGTTGATGACAAGCTCGTAAATTTTACTCAATCCAAAGTCGTACTGCATTTTCATTTTGTGGAATGTTTTGCCGAAGCTCCAGTGGCTGAAGCGGGTTGGCATCCCGTAAGCTCCGAACGTATAAATAATGTCCGCAGGACATATTTCGTAGCGCATCGGGAAATAGTCCAGGCCGAAGCCGTTGGCCACTTCGGTAATTTCGGCTATCGCATATTCCAAGTCTTTGATTTCATCCGCTCTCATCGTGGTACCCCCTGTCGAAATATGGTGGGAGACGCGAAACAACTGCCGGGTCGTGAGAACAACAAACCGGCGAGGCTGCGCTCGACCGGTTATTTTTTTCAGCGTGCCACTTTGCTTTCCAGCGATTTAGGGAAAAAGGTGCGCAGCGCCTTATATACCTCGCCTTTCTCGCGGATGACGTAGTGCAGAAATTTGGGATCGTGCAGGTTGCGGTAGGCGGACATGAGCGTACTGCTGCGGTTGTATTGATTGACCTCACCATAGCCGAACAGATTCGAGCGTTTCATGAGCTCGTGAATCAGCTTGACGCACCGTTCGTTATCGGACGTCAGATTATCCCCATCGGAGAAGTGGAACGGGTAAATGTTATAGCGCGACGGAGAATATTTTCGATCGATGAGCTCAACGGCCAGCTGGTAAGCGGAAGAGCAGATCGTGCCGCCGCTTTCGCCCTTTGTGAAAAATTCCTCCTCCGTCACTTGCTTGGCTTCGGTATGGTGCGCGATAAACACAATCTCGACATGCTCATACTTGGTGCGGAGAAAGCGGGTCATCCAGAAGAAAAAGCTGCGCGCAATATATTTTTCAAACGAACCCATAGAGCCGGATGTGTCCATCATTGCAATGATCAGAGCGTTGGATTGAGGGGTTATGATTTCCTCCCACGTTTTGAACCGAAGGTCATCCGGATTGATGCCGTGAATCCCGGGAATGCCCTGCGTGGCGTTACGTCGAAGGTTTTCGAGAATCGTCCGCTTCTTGTCGATGTTGGACATAATTCCTTTTTTGCGGATATCGTTAAAAATCGTGTCTTTGGTCGTAATGTTCTCTTTTTCCTTCTGCTGCAGGTTTGGCAGCTCCAGCTCCTCGAAGAGCATGGATTGCAGCTCCTCCATTTGCACTTCCGCGTCATAATAGTCGTCCCCGGGCTGATCGCCGGCTCCTTCACCTTTCCCCGCGCCGGAGGAAGGAGTAGGATCGACGCCCAGCACATCCCCGACCTGACTATCTCCGTCCCCTTGGCCTACGTGCTTGCTCTTGTTGTAGTTGTAGCGGAGACGGTATTCGTCCAAGCTGCGAATCGGCACCTTGATGATTTGCTTGCCATCGGACATGATAATGCTCTCATCCGTCACCAAATCAGGCAGGTTTTGCTTGATCGCTTCGCGAACTTTTTCCTGGTGGCGGGTCTGGTCTTGATAGCCTTTGCGATGCAAGGACCAATCTTCTCTGGATACGGTAAATAAGGGTTCAGTCATCGGTGACACCTCCTGAAGTTTTTGCTTGGGTGATCGTTTGGAAATAGCTCCGTGACTGCATCGTAAGCGTCGTCCGGTTGGGTTGCTTGAACGGTGCAGATCGTTACCGAAAGGGAAGGGAAATAGGACAACAAGCAGGTTCTATTCGCTGCGGCCAAGCCCTATGGAAAGACAGGGAGAGCCGGCTGTGATAGAAAAAAAGTGCTTGTTACTAAATATATTCAAGCGGCGGGGGGATATGTGAGTAGGACAAGGGGCTATTTTTTAAAAAGGGACTGGACGTCGGGTCGAATCATCCCCGTCCAAGCTGGGCATTTATGGTATGATAGATTCAAAAAGCTGCGAAGGGAGACGCATATGTATCATCCTGTTCCAACCGGCAAGCAGGCAGGGAAAAGCGAAGCCGCACACCATTCTACGCCCTCAAGGGAACAATCGCCGGAGTCTTCCCAATCTCTTGCTATACCCCTTGCACCTCTGGCTGCCGATGTTCCGCTGACCGGCCGGGCGGCGCTGGCTCTTCAACGGACCGTAGGCAATCAAGCGGTAATTCAAATGATGAGAGGCTTCGCCCGTATGCCTGCTCAAAGAGCGGCTGCATCGATTCAACGAAAGCCTGTAGAGGATGATAAACATAACGGTTTCTTTAAAGATGACCAGGAAGGTAAAGCCAAATTTAAGTTTAAACTGGTAAACAAAAACGAAGACGGCAGCAAAAAACAATTTCAAATTCGAAATCAGCTGAAGGTCGTCTATTGGAAGCAAGAGACACCGGATACGTATTATGAGGACTCCGGGTATGCAAGCGAGTTTAATATCGAGGAGCATTTGAAGTCGAAGCAGTTCGGCTCCTGGATGGAGACGGAGAGGGAAGCGCGTAAGGAGCATGCAGCCATCGACAGCAGAGTGGGCATTAGCACCGATGAAAAGCAGCGGCTGAAGGACGCCATCTCCATGTATTTGCTGCAGCGGTTCATCTCGAATGCGTTATTCCGGGCAGAGGAAATTGAACGGATGGATTATCAGGCGTCACCGCTGAACTACCAGAAGGACAGCCAGTATATGCGCTCCTTTGCGACAAGCTTTGTAACGGCACTGGAGGAGACGCTTCCGGATAAATATCCTTCGAGCCGGCTTGTTCTGACGAGAACGGAGAAGATGGAAGGCGTGCTGGAGCAATTTTTCCAGGTGATGAAAGTAAATGTGAAAACCGATGCTTCACTGGATGGAATAAAGAGCCAGCTAACCAAAACGGTTCAGCAGTCGGCCGACTATTTGCTGACGAACGACGCAGATTTGACCAAGTACTGGGAGGTACCGGGCAACCCGCAGGCTTTTGTCGACATTACCCCTTTAATGGTGGGTACGGTAGAGGAGAATATCGAGCTATCCAATACACTGGGTAATCAAATTAAGAAGCTGTTTGCCCAAGCCGTTGCGGAGAAGATGGCCGAAACGGAAGTGAATAAAGCTAGCAGCGGCATCGAAGAGAGCCATAAAGAGGCGGCAAGAAATGAAGTGAGTACCCATCTTGCTAAACACATAGACGGTATCGAACGAACGAATAAGCTTACACAAATGGAATCCAAGGTGAACAACAAGGTCATGAAAGCGGATGATCTTATAAAGGATCCAGGTATTTTAGAAGAAATGGATGGTTTTCACACGTGGCTTAACGATGCAGAGGAAGGAAAAAAGTTTACCGGTAAATTATTGAATAAATTCAAAGCCGCTTATAGGCAAGCACCGAGTGAAACCGTAAGTGCTGAAACCATTACCGCTAATAAGAAAGAAGCATTTAAACCTTTAATTAAAGATCCATCATTTAAAGCATTTTTGACTGGTAAGAAGGAAAGCATTAAGAATGAAATTAAGCAGGCGGGCTTCACGGAGCCAGGCGCTTGGGCCCTATTCGAAAGGTTAAAGAAAAAAGCGGGAGATGCGTTCTCTACCTCCAACATGGTTGTCACCACAGGCGGTATCGTGAAGATCAAGGAGAAGGATGAAAAATACGCACAGCCGGCGATTTTTACAGATGATAAAGCGATGGGGATGGCAGTCAAAACAGCTGTGAACAAATCGGGTAATGTGCCGAGCCCGACGGAAGCCAGCAGGAAGCTGTTTATGCATGAGCAATTGAAGGATATAGAGAAGGGGATTATGGAAGCACAGTCTGCCAAAGCCCCATCGGCGGACCGGGAGCGTCTGGGCAAGCTCAAAGAGGAAATTTTAAGCTTCGATCCTGCTTCCTATACGAGCCTCGCACAGGCAGCCGATCAATTAGATAAAACCAAGCTGGCGCTGGAGAAGTTCAAGGAAGGCTACAGCCGGGAAGTGGACTACATCAGCATTGAGGCGAGGGCCGCAATTGCGCTGCTGGAGAACAGCGGTGCGCTGAAAGAGGATAGTCCGCTGCCAAAGTTTATTTTGGCACAGCTGCAGCAGCATCTGGAGGACGCCCTGTTATCTCAAAGCAAAATCGAGGATTTTGTCCGCAATATTCAAGCCATGCATGAAACGGCGATTTTTGCCATGGAATGGAGAGGCGCCAAGCCCGATGAGGACTACGAGTTTGGGGCTCCCCAGTTTAAAGCGACGGAGTCGGAAACCGAGGACCGCTTTTTCCAAGGCGCCCATATAACGGATTACGGGCTTAAAGCCTTTGCGCAGGCGTATGATGCGGTAGCGGCACAGGTGAAGGCCAACGGCAGCGACGGCTTGAATATCGAGGCGTTCTATAACATATATTTCGAGCTCAGCGACAAGCTTAGAGCCACGCAAAATACGAGCAAGGGCGGCAAGGTTAAGCTGGAGACACCGAGCTCCATTGAACAATATCTGGATACGGAGCGCTTTAAAAATATTAACGTCGATTCACCCTCTCCCGATATGGTGCTTATTGATATCCATCCGAATGATGCCACCAAACAAAGTATCGCGGCCAATGAAGTCACGGAGCTCATTATCCAGCTGTTCGAGACAAAGAAATCGGACGACAGCTTCAGGTGCTCCGTCATCGTCGATATCACTTTGAACCATACGACCGAGGAGGAAGTGGCTAAGATCCGGAAGGCTGCCCACCCGTACATTCAATCAGGCCAATTGAACCTGGTGTTTGTCCAAAGCTTGACTAAATTCGCTCAACTTGGAATGGATAAACAGAGCGGGGGACTGATTTTCTCTTATAATGATCCGGACAAATGGCAGCAGTTTAACGAAACGTTAACAAAGTCGAAGGATGAGAATCAGGTGGACCCCAGCATCGTAAATTATTTTCAAGCCTTGTTCAAGTATACAAGCAAGGAACAGGTGGAGTACTTGGAGGCAGTTCGCGAGAATACCACAGAAATGCATACCAAGCTAAATACAGCGTTCGATAGTCTGCAGCTTGGCGGAGCCATCCAGATTACTCCGAATTCGGATGAGGGCACATGCTACGTTTCCTTGCGTTATGACGAATTTTTGGCCAAAATCTTCGGACATGATTTAAATTATGATAAAGCTCATGAGTTTAATGTCGATGTGCTGGAAAAAGGCATTGTTAAGCTGATGCAGCAAACGGGTCTTCCCGTTGCCATGCGCTTCAGCTTTGGCTTCCCCGTCTCCAACCTTGGAGAGACCGGGCAAGAGATCCGGTTTACAATCGGATTGGAGGGGGCGGAACAGCTGCAAAAGTATGCCGATATTATTGCATACCTTAACGGCAGCCTGGCGGCGATGGGGAACGAAGCCAGCACTGCGCTGAAGCTGAAGGAACCGAAGGAACGCGAGAAATTATTGGGAACCATAACGGCAGGGATTGACTCGATGGAAAAGCTGAGAGTGAAGCTTGAGCCTCTTCTGAAGCGTGATTAATCAAGAGATGAACGGATAATGAAGAATGAAAGAAAGGATGAGGACAATGGATATTTATACGACGAACGGAAATATCATCCGGCAGTTTCCCCGGGAGGACGGCACAACGGAAGTCGAATTGGAATTTTTGTTTAACGATTTAACATGGTCTCGCTTGTTTTCGATGTGTATCTATTATGTGGCCTTCCATAAAAACCTCCATATCGATTACGTGATCACAAGCTACACGCACAAGAAAGTGGCCGTGCAGCAAAAAGATTTCGACAAGCCGGCACAGCAGGTGCTGATCGAAACGATGCTCCGGATAAAGGACAACGCGAACCTGCTGAACGGCTTAGCCCAAAAGTATTTAATCGGCAAGACCAATGGCGTGGTTGTAACGAACAAGCTGGAACAGCTTGAACCTTATAAGGTAGCCGAGCTGGAGGGACAGGAGTTTTTGGAAAAGCTAACCGAGGCGCTGGACGAAGCGACTTAAGGTACGTCGTATAGTAACGGCGTCGGCTCCGGCGGTCACCTGCACCATGCTCTCCTTCATGCACCATGCCCAGCTTCATGCATCAAGCCCGCCTGAAATGTCTTGCCTTCGAGAGCAGCACCGGGTCGGGATGGATCAGCGGATGCGTGAGAGCGGCCACGCGAGCGTGCGACAGCAGCACTGTCAAAACAATGGCGCTTCCTAACAGCACCGGAATTCCCGCAGGGAAGCCCGCCATGCTGTACAAGCCCGCCGCCGCCAGCAGCTTAAGACCGGCTCCATGCAGCAGGAAAACGTAAACGGTCCGCTCGCCCCATTCGGTCAGCCGCCCCTTCCGTTCCGTTTGCAGCAGGAGGAACGCGGCAGATACGAGGACAGCCGCTGCATAATAACCCATTCTGTATAAGCCTGCATACCAATGCATCAGGTGAAGCTCCCCATACGTGCGGCTGCCGAGCAGCCAGTCGATGCCTGCTGGAAGCCTGCCGCTGTAAAATCCCGCGATGACCAGCAGCAGCACGAGACTGCCGGCTAATTTCGCGAGCGGCTGACGGGCCGCCTTCTGGAGCCATTCGCCCCGGTAATAATATCCGGCCAAGAAAAACGGGAAGAAGACGAACGTCCTGCTCACGCTGAGCCATAGGCCGTCGAAGGGCAGATAACCAACGGCGATGCCGATCAAAACAGCTGCTGCCAGAGGCTGCTTAATTTTTATAAAGAGCAAAAGCAGGAGCTTCCAGCACAAATGGCTGAACAGGAACCAGAGCATCCAATACGGCGCCCAGAACGAATAAATCGTGCCGCCAGTATGGAAGAACAGGAAATCGAGAGCCGAATAAAGGCTTTGAAAAATAACATACTGCAGTACAATAGTCATCAGAATCCGCATGGCATGCGGATCCTTCGGAAAGCTCTTCGAGAAATGCCCGGTCACAAACACGAAGACAGGCATATGGAAGGTGAAAATGGTCAGTACAATCGCCTGAGCCTCCGCATCGCGGGGGAGGAGCGGCATGAGCAGATTGCCTATGACAACCAGAACAATAAGAACAAACCGTGTATTTAAAAAATAGGTGTCGTAGGCACTGCCTTTTCCTTGATTAAGCATGAGGATCCCGGCTTTCTAAACAAAGTGTGTAAAGGAGATGTGAGCTTGCTTTAAGTATAGGATTCGCCGGCATTTTAGTAAGTGATTTATTTCACATATACAAAAAAATAGCTGACAACAGGCAGCTCGCCCTGTGATCAGCCGTTCTTTTATGAAGGATAGCGTATCTTTACACGTTCATTGTCAGTTAAATGTGATATTTGTAATATCGGCATACGAATATCCGGCGGAATACGCGTCAGAGCTTGCATCAGCAATAAAGTGCACATTCCCGGTGTATCCGTTCGGCAGGTTGATTGTATACGAGCCTGAATCCGATCGCTCCGAATCCCAATACACCTCGAAAGCGTCCGAAACCCCCTCGGCATAGACCCAAATATGAGCATAATGGGAATCGGAGGTTACATTGTACGACCAATCAAAAGAAATTTGAGTCGTTCCCTCTACGTAGGATACGCCGTTCGCCTCGACATGACAGCTCATGATCGTATTCGGTCCATATTGAAGAACTTGGGCGCTGTTGGCGGTCAACGTGTATTCTCTGAAGTTTGAGGTGCAATAACCGTTTCCATAGTCTGTGTTGATTGTCCAATTGATCGGGGAGGCGCTTGCAAATGCAGACTGGCTAAACGTTAGCAGGGCCAGGATGGCAAGAAACAGGGCAAACGATTTACATTTGTTCATAAAATCCCTCCGCATAAAATATTGGATAGCCATTTGGGCTACATCCCCATCTTAGCAATTTATACCAAGTCGAAATATAGGGGGTTCATACCGCTTTTTTATACACAGGCAGCAAAAAAACGAAAAGGAATGCAGCATTATAGGGGGAAATTCGTGCACGATCTCATGGCTGGTAAACTCCACCACACGAAGGATTCGGGGGAATGCAGCGCGAATACATGATATAAGGCAGTACGGTTTGTCGGAAAGGAAGGAATCAGGAATGAAGTTTATACATACGGCCGATTGGCATTTGGGCAAGCTGGTGCAGGGGGTATACATGACGGAGGATCAGCGGTACGTTCTGCAGCAGCTGGTAGAAACCGTACAGCAGGAGCGGCCGGATGCGGTCGTGATTGCCGGCGATTTGTACGATCGTGCGGTGCCGCCGACGGAAGCGGTGGAGCTGCTGGATGAGCTGCTGGAGAAATTGGTCATTGACCTCAATACACCGGTGCTGGCGGTTTCGGGTAACCATGACAGTCCGGACCGCTTGAATTTTGCTTCAAAAATTATGGAGGCGCGGGGCTTGCACCTTGTCGGACAGCTAAGGTCCGAGCTAAAGCCCGTGGTGCTGAAGGACGCCCACGGGGAGGTGCATTTTCACCTGGTGCCTTATGCAGATCCGGCACAGGTCCGTTATACGTTCGAAGAAGAGGAAATCCGGTCGCATGACGATGCGATGAAGGCGATTGTAGCCCGAATCCGGCCAACCCTGGATCCTCAAGCGCGTCATGTGTTTGTAGGTCATGCATTTGTTACACCAATGGGCGAGCCGCAGGATAACACGAGCGATTCCGAACGCCCGCTGGCGATTGGGGGAGCGGAATATGTACGGGCGGACCACTTTGAGCCGTTTCATTATACGGCGCTCGGCCACCTGCATCAGGCGCATTTCGTCAAGCAGGAAACGATCCGTTATGCAGGCTCGCCTTTGAAATATTCGGTATCGGAGGAAAGTCACAATAAAGGCTTTTTTATCGTGGAAATCGATGAATCCGGCCGGGTACAGGTGGACAAGCGCCCGCTGAAGCCGCTCAGAGATATGCGCAGGGTCATCGCTTCGCTCGAGGAGCTTGAGAAGCAGCCGATCAGCGAGGATTACGTATTCGTGACGCTGCTGAGCGACAATCCGGTGCTGTTCCCGATGGAAAAAGTGAGGGCTTATTACCCGAACGCGCTGCATGTCGAGCGGAGAAGCCAGAGTGACTCCGGCTCCAGGGATGGAGGAGCGGAGCTTGCGGAGGAGCAAGCTGTGGCAAGACGCAGGGAGGCCGATCCGGTTTCATTGTTTGAAGCTTTTTATAAGGAAGTGAAGGGCTTGCCGCTGAATGAGGAGAAGAAGCGGCTGTTTGCCGATACATATGCCGAGCTGCTGCGGGAGGAGGGAGGTGCCGTATGAGGCCGATTCTTTTGACGATGACCGCCTTCGGACCTTATCGGGATACGGAGACCGTTGATTTCAGCCGGCTGGAGGACCGGAGGCTGTTCGTGATCTCAGGGAACACCGGGGCAGGGAAAACCTCGATTTTCGACGCGATTTGCTTTGCCCTCTACGGCTTCGCAAGCGGTGAGGACCGCGCGGAGCCGAGAGTGCTGCGCAGTCATTTTGCCAAGGAGGAGGTTCATACCTCGGTGGAGTTTTGCTTTGCCGTCGGGAAGCGGACGTACCGTGTATTTCGCCAAATGCCTCACCGAAAGGGCGCCAACAAGAGCGAAACCGGGGGAAAGGCCGAGCTGTACGAAACAACCTCCGGCCAGGATGTGCCCTGCGTGGACCGGTTCATGGTGTCGGATGTGAACAGCAAGCTGGAATCGATTCTCGGCCTGACGAAGGAGCAGTTCAGCCAAATTGTAATGCTTCCGCAAGGCGAGTTTCGCAAGCTGCTGACCTCTGATACAGAGAATAAGGAAGAGATTTTGCGGCGTATATTCCGTACGAACCTGTACTATAAGCTGGAAGAGCGATTCCAGCAAAAAAACCGGGAAGGCAAGGATGCGCTGAAGGATGCCCAGCTGACCCAGGAGCTGTACCGGAAGCAGGTTTACGATATTTTACCGATCCGAGAAGGCAGTCTTCTTGCCGCATCCCGGCAGCAGGAGCATGTCAGTGCACAGCAAATGCTGGACGGCTTGGCAGAAGAGCTTGCGCATTACACGCAGCTGAAGGCGGAGGCGGAGGGTGAGAAAGCCGTCTTGGCCCGCCGGCTGGAGCAGGAGGAGCTCGCGCTGCGCGAAGCGTCCGCGCTGAATGGACGCTTCGACGAGCTCGCCGGGAAGCGGATCCGGCGCGATGAGCTGGAGGCGCAGCGGCCCACCGCCGAGGAGCAGGCGCGAAGGCTTGCTCTCGCGGAACGGGCGGCGCGCATCGAGCCGTACGAGGAGCATGCTGCGCGCAGCGAGCGCGACGTGCAAGCGAAGCGTGCGCAGCACGAAGCGAAGCGCCGCGACGTCCAAGCGGCGGAGCAGGCGAGCGCCCGGGCGGACGAGCGGTACCGCGCCGAGGAGGCGCGGGAGCCGGAGCGCCGCGAGGCGGAGCGGGAGCTGCAGCGGCTGGCGGAGCTGGCGCCTGCCGTGCGGTCGCTCGAGGCCCAGCGGCTCGAGGTGAAGCGGCTGCTCGCCGAGGAGCAGATCGCAGCCTCCAGGCTCAGCGGCTTGGAGGCGAAGCTGGCCGAGGCCCGGCTGGCGAAGCAGCGGGGCGCAGAGCGGATCAAGGCGATGGAAGCCGCCGGTGCGGCGCTGCCGGACAAGCTGCTGCAGCGCGATCGGCTGCGCAGCAAGTACAAGCTGCTGAAGGAGCTGACGCTGCTTGAGAAGCAGCTGGCCGACATGCAGCGCTTGGAAGCAGAGCGGGAACGGATGGCGCTCGGAGCGCAGGAGGAGCATGACCGGCTCGAAGCGCTGTGGATTGAAGGGCAAGCGAGCCTGCTGGCAGCGCATCTGCATGACGGCAAGCCTTGCCCTGTCTGCGGCAGCGAGGCGCACCCGCACAAGGCGTCTGCGGATCAGGCCGTGCCGTCGCGCGAAGCGCTGCAGCAGGCGAAGGATACGCTGCGCCACATTCAGCACGAGCTGAGCACGGCGAAGGCGCAAGCGGCCGCTGCGCGCTCGGGCTGGGATGGCAGCGCGGAAGCCGTCGCCGAGCACGGGATCGTGCCGGAGGGCTTGAGCGAGCAGCTTGCCGCCGCCGAGCGGGAAGGGAAGCTGCTGGCGGCGGACATTGCCCAGCTGACGGACCAAGCCGGCGTCCTCCAGCAGCTGAAGCAGGAGGCCGAGCAGCTGGAGGGGCAGCTCGACCGGCTGCAGCTGGACAAGGAGCAGCTGACCGGCCAGCTGCAGCAGCTTACGGTGGATCGCAGCACGAAGCAATCGCTCCTCGACCATGAGCTGGAGCGCATTCCTGAGCCGCTGCGTACGCCGAGCCTGCTGGAGCAGCGGACGAAGGAGCAGCAGGCGCTCGTGCAGCGGTTGGATGCAGCCTGGAAAGCGGCCCAGGAGGAGCGGCAGCTTCGGCAGACGCGGTGGGCCGAGGAGAAGGCGAGCGAGGCCCAATTGGCCTTGCAGCTGCAGGAGGCTGAAGCGTCGAGGCAGGAAGCGGCCGGCCGCTTCCAGGAGGAGCTGGCCAAATCAGGCTTCGCTTCAATGGACGAGCTCGGGGCTTGCAAGCTGCCTGAGGCGGCCAGAAATAGCCTGAAGGATCAGCTCGAAGCGTTCCAAACCGCGTTCGCCGCATTGTCCCAGCAGCTGGCGGCGCTGGAGCTGGAGCTGGCCGGCAGGGAGCGCCCTCAGCTGGAGGTACTGCACACCGGCATGACGCGTACGAAGCAGGAGCTGGAGCAGGCCGCTTCCAGGCTGCAGCACACGGACAATTGTCGCAGGGAGGCGGAGCGGCTGCACACAGCGATAGGCTCTGCATATGAGAAGGTGCGGGAGCAGGAGGCACGCTTGGAGCAGGTGATGGATATTTACCAGATGCTCAAAGGGGATAATTCTATGAAAATTTCCTTTGAACGTTATATTTTGATAGAATTTTTAGAGCAGATCCTACAGGCAGCCAATGCGCGCTTACGGGAGTTGTCCAATGGGCAGTTCCTGCTGGAGCGGAGCGACCGGTTGGAGTCGCGGGGCAAGCAAAGCGGTCTGGGGCTGGATGTGTATGATGCCTACACAGGACAAAACCGGGATGTAAAGACGCTCTCAGGCGGTGAAAAGTTTAATGCCTCCCTATGCCTTGCCCTAGGGATGACCGATGTCATCCAGGCGCATCAAGGCGGCGTTTCCATCGAGATGATGTTCATCGACGAAGGCTTCGGTTCATTGGACGAAGACTCCCTGAACAAAGCGATTACGACCTTGATTGATCTGCAGCGGGCAGGGCGGATGATCGGCGTCATTTCACACGTACAAGAGCTTAAGCAGGCATTCCCGGCCGTTCTGGAGGTTCGTAAGACGAAGGAAGGCTGCAGCCGTACCGAATTTGTATTGAAATAAGGAACCTATCAGATCAAGGAGGCAGAACCAAGGATGAATATTGCATTTATCGGATTAGGCACGATGGGCAAGCCGATGGCGACAAATCTTCATAAAGCGGGCTATTCCCTTGTTGTGTATAACCGGAACCGTGAGAAAGCCCGGGAGCTTGAAGCTCTCGGTTCCGTTCGTGTCGCTTCCTCGCCGGCGGAAGCTGCGGGGCAAGCGGATATTGTGTTCACCATGCTCACGGACGATGCCGCCGTGGAGGAAGTCTATCTTGGCGCACAGGGAATTGCTGCGGCATGTCAAACGGCGGAAGCAAATAAACCCCGTATCGTAGTGGATTGCAGCACGATCTATCCGGTGACAAGCCAGAAGCTTGCGGAACAGCTGTCTTCCCTTGGCGTGGATATGCTGGATGCCCCGGTGACCGGCAGCGAGCCTCAAGCGATCGAAGGTGTGCTGACCTTTATCGTTGGCGGGAAGCGGGAAGCCTATGAGGCTTGTGTGCCGTTGTTCGACGCGATGGGGAAGAAGGCCGTGTACATGGGAGCAAGCGGTGCCGGGGCGAATGCGAAGCTGGCCAATAACATGCTCGTTGCGGCGAATTTGACGGCGCTTGCGGAGAGCTTGGCCATGATCCAGAAATCCGGCGGCGATCCGGCGCTGTTCCTGGAAGTGCTGGGAGGGGGCGGAGGCCGCAGCGGCATGGCGGAAATGAAAGGACCGAAGATCTTGAGCCGGGATTTTTCGGCCCAATTCATGACCCGATTGATGCTCAAGGATTTGAAGCTGGCCGGACGCCTCGCCGAGTCGCTGGAGGTGCCTGTGCCGATGCGTGCTTCGGTACAGCAAATTTTCCAGATCGCCTGCAACAGCGGCTGGGGAGCGGAAGACATGAGTGCGATAGCCAAGTGTTATGAAGCCTGGACCGATACGATCATTGGTACGGAAAAAAACGAGACTCCGTAAGGAGGCTGCCGTTGTGATTAAATGAACTTTTAAATAGGACTAGAACCCATCCGATGTGATAGCGTCGGATGGGTTTTTGTTTTTCAGTAGATAGGAGCGTGCCAACTTAGAAAGATGGCCGGTTATCACGGTTATCCTTGGCGGAGCAGGGGTGGGGAAACTGCGTTCACCAATCCGTCACAAAATAAAGCTAAAGAAATGAGAGGCGGATGCCGACAAATGTTAAATCAATAAAAAAACCAAATAATAACCATTTTTGTTAAAAAATACACATTTTAATGTTGTAATATGGGATTGACAAAAGAAAGGTTATTACAAGGTACACCAAACAGCCCGTAATGTATATAAGTAAAAAGTCACGTAAATCTGAAAGGAATTGTACGTACCCTTCTATGCAGCAGGCGCAAAACAATGGAGGACATGAAGATGAAAAAAAGATTGTTAGGGTTAACACTGGCTCTCAGCTTATCCTGGAGCGGAAGCGCAATGGCAGCGCAAAATACGTACAACTGGATCGACGGCGGGAAAAAGGTGGAGATGAAAAACATCGTATCGATTGATCTCGACCCGTCCCTGGTGATG
Organism: Paenibacillus rigui; assembly: GCF_002234615.1. GTDB lineage: Bacteria > Bacillota > Bacilli > Paenibacillales > NBRC-103111 > Paenibacillus_S > Paenibacillus_S rigui. The sequence continues at coordinate 23,696 of NZ_NMQW01000013.1, read as the reverse complement.
CTAAATGCCGAGGATACGATCAAGTTGAGCAAAGAGGCTCATGACATACCGTCAGGACGAGAGATCGGCAGTGTGTATCCAAAGGATGACACTCAAAACTGGGAAGTGATCTTTGAATATAATGAAACCGGCCATATCAAAGATGATGAGAAAAAGAAAATCGATGCGAATGCGATTCTGAAAAGCTATAAGAAGGGTACTGAAGAAGCGAATAAGGATAAACAGCCAGGCGACCGGATTTATGTAACGGGATGGGATGTCGAGCCCTTTTACGATGAGAAAACACATAATCTGTCGTGGTCTCTGAAGCTGGAGGATGAGAAGAAGCAGCCGTTTCTGAACTACAACGTCCGTTTACTGACGCGTCAGGGCACAGTGTCTGTCATTCTGGTCTCGGACCCGGAGCATTTGGAGGCCGACCGAAAAGTGCTGAATGAGAAAATTCTTCCGAAGCTTGAGGTTAAAGCCGGACAGAAATATGAGGAGTTCGATGCCTCTAAGGATAAAACAGCGGAGTATGGACTGTCCGCCCTTATTTTGGGAGGGGCCGGGCTCGTTGCAGCCAAGAAGGTCGGACTGTTGGCAACGATAGCGCTTTTCGGCAAAAAGTTTTTCGTGCTCATTCTGGCCGCCCTGGGCGGTATTGGAGCCTTGGTGAAAAGGCTGTTCCGCCGAAAACAACAGGAGTCTGAGACGCAGCAGCCGTCCGCCGTGCAGCCTCCATCGGATCAACAAGGAGAAACACCGGCTCAGTAAAATAAAAGGTTCATTTCGGGTCCTGTCGTGACCTGGAATGGACCTTTTTTTGGTGCCTATCCGTGCCAAACGATGCAATGGGAGGGGAACGGCTTTGATTGATAAAATAATTTTATATGGTATATATAAAACGATAAATTTACAATATATATCTGATGCGTTATGCTAAATGTATTAGCAGAAGCGGTTCAATTATTGTATGAGGAGTGTTAACGATGGCAAAGGTAACGGGATTGGAAGGCGTCATTGCTGCGGAAACGGACATTAGCCTGGTGGATGGTGAAAATGGATATTTGGTGTACAGGGGTCACTGGGCCAAAGATCTGGCTATTTCCAAGAGCTTCGAGGAAGTTTGTCATTTGCTGTGGTACGGAAGACTGCCGAATGGGGAGGAGCTGGCCGCTCTGCAGAGCAAGCTGGTCGAACAGCGGGAGCTGCCGGCGCAGATGAGGCAGCTGATGGATGTGCTGCCGCTGTCGCTTCCGATGATGTCTGTGCTGCAGACGATCATCGCTTCCATCGACTACGCGTGGCCGCCTACAATCGAGCAGGCCATCTCCCTGACAGCGAAGCTGCCGGTACTCATCGCTTACCGGTACCGGCAGCAAACGGGCCGTGCCTTTGTCGAGCCCGATGCCGCTCTGGCGCACGCGGCGAATTATTTGTACATGTTAACCGGTCAGCGGCCGGAGGAAGCGCACAGCAAGGCGTTGACGGCTTATCTCATTCTCGGTATGGAGCATGGCATGAATGCTTCGACCTTCGCGGGCCGCGTCGTGCTGTCCACCCAGTCGGATATGGCATCGGCTGTATCCGGTGCTATCGGTGCGATGAAAGGGCCTCTGCATGGCGGCGCTCCATCGGAAGTCACGGCGATGCTCGAGGATATCGGCACCAAAGCGAATGCGGAGCCATGGCTGCGGGCCAAGCTGGAACAAGGTGAGCGGCTGATGGGCTTTGGCCACCGGGTTTACAAGACACGCGATCCGAGAGCGGAAGCGCTGCGTCTTGTCACCTCCGGCATGACCGGTCAGGATCCTTGGTTCGATCTCGCGATTCATGTAGAGGAAACGGCCATACGCCTGCTTGAGGAATATAAGCCGGGCCGTCGTTTATACACGAACGTAGAGTTTTTTGCCGCATCCATTATGCGGGCGATCCAGCTGCCGTCCGATCTGTTCACGCCGACCTTCACTGCTGCAAGGGTGGTCGGATGGACGGCTCACCTGCTGGAGCAAGCGAGTATCAACCGCATTTTCCGCCCGCAATCTCTGTACACGGGAGCGCAGCCTGAGTCGCAATAATGGCTGCCGATTCAAAGAGGCTGTCCCATAGGTCATAAAATGACCGGGGACAGCCTCTTTCTCTTGTAAATTTACTGAAGCCGCTCGCTGCTGCTTATCTAATTTATACAGCTGGTCAGGGTACGAAAGCCGCCGCTCCTCTTACCCTTTAACCGACCCTGCCGCGATTCCTTCAACGATTCTATTGCTGAGCAGCACGAACGCGATCAAAATCGGTAAAATGCTGATCATCAGCGTAGCACCGATCGCCCCCCAGTCTGTTGTGTACTGACCGATGAAATTTTGCACCCCGACCGTCAGCGTCTTGAATTGATCCGAGCTGATAAACGTATTGACGAAGATGAATTCGTTCCAGTTGTAGATCATGTTAATGATAACGGCCGTCGACAGCACCGACGCGGTCATGGGCAGGGTAATGCTGAAGAAAAGCCTGTTCACGGAACATCCGTCCATGACGGCGGCTTCTTCGACTTCCCGCGGCAGTGTGGCATAGAACCCAAGCATGATCATGATCGTGATCGGCAAATTAAAGGCGATGTACGATAAAATGACGGATAGCGGATGATTGGTCAAGCCTGTCTTTGTAAAAAAGCTGAACAGCGGAATGAGCGTCGAATGCACGGGGATCATGAACCCGACCATGAAGATGCCGAGCACGAACGATTGCAGCTTCCACTTCATCCTCGTGACAGCGAACGTGACGAGACTGGCCGCGAGCACCGTAACTACAATCGCTGCGACGGTAATCCAGACACTATTGAAGAAGTACGTGTTGATGTGGCCTTGCGACCATACCTTAGCATAGTTTTCCCAGCGCAGCCTCTCCGGTAGCGCGAACGGAGCCAGGTTGAAGATTTCCTCATTATTTTTAAGTGAAAATAAGAGCAGCCACAGAAGAGGAAGCATCTGAATCAGAGCCACTACTGTCAAAACGACGTAAAGCGCTCCGTATCCGATTCGTCCGAGCAGCCGATTTTGCCTGGAATGATGTATGGTTGAAAGCTTTGCCGTACCGGTGATCATCGGAATCCTCTCCTTTACGAATATTGAATGTCGTCTTTGGCGGCCGTCGCTTTGCGGATCAGCCACGTCATGACCAGGCAAATGATGAGCAGGAAGAAGCCGATGGCGCTGGCATAGCCGAAATCGTATTCTTTGAACGCTTTCCGGTACATGTAGGAAGCCATGACCTCGCTGGCCCCATTCGGCCCGCCTCCCGTCATGACGTAAATCAAGTCGAAATATTTGAGCGAGCCGACAATCGCAAGGACGATCGTCACCTTGATGACTTCCATAATTAAAGGAACCCGGATGGAGAACGCGATGCGCCACGGACCGGCTCCGTCGATGCTGGCTGCTTCGATTAAGGAGGCAGGTACGTTCTTCAGTGCGGCGTAATAAATCAGAATATAAAACCCCGCGTACTGCCACAAAATCGGGATAAAGATGGCGTACAAAACGATGGACGGATTCGAAAGCCATTCAGGCGTTGGATCAATCCCGAGCGAAGACAGCAAATGATTCAGAACGCCATTCGTCGGATGGAATATTTTTAGCCATAATTGGGCGATGGCTACGGATGACAGCAGCATCGGGATCAAATAAATTTTGCGAAAAAGGTTCGCTCCTCGTAAACGCGCGGACAACACAAGGGATACCAGCAAGTAAACTAGCAAGCTGAGGGTCGAAAACACCCCGAGGAGGAACGAATGCTTGACGCTGTTCCAGAACAATCCGTCTTGCACCAGCTCCTTATAATTGCTAAGGCCAATGTACTCCATCGTCCCGACGCCGTCCCATTTCATCAAGCCGTAATAACCTGTCAAGACGATTGGCATATAGATAAGGGCCAAGATCAGGAGCAGCGCTGGCAGAATATACATGGCAATGATTTTCTTGTTGGACATGACTTTATCCATCTTCGTTTCTCCTCCTTCACCTGTAAAAAAGAAAAAGGACATATCGCATAAGGAGGAAAATGTCCTATTTCTCTACCACAATAGATTGTATAAGCCTCCGAGGCATCGGATGTGAGAATGCACTCTCTCTGAAAGTAAATTACTTGCTTTCTTTAGCCAATGCTTCCTCATGCTTTTTGGCGAACTCTTCCGGAGATACCGCCTTGCCATACAGAGCTTGAATCATGTTCAGATGGACTTCCGCGGACGCTGGCTTCATCTGGACATCGGCGAATAGTGTAATATTGCTTGCTTTATTTAACTCATTCAGCAGATCGATGTACAATTGCGGCAGCTTCACCTTGGACGTATCAACCTTCGTTGCCGGAATGACACCTGCCTCGGAGATCGCCTTTTCGCCCCACTTCTGGACGAAGAAGCTGACGAATTTCTTGGCTTCATCCTTCACCTTCGAGTTGTTGCCGACGAACAAGCCTACGCCTGGACCGCCGACCCAACTGTCCATATTACCTTTACCGCCATCGACGGTCGGGAATTTGAAGAACCCGATCTGGTCCTTGAAGGTTTGCGGAACGTCTTTGTTGGTCGTATAGTTCGGAAGCTCCCAGGTGCCCATCATGTACATAGCGGCCTTGCTGTTCATGAATTCCGCTTTGCCTTCGTCGTTGGACAGCCCGTTGAAACCTTTGTTGAACGCATTCGCGTCGACAAGCGAAGTAATCTCCTGCGCAGCACGCACCAGGCCCGGATCGTTGAAGGACCCCGTACGGTCGATCGCTTTCTTCAGTGTCTCCGGCCCGCCGATACGGTCCGCCAAGTACATGTACCATAGCGAGCCCGTCCAACGGTCCTTGTTGCCTAGGGCGATCGGTGCGACGCCGTTCGAGGCCAGCGTTTTCACAATGCTTTTGAACTCGTCGTACGTCTTCGGTACCTGCAGGTTATACTTCGCGAAGATCGCTTTGTTATAGTAAACCGGTACGATATTCAGCTCGACCGGAAGCGCATACGTTTTACCGCTGAAAGCATAAGCTTCCGTCGTTCCTTTGACGAATTTATCCTTTAAGTCGCCTTGGACCAAATCGTCGAGCGGAGCAAACTTGTCGCCCTTCACATACGGCTCCATGTAGCCTGCCGCCCAGGTAAAGCCTACGTCAGGCAGGTTGTTGGAAGTTGAAAGCACTTTCATTTTGTTTTTGTACTGCTCGTTCTCAAGTATTTCCTGTTCGACGGTCACATTCGGATTGGCCGCTTGGTACTCTTTGATGATATCGTTTACAATTTTATTCTGCGTCGCTGAGCTGCCCGCCGGCCACAAATGCATCATTTTGATTGTCGTTTTCGCAGCCTGACTGCTTCCTGAACCGTTGCCATTGTCATTCTTCACCTGACCACCGCCGGAGCCGGAGCATCCCGCCAAAACAAGTGCCATACCGGTCGTTAGAGTCAAAAACCGTGTGAGCGTTTTCTTTGCCATATTTTCTTCCCCCTAAACCATTGTTAGTTGACGATTTGATTATAGCGCTTACATTAGGGGAGCAATAGGTAACTGCGATTAGGAGAAATTCCACATTTTTTAGGTTTCTTCTTTCCCGCTTTCTTCATCCCGAAGCTCCTTTCGATAATGGCTCGGGCTTTTTCCTTCGTATTCCTTGAACAGCTTGATAAAATATTTGGGCGTCTGATACCCGACCTGCTCTGAAATATCGGCAATCGGCAGCTTCGTCCGCAGCAGCAGCTCCTTCGCTTTTTGCAGCCGGCTCCGCGTCACGTATTCGCTGAACGTAAGACCTGTCTGTTCCTTAAACAAGGCACTGAAATAGCTCGGATTCAAATGAATGTGGGCCGCGACCTCCCGCATCCCGAGCAGCTCATGCAGGCGTTCTTCCACATATTTCACAGCTTGCTGGACCGGCAAGCTGTAATGGCTCGCTTCGGCTTTAGCGCTCATCAGCTGGGGATCGACCATCTTCTCAAGCGTTTCCACTCGTTCGCGTTCCCCCTCGATGTGCAGGGCTTGCTCGACGGCTTCCAGCAGCTTTCGCTTTTGAATCGGCTTGAGCAAATAATTGACGACGCCAAGCTGAATGGCGGTTTGGGCATATTGAAAGTCCGGGTGCCCGGAAATGATAATGACAACGGGTTTGCCACCGCTATCGCGGATTGCCTCGACCATCTGCAGCCCGGTCATCTGCGGCATCCGAATATCGGTGATCACCAGATGCACCGGATGACGCTGCAGCATGTCAATCGCTTCCGCGGCGTTGCCTGCGCACAATATCCTGTGACGTCCGGCCGACCAAGCCTCTAGCGTTTTACTGATGCCTTCCCTCGTTAGCGGCTCGTCGTCAACGACCAGAATCGTTTTTGCATGAATCATGTTATCCCTCCTCAAGGATCGGGAGCTCCAGGTGCACACAGGTACCCTGTCCGATCTTACTGTTAATCGTCAAGCCGCAGCTGCTTTCTGCCGAGTAATAAAGCTGAATGCGGCGCTTGACATTCGAAATGCCCATACCGGTCCTTTTGCCGGACGAGGCTCTGCCTGGTTGGTTAGACTCCAGGATCGCTTGCAGCGTGCTGTCGTCTATGCCAGGGCCGTCGTCGCATACGGACACTCTTAGAGCAGGTGCTTCAGCAGACGACAGCTCCACTTGCACCGTAACGAGACCTTGACCGATCTTCCCTTCCAGTCCGTGCAAAATCGCATTTTCCACCAATGGCTGAATGAGCAGCTTCGGCATCCGAATGCTGCGGTAACCGTCCTCCGCTTCAATGCGCCAGGCGAGCCGGTCCCCGAATCGGATACCCATAATTCGCAAATAGTGTTCGATGTGCTCGAGCTCTTCGCCCACGGTCACCCATTCGTCCTTGCTGGGACTGCTGATCACGTACCGGAACAAGTCGGACATGGCCACGACGAGATCCGCCAATTCCTCCTCATCCTTGCCCTGCAGGGACCAATAAAGCGCCTCGAGCGTGTTATACAGAAAATGCGGATTGATCTGCGCCTGGAGTGCCTGCAATTCCGTGCGGCTCTGAAGAATTTCCTTCTCATATACAAGCTTGATGAGGTGGTTCATGCTGTCCACCATCTGGTTGTAAGTCGTGTTCAGATCGTTTAATTCCGTGGTATAGGCTATTGAGGGGTTCGGCGTCAGCACGCCTTGCCGGGTGTTGCGCATGGCCTTCATCAGCCTCAGGATGGGACGCGTGATCATGGTTGACAGCAGGAACGACATGATGACGAACAGCACGAAGCCGATCGCACCGGCTGCAACGACAGCAAGACGCAGCGTGGAAATGCCTTCTGTAATGTCACTCTCCGGATATAAAATAAGCAGTGTCCATCCCGTTTCTTCGGAGGTTTGCTTCACAAGAATATATCGCTGTTGTCCGAACTCAACCGATTGTGAACCCGTCTGCTGCAGCCCGCTCAAGTCGGTAATGCCCGCTCCGTCCGCAACAATCGGCCTTGCCGCGCTGTCGGCAAGCAGCATTCGTTCCTGCCCGTTCGTCTGCGGGTCCTTGAACTCGAAGTAGGTACGATTCATGCGAATCAGCAAATAACCGCCGTTCGAGAACCACCGGTCTACCAGGTTGATGCGGCGAATCGCCAGGACGGATTCCGTGTCCTTCGGATCGATGCCGATCCAGACGAGCTTACCCATCTCCTGATCCGCTCGTTCAATCCATGCCATATTCAGCTTGTCGCTTAAACTTTGCTCGTCAAGCGGAAACAGCCGGCTGTACATGCGGGAGTATACTTCGACGCTGGTCACACCACTCGTATAGGATTGGATTTGATTGGCCGTTTGCAGGAGCGACTGACGCTCGCTAAAGCTGATTCCCTCCCCGCTGGCGCTCGCCAGCATCAGCCTCTGCAGGTTCGAATCGTTCACTGCCTGGAGCGTCAGCGTATCGATCTGATGAATGAGTGCCTCCAGCCTGCCGTTCGCCTGATTGACGGTTTGCTTCATCTGTCCTTCCGCTTTGTTTTTGAGGAGCGTGGAGACCGAGTTGAACGTAATGATGCCCGCGCAGACGAGGACGATTACCATGACCGAGACGAATCCGGCCAGCATTTGATTCCGCAATGTGTTCCAATGTGCCACTTTTTGCCACAAACCGGTTTCCCCCACGTATCATTAGTATACTAGTCATATGAATATTCAAATCTATTATAGTTCGTCGGATACAAAGTGACTAGGGCATAAAAAACTCGTGCCGGGGTAATTGCGGGTGAGGGACCGCTTTTAGCGGCTGATGCTAAAAAAACACAACAGGCAGTAAGTTAGGCTCTTGAACAACATCGCTGTACAGCGTACGATGAACCGGAAACGCTTTTCACTCATAATCGGCTACGAGGAAAGAGAGGAAACGATCGATGTTGAATCGGGAAAAGTTCATAGAACGAATTATGGAGCTGGACGTGCTGGATACACACACGCATTTAGTCGGCGATCGGCTTGCGGCCCGGAGCTTTTGGGACATTGCGCATTATTTTTGGCTGAATCGGGAGATGCAAGCAGCCGGTTATCCTGCAGACGCCGTGGAGCTGGCTGAGGAGGAGAGAATCGAGGCTTTTTTGGCTGCGTACCGTGCGACCCGCAACACGCTGATGAATTGGGTCATGACGCAAATATTTCGGAACTTGTACAACATCGAAATAACCGATGCCGGTTCTGTTCGTGCAGCGGATGCGGCAGTCCGGGCCTCGGCGGCGCGGAAGGACTGGGCTCAGCAGGTTGCAAACCAGCTGCGCATCCGGAGATTTGTCGTTAACATTGTGGAGCATGCTGATTTTGAGGGGATGGAGTGCGACGCTGTCCTGATTCCGAGAATTGACGGAAAGCTGCATGAATGGGTCAGTCTGATCCATCAGGCACAATATCCGGAGCATGCACTGGCTGCGGCTCAAGAATCCATCGACCAGCTGCTGGACAGTTATAAGGAGCGGGGATGCCCGGGGATTATGACGACACTTCCGGGTTATGCCGCGCAAGCAAATCAAACGTATACTATAAATCAAGGCTCAACCAAGGATGAAATCATGATGACGCTGCTGCATTCGATCTGCAGGACGGCGGAGCGCAGCAGATTGTTCGTTCAGCTGTTTCTTGGCGTCGAGCGTTCCTGGTGCGGTACGGCTGTACCGGTAAATGATCCGCTGCGGATCGTGAAGCTGACCGGATTATTCGAACAATACCGGAATACCTTCGAACTGGTTGTCGCTTCCGAGTTGAATAATCTGGACGTCGTACAGGCGGCCTGGAATTTCCCGAATGTGCAGGCCGGCGGGCTATGGTGGTTTAATTTCCGTTCGAGCACCTACCGCGACAGTATGCAATACCGGCTGGAAGCTTTGCCTGCAAGCCAATGCTCTCTCATCGCTTCCGATGCCAGATGCATCGAGTGGAGCTATGGAAAAATTTTGCTGGTCAAGCGGCTGCTTGCCGAATTTTTATTTGAACAAATCGAGAAGGGCTGGCTCGATCAGGCTACTGCACTCCAGGTAGCCGGCGAATGGCTGTATGAAAGCGCAGCCCGCCGATATGGCGTATCCTGATCCACGATCAGCTTTAATGCATGAGCGGTGTTCTCCTTCCCTGGGAGAGTGTCGCTCTTGTTGGTCCTTGAACGGAGCTGATGATTTGACACTTACTATAAGTTAGTATATAGTTTAGTGATGATAGTAATGTTACTAAAGTATTTTTTGTGAAATCATTTTGTTTTCTGTGTACAACAGCCTAAATATGGGAACGTTACTATCGGCTCCTTGTTTTGATGGTTCAGTGGCTCGAACCGTTCTCTCGCGAAGCAGTATGTATTACGATTCAACCTAATACTTCATCCAGGAGGTTCCGTATGAACTCATTTACATTTCAAAACCCGACGAAGCTTATTTTTGGCAAAGGCCAGCTGGAGCAATTGGCTGCAGAGGTCCGGCAATATGGTACGAAGGTGCTGCTTGTATACGGCGGCGGCAGCATTAAACGCAACGGCTTGTATGACAAGGTCATTGGAATTTTGAACGAAATGGGCGCTCAAATTACCGAGTTAAGCGGCGTAGAGCCGAATCCGCGGCTGAGCACTGTGCATAAAGGCGTGGAGCTGTGCCGCAGCGAGAACATTGATTTGGTGCTTGCTGTCGGCGGCGGCAGCGTCATCGACTGCTCCAAGGCAATTGCGGTAGGAGCCAAGTATGAGGGCGACGTATGGGATATCATTACGCGCAAAGCAGCAGCGTCGGGCGCGCTTCCGCTGGGTACCGTACTGACCATTGCCGCGACGGGCTCCGAAATGAACGCAGGCTCGGTCATCACCAACTGGGAAACGAAAGAAAAGCTCGGCTGGGGAAGCCCTTATTCGTTCCCTAAATTTTCGATTCTCGATCCGGAACATACGCTTTCTCTGCCGCGGGACCAGACAGTATACGGGATGGTCGATATCATGTCCCATGTGCTGGAATCCTACTTCCATCATGTGCCGAATACACCGGTACAGGACGGCTTTTGTGAAACGATTCTCAAAACCGTGATCGACACCGCACCGAAATTGCTGCAGGATTTGCAAAGCTTTGAGCATCGGTCCACGATCCTGTACTCCGGCACGATGGCGTTGAACGGCGTGCTGAGTATGGGGGTCCGCGGTGACTGGGCTACCCACAATCTGGAGCATGCTGTCTCTGCGGTGCACGATATTCCTCATGGCGGCGGCTTGGCTATCCTGTTCCCGAACTGGATGAAATATAATCTCGATGCCGGCGTCGAGCGGTTTAAGCAATTTGCGGTCAACGTATTTGGCGTAAGCACTGATGGCAAAACTGATCGGCAGGCAGCTGAGGAAGGCATCGAGGCGCTTCGTGCGTTCTGGACGTCGATCGGAGCTCCAAGCCGTTTGAAGGACTACGATATTGACGATTCTACGATCGAACTCATGGCGGATAAGGCGATGATCTACGGAGATTATGGATATTTCAAAAAGCTGAACCGCGATGATACCGTCGCTATTTACCGGATGTCCTTATAATCGAAGCCACAGTTGAGGATCAGGGCCCGCGCATGCAGACACAGCTGCTCATCAACAGCGCCTTGATGAAAGGATTTATCGTGAGCGATTACGCGTCCCGGTTCCCGGAAGGTGTTAAGCAGCTGGCTGAATGGCTGACCGCCGGGAAGCTGAAATATTCGGAGAATATAATCGAGGGCTTCGAACAGGTGCCTCAAGCATTTCTCAGTTTGTTTACCGGCGACAATTTGGGCAAGCAGCTTGTGAAAGTGTCCGATTAATTTCATTCACCATGAAGGAAAAGCCTTGGGAGTCGGGCTTTTCTTTTTTTTAGTAGATAAGAAAGGATAAGTTTCCCAACCTTCGGCTACCTTGACAAACGTATGCCATCTGGAAAGATGGCGAAGCCGTTTATCCTTGCCACGATACATGTGTTTGTCGATAAAACCAGCCATAAAACGCGGTCGCACGTCTTCGAAAGACCTCGATGGAGATTTATCTCACTCCCCAGGGTTAAATTCTGCGCATGCTTCAGGTTAAATAAAGTACATCCCCACACTGCAAATTCACCTGATGCTCCTCTAATAAGTTAAAACAGACCCATAGCCTACAACGGTTCCATGAACGATAATAGGATAGCAAAGCCATTTTACAAAGGGCATAGATCCTAAGGGAGAGAAACCATCTGCTATGAATACGACCGTTTATAATGTATTGGATTACGGAGCCGTCGGTGACGGAGTGACGATGAATACGGAGGCCATCCGCCGTACGCTCGAGGCCTGCGCGAGTGCTGGAGGGGGGACGGTCTGGTTTCCCGCCGGTACCTATTTGACGGGTGCGATCCATTTGAAAAGCGATATGACGCTGCACATCGATTCCGGAGCGAAGCTGCTGTTCTCCACCAATCCGGACGATTACCCTACCGTTCTGACACGGTGGTCAGGCTATCAGGTGCATGGCTACTCGCCGCTAATTTATGGGATCGATTTGCATCATGTGACCATACAGGGAGGCGGCATCATTGACGGACAAGGTCCTGCATGGTGGTTAGCCTATCATGAATGCAAGGCCGGACGCCGTCCTTCCACCGAGCGGGAGCTCGAGTTCATGAAGCTGAACCGTCATTTGATGGAGATCAAGAGCAATATTGTGGAGTGGAAAACACAGTTTCTGCGTCCGGCGCTGTTCCAGCTGTTCCGGTGCAGCCATGTCCGAATTGAAGGTGTCACCCTGCAAAATTCCCCGTTCTGGAACACGCATCTGGTCTACTGCGACGATGTGACGATTCACAGCGTGCTGTTCCAGAATCCGTCCGATACGCCGAACGGCGATGGGCTGGATATCGATTCCTGCCGCTATGTACGCATTTCGGACTGCCAGTTCGATGTAGGCGATGATTGCCTCTGCTTGAAATCCGGCATCGACGAGGACGGCCGCCGTATCGGCATTCCTACGGAGAATGTAACGGTGACCAACTGCACGATGCGCAGCGGTCACGGCGGGGTTGTGCTTGGCAGCGAAACCGCAGGCGGCATACGTCATGTGGTCATTTCGAACTGTGTGTTTATCGGGACGGACCGCGGTATTCGTTTCAAATCGAACCGGGCCCGGGGCGGGACGATTGAAGAGGTGCGCATCAGCAATATTTTCATGAAAAGCGTGCTGTGCCCGTTCGCGATCAATGCTTTTTACCGCTATGGGGTGGACCCGAGCAATCCTTCGATCTCGAGCCCGGAGCCGCAGCCGGTAACGGAATCGACGCCGGTGTTCCGCAGTATTCACCTGAGTCATATTACAGCGACCGACGTGCTTGGTGCGGCGGGCTTCTTGTATGGCTTGCCGGAGAGCCCGATCGAGAATGTCGTGCTGGATCATGTGCATATCGAGATGACCTCAGACCCGGGCGAGCAGGGAGGGGAGCCCGATATGGTTCGTGAGGAGCTGGTCATGGCAGGCAAAGGGATGTATTGCAACTATGTGTCCGGCCTGCAACTGAACCACGTGCGCATCGAGACGAGAGAAGGGGCGGCTCTTATGGTTCATAACTCCGATAATCTGGAAATCAACGGCTTCCGGATGCAGCGCCCTCATGCCGATACACCGGTCATGGTGTTGAACGACACACAGGACGTAACAGTCATGGCTGGGAAAGCCGTATCGGGAACGTCCACCTATGCTTTAGTTCGCGGTTCAAAAACCTCGGATGTCGTATTTGCCGGGAATTTGCTTGATCAAGCCATTCAGGATGTAAGCTTGGACGGTACGGCCGCAGGTGCAGTTGTGATAAAATAGGAATAAAAAGGTTGTGATCTCTAATGAAGGTTCTCGTTCTCGGAGGCACCGGCGTCATCAGCCGCGCCATTGTTCAAAAGGCTTTGGCCGCACAGCATGAAGTGGCTGTGTTCAACAGAGGCAGTAAAAATCATCTGTTCTCAAGCGAGGTGGAATGTATCGTCGGGGATAAAACAAACCGCGAGCAATTCCGGGCCTTGATGGCGGGGCGAAAGTTCGATGCCGTCATCGATATGATCTCCTTCGATGCATCCGACGCGCAGTTTACCGTCGATACGTTTCAGGATCATGCAGGGCAGCTTGTGTTTTGCTCCAGCTCGGCGGCATACAAGCGTCCTTTCCGCACAACGCCTATTGTCGAGGATGCGGAAGAGCTGTATGACAGCGAGAATTTCCCCTATGCCTATCATAAGGCGAATATGGAGAGGTATTTGCGGCAGGTCATCGTGCAAGGGGAGATTCCGGTAACGATCATCCGTCCGTCGTTAACCTACGGTATTGGCTGTGCGAATCTGGGCGTGCTGCGGCAAAATTACAACATTGTGCAGCGCATCCGCAGCCGCAAGCCGCTGGTGATGTTTGGGGACGGCACGCTGCCTTGGAGCTTTTCCTTCGCGCCAGACGTGGCCAAAGCTTTTGTCGGGGCTGTGGGCAATGAACGGATGTTCGGCCAAAGCTATCATGCGACAAGTGAAGAATTGCATGTATGGCAGGACTTGTACCTGGAATTCGGCAAGCTGCTCGGGATCGAGCCGCAGCTGGTGCATTTCAGCTCTGCCATGCTGAAGGAAGCGAACCCGGCCTTATTCGGACATTTATTTTACGAGAAAAGCTATGCAGGTCTATTCGATAATTCCAAGCTAAAGCGGGATCTTCCCGGTTATCAGGCGGAAATCTCCTTAGCCTCCGGGCTTGCCATGCTGCTGGATTGGTATGAGCGGGAGGGGCATGCCGTAGACGAAGCGAAGGATCGCTTGGAGGATGAGCTCGTGTTTGCTTACGGGCGGTTTGTCGGTCAGTTGAAAGAGATTAGCTGGGGATAGAGGACATACCCAGAATAGCAGGCCGAGGCTTGTCGCCGGTCCCTGTGCGGGCAGGTTACCTTTTCTATAGTAACGCAACTTTTTTTGCGTTATGTTGCGGCTGGCTTTTCGCGGCTATAATGAAAGAGGTAATTGAAGAACGCAAGACACAAGGAGGAACGTGTTCATGCAATATCGTCAGCTAGGATCATCGGAGCTTCAAGTCAGTGAAGTCAGCTTCGGAACGTGGGCCATCGGAGGCTCCTGGGGAACGGTAAACGACGAGGAATCCCTGCGTGCTTTATCCCGTGCGATGGAAGCGGGAGTCAATTTTTTTGACACGGCCGACGTCTACGGCAGCGGACACAGCGAGGAGCTGCTCGCCAAGGCAACCAAGGGTAAGGAAGATTCCGTTCATATAGCGACCAAATTTTGCCGTGCCGGAGACATCCATGATGCAGCGACCTACTCGGAAGCCTCGGTACGTGCTTACTGTGAGCAAAGCCTGAAAAAACTTAGCCGGGAACGTATCGATTTGTATCAAATCCACTGCCCTCCGATCGAAATTTTGAGGGATGGCTCGGTATTCGGTGTGCTGGACAAGCTGAAGCAGGAGGGCAAAATCCGCGAGTACGGCGTCAGTGTCGAAACCGTGGAGGAAGGGCTTCTTTGCCTGGACTATCCGGGCGTCCGCGCGCTGCAGGTTATTTATAACATATTCCGGCAAAAGCCCGGGCTCGAGCTGTTCCCTCAAGCGCATCAAAAGGGTGTCGGCATCCTCATCCGCTTACCGCTCGCGAGCGGTCTGTTGACAGGAAAGTTCACGGAGCAGGCGGTGTTTGAACCGGGCGATCACCGGCATTACAACCGTAACGGGGAGAGCTTCAATGTGGGCGAAACGTTTGCGGGGCTTCCTTTTGAAAAAGGCGTTGCCTTGAGCCGCGAGCTGGCCTGGATCGGAGAAGAACGCGGCAATATGACGCGAGCGGCGCTTCGCTGGATTTTGGACAGCCCGCATATTACTTGCGTCATTCCAGGGTTCAAGAACGTGGCGCAGGTGGAGGATAACCTTGGCGTAGTGTCTGTGCCATCTTTTACCTCGGAGGAGCTTGCCCGGTTGCAGTCCTTTTATGAGGAGAAGGTGCATGCGCATATCCGCGGCGCTTACTAATCCAGTTTCATTTGTACACAAAAAGTGCTTTTCGGCCTATGAACGGCTGGAAAGCACTTTTTGTGCTGCCCGCATGGACTGTAGAGCTACCGGCAGGGCAGCAGCTTTTAAGAATGGATGCCTGTCCTGGAAGGACGGCGAACCATGAAAGCATAGCAGGCGACCGCTCCGAGCTCCGCTGCCGCGATGACGATCGCCATCGGGACGGCTGTACCGCTTCCGCCGAGCCCCACGAGGGGCGCGACCACGCCGCCGAAGATGAAGGACAGGACACCGAGCAGCGCGGAGGCGCTGCCGGCCGCTTCGGCCTGGTCCTGCATGGCGAGGGAGAAGGTGGTCGTCCCGACGATACCTACGCTCGCAACCACGAAGAAGAGCGGAACGAGAACCGCGGCAAGCTTGGCTCCGGAAACAATCGCGGCCAGAAGCAGCAAGCCGCTCGCTGCTGCAATCAACAAGCCGGCAGTGAGCAGCCGGGCTTCGCCAAAGCGTCCGGCCAGCCGTCCGGTCATTTGGCTGGCCACAATGATCCCAAGCCCGTTCATGGCGAAGATGAGGCTGAACATTTGAGGCGAGGCGCCGAAGATGTCCTGAATGACGAACGGCGAGCCTGAAATATAAGCGAACATGGCTGAGGTAACCAAGCCCTGGGATAGAGCATAACCGACAAAGCTGCGGTTCTGGACCAGCCGGCGGAAGGTGGCCAGCGTTTGGCGCAAACCGCCGCGGGAACGTCTTGCTTCAGGCAATGTTTCGGGCAGGCCGAACAATACGGCTGCGAGCATCATCACTCCGATAACACTAAGGACCACGAAGACGCCTCGCCAGGACGTCAGCTCCATCAGCTGCCCTCCTGCGATAGGGGCCAGGATAGGGGCAATCCCGTTGACCAGCATGAGCAAGGAGAAAAACTTCGTGAGCTCCGTACCTGCATACATATCGCGGACGACGGCTCGGGAGATGACGATGCCTGCCGATCCCGCCAATCCTTGGATAAAGCGCAGCATAACGAAGATGGAGATCGAAGGCCCGAAGGCGCATAAAATGGATGCAATGGCATAAATCATAAGTCCAATGAGCAGGGGTGTGCGTCGCCCCCGGACATCGCTGAGCGGACCTGCAAATAATTGACCCAGCGATAAGCCAAGCAGGCAGGCGGTCAGACTTAGCTGAGCCAAGGACGTGCTGGTATTCAAGTCGTGTGTCAGTTCGGGCAGAGCAGGTAAATACATGTCGATGGATAAGGGGCCGAAGGCGGCAAGCGAGCCGAGAACCACAGCCATCCAAACTCTGCGGGACGGAGCCGTAGACTCCGCCGCATCATTTAACTCGTTCATTGGATTACCCTTCATGTGGAATTCAAGCCTTTCCTTGTGCAGTCTCGAATTATTCAGATTCGGATACGACGGTAAACCTTTCATTCAAGTGCTGCGGATTTTCGATTTCATCCACAACCGCTGCAGCGTAGTCCTCGTAGCTGACATAGCTTTGGCCGCTGGAGTTAACGAGCAGGTTATCTTTTCCAGTTTGGTATTTCCCTGTTCTTTTGCCCAAGGCGAACATGGCTGAAGGGCTCACAAAGGTCCAGGAGATGCCTTCAGTGGACTGCAGAATCTCTAAATTTTTCGCTTGATTCGAAGCGGTAGGCTTAACGAAATCAGGGAAGTTCGGCGTATCGATCACACGGATTGTTTTCGCTTCGTCAACGAACAAGCTGCCTGCCCCGCCGACAACGATCAAGCGAGTGCCGGGAGCGCCCTTCAGGGCGTCAATCAATACGTTCCCTGCATCGACGTGCAGATGCTCCTGGCCCAATGGCGCCGCGAAAGCGTTGACGACGACGTCAAATCCTTGTAGATTTTCCGATGTTAGCTGGAAAACGTCCTTTTCCAATACGGACGCAGCGGAAGACTCCAATTTGGAGGCGTCTCTCACGACAGCTGTCACTTCGTGGCCTCGATCCAGGGCTTCCTTGACAATACGGCTTCCTGCTTTACCTGTTGCTCCAATAACGGCGATTTTCATAAGTAGAACCTCCAATGAATTTTATTATGTTGACAAGAGGGAGAAGGTCTGTTGTACCCAATATGGTTACAACAATTATTAAAAAAATTAGCTCTCGGAAGAGCTGATTTTTTCATTCAAATCATGAACGAGCTGTTTCAGAGGTACATCGGCCAATACCTGCTCCATGGCGTTCTGGGCTTGAAGCAGTGTGGAACGAAATACCGATTCGATATTGGCGCCCACAGGGCAGTCCGGGTTCGGATTGTCATGAAAGTTGAACAAATCATGCTCCTCAACGACTTCCACAGCGCGATATACATCCAGTAGAGAAATATCCTCGATATTTTTAAGCAGATAGGCTCCGCCGGTGCCGGCGCGAACGTTCAGAAAACCTGCTTTTTTCAACATTCCCATGATTTTGCGGACAACGACAGGGTTGGTATTAATGCTTCCCGCCATTCTTTCGGAGGTCAGTGTGGCACCGTCTCCTGTAGCCAGCAAAGACAAAATATGGACCGCCATCGAAAAGCGGCTGCTTATTTTTTTCAAAGCCATCACCCTCTTGTTGTATTCAGTATAGTTACATCTGTGAAGAATGTCAACCGGCTTTAAAAAGGTGTTAAGACCCGTACAATCTTAGGATTCTACAAACATGGATGAGCTTTCTGCATGTTGTTTCGGCTTGGCTTCCACTACAATGAAAAATGGATAAGGAAACGGAGTCATGTAACAGGAAGGGGCCGCAATTATAATGAACAGCGAGACAAAAGAGTCTGTAACGGCAGAACATAAGAATAACCGCAACCGGTGCTTATGGTACCGGCAGCCTGCAAGCCAATGGCAGGAAGCGCTCCCGATCGGTAATGGCCGCTTGGGCGGCATGATCTTCGGCAACCTCGCGCAGGAAAAAGTGCAATTGAACGAGGACTCCGTATGGTATGGTGGACCGAAAAAAGCGAATAATCCGGATGCACGGCAGTATGTGCCGGAAATTCGCAAGCTGTTATCCGAAGGAAAGCAGCAGGAGGCGGAGCATTTGGCCCGTATGGGGCTGATGTCCGCCCCTAAATATTTGCATCCCTATCAGCCTTTGGGTGATCTGTTGTTTTATTTTCTGGAGCACAATAAGCAGGCTGAGGGGTATCACCGGGAGCTGGATTTGGACACGGCCGTAGCCACCGTTCAATACAAGCTTGATGGATTTCAATATCAGCGCGAATATTTCAGCAGTGCGGTTGATGGCGTGATGGCAATCCGATTGACGACGGGCAAACCGGGAGGTCTCACCTTCGGCGTCCATTTGATGAGGCGCCCGTTCGATGGCGGAACACGGAGCATCGGTTCGGATATGATCCTGCTTCAGGGCGAATGCGGCAAGGAGGGCGTCGAATTTCGGGCAGGCCTTCATGCTGCTGCCAAAGGCGGAACCCTTCGAACGATCGGCGATTTTATTTCCGTGGAGCAGGCCGATGAAGTGACGCTGCTGCTCGCAGCCGATACGACGTTTCGAAGCGAAGTTCCGGAGGAGACGGTCCTGAGACAGCTTGATCAGGCCGCACGGAAAGGCTTCGATCAGCTGAAGCGGGACCACATTGCCGATTATTCGGACAAGTTCAACCGGGTAACGCTGGAGCTGAATGTGGAGAGTTCCGCAGACAGGACGGAGGATCGCGGCGGCGGGGGCATAGACCCGGCAGCGCTGCCGACGGATAGCCGTCTGAAGCGTATGCAGGAGGGACAGGACGATGCCGGACTTGCGGCTCTCTACTTTGATTACGGCCGTTATTTGCTGCTGTCCTGCTCCCGTCCGGGAAGCTTGGCTGCTAACCTGCAAGGCATATGGAACGACAGCTATACACCGTCCTGGGAGTCGAAATATACGATCAACATTAATACTGAAATGAACTATTGGCCAGCGGAGCTGTGCAATTTGGCCGAATGTCATGAGCCGCTGTTTGATTTAATTGAGCGGATGCTGCCCAATGGACGTGTAACCGCACGTGAAGTGTACGGCTGCCGGGGATTTGTGGCGCATCACAACACGAATCTATGGGGGGATACCCATGTGGAAGGAATCCCGGTTTCGGCTTCGATTTGGCCGATGGGGGCCGCCTGGCTATCCCTCCATCTATGGGAGCATTACCGCTTCGGCCTGGACGCAAGCTTTCTTGAGCAGCGGGCTTATCCGATCATGAAGGAAGCGGCGCAGTTCCTGCTGGATTATATGGTTGAGGATAAGCAGGGGCGGCTGGTGACAGGCCCCTCCATCTCACCGGAAAATAAATTTATGTTGCCTGACGGTACGGCCGGGAACTTGTGCATGGGGCCAGCCATGGATATGCAAATCGTGTTTACGCTGTTTACCGCTTGTATACAGGCGTCGGAAATATTGGCGCAAGATGCGGAATTCCGCTCCCAGCTTGCGGAGGCATTGCCCCGCATTCCGCAGCCGGCCATTGGCCGGCACGGCCAAGTGATGGAGTGGCTTGAGGATTATGAAGAGTTCGAGCCGGGCCACAGGCACATTTCGCAGCTGTTCGCACTGCATCCCGGAGAATTGATTCATGCAAGACATACGCCGGAGCTGGCACAGGCCGCGAAGCAGACGCTTGAAAGGCGCTTGTCGCACGGAGGCGGCCACACGGGCTGGAGCCGGGCATGGATCATTAACTTCTGGGCGCGGCTAGGGTATGGAGATACCGCTTATGAGCACGTGAAGCAGCTCCTGATGAAGTCCACCTATCCGAATTTATTGGATGCACACCCGCCGTTCCAGATCGACGGCAATTTTGGCGGCACCGCCGGCATCGTTGAAATGCTTTTGCAATCCCACGGCGGTGAAATAGCTTTGCTTCCCGCGCTTCCGGCAGCATGGACCGAGGGGCGGGTCACCGGGCTTCGTGCACGCGGCGGGTTTGAGGTGGATCTGGAGTGGAAGCGGGGGGGATTGACGAGAGCTGTTTTGAAACCGGGGCGTTCCTCGCTATGCAAGGTGTATGCGGGTGCCGGCGGGGCGGCACTGAACGTACGCTGCGGGGATACCGTCTGTGAAACCAAGCGGGAGGGTAATCTTCTCGTGTTCACAGCGGAGGCGGGAAAGTGCTATGTATTGAGTCCGTCTTGAATAGAGGTATGCGTCTTATAGGCATATAGTCCATAGCTTATCGATTACGATACTCCCAATTTACAAAGTAAGCAGGAATTTTGACGGATGCCGTCGAATGAAGCTGGAATACACATGTAAATCTTGAGGAGGAATTGTAATGAAGTATACCATCGTACAGTCTGTTAAAATTGTGGATATGAGTGATGAGATTATGTCCGAGGTCCTATTCGATCATGGCGCACATGAATTGCCGACCCTGGCGGTAGGTTCATCCGTTATAACGTATCAATTGGGACTTCAGCAATTTGATGTTGTGTACGACAAGAGGGAAGGAAAGCAGCAGCGGATTCGGATCGTGGATATCGAAACGGATTTGATGGTTTCCCCGCCGGTTACCCGTGTTTTCCTGGAGCCGGTGACCTTAATCATCGGACAGCATGACGTTGGACAAATTTTGTAATCAAGATTGACCGGGACCGGCTGGCGCAAGGGGCGTCAAGCCGGTTTTTATATGCATTGAGGCTGGATTGGCGTTAAGCGGCTAAATCTATTATGATGAGATAGTAGACAACCGGCTTCGGGAATAAAGAAGAGATGGAGGAAACATCATGAATTCGCGTTTTATAGGGATTGGAGCCATTTGCGCTTTTTTGTCGGTTGCGCTTGGCGCTTTCGGGGCCCATTTGCTAAAAGGGAAGATAGCGGCGGATATGCTGGCTAACTATCAAACCGGCGTTCAGTACCAGATGATGCATGCTTTGGGGCTGATCGCAGTGGGGATTGCAGCGGCCTATTGGCCGGCAAGCCGTCATCTTGTAAGAGCAGGCTGGTCGATGTTCATCGGCATCATCCTCTTCTCGGGGAGCTTGTACGTATTAAGCCTGACAGGGATTAAAATGCTGGGAGCGATTACCCCTTTGGGAGGCGTCGCATTTTTGTTCGGCTGGTATTCATTGGCGGCAGCAGCGTTTACATCCAAAAAATCCTGAATTGTCACATCCGGCTCATAAAAAAGCCGGGTTTTTTTGTCAAAAAAAAGGGAGACTTCGGCTTTTTTCCCCCTTCTTGCAGGAAAATCCACCCTCTGTGTAGAATTTGGTAATAAATTTGTTTTACTATTACCGCAAAGAGGGAGGCAATGATGAGAAAAACGACCGGTTTCCGACCCATGCTTCAAAGCAAAACCTGGTACTGCTTCGTAAGTGGATATTTATTCCTATTTATCGGCTTATGTTGGTGGCTTCACAATGGCTGGGCCTGGGCGTTCTTCTCATTCACGGTCTTCCTTATTGCTATTTATACGTACAAGAGATCCCAGTTTCAAGGGAAGTTCGACAAATACCGGATCGATTCGGACCAAGCGGCGGGATCCCTGCATGAGAATGAGAAGGTGTTCGAATCGCTTTTCGAGCATAATCCGAATGTAGTATGCCTGTTGGATGCGCAAGGCCGGATTGTCAAGGTAAACGGGAATACCGAGCGCATTCTCGGGTTTCCGAGGCAGGGGATGGAACAGAAGCCCTTCACTTCATTTATTACCGACGAGACGAGAGGCAAGGCAGAGCAGGTGTTTGATCAGGTTCGTGCAGGCTTGCCCCAAACGATGAAAATAGCACTGCAGCATAAGGACGGTTATCGCGTCGACCTGGAAACGACGGCCGCTCCGGTCAAGAAAGACCAAGAGCTGAGCGGCGTGATTGTCATCGGCCACGATATTACGGAAGCCAAACGGACGGAAGAGCAAATACGCCATATGGCCTTCTATGATGATATGACCGGTCTCCCTAACCGGCGTCTCTTTATGCTGCAGCTGGAGGAAGCTATTGCCTCGGCAAGGCAGCATCGGCATCAGCTTGCCGTGTTTTATTTGGACATCGACCGGTTCAAGGTCGTGAACGATTGCTTCGGCCACGATTATGGAGATATGCTTCTGCTGCAGCTGGCCGAACGGTTTACCCGCTGCATTGCGGAAAGTGATTTTGTAGCCAGAACCGAAGGGGATGAGTTTGCGCTGCTGTTCAATGGTCTTCACGATGCAGAGCAGGTTCATGCATTGGCTGAAGGGATTTCCCAGGCGCTGGACGAGCCGTTTATCCTTGAACAGTACCAGATTCACGTGACGGCGAGCATAGGGATAGCCTTGAGTCAGGAAGACGGTTTGGAGGATGCCGAGAGCTTGACCAAGCATGCGGACATCGCTCTTTCCCGTGCGAAGGAAAAAGGGAAAAACGGTTATCAGGTTTTTAACTCCGAGATGAAAGCCGTCTCCATCCGCAGGTTAATGCTTGAAAGTGAGCTTAGAACAGCGCTGCATCAGAAGGAGCTGACGCTGCACTACCAGCCGCAAATGGACATCGAGACCGGTGCGATCGTCGGGTTCGAGGCTTTGATCCGATGGCAGCACCCGAAACGGGGGATGATCTCCCCACTGGAATTCATTCCTTTTTCCGAGGAAAGCGGACTGATCGTCCCGATAGGCGAATGGGTGCTGCAGGAGGCATGCCGTCAAAATAAGCTGTGGCAGGATCAAGGGCTGGTCCATGTGCCTGTGTCTGTAAATTTATCTACCCGGCAGTTTCTGCAGCACAATTTGCGGGATAAAGTAGCTGAAGTGTTAAGGGAGACGGGGCTTCATCCGACGTACCTGGAGCTGGAGATCACAGAAAGCAGCACAATGGATGTGGAGCATGCGATTCTATTGCTGCTTGAGTTGAAATCCCTTGGGATCAAAATCAGCATCGATGATTTCGGAACGGGCTACAGCTCCTTGTCTTACCTGAAAAAGTTTCCTATCGATAAGTTGAAAATCGATCAGTCGTTCGTTCGTGATATCATGACCGACCCGAATGATGCGGCTATTGTGGCTTCGATTATATCCATGACAAGGCATATGAATCTCAAGGTGATCGCCGAAGGCGTCGAAACCGAGGAGCAGCTTGGATTTTTACACAGCAATCATTGCAACGAAATTCAAGGCTATTGGTTTAGTCCCCCACTATCCGCAAGACAAGCGGAGGAGCTCCTGCTTCGTCAGCAGCAGGCGGCAGCGACCTTGCAGTCGCCGCCTCTCATTCCATAAACAAGAACAACACCGGTAACATGGAC
>NZ_NMQW01000012.1 GCF_002234615.1 Paenibacillus rigui | reverse complement strand
CATGACGTTGGATATATGGTTACGCACCGTTTTTTCGCTGATAAACAGCTGCTGTGCGATATCCTTGGTTGTTTTGTCCTGCACTAACAGTTCAAAAACTTCGCGTTCACGATTGGTTAGCAAAAATTTACTTTTATGGTCGCTGCCCTTCAAAGTGTCACCCCTCCTTGCCCGGGTTTTTGTATCATTACAAGGTGTAGGGATACAGTCAAAGTTAGTTTATGAAGGGGTGGAACTAATGGTGCAGTAGCTGGGAAAAATGGGCTTTTCAACTGAAAAGTCGGCATAGTTTTTTGATGTGGTCTTGGGGGAACAATCCCACAAGTCTCGATGCTTCTTCTGTCCTCATAACAAGCTCTTGTATGCCTGCTGGTACCGATCGTCGTACATATTCTCGACGACGAAAATTGGTTTGTTAACCAACGACAGTTTTGCATGATACTGTCGATGATCGCCTCGCTGAAAATTTTCGGCCAAATCGCTGTGATGACAGACGGAGGTCCCGGATTTGCCACCGAAATACTTACCTATATCGTATACAAAGTTGGCTTTGGTGAAGTGCGGCAAGGATACGGTACGGCGTTGTCTCTGGTGCTGTTTGTGATCATTCTGATCGTGGCGCTTATTCAGATTCGTTTACTCCGTTCGCGGAAGGTGCAGAAGTAAGATAGAAAAAAACAATAAATGGGTGGATATCGTCATCTTTGCCGGCACCTTGATTTTGGCTGTGTTGTTTTGATTCCCGCTTTACTTCAGTCTCATTTCGGCTTTTAAATCGAATGGCGAGATTTTGAAATCTGCGATCGCTTTTCCAAACAGTCTGTACGGGCAGCTTCTAATATTTGCTGACCAAAACCAAATTCCTGTAGGCCATGATGAACAGCTTGATCCTGACCGCAGCTTCGATCTTTTTCATGGTGTTCACATTCCGATGGCCGCTTATGCGATTGAGCACAGCGGCAGGTCCCTGATGCCGAGCCTGATTCTCCCATCAGGGAAGCCGAAGACAATGACTGTGGAAATCTTCAAGTTCGTCGACGAGCCGGCTTCGCAATAGGATATATGGTGTTTGCCGGAACGGCTATGTCTATTGATCCCATGTTGGTCGCAGTTATTGCATTGCAGAAATATTTTGTCAAAGGTGTCGCAGCGGGAGCTACCAAAGGCTGATCATCATATGACAGGGGTATGAGTATGAACGGAAACTTCAGGCCAATTCAGGCTGTGGTTTCCTTCTTTTTGTTCTCATACCTAGGCTCGAATGTCGTTTTGCAATCGAACGAATCTCTTAAAAAGCCGCATACCATTCTTAAAAAAACGCATGTTATACTTGTTTTTCCTATGCTAGGCTGTATAAGTATTTAATTTACAATAAGGAGGAGTAGAATGGCATCAAAATTTCAAGTTGGGATTTGTTTCGTTTGTTTGGTTGTTGCATGGGTCGTTTCTCCGCTATATGCGTTAGCGGCGGGAACGGAAAGCTTTACCGTATCCAGCGAACGCAATCTTATCCCCGTAGGCAGTACAGTAGACGTGAAGGTGCAGGCTGCAGGAGTTCAAGATTTGTACGGCTTCGAAATAACCGTGGATCTGGATCCTCAATACTTTGAACTTGTGAGCAGTCGATCTTTGTTGAACGATTCGGGGGTAGAAGCCAAGGTTTTGTCGAACCGGGGGTTCATATTGGCTTCCAGCCGGGTAGGCGAAGAGAAATCCGGGGTTAGCGGGAACACGGAATTGGCTTCATTCACTTTGAAAGCGCTTCGTTCGGGAGTATCCGCGATTAAGCTGGAATCGGTGACTTACATCACTTCCTCCTATGATACGCAATCGTTCTCCAACGTGAATCAATCGATAACGTTCCATCTGAATAAAAGCGATGCTCATTCCAACTCTCCGGGAACGATACCGAATACTCCGCTTAATTCCGGGGAAGCTCCGGCTGGGTCAAAGCCTGTACCAGCCTCGGCTACGATTTCTGTCAAACCGGAAGAAGTGGAAACGAGTAACGGAGAAGCTAAAATCAGGCTGAATATGGACACGCTTACACAAGCGTTAAGCGGGACTTCTGGAAACGATCAAGGGATCAGGACAGTCCGCATCGAGGTAGCCCCCGTGGAAGGCGCCAAAGCTTATTCCTTTGAAATGCCGGTTCAATTGCTGCACTCCGTTTCGGCAGATCGGCAGTATGAAATTGTGACTGATGTGGGCAAGGTCGTATTACCTTCAAATATGCTGAACAATGCTGGCTTGTCGCCCGAACAAAACTTTACAATTCGAATAGCGAAGCATAATTTGCCGAATAACGCCGATAGCTCGGTACAAGCCTTGGTTGGAGAAAGGCCGGTCATCGACTTCACGCTTACCGTAAGCGGGAAAGAGGTTAAATTTAATAACCCGAAAGCAAGCGTTAAGGTTTCGGTGCCCTATCCATTGATGCCTGATGACCAAGACCCAGAGCATATCGTGGTCCTCTATATTGACGACATGGGCAATATGAAAGCGGTTCCAATTGGCAGATATGTATCCAAGAATAGCTCCGTGGAATTCAGCACGACCCATTTTAGCGGGTATGCCGTCGCTTATGTGGATAAGAAGTTTGTGGATACCGCCTCTTTTGGATGGGCTGAAAAAGCGATATCGGTTTTAGGCTCCAAAGGCATAATCAATGGAACGACGGATTCGAACTTCGCGCCAAGCGAAAGTGTTACCAGGGCGGATTATCTGACTTTGCTCGTAAGAACTCTCGGCCTGACGTCGTCAATGGATACGAATTTTAGCGATGTAGATCCTGCCGATTATTATTTTGAAGCAGTCGGTATTGCCAAAAGCCTGGGCATCGTCCAAGGAACCGGCGATAACCGTTTTCATCCTAAAGAGCGGATTACCAGAGAGGACATGATGGTAATGACCGAACGGGCGTTGAAGCTGACAACAAACCTGCGCCTGCCGGACGCAACCCCGGTTGGGAGCGAATACAGTCAGGAAATTGCTTCCTATGCGAGATCAAGTATCGATCGACTTGTGCAAATAGGGTTGATTGAAGGCGACAATGGCTTAATGAAGCCTCAGGCATCCGCAACCCGTGCTGAAACAGCCGTCTTAATGTACCGCATTTATCAGCTGCTGTAATCGTATTTCATTCTTAACCTTGAAACGGAGGGTAACATGATTAGAAAACATTTGTTTAGCGCACTCAGTGTTTTGCTCCTGTTCGGCTCGATTCCTGTACATGCAGGTGCGGCAACAACCGGAACGACTACAGCTTCTAGCAGCAGCGTCACGGCTCAAACCTATGCACCTACAGTCATCGATCTTTATCCGGAAGCCGATGCCGGTGTGTTCAAATCGAATGCCACTCGAAACTACGGCACGACGAACAGTTTCGGTCTTAAGAACGGTTTCGGGGAAGCGTACCTGCGCTTTGATTTATCGCGGCTTGAAGGGTTTCCGGTAACCGCCAATGTTTATATGAAAACGACTTCCAGCAGTGCCCTGTATGCCCCGATCAACATTATTAATATCGATGACGACACATGGGTAGAAGGAACAAAGAACAATGCCACCGCTTCTGAAGGAGAAATAACTTGGAATAACAAGCCGAAGGTCGGGAAGGAAATCGTTAAAGACACATTTGTGGTCACGCCGGACAACACGCTGTATCCAACAACAGCGAATCAATTGGTGTATGCGGATGTAACTCCCAGCGTAATCAAAGAAATGAACGGGAATCAGAAATTATCGTTTTCGCTTCAGTCTACCGGCGGGGATTACACGAATTTTTCGTCAAGAGAAGCGGCTTCTCAAGCCAACAGACCCCGCCTTCAAGTTACCGTAGACCGCAGCTATTCCTTCCCGGCAAGAAGTTTGTCCGTTCGTGAGGGACAATCGCTAACCATACCGTTGAATAAACAAACGATGGATGGGACAGATGTCACTTTAGCCGTTTACGGATTGCCTAATGGCGCGGTTTTCGACCCCGGCGCGGCGACCATTACCTGGACGCCAAACTTTTCGCAAGCAGGTGTTTACCCGTTAACAATCACGGCGAGCAAACAAGGCTTGACCGCTTCCGCGAAGATAGTCGTCACTGTCGCGGATGAACCGAACGCTCCCGAGTTTGTACCGCTGAACAATATTTCTGCGCAAGAAGGAAGCAGTGTCCACTTCTCCGTTTATGCAACAAACCCGTTAGGCAAAGCGTTGCCCTATCAGGCAGAAGGGCTTCCGGACGGCGCCGTATTCAATGCAACGACAGGTGAATTCGATTGGACGCCTTCATACAGACAAAGCGGAGCCTACAATGTGGTCTTCTCTGCCAATAATGGTGCCTTTGTATCCAAACAAAATGTGAAGATTGACGTGAAGGACATCAATTGGCCGCTTCTTGCGCCCATTGAAGATCAAGAAGTCGAGCAGCAACAAGCGCTAAAATTTTTGGTTCAAGGGTGGGATCCGGAAGGCGGCACCATCACCTATCAGGCTTCGGCAGTGCCCTACGGCGCAACCCTTGATGCAAGAACCGGAGTTTTTAGATGGGTGCCGGAGCCGGATCAAACCGGATATTATACGATTGGAATTACAGCAACCAACGGCATCGCTGTTTCGCCGGTGCTTCCGGTGAATATTGCCGTCGTTCCGAAGGAAGATTCCGATGCGAAGGAATTGTATGCCAAGGCTGAAATTGGCACTAAGAACGGACAGTTCTTTAAAAGCGCCAAAGAAAAGCTGAACCAAGCTATATCGGAAGCGGATCAAGTATTGTCCAAACCGAATGCTTCGCAGGATCAGATCAATCAAGCCAAAGCAAGTTTAAAGCAAGCAGTCGAAGCGTTTAAATCAACCGTAATTAAAAAGCCCGATGGGGACCTGAATAACGACAATTCAATTAATTATGAAGACCTTGCAGAATTGACAGCTAACTATGGAGTGGAATCCGCCGCTGATCCTTCTGCAGACGTTGACGGCAACGGAGCAATCCGGCTGAGTGACTTGGTGTTTGTGGCCAAGCGGGTGACTCAGGGAGATGGCCTGGTGAAGAGAACTTTTAACCTTCTTCCGGATGTGGACGAATATGTGACAGGAGGCTCATCTTCCGGTTCTTCGTTTGACTGGCTTAATGAATTGCAAATTCAGAATTCAGGTGCAGATGATGCCAACACTCATGAAGCTTTCCTTAAATTTAATGTGTCGGCTTCCCAGCTTCCCGGTGTTATTCTTCATGCAAATTTTAAAATGACGCTGGCTTCTACGACGGACTCCGTATACGGCACACCGATCGCTACGGAGTTTGTTGCAAACGACCAATGGGATGCTTATGACTGGAAACAGCCGAACATCTCCTACAGCAACAGGCCGAGCTCTACGCCAATCTATAACGGCACGGCCACGGTGGTGGATGGCGAGAACGGGCGCAAAGAATATGGGATCGGTGTAACGGGTACGATTCTCCATGAACAATCTGGCAATGGAAGCGTTACGCTCCGAGTAAATGCGGCAGCGCAAAACGGTCAGTTGTACCGGTTTATTTCCAAGGAAGGTGGAACTACGGACGAAATGCCGCATTTGGAGGTGACTTCGATGGTAACAACTCAGACAGCTGCGGCCTATGACAATATCGAATCCGACTTGAAGGACCTTCAGCTGGGGGAATTGACCGCAGTGACATCGAATTTGAACTTTGCAACCTTGGGAGCGAAAGGAACGAATTTCAAGTGGACCTCGTCGGACGAACAAATCGTCACGGATCAAGGAGTCGTTACTCGTCCGGGTGCGAAGTTAGAGGACAAATCCATCTATGTCAATTTGACGGCAGTGAACGGAACCATTACCGTTAAACAAAGATACCGGATTATCGTACTCAAAGATATGCAATCCGCAGCCCCCGCTTCTGCCGATGTTGCTGTCACACCAGTAGTTGTGGAAGACGAAGTGAGAGGACTTATTAAGGATAAGTGGAATAACCAATTCACAGATGTGAACTACCCTACACAAATACTGACGAACGTTATAGAGGTCAACCCCGAAGAAAGCATTCAGAATGCGATCGACACTGTGAGCGCTCAAGGTGGCGGGGTTGTCTATCTCAAAGAAGGGCTGCACATCATCAATAGTCCAATCACTATAAGAAGCAAAGTCACCCTTGTCGGGCAAGGCGAAAGAAATACGATTGTCAAGCAAGGTCCGAACTTTACCGGAACCGCCTTTAATGGCGATACTCAGACGGTCCAGCTGACTGACATCGTCTTTAAAGACTTTACGCTGGAAGGCACACGTGGCACGAGCTCCAACACTGGCGGAGAGAACGGGATTGTTTTCGCAGGTAAGGATCTGGTGACCGCGCCACATGCACGCATCATGCTGCAGCGAATGACCATCAAAAATTGGTCGGGTATGGGGATGCATTTCAAGCGGGTAACGGACATCATTATGGATCATGTCACTTCGGATTATAATGGGGAAACCAACGGCTTGTACCACAATCTGTACTTCTTGTACGATAATCGGATTCTCCAATCGGACTCCGACTTCTCCAGGCCCGCCCGAGGCAAAGGAGCGAAGTATACGTCAACCCAGAATGTCATTGCTCAGCGTATTACCATTAAAGATACGCTCGGCAACGGCATTCAGTCCGATAATTCAGGGGCTGATCATATTATTTTTCACAAATACTCGATAACGGGGGCAGGTGGGGTTGCCATGTGGTTCCCGTGCGAGAACTTTAGCAACAAATACGTATACACGGAAGATCCGACCTATGCACCGCAATATGTTATTTTGAGCAGAGTCAATCTTTCACATAATCGTACAGGCGGCATTTGGAGATCTGTCAGGAATACTTATATCGTGAACAGCACCTTCAATAACGATCGGGACGACCTCCAGTTATTGAACTCCGACGTCAAGTTTGAGAATACGACGTTTACCCACGCACCGGTTTATTATACCAGTGTATGGGATCTTCCTGATCCGATTCTGTAATAAGCATATGAAAGCAAAGCCGGATGCCCTTCAAGGGAGCAGGCTTTGCTTCGCTAGCTTGGGATGTATGTCAATTGACCGTTACACGGGAACTTCCATTATAAATAAATCCGCTGCCCTTGCCTCTGATTCGCTAGTTGTGATCAGCCGGCCAAATCGACGTTTTATCGAGCTGGACGGATAAAGCCGTCGCCGTCTTGCTTACCTTAAATTCGACGGTCTTGAGTTGTTCGAAGTTGCCCGCTTGATCCTTGCTGCAATAACCTAGCGAATAGGTCCCTTCCCCGAAGGCGGGAATGGATCCGGTATAGGTCATCCAGGCACCGTCATTCACTTGGTACTCCGTTGTCACCGTTCCACCGTATACGCCAGCGCTCACGGATAAGCTTACCGTTTTGTCGTAACTGTTATCATTAAATTCAACTCTAACGGCGATAATATACCCAGGCTGCAAAGGGCCTTCCGCACACATTCCCGATTGGGAAGTGTACTGAAGGCTCTTTGGTTTGTGCCCGCTCAGGAAACCATGCCAACGGAATCGATTTTCCAGGGCTCGACAGGAGAGCTTCGCTTCAGCTGGAACGTTAAACGCATGCGGGCTTCTTTATGATGCGGCCGCGACTGCCGCACGTCAACCGGAATCTCCAGTGCGAGGGCATCCGCCGTCGCGTCCTCCTTTTGCCGAAGGTGAATCTGATGAACCCAGCGATCATCGTCTGTGCTGTTTTGCAGGAAGAAGGCCAGCTGCTGATTTTGCCCATGGGCGAAGCTCATTCTGGCTGCTTGCCGGTCATGGAGATTCAGTGCAAGGAAGAATGTATCGATAAGCCCGGTCGGCGAGGCCTTAGCCATGTAATCATCCAGCCTCCCGGCTGCCTTATAGATCATCAGCTGATGTCCGGGGTCCATCTTGCCGGAGCCGTGGGTGGAGCTTCCCGGAAAATGAATGCAGAAGTGGCCGGAGAAATCATTATCCGGGATGCCATCGCCCCCGTGAGGCATGCCGTGCATAGATGCAGCTATCCGCTGTTGAGTATCCGTCTCAATGATGATGGACCTGCGGGTCCAGCTCCAAACCCCACCGTAAATGCGCTTCATTACGGCGGTATCCTCCTTGGTCAGCGGCTGCACATCGGCATGGCTGGATCCGGCTCGTCTTTGCACATGGAAGCCCAGCCCTGTTTCCATATCGATCACTTTAAACTTCGTTTTTTTAGGAATGACCTGCTTGGCTTGATCCCATTCCAGAAATTGACCATAATGCTGCGAACGCAGGCTATCCCGGTGTTGTAGGAGCTCTGCTGCGGCTTCTTCCGGCAGGGTGAGCCGCTCCATCCTTTGCTCGTCGAACAGACGGCCTTGAGCATCCAGAAGATAAGTGAAGGTTTGATGGTTCGTATGAAAAGTCAGGTACGTATCCGTTGCCGGAATATGGTGAACAGCAGCCCGCCCTTCGGGGCTTTTGACAGCTTTGATCCATTTGGATTCGTTAAGCTCCAGGCGGGTCTCCCAAGCCGATTCTGCGGAGACCTTCACTGCTACAACGAGCTTTTCATCAGGAGTTGCGTAGGTAGAGGTGCTAAGAAGAAAGGTAACAATAAGGAAGGAAATCAGAAGCATCCAACGTTGAGTAAAAGGAACCATGGTCATCTCCCTCTAAATGAATGTGCCCATAGTCATTTTTTACATCACATTGAAAAACAAGTAGAGGAAAATGAAACCATAGCAGAACCGGGGTCGGGGTTAAATCAATTTGAGCCAGCTTCCTAGTTGATTGATGAGTCCCATAACAATACCGCCTAGAAGAAAATAACAAATAGCCAGACTAAACAAAACAAGAAAAACATTTTTAAAGAAATTCAAAATATTCTCATCTCCAATAAATTTTGGTGCTTTTTCGACACTTGTCTAAGTTACTGTATTTCCGGGAAAACCGCAAGGTTCTTATTTCCCAAGTCCTTTGAAATCAAGGGTTAGATTTCATTTTTTTATGAATGTGCTACAATGGGAGCAAACTAAGGGGTAAGCCGCACTAGTCGGTTTTTGTCGTTTTATGGGGAGGGGATTGGTTTGAAGGGCTTGATGGTATCGGTCCGGCAAGCGTATCATCACTTGCGGATTAAACATAAAGTTTTTTTACTGATTGGCAGCATTACAGCCATTTGCTTTTTGATTACGTATTCGGTGCTGCAGTATGCCTACACGATCTATGATGAACAGCTATATACAAAATCGTCGCAGCTGTTGAATTTGTCCGCAAGCGGCATTGAAAATGAGCTTCGCAAGAGCGAGCGTCAATCCTTCAGTATCGCTACGGACTCACAAATCCAGAGCCTGCTGCTTTCATTAAGGGAGGATACCCCGGAGTATGAAAGGTACCGGATCCGTTCTTATATTGTAGACAAGCTCGTACAATACGCAGGCTATGAAAAGTATATCGAATCGATCGAGGTTGTTGATCTGCAGGGGGTTTCCTCCCGGGTTGGCGTCAACAAGAGCACATCCCCCGAGAGAGAAAAATTCATTATTGATGAATCTGTCAAAGGCTCAGGCGAAATGAGATGGATCTATCCGAGCGAGTCGGATTCCTCGTTAATTGCGGCCAGGGAAATCCGTTCCTATGAGAATTTGAACTTGAACCGTCTGGGTACGGTCATCATCCGGTACCGGTTTGACAAGATTGTGGAGGATTTGACCGCCGGCACGGATTTGCGCAATGGGGAGATGATCATCACCTCGGGGCAAAACACCATTTATCCGCTGGATCCCACAAAGAAGCCGTTAACAGGCAGCTTGGTCAACGGTACAGGCGAAGGCGGCTATTTCATTGAGCAGCGGAACGGCCAGTCTTACTTCTACACGCATATTCAGTCAGGTTATTTGGGCTGGTCCTATTACAGCTTGATCCCGTTCGAGCAAATTTTTCAGAAAATTATATTTATGAAAAAGCTGCTGCTGTTCGGCTTTATCGGCAGCCTGCTGATCGTATTTTTGCTGGCGCTTGGCTTCTCGCGAAGCATTACCAAGCCCATCGAAGCGTTGATCGGCCGCATGAAGCAGGCCCAGATGGGCGACTTCAACTATGCGGAAACCGAGCCGCTGGAAGTGACGGCGCTGCCGATGGACGAGGTCGGACAGCTGCATCGTACCTACCGGATGATGATCGGTAAAATCAATGAGCTGATTACAGAAAACTACGCGAAGCAGATCGTAATTAAGGAAACGCAATTCAAGGCGCTGCAAGCGCAGATCAATCCGCATTTCTTATATAACACGCTGGAATCGATCAATTGGCTTGCCAAGGCGAACGGGCAGCAGCAAATTTCACGTATGGTGGAAGCGCTCGGCTTTTTGCTGCGAAGCTCGATCAGCTTGAAGGAAACGCTCATCACCGTCCAGGAAGAGCTGGACATCGTCATGAATTATTTAACGATTCAAAAATACCGGTTTGAGGATCGTCTGCTGTTTGAGCTGGACATGCCGGAGGAGGCAAATGCCGCATATCTTCCCAAGCTTACGCTGCAGCCGCTCTTGGAGAACGCAATTCATTATGCTGTGGAAACGATGATTGAGCCGTGTCGTATCCGTATTGTCGGCAAGCTGGAGGGAGACCTCCTGCGGATCACGGTTCAGGATGACGGCCCGGGAATGACAGCGGAGCTATTGGAGCAGGTACGAACCGGAACCGCGCCAACAAGAGGCAGCGGAATTGGATTAAAAAATATAGAGGAACGCATTGTGATCGCTTTTGGAGAGCCGTACGGCATTGAGATTGACAGCGAGCCGGGGCGAGGAACCCAAGTCAGCGTGCTGCTCCCCTATACCAGATAACGAAACGAGGGAATGATGTGCATGTATAAGGTGCTGTTGGTAGATGATGAGCGTATAATTTTGGACGGCATATCCAATGTCGTACCATGGGGGGATTCCGGTACGGAGCTTATAGGGACAGCGCGCAACGGGATCGAAGCATTCCAGAAAATCGAACAGGACCCGCCTGATATTATTATCAGTGACATTCGGATGCCCGGGATGGACGGGCTGCAGCTGGCCGCCAAGGTGAATGAGCAATTTCCGCGCATCCGGATGATTCTGCTGTCGGGGTTCAGTGAATTTCAATACGCTCAAAGCGCGATGAAGTATGGGGTCAAGCATTACCTGCTCAAGCCGTGCAACGAAAGCAAAATTTCGGAGGCGCTTCAGGAGCTGGTGGAGGAGCTGAAGCAGTCCGAGGAGACGGAAGATTTTATTAGTAATATGCGGTACGGTCTGGAAAAAATGATGCCCCAAATGAAGGAGCAGTTTTTGAAGGAATTCGTAACGAATAAAACTTACGGTGCCCATGATTGGGCATATTATGCGAACCTGTTCTCGATTGATCTCGGCAGCCGCAAGGTAAGGCTCCTGTGCTTTCAATTGGAAGGCAAGTTTGAATTCGAGCATTTGTTCGCAGTGAAAAATATCGCCGCCGAGCTGCTTGAGCGTACGGTGCTGAGCTCTACCGTAGGCGACCACGTGCTGATTGTGGTAGAGGATGTCAGTGAGGTCAATGAGCTTCATGAGCGAATCGAGCAAATTCGTGAAACGTTCCTTCATTATTATAAAATTGATCTGACCATCGCCCTGAGCGAAGCGGATGTCATTACGAGAGCAAGAATTTTATACAAGCAAACGATGGAATGCCTGAATTACCGGTTTTATTTGGGTGAGGGCAGCTTGATTACGCAGCGGGATATTGACTTGGACCAAAGCGTCCAGCAAGCGAAGGAATGGAGCTATGACGAGGAAACGCTGACACTGCCGATCAAGACAGGCCGCTGGGAGGAAGTGGAGGCGGAAATCGACGCATTTTTTGCCAAAATGAGCGCGCTCCGGCTCGATATTCAAACCTCGAAATCGTATGTGATCCAGCTCTTCATGGCGGCGATTCGTCTCGGCGAGCCGGAACGGATGAATGAATATATGCAAAAGCTGGTCAAGCTGGTGGAGATGGATACGTTGGCGGCCATTCAAGGCTTATTCAAAGAAATTGCCGGCGGAATCGCCCGGTTGAACTATGAGAAGAATAAAAACAAGCATAGCGCCATTGTAGATAAAGTGATCGAAATCATTGAGGAGCAGCTGGGCAATCCGGAGCTGTCCTTGAATTGGGTCGCGCATCAGATGCTTTATATGAATGCGGATTATTTGGGCAAGCTGTTCAAAAAGGAAACCGGCGAGAAATTTTCCAACTATGTCATGAAGCTCCGCATCAAAAAAGCGACGGAAGTGATAGAGAAGAACGAGGATGTGAAAATTTTCGAGATTGCGGAAATGTTGGGCTTTGGCGATAATCCGCAATATTTCAGCCAAGTTTTTAAAAAATATGTCGGATGCAGACCCTCTGAATATATGAAATCTCCTTCATAAGTCTGTTTTTTAAACAAAGATAACGGTTTTTTGGATTAACGATTCGGGTCTAAAGTTGGATAATGATGATGTAAGCGCTATGAAAATTGGTTTAACGGATTTTATACAAAGGGGAGGAAATAAATATGAAGAAAGCAATGACCCTGATTCTTTCGGCAGCTCTTGTTTTCACAGGATGTTCGAGTGGCGGAGGAGCAAGCACAGCACCCGCAGGAGATAAAAAGCCGGAAGCAGCGGCTGGAACGAGCAAAGATCCTGTAAAATTGCGCATTGCATGGTGGGGCGGACAAGCGAGACATGACTACACCTTGAAGGTGATTGAGCTATATCAACAAAAAAATCCGAACGTCAAAATCGAAGCGGAATACGCAGCGTTTGATGACTATTGGAAAAAGCTTGCTCCGCAAGCGGCAGCCAATGATTTGCCGGACATCATCCAAATGGATATGAGCTACCTGGCTCAGTACGGCGGCAGAGGCCAGCTGGAGGACCTGAAGCCTTATACAACCAAAGGCACTTTGGACGTGAAGGACGTAGCTCCGAACGTTGTAAGCTCCGGCGAGTATGACGGCAAGCTGTATCAGCTTTCCTTGGGTACGAATGCACTCGGCGCTACGGCGGATACCGAGCTGTTGAAAAAAGTCGGCGCAGAGGTTCCAGCCAAAAATTGGACTTGGGACGATATGGGCAAAATCGGTGAGAAGCTGAAAGCAAACGGCAAGCTGATTTCCGACTACATGCGCTATGACGTGTTCTTCCCTTACTACCTGAGAACGGTTGGCCAAAAAATGTATGCTGCTGACGGCACGCAATTGGGCTACACGGACGATAAGGCGTTTGTTGACTACTACAAGCGTTACCAAGGCTGGTACGACAAAGGCTACTTCTTGAGCCTGGATAAGCTGGGACAAAAGAAATTCATCCCGGAAGATGATGAAATGGTAATGGGCAACGCGTTTGCTTCCATCGCTTGGTCCAACCAATATGTAGCGATGTCCGCTGCAGCAAAGCGTCCTTTGGATCTGCTTCCAATTCCAGGACCTGACGGCAACAAAGGCTTGTTCCTGAAGCCAAGTATGGGCTTCTCCGTATCCAAGAACTCGAAGCAAAAAGAAGAAGCGGTGAAATTCATCAACTTCTTCGTGAACGATATCGATGCGAACAAAATCATTAAAGGCGAGCGCGGCGTGCCGATTTCCTCCAAAGTGAAAGAAGCGTTGAAGCCGTCCCTGACGCCAGCTGAAGCGAAAGTATTTGACTATGTGGCATGGGCAGAGCAGAACAGCTCCCCAATGGATCCTCCGAACCCTGTAGGCTCCGTTGAGGTAGAGAAGCTGCTGAAAGACTTGAGCGAGCAAATCCTGTACAAGAAAATTTCCGTAGAGGATGCCGCTGCGAAATTCCGTAAGGATGCCAATGCGATTTTGGCGAAAAACAAAAAGTAAGACCCATGGACCGGATGCTGAGACTTTGTCAGTATCCGGTTTTTTAGTGCTAAAGTACGATGGAACAACAGCGCAGAGCGTGGAAATTCGTCGGAGCCTAGCGGATTTTCTGACCATCCGTAGTCTGTTTTTTGAACAAAATGAACGGTTTTTTGCCTTCTGCTCGTGGGCGGAATCCTTATAATTAAAGGTAAGAGGTAAGGAACACGCATTTCCTTCGACATTACAAGCATAGGGGTTGAAATCCATGAAACTTACGAAGCTGTTGGATCGTGACAATACGGTTGGCTACGTATTCGCCGCACCATTCATACTCGGATTTCTGATTTTTACGTTATTTCCGATGTTCTCTTCGCTGTATTATTCATTTACCGATTATAACCTGTTGGAAGCGCCTAGATGGGTAGGCATGGACAACTACACTAAAATTTTCACCGATGACGAGAAGATTTGGAAATCGTTCCAAGTCACCTTTACTTATGTATTTGCAAGCGTACCGCTGCGGCTGGCCTTCGCCTTGATCGTAGCGATGCTGCTGAATAAAGCCGTTGCAGGCATTGGCGTATACCGTTCCGCATATTACTTGCCTTCCTTGATCGGGGGCAGCGTGGCCGTTTCCATCATGTGGACCCAAATTTTCGGCGACAAAGGCTTGCTGAACTCGGTGCTCGGCATGGTTGGGATCGAAAGCAGCACGTCCTGGATCGGGAATCCCGGTACGGCGCTCTGGACCTTAATTCTTCTGTCCGTATGGCAGTTCGGCTCGTCGATGCTGATCTTCCTGGCAGGCTTGAAGAACATTCCGCAATCGTTGTATGAAGCGGCGAGCGTGGACGGAGCGAATAAGGTATACCAGTTTTTCCGCATTACACTGCCGCTGTTAAGCCCGATTATTTTATTCAACCTGATTATGCAAACGATCTCGGCCTTCATGACCTTTACTCCGGCTTATGTTATTTCCAGGGGCGAAGGCGGGCCGCTTGACAATACACTGCTTTATTCCTTGTACTTGTACCGCAGAGCGTTCTCCTTCTTCGAGATGGGTTATGCTTCCGCGATGGCTTGGGTAATGCTCATTATCATTGCCGTCATTTCGCTGGTTATTTTCAAAACATCCTCCTACTGGGTACATTACGAGTCGAAAGGAGAGAAGTAAGATGCCGAACAGCCGTAAGCTATTGAGACCATGGATTTATCACTTAAGTGTCGGTATACTGGCCTTCTTGATGATTTATCCGATTCTATGGCTCGCGATCAGCTCGTTGAAGCCGAATGATGAAATCTTTACTCAGGCGTACAGCTTGATCCCAAGCCGCCTGGAGTTTTCGAACTACTTAACCGGATGGAAAGGGTTCGCAGGAACGACCTTCGCCACCTTTTTCAAAAACTCGTTCATTATCGTTATTTTCTCCACGATCGGAGCCGTCGTTTCCTCGGCACTTGTCGCCTATGCCTTCGGACGGATTCCTTTCAAAGGAAAAGGCTTCTGGTTTGCTTGTGTCATGATGACAATGATGCTGCCGCACGACGTGACGATTATTTCGCAGTACGTAATGTTTGCCAAATTGGGATGGTTGTCGTCCTTTAAGCCGTTGATTGTACCTAGCTTTTTTGCGAAGCCGTTCTTTATCTTCCTGATCATGCAGTTTATCCGGACGATTCCTATGGAGCTGGATGAAGCGGCCAAGATGGACGGCTGCAACAAGTACACGATCTTCTTCCGTGTCGTGCTTCCTTTGATCGTTCCGGCACTCGTGACTTCGACGATTTTCTCGTTCTACTGGAGCTGGGATGACTTCATCAACCCGCTGCTGTACCTGAACAAACCGACGTTGTATCCGGTATCGCTTGCACTGAAGCTGTTCCTTGACGGCGATTCCTTGAACAACTGGGGCGGGATGTTCGCGATGGCGACCTTGTCTCTTGCACCGATCGTTGCCGTATTCTTGATTTTTCAAAAATATATTGTGGAAGGCATCAGCACCAGCGGCCTGAAATGAGGTTAACCGATGAGAGGAGAGGTAGAAGCTATGCCAGCATTGCAATTTGACGAACAACAAATCCGTGAGGTGATTGACCGTGTCGTTCATCGTACATTCCAAATGGATTTCAATTGGGATTGGCCGGGCGGCGTCGCCTTCTATGGCGTAACCGAGGCTTATGAAGCGACCGGCAAGCAGGAGTATCTTGATTTGCTGAAGGGCTGGGTCGATGAACAGCTGGAGGACGGACTGCCGAAGCTGACGATCAACGGCGTATCGATTGGGCATTCTCTGTTGACACTGCACAAAGCGACAGGCGAGCAAAAATATATCGACATCGCCATCCAAATGGCGGATTTCTTGAAAAACGACGCGGAGCGTTTTGCCGACGGCATTTTTCAGCACACGGTGAACTCGGAGGCCTACAATTTCCCTGAGCAGGCTTGGGTAGACACAATGTTCATGGCCGGCTACTTCCTTGTTCGGATCGGCACGCTGCTGGGCCGTGAAGATTATCTGGAGGACGGCATCAAGCAGTACCACGGACACGAGAACTTCCTGCAGGATTCGGTGACGAACCTGTACTATCATGGCTGGGACAACCTGGCGCAAAACCATATGTCCGGCGTATTCTGGGCGCGCGGCAACTCCTGGGCAGCCATTACGATGGCAAGGGCGCTTACTCTCGTCCATGTGACGCATCCTTCCTTCATGGTGATTGAAGGCTCGCTGCGCGATCAATTGGCGGCGCTGGTTCGTCTCCAGGCGAAGGACGGCATGTGGCATACGGTGCTGACGGATCCGACGGCTTACACGGAAACGTCCGGCTCCGCAGGGATCGCGGCAGCGCTGCTGTCCAGCGGCAACATGTACAACAAGTACGTAAACCCGGCGATCGAAGGCATTTTGTCCCGTATTTCACCGGACGGCTCCGTGCTGGGCGTTTCCGCAGGGACGGCAGTCATGAAAGATATCGATGGCTACAAGGGCGTACCGCACAAACGTGTACAAGGGTGGGGGCAAGGCCTGGCGCTGACCTTCTTGTCCTCCCTGCTGCAAAGACAATTATGGTAAAATAGAGAAAATAGGACAAAAGTCTATTCGACTGGGGGCAAGCATCTCATTTCCCTCCGTCGGACGGACTTTTGCTGCACTCAGGAGGAGTATGACCTTGGATAAGTCCTATCAATTTGATTTCGGCATTGGAGAAGCTGCGCCCTGCTATACAAAGATTACTGCCGCAACCGTGTACACGGCGGAGCAGGGGTATGGCTTTAAAGAGATTGAGAAGGTCGCGGCCAGAGACCGGAAGGAGCCTGCTGCACTTCGGCGTGATTTTTGCATCCCGATGGACACGGCATTTCTCGTGGATTTACCGAACGGCAGGTATAATGCGACGCTGCTGCTAGGGGACGCAATTACCGAAACGGTCACCACGGTAAAGTCAGGCTCGGGAAGGCTTATGCTGCACAAGCTTCGCACCGGTGCGGGTCAGTTTGAAAAGCAGAGCTTTTCCGTTCAGATTGATGACGGCCAGCTGAAGCTGTCTTTCAGCGGTCTCGCGCCCCGCATTAATGCAATGGATATTGTGCCATCCAAGCAGACGACCACGATCTTTCTTGCAGGTGACTCCACGGTAACGGATGAGACGGAGGATAACTTTCCGTTCGCAGGCTGGGGACAAATGCTGCCGCAATGGTTCCGGGCGGAGGTAGCGGTCTCCAACCATGCCAAATCGGGCAGGAGCTCGAAAAGCTTCATCGGCGAGGGCCGCCTGGACACGATTCTCCAGTCGATTCAAGCCAACGACTATTTATTTATCCAGTTCGGCCATAACGACCAGAAGAGCGATGAGGAACGCCATACGGACCCGTTCACAACGTATCAGGAGCATTTAATGCGATACATTGATGCGGCGAGAGAGCGGGGAGCGCATCCGGTATTGATTACTTCCGTGCAGCGCCGGTTCTTTGCGCCTGACGGTACGATTGTGGATACGCACGGCGAGTATCTTACCGCCATGCGGGAGCTGGCGGCGGCGGAGCAGGTACCGCTGATCGATCTGGCGGAGCGCAGCAAGGCGTTGTTCGAGGCGTTGGGACCGGAGGAAACGAAGTCCGTGTTCATGTGGGCGGCCCCGGGCGAATTTATTCACTTCCCGCGCGGTGTGGAGGACAATACGCATTTTCAGGAAAACGGAGCGATCCGGATCGCCAAGTTGGTGGCGGACGGCATTCGGGAGCTGCGGCTTCAGCCCTTGACCTTATACTTAAAATCTTGAGAGTTGAAATTTTTAAAAAAACGGGAACAACAAGGATCGGAAGAAGGATCCGTACATGCAGCCGTACTTTTTCAGGGGCAGCCTTTGGCAGCTCCTGTTTTTTTGCGTGCATGTTACAAATGACAGCTGGCGAACCATGCCGTCCCCACCCCCAAGCAGATCACAGCATGGCGCAAAACCTTAGCGCTTATTGTCGCCCTGCATGGCTGTCGGTCGAATAGCACGGACCGCTGAACACCTTCCTGAAGCAAGCTTGTGCAGCCCCGTGACTTACCTGAAAGTTAGCAGGTATACCTAAGTTGCGTCATTCTCAATCCTCTGCCTGTCCGCTATAATCAGGTGTATGGTTTACAAATAGGAATAAGGCTTCACAGAGAATGCGGAGTCTTTGAAGGGAGAATTACGAATGAGCAAGTTGACGCCGCTGCAAAAGCGCGGTTGGAATGCAAGTCAGCTCGTATTGGGCTGCATGGGTTTAGGTGGAGGCTGGAGCGGCAATCCGGTAACCCCCGAGCTTGTTAAGCAAGCGCATGAAGCAGTGGA
Organism: Paenibacillus rigui; assembly: GCF_002234615.1. GTDB lineage: Bacteria > Bacillota > Bacilli > Paenibacillales > NBRC-103111 > Paenibacillus_S > Paenibacillus_S rigui. The sequence goes on along the minus strand of NZ_NMQW01000012.1, from coordinate 257,645 downwards.
GGCGGCGCAATCGATAGGTATTACGATGTTCGACCATGCGGATATTTACGCACGCGGAAACGCGGAGCTCGTATTCGGCCAAGTATTGAAGGAGCGTCCGGAGCTTAGGGACCAAATCGTCATTCAATCGAAATGCGGCATCCGGTTCGAGGAGGGACCAGGCCGTCCCGGCAGGTTCGATTTCTCCAAGGAGCATATTACGTCAAGCGTGGAGGGCATTTTGTCCCGATTGAATATCGAATCGCTCGATATTTTGCTGCTCCACCGTCCGGATCCGTTGATGGAGCCCGATGAAGTAGCGGAAGCGTTCCGGCAGCTGAAGCAGTCTGGCAAGGTGAAAGCATTCGGTGTTTCGAACATGAGCGCCGCCCAGATCCGCTTTCTGCAAGCGAGCATCGAGGAGCCGTTGATTGCGAATCAGCTTGAAATGAGCTTGTTGAAATTGGACTGGCTGGATAACGGCATTCACCAGAACCAGAAGCAGGGGACGCAGGTTTCTTTCCCTGACGGCACCATGGAGTTTTGCCAGATGGAAAACATTCAGCTTCAAGCATGGAGCCCTCTTGCTAAAGGCCTGTTCAGCGGGAAGGATTTGGAGGGTCAAAGCGATGCTGTAAAACAAACCGCGGCTCTCGTTCAGGCGATGGCAGAAGAGAAGGAAACGACCCGTGAAGCCATTGTGCTGGCGTGGCTTATGCGTCATCCTGCCCGTATTCAACCGGTTATCGGCACAAGTCAAGCCGCCCGCATCCGCGCTTGCCAAGACGCAGCGAAGCTGGAGCTGACCCGCGAGGAATGGTATTCCTTGTACGTGAGCTCGCGAGGAAGCAGAATGCCGTAGGCGGCAAGCAGTCAAGAGCGGGATGTTCCGAATATTTTGGTAAAATCAGATCTATCAAAACTTTCCCTATCCCCTGGGCAAGGCAGTATGTTACCATATGACTGCCATTCTAAAATTTACCAGTTCCAGGGGGCTTAATCTATGAGCATCAACTTACAGGATTGGATTCAAGAAGCCGATCTGCTGAGCATGCAAAAAGCAATGTCTTCGGGCGAATGTACGTCCGAAGCCCTCGTACTTGCATATATCGAACGCATTCATAGGTATAATCCTTTGATCAATGCCATATTAGAGATCAATCCCGATGCGCTTGAAATAGCAAGGAATCTTGACCTTGAGCGAAATGCAACAGGCAGCAGGGGGCCGCTGCACGGAATTCCAATCCTGCTGAAGGATAACATCGATACGCACGACCGGATGCATACGAGCGCTGGTTCAGTCGCATTGGCTGAGTCGTTTGCTGCTGAAGATTCGTTCATAGCCGCAAAGCTCCGCGCTGCTGGCGCAGTTCTTCTAGGTAAGGCCAATATGACCGAGTGGTCGAATTTTATGTCCGATCATATGCCAGCAGGATACAGCTCCAGAGGCGGATATGTATTGAATCCCTATGGACCTGGTAAGCTCTTCGTCAGCGGGTCAAGTTCAGGATCAGCTGCCGCTGTTGCCGCAAACCTGGCAGCAGCAGCGATCGGAACTGAAACCGCGGGTTCGATTATAGGGCCGGCCAGCCAACATTTTCTCGTCGGAATAAAGCCTACTGTAGGGCTTGCGAGCCGCAGGGGCATTATCCCGATCTCTATAAGTCAGGATACGCCGGGGCCAATTTCCAGGACGGTCACGGATGCAGCGATCCTACTCGGGGCAATCGTCGGGATTGACGAAAAAGATAAGGCAACATGGACTAGTCCGCATCGAACCTGTCATGACTACACAACTTATCTTGACCGGGATTTTCTGGGTAAAACTCGTATCGGGATTCCTAGACATTACTACCGGTCGTTGGATGAAGAAAGACTTTCCATCATGGAATCCGCTATCGAAGTTTTGCGTGAGCAAGGTGCTGCAGTGATCGATCCTGTGGACCTCCACTTGGAACAGCAGCCATGGAACAATGATGTTATCTGCTACGAATTCAAAACCGGCCTGAATCGCTATTTATCGAAGCTGGACTCGGATTTGTCCGTGCATTCTCTTCAAGAACTGATTGAGTATAATCAGAAACATGCTGTTTCCGCATTGAGGTTTGGCCAAGACAATCTGATTCGCTCGGAACAAAATGCGTTGAACGAGATCACCTATCAACTTAAACGTCGGGAATATAACTATCCGGCTGTATCGCAAGGGATTGACTATGCACTCGATCAACACGGCTTAGATGCCTTAATGTTACCCGGTGACATCGATGGCATGTACATTGCTGCCCGGTTAGGGTATCCGCTTATTACGGTGCCCGCGGGTTACTCAGCAAAAGGAACAATAGATGCGGATGGCGATTCGACGCAGGGGCCATTTGGTGTTGTCTTTTCCGGGAGGGCTTTCAGTGAACCTACACTAATCAGCATTGCGTACAGCTTTGAGCAGGCAACACTTTTCCGTAGTCCGCCAGATCCGGGTGATAAAGAAGTAGCACAACGTACGAATTTAGACAAGGACCTAACCTAGCCGCAGGCTAGGTTTTTCTCAATCTACATATTAAAGCTTTTTATTAAGATATTGTTAAAAATGAATTGATCCGCTGCCGATTATCGCATATATTGAGGCTACAAGCTTGTTCGAAAGGAAGTGTGTGCGGAGTTGGTAAAGGGACCGTGGGATCGGTTGGTGCAGAAGGACGGTCAGCTGGATGACGGACAGCTCATCAGCCGGAACATTTTATACATCGGGCGGAACGGCAAAAAGGTCGAAAGGTTTATTGCTAAGGGGCTCGATGGCAGCTATATATTTAAGCCTTTGACGAATGAGGATACGATGGGCCGTGAAATATGGATATACCGGAATGTGCTGCCCCTGCTCAAGGTTCGTTATCCCCGTCTGCTGGCATATGCCGAGCATCAGGACCCGAAACGGTTCTGGGCGATTTACGAGGATTTGGGGGAGCTCACACATAACTGGGACTGGGGAACCTTGCTGCATGCGGCACAAGCAATCCCCCTATGGCATGAGCTTCCGCTGGAGCAGGTCCCTGCTTCCTTTGAAGGACATTCGCCGGGCTGGAAGGAAGTGCGCAGGCAGGTGACGGAGGTAACGCCCGGGTGGTCGCTTGCGGAGACGCTAGGTAGACTCCAATGGACGGAACAGCAGATCCGACAAGCGATGACGCTGCTCGATTCCCCCCTTCCGGACGGCTTGGAGATGGCAATGGTCATCAGCCATGGTGATTTTCATCCGATGAATTTGTCGCTGCTAGCCGGAGGCGAGCTTGTCATTATGGATTGGGAATACGTTCATCGTAATTCCGTGTTCTGGGATTTGTATAATTTGCTCGACATTACAAGCCCGCGGTACACCAAGCCTGTTGTAGAGCCTTCCCTGAGAAAGGAAGTGCTGCTGGCGTATGTCCGCCGTCGGGCATCACTCGGAACATCAATCAACGCGGAATCGTTCATGACGGCTTATTATCACTATGCGCTTCTGCATAGCTTGTGGATTTTGCTGCTTGTCGAGAAGGATTTGAAGAACTGCACTGCCGATGAAGTGCCGGCTTTAAGAGAACAGCAGCAAATAACGCAGCACATCAGCCGGGATCTGATGAACGAGCTGGCTTAAGAGAGCACCCTGCGGGCTTAAACTTCTCCTCATGTAGCTAATTTCCCTCAGAGCGGAGCCGCAGCTCTTTACGGTAGGAGGATGGACTTGTCCCGTAATGGGCTGTGAACTGTTTTGTGAAATAAAAAGGGCTGTGAAACCCGATCTCCTCCGCGATCTCGGCAACAAGCAGGGAGGTATGCTCGAGCAGCCTGGAAGCATGGCGCAGGCGGAGCCGCATAAGGGCTTCCATAATCGATTCTCCGACCTGCTCCTTGAACAAATGAGACAAACGGGAAGGGGACAGGGCAACGCGAGCTGCCAACTGCTCCACACTGTGCTGCTCCTTCATATGGCTGCTTAAATAATTCCATATATCGTCTACTCGCGGATCGAGCGTTCCGCTTTTTTGCCGTGTCCGGTTCCGGGAGAGCAGCAGCAAGATTTCCTCCATGGCATTCATTGCAAGCTGTCCCCGGTAAAAATCAAGCTCCAAACTGTCGCGGAGCAGCCGCTTGAACGCTGCTTCGACGCGCTCCTTCAGCTCTCCCGGCTCCAGGTGGAGCGAGGTCCATGCACCCGGCTCCCGGGACAGCTCCAGCCAGCCGAACCAGTGGGGCAGGGGAACAAAATGCGCCCACAGAAACTCCCATACGCTGTTCTCGGGCGTCCGGTAATCATGCGGTGTTCCCGGTGGAAGCAGAACAATGTCTCCGGCAGCGCAGGTGACCAGCTCGTCGTTCAGCCTGTATTGTCCTGAACCGGAAAGCGTGAACGTAATGAGCCAGTCCCGCGTTCCATGGGAGCGGTACGTTTGATAGCCGAAGGGCTGGGTGAAATGGCCTGCGATGAGAATACCGGAAGGGGGGGAAGCCGTTTCTTCCATGTGGGATGCAGCAGGATCGTTAAGGTTTTCAGCCATTTGTTTCATTCCTCCGGAACGACGTTCATTCTATAATGAGGTCAGTTGATTGAAGCTAACCACATTATGAATTGGAGGATGGACAGATGTCAAACAAGGTTCTGGGCGGCGTACTGAGCGAGCAGCAACTGCATCAGTTTCATGAGGAGGGCTACTTGATAGTCCGGGGATTGTTCGCGCAGGAGGTGGAGCAAATCAAAGAGGAATTTATGAGACTCCATGCTCTGGGCACCATCCCGGGCTGCTTTCATGCTGTCCCCGCGGAGGAGGCGGGCGGCGATATTTTGAAGCAGTATCCGCGGATGATGCATCCGCATAAGATCAATGATACAGCATTTGAGTATATGCTTCATCCGAAGGTGATGCATATTTTGGCGGATTTGTTCGGTGGGGACCCTCTCGCCGCTCAAAGCATGTTTTATTTCAAGCCGCCCGGTGCGAAGGGGCAGGCGCTGCACCAGGATCAATTTTATTTGAAGGTGGAGCCGGGAACGTGTATCGCGGCGTGGACCGCTGTGGACCCGGCGGACGAGGAGAACGGAGGCCTGATGGTCGTACCGCGTTCCAATAAGCTTGCTGTAGAATGCCCGCACCAGGCAGATCCCCAGGTATCCTTCACCAAAGAGGAAGTCGAGGTTCCCGAAGGCTACGAGGTGGTGCCTGCTGTCATGGAAGCAGGGGACGTGCTGTTCTTCAATGGGAGTGTCATTCATGGCTCGTATCCGAACCGTTCAGCCGACCGGTTCCGTCGCGCTTTCATTTGTCACTACTCGGATGTCGATACGACACGGATCGGAAAATATTATAAACCGTTGTACCGTTACGACGGCACCGACGTGACACTTGAGGATAACGAGGATGCCGGGCCTTGCGGAACGGAATTTGAGGCAGTATCAGCCGCTCATTGAGCATACACGAAGTTGGGGAATATAGAATAGAGTGCAGGTACACCGTGCGCAGTTTCCGGCGCGCGGTGCAGTGCTGTAGGAAGTCAGTCGATCTGTTATACATTTCGGATTGAAAAATAGTTTACACATTTTTGAAAGCGGTAACATAACTGTAATGTTCATGGTGTATAATAAGGGAAAAGCGATCAAAGGAGTGCTGACCGATGGGAGTTGAACCCATGAATCCCTTTGAACTGTATGCCGCCAAACGCTGCTGCCGCTGTGGAACTACCCTGGAGGAACAATCCGATTGCTACAAGACAACCTGTGATGCATGCGAGGGAAAAACATTTTACCCGCTTTCCCCGCTTCAACCGGCCGGGAAGCCGGTTCGCTTCATGCAGGGCTGTGATATTATCGACGATTACTGCTTATAGACCGCTTGATGAAACGAGATAACCCCCGACCAACTCTCGAAAAAAGAGCTGGTTCGAGGGTTATTCCAATTTTCCTTGGTCTTTAATTTGAATACCGACAGACAGCTTGACCGCAATGCGCGGATAAACGGCATTCCAATCCAGAGCCTTCCATTCTTTATAGGTTAAGCTGTTGCGGACGACCTTGCCGAATCCAAGGCTGTCAACGCCATGCTTCTGGATATTGCGAATTATGTCCTCCAGCTGCTTGCTGATATGTCTGGAGATGGCCTCCTCCAGCAGCTGGTGGTCCTTGGTCTCAGCCAGCCGAAGCTTCCCTATATACTCCCGAATCGCTCCCCGAATGGAAAGCTGCAGGTGGATACCTATGGAACCATTGTTCATTTTGGTTGCCTTGAGTTTCCGGGTGCTTTCAACAGAGTCGAGCATGACCGATTCGGTGCCTTCCTTGCCGGTCAAATCGATGCTCATCTCCCCGCGATTGACTTTTCCGCGGGCCAAAGCGAAGAACATGACTTGGACCGGCTCAATTCTCATCCGGTACTTGTCCTTTTTAAAAAGAGCGATGCCGTCCATCTCGATATTATCCTTACGGCCGACGACAATTGGAGCGACCGGGTCAATTCCGTCGTCGTAGTAATCCCTTACGAAATCATATAAGGTCACACGGGGGATGCTCCCGCCGTTGGATTCTTTTTCCAGCAAACGGTCAATATACTGTCCTGTGCGCGGATGCTGGGAGAAGTTGTGCTCCAGTAATTGGGAGGCTTCCCCGTTCACAATGACAACTTTGACTCTCGGAGAAATCGTCGGATCCCGCTGCAGCGTATCCAGATGACTCCATAAGCCGCTTTTAGCCAGTGACAGCCCGTACAGTGTGGTCCGGAGCTGACCGCTGACGAGAATCAGATTAGTCTTTCTGGATAAATTAAGCCGTCCCTCCTTACTGGTACGTGCAACCGTGGATAGGATCTCGCGTCGAACGGTAGACTCAGGGTCGGTTTTGGGGATGCTGACACTGATTTTTAGTCTTCCGTCAGGGAGCAGATCATAAGAGGTGGACTGGGTGAATCCGAGCCGCTCCAGGATAAGTTGATCCCTGCAGCCTGTAAGCAGCAAGGAAAGTACAAGGCAGACAGCGATCCGTTTACCCATTCGAGGGGCGCTCCTTTCCCGAAATCCATCCGATGCCAATGATAGCGAGGGGCAGAAGATAAGCGATATACAACGCAGAATTCCCTACGACATAAAGCCAATCTTCTACTTCTTTTATCGTTTTGGGGATGAAAGCAATAGCAAATGAACAGAGCACAATAATAAAGCTAAGCCGTTTGTCGCTGAGCCTTGGGAAGATGCGCTGAAACGTTTGTTGAGCGGACCAATAATACAGCACGGCCGTATCCAAAGTATTCAACAGCAGAAAGCTGTAAAGTAAATTCTCCAGACGTTCAATAAAAGGAAGTCGGATATAGGCCAGCGTTTCCAGCATCGGGAAGGTCAAGTGACGGAGCTGCTCGAAGCTGAAGAAAGTATACCCGATAAAACAGATGGAAGTATACACGAATACTACCGCCATATTGCCGATCTGGGCCGATTTATGCCATTTGTCCGAAGCATCGAAATAAGGGAACAAGAGCAGGCAGATCTCATACCCGAGAAAAGCAGTGAATATTTTGATGCTTCCTTTAAAAGGGTGCTCTCCCTCGTGAAACAGAAAGCTCGTCAATCGGCCAAGCTCGAGATCGGGAAGGAAGAACAGCATCAGTAAATTCATCCAAGCGAACAGCCAGAAAAACATCGTGATCGCTTTCGAGATGGTGTAGATCCCTTTGATGAGCAGCAAAAAGGCCAGCACGCTGATGCTCAGCTTGAATACCATCGGATTCGTCGTCGGAAACGAAAGCATCTGGAAGATGAGGACATATTCCTTCACAACCATACAGCCGAGCAATGCCCAAGTGAGGGCGATGACCAAATATATCGGGTAAAGCAGCGACTTGGGGCAAGCCGCTTCCATAACCTCGAAAATCGTTCTGCCTTTGCATGCACGGTACGCCTTTGAAACAAGCCATAGGTTGATGGCCGAAATGATGCCGAACCCGGGAACGGCAATCCAGCCGTTCAATCCGAAGGTTTCAGCCACAAGCCGAGGCAAGCTGAAAATGACAATGCCGGATTGAGCCATGAATACGATAATCGCAGTTTGGTAGGGCGTTATCTTTTCCTGCACATCCGATCCATCCTTATTTTCTCATTTTGTTTTTTACTTGGTTCGGGCTTTGAGGCTGAGAGGGTCTGTCTTTAATCATCCACAGGGGAGCTCGTATAAGCACGTCCCGCCAGTCATTCCACTTCATAGGAGCAATGGGGATCAAGTAGGAGGACCCCAAGCTCGTTATGCCGGATATATGGATCGTCAGCGCCGTTACACCCAGGATTAAGCCGAAGTTCCCCCAAATCCCAGCCAACACGATAAGGCCGAAGCGGACAAGACGAATGGACGCGCTCATCACGTAGCTCGGAACAACGAAGGACGCGATGGCGGAGGAGGCGACAGCGATAATGAGGATGTTGCTTGTCAGTCCGGCTTGGACAGCGGCTTGGCCGATGACGATACCTCCTACGATACCGATCGTTTGGCCGATTTTAGTCGGCAGCCGGGCCCCTGCTTCTCGAAGCAGCTCGATCGTAATTTCCATCAGCAGCGCTTCATACAGAGGGGGAAAGGGGACGCGGCTTCGCGATTCGGTTAACGTAATAATGAGGGTCTCCGGAATCATTTCGTAATGATAGGTTGTTACAGACACGTAGAATGCAGTAAAGATAATCGTTATAAGAAAAGCGACCAGCCTGAGCAAACGGGTGGCCGTACCCAGCATCCACCGCTGATAATAATCGTCGGGGGAAGAGAAAAATTCCAGGAACGCCGCAGGCGCGGAGATAATGGTCGGACTCCCGTCCACCAGACAGAGCACCCGGCCTCCGATGAGCTTGGATGCTGCCGAATCCGTTCTTTCTGTAGTCAGAAATTGCGGGAACACCGAGTTCGGCTGATCGTCGAAGTATTGCGTCAGCATATTGCCGTCATAAACGGCATCCACCTCGATGCTTTGGATCCGTTCGATCATTGTATGTACAAAGTGCATATTGGCAATGTCTTTAATGTACAAAATATAGACCGTATTTTTCGAGACTTCGCCTACGGTCAGCTTAACCACCTTCAAGTGGGAGCTTTTGACTCTGCGCCGGATGAGGGAGAGATTCGTCTCCGCCGTTTCAACGAAAGCGTCGTGCGGACCCGTAATAACCGATTCCGTCTCCGACTGGTTGACCGCTCTTGTTTCACCGCCTGTAACAAAAGCTAAATGCACACGGTCTTGATAAAAAATGGCGGTTCCCCCGTCCAAAATAGCAAGTACGATGTCCTTGCTGCCGTCGGCGGAAGTAAAGGGTGCCTGACTCATCAGAGCAGCAAGCTGTTCCGGCGGAGTCTCTCTCAGGGTCGTCAAAACTTGACGGTCCCACACCTCCTTTTGAATGAGATGCGAGAAGTAAACCAGGTGCAGTCCGTCTCCATGAAGAGACACATGACTCAGGTCGCTGCAGTCTTCGAATTGGCTGAGGATGTTCTGCAGGCTGGTGGAGCCATCCTCTGGCTGCTCATGCAGCTCATTAGAGCTTTGCTCCACACCGGAAGCAGGCAAGGCCTTGTGGGGCTGATCGGGCTGTTGACGGCCCCGCTGCAGCAAACGGAGCAGGGAAGGGAATTTGAACATAATTTATGCGGGCTCCCCTGGGCTAGAAGTTTCATGAGGATATTTTACCCAGAGGTGGACAGATCATACATTGGATTGAACATGAGGGGGGAGGCTGCTGATCGGCAGTCATCAGGGCAGCTCCGAATCAGATCATCGCCAAAAAGCTCTCAACCAGCTCCGGCTCGAAGGCTTCGCCTTGTTGTTCCCTAAGAAATTGAATCGCTTTGTCCGAAGACCAAGCATCCTTATAAGCCCGCCTGCTGGTCAAGGCATCGTACACATCGACGATGGAGACGACTCTCGCTTCGAACGGAATGTCGGTGCTCTTCAACTTGGCAGGGTACCCGCTGCCGTCCCATTTTTCATGATGGTAATGAATAATGTGCTTTGCAATCTTCAAATCTTCATCCAAAATATCGTCTTCCAATTCATTGGATATTTTATTGACAATCTCGAGACCGATTAACGGATGCGTCTCCATAATATGGCGCTCATAGTAATTCAGTTTTCCCGGTTTGTACAAGATTCCTTCGGGAATGCCGGACTTGCCGATGTCATGCATGATGCTGGCATTAACGATTTGGTGTATGTATTCTTCAGTCAGCCCCAGCTTCATCCGCTCGTTATGAGCTCTCAGCAGCTTCTCAGTGCCTATCTGAACCTGGTGCAGGTGCTCTTCAATATGAGGGTCCCGTATTTCACAGGAGATGGCCAACACTTTCAAAATTTCATTTTGCAGCTTCACTTTGCGTGTTTCCGATAAGTAGCTGCCTTCAGGCATATCGTCCAGATCCCGAACGACGCCCACATAAAATACATCCTGCAGATGGGGGATGGGCGTGATCGTAATATTCGTGTGCCACAGCTCCTGATTTCGTTTGCGGTTAACGAACACACCGGACCAGCCAAGCCGGTGCGATAAGGCGGCTTTCATACTCTCGTACGTTTTCTTAGGGGTGAGACGCGAGCTTAAGAAATTGGCGCGAAGACCCACCATATAGTCTCGGGGGTAGCCCGTTAATTCTTCATATTTCTTGTTTACATCGAGAATTCGGTGCTGTTGATCCGTAATGATGACGGCGTCGGCCAATTGTAAGTAATGAGACCAAGGCTGCAAGGGGCTTCCTCCTTTGCTGTAAATAAACATCAAATGCTAGTTTACCACAGGCAGGGGCTTATGTTGAGGCTGCATTCAAAAGTTTGACGATTTGACGGGAACATTTTTGTTCAGCATCACGTGAGCAGATGGGCGCACAACCGGAAGATAGCGCATACAATATATTGCAGCAGCTAGTTGTTTTGTGCAGCCGGGTTGCAGGATCCGGCCATAATCCCTACATACAGAAGGGGGAGGCTCCGATGTGGATTGATGTTTTGTGCAGCTTTATTGTGTTCCTGGTCATTGTCGGAATGTTTATCTTGCTTGGATTGAAGGATGGCGGCAAAAAATAACATCGTTCATATTATCTGATGGATTTGAAACGCTTAGTAATAAGTTTTATTATATAGAAGAGGCGAAAGTAACAATATTTTTGCCTTAATAGTTTCAACCGGATGCGACCAACAGCCTGATTGGACACGGCTTCGAAGGAAGTCAAGAGGACATGGCAAGAATATTGGACAGCCTGCGGGAATAACTTTTAGAAAACGATGTAATATTCTGCCTTCCTGCTGAATGTTTCGTGTCCTTTCGGTGTATAATGAAACTATATGAACCTATTATAGTAATATATCTTTACTGTACGAAAGAGACAGCTGCGCTCCTATAGGGTGGGCGGTTGTTGTAGGTGATGCAATGAAATTCATGAAGACTCTGGTTTTCTTCATGGATCCCAAAGTCCAATATTTAAGGAGGCAAGACAGGCATGGATACGATTTCATCGTTGTCGGAACTGCTGGCTGAACAGAAAGCTTCGTCCTATATCGAAATTCCGGGTGTGGCTTCCCGAACGTTCGGTCAAACAACATTATCGACCACACTGCCGATGAGCAAGCTGTTCTCGATTTACGAGGTGGATTTGGAAGTACAGCGGGCAATCGTTCCGCAAAATTTATCCAAGCTGATGGATTACATCATGCTGTATATGGATCATCAACAGGGCATTTACTTCCCGGGTATTATTTTATCTGCACGCGGAGCCGGCGAATATGATGAGGAGCAGAAGGTGTACCGTCTGCAGGCGATTGAGAAATTGTATGTTGTCGACGGGCAGCACAGACTGGCGGCTTTCCGACGTTTGATGGAAACGCTCCAAAGCAACATGGCCCGGGCCAAAGACCGCAGAGAATACGACCGTATGGAAGAAATTTCGGCAAAGCTGAGCAAGCTGTACACATTCCCGATGTCTACGATGATCTATCTGGATATCAACGCACGTCAGGAACGCCAATTGTTCTCCGACATTAACAAGCTTCCGCGTAAAATCGGCGGGAACTTGGCCGTACTGCGGGAACAGCGGAGATTTTATCATGTGCTCGCTTCACAAGTTGCGGAGAAGGCGCCTGCGATGAAACAAATTTCCGTCGACCGGTTTACGGAACGGGGCAAAGGGCCTGAATTTTTGTTCTCGTATCACTTGCTGGTGGAGATTATGGCCGGGCTGTTCGAAGGACGGCTGAAATCCGCTGCGCGCAATAACGGCTATTACTTCAAGGACGAAGAAGTGGAAGAGCATTTGAAGCTTGCGTCCTACTATTTCGATACGCTGCTGCGCTACTTGCCCGAGCCTGAAAAAGGCGAGCTGTGCTGGTCGGAAAATATCCAGATTGCGCTGTCCTTGTTCTTCCATGAGGAAGTAACGAAGACCGGCAAATTTAACCGGTATGCGCTGGAATATGCAATGAAAATTTTGCCTCATATCGACTGGAACGCGATCTACGTTGGGGACGAGAAAGACCGTCTGCCTAGACGTTCACGGATTATGAAGGCTTACCAATACATTAAAGACTTTTATCAGGAGCACCACCTGTTTCTGATTCGCGAGGATCAATTACTGGAGAAAGCTAACGTATCGGAAATTGCTGAGGAGGATGCCGGCTAATGGATGGACTTTGCCTGAATATGACGATACACCCTTTTTGTGAAAAATTCGGCCTTGCCACGGTGCCTATTCAAGTACAGGATGTTTTGAACTATACGTCAATCGATCCTATGGTTCAGAGGAAATTAAGCAGTGGCCAACGCCGTAAAATATCGAATTACTTGCAGGAACGCGAGCTTGACCGTGTGTTCTTCGGCCCGGTGACCTTGTCGCTGAGAGAAGTAAGCTCGCTCGCCAAAACCGACAAAGGGCTGTATCTTCGTCCCGGCTCGAAGCTGAGTATTTTGGACGGACAGCACCGGATTCTGGCTCTCGGCTATGTGAACGAGCAGCTGTTGAAGGAGGTTCGCAGCCATGAGAAGAAGGTGGCGGCTCTTTTAATCAAGCAGCGCAGATCGCCTGAGAATGAGGAGATTGCATTGGAGCTGGAGCAGATGCAAGGACTGGTGGAGCAGATTGAGCGCCGCCGTCTGGAGCTGATGGAAAGCGAGCTTGCCGTTCAAATTTACATCGGCTTGAGTGAGGAAGAAGAGAAGCAGCTGTTTGGAGACATTAACTCCAAGGTACAGCTGGTAAGCAAAGAGCTGGGTCACTCGTTCGACAGCATCGATCCGTTGAATCTCGTCATTCAGCAGGTGGTTGACCACAATGTGTTCCTCAAAGGAGCGGGAGTGGAATGCCGTGCAAATTTGACGTCGTATAATAAAAATTTCACATCGTTCAGCTGGCTGTACTCAACCGCAACGATGCTGTTCACAGGTAAAATGCAGCCTTCCTACGAAATGGCGCGTAAGATTCGTCAGGATCCTTCGTCGTATATCGAGATGCTGCATCAATTTTTCAGCACGCTGCTGCCGTTAATGCCGGAGCAGCCGGGATTGCCCCAGTACAGCTCCTCGAGCCGGGCTATGCAGGAAAGTATTGCGTTGTATGCTCACGCTCATCTGTTCATCGATGGAAAATACACCAAAAATTGGACATCTTGTCTGAGCATTTTTGAAGGCTTTGACTGGACCCATGAAAATGAACAGCTGATTGAACGTTTCGGCACGCTGGATAACGGCAAGCTGAACTTAATTCATGAGAAGTCGCTGCGCAAGCACGGCAAGCTGGTACAGTTTTTCCAAGAGCTTCACGGCGATGCGGTTGATGATGAAGCGACGGCGTAAGTCCCTGGTGAATACCAAAATCCCTGATCCAACCGAAAGGTGCGGTCAGGGATTTTTTTTGCATCTTTACAAAAGGTGGAGTCGATTATACAGTAAAAGGTAATGTTTGTAATACATGGAGAACGGAGGAGGAGGGGATTGTCATTTAAAAGCAAGCTGTCCTATTGGCTTCTCGCGTGTTTAGCAGTTGGAGCTGTACTTATAGGACATGATCTTTTCAGAGGCGGGACCCAGCCGGTGCAAAAGACGGTACCCATATCGGAGGATAAACCTGTCCCGCCCGAAAATGGAGAATCTAAAGCAGCTGTTAAAAGCTTGGATGACTTGGTCACGCAGTACGGTGAGCTTCCATTATTCGATGCCCATAACCACGATGCAGGCGATTCTAAATATGTCGGCATGAAGGAGATATGGGAGAGGAACCGTGTGGACCGCATCATTTTATTTGGAAACGTTTCCGAGCCCTCGGCAGTGTGGACCGATGAGATTGCGTGGGACGCCTACCGTAAGCAGCCGGATGTGATTATTCCTTTTTTCTCGGGTGTTAACCTGCTGGAGCCGTCCGGGGTAGATCACGCGAGGGAAATGCTGGAGAAGGGCTTCTTTGGAATAGGAGAAGTTGCTGCGGCCTCAAGCTACTCTCCGGCTTTGTCCAAGGTGACCTGGAAAACGAAGGATCCGATGGATGGCGTCTTGCCGCAAATTTATGAACTGTGCGCGAAATATAAAGCTCCGATCTTACTCCATATCGATCCGCCGAATGGAATCGGGATACAGAAATTCAAAGAAGCATTGGAGTTATACCCCGACACCCTCTTTATCTTCGCACATGCCAATGCTTATAATTCACCGGAGAACATCCGTGAGCTATTGGCGGCTTATCCGAATGTGTACGCTGATTTTTTCGCCGGGTTTACGGCATTTAATCCGGAAAGCGCGAATAAGCTAAAAGATTTTATACCGGTGATGAAGCAGTTCCCGGACCGCTTTGTGTTAAGCACGGATTCGGGCTACGGATTGAAAAATGAAGAGCAAGCCATTGAAGGCATGTACCGTTTGATTGACGAGCTGGGGGATAAGGAGATAGCAAGGAAGAACGCTCACGATAACTTATATACAATGATTCGGAATCAGCCGGCTACGGCAACCCAACTGGAAGCCATTCGAAAGCTGAACAAGCAAAAGGTGCAGACATTTCCGACGGAGAAGCTAACGAAATGGGAGGCAGGGAAACGATTAACGGCAAACTAGGACCGCTTTCGCTGTCATAGCTTGCCGTTTTTCTTGAGGCGGGACTGCCGATTGAATTCCGAACGCTTCACTTACAGCAGGGTACCTGCTCCTGTCCGTTTTCCAACGCGCGCGAATCCCAGGGCGTGTTGCTCTGCATGGCGGTCGGTCGAACCCCATGCGGTCACTGCTCCGTAAGCTGATTTATGACCATAATGGCGGCGCCGGTCACCAGGGCTTCTTCGCCGAGATGGCCCTGACTAAATACGACTTGATAGTTAGGATAATGATAAGTATTGCGTATGGCGACACGGGTGGCGATTTGGAAAAAACTAGGGTCGCTGCTGATCAGCAAGCCGCCCAGGATGACCTTCTCGGGGTGCAAAATATTGAGTAAATTGGACAATCCAATACCGAAATAAGTGGCCCCCTGAGAAAAAATTTCAACCGTCAACGGATCATGCTCCTTCAACGCCTCCAGCAGGTGGGAGAAGTTGATTTTGTCCGGGTGGGCTTCCTTATCGCGCAGCGTGCTTTCCCTGCCTTGCTTCAAGCGGGATTGAGCCTGCTGCTCCAAGGCAGGGATGGAAACGAACGTTTCCAGGCTTCCGAAGTTGCCGTGATTTCCAAGACGGGGGCCGTCGGTTTGGATGATCATTTGCCCGATCGAGCCCTCCATGTCTACCGCCCCATACACGACTTTCCCGTTGGACATCATGGCCGAGCGGATACCGACGCCTACGTGGATGTAGAGCAGGTGGCGGTAATCCCGGTTACGGTCCGACCACGATTCCCCCATAATCGCCGTATTCGCGCCATTGTCGAGAAGGACGGGGATACCCAGCCTTTCCTGCAGAAAGCCTGACACATGAACATTGCGCCAGCCGGCAGCCGGAAAATGAATCGGCTCCAGGATCATGCCGGACATTCGGTCCAACGGACCGACCGCTCCGATTCCCATGCCCAGTACGTGCTTCCGAGCAATGCCATGGGCCGCAAGCATTGCGGAAGCCGAGTCGGCAATGCTTTGAAGCAGCCTGGTCGGCGTCATGCTCTCATCCATGATCCAGCTTGCTGCATCCAGCTTGTTCATGTGAAGATCGAACAAGATCAGCTTCGAGCTTAGCCTGGAGATATCGAGCCCGAAGACGTAGGCTGCGGAAGGATTCGTTTGATACAGAATAGGCCGGCGGCCTCCGGTCGATTCACCGAATCCTGCCTCGAGCAGCCAGCCTTGGGCGGTGAGCTCCTCCAGCGTGCGGGTCAATGTACTGCCGGTCATTTGGCTCTGCTCAAGCAAATCGATTTTGGACAAGATGCCCTGACGGCGGATCAATTCATAGATTTCTTTATGCTTGCGACTGCCTATCCGTTCAGGAATAGGGTGTATTTGCATCGTTAGCCCCTCCACATTCAAGCCGTTCGGTGTCTGTTCCAAGCCCGGCAAATCACATTCCCCGGTCTTGCATCTGGTTTACATTATACATCAGACCGATCGTGTTCACCATAGATTCTTATCAGCATCGGATTACTTGGGTTAAAAGGATTCGTTTCTGCGGATTGTAGCCGTGTCCGTTTATTTGGTAAGATAGGAGGGTTACAGTGTCAAGCTTCCTAAAGGAGAGAAGAAACATGTCTGCGTGGTACGAGAAAAGCTTTGGGGATGATTATTTATTAGTATATAAGCATCGGGATCTGGAAGGTGCGTATGATGAAGTCAAACGGATGATCGAATGGCTGCGGCTGCCCGAGGGCTCCGAGGTGCTGGACCTTTGCTGCGGAATGGGCCGACATTCGATGGCGCTGGATGATTTCGGGTATAAGGTGACAGGGGTGGATTTATCCGACGTGCTGCTGTCAGAGGCCCGTAAGCTCGACCGGAACAACAAGGTGCATTGGCTGCAGGGAGACATGCGCGAGGTTCCTTTGCACAAGCCGTTCGACGCGGTAGTCAATTTGTTCACATCCTTCGGGTATTTCGACGCGGACGAGGAGAATGAGCGGGTGCTGTCTGAAATACACCGACTCTTGAAGCCGCCTGCCGAAGGGGAAGGGAAATTCATCATTGACTATATGAACCCCGAATACGTGAGGGAGCATCTGGTTCCATTTTCTTCCCGGACCGAGGGCCGGTGTACGATAGAGGAGTCAAGAGTCATAGAGGACGGCTGTGTCCGCAAGACGATCGTCATCAGCGGGCCGGATATGGAGACAAGAACGTATCTCGAGCAGGTGAAGCTTTATCCGCTGGCAACGTTCCTGGACATGCTAAGCCGTGCGGGACTGGAAGTAGCTCATATATATGGAGATTACCACGCTTCGGAATACAGCAAGGCGGATTCCAAACGAATGATTTTCGTTGGGCATCGGAAAGGATAGACTGTACGCCATGAACCAGGTTACGCTACATAACGATTCGATCTATCAAGTGAAGGTTCCTTTGCCTTTTCCTCTTCGGTGGGTAAACAGCTATTTAATTCGCGGCAGCAGCGGTTACACGGTGATCGATCCGGGATTGCATACGGAAGCAGCCGTTCAGTATTGGGACTCGGTATTGCAATCGCTGCAAATCGGTTATCAGGATATAGAGCAAGTCGTGCTCACGCATCATCATCCCGATCATTACGGGTTGACCGGCTGGTTCCAGGAGAGGAGCGGGGCACCTGTCCGGCTCTCTTCCGCAGGAGCGGAGCAGGTACGGAGGCTGTGGGGTACAGGGCAGCCTATGACCTCCGGGGTACTGGAGCTGTTCCGCCGTCACGGTCTTCCGGATGAACTGGGAACCACAATGAGGGAGCATATGGACAGCTTCGTGCCCATGGTATCCCCACAGCCTGAGCTTTCTGTCCTGACGATAGGGGATGACTTGCGTCTCGGGGACCGGATGTATGAAACCGTCCATACGCCGGGCCATGCGTTCGGGCATGTTTGCTTTTATCAAAAGGATCAGCGGCACATGTTTTGCGGAGATCAGGTGATTCCGCAAATTTCCCCCAATGTCAGCTATTTGCCAGGCGGCATTGACGAAAATCCGCTGGCCAGCTTCCTGCGCAGCTTGAAGGAGCTTTCCGTTTACGATGTGGCTCAAGCCTATCCCGGACACCGGGAACCGTTCGGCACGTTCAACAGCCGGATTCAGGAGCTGCTTGCCCACCATGAGAGCAGGCTCCAAGTCATGTACAGCCTGCTGGAGGATCAGCCGCTAACCGCCTACCAGGTATGCCGCGCGACGTTCGGCGAGCGCTTATCGCTTCATCAGCTGCGGTTTGCTTTATCTGAAACGTTGGCTCACCTTATTTATTTGCGTGAAGTGGGGCGCCTCCAAGAGACGGAATCTGGAGGCGTCATCACTTACGGCCCGGCGGATGGAGATGGATCTCAAAGTAACCCAATTGAGGAAAACAGAACGGCAACGTAAAGCAGCTGCTCGACGATGGAGGTTCGGAAGTTCCGCCGCAGTTTAGCTGTGAAGCCTGCGGTGTAGAGATGTACCCGGAATACTACAAAGGAGTACACGGATAATAATACCGGATTGAAAACCGGTTAGGAAAAAAGAAGCAGCACAAAGCATCACAGAGTAGAACAAGAAGGGAATGGGTGACCTTTCCATCAAGGAACACGGACTTCAACAGCGGTCGTAATCCCGCATCCATCCCTCCCCGTGCACAAACGTTATAGGGTTTAGACGAGGACCTAGCCGCAGGCTAGGTTTTTCTTAATTAGGTGCGCTAGCGAATAAACAAGCTGCCAATGGGAAATTATGTATTCATCTGGCTAAACCGGGAATGCCATGAGGAAAGGGGATTCGCTGCGTTGAAAGAAGCTAATGGGTGGATCATCACCGGTGTAGCGGTTGGCGTACTGCTGACGGGATGCAGTCAGGGGCCGGCGGCTCCTGGCGGAACCGTCTATCCTTCAAGCGAACCGTGGGCAACCTCCCCGGTTATCGCCTTGGACGTTTCCGAGCAGGGTCAGCTGAAGGTAGCCGGCTTGCCGGGCCCCGGCTCGATACAGTCCTTGAACAGGCCGAATGACCGCAGGGTGGTATTGCTGGGCGAATCCTTCGTTCGCCGTCACGGACTGATAAGCACCAAGTGGGATTTGCCCCCGGAGACGATGGCTAAGCTTGGGGGCCGGCCTATTGTTGCTTTGACAGGCGGAGACGCAGGCCTTTGGGTACGGCATACGCCTGCTGAGGCATGGCTTCGTGAGCTTCAGCGGAAGGACGAGCAGCTAAGAGGCTTCTCGCGGTATGCAGACGGGCGCATGAAGGACCGTGTGGTCCCTTTTGTGGATGGAATCCCGTCTTCCTCCACTTCCTCCAAGGGGGAAGTGCAGATCAAGGCGGCGGTGATGAGCGGGCGTTCGCCTGGTCTGATTTTATCGGATCGTCAGCTTCAAATGCTGGCTTGTCTTGACGGGCAGGCGGGCATCCCCGTTGCCGGAGACCCTGCCACGACTTTGAGCTGCCGGGTACAGTGGAGAAGCAATGGAGAATTGAAGGCTCCTAAGCTGCTTTCGCTGGTGGAAGTGATCAGTCCATCCGCTCGACGGGAGGATACGGCTTACCTTAGGGATGAGCTGGCCAGGCTGATCCGGCTTATGCAGTCGCATCGTACGGATCCGCTGGATATAGGGCATTCAGTCCGCTCCCAGTACCGCGGCATGTGGACGCCGGAACGATGGCGGGATGCGTTCGAGCGGGCTCAGGTGCAAGTGCAGGTTCGTATGACTGTGCCGTAAACGGCCGTCACACATGCCCACGTATCAGCCAAGCAGCGGCAGCTGCAGAATACCAAAAAGGACGTACCGCTTTATGTGTTGCAAGCGGTGCGTCCTTTTTAGTTTTTCTATATATAGGCCAGTTCCGGCTAATGGCTTATTGGCGTTCTTCCTTCTCCGCTTGCTTCCGGTGGGCAATCCGGCTGCTAGCTGCCGCTGCGATTGCACCTACAATGTCGTCAAGAAACGTATGCTTATGCTCGCCATGCTTGTCGTTCAGCATTTTCAGAATGCCCGGCTTCATCTTGTCCACGTATCCAAAATTCGTAAAGCCGATGCTGCCGTACACATTCACAATGGATAGGGCGAGCACTTCATCGCAGCCGTACAAGCCCTCGTCGTTCTCGATCATTTCCTGCAGCGGAGGGAGCAGCTTCCCTTCCTCTGCTAATATGTCAAGCTGAATGCCGGTCAGGATGGCATTTTGGACCTCCCGTTTTTCAATGACTCGTTCTACGCTGTCCGTACAATCATCCATCGATAAATTAGGATAGTAGTCTTTTTGCAGAAAATAGGTCAATTCGGCGATATCGCTAATTTTGACGCCGCGGTCCGTAAGCCAGGCTTTGGCTGCATCGGCCACTTGTTTCGAATTCAAGTTATAAGTCATGGTAGGGCTCCCTTATTGTAGTATTTTTGAAATTAAGATTGAAAATAGTTTTTACCATGCTGCTTAGCGTGATACATTGCTGCATCGGCATGCTGAAGCAGCGTGTCTGTATCGATCCCATCCTGCGGATATTCGGCGGCACCCATACTGCATGTAATGGAGATTGTATGGCTGTGAATGACATAGGGCTGCTTGAGTGACTCGATCACCCGGATACCCACTTTTCTTATATCGTCCGGATGCTCGAAATTTTGTAACAAAATGACAAATTCATCTCCGCCGAGACGCGAGACCGTATCCGGATCCCGGACACAGTGGGCCAAGCGGGACGATACCGCCTTCAGCAGCTCATCCCCTGCAGCATGTCCGTAAGTATCGTTAATGAACTTGAAGTCGTCCAGATCCAGGTAGAGCACAGCAGCTCTATGCTGGTATCGTTTGGCGGTCAATAGCGCCTGGCTATACCGGTCTTGAAACAGGCGGCGATTCGGCAGGCCGGTTAAAGAATCATAGTAAGCCATGTGCGTCAGCTTTTGCTCCAGCTGCTTATGCTTGTCTATATCCCTTGCGATCAAGGCTACGCCTGAAGGATTACCTTGCCGGTCGTACATTATATTGGCTTTTCCTTCTACCCATAGCAGGGATCCGTTCGGGAGCTGAAGACGATAGTCCAGACACATTGGCTGGTGGTTTTGTATCATTTGATGGAAGGCATGCTCGAATAGGGGGGTATCCATTTCTGTAATATAACTGGTGCAGGGCTTGCCGACGATGGAAGAGGGCATTCCCATTATTTTGTAAAAAGAAGGGGAGACATAGGTAGTGATTCCGTGTAACGAGATCCCCTGAAACAAATCACTGCTTTGCTCGACCAATTGTCGGAAAAACGCTTCATGCTCTTGGAAGCCCTTATCCATCTCGTTCACCTCTTATGCCGGAGTGTGTGCTCCAAAACGGTAGCAATTCCCTAAACATGGGATGTCTTTGTGAAAATGGTTTAGTACTTTTATCCTATTATATGAACGAATCCCTACTAAAAGCAACTAGAGTTGCAATTGTCCGGGTAGTGGACAAATTGTTGTCATAAAACTTGTCTCCCCTTCGTATAGTTGGATTAAGAGAAGGGACAAACAATCTGTATGAACCAAGAGGAGGAATCATCATGAAATCGTATAAATGGATACGTCGTGCTGCAGTAACAGGCATTGTGGTTCTGCTAACCTCAGGCTGCTCTGCGCTTGGAACGAAGGAGCATTCGCAATCGATTGATCCTCCGCCGACGGGTGCCGACGCGAATGCTTCCCAGACCAAGGCGGTTACAGCCCCCGTGGTGCAGAATCCGACGCTGATTACTGTGTACGCCAAAGACGCGAACGATCTGGTAGCTCCCATCGGCATGAATATTGAGAAATCCGTCGACGTTGCGAAGAAAGCACTGGAATCGATGGTGGAAGGAAGTCCGGTTTCGGCGCAAATGCCCGCAGGCTTTAAGGCGCTTATCCCCAAAGGAACAACGGTAAAGGGCATTAATATAGTGAAGGATCAGAAGCTTGCGATTATCGACTTCTCCAAGGCGTTCACGGATTACAATGTTCAGGATGAGCGTAAAATATTGGAGGCTGTTACCTGGACGATGACAGGCTTTCCTTCCGTGGAAAAGGTGCAGCTCCGTGTGGAAGGCAAGGAGCTCAAGGAAATGCCGCAAGGCGCGACGCCGCTCGATGAGCCTTTAACGAGAGCGATGGGCATTAATCTCGAAAAGCCGCAGGGCGTCGAGTATGGGCAGGCTACTCCGGTTACCTTGTATTTCTTGGGACAAAGCTCGGATAATTATAAATATTATGTACCCGTCACCCGGATGGTCAAACGAACCGATAACATTGCGCAAGCCGTTGTGAACGAGCTGATTGCAGGTCCGGATCAGAAGAAAGGATTGTCCGCCGTCATGACGCCGGGAGCCGAGCTGAAGCAGGTGAAAAAGGCCGAGGACTTGATCACCGTCGATTTCTCGGATAAAGTGCTTGGTCCTGATAAAAAAGCGCCGTCCGACGCCCTGAAGGCCGTTGTCCTTTCGCTGACGGAAAATACAGGAACGGCGACGAAGGTGCAAATCACAGTGAATGGGGAAGCAAAAGTGAGCACCGATGACAATCAGAACTACAGCAAGCCGGTCAGTCGTCCGACGAGCGTTAATCCTGTCAAAATGTAAACCACCTTCAAGGGAGCCGCAGGCTCCCTTGTTTTGCGCGGTCGGATGATACAGCCTTGGAGGGGAGGCTGCAAGGGCTGTCTTGTTGGAAGTCGGTGTGCCACTCTGGTACAATGGGGAAGGTTGGCAGAAGAAGCACGTCAAGAAAGCATTGAAGGAGGAACGGATTGTCATGAGAAGCGATGGAAGACAGACTAACCAGACACGTCCTGTGACTATAACAACCCATTATAATAAACATGCTGAAGGCTCGGTTTTCATTGAGGTAGGAGATACCAAAGTCATTTGCACGGCAACGGTTGAAGAGCGGGTGCCGCCATTTATGAAAGGCCAGGGCAAGGGTTGGGTTACGGCGGAATATTCCATGCTGCCGCGGGCCACGCAGGTGCGTAATCAGCGGGAAGCCGCTAAGGGCAAGCTGGGCGGGCGCACGATGGAAATTCAAAGGCTCATCGGCCGGGCGCTTCGATCGGTGGTCAATCTGGAAGCGCTGGGCGAGCGTTCGATTACGCTCGACTGCGACGTGATTCAAGCGGACGGGGGAACCCGCACCACCTCCATCACGGGGGCTTTTGTCGCGATGGCGTTTGCGATCGACAAGATTGTGAAGGATAAGAATTTGCAGAAGTACCCGATCAACGATTTCATGGGCTCCATCAGTGTAGGCGTCGTTCAAGACCGGCCTTGCCTGGATTTGAACTACGAGGAGGATTCCAAGGCGAAGGTAGACATGAACGTAGTCATGACAGGAGCCGGCAAATTCGTTGAAGTGCAGGGAACAGGCGAGGATGCCCCTTTCTCGCGCGCCGAGCTCGATGAACTGCTTGCTTTGGCGGAGACAGGTATCCAATCCATGATTCGAGAGCAGGAAGCCGCGCTCGGTCCGGACATTACGGAACGGATTAGGAGAGCATCGCATGCGCCAGCTCGGTCCTGAAATCGTCATTGCAACGCGTAATGCGGGTAAAGTTAAAGAATTTGAACCGATGTTCCGGAGCCAGGGGATCGCTTTAAAAAGCTTGCGTGATTTTGAGGACATGCCTGATATCGTTGAGGATGGAGATACGTTTGCCGCGAATGCGCTGATCAAAGCCCGGACGATTGCTTTGCGGCTCGGCGTGCCGGTATTGGCCGACGATTCAGGGCTGTGCGTGGACAAGCTGGACGGTGCGCCGGGTGTATACTCCGCACGCTATGCAGGGGAGCATGCCTCGGACGAGGCGAACAACCGGAAGCTGCTGGATCAATTGAAGAAGCAGGCGGCTGACTCCAACGGTTCCGACAACGAGCAAGGCATGCTAAGCCCGGCACGGTTCGTTGCGGCGTTATGCCTGGTCGATGCGCAGGGGGAACCGATTGCAGAAGCGGAAGGCGCCTGTCCGGGATGGATTATCGCAGAAGCGCGAGGGGATCAAGGCTTTGGCTACGATCCGTTGTTTTACATTCCTGCTTTCCATAAAACCATGGGGGAGCTGACGGTTCAGGAAAAGAACGAAATCAGCCACCGTGGACTGGCGATCCGCGCCTTATGGGACAAGCTGCAGCAGGACTAGGCTGCGAATTCCATGCCTGCTGCCCAGCGGGAAGCGTTTGGGCGGATGTCACTAAGGGCGGATCGGTGACTGCCGCTGCGCCGATGCGAAAAGCGGATCGCAAGGGAGCACACTTCGCCAAGCAAGACGAAGCTTCTCCGTTGCCATCCGCTTTTGTTCAGGTGCGCCCGGCTGTACCTATGTCCAGGATCGGGCTAGCGAATCGATACTTTATACTCTCTAAGCCAGGTATCCACTTGGGCCAAATAGGCAAAAAGCTGCGGACCTGTCATTAACTGGCCGAACCATGGCAAATTGAACTGACTTGCGTCCCCCTCTGCCAGTGCACGAATTTTAGGCACGTCGATGAACTGGAGCAGAGGAGAGCTGGAATCGTTGAGGATCTCGAGTACCCATGTACGCACAGCCTCCAGGTAATTCGGATTGTGCGTCTTCGGATACGGGCTTTTTTTGCGTGTCAGGACGTCCTCAGGAAGCACGCCGCGGAGTGCCCGGCGCAAAATTCCTTTTTCCCGGTCCCCTGCCGTTTTCAGCTCCCAAGGGATATTCCACACATACTCGACCAGACGATGGTCGCAGAAAGGCACCCGGACCTCCAGCCCTACCGCCATGCTCATCCGGTCCTTCCGGTCGAGCAGGGTAGGCATGAACCGGGTAATGTTCAGGTAGGACATTTCCCGCATCCGGTTTTGCTGTTCATTCTCTCCGGCAAGCCGCGGTACCTCGGACAATGCCTGGCGGTAACGCTCCTGCACATACTGCTCGGGTTTGACCCAGCGTACGAAATCGGGAGCAAGCAGGTTGACCCGGTCTTTCGTGGCAAGTGCCCATGGGAACGTACCCGCATTTAGCGCTTCTTCGCGATGAAACCATGGATACCCGCCGAATATTTCATCCGCCGCTTCTCCGGAGACCGCTACCGTAGCATTCTTCTTGATTTCGCGGCAAAATAAATAGAGGGAACCGTCCACATCCGCCATTCCCGGGAGATCGCGGGCATATACCGCGGTTTTTAACGATTGCACGAGCTCGGGCGTATCGAACTCCAGGAAATGATGCTCGCTCCCGAGAAACTCCGTCATTCGGCGGATCCAGGGCGCATCCGAGTTCGGTTGGAAAGTGTTGGCCTTGAAATGCTTGTCGTTGTCTACATAATCGATGGAATAAGTATGGATCGTGCCTATCTCGTTTTCCTTGTAATAGTTCGCGGCAAAGGTCGTCAGGGCACTCGAATCCAGGCCGCCTGACAGCAATGTGCAGATCGGTACGTCGGATGCTAGCTGGCGGATGACCGTATCCTTCAGCAGCTCGTGAATCCGCTCTGCGGTTGTGTCCAGATCATCCTCGTGCGGCTTGCTTTCGAGCTTCCAGTAAGCGCGGATATGAAGCCCGTTATGATCGACAACGGCGCAATGTCCGGGCTTCAGCTCCGACATGTTACGGTATACGCCATGTCCGGGTGTGCGGGCCGGACCGACGGCGAAAATTTCGGCGAGGCCTTCACCGCTGATTTGCGCCGGGAAATCCGGATGGGCCAGAATCGCTTTGGGCTCTGAGCCGAAGAGCAGTCTGCCATCCGAGTAAGAGAAGAACAGCGGCTTGACGCCGAGCCGGTCCCGAACGAGGAACAGCGATTGCTCCAGAGAGTCCCACACCCCAAAGGCAAAAATACCGTTCAGGCGGTCGACGCAGGCGCGTCCCCACTCAATGAACGATACGAGAAGTACTTCTGTGTCGCATGTTGTTGTAAATCGGTGGCCGCGAAGCTCAAGCTCCTTTTTCAGCTCGGGTGCATTATATAATTCCCCGTTATAGACAATGGAGAAGGTGTTCTCTCCATATTTGCGGACCATGGGCTGCGCGCCGTTCTCCGGGTCCATTACGCTTAGGCGTCTGTGCCCGAGGGCGCAATGTTGAGTGATCCAGGTCCCCGAAGCATCGGGGCCCCTGTCCGATAAGGTCTCCGTCATACGCTCCAGAAAGGACGGATAATGAGTTAAATCTTTTTGCCAATCAATCCATCCGGTAATTCCGCACATAGCCTTCATCCTCTCTTGGTGTGTTTTGTCGGCAGATGACAAGCAATTCGACACGACAGTATGATGATAAAGGTTATGCAGGCGAACAGCGGAAAATGTCTGTCCTTGTAGGAGGAAAAGATAGACAAAATCCGAAATACCGTTTACACTAGGCGTTAGCGGTCTTTTTCGCTGTTTATGTTAAAATGTATAGAACAAGGGCGAATATCCCACCCTAACCAATAGAGTGATGGATGGTGATTAGTCGCAATGTGGTACAAACACTCCTGCCGGAAGGCTGCCTAGTCAGCTGACCGAATCGAATCGATCAAGATGAAGAGGTGGTCTACGTTATGAAAAAGACGAAATTATCCAAAGCACAATCCGAATACAAAGAGGCCAAAGAGCACTTTGAACGTGTGAATGAGGCTTTTCAAAATAAGCTGACGACTGTAAAGCTGCTGGGCGTAGTGAATCAGGCAAGTGTGGAGGAACTGATTGAGCAGACCGGTCTGCACACGGCTTTGAATCGTCTTGGCGCTGCTGAGAAGGGCTTGCTGGATTGGTCTTTGGAAGCGATCCAGAACGAAAAGGACTATTTGCAAAATAAAGAGCAAGTAGACAAAATGTACGCCTTCATCGATCAGGATCCAGGCATTAAAGCCAAATTGATTCAGGCCGCAATGAAAATCAACTAAACCTTATGAAGAGGCTCTCCCAACCAATGGGGGAGCTTCTTTTTTTGTTTGTACTACGAAATTTAGTTTATTTTTCTAAATCGGGGCATCCTACTTTTTAGCGAAACGAGGGAGGTAAGGGGATCATGACCAAAAATCTGAATATGCTTCAGGCATCGATGATTATTCTTACTTCCGGCGGATTATGGAATCATGTTATTCTTATCCCTGTTTTGCTTGATGTTGCAGGGCGTGATGCCTGGTTCGCTATAGCACTGTCTCTCGTGCCCAACCTGTTGTGGGTGAGCCTGCTGTATTGGATCGTGAAACGGAGTCAGCAGCAGCCCCTGTTCAGCTGGTTAAAGCACACCGCAGGAAACGGATATTCCTTTGCGCTGCGAATTGTATTTATAGCATTTCTATTGGTGACCTGCTCAATTACTGTGAAAGACACGGTAGATTGGGCGGTTGCTTCGTATTTACCCGAAACGCCCCCGGTTGCGCTTGCCTTACTGTTAGTTTCCCTTTGTTATTTTGCCGCCCGTTCCGGGATTATGAGCATTGCCGTGATGAGCGGCATTTTGCTGCCCTTAATCGCTTTATTGGGCTATTTTGTGATGGGGGCGAACTTCCCTAACAAGGATTACACCAGATTGCTCCCTGTCATGGAAAATGGCATGGAGCAGCTTCTGCGTGGAATCGTCTATGCATGCTCGAGCTTTGAGGAACTCATCTTCATTGTTCTGCTGCAGCATCACGTGGGATCCCGGATTAAATGGTGGCAGCTGGCCCTGCTGGGATTTCTCATGATGGGCCTGACGCTGGGTCCTACAACAGGCTCCATTGCGGAGTTCGGGGCGGTAGAAGGGGCGAAGCAAAGGTACCCTGCATTCGAGCAGTGGAAGCTCGTCATTATTCATCGATTCATAGAGCGGGTTGATTTTTTATCGATCTATCAATGGTTTGCCGGAGCCTTCATCCGCTTGTCCACGATTATGTACTTGCTCGGGGAGCTGAGCGGGTTGAAAGGAAAAACACATAAATCAATTTTTCTCATGCTTCTCTCCCTAGGCTTTGTTCTTATGATGCTGGTGCCCTGGAGCGATATTGTTTTTTATGATTGGCTGAAATACAAGTATCTCCCTGGAGCGCAAATCGGACTGCTGGCTTTATTGATATGTTTGTGGATTGCTGCCATGAAAGGGAAGAAAGGGGCGCCAGTCAATGACAACCTGGGATGAACGCAAGCTGCGTACCTTATTTAAGCAGTGTGAGGATGTTATGTTTCACCATTTAAGCTCGGAGGAGAAAGAGGAAGTTCAGACGAGCTTGCTGCTTGTTTATTGCGAAGGTCTTTGCAGCAGTGAATCGATTCAGAATACCGTCTTGCCCAGACTTTGGAAGAACCTGAAGAAGCAAGCCGGTGAAAAAGAAAGAATCATCCCGGAGGATATGGGGACCATGCTCGTCTGCGACCTTCCGGACGATGTATCGGAGCAGGTTTTGATCGATGAGATTTTTAGAGGCAACGTTCTCATCTTTCGAATGGATACGGGCCAGCTGGCCATATTTGAAAGCGGGATGCGGCCGGAGAGGAAGCCGGAGGGCTCTGTATCCGAGCTGACGGTTTTTGGTGCGAGAGACTGCTTCATTGAGGATGTGAAGACGAATGTAGCCTTGATACGCAAAAGGCTGCGGACGACAAGCCTGCACAGCATCAAGTATATTTTGGGGACACGCAGCAGAACGGAGGTGACCTTGTTGTACTTGGAGGACGTGCTGAATCCGGAAGTCGCCAGGGATATCAAGCATAAGCTGTCGCAGGTCGATGTGGAATCCGTATTGGATATGGAGTCTTTAAAAAATATCATTTTAAAGCCGGGACTGGGCTTTTTTTCGTTAATGAGTATCACCACCAGACCGGATCTGGTGACGGCTAGCCTGGTCAAAGGCAGGTTTGCCATTTTGATGGATGGGAATCCCTCGGCTTTAATCGCACCGGTCAACATCTCTTATATGATGGCTGTCGCCGAAGATGTGTACGCTCC
The DNA here is from genome assembly GCF_002234615.1 of Paenibacillus rigui. Taxonomy (GTDB): domain Bacteria; phylum Bacillota; class Bacilli; order Paenibacillales; family NBRC-103111; genus Paenibacillus_S; species Paenibacillus_S rigui. The sequence goes on along the minus strand of NZ_NMQW01000012.1, from coordinate 228,718 downwards.
GCTGCCCCTGCTGTATATCGAACGTTTTATGCGCAGGGTGGGCTTGATGATTACGGTTCTATTACCCGGATTTTGGGTTGCTCTTACCTCGTATCACCAGGACCAAATACCTCTTCCCCTGTTGGCTTCCATTACAGTGGCTACGATGGGGACACCGCTAGCGGGACCTTTGGAAATTTTTTTGATGATTGTGCTGTTTCAATTTTTTTTGGAGGCGGGAACCAGGCTGCCCTCTGCGTTGGGACCTTCCATCTCCGTGGTAGGCGGGCTCATTATCGGTGATGCGATTATTAGCGCGGGGCTCACCTCTCCGATAACGCTGGTAGTGGCGGCCGTCTCCGCAACGGCACAGTTTACGCTGGCTAACGGGCTGTTCGGCAGCTCGGTAGGCTTGCTGCGAATTTATATTTTTGTGCTCGCCTCATTTTTTGGTTTATTCGGTTTTTTCACCGGCGCGTTCTCGGTATTGATATACCTAGCCAATCTGAGGTCCTTTGGGGTACCTTACCTGGCTCCATATTCTCCATTAAACTGGAAGGACTTGCGTTATGTTATTTTCCGTTTTCCGAGGAATAACCGTACCCGTAAGCCCCAACTGTTACAAGATGCAGGAGGCCGGGATGGGGGGGCGCCGGAATGAAAGTGAGCCTTCTAAGCAAATTCGCCGTCTTATTGTGCATTGCTGCCTTTGGTTTGACCGGCTGTTGGAATGCGAAGGATGTAGATAATCTGGATTACGTCAATGCGGTGGGAATCGATTATGCCAAGGAGAGTAAGGAGTACACCGTTTATTTACAGCTGCTCAGCTTTCAAAGGGTAGCCAAGACGGAGGGAGGGGGGATCGATACGAAGCCCATCCCTGTCTGGATGGCTATTGGACATGGCCAAACTTATGCGGAGGCGATTGGCAAAATAACGGTTGAGGCGGAAAAAAGACTGTTTTGGGGACATGTGACATCGCTGATTTTGGGTGAGGGGCTGCTCGAGAAGGGCGAGATTACGGACGTTCTCCAGTCAATGTTCCGGTTTTACGAGCTGCGTTACACGATGTGGGTTTTTGGAACAAAGGAGCCGATCGATAAGCTGTTCGAGGCATCGCCCAATTTTGAACGATCCCGATTGAATATGATCATTCACGCCCCATTGGATAATTATTTGCAGCGGTCCTACATCAAGCCGCTCCGTCTGCATGATTTTATCGCGGATTACTATGAGACAGCCAAAACGCTGGTTCTTCCTTCCATCGCAATTAGCGGAAAAGTTTGGCGCATCAATGAAAAGCCGATCCACTCGCTTCGTTATAACGGAATCTATGTCTTTTGGGATAAAAAAAATACGGGCTTCCTGCCATTGGAGAAGGTGTACGGTTTAAGATGGATGGAAAAGGGAGCAAGACGGGCCCCGGTCCTTATCGAGGACGACAAGCTGTTGGCGAACCTTCGAATGGAACATCCCAAACATGCGATCTACATGCGAACCATTAACGATAAGCCAGTGTTCGATGTTCATGTTGTCGTGAAAGGAATTATATCGGAGCTTAATGAAAATGTGCCTGTGGGGACATTAATTCAGCAGGTCGAAACCAAGATCGAGAAGGAAATCCGCGACACGTATGCCGCAGGCTTGAAGCAAAAGGCGGATTTGCTGGGGCTCTGCGATCATCTGTATTTGCGGGGAGCCAAGGGATACTCCAAATACGCCGGGGATCGGACCTTTTTACTTCATCCCGACTCCCTTGGGAAGGTAACGGTGGATGCGCAGATTACAACCGCAGGCAAATATACGTACAAGCTGTACAAAGACGTAACTGATGAATCGGTAACCCAACCGGAAGGGCACCGTTTGCCTTAGCTGAATTTTGCTTTCCGCGGCGGAATCGGGTACACTGACTTTCATACATATGCAAGTCAGGGGTAGGTGATAGGCTGTTGAGTGAACAATCGACGAATAACGTCATACTATTTCCCAAAACAGCGGAATTTTATCAGTTTGAGCTGACCCGGATGCTCGAAACCGAACGTTACGGCGAGGCGGTTCGGCTTCTCCGTTTTTTAATTAGCTGCCAGAACCAGGACGAGCGTTTGCTGGAGGAGTGGCATGCGCTGCTGCAGTGGCTTCAAACCATGTTTCCGGAGGCTTTGTTTGAAGACGATAACGCTCAGGAGGATGAGGATTGGAGCGAAGCGGACATGCTGCGCGAGCATCTTGCCTCCAAGGCCAAGCATGACAGCGGATATGCTGAAAAACTGCTGGATATGCTGTCGTCCCCGCAATCGCTTGAAAATCAGCTGCTCGCATTGGACCAGCTGGCCCTTCTCGAGCAATCGGAGCTCGATATCACCTCGAGGCTGGTGGACTGGATTACGGAGAGGGAGTGGCATCCTCTCATTCAGTATAAGGCGCTGCAAACGCTCAAGCTCAGAGGAATGACGGGGCTGCTGGAGCTGAGGAAGAACGGTGAAACCATTCTTGTTCATGTCGAGGACACGCCTTCCGGTTTCGAGGAATTTCCGTCCATCGTCAATGATATCATGGATCGCGTGCAGGAAATCAGCCAGATGAATCAGCCGGCGCTTGCTTATTTCGCCCAAGAAACGTGGAATGAATTTTTAGCCTTTATTTACGGAACCTCTTCCTACCGTCAGATGCTTCGCCAAGACCGGGAGTATGTCGATGTGTGGGCTTCTGCGCTGCATTTGGTCCTGCTGGAGAGAGTGTTCCACAGCGGAGACAGGGCTGAAATCCTTGAATTGTATGGAATTACGAAAACGATGGAATTCCAGTGGGAGCAGGCATACCGCATCATGCAGCAGTTTGCCGCGGTAATGTTTTCTCATAAACTCTCGGATTAAATTTTTTCCTGTGTTTCCGAACTTGAAAACCGAGAAGGTTATGTTATAATAGAGTGGTTATATTGGCGAAATGGGTGAAAACGAATCCATTTTGATCAGAACGTGAAAATATGTGATGGAACATTTTTTGGAGGGGAAAGCATAAAATGAAAGCAAGTTGGGAAAAAATAGAGAAGAACGTTGGCGTTCTTGACATTGAAGTGGAAGCGGACCAGGTGGCCGCCGCATTGGACAAAGCATTCAAGAAAGTTGTTGCAAAAGTAAACGTTCCGGGCTTCCGCAAAGGGAAAGTGCCGCGTTCTATTTTTGAAGCGAAATTTGGCGTGGAAAGCCTGTATCAAGAAGCTCTTGATATCGTTGTTCCTGAAGCTTATGTTGAAGCGGTTCAAGAAACAGGTATTACTCCTGTAGACCGTCCTGAAGTGGACGTTGAACAGTTCGCAAAAGGCCAAGTTTTGAAATTCAAAGCAAAAGTTGTTGTTAAGCCTGAAGTTGAATTGGGCGAGTACAAAGGTCTTGAGCTGGAAGCTAAATCTTCCGACGTAACAGCTGAAGAAGTGACAGCTGAACTGGAAAGACTGCAACAGCGTCATGCTGAGCTCGTTCCTGTTGAAGAAGGCGCTGCGCAAAACGGCGACGTCGTTTCGATCGACTTCGAAGGTTTTGTAGACGGTGTTGCTTTTGAAGGTGGCCAAGCTGAGAAGTACTCTCTTGAGCTGGGCTCCGGCAGCTTTATTCCTGGATTCGAGGAGCAGGTCGTTGGCCTGAACAAAGGCGAAGAGAAAGACGTCACCGTTACTTTCCCTGAAAACTACCACTCCGAAGATTTGAAAGGCAAAGAAGCTGTATTCAAAGTGAAGCTTCACGACATCAAACGCAAAAACTTGCCTGCTCTTGACGATGAGTTCGCCAAAGACGTCAGCGAATTCGAAACATTGGAAGAGTACAAGCAAGATCTCGAAAGCAACTTGAAAAAACGTAAGGAATCCGAGCTTCAACGCAACAAAGAAGCTGAAGTTGTTGACAAAGCAGCTGCAGCCGCAAAAGTAGACATTCCTGAAATCATGATCGAGAACGAAACGGCTCAAATGGTTAAAGAATTCGAGAACCGTTTGCGTACACAAGGCATGAACCTGGAAATGTACTACCAGTTCACTGGCCAAAACGATGATGCTCTGAAAGAACAAATGCGCGGAGACGCTGAAAAGCGCGTTCTGAACAATTTGGTTCTGGAAGCCATCGCGAAAGCTGAGAACATTGCAGCTACAGAAGAAGAAATCAATGCTGAGCTGGAGAATATGTCCAAAATGTACCAGCGTCCTGCAGATGAGCTTCGTGCGATTCTGGCGGCTAACGGTAACCTGGGCGATCTGGCACATGACATTATCGTTAAGAAAACTGTTGATTTCCTGGTTGAAAACAGCAAATAAGGTTAACATAAGAAGCAAAGGCACGTGTATGTATGCGTGCCTTTCTCTGTAACTAGGGATCAGCCCTAATGTCCATTAAAGGGGACAGCAGGGGGCCTCTCTGGATCATGAATAAGAATACATAGGCAATTAGAGTTTGGCTACAGCGGGGACTCGCGTTTGTCTTGAACGCATAAAACCCCATACGGGGTTTTATGTCGTCACGGGCACGCTTAAAGGCAATCATAGTGGCGAGGCAGACGTTTTAAGTGCTACCCGGCCAATTGCAAGCGTGTTGTGCCGATCCCTTTGTTTGCAGAGGGCAGGCACACCGGCCGAGATCCTAACATAACGTAACATCGAAGTACATATGCATCACCACGGACGAAATTTTGGAGGTTCAGGGGCGAAGGCTGCTGGGCCGCAATGGCGAAGAGGATTTGGGGGGATTAGCTAAATTCCCTTAAGGGGCCTTTGGGTCATTCCCTCTATTCGCTAAAAGTTTTTAAATCTGCTACAATGGAAATTGTAACGAATTTTGGAGCAAAGGGGTTGGAACAATGGGTCTGATACCTATGGTTGTTGAGCAAGAAGGACGCGGAGAGCGCTCGTATGATATTTACTCCCGTCTATTGAAAGACCGTATTATCTTTATCGGGACGGCCATTGATGATGATGTTGCCAACCTCGTCATTGCGCAGCTGCTGTTTTTGTCCGCGCAGGATGCTGAAAAGGACATTCATCTGTATATCAATTCCCCTGGCGGTTCAGTAACGGCCGGTATGGGTATTTATGATACAATGCAGTTCATTAAGCCCGATGTCTCCACGATATGTGTAGGTATGGCTGCCAGCATGGGTTCCCTGCTGTTAACAGCAGGTGCCAAAGGCAAACGCTTTGCTTTGCCGAACAGCGAAGTGATGATCCATCAGCCGCTAGGCGGAGTCAGAGGTCAAGCTTCAGATATTAAAATTCATGCGGACTGGATTCTTAAAACGAAACAGAAGCTGAATCAAATATACGTGGAGCGCACAGGTCAGCCGCTTGAGAAGATCGAGCGCGATACCGACCGTGACAACTTCATGAGCGCAGAAGAGGCCAAGGCATATGGGCTTATTGATGCGGTTATCACTCGTAACGAACTGAATGGATAAGGAGTGATTCCATGTTTAAATTTAACGATGAAAAAGGTCAGCTGAAATGCTCCTTTTGCGGTAAATCTCAAGAGCAGGTCCGTAAGCTTGTAGCCGGACCCGGTGTCTATATATGCGACGAGTGTATCGAGCTTTGCACCGAGATCGTCGAGGAAGAATTGGGGCACGAGGAAGAGCTGGATCTGAAAGACGTGCCGAAACCAAAAGAAATTCGCAATATTCTGGACCAATATGTTATCGGTCAAGAGTTCGCGAAGAAATCGTTGTCCGTAGCCGTGTATAATCATTACAAACGGATCAACTCCCAGCAAAGCAAGCTGGAGGATGTTGAGCTTCAGAAAAGTAATATCGTTCTGCTTGGACCGACAGGTAGCGGTAAGACGCTGCTGGCTCAAACATTAGCCAAAATTTTGAATGTACCCTTCGCCATCGCAGATGCGACGTCTCTTACAGAGGCGGGTTATGTAGGCGAGGACGTAGAAAACATTTTGTTGAAGCTGATCCAGGCTGCGGATTATGATGTGGAGAAAGCGGAACGCGGTATTATTTATATCGACGAAATCGATAAAGTAGCACGCAAATCCGAGAACCCATCGATTACCCGCGATGTATCCGGTGAAGGGGTTCAGCAAGCCTTGCTGAAAATCCTCGAAGGTACGGTTGCATCCGTTCCGCCGCAAGGGGGACGCAAGCATCCTCACCAGGAATTCATCCAGATTGATACGACGAACATTTTGTTCATTTGCGGCGGTGCATTTGATGGTTTGGAACAAATTATTAAGCGCCGTATCGGCAAAAAGGTCATCGGTTTTGGTACCGATGGACTCAAAGCAGATTTGAAGCCGGGTGAATACTTATCGATGGTATTGCCTGAGGATCTGTTGAAATTCGGTCTTATTCCGGAGTTCGTAGGCCGCTTGCCGGTAATTTCCACCCTGGAGCCGCTTGATGAGGCTGCCTTGGTACGGATCTTGACTGAGCCGAAAAACGCGCTTGTCAAGCAGTACCAAAAAATGCTGGAAATGGATAATGTGACGCTGGAATTCAATGCGGAAGCGCTGGAGGAAATTGCGCGCGAAGCGATCAAGCGTAATACGGGTGCACGTGGACTTAGAGCGATTATCGAGAGCATTATGCTCGAGGTGATGTACGAAGCTCCTTCCCGCACGGAAGTTTCGAGCTGCGTCGTAACGAAGGAAGCGGTTCAGGCGAAAATTGCTCCCGAAATAACAACATCCGATGAGAAAACCGTTAAGAAGAAAGAAGAGAGCGCGTAAGAGCGTCTTTCTCACTCATAGCATATTCATAGTAAACTAACCATAACAACCTCCAATCCTAGTACACCTCGGTGTATTTCAGGAGCGGAGGATGTTTGGTATGTTGGGGGAGACTAAATTATGTTTCACAGATCGCAGACGATCCCTGTCAGAGTAGGGGATTTGACAATCGGCGGCAGCAACGAAGTCATTATGCAGAGTATGTGCACCACCAAAACCGCCGATGTGAAAGCGACCGTTGCCGAAATCCATCGTTTAGAAGAAGCTGGCTGCCAGTTGGTCCGCGTTACCGTTAACAACAAGGAAGCGGCTGAAGCCATCAAGGAAATCAAGAAACAAATTCATATCCCGCTCGTATCCGATATCCATTTTGATCATCGTCTCGCCCTGATGGCTATCGAGAACGGGATTGACAAGGTGCGTATTAACCCGGGCAATATCGGACGTCGGGAAAAGGTTGAGGCGGTAGTTAAAGCGTGCAAGGAACGCGGAATTCCGATTCGTATCGGGGTCAATGCGGGATCGCTTGAAAACCATCTGCTTGAAAAATACGGCTATCCTACCCCTGAAGCCATGGTAGAGAGTGCTTTATACCATATTAACATTTTGGAAGAGCTGGATTTCCACGATATTATCGTGTCCCTGAAAGCGTCGGACGTACCTATGGCTATTGCCGCTTATTCGAAGGCCGCGGAAGCCTTCCGCTATCCGCTGCATTTGGGCATTACCGAAGCAGGAACCTTGTTCACCGGCTCGGTAAAGAGCGCAGCAGGCATCGGGGCGTTGCTTAACATGGGGATTGGGAATACGCTTCGCATTTCGCTTAGCGCCGATCCGGTTGAGGAGATTAAGGTAGCCCGTGAGCTGTTGAAAACATTCGGGTTAATTACGAACGCCGCCACCTTGGTATCTTGCCCGACTTGCGGCCGGTTGGATATCGATCTGTTCTCGATTGCCAACGAGGTGGAAGAGTACATTGCCAAAATCAAAGTGCCGATTAAAGTCTCGGTATTAGGTTGTGCGGTTAACGGTCCTGGCGAGGCAAGAGAAGCGGACATCGGTATCGCTGGAGCGAGAGGCGAAGGGATGCTGTTCCGGTATGGGGAAATGATCCGGAAGGTACCCGAGGCGGAGCTTCTCGCGGAGCTGAAAAAGGAAATTGATGTGATCGTGGCCCACTTTGAACAGACTGGCGAAATACCGGGAAGAGCAAAGCATTCGACGATGCATGCCTAAAACATAGCAGTGCCTTCATCTTTTTAACTAAGATGGGGGCGCTGTTTTTTTTGTTGCTCTGTATAGTTTGGAAGCCTTTGACAAATAACATAATGGAAGGAATGGAGTCACGTGCGCAGCGCTTTTTTCTTCGCAATTTAGCGTGAAAGGATGAAAAAATATGCACAACCTGCTGCATCAGGTATGGAAGCTGGCTTTAAGTGTTTCGCTTATGGTTGCTTTGCTGAATGTGAATACAGCAAACGCTGAAGGAGAACCGGCCAGCAAGAGAATTGCTATCGTGATAGACGATATGGGCAACGACATGACGGGGACGAAGGAAATGATGGAGCTGCCGATTCCTTTTACCGCCGCTGTGATGCCCTTTCTGCCGACGACCAAACGGGATGCGGAGTGGGCTCACCGCCTTGGACATGATGTCCTGATTCATATGCCGATGGAGCCGGTAAGAGGGAAGAAAAGCTGGCTGGGGCCGGGTGCAATCACAACGGATTTGCCGGATGAGGAAATTCGCAAGCGGGTATTGGCCGCTATTGAGGATGTTCCTTTTGCCATTGGGATGAACAATCACATGGGCTCCAAGGTGACCGCGGACCCGCGGGTGATGCGTATTGTATTGGAAGTATGCAAGGAAAAGAACCTCATTTATCTCGACAGCAAAACATCACATAAAAGCGTCGTGAAGAAGCTTGCTGAAGAAATTGGGGTTCGCACAGGTGAAAATAATATTTTTATGGATGATATTTACAGCCGCGATCATATTGTCAAGCAAGCCTTAAAGGTTCAAAAGTATATGGATCAGCATGAAGCCACGGTGGTTATCGGGCATGTAGGTCCTCCCGGAAAACACACCGCAGCGGTTTTAAAGCAATCCATCCCTACTTTGCAGAAGATGGGCGGACAATTCGTGACCATTTCCAAGCTGGTTCCTTAGGGGCCGGCTTTTCGTTTAGAAAAGCAATGACTCCTTGTGCAATCGAGGCCGCCAGCTGTTTTTGCTTTTGAGGCTGCGTCATCTGCTCTCTGTCGGAAGGGTTTGAAATAAAACCCATCTCAACAATCACCGCCGGAACCTGAACATGCTTCAGCAAGTAAAAGGTTTTACCGTATACCGGCGCCTCCGTGGTTTTATACAGCTCGTTTAGTGAGCTTTGCAAGGAGCCGGCAAGCCTTTTGCTGGCCTCCGATTTTTGATGAAGTACAACGGGCCCTCTTTTACCGCTTCGGGCAGCCCAGTTAACGTGCAAGCTGATTACGGCTTTTGGCCGTACCTCATTGGCCAGGTGGCTGCGTTGGGACAAATCCTTTAAATGGCGGGAACGTGTCCGAAACCAACGGTTTTCCCCGCTTAACGCATAGTCCTCTACCCGATTCATCAGCACATGATAGCCTTTTTCGCTCAGCAGGCTGTAGGTCAGCTTGGCCATCTCCAAATTAATATTTTTTTCATACAATTCACCGTACAGCGTTCCGCTATCGATGCCCCCATGACCTACGTCTATTAATACGTCGACATCGGTCAAAATCGGGTTTCTGTTTACCGGCGGAGGTACAGTGGATGCTGTTACATGCAAAGTCCGATTCAGAAGGAAAGGGATAGAAATTGTGGCAACGATGATTAGGCACATAAAGATAAGTTTACGCATAGGCACACTCCTATCCGGCTCGAAATACATATTTCTACTCTTTATATCGTTCTCCGCAGATTGGTTCTCATGCATGGCAGAAAACTTTCTCAAAAAGCGATTAACGGAACCAGATGAGGGGAATACTACCAAGTAATTGGGTTGAACAAGGTATATTATAGTCAAGCGTTAAAAAGCTGAGGAGGTTGTGCTGCAATGAATATTAGTGTGATTTTGATGATCATCCAACTATTTTTTGCTGTTGTGATCGGGTTATATTTTTGGAATTTATTAAGAAACCAACAAACGAACCGCACGGCGGTCGATAAAGAATCGAAAAAAGAACTGGAGAAGCTGAGAAAGCTGCGGTCCATTTCTTTAAATAAACCTTTGGCAGAAAAAACACGTCCTACCAGTATGACTGATATCGTCGGGCAAAAGGAAGGGCTGCGCGCCCTGAAGGCCGCCCTGTGCGGCGCCAATCCGCAGCATGTAATCATTTACGGGCCTCCCGGTGTCGGTAAAACCGCAGCTGCTAGAGTGGTGCTGGAGGAGGCGAAGAAAAATCCGGATTCCCCCTTTCGTAACGATGCCAAATTTACTGAGGTGGATGCGACTACAGCCCGTTTCGATGAACGCGGTATCGCGGATCCGCTGATCGGCTCTGTGCATGACCCGATCTACCAAGGGGCCGGGGCTATGGGGGTAGCCGGTATTCCCCAGCCCAAAGCGGGTGCGGTGACGAAGGCGCATGGGGGCATGCTATTTATTGATGAAATAGGGGAATTGCATCCTCATCAAATGAATAAATTATTAAAGGTACTGGAAGATCGCAAGGTGTACTTGGAGAGTGCTTACTACAATTCGGAGGATACGAACATCCCTGGCTACATCCATGATATATTTCAAAATGGCTTGCCGGCCGATTTTCGTCTCGTGGGGGCCACAACAAGAAATCCGCAGGAGCTTCCCCCGGCCATTCGCTCGCGCTGCATGGAAATTTATTTCAGGCCTCTTCTTCCGAATGAGATCGGTAAGATTGCAGAGAATGCGCTGAAGAAAATTGGGTTCCCTGATAATCCGGCTGCGATGGAAGTCGTTAAGAAGCACGCTACGAACGGGAGGGAAGCCGTTAATATCGTTCAGCTTGCAGCGGGCATGGCCTTGACGGATGGACGTAAAGAGCTGTCGGTTTCGGACGTGGAGTGGGTTGTGAACAGCTCCCAAATTCCGCCTAGACCGGAGAGGAAAATCGGCTCCAAGCCGGAGATCGGATTTGTGAACGGATTGGCGGTATATGGGCCTAACCTGGGGACGCTTCTTGAAATTGAAGTGACCGCCATCCCTGTCATCCAGCAGGGGACGGGCAAATTTACGATTACCGGTGTTGTGGACGAAGAGGAAATGGGTGGCGGCTCCAGAACGATCCGGCGCAAAAGCATGGCTCGCGGCTCTGTGGAAAACGTTCTGACCGTTCTTCGCAGATTGGGCATGAATCCTTACAATTATGATCTTCATATTAATTTCCCGGGCGGAACGCCTATTGACGGACCTTCCGCAGGCGTTTCGATGGCAACGGCGGTGGCTTCGGCAATCAATCAAATCCCCGTAGATAACCATTTGGCGATGACGGGAGAAGTTGGAATCCACGGCAAGGTGAAGCCGGTTGGAGGCGTTGTTGCCAAAGTCGAGGCGGCGTTCCAGGCTGGCGCTACCAAAGTACTTATTCCTCGGGAGAACTGGCAAGAAATTTTTAGCGGACTGAATGGGCTGGAAGTGATCCCTGTCGACTCGGTGGAAGAAGTGTTGTTCCACGCCTTAAACCTCAATACATCTATGACCACGGAAACGTCCGGTGCACAACCGGATCTGCATCCTTCCGCTTCTGTAACTGTTTTGCACGCTGATGGGCTAGAGTAACATATTGGCCCTCAGCGTTTCTTTTTTTATTCCTGTGTCCAATGGACTATTGACCATTTTTGGCTGCCGATTGGTGTTTTGATTTTAATTTTGATAAAATGATTCCTACAGCTATTGGTTTCGTTTGAGCACTTGCTTAATAGGTCATGATAAGGGAAGTATACTTGTTAATGAATGCTGACGAAGTCAACTTTGCTTAAGCAAAGTCTTGGGAGGTGCTTTTGGATGGGACCGAGTAAAAATAAGGTGAGGCGCTTGCCCTTGCTTCCTTTGCGCGGGCTGCTTGTATACCCAAGCATGGTGCTTCATTTGGATGTGGGCAGAGAAAAGTCGGTAAAGGCGCTGGAGAAGTCGATGGTGGATGACAGCATGATCCTCCTTTGCTCCCAGTCGGAAGTAAATATTGAAGAGCCGACGACCGATGATATATATCGAATCGGGACGATCGCTAAAGTCAGACAAATGCTGAAGCTGCCTAACGGTACGATTCGGGTACTGGTTGAAGGCGTCATAAGAGCCGAAATCATTGAATTTATTTCGAATGACGAGTATTACGAAGTTCAAGTCAAGGAGCTGCCGGAGCAGGAATCCACGGATTCCGAGATCGACGCGTTGATGCGGACCGTACTGAATCAATTCGAGAATTATATTAACCTTTCCAAAAAAGTGACGCCCGAAACGTTGGCCGCGGTGTCCGATATCGACGAGCCCGGACGTCTTGCGGATGTAATTTGCAGTCATCTCTCGCTTAAAATCAAAGATAAGCAGGAAATACTGGAAACGGTCGATGTAAAAGAACGGCTGGAAAAGCTTCTTGCCATTCTGAATAACGAGCGCGAAGTGCTGGAGCTGGAACGTAAAATCAGCCAACGCGTGAAGAAACAGATGGAGAAGACCCAGAAGGAATATTACCTACGGGAACAAATGAAGGCGATCCAGAAGGAGCTCGGAGACAAGGAAGGCCGCGCCGGAGAGGTAGAGGAGCTGCGTTCGCAGCTGGCTGAAACGGATGTGCCGGAGAAGGTCAAGGAGAAGATCGAGAAAGAAATTGACCGTCTGGAGAAAATGCCTGCAACCTCTGCGGAGGGCGGCGTCATCCGCAACTATATCGATTGGCTGCTGGGGCTGCCATGGTCCCATTTGACCGAGGATGATCTGGATATCAACCGTGCCGAGGAAATATTGAATGAGGACCATTACGGCCTGGAGAAGCCTAAAGAGCGCGTGCTCGAATACTTAGCCGTGCAAAAGCTCGTCAAAAAGCTCAAGGGGCCGATCCTGTGCCTTGTAGGGCCTCCAGGGGTCGGTAAGACGTCTATCGCACGTTCCATTGCCCGTTCATTGGGCCGTGAATTCATTCGTATCTCGCTTGGCGGCGTAAGGGACGAGGCGGAAATTCGCGGGCATCGCCGCACCTATGTAGGAGCGATGCCGGGACGCATTATTCAAGGCATGAAAAATGCCGGTACAGCGAACCCGGTGTTTTTGCTGGATGAAATCGATAAAATGGCAATGGATTTCCGTGGGGACCCGGCGTCTGCTCTGCTTGAAGTGCTGGACCCTGAGCAAAACAGTACTTTTAGCGACCATTATATCGAAGTGCCGTTCGATTTATCGAACGTCATGTTCGTTACGACAGCCAATGCGGTGCATAATATTCCGCGGCCGCTGCTCGACCGGATGGAAGTGCTATATATCCCGGGCTATACCGAGATCGAGAAGCTCCATATCGGACGCAATTATTTGCTGCCTAAGCAGGAAAAGGATCATGGCCTGCAGGAAGGCCAACTGGTTGTGGATGAACAGGCACTCATGCGTATCGTCAGGGAGTATACCCGTGAAGCCGGGGTGCGGAACCTTGAGCAGCAAATCTCATCGGTTTGCCGCAAAGCGGCAAAGCAGCTGGTGTCTGGACAGGCGGATACCGTACAGGTGCGTTATGACAATGTGAAGGAGTACCTTGGACCTCCGAAGTTCCGCTTTGGTGTAGCGGAGGAATTTGACCAGATCGGTGCCGTTACTGGTTTGGCGTGGACGGAAGTGGGCGGAGATACACTTGTCATCGAGGTTACGGTTATGCCAGGCAATGGCAAGCTCACATTGACAGGGAAGCTGGGCGATGTGATGAAGGAGTCGGCACAGGCAGCGTTCAGCTATACACGCTCCCGCGTAGAACAGCTGAGAATCCCTCCCGACTTCCACGAGAAGGTGGATATTCACATCCACATTCCTGAGGGAGCCATTCCGAAGGATGGGCCATCCGCAGGTATTACAATGGCAACGGCGCTGATCTCGGCGCTTACGAATATTCCCGTTTCCAAGGAAGTGGCCATGACCGGGGAGATTACGCTCCGCGGCCGGGTGCTTCCGATCGGCGGGCTCAAAGAAAAGAGCCTTGCAGCCCATCGTGCAGGGATTCGAAGAATCATTATCCCAAGGGACAATGTGAAGGATATTGAAGAAATTCCGGAAAGCGTACGTAACGATCTTACCTTCATCCCTGTCGCGCATATGGATGAGGTATTGGAACATGCGTTAGTAAAACCCGTAGGGGTATAAGAAAAGAGTGAAGGTACCATGAAGGTCAATCAGGCTGAATTCATTATCAGCGCTGTTGGTCCGAGTCAGTATCCTCCCGACGCCTTGCCGGAGATTGCTTTGGCAGGGCGTTCGAATGTCGGGAAGTCCTCACTGATCAATCGGATGATCCAGCGCAAAAACCTGGCGAGAACGAGCTCTCAGCCAGGGAAAACACAGCAGTTGAACTATTATAAAATCAACTCGGACTTATTCTTTGTCGATTTGCCCGGGTACGGGTATGCTCGAGTATCAAAGTCTAAACGTGAGATCTGGGGCAAATTTATTGAGGAGTATTTACTGCACCGCGAGTATTTGAAGCTGGTGCTGCTCGTGATCGATCTTCGCCATCCGCCCTCCAAGGACGATCAGGCGATGTACAGCTGGTTGAAGCATCATGGCGTTCCCGTCTGCGTTGTCACAACGAAAGCGGACAAAATCACGAAGGGACATTGGCAGAAGCACGTCAAGATCGTAAAGGAAACATTGCAATTCGATAAATCCGATCATTTCGTGCTGTTCTCATCGGAGCTTGGGCTTGGCAAGGACGAGCTGTGGAGCATAATCGAGCAAACGATAGGCTATGGTCTGCCGCCTGAACAAGAGCCGGAGAGCCCCTTGCCGGAGTTGTCTTAATTTGCACGCGTCAGCTCGTATGGAAAAGGTTTGAATAGAAGCTGTTCATGAGGGCTTGTCCCTTTGAACGGCTTTTTGCTGTATCCCAAATGGCGGACAAGGGAATCATGAAAGAGAGAAAAGAATCTGTGAACTTAATGAGGGAATTGAAGGGATTTATATGAAATCCTGGTTTCTTCCGAGGAAAAAGCAGATTTTTCAGAAATTCAACGGAATTCCATGGTTGGTTTGCAGGATTATTAAATATTTATGTAGTATAATGTATATAGAACAAGAGAATAGCAGTAAGGCTTCAGCGTTCGAAAACAAAGAATCGAGGGATTTTTATGGCAATGAGGTTAGCGACCGAATACGTCAAAACCTGCCTACAGTTAACGGAAGCCGAGATGGCCATGTTTATTCAGATGTTTGTCGATCATCAAGCTTCTTTACAGGTAAAGGTGCTTGAAAACGGAAATCAAGAGGTGGTACTGCTCGACGATGCGGGCAAAGAAATTGTTCTCTCTTTCGAACGTAAGTTTAACACGTATGTTTGTCAGGGCTCCTGCCGCATTACGAACAAAAACTTGGTTAACCTGATGCGCAAAGCGGTTGCCGCTTTTAAAGGAAGTGCAACGGTTCACCGTATCTATGAAACCTATGTGATGATTTATGAATATGAACAAGGTTCAGTTGTCAAAATCGTGGAATGCAAGGGTGACACGGAAAGATTAATTTATGAATATAAGGACACCTTGGGCTTATTGGAGCAATTGTTCCGTAAAACGGAGGTAGAGCACGAAATCGAGATGATTAAAGCTCAGATCAACACTATGCTTGATTTGAGAAACGACATGGAAGACGTTGCAGTTCGCGGACAAATTGACGAGCGGCTGACTCAGCTGACACATCGTTTGTTCGTACTTGAAGCTTAATATAAACTCCGCAAGGATGATAAGACTCTCCCGGACTTCGCCAAGAAGCCGGGGGAGTTTTTTGTGTGGAATGGACTGGGTAAACCGACACAAGGGACAAGTATATGACATATGTTAGTCAATGTGTGATAAGAATCCAACTTTTAGGCATTTGGTAAAAAAAAGTGTTGCATTTCTACCCAATTGATGTTATTTTTATTTTCGTTGAAAACAAAATAGGAACCAGGATTCACTCAGGACATTGAATGTTGCGAGAGATTATTCCCTCGGGAAGTGAATGACGTAGGTCCTAGCGGATGAAATTTTCAAACATTTTATTCCTAGGAAGGGGGACCGAAAGATGGAATATTCAACTTTCGGAAGACACGTTGCTGTAGATACTTGGGGAGTGGACTTTGATCTTCTCAACAATGCAGAATGGTTACAAGCGCAAATGGTAGAGGCTGCTGAGGCATGCGGAGCAAGTGTAATGTCCGTTCAATCCAAACAGTTTGAACCACAAGGTGCAACAGTGCTAGTATTATTGTCGGAAAGTCATCTCTCCATTCATACTTATCCTGAGAAGGGTTTTGCCGCATTGGATTGTTATACCTGTGGCGAAACGGTAGATCCTCAATTGGCGATTGATTATATGATCTCCGTACTGAAGCCAGAGACGACGCATGCGAAGAAACTGGTTCGCGGTATGGGTGAAATGACAGTCGAAACACCGGTTATGAAGCAAGTACAATTAACAAAATAATAGTCCTCGAGTTGTTCGAGAAATGGTAACCACGGAGCGATCCGTGGTTATTTGTTATGTTCTTTCCCCATACAATGAAGGAGTAAGGCAAGCTTGTGGCTTGTGCACTGGGCAGGCAGGATCCGGTTTACGAGTCGGTGAAGCCTGGCTCATGCGAATGGGGGGAGGTTGTATCGCTGTGAGAATGAAGCGGAGGCTTTTGTTGTATGGGATTCTTGTATTCCTCGTCATTTGGCCTGTATATCAAATCTATGAGATGGCTGCGGGCCATGCCGAGAAGGAAGATGCGGGGAAGCTGCTGTACCAGGTTTCGCTATTTCAGATGGAGCTGCTGGGCAGCTTCATGCAGGATGCAGACAAGAAGGATACGGGTGCTTTGAATGACCTTCGACAAGCGCTCTACACGGCAAATTTCACACACGAGCACTTGGTGCTCGCCTATGGTGAAGATCAATTGACACCCCTCAGCGGGCTATCGCATTTAATGCAGTATGTGATCCGGCTGCAGATCGGGGGCAATCGGCCCATGCGCTCTGAGGAATCGCAAGCCATGCTCGAGGCGCGCAAGCTGTTTGCCGAAATGTATGATGCATATAGCAAGCTGCTAAGCTCGCACAATGAAATCGTAGCTTCTCAAAACGAACGATTAATCAAGGCGGATAAAGCCATGCAAGAGCTTCTGCGTAAAAAGCTGCTGCAATAGCATAGCCTTTACTTTAAACGAACGATAAAACGAACGGCGAGGCTCGTATAAACTGGGTGAAAATAGCTGAAAATAAGAAAAATGGGCAGGGCGATAAACGCGGTTTTTCACACTTTATACAAAAAAATTGTCGGAGATTTTCAGAAAACTATGCTATAATGGGTTGAAGATTTAGAGAGGGAGGCAGGTGACACACATGCATATCGTTGTAGCGGGCTTAAACTATAGAACAGCTCCGGTATCCATCCGCGAAAAATTCACATTTACCGAGGGAGACCTTCCGCTGGCGCATCAAGAGCTCAAGCAGATGAACGGTATAATGGAATGTGTCATTGTGGGCACCTGTAACCGTACGGAATTGTATGTCGTTGTTGACCGGGAGCATTTATGCGGACATTACTTGCGCGGGTTTATTGAGAAATGGTTTGGCGTGCCCCGTGAGCAGTTTTCTAAACATTTGTACATTTATGAAAACGAGAAGGCCATACATCATTTGTTCCAAGTAGCTAGCGGGCTGGATTCCATGGTTATAGGAGAAACGCAAATACTGGGTCAGGTTCGTGATGCGTTTCTGTTATCACAGCAAACGAAAACGACCGGTGTGATCTTTAATACATTGTTCAAGCAGGCCATCACCTTGGCCAAACGTGCCCATACGGAAACCGGTATCGGCGAGAATCCGGTATCTGTCAGCTATGCAGCCGTCGAGCTGGGCAAACGCATTTTTGGAAGCTATGATCACAAGAAGGTCCTGATTGTCGGGGCCGGCAAAATGAGCGAGCTCACAGTAAAACACTTGTACGCCAACGGTGCCGACAAGGTCATCGTGGTCAACCGCACCTTAAGCCGCGCCCAGGAGCTTGCAGGCAAGTTTCAAGGTGTAGCCAGCTCTATGGACAAGCTGCTCGATCATCTGGCTGAGGCGGATATCGTTATTAGCTCAACAGGCGCGGCTGATCTCGTCTTGAACCGGGAGCAAGTAGCCCACGTGCTTCAGAAGAGAAGATCCCGTCCTTTGTTTATGATTGATATCGCGGTTCCGCGCGACCTGGATCCGGCTATCGGCGAGCTGCCGAATGTATTCTTGTACGATATTGATAATCTGCAGTCGATTGTCAATAATCATTTGCAGGAACGCCGCAAAGCCGCTGTTGTCATTGAAGAGATGATTGAGGCTGAGATGGACGTGTTCGCCCAGTGGACGAAGACGCTTGGCGTAAGCCCGCTTATTCAGGCGCTGCAGGCCAAGGCCAACACGGTTCATGAGGAAACGATGGATAGCCTGATGAAGAAGCTGCCAGATCTGGATGAGCGTGAGCTGAAGGTCATTCGTAAGTTAACGAAGAGCATCGTCAATCAAATGCTGCGTGATCCGGTTGTTCGGATTAAAGAAATGGCTGCAGAACGCCATGGAGACGAAGCGCTGGAGTACTTCACGAAAATTTTTGCGTTGGAAGATCAGTTAGCTGAGCAGGAACGTAAGGAACAAGCTGCCCGGCAGCATGAAGCAGACACCGCTCGCGATCGTTGGAAAGAAGAAGAGCTTCTTTCGAATGCCGCGGTTCCCTCTGCGGAAGCCTTGGCCAAAATGTAGTTGGGAGAGTTGCCATGGTGACGAAAAGCTGGTTGTATGATGCCATTATTTATATTTATGCCCTGAGCCTCTTGTTTTACTTCTCGGACTTTGTCGGTCCGAACCGAAGTGCGAAACGGATGGGGACAGGGTTGCTTTCTTTTGTATGGGTTATGCAAACGGTCTATTTGGTTTTTAACCTGGCCTCGCATGATCGGGCGACGGCTTTTTCGATGTTCGAGACGCTGTTCATGCTCTCATGGCTGCTCGTAACGGTTTCGCTTGTAGTGAACCGTTTTTTTCGTATCGAGCTGTTCGTGTTTGTTGTGAATGTACTCGGTTTCAGTATGCTGGCCCTGAACTTTTTTAGCAATCCTAAGGTTTCGCCTATGCTGGCTTCATGGAATATTGATGATGAGGTGCTGTTTATCCATATCAGCTTATCCATTGCAAGCTACTGCGCTTTTGTCGTTGCCGCCGTATTCTCGGGCATGTATCTTATATTGCACAGACAGCTGAAGGAGAAAAAGTTTTCCAAGCTCATGCAGCGGCTTCCAAGCCTGGACAAGACGGATCACTATTCCTTCGTCGCTGTTGTGATTGGGGCGCCCCTGCTGCTGCTGGGTATGTCGCTAGGTGTCGTCTGGATTGCGCTGCAAGGCAATATGTCGTTATTTTTTGACCCTAAGGTTATTAATTCCTGGTTCGTTCTGTTGGCCTACATATTTTACCTTGTTCAGCGATTGGTTCTGAAGACGCCCGGGTATAAGCTTGCGCTTTGGAATTTGGCGGCGTTTTTCATTATGGGACTTAACTTTGTGTTTGCGAACTTTTATTCCACGTTCCATCAGTGGTCTTAAGTGGAGCGGGGAGGGGGGAGCACGATGGATAACCCGACAAACCCTACGGAATTACATTCCTTGAATTCGATCGACGGGAGCCAGCAACGCTATTATCCGCTGCTTGTCGATCTTTGGGGCAAGCCCTGTGTGATCGTAGGAGGCGGCACCGTCGCCGAGCGCAAAGCGCAGGGGCTGCTGGAAGCCGGAGGGCGGATTACCGTCATTAGTCCTGTCTGTTCCCCGCAGCTGCAGCAATGGGGCCTGGACAGGAGGCTGACGCTTAAGCATGAGTCGTATCGGGCAGGAATGCCCGAGCTGGAAGAAGCGCTGCTTATTTTTGCCGCAACGGATCAGCCGCAAGTGAATGAAGCGGTACGTTTGGAAGCGCAGGCTTTGGGCAAGCTGGTCAATAGCACCGATCATGCCGAGCAAAGCGGTTTTATCGTTCCGGCGGTGGTTCGCAGAGGCAAGCTGCTGCTGACCGTCTCCACCAGCGGAGCAAGCCCGGCCGTGGCCCGCAAGGTTCGTCAGGAGCTTGAGCAAGTGTTCGGTACGGAATATGAGCTTTATCTGGATTTGCTGCACGAGCTGCGTGCCGAGGTTCAGATGAAGGTAGGCGAGACGAAGGAACGCCAGGATATCTTTCGCCACATGCTGGGTTGGCGGCTGCTGGACTGGATTCGTTCGGGCAGCTTCGATGATGAGGCTAGAGGAATGCTGGTGGAGCGGGTGTCAGCCCGTCCTTCTGTTACGGAAATGGATGCTATCGGAGATTGGATCAACCGGCAGCTGGAGAACAGAAACGAATAATTCATCGGCAGCCTTTGCAGCTGTAGAGATCTATACATAACCAAACATAAGGGGTTGAGCGCATGCGCAAAATCGTGGTAGGAACCAGACAAAGCGCGCTGGCGTTAACGCAGACCGGTCAAGTCGTCGACCAGCTTCGCGAGCTGTGCCGCAGACTTGAAATCGAATGCGAGTTCGAATTGAGAAAAATTGTGACCAAGGGAGATCGTATCCTGGATGTCACTTTGTCTAAAGTTGGTGGCAAGGGGCTGTTCGTTAAAGAAATTGAGCAGGCCCTAATGGATGGCGAAATCGATATGGCCGTTCATAGTATGAAGGACATGCCCTGGGAGCTGCCGGAAGGCCTTGTAATCGGTGCAGTTCCGTTCCGTGAGGATCCCCGCGACTGTCTGATCACCCGCGAAGCGAAAAGTCTTGAGGATTTGCCACACGGCGCCAAAGTCGGCACGAGCAGCCTTCGCCGTTCGTCCCAGCTGCAGCATCTCCGTCCCGACTTGCATATCGAGTCGATTCGGGGAAATATCGATTCGAGGCTGAAGAAGCTTGATACGGAAGGCTTCGATGCGATATTGCTTGCTGCCGCCGGACTTCACCGGATCGGCTGGCAGGATCGGATCAGCGCTTATTTATCACCGGAGCAAAGCCTTCCTGCCGTCGGGCAGGGAGCTCTATGTATTCAGTGCCGCGGGAATGATGAATTCACGCTTGACCTGCTCAAGCATTACAATGACGAGAAGACTGCCATTGCAGTGGCGGCGGAACGAAGCTTCCTCGGCAAGCTGAACGGCGGCTGTCAGGTGCCTATCGGTGCTTATGCGACTCTTCAGGAGGAAGACGGAAATTCGGTCATTGCTATGACCGGAATGGTCGGATCACCGGATGGAAAGCAAATGTTGAAAGAAACGATGACCGGAACCGATCCGGAATTGCTTGGTAAAGAGCTGGCGGAGGCGTTGATCGCCCGTGGTGCCGCTGACATTTTGGCTGTAGTGAGGGGTTGAGTCCAGTGACGAAAGGTGTCGTCTATCTTGTAGGAGCAGGTCCGGGGGACCCGAAGCTCATTACTGTTCGGGGTTTGGAGGCAATACAGCGTGCGGATGTCGTCGTATATGACCGCTTGGCAAGTCCAAGATTGCTGAAGCATATGAAGCCGGGGGCAGACAAAATTTTCGTCGGAAAGCTACCGGACAAGCATATGCTGAAGCAAGGGGAAATTAATCAGCTGCTGGTAGATCTGGCTTTGCAAGGGAAAACTGTAACCCGTTTGAAGGGCGGTGACCCAAGCGTATTCGGCCGTGTCGGAGAGGAAGCAGAGCTGCTTGCGGAGAATGACATCACCTTTGAGATCGTTCCTGGCATCACGTCAGCTATTGCTGTACCTGCCTATGCAGGAATCCCGGTAACCCACCGTGACTTTACTTCTTCCTTCTCCATCGTGACAGGGCACGAATATCAAAATAAGACTTACAGCAGCGTAAATTGGGAAAACCTTTCTCAGGCTTCGGGCACGCTCATTTTTCTAATGGGCGTTGCGAACCTTGAATTTATATGCAGCAAGCTGATCGACGGCGGGAAAGCATTAACAACGCCGGTTGCGTTGATTCGCTGGGGAACCTGGATGGAGCAGGCGACATTGACGGGAACTTTGACCGATATCGTGGAAAAAGTAAAAGCGGCCAATTTCCAGTCCCCTGCAGTTATCATTGTCGGAGAAGTGGTGAAGCTTCGGGACAAGCTCGCTTGGTTCGAGAAGAAGCCGCTGTTCGGTCGCCGTATTCTCGTCACGCGTGCGCGCAGTCAAGCAAGCGAGCTGGTAAGCCAGATCGAGGATTTGGGGGGCGAAGCGGTAGAGTTTCCGGTTATTCGCACCCAGCCTCCGAGCAAGCCGCAAGCCCGTCAGGAGCTATCTGAAGCAATAGGCCGGCTGGCTGAGTTTGATTGGGTTCTATTTACCAGCGTCAACGGGGTAGACCATTTCTTTGACCAGCTTCGTCACCAAGGCGTCGATATACGGAAGCTGTTCAACGCGAGAATTGCAGCAGTAGGACCTAAAACGGCTGCGGCGCTGGAAAGCCGGGGATTGCTGGTGGATGTGCTGCCATCCAAGTTCCAGGGAGATGAGCTGCTGGCATCCATTGAAGCCGAACTCCGACCGGGACAACGCATTCTTCTTCCGACAGCGGATATTGCCAAAGCATATATCCCGGCCAAGCTCCAAAGTCTGGGGCTTCAGGTCACGGAGGTTGACGTTTACGAGACAGTGCTGGACACAACCGGAGGAGCGGAAGTCATTGAGCTGCTTCAGCAAAAATCGATTCATATCATAACGTTCACAAGCTCATCCACGGTGACGAATTTGATACTGGCACTGCAAGAGCTGGGGGCGGAGCAGCCGCTTGACCTTCTGCAGGGCGTACAAATCGCCTGTATCGGACCGATGACGGCTCAAACGGCGCGTGAGGCCGGTTTGAACGTGGATTATGTAGCGGAAGAAGCGACGGTCGAGTCGCTCGTTCAGAGCCTATATCGATAATAGGACAGCACAGCATACATCATTATTTTTAGGAGGGGTACCCATGGGTTTTCCTATCGTAAGAAATCGGAGATTGCGTGGCTCTAAAGCTCTGCGCAATTTGGTCAGAGAGACCTCCGTTTCCGTTCATGATCTTATTTATCCTATTTATGTCGTCTCGGGCACTCAAGTAAAAGAAGAAATCAAATCCATGCCGGGTGTTTATCGCTTTTCTTTGGATTTGCTGGAAGAAGAATTGAAGGAAGTTGTCGGACTGGGCATCGAAGCGATTATTTTATTCGGTATTCCTGATCACAAGGATGAGCACGGCAGCTCCGCTTACGATCATAACGGCATCGTACAGGAAGCAACACGTCGCGTAAAAGAGCTGTATCCGGAACTATTGGTCGTGGCCGATACTTGCTTATGCCAGTTTACAGATCATGGTCATTGCGGTGTCGTGCATGTGGACGAAAAAACAAAGCGTGCGGATGTGCTGAACGATCCGTCGCTTGAGCTACTGGTGAAAACAGCAGTGTCCCAAGCAGAGGCAGGGGCGGATATTATCGCGCCTTCCAATATGATGGACGGCTTCGTAGCTGCCATCCGCCAAGGCTTGGATGATGCAGGCTATGACCAGGTGCCGATCATGTCGTATTCCGTAAAATATGCCTCGGCATTTTACGGCCCGTTCCGGGATGCGGCGAATTCCGCTCCGCAGTTCGGAGACCGCAAGACATACCAGATGGACCCGGGGAACGCTCGTGAAGCGCTTCGCGAGGCGGAAGGCGACGTTATCGAGGGTGCGGATTTCTTGATGGTAAAGCCTGGGCTGGCATACCTGGACGTGCTGCGTACGTTGAAGGATCAATTCGATTTGCCGCTGGTTGCTTATAATGTGAGCGGCGAATATGCGATGGTGAAGGCGGCCGCAATGCAGGGCTGGATCGATGAACCTGCCATCGTTATGGAGACGATGATCAGCTTCAAACGGGCCGGAGCCGATTTGATTATTACGTATTTTGCCAAGGACGTCGCTCGTCTGCTAAGAAACAACCGTTAAAGGCAGCAGCGGCAGGTTCTCGGACAACCGGTAGAAATAGAGGCGGTTACAGAGAGAATCTCTTGAGGTCTCTCTGACCCAACCCTGCTGGAATCTACGGTTTGAATTTGGCTTCCCGAGCATTGGACGGACGGTAAAGAGCTTTTCCTGTAAGCAGCGAAATCTGTGGAGGGAAAGGTTCTTTTTGTATGTGGAGCGCCTGCGAAGAAGGAGCCTCTTGTCATACTTTTGTCGGAATCTGAAGAGTGAATGAGTTGTTACATGCTGGTAAATAGGGCATAATGTTAGTAGATCATAGGAGTAAACGGAAATGAGGAAAATCGGATGAATTACAACGATCGTTTTATTAAAGCCTGTAAAAAGCAGGAGGTCGATACACTGCCCGTATGGTACATGCGGCAGGCGGGACGTTACGATCCGGATTACCGCAAAATTAAAGAGAAATACAGCCTGCTAGAAATATGCGAGCAGCCGGAGCTGGCCGCGGAAGTTACTTTAATGCCGGTCAAAAAGCTGGGTGTCGACGCGGCTATTTTATATTCGGATATTATGAATCCGGTTGCTTCGATCGGGATCGATTTTGATATCGTAAAGAACATCGGACCTGTGATTCATAATCCTGTCCGTACGGCAGCGGATGTGCAGAAGCTGCGTCCAATTCAGGTGGAGCAGGACTTATCCCATATCTTGAAAACAATTGAAATTTTGGCCGGGGAACTGAAGGTGCCCTTGATTACTTTTGCGGGAGCGCCTTTTACGATTGCGAGCTATTTGATTGAAGGCAAACCGTCCAAGAGCTATATCCGTACCAAAGAAATGATGTACAGCGAGCCCGCCATTTGGTTCCAGCTGATGGATAAGCTCGGTGACATGGTGATTGCTTATTTAAAAGCGCAAATGGCGGCAGGTGCCAAGGCGGTTCAGCTTTTTGACAGCTGGGTGGGCTCTCTTTCTCCGAAAGATTTTCAGACGTATGTGCTCCCAACCATCACCAGAATATTTACGGAGCTGAAACATCTGGAGCAGCCCAAAATTTATTTCCCGGGTGTCAGCTCAGGCGAGCTGCTTCCGACCCTGCGTCAGATTGAAGCGGATGTGATCGGATTGGATTGGCGCGTATCGATTTCTGAAGGGCGCCAAAGGGTCGGCGACAATTTTGCAGTGCAGGGAAATCTTGACCCCTATGTATTGACCGCGCCTATGTCGGTTATTCAAGAGCAGGCAAAGGCTATTATCGATGAGGGGATTCAACAGCCGGGTTACATCTTCAATCTGGGACATGGTCTTTTCCCGGAAGCCTCACTCGATAAATTGCGTGAGCTGACAGCGTTCGTTCATGCCTACTCGACGGAAGCCATTGCCAAAACGAAGCAAGGAAGTGGTGTTTAAATGAGCAAACCGCGTATCGGCGTTCTGGTGATGTCTTACGGGACACCTGAAAGCCTGGATCAAGTTGAAGCCTATTACACACATATTCGCCGCGGCCACCCGCCTACGCCTGAGCAGCTTAAAGATTTGACGGATCGCTACGAGGCGATTGTCGGCGGTTTCTTCCCTTTGCGGGAAAACACGAATAAGCAGGTTCAGGGGCTGGAGCAGCGGTTAAATGCCGACCACCCTGAATTTGATTTCGTATGCTATCAAGGCTTGAAGCATGCGGATCCGTTTATCGAGGACGGTGTGGAGCAGATGGTGAAGGATGGGATCGAGCAGGCCGTAGGTGTCGTGCTGGCCCCCCATTATTCCATAATGAGCGTTGGAGGCTACATCAAGCGGGCGCAGGAGAAAGCAGCGGAGCTCGGACTTCCGATTCAATTTGTCAAAAGCTATCACCTGCACCCTGAGCTGATCGAAGCGTTGTCCGATCGGGTATCGGAGACGCTGAAGCGGTTCGGGGATACGCCGAAAGACGAGATTCGCGTCGTGTTCACGGCTCACAGTCTTCCCGAGCGGATTCTCGAAATGAAGGATCCGTACCCGGAGCAGCTGCTGGAAACCTCAAGAGCGATCGCAGCGAAGACAGGGGTAACGAACTGGCAGTTCGGCTGGCAAAGCGCCGGTCAAACCGGGGTGCCTTGGCTCGGACCGGACATCCTGGATGTGCTGGAGAAGGTTAGCACGGAAGAACAGGTGAAGCATGTGCTCGTCTGTCCCATCGGATTCGTCTCCGATCATCTGGAAGTATTGTATGACCTCGATATCGAGGCGCAAAAGAAGGCGCAAGGGCTGGAAATTCATCTGGAGCGGACACCTTCCCTTAACACCGATCCTTTGTACATGAAGACTTTAAGCGATGTTGTCTTTGCCATGTGCGGAGCACAATGATTTAAGGCCTGCTGATGGATCATTTGCCGGCGATATAAAATTTGTAATGGCGGCTCCTTTGTGGGCCGCATTCATTCGTTTAGCAAAGAGAGGGGTAGGAAGATGAGCTTGAAAAAAAGAGAAGATGCACGTTCGGGCAAGGCGTTCGCAGAAGCGAAGGAGATTATTCCAGGCGGAGTGAACAGCCCGGTTCGCGCGTTCAAGTCGGTTGGCTTAACGCCATTGTTTATGGAACGGGGAGCCGGCTCGAGAGTATATGATATTGATGGAAACGAATTTATCGATTACATAGGGTCTTGGGGTCCGCTCATTATGGGGCATTCGCATCCGGAGGTTGTAGAAGCCATCAAGCGGACAGCGGAGACGGGAACCAGCTATGGGGCGCCGACAGAGCTTGAAACATTGATGGCAAAGCTGGTCATTGAGCGTGTGCCATCGATCGAGATGGTACGTATGGTCAATTCGGGCACGGAAGCAACGATGAGCGCACTGCGGTTGGCCAGAGGCTATACGAAGCGTTCCAAAATCGTGAAATTCGAGGGCTGTTATCATGGTCATGCCGATTCGCTGCTGATTAAAGCAGGCTCCGGTGTCGCTACGTTGGGATTGCCGGATAGCCCAGGTGTACCCGACAGCGTTGCTATGAACACGATCACCGTTCCTTATAATGACTTGGAATCGATTCAACTGGCCTTTGAAAAGTTCGGTGAAGAAATTGCGGCTGTTATCGTGGAGCCAGTAGCCGGGAATATGGGGGTAGTTCCTCCTCGGCCGGGTTTCTTGCAAGGCCTGCGTGACCTCACGACACAATACGGCAGTTTATTGATCTTTGACGAGGTCATGACCGGCTTCCGCGTCGGAAAACATAGTGCACAGGGGCTTTATGGCATTACGCCGGATTTAACTTGTCTCGGTAAAGTCATCGGTGGCGGACTTCCGGTTGGCGCCTACGGCGGTAAGAAAGAAATTATGGAGCAAATAGCGCCAAGCGGACCGATTTACCAAGCCGGAACGCTGTCGGGAAATCCGCTGGCGATGGCGGCAGGATATACGACCTTGCGTCTGTTGGGTGAACCTGGGGTATATGAGGAGCTGGAACGTAAAGCCGCACGGCTGGAAGAAGGCTTTCTGCGCAACGCCCGTGAGCTGGGAATCGCCAGCACCATTAATCGGGTAGGATCGATGATTTGTCCGTTCTTTACCGATGTCGAGGTGGTTGACTACGAAACCGCCAAAACATCGGATTTGCAGCGCTTCAACCGGTATTTTGCCGCCTTGCTGGATGAGGGGGTCAGTATCGCGCCTTCCCAGTTTGAAGGGATGTTCGTTTCAGCAGCCCATTCCGACGAGGATATCGAGCTGACAATCCAGGCGCATCATGAGGCATTGAAGCAACTGGGATCCTAGGAACATAAAGAAAGAACGCCTTTGTGATGAAGGCGTTCTTTCTTTTTATCCAACAGGGTACCCGCGTCAGAGCACCTATTATGGTGTCTTGGCAGGTGTTGTTGTCGTCGGCGCTGTCGGTGTTGAAGGCGCGGTAGGCGTTGGTGTCGAGGTTGGCGCAGGGGTCGTCGTTGGCTTCGTCCCCGAATTTGTAGTTCCCGTTGCCCCCGTATTGCCTGTACCTGTAGGCTCTGTCGGCGTTGTCGGCTTGGTTGTGGTGCCGCTGCCTTGCGTTGACGTACCGGTGCCGCTGCCTGTAGAAGGCTGTGTTGTGCTGCCAGACGGCTTCGTGGGATTCGTCGTATCTTTTCCGGTCGTTGCCGGCGTTTTATCAGTTTCCGTTTCCTTCGTACTGTGTGTTGGAGTACTCGTCTTGCCTGTATCGGTTGTGCTGGAACCGGTATTGGTGGACTTCGTCGATCCTCCCGTTGTTGTCTCGGAAGTTTTCGTTTTGTCCGTTTCCGTCTTCGTCGGGGTCGGCGTTGGTGTTGGCGTCGGATTGCTTTTTTGCTTTGCCTTCAATTCGGCCTGTTCCCTTAGGAAGTCCGGATGGTCGTACGAGCCGCCGGCATCAATTTTGTCGATACCATCCCATACCCGGTTCGCGACGACGTCCTCCGGATTGGAGTAAACGAGGAACGCAGACGGCAGCCGTCTTTCGCCGTATCGGCTCGATGGCTTGGTAACCAGCTCGCCATTCACAACCATTTCGGACGAGGCGCCCCCATCCAGAAATCCGGCGTTAATGACGCCGTCCTCCATGAACATGTCCTGTACCTCTTTCAGCGTAGCACCCACGCTATGGGTTTGTCTTCCATCGATAACGATGAAAATAACGGTTCCGTCCGCTTTTTGACCGACGGCTGTACGTGGAGCACGGCTGTTATCATTAATAGGAAGCGGCTTGCCGTTGGCAATGACGCGCGGGTAGAAGGAAGCCGCTTCAGAGATGCCCATGTCCAGAAGCTCATTAATGGAATATTTGCCAATGATGAGCGTACCGTCCTTGGTGAATCCGACAATATGCTGCGGCACGGTGCCGTCCTGGTCCGTATAAATGACCGAGCCGCCGGAAATGACCGCACCCAATGCGGCAAAACCGTTCCCCAGTCCCTCTGGATCGTTAAAGCCCCCGGCATTGACACCGGCAACAGCTCCCGTCCGTTGAACCATGGAAGTAATTTTTTCCCCTTCACCCGATTTGGCCGGGGTCATAAGACGGATTGATTTCGGATCGTACACATACATCCGTTTCCCTTTCCAGAGCGTACCGGAGATGTCCTCGACCTTGATCAATTCGTCGATCGAACGGATTCTTCGGTTGGATGTTTTAATTAAGCCGGATTGCTGCCTCTCCAAGGAGTTACTCTCGACGAACGCCTGCATCTGGCGGACGAGTTCATCGCGGCGCTCGGCACCGACGAAGATCCATGCCCAATCCCTGTGCTGCGTAATGATGACGGTTTGAGCCATCCATTCGCGGATTTGCGTTCCCGGTCCGGTCAGGAACAGGAAGCTGGAGGAGAGAAAAGTAATCAGAGCGATAGACAGCAGCGTTCGTTTCAACCAGCTCCAATGTCGAATTTGGCGGCGCGTTGATTTCAAAAGTTGTATTCCACTACTCAACGTAAGTCCACTCCTGTTAATATAAAATAAGCAAAAATAGGATGAAAAAAACCAACCATATCTAATCTATTCTATCATATTTTCGCTATGTTTAATAGACTTGCACAAAGCAGGCAATCCGGCAGTCACTTTTGTCGGTGGGGACCTATTTTTGATAAACTAATTCTAAACTCGCATGCACAAAAGGTATTACCATGCTGCACATCAAAGGAGCTTAATGCGATATGATATCCTGGCAAAAAAAAGGGGAATGGCTTGAACTCAGGCTTCCCCGGCCGATCCAAAACGAAAACGACATGAAAGAGTATATCAGGTTACCGGATAAATTTCTTGGTAATTTAATCAAGGCTCAAGGTGTATCGTTGGCGGGAGCGCGTGCGCGTCTGAAGCTTTTTCCGAACGAACCGCTACAAACTATACCGAGGTGGTTCCCTTTAGAAGTGCTTTTTGAGGATGACTTTTGTTTGGTTGTCCTGAAGCCTGCCGGTATGAAGCTGCATACGGACGGCACACGCTCTGACGCGGAGCCGGTCACTTTATCGGAAGCCGTTGCCGGCTATTATGAAAGCACCGGCCAGGCCTGCAGGCCGAGACATATTCATCGGCTGGACGAGGATACGACAGGCCCTGTGCTTTTTGCGAAGCATGAGTGGGGACAATTGATTCTCGATGAAGCCATGCGCGAGAAGAAAATCGGCCGGGAGTACTGTGCCATTGTGCAGGGCAGACTCAAGCAGCAGCACGGCACGATCGATGCCCCTATCGGCAAAGACCGGCATCATGCCTCCCGAAGACGCGTTTCTCCTACCGGGGACCGGGCTGTGACTCATTATCAGGTCGCAGAGCAGTGGAAGGACGCCGCCTTGGTTCGTCTGAAGCTTGAGACCGGAAGAACGCATCAAATCCGGGTTCACTTGAGCTATCTGGGTCATCCGATCTGGGGGGATGCGTTGTACGGGGGACGCAAGGAAGGAATAGACCGGCAGGCACTGCACGGGGAGAAGCTCGTATTCAATCATCCCTTAACCGGAGAAAGAACAGAGATTGAGGCACCTTGGCCTCAGGATATGGAACGTCTTTATTCGTTTTTGCAAAAAATATAGTCATGCTCTCTCCGCTGGAGCCATATAACTTTATAGACAAGTGAAACTGACCGTCTCATGTTTTGTTATTGGTATGAGATGAGTTTGGCGGAGGGAGGACAAAACATTGGCTGAACAACAAAGCGGTTTGCGATTTGATATTTATGAGCGAGTGCATTTGTCAGAAGGGGTAGCAGGAATTAAGGAATTGGAGGATGTCGAGCTGGTGCCGCATATTCAAGTGCTGCCGCAAGGTGATCAGGCGCTGCTCCGAGGCAATTTGCTGCTTTCAGGAACCTATGTGGATGAGCAGGATGCTGTGAACCGGACATTGGAGCATTTGATTCCGGTTGAAATTACACTCCCAATGAATCGTGTGCAGCGAGTGGAGGATATTGCCGTCGAGATTGAAAATTTTGATGTCGATCTCCTGTCTACCCGAAGCTTAAATATTACCGGCGTGCTTTCCTTGAACGGTCTAGAGGTTGTTTCCGCACCGGCGGGGCAAGATTGGCAGGAGGTTGAAGAGGAGGTCGTGTTCGTACACGAAGTGCCTGATCCGCGCTTGGCGGAGCAGCCATATCATCCACCGCTGTATGACCAGCCACCCAATAACGAAGCGCAGCAGTATAGCAGCGACCCTCAATTTACGGATCCCCGTTATACGGGACAAAATAGCCAAGGGTGGCCGGGTCAGGCGTATGCCGGATATGATCAGCAGCATCCACAACAGCCGCAGTACAGCCCGTATTCCCCTCAAGGGTATGCTCAGCCGTACGCACCTCAGCATCCGTCTCAACAGGAATGGTCCAATCCGTCACTTGCCTATGCCGCGGCCAACCCGGTTCAAGAGCCGCAGGCAAGTGCTGAGGAGGATCAGCGGCAGTCCTTCACTTTGGAGGCGGGAGCCATCCCCGAACAGGATGCTGAGGCATCGGACGAAGAGCCAGCGGAGGAAGCCAGTCTGGTGGATGCATCCAAGGCTATGACAGCCGGTGAGACAAACGAGCCTCAAGTTGCAGAAGAGAAGAAGGAGCTGAAAATCGCATTCACAGGTAAAAAGGAGGAAGAAGCGGCGGTCCAGGAAAAACCGATCGGCTTGACGTCCTTACTGCAGAGTGCCGTAGCCAACAAGAACGAAATGAGGCAGGCGCAGGAAAAGCAGAATGAAGCGGAGCAGCCTCCTGCCAATGCAAACGATAAGCTGGAATGGAAAAAACTGCTTCTCAGCTCCATGAATGAGCAGCAGGAATTCCGGCGCGTGCGGCTGTGTATCGTGCAAAAGGAAGAGACGCTGGAGATCATCGCCAAGCGCTATGATTTGAATCCGCGGGAAATTGCTCTGTTTAACCGGCTGGGTGACACCGATTTGTCTGAGGGGCAAGTTGTTTATATTCCCAAATAAGTAGGATCATGCGCCTCAACTCCCGCATCCGGGTTTGGTTGGGGCGTTTTTTGGTTACAATGAGAGATATCGGTTGTTTTAGACGCATCCCGTATTGACTCTACCCTTAATGTTGTTTATCATAGGAATCATTATATGAAGTATATTGTTGTAACAACTTGGAAAGGGAGTAGTAGGCAGCCAACCCTTCAGAGAGTGGAATTGTTTCGCTGAGAGATTCCGCAGGATGTAACTGGCCGAAGTCGCCCCGGAGTTGCAAAGTTCAACGTACATCCTGTGCGATAGACTTTGCCGGTCACAGCCGTTATCTGTTGAAGTGCCGCAGGCTGGAGCACTCGTAAGCTAAGCTGTCATGGCTTGGTGACGAGGAGCTGATTGATGTTTGCGGAAAAAAGGTGGTACCACGGAAGCAAATCCTTTCGTCCTTTGCGACGGAGGGATTTTTTTGTGTTAAAGAGTTGATATCGTATGGGCTCTATAAGCTTCGCAGCACCTTGACAAACGCATGCCGCTTTGAACGACGGCGAAGCAGTTTATCCTTGGTTGTGATTTGAGTATGCATAATGGAGGTTTATCAAGATGGAAGAAACCAAAACAACGCAGGCAGCGACTTCGATGCCAACGACGTACGACCCTAAGGAAGCCGAGAAAAAATGGTACGGCTACTGGCTGAAGGGCGGGTATTTTAAAGCCGGACAGCGTCCGGACGTGGAGACGTATACCATAGTCATTCCGCCACCGAACGTAACGGGGATGCTGCACATTGGACATGCGCTTGACTGCACCCTGCAGGATATTATGATCCGAACCAAAAGGATGCAGGGCTTTGATACGCTATGGCTGCCAGGCTCGGACCACGCAGGGATCGCTACGCAAACAAGGGTAGAGCAAAAGCTGCGCGAGCAAGGCGTTTCTCGTCATGATCTGGGTCGTGAGAAGTTTTTGGATAAAGTTTGGGAATGGAAAGAGCAGTATGCGGAGTCGATCCATGAGCAATGGGCGAAAATGGGCTTCTCGCTCGATTATTCCCGTGAACGGTTCACCCTGGATGAAGGCTTGTCCAAAGCGGTACGCAAAGTATTCGTACAGCTGTATGAGAAAGGTCTCATCTATCGCGGCAATTACATTATTAACTGGGATCCGGCAGCACGCACGGCTCTTTCCGATATCGAAGTGGAATATAAAGAGGTGCAGGGGAACCTGTATCACTTAAAATACCCGGTGAAGGACAGCAATGAGTCCATTACAGTCGCTACAACCCGTCCGGAGACGATGCTGGGCGATACGGCGGTAGCTGTACATCCGGAAGATGACCGGTATAAGCACCTGATCGGCAAAATGCTCGTGCTTCCGATCATCGGACGCGAAATTCCGATTATTGCGGATGAGTATGTAGAGAAGGAATTCGGAAGCGGTGCGGTTAAAATTACGCCGGCCCATGACCCGAACGACTTTGAAGTGGGCAAACGCCATGACTTGCCGCAAGTGCTGGTTATGGACGAAGGCGGTCAAATGAACGCGAATGCGGGCAAATATCAAGGATTGGACCGTTTTGAATGCCGCAAGCAAATCGTTGCCGATATGAAAGAACTTGGCGTCCTTGTTAAAATTGAGGAGCATGTTCATCAAGTCGGTCACAGCGAGCGCAGTGGTGCGGTGATCGAGCCTTATTTGTCCACCCAATGGTTTGTCAAAATGAAGCCGCTCGCCGAACGTGCGATCGAAGCGCAAAAATCCGGCAAAGGCGTCAACTTCGTGCCGGACCGGTTTGAAAAAATTTATTTGAACTGGATCGAGAATGTCCGCGACTGGTGTATTTCCCGTCAGCTGTGGTGGGGACACCGGATTCCGGCATGGTACTGCCAGGATTGCAATGAAATTCATGTAGAGCAGCACGATGTAACGAAGTGCTCCAAATGCGGAAGCGAGAATCTGCGTCAGGACGAGGACGTTCTGGATACTTGGTTCAGCTCCGGCCTATGGCCTTTCTCCACACTGGGCTGGCCGGATGACACGGAAGATATGAAGCGTTTCTATCCTACGAGCCTGCTCGTAACCGGATACGATATCATTTACTTCTGGGTAGCCCGGATGATCTTTACCGCACTCGAATTTACAGAGCAAATTCCGTTCAAGGACGTACTGCTGCACGGCTTGGTTCGCGACGCCGAGGGTCGTAAAATGTCCAAATCACTCGGCAACGGGGTAGACCCTCTGGAAGTGATCGAGAAGTACGGGGCCGATGCGATGCGCTTCATGCTGTCGACGGGCTCAACACCGGGGCAGGACTTGCGCTTCCGTTGGGAAAAGGTCGAACAGGCACGCAACTTTGCCAATAAAATTTGGAATGCCTCACGGTTTGCCCTGATGAATCTAGGCGAATTCAAGGTGGAAGATATTGATTTGAGCGGCAAGCTGAGCACGGCGGACCGCTGGATTTTGCATCGCTTGAACGAAACGGTTCGCGATGTGACGAGACTGATGGATTCGTATGAGTTCGGAGAAACCGGCCGATTGCTGTACAATTTCATTTGGGACGATCTGTGCGACTGGTATATCGAGTTCAGTAAGCTTTCCTTATACGGAAACGATGCGGAAGCGAAGAAAACTACCCAATCCGTACTCGCCTATGTACTGGATCGGACACAGCGCTTGATCCATCCGTTCATGCCGTTTATTTCCGAGGAAATATGGCAGCATCTGCCGCATGAAGGGGAGACCATCACACTGGCGTCCTGGCCGGTATTCGAGGCCCGTTTCGAAGCATCGGATGCGGTAAGCGAGATGGAGCTGCTGATGGACATTATCCGTACCGTTCGGAACATCCGTGCGGAAGTGAACGTGCCGATGAGCAAAAAGATCGAGCTTCTCGTAAAGCCTTCAAGCGAAGAAACGCTGGCGATATTGCAGCGCAATGAGGAATACATTCGCCGCTTCAGCAATACGTCGCTTCTGGAGATTGGTCTAGATCTGACGACACCGGATAAAGCGATGACAGGCATCGTCACAGGTGCGGAGCTATACTTGCCGCTGGCCGGCCTGATCGACATTTCGCAGGAAATCGCACGTTTGGAGAAAGAGCTTCAAACGCTGCATGGCGAAGTGGAGCGCATTGAGAAAAAGCTGGGCAACGAAGGCTTTGTAGCGAAGGCGCCGGCGAAGGTGATCGAGGAAGAGAAGGCGAAGCTGGCCGATTATGCGGACAAACGCGACAAAGTCATTGCCCGTTTGGCGGAGCTGAAAGGGTGAGTTTGATGAGCGAAGAAAACACGCAGGGTACAGGCGGTTTTCAGAATGCGGCGGATGCGGTCGAGTGGATCGTGCATTTGGTCCCGTTCGGAATCAAGCCGGGCCTCAAACGGATGGAAAAGCTGATGGAGCTGCTGGGCCACCCGGAGCGCCGCTTGAAATTCATTCATGTGGCCGGCACGAATGGGAAGGGCTCCGTCTGCGCCTTTTTGAGTGAGGTCATCAAGCAGGCCGGTTATGATGTAGGCACCTTTACGTCTCCGTATATTGAAAAATATACGGACCGTATCCGGCTCAATGGTGAAAATATTGCGGATGAGGATCTGGTCCGTGTTGTCAATAAGGTTAAGCGGTTGGTCGAGCAGGTCGCTGCGACGGAACTGGGCCAGCCGACCATGTTTGAAGTGTCCACGGCCTTAGCTATCGAATATTTCGCTCATGTCGCTTATCCGGACTTTGTTGTTTGGGAAACCGGCCTGGGGGGAAGACTGGATTCCACAAACATTGTTACACCTATCGTGACAGCGATCACGAATGTCGGCCATGACCATATGGAGATTTTGGGCGATACACTGGAAAAAGTGGCTGCCGAGAAAGCGGGAATCATCAAGGCGGGAGTGCCTGTCGTTAGTGCCGTGGATCAGCCCGAGGCGATTGCGGTTTTGGAGCGGGTGAGCAGGGCGAAGCAAAGTACCTTATATTTGAGCGGCCGCCATTTCCGTTATGAAGCGATCGCGGATCGGGAAAATGACCAGTCGTTTCATTTCTTCGGGCCTTTCCGCGGCATTCCGAAGGTCGGCATATCCATGAACGGCAGACATCAGCTGCAGAACGCTTCGGTTGCACTCATGACGCTGGAGGTGCTGCGCCAATATTATGCCCTGATCGTTGAGGATGACGTGCTGTACAGCGCGATGAAAGCAACGCAATGGGCAGGGCGCCTGGAGATGATCAGCCAATCGCCTAGAATGCTCGTTGACGGGGCGCATAACCCCGAGGGTGGGGCCGCCCTGGCTCAAGCTCTGCGCGATACGTATGCATACAAAAATTTGCATTTTGTGATGGGAATGCTCTCTACAAAGAATCATTCCGGATATTTGCAGCATATACTACCATTGGTGGATACACTCATCCTTACCGAGCCGGATTGGCATAAGAAGGAGGATGCTGCCAAGCTAGCCGAGCTGGCCAGGACGCTGCTTAAGGAAATGGGCCGCACCGATGTGGAAGTGATCGTAGAACCGGATTGGAAAGCGGCGCTGGAGCTGGTCAAGGGCAAGACAGCACAAGACGACTTGGCTGT
The DNA here is from genome assembly GCF_002234615.1 of Paenibacillus rigui. Taxonomy (GTDB): domain Bacteria; phylum Bacillota; class Bacilli; order Paenibacillales; family NBRC-103111; genus Paenibacillus_S; species Paenibacillus_S rigui. The sequence continues at coordinate 192,437 of NZ_NMQW01000012.1, read as the reverse complement.
CGTTTCCGGCACATTATATTTAATAGGTGATGTTCGTTCCTGGATCGTACATCAAACCGATTCTGAAAAAGGCTGGTGAGAGCGGCGTGAATACATCTGAGCACATCCATTTTATCGGAATTGGCGGGTATGGTATGAGTGCTATTGCCAAGGTGATGCTGGAAATGGGCTATCAAGTATCAGGTTCCGATTTGGCTCGGCAGGAGCTTACTGAAAAGCTTGCTGCCAAGGGAGCGCAAGTTTTCATAGGCCATGAAGCGGATCATGTAAAAGGGGCGGACGTTGTCGTGTATTCGACGGCTTTGTCCAAGGATAATGTGGAGATCGCGGAAGCCCAGAAGCTGAACATTCCGATTCTTCACCGTTCCCAGATGCTGGGCCGCCTCATGAATACGAAAAAAGGCATTGCCGTTGCAGGTGCACATGGGAAGACGACAACGTCCTCGATGATTGCGCTTGTATTGGAAGGCTGTCAGAAGGACCCTACCTACATCATCGGCGGAGAGATTATGAATTTGGGTAGCAATGCCAAGGCAGGCCAAGGGGATTGGGTGGTAGCCGAGGCAGATGAGAGCGACGGCTCGTTCCTTCAATATCATCCGTATATTGCATTGGTGAACAATATTGAAGCGGACCATTTGGAAAATTACAACGGTGACTTTGAAAATTTGAAGCATGCGTATGCTCAATTTTTGAGTCAGGTAAAAGAAGACGGCAAAGCGGTTGTCTGTAAAGACGACGCTTACCTGCGGGAGATGATCCCGCAAATCCATAGTCAGGTGATTACTTACGGGATCGAAGACGATGCCGATTATATAGCCCGCAATCTTGAACTGGGCGACCGCAAGGCGCGGTTTGATGTGGAGTTCCAGGGCAAAGCTCTAGGAACGATCCAGCTGTCCGTTCCGGGCAAACATAACGTATATAATGCAATGGCTACACTGATTACATGCCTGGAGGCAGGACTCTCGTTCGAGCAGGTAGCCGAAGCCATTACGGAGTTCCGCGGTGCCAAAAGACGCTTCCAGGTGCTTGGGGAAGTGGATGATATCCTCGTAATCGATGATTACGCTCACCATCCGACGGAAATTGAAGCGACAATCAGTGCGGCAAAGGCAACCGGGAAACGGATTGTTGCCGTGTTTCAGCCTCAGCGCTACACGAGAACGTATTTTTTGTTCGAGCAGTTCAGCCGCGCTTTTCCCGATGCGGATGAAGTTATCATTACAGATATCTACTCCCCTGCGGGTGAGAAGCAGATCGAGGGCATTACCTCCGCGAAGCTCGTAGAGCTGATTCGCCAGAACAGCAATGCGAATGTCCGGTATATACCGAGTAAAGAGGAAGTGCAATCCTACTTGCTTGGCACTGTAGCAAGCGGGGATCTGGTGCTCACAATGGGAGCAGGAGATATTTGGAAGGCAGCCGACGGTTTGGCGAAAGCGCTGGAAAGCGGCGCAATGGAGCAAAATGAAAAACGACAAGCCTAACGACATGTAGGCTTGTCCAAGGATAAACGACTTCGCCATCTTCCAGATGGCATGCGTTTGTCAAGGTAGACGAAGGTTAGGAAACTTACACTTTCTGATCTACTGGACAAAAGACAAGACACGGGGAGAAGTAGCCTGTGTCTTGTCTTTTTTCCGAAGCAGCCGGTTAGTCTTGATTTGCAAAGCCTGTTCTATTTCCTGCGATCCTTTCATAGTCTATTAATACAAAAAATGGACAAGGGAGATGCCGAAATGAACAAAGCCAAAATGACCTTTCGATTTGACCACGACCCTGGGCGTCAACGCGGCGCCGATCGTATAGTGAAAGAGTCTCAGCCTACGGTCATTCCGCTGCGCAATGAGGAATACCGGGTTTTGGATGAGAAGCCGGATCCAAGCGATACGCTTCAGCCAGCAAACCTGGAGCAGGCATCCGTCTCTATAACGCCGCAGCCTGCGGGAGCTTCACAGTCGCCCTTCATTGATGGCCAAGCGTTGAATCAATACACGACGGATTTCGGGGGCTGGCAAAGCTCGTTCGATATCGAGACCCAGCGGGTAGAGAAGCTGATTCGAGATTCGGGCGGCTCTACAATGCCGCAAGGCACGTCGGTTCATCCCGAGTCCGGGTATATAGATACCAGGCAAGCGGATAGTAAAGACAGCATAGGCCATCAGGAACGCTATGCTCAGCCGGAGCTTGAGCCTCTTCGGGATCATCGGTGGTATGTTCCGGAAGAGACCGCCTATATTACGAAGCGTCCGGGCTCGTCGTGGATCAAAATCGTGACGTCCGTCACGGGTGCGGTGATTACGGGGGTTGCCTTCGGCTTCTTCGTGCTCTCGATGTTTTCCGATGATGCCAAGGACACACAGAATGCGGCAAAGAGCAATGTGCCTTCCGGTCAGTCTTCTTCTGTGGCGGCTTCCACCTCACCCGCCGGAGATAAAACAACGGCAGCTGCCGGAGCCAAGGCGGCAGGAGGCGGTACGGCGGCTTTGACATCCAGTGCGGCGACAGTAGCGGTCAATATCGGAGCCAAAACCTACAGCTTCCTGCAGAGCGGTGTATTCAGCACGTCTCAAAGTGCGGATGCGGCTCAAGCCGATCTCAAAAAGAAAGGCTTCGGTGCCGTAAGCGAGGCAGGGGATAAATATCCGGTATACGTAGGGATGAGTTTGACACGGGATGATGCACTCGGCTTGGCACAGCAATTCCAGCAAAAGAAAATGGATGTGCTGGTGAAGAGCGTGGAGCTGCCGGCAGTAAGCAAGATGAAATGGAGCGGCAAGTCTTCTGATGCCTTCGCCTCTTATGTTTCGCAAGGGGATAAGCTGCTCGGGCTTATCGCACCGGTAACAACGGCCAAGTTGGCAGAAGCCAAGCCGGGGCCCCTATCGGATGCATCGGTGCAGTCGATCAAAACCGCGCACCAGACGTGGACAGGGCTGACCGCAGCCGCGACAGAGGGATTGGCCGACGATGCCAAAGCAGCTGTGCAAAAAATGAATACGGCTCTGAACACGGCCGTCGTGTCGTTGGATGAATACAAAAAGAATCCGGCTCCATCGTACATGTGGCAGGCACAAACGGCATTAATGCAGTACGTCATTAGCCAAAAGGAGCTGCGTAAAGCGGTATCGGTACAATAAATAAGTGGTGAGGTACGAGACAATCGCTTGTAGAGTCAAAGCTTCCCTCCGGAATCATTCAAAAACGGAGGCGTCGTAGAAAAATGGAACAAGCCGCATGGACGAAGGTCGTCTTTGCGGCTTGTTTGGTTTGTTTTTCCGAAAGGCGCGGTAAGCACAATCGTTCTTAGCTTTTAGAGCAGCTGCTTAGGCTCTTCGCGGGGCTTCTCGACTTCATCCTCCACGATGCCGCGCGTGGAATTGCGGAATTCACGAAGCGTATCGCCAAAAGCGCGTCCGAGCTGGGGAAGCTTGGCCGGGCCAAACACGATTAATGCGATGGCCAGGATAATAATCAAGCCTGAAATGCCGATGTTGTTAAACATGCGAATCACTCCTTGATTCAGAATAGGTTAACCGCTGGGCAGCGGCTCCTTCATCGACCGGTACTGCCAGCCGGAGACGAGAATGCTGATTTCAAACAACAGGATGAGCGGAATGGTGACCGACAGATGAGAGAAAAAATCCGGCGGCGACAAGCAGGAGCCGACAATGGCAAGCCCAACATACGCATGCTTGCGTACTTTTCTCAGCACGTCCGGAGTAACCAAACCGATCTTCGTCAGAAACAGGATGACGACGGGGAGCTCGAAGGCAGTCGACAGCGGAAACACCACATCGAACAGAAAAGTGAAATATTTGTCGATTCCGTACGTTTCCACCGCTCCGATACTTTTGTTCATCCTCATCATGAAATGCACCATCATCGGAAAGACGACGAAATAGCTGAAGCACAGCCCGGTCAGAAACAGCAGAAACGAGGCAGGAAGGTAAACGAGCGTGCCGTTCGCTTCCTGCTCGGTCAAGCCCGGGCGTGCAAAAGCCCACAGGTGATAGAACAGGACGGGAAGCGTGAACAGAACCGCAAGCAGCAGCGCGCATTTCATATAAATGAACAAGCCGTCCGTAAACGAGAATACGTTCCACTGAATGTTGGCGGCCGTAGGCTGGGATTTGATAAATCGCAGGAGGGCAGGGGCAGCGGTAACGCCCCCGCCGAAGGTGAGTATAAACCATCCTGCTACAACGATCAGCCTTTTGCGGAGCTCCGTCAAATGTTCGATCCATTCCTGGTTTTCCATGTGAGCACCTGCCATTCCCAAAGGAGGCTTAGACGAGTGAGCCGCCGCCTTTTTTGATATAATTGATAACGCCTTCCGCTGCCCGATAGGCCAGCGCCCCTACGGTAGCAGTCGGGTTATAGCCGCTGTTATGGGCGAAGGCGGATGCACCGACCACAAACACATTTTCTGCATCCCACATTTGTAAATAATTGTTGACCGCCGATGTGCCGGGGTCCGCACCCATGACCACGCCCCCTGTATTATGGGTGGATTGGTAAGGTACGATATTATAAGGCTTTAACTGGTCGGAGGAGCCCATGTTGGTAGGAGCCATTTCCTTCATGATGGCCGTTGATTTGGTTGCAAGAAACTTGACCATTTCCCGGTCCTGATCCTCGAAATCAAACGTTACCCGAGGTAGCGGAAGTCCGTAAATGTCCTTGTAAGTCGGGTCCAGATCAATATAATGATGTCTCCACGGCATATTGGAGCCTTGAGGAGAAACGGTGATCGTACGATTTGCATAAAATATCGATTTTTTCTTAAATTCTGCGCCCCAGCCCGGGGTTCCGGCAGGAACCGAATTATTGGCAATAGGTCTTTGGCCTGCCTGGTACACGCGGATGCCGGCGCCATGGATAAAGTTCAACGGCCCGTGGTCGAAGTTATCCCCGTTGAAATCGTCGACCTCCATGCCAAGAGCCCCTGCCCCTGCGTACAGGTTGAATTCCTTATCATCAAAGAAGCCGGTTGCGGAACCTCCCTGTACCTGATAAGCATAGTTTCGTCCGATAACCCCGTTGCCTGTGGCCGGATCGTATGGCTTGCCGAGCTTGGACAGCAGCAAAAGCTTCACGTTATTGAACACGTAGCTGGCCATGACCACAATATCGGCCGGCTGTTCGAACTGTTCACCGGTTACGGTATTCACATAAAGGACACCGGTAGCCTTTTTCCCGTCATTGAGAACTTGGATGACATTGGAAAAGGTGCGAAGCTCGTAATTGCCCGTTTTTTCAGCAACAGGGAGCACGGTAACGACCGGATCCGCCTTTGCGCCGTATTCGCAGCCGAACCGCTCACAGAAGGCACAATATTGACAGGCGGCACGAGTAATGCCATCCGGGTTGGTGTATTGCTGGGACAAGTTTGCAGAAGGGCCCATGTAAGGGTGCAATCCCAATTTTTTGCTCGCATCCTCGAACATTTTCAATATAGGCGTTTTAATCATCGCGGGGGTTGGAAATGGGGCGGACCGTTTGCCGATTGTAGGATTTTCATCCGAATCGCCCGAAATGCCCGCCATATTCTCGTATTTCAAGAAATAAGGCTCCAGCTGGTCATAGGTGATGCCCCAATCCTGAATCGTCATTCCCGCAGGAATTTTGTTTTTTCCGTAACGCTCCACCGTTTTGCTGTAAATTTCAAAATCGTATGGGAGGAAGCGGAACGATTGACCGTTCCAGTGAATGCCCGAGCCTCCAAGCCCTTCTCCCAGCAGGAACGATCCGTAGGTTCGCATCGGGACCGCAGTCAATTTCTCCGTGTTCCGGAAGGTGACCGTCTCCTTGGATAAATCCTGCATCAAATCATAGCGCTGCGCATAACGCAGCTCATCATGCACCATATAATAGTCCGTTGTCGTACGCGATTTGCCGCGCTCGAGTCCAACCACTTTCGTACCCTGCTTGGCAAGCTCCGCCGCGATAATGCCGCCGACCCAGCCCATGCCTACGATCACAACCGGTACCTTTGGTAGTTTAGTCGCCATGCTCTTTCACCTCTTGTTCAATGTGCAGTCATATGATCGTGCAGACTGGCCGGTTCAATTTTGACAAACTGGTCTTTGGCCATAATTTCGGTGTAGCTCATTTGGTTGCCAGGGTAATTGCGCATTTTCCAGCCCTGCATATCCTTGTTGCCGCCATACAGCGGATCGGAATAGACGCCTTCGATCGTGAAATTTTTCAGCAGATTGAAAAACTGTTGAGCCGTCCCGCCGGTCACGGTAACCTGTTCTCCCTTTTCGAACAATCCGAGAAGCTCGTCTTGCTGTTCCGGGGCCAGCTCCTGAAACGCTTTCTGATACTTCGATTGGCTTGTATCCTGCAAGGCCTTCAAGCCATGGGTAAACAGGTCATGCCGTTTGATGCTGGGGTAGTTCCCCTGCGTCGGCTCCCCTTTAATGAAGGGACCTATCATGTATTCCTTGCCGTTGTTCCCCCATTGACTGGCAAGCTGGTGATCGATAAAGTAAGCTACGCCCAGCTCCTTCGCTCCGGGGCCGAGGTCATCTTTAGGGAAAATGCGTTCCGACGCGGCTTCCGTCGTATCGAATTGGTCCTGCGTGAAATACATCAAAGCCTGGCTGTAATTTTTAGTCGGTGTTTCCGCCGTCTGTCCTTCCGGGGTTTTGGCCGTATTGTTTTTACGGTTGGCTGCAATGGCTCCTCCGATGACACCGCCGACAATAGCGCCGCCGATCGCTGTGCCAGAATATTTAAGAAACTGACGCCGTGACTGGCTCTCCGGTGCTTTGGGCTGCTCCTTGCTCATACCGATTCCCTCCTCGTATGGTAAATTTGTTTGTATTGTGTCAATGTAAGGAAGTTAATATACCTATATACATCTTCTTTTTTTTGTGATAGAACAGTAGTGACTCATGTACAAGTTCCATCCATCATTAGAATATTTATTAGGAGGGATAAGGAATCAATGGATACGAGAGTGCTTTTTGAAGCTTTAGAGTATGGAGCCAAACAGTTGAAGGGACAGCCCCTTTTTGAGATCGGCCGGAGCGGCAGCAAGTGGGAGGAAATCCGCACTTCGCCAAACCACAGCAAGCTGCTGCAGGAGGTTGTGGAGGTTGGGGAAAGCTTGCGCCAGGAGCCAATCGGGGTGCTGCCATTCTCGAAATATAAACTCTTTGACACGACCGGCAACCGAATCGAATTTGAGAAAGCTTACTTTAAAAACCGTCTTCGGTTGAATACGTTTGCAATCTTGTCCTTGGCGTATGGAAAGCCTCAGGATATCGAAGCGCTGGAAGATATCATCTGGGCCATGTGCGATGAATATACGTGGTGTTTGCCGGCTCACCTTGGCGGACATTCATTAAAGTCGATCGACAAGCTGAATCAGGCTGAAGCGCCTGCATGTGACGGTCAGCTGCACGGGAAGGTGAAGCCGCATCGGCAAACGATCGATTTGTTTGCTTCGGAGACTGCGTTTACGTTAGCTGAAATTTGCAGTCTATTGGAGACCCGGCTGTCCGAGGTGGTGATGAGCAGAGCAAGAAAGGAAATTCGAGAGAGAGTTCTTGAACCGTTCTGTGAACTCGGCTCCTTTTTATTTTGGGAGCAAGCTACCCATAACTGGTCGGCCGTATGCTCCGGCTCTATTGGGTCCGCAGCCCTCTACTTAATCCAGGACAGTGCAGGGCTAACGCCAATCATCGGACGGGTTCTACAGGCGATGGAGTGCTACCTCAGCGGATTTGATGCGGACGGAGCTTGTACTGAAGGGATAGGCTACTGGAACTACGGGTTTGGCTATTATACTTATTTTGCCGACTTATTGAAGCAGCGGACCGGAGGGGCCGTCGATTTATTTACCGGAGAAAAGATCAAGCAGATCGCTTTGTTTCAACAAAAATGCTATCTGAATGAAGATTGGACTGTCAGCTTTTCCGACGCTTCCTTGCACTCGAGCTTTTCGCCCGGCCTGACCGGTTATTTGAAAACCATCTATCCGGAGGTGGAAATGCCGCCGGCCCGTTTCGCTTCATCTTATACGACAGATCATTGTGCCCGCTGGCCGAACGCCGTCCGTAATTTTGTGTGGAGTCTTGCTCCTGAGGCATCGGAAGAAGCAACGGAAGCGGTGTATTATTTGCAGGATGCCGAATGGCTTGTCAGCCGCACGGTAAGTCAGGGGCATGTCGTTAGCTTTGCCGCCAAGGGAGGGCATAATGCGGAGCCGCATAATCATAACGACGTCGGACATTTTATGCTCCATGTGAACGGGACGACCCTGCTGACCGATACGGGGGCCGGAGAGTATACGAAGTCCTACTTCGGGGAACAGCGCTACAGCTACATAGGCAACCGGTCCAAAGGGCATTCAGTTCCTATCATTGAAGGCATAGAACAGCAGGAGGGCAAGCAGTTTGCCGCGCAAGTGCTGGACATATCCACAAGTGAGAATCGGGACGTATTTGCGCTGGAGCTGGCGGGGGCGTATCCGAGCTCCAATTTGCAATCGTTGATTAGAACGTTTCAATTTGATAAAAAAGGGGCTGCCCCTCAGCTTGAGCTCATCGACCGTTACCGGTTTGAGCAGGCGCCGGATTCCATCGTCGAGCGGTTCGTTTCCTTTACGAAGCCGGAGATGGTAAGCGATGGACGCGTTCGGCTGCAGCAGAATAACGCTGTGACGGACCTGATCTTTGATGCGAGTCAGTTGCAATGCTCCGTCGAGCGTGTCGATTTCATGAATCACAGCGGCGTGCGGGAAGATCTGTATCTCCTGGATCTGACGGTGGCGAAGCCCGGTACGGAAGAGACCGTGCGGGTGCAATTTCTTCCGGGAACCCCCGGCGCTTCCGCTTTGTAAAATAACAAAACCCGTGACCCTGCGTTTAAGTCCAAAGACTGCAGGGATCACGGGTTTTGTTTGGTAAATACAAACGTATGGCACCTTGAAAGATGGTGAAGCCGTTTGTCCTTGTGTATAAGACAGACGCGGACTTTCGCCTAAATGTACTGTCCTGCTCATGGGCGGCTAGGGCCGTGCAGGACTCCGCTTTTGCACGTAGCGGTCCAGCAGCGCCGCCGCTTCGGCACGCGTCATGCGGCGGTCCGGCATATAGCGGTCCGCCGTGACGCCGTCAATCCAGCCTGCTTGCTTCAGGCTGGAGATCGCCTGTGCCGACCAGGCATCGGCCGGCACATCCTTGAACGCCTGCGGCAGCGGCGCTGCAGGTGCAGCACTTGCCTGCGGCAGCGCCAGCCGCTGGAACATGGCGGCGACCTCCGCCCGCGTGACGGGCCGGTCGGGACGAAGCGTCCCGTCCTCATACCCGTCCAGCACGCCGGCGCGAACCGCCTTGTTCAAGGCCGCGTAGGCCCAGTGGCCTGCCGCCGCGTCCTTGAACGGGGCGGGTGCAGGCCAGGTGCACCCGCCTGCGTACACGGCTTTGGCGACGGCGCTGCAGCCGCCGGCGCCAAGAGTGGGCTGGACCTTCGACAGGTCGAAGATCCGGTCCAGCAGGGTGACCCACTCCGCCCGAGTCAGCTCGCGGTCGGGCTGGAACTGCTTGCCGACGCCGTCGAGGATGCCCTGCGTCTTGAGGCGGGCGATCGCTTCCCGGGCCCAATGGGTCCGCGTATCCGTGAACCCCTCGCCCCCTTGGGCATCCGGGGGCAGGTACGCTTCAATGCCGCTCTCGATGGCTTGAGCCATCTGCGTACGGACCTCTGGGGTGGAGAGCATCGCGGCATCCTGGGCATTCGATAAGAAAGCGGTTTCTACAAGAATGCTCGGAATTTGCCCCATACGGATTACGTATACCGCACTGGGCAGCAGCCCGCGGTTTTCCACATCGGTCGAGCGAACGAATGTGTCGAGCATCTGCTGGGCGAAGGCGCGGCTTTGCGGAGTAAGCTGTGACATTTGGGGACTTGCAGGGTAGTCCTCTTGAGGATAGGCGCTATCATAGTAAAGCACCATCGCTCCGCGGGTGCCCGCATTCGAGTACGAATTCGCATGGATGGAGACGAATAAGTCCGCTTGCTGTGCATCGGTGAATTGTACGCGATCCTTTAAGCTGATGAAGGTATCGTCCGTCCGGGTCATTGCGACCTCATAGCCGCGCTTGATAAGCAGCTCTCTGACTTGCAGGGCGATATCCAGATTGACTGTTTTTTCATTGAGTCCATTCACGCCGATAGCGCCCGGGTCCGACCCGCCGTGGCCGGCATCCACCACAATTTTCGCCGCCTCGGACATCGATGGGAAAGCGATGGCGCAGGCCATCAGTAAGCTGAAGATAGTAAAAGGCCGACGCATATGTATAGTATCCCTCCTGTTGTTCAGCGCATAGGAATCATTCCCCTTCGCTATCATTTCGAACGGGGGTATCCTTTTGGCGATACGATCTCGCTGACGGGTGCGGCCGCTCATCATCGAGAAGCATTGCAGACAGACGCTGCTCCCATTGTACAAGGCACTGGAACCTATTGTAATCAGGTAACATTCTCCAAATCTATGATATAATTATGGGTAAGTATATTCATAGGGAAGGATCGTCCATTTGAAAAAAAATACATTTACTTTCATCTTATTGCTCATCATAGGATTAGTGGCGGGAACGTTGATCGGCCAACTGCTGTCATCGGTGCCGGCCTTATCGTTTTTGACCAAATCCGTAGAGCTGTCCTGGAAGCCCAAAGCGGATCTACTCGTTTTGAAATACGACCTTCTTTTAGAGCTCAAGCTGAGCCTGATCAGTCTGCTCGGTTTGGCAGCCGCCTTTTGGCTGTACCGCAAGCTGTAACGCAAGCTTAAACAAACAACTATCATACCATTCGGGACAAGGAGTCTATATATGTCGATGAAGGAACAGAAAAAACTGATTTTGGCGTCATCATCGCCCCGTCGTCAGGAATTGATTCAATCCCTTCGGCTGCCGTTTGAAATCAGAGTCAGCGATGTGAACGAGGACACGGAGCCGGGACTCAGCCCGCAGCAAGTCGTGGAACAATTATCCAGTCGCAAAGCGGGAGCAGTGTACGAATTGTATAAGGTAGAGCAGCCGGAGGGCAGCGAGGGGGTTATCATCGGCTCCGATACGATTGTCGTGCTCGATTCCCTCGTTCTTGGCAAGCCGAAGGACAAGCAGGACGCTTTCCTTACGCTCAAACGGCTTCAGGGGAGGGCGCACAAGGTATACAGCGGGGTATCCTGCATCGATCTTCGGACGGGACAAGAGCTGGTCTCCTGCCAGATGGTGTCAGTTTCGATGAAGGCGTTGACGGATGACCAAATCGAGCGTTATATTGATACGGGCGAACCGATGGACAAGGCTGGATCCTACGGGATTCAAGGCTTGGGCGCCACCCTTGTGGAACGGATTGAGGGCGATTATTTCAGTGTCGTCGGCCTGCCGATGTCGCTGCTGAGCGATTTGCTGCGGCGTCTGGGCGTTGCTGTTATTTAACCCGGCATCATGCTATAATGGGTGTTCACAACATTTTTGAATGAAAGAGGGGAATGAATGGAATCGAGCAATGTCATATTGCGCGATGTCCCAAACGAAGAACGACCTAGAGAACGCATGATGCAGTATGGGGCTCAAGCATTAAGTAACGCGGAACTGCTGGCAATCTTGCTTCGGACCGGCACGTATCAGGAATCGGCTGTCTTATTGGCTCAGCGTGTGCTTAGTCAAGCAGGCGGGCTGCGTAATCTCGTAGATATGAGCCTGGAGCAGCTGACGGAAATCAAAGGAATTGGCGCCGCCAAAGGACTGCAAATCCAAGCCGGCATCGAACTCGGCCGCAGGCTGGCCCGCAGTACGATGGAGGACACGGTAACCGTTCGTTCGCCGAAGGATGTAGCGGACTTGCTAATGGAAGAGCTGCGTTATTTAAACAAAGAGCATTTTGTTTGTCTGTTTTTAAATACAAAAAATCACGTCATAGGTCAGGAGACGCTATCGATGGGGAGCCTGAACGCATCCATCGTTCATCCGAGGGAAGTATTCCGGGCGGCGATCAAGCGGAGCAGCGCTTCGATTATTTGCGTTCACAACCACCCTAGCGGCGATCCGACCCCAAGCTCCGAAGACGTACAGATGACCCAGCGGCTCGTGGAAGCCGGTGATATTGTCGGCATTGAGGTGCTCGATCATATCGTGATTGGCGATCGGAAGTTTGTCAGTTTAAAGGAGCAAGGTTTGATGTAACATAAACATAATAGAAATTTGGTAACGACAAGGAAGGGAGTACCTACATGTTTGGTGGTTTCACAAAAGACCTGGGTATCGATCTGGGCACTGCAAATACGTTGGTTTATGTCAAAGGCAAAGGGATCGTTGTCCGGGAGCCGTCCGTTGTGGCGCTGCGCACCGATACAAAGACGATTGAAGCGGTAGGAGAGGCCGCCAAGAAAATGATTGGGCGTACTCCTGGAAATATTAGAGCCGTCCGTCCGATGAAAGACGGGGTTATCGCAGATTTCGATACGACCTCGACAATGATCAAATATTTCATTCGCCAGGCGCAAAAGCAGCGCTTGCTGTTCCAGCGCCATCCGAGCGTGATGGTATGTGTCCCGTCGGGTATTACGGCAGTGGAGAAGCGTGCGGTCGAGGATGCTACCCGTCAGGCGGGAGCGCGTGACGCCTATACGATTGAGGAACCGTTCGCAGCGGCGATCGGTGCCGATCTGCCGGTATGGGAGCCGACAGGCAGTATGGTTGTAGATATCGGCGGCGGGACGACCGAGGTGGCCGTCATTTCTCTTGGAGGCATCGTTACCAGCCGGTCCATTCGTGTGGCCGGAGACGAGATGGATGAGGCGATTACGCAGTATATCAAGCGTACATACAACCTCATGATTGGGGAACGTACGGCGGAATCGATCAAAATGGAGATCGGCTCGGCCATGTCAAGCGATCAGCCGGTTCGATTCGAAATTCGCGGCAGAGACTTGGTGAGCGGCCTGCCTAAGACGATGGCTATTACCTCTGAGGAAATTACCGAAGCCTTGGCGGATACGGTCAACAGTATCGTGGAAGCGGTGAAGGTAACCTTGGAGAAGTGTCCTCCCGAGCTTTCGGCGGATATTATGGACCGCGGGATTGTACTGACGGGCGGAGGCGGATTGCTGCGCAATCTGGATAAGCTGCTGTCCCGCGAAACCGGCATGCCGGTGCTTGTGGCTGAGAATCCGCTGGATTGCGTGGCCATTGGAACGGGAAGAGCGCTCGAAAATATTCATTTGTTCCGGAAATCGGGTCCTGCGGGCAAATCCAGGCGTTAATAATACTTTGGCATTCAAGCTTAGAAGGTGGTTGCGGTGAAATTACTGGGGAACAAGAGGCTGCTCATTTTGATGCTGGGCCTCATCTGTTTTATTGCCCTGATGGGCTTGACGCTGGGCAAACGCGAACGCATGACCTGGCCGGAAAAATTTATAACCGACACCGTCTCCTGGACTCAAGGACTGTTTTATAAGCCCGCTGGCTACATAGCGGGTTTCTTTGAGGATATGGGACAATTGCGTACGATTTTCGAGGAGAACAAGGTGCTGAAGCAAACCTTGACGAAGTACGCCCGTGACACGACACGGCTGAACGATCTGGAGCAGCAGAACAAAAGGCTGCAGGAGGCCCTTGGCTTTACGGAACGTCAGAAGCAGACCAACAACTATACCTTTCGTATCGCCGAGGTCGTAGCCGTTAACCCTGACCTGCTTAATAATACGGTTCGGATCAATCTCGGGGAGAAAGACGGTGTGAAGCCGAATATGGCCGTCATGTCCGTCGAAGGCTTGGTTGGCCGGGTCAAGCAGGTATCCTCCTTTTATTCCAATGTCCAGCTCCTGAAGGGAATCGATGATACGTCCGATGATTCCAAGGCCATTGCGGTAACCGTGAAGGGCAAGGAGAATGAATCCTTCGGCATTATCGAGAGCTATGATCGCGAGAAGCAAAAGCTGGTCATGACCAAAATCGATCCGAACGATAAGCTTGCAGTTGGCGATGTCGTCATTACGTCGGGCTTGGGCCAAATTTTCCCGAAAGGGATTGAAGTCGGTAAAGTGATTTCCCGGGAGCCGGGTAATTTCGGCATTTCGCATGTCGCGGTCATTCAGCCGTTTGCGTCGTTTGACCATTTGCGCGAGGTATTCGTCGTGATCACTCCGGAGCAGGGGGGTTGATTGTGACCAGAAAGTTGCTTTGGCTTATTTTACTTGGACTCTTTATTCTCGAGGGGACGCTGCTGCAGTGGATTATACCGGAGGTATGGCAATCCAAGGTATATGTAGCACCCCATTTTATTTTAGTCATCGTACTGTACATCGGACTTTATGTTGACCGTCATACCGCTTTGGTCTACGGGCTGGTGTTCGGCTTGCTCCAGGACTTTATGTATTATTCTCCTATGCTTGGACCGATTTCCTTTGCGATGGGGCTGACCGGATACCTGGCAGGCTTGACGCATCGCCGTCTTTTTTCCAACATCGCCGTAAGCATGCTGGTCATAGGCTTGGGCAATCTTTTTTTCGAATGGATACTTTACGGCTTATACAGAGTATTCCAGGTCACCCACCTGGATCTGCAATGGGCATTCTTCCATCAGATGCTTCCAAGCATGCTGATCAATCTTCTTTTCGCTCTGATTGTGTACGTGCCTGTAAGGAAGCTCTTCGAGAGCATGCAGAGCGTCTCATCCGCAGCGGACGAATAATTTTTCCGGGGAAGAAGGAGATGGGGAGAATTTTGCCGAATTGTATAGGCTGGGAGGTTGGAGATGTGTATGACTGCGGTGAAGCATCATGTGACGATCAAGGGAGTCAAGGACGGCCTTGTTTTTTTGCTGGACGACACCTGTGAATTTGACGAACTGATTAAGGAGCTACAGCACAAGCTGGAGAAAACCCATCAAAAAATTTTGACGGGTCCGATCATTCATGTATATATCAAGCTTGGTTCACGCCAGGCTTCCGAAGAAGAAAAAGAACAAATCCGCTCCATCATCGGGCAAAAGGGCAATTTGTTGATTCAATCCATTGAGTCTCTTGCAGACGACGCCTCCTCGGCACTGGCTAATATGTCGGATGTGAAACTGTTGAAGGGCATGGTGCGTTCGGGACAAACATTGACCGAGGAAGGCAATATTTTATTTCTCGGCGACATTAATCCCGGCGGGACGATCATCAGTTCAGGGAGTATTTATATTATGGGCTCCCTCCGGGGGATGGCTCATGCAGGGGTCGACGGGGATGAGTCTGCCGTTATTGCAGCTTCACACTTGAGGCCGACACAGCTGCGGATTGCCTCGATTATTAGCAGACCGCCGGATGAGTGGGGAATTAACGAAGCGTTTATGGAATACGCCTACGTCAAGCAAGGCAAGATGGAAATCGATAAAATACATCAATTGCACAGATTGGAAATGAAGCAGTAACGTGAAGGAGTTGAGCCGTATGGGAGAGGCAATCGTCATTACTTCGGGCAAAGGTGGTGTCGGTAAGACGACCACGTCCGCCAATATCGGAACGGCGCTGGCGCTTCAGGGGAAAAAGGTGTGCATGGTGGACACCGATATCGGATTACGCAATTTGGACGTGGTGATGGGGTTGGAAAACCGGATCATCTATGATTTGATAGACGTAGCGGAAGGGCGCTGCCGGCTGCCGCAGGCTTTGGTGAAGGACAAGCGGTTCGATGAGCTTTATATGCTTCCCGCTGCACAAACCAAAGACAAGCATGCGATTTCGCCCGAGGCGGTACGGGATATCGTGCTGGAGCTGAAAAAGGATTTCGATTTTGTCATTATCGACTGTCCGGCGGGGATAGAGCAGGGCTTTAAAAATGCAGTCGCCGGCGCAGATAAAGCGATTGTCGTGACTACGCCGGAAAATGCGGCGGTACGGGACGCTGACCGGATTATCGGGCTGCTTGAGAATGAGCGGATCGAGTCTCCGAAGCTGATCATTAACCGCATCCGCGCAAACATGGTCAAAAAAGGCGAAATGCTGGATATCGACGAAATCTGCTCTGTACTGGCCATCGATCTGCTTGGGATTGTGCCTGATGACGAGTATGTTATTAAAGCGGCGAATATGGGTGAGCCGACGGTCATGAATCCGAATTCGCGCGCCGCGATCGCTTACCGCAATATCGCAAGAAGGATGCTTGGGGATACGGTACCTCTTATGCCGATGGAAGAAAAGCCGGGCGTCATTCGCAAATTAAAGAAGTTTATTGGAATAGGATGAGCGGGAAGTGCTGCACAAATTTAAAAAAATAGATTTTCCCATTGTAGCCATCTTGTTAGTGTTTATGGTCATCAGCACCTTGCTGGTTTACAGCGCTACGCTGGATGATCCGACCATTAAATTCGATTTGCAAAAAATCATACTTATTTACGTCATATCGATTCTTGCTTTTATGGGTATTACCTTTATCGATTTTCGCGCGCTGTTAAAAATATCCCCTTATCTGTACATTGCCGGGCTGTGCTTGCTGGCCGCGGTATATGCATTCGGTAAAGAAATCAACGGAGCCAAGAGCTGGTTTGAGCTGCCGGGCGGGCTCCTGTTTCAGCCGGCGGAGCTGTCCAAGCTGCTGCTGATCATTTCCCTG
Organism: Paenibacillus rigui; assembly: GCF_002234615.1. Lineage (GTDB taxonomy): Bacteria > Bacillota > Bacilli > Paenibacillales > NBRC-103111 > Paenibacillus_S > Paenibacillus_S rigui. The sequence continues at coordinate 175,815 of NZ_NMQW01000012.1, read as the reverse complement.
GCTGCTTTTTTGGCCAGAAGGCAGGGAGAGCCGCTGCTTTTGTTGACGGATGTCATCCCGGTCGGTCTGATTATGGCGGTCCCTTTTGCACTCGTGCTGATTCAGCCGGACTTGGGGAATGCCATTATTTTTATCGTTATTTTTATAGGCATGCTGTGGATCGGGAATGTGAAGTATCTTCATTTTCTCATCGGGGCGCTGGTCGTCGCCGCCTTGTTCGCCGGTTTTTTATACATGTTTAACCATTACCACGAACCGATCAAGCAGTATTTTACCGAGCAGGGCAAAGGTCACTGGGTGGCACGTCTGGATACATTTATTAACCCGGACTCTGCAACAAAGGATCAGAAGTTCCAGGTCGATAACTCGATTAAGGCTATCGGCTCCGGTGGATTGACGGGGGAGAAATATTTGCAAGGCACCTCGGTTCACCGGCATTTTATTCCTTATGCGTATTCGGACTCCATTTTCGTCGTGCTTGCGGAAGAATTCGGGTTTGTGGGCTCATCGATCCTGCTTCTCCTGTACTTCGTGCTGATCTATAGAATGATCCTGATCTCCATTCAATGCGGGGACAAGGGCGGCTCCTACATTATTGTGGGGGTTGTGTCCATGTTTGTGTTTCAGATTTTTGAAAATGTCGGTATGCTGATCGGGATCATGCCGCTCACCGGCATAACGCTGCCATTCATCAGTTACGGCGGTACCTCGCTGTTAATTAATATGATGAGCATCGGGCTGGTCATGAGTACGAAGGTCCATCAAGAAAGTGAGCCGAATTATTAGTTTCGTCTTTGCTTAGTCATTGTGTTGCATTGCTCAAAGAGGCAGTTTTCCGGGAGTAAAGCTTTCGGAAGGCATGTCTCTTTTTTTGCCATGACCGCACTTCCCTTTGTTATATTCAAGTGTACAGGCTCATAGGATGAAGTATATGAGGGGGAGTCGTCTATGGAAACCAAAAACAAGGTGCGCCAGAGGCGCATGGAACGAATCCGCAGCTTGCAGGAATCGGGAGCGGAACGCCGCACTTATCATATGACTGCACCGCATGAAGAGAACCATACACGGTTCCAGGGCAAGCCGGCGGGTGCCGGGGGAGAGCTGCGTCACAGCAGAGGACCTGCGGTGGAACCCGAGCTTATCGAACGCTGGAATGATCCCGAATATGCATGGAAGCAGCGGTGGGAGAAAAATTTGGGTGACTACTCGTACGAGGATGATAACCATTCCTATGAAGGGGGCCGGTGGGGACCGGGGAAAAGAAGGTTCCGCCGGAAGCTGATTCTCAGCTGCATTTTATTCGCCTTGGTGTATGGGATGTTTCAATGGGATCATCCGTGGGCCAATCGGGGGAAAGCGTTTGTTTCCTCCGCATTGCAAGAGCCGTTTGATTTTCAGCCGGTTGCGCTTTGGTATGAACGCCAGTTCGGCGGGTCTCCTCATTTGCTGCCCGCTCTTAACCCTGTGAAGCAGCCGGATGCGGAGAAGGTATCGGTGCTATCCAAGCATTATTTTACGCCTGTGAAGGGGAGTAAAATTATCGCCCCCTATGAGCCGAGCAGGCTGGGCGTCACACTGGAGACCAAAGCGGATGCTACGGTGTCGGCTATGGATACCGGATTGGTAGTGTACGTCGGCAGCAAGGAAGACACAGGATACACGGTCATTATCCGTCATACGAACGGGCTGCAATCCGTCTATGGATGGATTGAGCAGGGCCGTGTCGAGCTTAATGACTGGGTCAAGGGAGGGGAGACGATCGGGACCGTGTCCAAGAACAGCACGAATCAATCGGGCTACCTCTACTTCGCAGTGTCCAAGGATAATGCATTTGTGAACCCGGCGGATGTGGTACGTTTTGATTAAATGGAATCGATGGTTCGGTACATCGTACCGATTTCACCCGCTGTTCTCGATTGTCATCCTGCTTTCGGTGTTTGCCGGCTATTTCGTAGAAACGGCCACTTTGTTCGGTATTGTCCTTATCCATGAGCTCGGGCATGTTATGGCGGCCAAAAGCTTCGGCTGGCGGGTGAGAGAGGTACAGCTGCTGCCCTTTGGCGGTGTTGCCGTAATGGACGAGCTTGGCAGTGTGCCGGCCTGGCAGGAAATCGTCGTTTCGCTTGCCGGTCCGCTCCAGAACGGCTGGATGATTGTCATCGCCTATGCGCTGCAGCTCACCGGTGTAGTAAATGAAGAATGGACCCAATATGTTATCCAAGCCAATATCTTTATCGCCTTGTTTAATTTGCTGCCGATTCTTCCGCTGGACGGAGGGAAAATTATGCAGTCTCTGATGAGCCTATGGCTTCCTTACCAGCGGACGATTGCATTGAACTGCATGTTAAGCCTGGTTTTCAGCGCGCTGCTGATCGTGGTCTCCATACTGCACTTGTATCGCGGAAGCATTCAGCTGAATTTGCTTATGATCGCCGTTTTTCTGCTTGTTTCCAATTGGTATTCGTACAAGAGCTTGTCGTATCATTTTATGCGCTTTCTGATTAACAGAGAGTTTACGCTTCAGCGGCTTATGAATCGGGGCACCTTGGCTCAGCCCATCATCGTCCATGGACGGCGGAAGGTTACGGATATCGTCCGGCTCTTTATGCGCGAGAAATACCACCTGGTGTATGTCATGGATGAACACGGGGCCATTTGCCGTGTGCTTCCGGAGCAACCGCTGCTGCATACGTATTTCAATGAAACGAAGCGGGGGAGTGCCATTTCCGAGCTTTTCATGTAAAATGGAGACCGAGGTGGAAAATCATGAAACGTATGCTGGTGCAATGTAGTCAGGACCAGATCGAAGTGGCTGTAATGGAAGACGGGAGATTGGTTGAGTATGATAATGAATCTCGTGGAGCGGAACAACTCGCGGGCAACATGTATCTAGGTCGGGTTGTTAGTGTCTTGCAAGGGATGCAGGCAGCGTTCCTCGATATTGGATTGGATAAAAACGCCTTTTTATATATAGATGATATTTTACCCGCACACTTGGACAGACAGCCTAAACAGAAGCCGCCGATTACGGAGCTGGTTCAGGTTGGACAAACGGTGCTGGTACAAGTCGTAAAGGAACCGGTGGGGACGAAAGGGGCCCGGGTGACCACGCATCATTCCATCCCGGGCCGCTGGGGTGTTTATATGCCGAACGCAGACTATGTAGGCGTTTCCCGTAAGATTGAGCATGAAGCGGAGCGGGAACGGTTGAAAGCCGTGGCCGAACGTCGGTTAGAGCGGGGGGAAGGATTCATCGCCCGTACCGCCGCCGAAGGCATAGACGAGGAGTCGATCCTATCCGACCTTGCTGAGCTGCGCCAACGCTGGCAGGTCGTGGAGGAGTCCGCTAACCAAAAGGGCCCGGTCCCGCGCAAGGTATATACGGACTTCGGGCTGCTGCCTCGTTGGATTCGGGATGTGTTTCAGGATGATGTGGAAGGCCTTTGGGTCAACGATCCGGAAGCGTACGCTTTGATTATGACGCTGCTGCGCAACACCTCCGATTCTTTCCGGGACCGCGTGCATTTGTATACGAACCCAAGGATTCCATTATTCATCAATTTTGATGTGGAAGAGCAGCTGAAGAATGGGTTCAAGCGGAAGGTGTGGCTGGAGAATGGCGGCTACCTGATCGTTGATTATACAGAGGCTTTGACGGTATTTGACGTAAATACCGGAAGGTACACCGGAAGTATCGATTTGGAGCAGACGGCCAAAGATACGAACGTGCTGGCAGCCAAAGAAATTGCAAGACTGCTAAGGCTGAGGGATATCGGCGGGCTGATTATTATCGATTTCATTGATATGGACCAGGATGCCCATCGCCAAGCCGTGTATCAGATGCTGGCCGGAGAATCCAGAAAGGACCGGACCAAGACAGTGATTGCAGGCTGGACCAAGCTCGGCCTGGTGGAGCTGACGCGCAAGAAGGTACGGGACGGCAAAGAAAAGCTGGCGGTCAAACGGTGCTCCGCATGTGAAGGCACCGGCTGGGTATGGACGGCGGAGGGAAAGTCATAATCATACTTCTTATTGAAGCAGGTAAAACCAAATAGGCCATTGCATTGATTTGACCTTTGTGATAGAATGTTCAGGTATGTTGCAAAACATGCTGTAACCGCACGAAGCGGGTTTAGTGAAGTGCATTTTCCGTAGGGGAGATGTCACCTGGCTTTTAGGCGAGTCTGAGACATGAGGGAGGTGCAACGAAATGTACGCAATTATTGAAACAGGTGGTAAACAGTATAAAGTTCAAGAAGGCGATGTTCTTTACATCGAGAAATTGAACGCTGGTGAAGGCGAGTCCGTTACTTTTGACAAAGTATTGGCTGTCTCCAAAGAAAGCGGTTTGGTGCTTGGCGCTCCGCTGGTTTCCGGCGCAGCTGTATCCGCGAAAGTGGAAAAGCACGGTAAAGGTGAGAAAATCATCGTTTACAAATACAAAGCGAAAAAGAACTACCGTCGTAAGCAAGGTCACCGTCAGCCTTACACTAAAGTTGTGATTGACAAAATCCAGGCTTAAGGAATAAGGCGATGATTCGGGTAACGATCAAACGGAGTCCTGACGGCCTTATTCAATCGTTCCGAGTGAAAGGTCATGCGCTGTATGATGAGCCAGGCAAAGACATTGTTTGCGCCGGCGTCTCAGCGGTGACGGTCGGTACCGTCAATGCGGTTGAAGCTTTATTAGGACTGGAGCTGCAAGCGAAAACCAAGCATGGTTTCCTTGATGTTACAGTGCCGGATCAGCTTGAGGCTGCATTGTCCGAAAAGGTACAGATGCTCATGGAGTCGATGGTCGTCATGCTGCAATCGATAGAACAATCGTATGGTGCATATATAGCTATGCAGGATCAACATTAATGAAGAAGGAGGTAGACATCATGCTACAATTAAATCTTCAATTGTTCGCTTCCAAGAAGGGTGTAGGTTCCACAAAGAACGGTCGTGACAGTATTGCGAAGCGTCTTGGCGTTAAACGTGCAGACGGCCAGCAAGTAACTGCAGGCAGCATCCTGGTTCGTCAACGCGGAACGAAAATTCACCCGGGCAACAACGTAGGTATCGGTACCGATGATACGCTGTTCGCAAAGGTTGAAGGCGTTGTGAAGTTTGAGCGTTTGGGTCGTGATCGCAAGAAAGTTAGCGTCTACCCTGTAGACGCTGCGCCTGTGGCTGCGGCTTTGGAAGTTTAATTCCGTCATCGACGATAACCCCGGCGATTTAAGTTCGCCGGGGTTATTTTTAGTTTATTCCGTAGTAAGAGCGAAGTGAACTTTTGGGAGTAACATGCTATACTGTTAGGGCTAGGATCAAGCGCGGGTGCGTGGGTCGAAAGAGGTAGAGCAATGAACTCGAATCGTACGAGCAGCAGCGAGCAAGCGGATAAATTGGCTTTGGAGACGGCTTTTCCAAAGCTGCCTACTGATGATTGGGGGAAGGAACATCACCTTCACGTCATCTCCTTGTTTAATCACTACCGTCACGATTGGATGAATGAAATCCAACTGCTGTTCGGCTACGTGAAATTAAAAAAATATGATAAATTAGACGGTCTCATGGAGAAAATAAAAATAAAGGTGCAGCGAGAGAGTCTGATTTCCAAATTAGGCGTGCCTGAGCTGGTTGTTTACTTGTTTTCTTTTCAATCCATGGTGAAGGATCTGCTGCTGGAAGTGGAATTGGAGCAGGAAATTCGCCTCAATGAGATCATGCAGGACACGAATTCCATCAGTCGTTTGCTAATGGGAATGCTGGAGGTATTGAAGTGCAACGCTCATGACTCGGAAGACGAACATCATGTGAAACTTCAGTTGACAGCGGATTCCGAATTTTTTAACGCTGATTTTCGATATCAGGGTGCGATTAACCCGTCTTTGTTTCGAGAGAGGCTGAGGCCTCTGCTGGAACATTATGGTCCCCAGCTTCAATGGCATATTCAAATGGAAGATTATCAGGCGGTTATTGGAATAGCAGTGCCCCTGAATACATAAAGAGGTGGAGCATGTTTGTAGATAAAGCGAAGATTTATGTAAAAGGCGGAGACGGCGGGGACGGATTGGTTGCTTTTCGAAGGGAGAAGTACGTTCCGGAGGGAGGTCCGGGAGGCGGAGACGGCGGAGATGGCGGAGACGTAATCTTTCGCGTGGACGAAGGCTTGCGAACGCTGATGGACTTCCGTTACCAGAAGCATTTTAAAGCGGAGCGCGGGGAAAAAGGCCGGAACAAAAGCCAGCACGGTGCAAATGCGGACGATATGGTCGTTCGTGTGCCGCCGGGTACGGTTGTGATCGATGACGACAGTCAAGAAATTTTGGCCGACCTGACGCGCCATGGGCAAGAGGTCGTTGTGGCCAAAGGGGGCCGCGGCGGTAGAGGAAATATCCGGTTCGCGACACCGAACAATCCAGCTCCTGAAATCGCTGAGAATGGCGAGGAAGGCGAGGAGCGTTGGGTTGTGCTTGAGCTGAAGGTAATGGCGGATGTAGGCTTGGTAGGCTTCCCGAGCGTAGGGAAATCCACCTTGCTATCCGTTGTTTCGGCTGCCCAGCCTAAGATTGGAGCGTACCATTTCACCACCTTGACACCGAATTTGGGTGTTGTGGATGTGGGAGACGGACGCAGCTTCGTGATGGCGGACTTGCCGGGGCTGATCGAGGGTGCGCATGAAGGCGTAGGCTTGGGACATGAATTTTTGAGGCATGTGGAACGGACGCGCGTCATTGTCCATATCATTGATATGGCCGCAACAGATGGGCGGGATCCTTTTGATGACTGGCTGAAGATCAATGATGAGCTGAAGCTTTACAACAGCAAGCTGGAAGAAAGACCGCAAATCGTCGTGGCCAACAAAATGGACATGCCCGAAGCGGCAGATCATCTGGTTGAATTTAAGAACCGGCTGGCCGCTCTCAATCAGGAAATTCAAATTTTGGAGATGTCCGCGATTACGAAGAACGGGGTTCAAGAGCTGCTGTATAAAGTTGCGGACCTGCTCGAAACCATTCCGGAAATGCCTCTTGTTGAAGACCTGATCGATCTGTCTGAACGGAAAGTATTCCGTCTGGAAACGAAGGATGATGAGGATTATACGATTCGCCGGGATAATGAGGATTTCGTAGTGGAAAGTCCGAGCCTGGAAAGGCTGATCAAACGGACCAATTTCAGTACGGAGGAAGCAGTTATGCGTTTCGCTCGTATTCTACGGAAAAAAGGAATCGACCAAGCGCTACGTGAACGCGGAGCGAAGGACGGACAAACCGTTCGTATCGGTGATTTTGAATTTGAATTCGTGGAAAAAGAATAATTGCTTCGTACTTAGATGCAAAAGGAAAGATCATAATTCAATCGAACGCCTTCTCTCATGTTAAGCTCATGTGAGGGAGGCGTTTATTTTTGGGCTATTTTCCAATATAACACGAACTATCAAAGATGATTTGCTTTTTAATGTTCGTGAATAAAAGTTTTTGATCAATAAAACGATAATTTTTTATGGAAAATCAATTAAAAACATGAACTTTTTTTATTGAAAGCCATTGAATTTTTCGGAACCAAAATGTATATTAGGATTATGTTATTAATCCTCACATAAATAGTACACGAAAACTAAAAAAAGAGTTATAATTAGGAGGTAATGTGGAGTGGATGTAAAAAGTTTTAGGAAATCGGGGCATTTTCCAAGTTTATTGTCAGCATTTCTCTACTTTGATGTTAGTTTTATGATCTGGGTGTTATGCGGTGCCTTGTCGCTGTATATCACCAAAGACTTTGGTCTTACAGATGCACAGAAGGCCACGATGGTTGCGATTCCGACCTTAGGAGGATCAATCTTCCGGATTCCGATGGGGATATTGGCGGATCGGATCGGATCGAGAAAAACAGGCATTATCGGTATGGTGCTTACAATTATCCCGCTGCTGTGGGGCTGGCTCGGAGGAACAAGCTTGACTCAGGTGCAGTCGCTCGGCTTTTTACTCGGTATTGCAGGAGCGAGCTTCGCCGTTTCCTTATCGCTTGCAAGCCGCTGGTACCCTCCGCAATACCAGGGATTGGCGATGGGGATTGCCGGAGCGGGCAACAGCGGTACCGCATTGGCAACGTTTTTTGGACCTCAGCTGGCAGCGACCATGGGCTGGCACAATGTTTTCGGCCTGACGATTATCCCTTTGCTGCTTGTTCTTATCGTTTATTGCTTTATGGCCAAGGATGCTCCGAACCAACCGGCACCTAAAAAATGGGGCGACTATTTGTCAGTGATGAAAAATGTGGATACTTGGTGGTTCAGCGTATTTTACGCAATTACGTTCGGCGGCTTCGTCGGGTTTTCTAACTACTTCAGCATTTTCTTCTACGATGTATATGGAGATAAAACGATAGCGGGAGGCTTGACGAAGGTCCAGATCGGTTACCTTGTCACCATCACTGTGATTGCAGGAAGCTTCTTCCGTCCTATCGGCGGCTATATTGCAGATAAAATAGGCGGCATGCGGTTCATGCTTCTGCTGTATTCGATTATTACGGTTTGTGCCTTTGCGGTTTCCACAATGCCGAGCTCCTTTTTGACCATGCTCATTATTACCAGCGTTATGATGGCCTGCCTGGGGATGGGGAACGGCTCCATTTTTCAACTGGTACCGCAGCGGTTTTCCAAAGAAATCGGTGTAGTGACAGGGGTCGTAGGCGCAGCGGGAGGCTTGGGCGGATTTTTGCTACCGAACAACGTACTGGGTCCATTGAAGCAAGCGACGGGGACGCATGTAACCGGCTTTATCGTTGTAGCATCCATCGTCTTTGTCGTTACCCTGGTGTTTTATGCTATCACACGCAGCTGGAGAAAAGCTTGGGCCTCTTCCGGTTCCGGCGTCAACTATTGATGAAATGAGTGAGAACAAATGAGCGACTTCCTTAAGCATTTTCAAAAACAGCAAGCCTCGCTCAGCCCGCGGGAAATTGTGAGACAGACCGAATGTCCTTATTGCAGTGTGCAGTGCACAATGAATTTGCATGAAGAAAAATCAATAAGAGTCAGCAGGTATTCGGTGACAGCCCGTAAAGAGGACCCGGTGACGGATGGAAGACTTTGTGTCAAAGGGTTGAATGCCCACACTCACGTGCTGGACGACCGCAGGCTGAAGCAACCGATGGTCAGAGGACGCGATGGAAAGCTGTTGAATGTTTCATGGGAGTCGGCATTGGAGCAAATCCGGATTCAGGTGCAATCGCTGCAGGAGCGGTACGGCAACGATACGATCGGCGTATATGGCGGTGGATCATTAACGAACGAAGAGAGCTATTTGCTTGGCAAATTCGCCCGAATCGCTCTGCAGACGAAATATATTGATTATAACGGCAGATTTTGTATGTCGGCCGCCGCCGGGGCCTCCAACCTGACGTTCGGGATCGACAGGGGCTTGACCAATCCCTTATCCGAGGTGCCCTTGGCCAAGTGCATTATTCTGGCGGGGACCAACATTGCCGAATGTCAGCCTACGATCATGCAGTACTTTCGCAAGGCAAGGCAGGAGGGCTGCAAGATCATCGTTATTGATCCGCGTGAAACAGCAACCTGCTCGATCGCCGACCTCCATCTGAAAGTAAAGCCGGGCTACGATGCGGCGCTTGTTAACGGGATGCTGAAGGTGATTCTGGAGGAAGGATATGTGGATGAGAGCTTTGTTCGGGAGAGGACCAACGGCTTCGATGAACTGGCGGAGCATCTCAAGCGCATATCGCTTTCGGAGGTCGCCGCTCTAACCGGCATCTCTCCTCAGTCGATCATGGAGGCTGCACGGATGTATGGCGAGGCGGAGACGGGAATGGTATTCACTGCACGCGGGGTGGAGCAGCATGCAAGCGGTGTAGCAAACGTACGGAATTTTCTTAATCTGGTGCTGCTCACCGGCAAGATTGGCAAGCCGGGCTGCGGCTATGGAGCCATCACAGGTCAGGCCAACGGCCAGGGGGGCCGAGAGCATGGGCAGAAGGCCGACCAGCTGCCCGGCTACAGGCTCATCGAAAACCCGGAGCATAGGGCGTATATCGCAAAGGTGTGGGGGGTACCGGAGGATCAATTGCCGATGAAGGGACTGTCGGCCTACGAGATGATGGAAGCAATCCATCGGGGGGAAATCAAAGGTTTGATTATTCTCGGCTCGAATCCGATCGTATCCAATCCCAACAGTCATCTGGTAGAGAAGGCTTTGAAAAAGCTGAAGTTTCTGCTTGTGATCGATTTGTTCGAGTCGGAAACGGCAAAGCTTGCTCATATGCTGCTGCCCGGGTCCGCTTATTTAGAGGATGAGGGGACGATGACACAGCTTGAGGGACGTGTCATGGTACGCAGAGCCGTCAAGCCGCTGCCAGGCAAAGCCCGCTTGGATTGGCGCATTCTCTGTGATATCGCTCAAGTACTGGGGAAAGGGCAATACTTTGAATACCGATCAGCGGAGGAAATATTTGATGAACTAAGGATAGCCTCCAAGGGAGGCAAGGCTGACTACTACGGCATGACCTATGAGAGGCTGGAGCAGCAGCATGGGATGTTCTGGCCTTGTCCGGAGGAGGCGCATGCAGGGACGCCTCGGATGTTCGAGGACGGGTTCGCGCATGCGGACGGTAAGGCAAAACTGGCGCCGATCGAGCATCAGAACCCGAAGGAGGTGGCGAACAGGAAGTATCCGTACCTGCTAACGACCGGACGTGTGCTGCAGCACTATTTATCCGGTGTTCAGACACGGAATACCCCTGAGCTCAACTCCAAATACCCGGAGCCCTTGCTCGAAATTCATCCCGATGCAGCGGCTGAGCTCGGGCTGGTCCATGGCGGTCATGCCAAGGTGGCCTCGAAGCGGGGCAGCATCCGGTTGAAAGTAAAGGTTTCATCCAAGATCCGGCTGGATACCGTCTTCGTTGCTATGCATTGGGGCGGGGACGGATGCATTAACCGTTTGACCAACCCTTCCTTGGATCCTGTCTGCAGGATGCCGGAGTTCAAGGTTTGTGCCGTGCAGATCGCCCCGTCTTAAGGCGTGAAGGATTTTTTCTCGCTCACGGTGCACACCGTTCCCAGACAATATAGTTCATCGGTTCAGGTCCATTCGTAAGCAGATTCTGCTTACGATTTTGCTCTTTACTTATAAAAGAGCGTGTTCACAAAGCCTTTGCTCTAATTATTCAGACAGAACACGCTCCCCGATCCGACTCCGAAATGAGGTGACATCATGAAGCAATGGATTAAAACGATAGGTACAGGTAAAACAGGCTCGCGTCATCTTACTTATGATGAAGCGGTTGCCGCCGCTCACGCGATTGCGCGGGGAGAGGCTACGGATGCGCAAACGGCAGCCTTTCTTATGGCGATGCGGATGAAAGGCGAGGCGGACGAGGAGATGATGGGCTTTATTGATGTATTTCGCAAGTACTCGCTTCCGTACCGCTCGTTTTCGAACTCATTGAACTGCGCGGGACCTTACGATGGCCGCCATTATTTCCCGATTACACTCCCGGTCAGTCTGCTTATTGCTTCTGTAGGCTTTCCGCAGGTGCTTCATGGGAGCGAGTCGCTTCCGCCGAAGCTGGGACAGTCCTTGAAGGAGCTGCTGGAAGGGCTGGGCATTCAGGTGGAGCTGGAGGCCAAGGAATGGGAAAAAATATTTTTAACGTTGAACATCGGGTTCATCTGGACGGATCTGATCTGTCCTCCATTCAGCAGAGTGCGGCATATTCGGGAGCAGATGGGGCTGCGAACCTTTTTCAATACGGTTGAAAAGGTGATGAATCCGGTACACTCGCAAAATATTATTATTGGCGTCAATCACAAGACGGCGATGGACCATTTGATTCACCTGCTGCCGAAATCAGGCTTTGAAACGGCCTATATTGTACAAGGGATTGAAGGCTCGGAGGATTTGCCGATTTATAAAACAAGCTCGATTCGCAAGGTGACTGCCTGGGGCGACGAATCCAGCAGCATTGATCCGGTTACATTCGGTTTTCAGGGCGACATGCTTGAGAAATGCAGCAAGGAGGAGCAGCTTCGTTTGATGGCCCGAGTCATTGCAGGCGACGATTCGGATGACATCAAGAACGAGAGAGAGCATGTCATTTTTAATGCGGGACTGCGGTTGTATTGGTTCGATAAGGTGGCTTCCTATGAGGAGGGGTTCCAATTGGCCCGATCGCTTTTGCAGCGCAAAGAGGCGTTGAAGGTATTGAACAAATGGTGTGAAATGAGCAACAAAAGCGAGTTTCGTCCGAGAAAGCAGGCGAATTAGCAGGTGACAATCCGTGACAAAAAAACCGTAGGGAGCAGACGAAATGCGTCCTTACGGTTTTTTGCTGTGCAAAGCATGCGGGGCGCGTGCAATTTGTACTACCTGATGGTTAAAGGGGCGAATGAGTCCAGGGCGGTCATGTCGAAGTCCGGGGAATAAATAAGCCTTGCTAGGCTTTAAGAAAAGGCTGCTAGTTCATCAGCGGATCGACGAGCGGTGTCCATAATACGGCAGGCTGTTTGCTGCTGTCATACCCTGCACTGCCTACCCAGATGTGAGGAGCGGGGCCGTTAGTGAAATAATGGGCCAGCAAGGTGTGGAAAATAAACGGAATATCCCTTTGGAGCACCTGCTCCCGAGGAATCCAGTGCAGCACGCCTTCGTCCGTCTGAAGAACATCCCTCCGTGCAGTGTGGGCGGTATAAATAAACTGCTGCCGGATTTCATTTTGATTCAATCGGATCAGAATATATTGCAGCTGCAGATCGAGAATTTCATGAGGCTGCAGGCCGGTTTCTTCAAAGATTTCGCGCAGGCAGGCGGTGCGCGGGTCATTTATTTCCTCAGGCTCCAGGTGACCGCCAACGGCGGCCCACATGCCCGGGTTCAAGGTTCGGGTCAATGACCGTTTCATCATCAGTAAATCATTGCCGTTAAAAAGCATGGCGGTAGCCATCATACGTGCGCGGATCAAGGCGCTTCTCTCCTTTTCAAAGCGGTATCGGGTAGAGCGAGGCCTCCCGTGCTTCCATATGTATCCCAATGTATCACGAATGGGTTGGCATTGAACAGCGTACAGATGTGGAAACTTACAGCAGTACGAAAAATGCCTATTGCCGTAAGGGGTTATTTTCGATATAATGTCCACTATGTAGAAACAATCGTCTTTTTAGAGAGGACTGTTACTGTGTTGGAGAAAAAAGAGGCGGAGATCGGCCGCGAACGGTATTATCTGGTTCGTGAGGATATTTTGCCTGAAGCGCTCATCAAAACGGTGCAGGCCAAGGAACTGCTGGCCCGCGGTGAAGTGAAGACAATTCATGAAGCTGTGGAGCAGGTGGAACTGAGCCGAAGCGCCTTTTATAAGTACAAGGACGGGATCTTCCCCTTAAGCAAGCTGGATCGGGAGCGAATTGTTACGATCTCGATGGATCTGGAGCATCGCTCGGGGATTTTGTCCAGAGTGCTGGCGATGATAGCGGGGCTGGAGGGCAACGTACTGACGATTCACCAGACGATCCCTCTGCAGGGGGTTGCGAATGTGGTGATTTCGGTCGAAACGTCGCTTATGGCGGAAACCGTAGCCCACTTATTGGAGAAGCTTCGCGAGCAGGACGGCGTCAGCCGCGCAGCTGTCGTTGGGCAAGGCTAGAGTGAGCAATAAGGCAATTACACTAGGAGGGAATTGAACATGAAACCAATCAAAGTCGGCCTACTGGGCCTGGGTACTGTAGGAACAGGTGTTGTTCGTATTGTGGAAGGAAGTCAGCAGGATGTGCTAAGCCAAACCGGCGCTTCGCTCGAGATTGCTAAAATTTTGGTTCAAGATAAAAGCAAGGCCAGAAGCATTGCTGTGACTAGCGACAAGCTGACGGAAAATGCTTGGGATGTCATTGAGAATCCGGAAATCGACATCGTCGTTGAGGTGATGGGCGGGATTGATCTTGCCAAGAAATATATTTTGGAATCACTCGAGAGAGGCAAGCACATCGTTACGGCAAATAAAGATCTGATGGCTTTGCATGGTCCCGAAATTTTGGCCAAGGCGTCCGAGAAGGGCTGCGATGTCTTGTATGAAGCCAGTGTAGCCGGTGGCATCCCGATCATTCGTGCGCTGGTTGAAGGATTGTCCTCTGACCGAATTACCAAAATCATGGGAATTGTGAACGGGACGACCAACTACATTATGACCAAAATGAGCCAAGAGGGTGCGGCTTATGACGACGTATTGAAGGAAGCGCAGGACCTCGGTTATGCAGAAGCCGACCCGACATCCGATGTGGAGGGCTTTGATGCCGCTCGGAAGATGACGATTCTCGGCAGACTGGGCTTTCATGCCAATGTGGATTTGAGCGACGTATCGGTTCGCGGCATCAGTCAAGTGACCAAGGAAGACATTGCATACGGGAAGCGTCTGGGCTATGAAGTGAAGCTGCTCGGTATCGCCGAGTCGCAGGATGACCATATCAGCATCAGTGTGCAGCCTACGATGGTGAAGCAGTCCCATCCATTGGCGTCTGTGAACGGCGTGTTCAACGCAGTTTACGTGTACGGTGAGGCGGTAGGGGAGACGATGTTCTACGGACCCGGGGCGGGTGAGCTGCCTACAGCCACATCCATAGTTGCTGACCTGGTTGCCGTTGTTCGCAACCTGAAGCTTGGCATCAACGGACGTCGCGGATTTGCGCCTTATAAAGAAAAGAAATTGAAGTCCGATGAGCAGATTTCTTCCAAAAACTTTATTTTGCTTCACGTGGAAGATAAAGCAGGCGTACTGGCGCAAATTACACAGGTGTTTGCCGAGCATGAGGTCAGCCTGGAATCGGTGCTGCAGCATCCGAACAAAACGAACCCGAAGGCGGAAATCATCATCATTACTCACGATGCGAATCAAGCGGCAATGAAGAAAGTATTGAAGCAGTTCGACGCGATGGATGTCGTACATTCCATCAAGAGCGTGTATCGGGTAGAGGGGTAAGGTACTGATTCATGGGAGTAAATGCGAACACAAATGCAGCTAATCGGAAGGTTTATGTCAAAGTACCGGCGAGCACGGCGAATCTTGGACCTGGCTTTGACACGCTAGGCATGGCGCTGGATTTATACGAATGGATCGAGATGGGCTTTGCGGAGCAAACGAAGATTCATTTGTTCGGCGATCAGGTGGAAGGCATTGCAACGGATAAAACCAATTTAATTTATAAAGTGGCCCAGCTGGTATTCGAGAAGGCGGGAGTGCAGCATCCGGAGCTGGAGATCGCGATGTACAGCGATATCCCGCTGACACGGGGCCTTGGCAGCAGTGCGGCAGCGATCGTCGGCGGCTTGGCGGCCGCCAATGCGCTCATCGGCAGTCCCTTGTCCGATGATACGCTCTTTCAGCTGGCGACGGAGCTCGAGGACCACCCCGATAACGTCGGGGCGTCCCTCTTCGGCGGACTGGTCGTCGCCTTCTGGGACGGGCAGCGCGCGGAGTATATCCGCGTCGAGCCGGATGAGAGGCTGGAAGTGCTGGTGGCCATCCCGCACTTCCAGCTGGCAACCGAGAAAGCGCGGCATGTCCTGCCGCGCGAGCAGAGCCTGACGAACGCCGTCTTCAACGTCGGCCATTCGTCCGTGCTTGTCGCCGCCCTGTGCACCGGGCGGCTCGACATGATTCCGCGCGCGATGAAAGACGCGCTGCACCAGCCTTACCGGGCCGCCCTCGTGCCAGGGCTGGCCAAGATTCTCGCCGAGGCGACGGATCACGGAGCCCTCGGCGTAGCCTTGAGCGGCGCGGGCCCTACGATGCTCGCGCTCGTAGACCGCAGCAGCTCCCGCAAGGCGGAGCTGGAGCAGTTCCTGCTCGATACGCTGGCGACCGAGCAGATAGAGGCCACGCTGCTCTGGCTGAACCCGGATCGCGGCGGCGTGCAGGTGTTGACACACTTTGATGCAGGGTGTACATTAATCGAAAACATCAAAGGAGATGTCCGCGGATGAAGCGAATTGCGCTTTTAGGTCCGGGTACATTCACGGAGGAATCAGCCCACAGCTTCTTGGGCAGCGGAGAGACGTACGAGTACGTGAACTGTAAGCTGATTGACGATGTGTTTATGTCAACGGTCAACGGGGAAACGGATTACAGCGTCATTCCGATTGAGAATACGTTTGACGGATCTGTTCGGCTCCACCTGGATTGGCTGATTCACGAAGTGGATTTGCCGATGCAAGCGGAGTGGGTGTTTCCTATTTCTATTAACCTGCTCGGGATTGGCGCAGGGAAAGGAAATCTCGAGGCCAGCTGCAGCGGCCTGACCAAAATCATTTCCCATGGCGTAACCCTGACCCAATGCCGGCAGTTTTTACGCAAATATTTGCCGCATGTGGAGCTGGAGCAAGTAGGCAGCAACGGGGAAGCGGCCCGGCTTGTCAGTGAGCTGGGTCGCCCGGATGTGGCCGCATTGGCGCCGAACGGAGCGGGGATGCTGTACGGACTCCATACGTGGGCTCCCGCGGTGCAGGATCATCAGAATAACTATACCCGGTTTTTGCTGGTAGGCAACGAGCCGATCCAGCTCCCGGGAAGAGCGCCGGATTTTACCAAAACGACGATTATCGTTACGCTGCCGGATGATTATCCGGGCGGTCTGCACCAGCTATTGTCCGCCTTTGCATGGCGCCGGATCAACTTGTCGAAGATTGAGTCGAGACCGACGAAGAAGAAGCTGGGCACCTATTATTTTTATATCGATGTGGAAGCGTCTATGGATTCCGTTTTACTTCCGGCAGCCCTTCAGGAAATTGAAGCGATCGGCTGTCAGGTACGCCTATTGGGCTGTTATCCGACCTATTCTTATGAGCCTGTACATTCGGAGGTGTAAGTAAGGTATGGCACAAGTGATTTATTTGAATGGAAAATATGTCAGCAAAGCGGATGCTCAAATTTCAGTCTATGACCACGGTTTTTTGTATGGTGACGGGATTTTCGAGGGGATTCGGATGTATAACGGCAATATTTTCAAATGCAATGAACACTTGGATCGCCTATACGATTCGGCTAAATCGATTATGCTGACGATTCCGCTCTCTCAAGACGAGCTGCGGCAGGTGCTGATCGAAACGATCCGCCGCAATGAGCTTAGAGACGGATACATACGGCTGGTTGTTTCGCGCGGCCCCGGAGATTTGGGTCTGGACCCGCGCCGTTCTCCCAAAGCGAATGTGATCCTTATCGTAGAGCAGCTGTCGATTTATCCGGAGGAAGCCTACATCAACGGGCTGAAGACGGTATCGGTGTCAACCCGGCGCAACGTACCGGATGCGTTGAACCCGAAGATCAAATCCTTGAACTACTTAAACAATATTTTAGTTAAAATACAAGCCAACCTTGCGGGCGTGGGAGAAGCGATTATGCTGAACTCGCAGGGCTACGTGGCGGAAGGCTCCTCGGACAATATTTTTATCGTCAAAAGAGGTGTCGTCTTTACCCCGCCTTGCTATGTCGGCGCTCTCGAAGGCATTACCCGTGCGGCCATTATCGAATTGTGCGCCAATCTGGGCTACAAGGTGAAGGAAGAGCCGTTTACCCTGCACGATGTCTACGTAGCCGATGAGGTGTTCTTTACCGGGACAGCTGCTGAGGTTATTGCGGTACGGGAGGTCGATGCCAGAATTATCGGGGAAGGCAAGGCGGGTCCGATCACAACAAACCTGCTGAAGGAATTCCGCAAGCTGGTTGAAGTAGACGGCGTTAAAGTTTACGAATAAGCGACAAGCCTTCTCACATACAATGAGCAAGAAGAAGCCTGATTCCTGTAAGGGGAGACGGACTCCTCTTGCTTTTTTTGCGTAGGCGGGGAAAGGACTTTTTTGACTTGAAGGACGATTTTCATGGGGGGAATTGAATTTTTTGCTTGAACCGATGGTCAAATGCCCACCAGCCTGCATAAGCTGTATTGTCATTTTATTTCGTCGCGTGTGAACGGTGGGCCAGTCAACGGTACCTGCTTGCACACGGCGGCAAAGTAGTGTTCTCTGGAACGAACGTGTCGATGGAGAAGGGCTGCTGAAGTGAAAACTTGAAGGAGGTTTGTGCAGTGAAAATCCATATGGTCAAGAAAGGCGACACTCTCTACCAAATTGCGCAAAAATACAATGTCGATCTCGATGCGCTTATCGCGTTGAACACCCAAATCGCCGATCCCAATGTGATTGATGTCGGAATGAAGGTGAAAATCCCGACCAACCCGAAGCCGGTGGAGCCGCCGTCAGATTATCTTTACAAACATATCGTCATGCAGGGAGATACGTTATGGAAGCTGGGCAAAGCCTGGAATGTTCCGCTTAACGATATGATCGAGGCCAACCCACAGCTCAAAAATCCAAGCGTACTGATGACGGGAGAAACGGTGTATATACCGAAGGTCAAACCGCAATCCGGCCACCATCCCTCTCAGCATCAACACTATCATGGGGGTCATGGACATAAGAAAAATACGGCCCCGATTCAAACGATGCCTGCTCCGATGCCAGTGCCGATGCCGACTCCTCCAGTGAACATGCCTACAGAGATGGCACCGGCTCCTGAAATGCCCTTGATGCCGATGCCGTTCCCGAATTTGCCCAATGTACCTAACATGGAAATGCCGCAGCAGCAGGCTCCTAATATGGAAATGCCGTATCATCCGGGACCTGCAATGGAGCTTCCGCTGAACCAGGCTCCCAACATGGAAATGCCATATCATACCGTACCTAATATGGAGATGCCATTCGAGCACGGTCCTAACATGGAAATGCCGATTCATCAAGAGCCTAATGTGGAAATGCCATACAACCAAGGTCCCAATATGGAAATGCCTTTTCACCAAGGCCCTAATATTGAAATGCCCTCCCACCAAGGCCCTAATGTTCCGTCACCTTATTCTCCCTTTACGATGACGTCTCCGGCAGCCGAAGTGAATCAGAATCAGCCTGTTTATGTGAGCCCTTTTTCCGAGCAAGTGCCGGATTTGATGCCGGAAGTCCCCTCCAATATGATGCCGAACTTTTCGGCACAGCAGCCATCAATGGACCTGTTTCAGCAGTTTCAGGTACCGGCTACGGAGGTGATGTCGCACCATTTTAACGATATGAATCAGGCAGCCTGGCCGCAGCAGGCAGCTCCGTCATTTCCAACGATGCCTTCGGCTGAGCAGATGCCGTTTGGGGGCTATCCCGCACAGATGCTGCCTGCCTATACGACACCTATGCACTTCAAGGATTGCGGCTGCGGAGGATCGCAAATGCCAGGATTCAATCAACCGATTCCTTATCCGCTTGGGGCTCATGCCGAAATGCCGGTCATGGGTTATGAACCGCATGAGTATCCTCATGGCGGTCACCCACAAATGATGTACCCGGGTCAAGGCTTTCCAGGCATGATGCCTGCGATGGATCATCCGTCGTTTCCGGGCTACGATCATCCGATGGCTATGACTTCCGCTTACCCAGGCGGGATGTACCCGATGCACCATGGTTTTCCAATGGGGAACCCGTATGGCGGATTCCCTTACGGCGGCCATGACGGGGATTGCGGCTGTGGTGGCCATAAGTCCAGAGGTGAAGAGCAGGAAGAACGGGTATCGTTGGATTCCGTCTCCCGTTCCTCTTCGGACAAAGAAGCGTTCCAATCTTCAGGCAGCAACAAAAAAAATCGCGCGGCAGCAAGCAACACCCGTTCTTCCCAGAAAACAAGCAGCCGCGTCGCGGCTTCCAAACCCAAAGCGAAACGTTCGCCGTGGATTAACGTCTAACACGTGTCATTGTCTAAAGATTGCCGGATTCAGCCGGGAGCTCGCGCTCCCGGTTTTTTGCTGCTGACAAAGAGGCATTCGCAGTCCTCAACGCGCACATTCGTATAAAGAGACTAGCAGATGGAGAAAATGGTAAAAAAAGAATTGAAGGGGATGCGGATGATTCTTCTCAACTTGCTAAACAAAATTAAAAAAAAGCTGCGTTGGAAGCGTCGCTGGATCACTTTGGCGTGTGTGCTCGTTGTTGCGGGACTTCCCATGATCGCGTTGACCCTCTTGCATCAAGGGACATTTTCTACAGAGTGGTCGAAGGATAAAGAGCAGTCGGTGTTTGGCCGTGGATTAGCCCAGGCGGTTCAGCAGCAGCCGGAGGAAGAAGTAAGGAGGGTCATCGGCCAGGTCGTTGGGCAGCAGGAGACCTATTCGAAAAAGGCATATGTTTGCGGCGAAGAGCTGCAGCTGCTCGGAATGTTGACATCTGAGCAAATGCTGCAATATCACAAGGAGCATCCAGAGTTGACGGTAACACTCGGCGAAGCCGGACAAGTTTATTTTACGGAAAGGGTCGAGGATTTGTCGCCTCAATGCAAAAATAATGCCTATTTCGGTTTGGATGCGAGCGGCAATCTATCTTTGTTTGAAGGTGTGCCTGGGGGAAATCAGGTGATTCGGACCTTTTTTCAGCTCGATATCCAGTACTTGGAAAGCAGTTTGCCGAAAGAGACGGTGAAGCAGCTGTACCGTGGCATTCCTGTCAATAATCTGGACGAATATAACAGTGTGTTGTCCACCTTTGCTGATTTCGCTGTTGTCGAATCCCGGCCTGATATGAAGTAAACAGAAAACGAACTTTCGGCTCCAAGCCGGGGTTCGTTTTTTTCTATGTTAAGGGATTTATGTCTTTTAGGGCGTGTCACACGGGACAATATCTGCTATAATGGCAGGTGAACACATATGTTCGCTTTTGGAATGGGAGAGTGCAGCGGTTGCGTATTATGGGGATTGACCCGGGCATAGCGATTGTCGGTTTCGGGTTTATAGATAAGGAAGGCTCGCGGCTCGTTCCGGTACAGTACGGCTGTATTCAGACCGAGGCGCATACGGATAATGCAGTACGGCTGCAGATGGTTTATGATGCGACAGTTCAGCTGTTGGACAAATATAAGCCGGATGCGGTGGCGATTGAGAAATTGTTTTTTAATCGCAATGTAACGACCGCTTTTACGGTAGGTCAAGCGAGGGGAGTTCTCATGCTGGCTGCCGTACAGAAAGGCATTGCTATCGCGGAGTACACGCCTCTGCAGGTAAAGCAGTCGGTTGTCGGTTACGGGAAGGCGGAAAAGAAGCAGGTGCAGGAGATGGTACGTATGCTGCTGCATCTTTCGGCGGCGCCCAAGCCAGATGACGTGGCCGATGCGCTGGCAATTGCCATATGTCATGCCCATGCTTCGACGCTTCAACAAAAAATGAACGAGGTAACCAAACGATGATCGACTTTTTAAGAGGAACGATTGTACATAGGGAAATAGATTTTGTCGTCATGGACGTCAGAGGCGTCGGCTATCGTGTTTATTGTGCGAATCCTTATTCCGCTTCCTTGAAGGAGGGGGAGGAAACGACTCTTTTTACACATTATCAGGTTCGTGAGGATGCTCACCTGCTGTTCGGCTTTGTCAATCGGGAGGAGCAATCGTTGTTTCGTCTGCTGATTGAGGTGAACGGGATCGGACCGAAGGTAGCCATCGGCATCCTTGCAGGGGGCGGACGGCCGGAGGTTATCGCTGCGGCTATTCAGCAGGAGAACCTTAATTTTTTGACCAAGCTTCCGGGAATCGGACGTAAAACAGCACAGCGGATTGTATTGGATTTGAAAGATAAGCTCGGCGGCATTTCCGTTCCAACGGAATCTCTGTCCGCTTTTAACGGCGGAGACGATCTGTTCGCGGCGCCGCAGGGAGTCAATTCGTGGAGCGAGGCGAAGGCTGCGCTGCTTGCGCTTGGCTATACCGAGGCGGAGGCAGACCGTGCAGGGCAGGCGATTAAGCCGAAGCTGATTGGCGGCGAGACGGTTGATGCGGTCATGAAGCTGGCGCTGCAGGCGCTGTACCAGCAGTCGATGCGCTAAGAGGGGGACAACACCATGGATGACCGGATTATTTCTGCCCATCTGATGATGGAGGAGCAGACGATGGAGCTTAGTCTCCGTCCGCGGTATTTGGCTGAATATATCGGGCAATCGCAAGCAAAGGAAAACCTGAAGATATATATCGAGGCGGCCAAATTGCGCAAAGAAGCACTGGATCATGTGCTGCTGTATGGACCGCCGGGGTTAGGGAAGACGACGCTGTCCAACATTATCGCCAACGAGCTCGGGGTGAACCTGCGTACGACGTCAGGTCCGGCTATTGAACGTCCCGGCGATTTGGCCGCAATTTTGACCAATTTGCAGGAGGGCGATGTTCTGTTTATCGATGAGATTCATCGCCTCCACCGAACCGTTGAAGAAGTCCTCTATCCGGCGATGGAGGATTTTGCATTGGATATCATCATTGGCAAGGGGCCGAGCGCGCGCTCGGTCCGTCTGGATTTGCCAAGGTTTACGCTCATCGGAGCGACGACACGCGTGGGACTGCTGTCCGCTCCGTTAAGAGACCGTTTTGGTGTGGTCAGCCGCCTGGAGTTTTATACCGTGGATGAGCTTTCCTATATTGTCAGCCGAACGGCGGATATTTTGCAGGTTCAAATTGTCGGGGACGCTTCTGACGAAATTGGCAAAAGATCCCGCGGGACGCCACGTATCGCCAACCGCCTCCTGAAACGCGTAAGGGATTACGCCCAGGTCAAAGGGGACGGGATCATTACGCTGGACATTGCCCGTAAGGCTTTGCTGGGCATTCAGGTGGACCATTTGGGTCTCGACGACATTGACCATAAAATGCTGCGGGCGATCATTATGAGCTTCCAGGGGGGGCCGGTCGGACTGGATACGATTGCCGCGACCATTGGCGAGGAAAGCCAGACGATCGAGGATGTATACGAGCCTTACTTGCTGCAAATCGGATTTCTGCAGCGCACCCCGCGTGGGCGCGTAGCTACCCACCTGGCCTATCAGCATCTAGGGCTTCCTGTGCCTGATAACCGTTAGCCGAGGCAACTGGGGAGGCTTGAACCCCGGATGCCCGGATGCCTATAACTTTGAGAGGGGAATGCCGTACATGGGGAAACTGCGACCTTCCTTGGGTTCCTTACAGCATTGGACATGGTCTTTATGCCTCGGCAGTGTCATTGCAGGTGCAGCCGCGTTCGCGCTGCTTCCTTCAACTTCGGTATATGCCGCTGCTTTACCCAAGGTCGATAATATAAGAGTAGCATTATTCATAGAGACGGGAAAATACAGCGATACGACACCGGCGGTTACGTTATCCTCCGATAAAGGCTTGGATGCCGGCTTTACAGGGGGCAAGAGCAAAGCGGGAGCCGCTCTGGCTTTGACTTCGGGCAATCAGCAGGTGAAAGCAGCGCTGGAAGCTTACCGGGCGCTGCTTCTCGAGAGCGCGGATGCGGCGCAAGTCAAGGCTGCCGCTGCCAAGCTGACAGCTGCCAAAGAAGATAGTCTGATCTTGAAGAGGGATAGACAAGGCAAGCCGGTCTATCAATTATTGTCCGGGCCTTATACCACGAAGGAAGCTGCTGCAGCCGCAGTAAAGAAGGCTTCGATGGTTACATCCGCTGCGGATACCATTGCGGGCTTTGCGCCTCGGGTAACCGGACCGTTGCATTGGAATGCCGGCGTATTCGCCTCGGAGGACGCCGCTGCCGCACAAGCTGTGGTCATTAGCCAAGCCGGCTTTGAAGCGGATGTGGCCTATCTGGAGACGGCAGATGGTACAGCCTATGCCGTGCTGACCTCTTCAGCCTCCGATGCAGCAGAGCTGAGTGCAGCCAAGCAGCAAATAAACGCTGCTCTGCCATCGGTCGCGCTGCAGCCTGTGGACGCTGCCCAAACGTATGCCCTCAAGCGCAAGGCGCTCGATAAAGCTGCGGTTGGGATCGTGGAACAAACCCAGCTGATGCTGGGAGGAGGCGGCAGCGGTAAGCTGACGGTGTCGTCGAAGGCGGGCTCCACAATCAAAGTGGAGGAACGCTCCGCGAGGAGCTACCGGGGTTCGATAGAGCTGTCCCAGCTGAACGGGAAGCTGGCGGTTATTAACGAGCTTCCATTCGAGCAATATTTGGTCTCGGTGGTCAGCTCCGAGCTCAGTAAGGACTGGCCTCTCGAAGCTTTGAAAGCACAAGCCGTGGCTGCGCGTACGTATGCATTGAAACAGGGTGTGAAATATCAAATTGCCCATGTGACGGACACGACGCTGGATCAGGCCTACAAGGGGGCTGCAGTGGAGTTCGCTTCGGCTTCCGATGCGGTGCAAGGAACCGAGGGTGAAGTGCTGGCCGATCAAGGCGGATTGATTTCGCCCCTGTTTTATTCGAATGCCGGAGGGTTAACCGCCGATTCTTCCGAGGTTTGGGGAAATAAGGTCGATTACTTGAAGAGCGTGGCCACGCCGGATGAGGGCGCTGAGAAAGGCAAAGCGGTGTGGTACCGTATTGTGCTGCCTAACGGCAATATGGGGTATATTCATTCCAATTATGCGCGGGATACGGGGAAGAAGAATGCGGCGGGTTTGCCGTATTATGAAGCAACAGACACGGGGGTCAGTGTACGTTCCGCTCCTTACGTGGACAATTCAGGGAACCCCGCATTGTTTAAGGTGGATATTGGGGACCGATTCGTCGTTTTCGACCAGGCGGTCGAATCGAACGCCTACTCCTGGATTCGCGGTCCCTATGAGGGCGACAAGCTCAAGGACAAAATCAATGGCGCGCTGGCTCAGCCGATTGCCGGAGCGATCGATCATTTGGAAGTCTCGGAGCGCGGACCTTCCGGTCGCGCCATACAGGTAAAGGCGAACGGACAAGTAGTGAAAACCTCTTATCCGGATGCTCTCCGGACGTTATTCAACAGCTTGCCCAGTACCCGGTTTGATATTGAAGAAACGGGAAGGTATACTATATTGGGAGCGAACGGAACGGTTCGCAGCCAATCACCTGCCATGCCTGTCGTGTACTTGAACGGAAGCTCAGCTTCAACGGCGGAGCCGGTGTCAGGCTCGCAAATGTTCGTTCTGAACGGAAGCGGCCAGGTGCGGGCAACCGATAAGGAATCGACATTTATTTTCAAAGGGACCGGCTTTGGGCACGGTCTCGGGATGTCGCAATGGGGTGCTAAAGGCTATGCGGAGCTTGGCTATGATTACAAAAAAATACTGCAGACCTACTATGTAGGAGTCTCGATAATCAAGGAATGAAGCCGATATGCAAGTAGAATGGTTCGACTATGAATTACCGGAAAGATTGATTGCACAAACCCCTTTGAAGGATCGTACCGCTTCCAGGCTCTTGACCTTGAACAAAGAAACGGGAGCGATCCGCCATCAGACGTTTGAGTCGTTAATCGATTATTTGGAAGCCGGGGATGTACTCGTGTTGAACGATACACGGGTGCTGCCAGCCCGGCTTTTTGGCGTGAAGGCGGATACCGGAGCCAAAGCGGAGGTCCTGCTGCTGAAGCAGCTCGAAGGCGATCGCTGGGAAGCGCTGGTTCGACCGGGCAAGAGGCTGAAAGCCGGCTCTGTCATTGCCTTCGGAGCCGAGGAGCAGGGCGAGGGCTCCAAGCCATTGCTTACGGCAACGGTGGAGGAAGAACGGGAGATGGGCAGCCGGGTGCTGCGCTTCTCTTATGAAGGCATCTTCAACGAGCTGTTGGACCGGCTGGGGCATATGCCGCTGCCTCCCTATATTAAAGAACAGCTGCCGGAACGGGAAAGGTATCAGACCGTTTATGCAAAGCATGAAGGCTCGGCAGCTGCCCCGACGGCTGGCCTGCATTTTACGAAGTCATTTTTGCATAGGCTGGAACAAAAGGGTATACAATTAGCCTATATTACACTGCATGTCGGTCTGGGGACGTTCCGTCCTGTCGCAGTGGACCATGTAGAATCCCATACGATGCACGAGGAGTACTATGAGGTCAGTGCAGAGGCTGCCGATCGGATCAATGCGGCCAAGGCCGGCGGCCACCGGGTGGTTGCGGTAGGCACAACGTCGGCGAGAACGCTGGAAACCGCTATTCGTGTGAGTACACAGCCGGGTCAGCTTACGGCCTGCAGCGGGTGGACGGATATTTTTATTTATCCCGGGGTCGAATTAAAGATCGTGGATGCGCTGTTGACGAATTTCCATCTGCCTAAATCCACACTGCTGATGCTGATCAGTGCGCTGGCCGGCAGAGAGCGGATTATGGCGGCTTACAAGGAAGCGGTCGAACAGGAATATCGTTTCTTCAGCTTCGGCGATGCGATGTTTATTTATTAGTAGAGGTAATTATAGAAAGAAGTGACGAACATGCCTGCAGTGACATATGAACACATCAAAACATGCAAACAATCCGGAGCCCGCTTGGGACGGGTCCATACGCCCCACGGCGTTATTGAAACGCCCGCCTTTATGCCGGTGGGAACGCAAGCGACTGTGAAAACGATGAGTCCTGAAGAGCTGAAAGCAATGGATGCCCACATTATTTTGAGCAACACCTACCATTTGTTTTTGCGTCCCGGACATGAGATTGTGAAGCAAGCGGGGGGACTCCACCGTTTTATGAATTGGGATCGCCCGATCCTTACCGACAGCGGCGGTTTTCAAGTATTCAGCCTCAGCGATATGCGCAAAATCAGCGAGGAAGGCGTTGCCTTCAAATCGCATCTGAACGGGGACAAGCTGTTTCTATCGCCGGAGAAGGCGATGGAAATTCAGAATGCGCTTGGTTCGGATATTATGATGGCTTTCGACGAGTGCCCACCGTTCCCTGCGGAGCACGCGTATGCCAAACAATCGCTCGAGCGTACAACCCGATGGGCTGAGCGATGCCTGCAAAGCCATTCCCGTCCGAAGGAGCAAGCCTTGTTTGCAATTATTCAGGGCGGAATGTACGAGGATTTGCGTAAACAGAGCGCCGCTGAGTTGACTTCCATGGATTTCCCGGGGTATGCTATTGGGGGATTAAGCGTGGGCGAGCCAAAGCATTTGATGTATGAAGTGCTGGAGTATACCGTCCCTTTAATGCCTTTTAACAAGCCTCGCTATTTGATGGGGGTAGGTTCTCCTGATGCTTTGGTAGAAGGAGCCATCCGCGGGATTGATATGTTCGACTGCGTGCTTCCAACGCGCATCGCACGTAACGGTACCTGTATGACGAGCTCTGGACGTCTTGTCATCCGTAACGCCAAATATGCTGAAGATTTTGGCCCATTGGATCCGGAATGCTCCTGCTACACGTGCAAAAATTATTCCCGCGCGTATATCCGGCATTTGCTCAAAGCGGATGAGACTTTTGGGATCCGTCTGACCACTTACCACAACCTTCACTTCTTGCTGGAGTTGATGCGTCAGGTGCGACAGGCGATACAAGAGGACCGGCTGTTGGATTTCCGTAATGTTTTTTTTGAAAAGTACGGTTTAGATGAAAACGGAAAAGGATTTTAAACGTATAGTATAGGGAAAGGGGGGATTTCGATGTGGTTAGCAGCTGATGCACCTGCTCAAGCGCAGGGGTTAGAAGGTTATTTAATTACATACGGTCCGTTGGTCTTAATGTTCGTCGTCCTGTATTTCTTATTGATTCGTCCCCAGCAAAAACGTCAAAAAACACGCACAATGATGCTGGGTAATTTGAAAAAAGGCGATAAAGTCGTAACCATCGGTGGACTTCATGGAACGATTCTGGAGATCACGGATGACACGGTCATTTTGCGTGTAAACGATGTGACCAAGCTTACGTTCGAGCGTTCCGCGGTAAATGCGGTATCAAGTACCGGAGCCGGCGACGAGAAAAAGTAATGACAGCAAATGCGAGCCTTCCCGATTAAGGGGCTCGCATTTTTTGTTTGGCGGGGGGGAGGTGACATATGATGCGAGCCTCCCTTACTTTTTGACATTAACCCCGATCATACCTCCCAGTGCGCCAGCGGCAAAAGAGAGCAGCAATAAATAGAGAGTTTCCTTCGTGATGCCCGCATCATAAGCCAGGAAGCCGATCAGCCAGATGACAAGCGTGTACACGATACCTAGAAAACCGCCGTGATACCACCCTTTACTGCTGCTCCGTTTCCCCGATACAATGCCTCCGATAAACATAGCAATCCCATGAATGGACATCGTATAGCCGAATAGCGAGCTTTCCTGCAGGCTTGTGATAAGCATGAGCATGGAAGTCATGACCGTTCCGATCAGCATAAAAATCATGGAGTACATTAACCCTGAAAATAAAGGGGATTGTTTCATGGCGCCGGTTCCTCCTTTGTCACAAACTCTTCTATCATCATTGTATGGGCACGTACATAAAAATAGTACAGGTTGTTCTTTTATGAAAATCGGCGGGCTGAATACATTGTTATCTCTTCTGAGGGCCAGTGCTTACGTACTCCTGGTTTGGTTGTAATCTAGTCTTTGTGCTGTAGCGGGCTATCCTATGTTTTGCCAACAATTCGTAAACGTCCGTGCTGCATGACATTGCTGTACTGAGGTCAAAATATCCATGGAAATAAGCCCTGTACTCAGGTTGAGGAAGGAGCCCACGGATATGTTGACCCTTTTTTTTCGCACAGTGCTTGTATATTTCATTGTCTTTCTGACCATGCGTATTATGGGGAAGCGGGAGATCGGGAAGCTGTCCATCTTTGATTTGGTCATTTCAATTATGATTGCGGAGATCGCAGTTTTTGTACTGGAAGACATGAGAAAGCCGCTTCTGGAAGGGGTTCTCCCTATGTTTACGCTGGTCGGCATTCAAATACTTATTGCTTTTGTATCGCTGAAAAGCGAGAAGCTTCGGCGACTTTTTGAGGGGAAGCCCGCTTATATTATCCAGAACGGACAGCTTGACCGGAAAGTGATGAAGCAGCACAGGTATAACCTGGATGATCTGCTGCTGCAGCTGCGCCAAAGCAAGGTGACGAACGTAGCCGACGTGGAATTTGCTATATTGGAGCCCTCTGGCAAGCTGACCGTCGTGGAAAAGAAAGCCGAGGAGAAAAAGCTGCAGGAAGGGCAGCAGGTTAAATTCCGTTATGAAGGGCTGCCGCTTCCTTTGATCATGGATGGGAAAGTACAGGATGAGAGCTTGGAGAAGCTTGGCAAGACACGATTTTGGCTGAAAAGCCAGCTGCAATCCAAGGGGATACGAGACTTTAAAGAGGTGTTCTTCTGTACCATTGATCATCGGGGAAAATGGTTTATTGACCGCAAAAGGTGAAGCTTACTTGACGAACTTTTTGCTAAGCCATATCACCCGCAGCAGATCGCTGCGCTGGATCAGTCTTAGCCATATCGAGCAGACCAAATAGAAAAGCATGCCTGCGGCACACGCCGATACAAAGCGCACGACTCCGCTGTCCCACCATTCGATTTGCATGATACCGAAGCTGATCCATCCTGAAATCATAACAGCCACGCCTACCTTGGCAATATCCGTACCATGCATCCGAAACTTCAGAAGCTTGACCACACTGCGCCAATGCAAAACCGTAACCAGCACAATATTGATATTGATTGCCAGAATCGCCCCGAGAATACCGAATTCCGGCTTACTGGCCAGCCACACGATGAGAGCCAGCTTTGCTACGGACCCGGTCAAGGTATTCACAAGAGCGCTGCCGGGACGGTCCATAGCCTGCAAGGTCGCCTGAAGGGGAGCTTGGCAGTATATAAATAATGCCACAGGAGCCATCATTTTCAGCATAGGGGCAATTTGTGCATTCCCATACATATAGTGGCAGAGCGGCTCAGCAAGAACGAACATGAGCATGGCAAAAGGAGCCCCTGTTACCAAAGCCAGCTTTAGGGATTGGTGCAGCCTTGCATGGATGGTCTTCATGTCACCTTGGGCAGCCGCTTCGGATAGGGAAGGAATCAAAGAAACCGATAAGGAATACGTCAGTGCGCTTGGCAGCAGCAGAATGGGCATGATCATTCCTTGAAGCGCGCCGTACTGGGCTGTCGCGAGCTTGGCAGACACCCCCGCGATGGCCAGGCTTTGAACGATCAGGATCGATTCAAAAAAATAAGAGCAGGACCCTACCAGCTTGCTTCCTGTAATTGGTACAGCCAGACGAAGCAGGTGCTTGAGCTCAGCCCATCGTCCGATCAGCCGGGAGCCTATTTTGGCAAGGGGGAGGCTTGGCGCGTTGCGCCTGCTCCGCCGGTAAGAGATAAACAAGACCAGTACGGCACAAATTTCCCCGATCAGAACACCGATCATAGCTCCAGCCGCTGCGTATTCAATTCCGTAGGGAAGCATCATATAAGCAAATATCAGAACGGTAAAAATACGCACCACCGTTTCAACGACCTGGGACAAGGCGGTGGGAATCATATTTTGCCTACCTTGAAAATATCCCCTGTATACCGAACCTATACCGACGAAAATAATGATCGGGGACATACAGACAAAGGTCAGGTACACCCGGGAATCGGTAAATAGACGGTTCGTAATCCATGAGGCGCCGAGCAGGCTGATAAGGGAAAAAATGACGCTTACCAGCGTGGAAAAAGCAAGCGCCATACGGAAAATACGGCGTACCCGGCTCTCGTCGCCTTCCGTTTCGGCTTCGGCGATCAGCTTGGCCACTGCAATAGGCAGACCGCCCGTAATCAATGTTAGAATAACGATAAGAAACGGGTACCCCATCTGGTATAGGCCAACACCTTCTGCTCCAATGAGCCGCGGCAGTGTGATTCTGGGAATGAAGCCGAGAATTCGGTTAACAATGCCTGCTGCGAGCAATATCATCGTGCCATGAATGAACGACTGTTTCGTCATTTGGATTCCTTCTTCCTCCCCTTGATTATTTAATGGATATGCTGAACCTGTCCCAGGGCATGCACAATTTTTATCAAATTGCCCGGCAAGGGAGGAAAAGACATTTGAACAGCGAATATGTGTAAGTGATAGAAGCTGTGCGGCAGGAGATGATGGAATGGAGCAAGATGAACGGATTGCCGATATCTTGGAGCCTCAGGAGGAATCGGAGGAGCCGGTTCGTTCGGAGCCGGAGGCAACAGAAGAGCCATTATCCGACGAGGAACTGAATCAAATGATCGAGAGTATATGCAACAGCAAGGCCGAGGAATTCCGTATGATCGGGTACGAGCACGTGACAGGCCAGGAAATATGGGAATGTGTAAGCGATAAATATCGTAAAACAGGCGTTCCTCCTCTGCATAAAATTGTCAACGATATTTTGTCTTTGAAAGTGACAAGCTTTATGAATTGGATGACCATGAGCATATATAAAACCGACCCTTTCAAATAATGGAAGGGTTGTTTTTTTCCAAAAGCTAAAAACCGCTTTGCGCTTGCTAAAATTGTCAAATTGACTCGTTTTTCGCAGGTAGGTATAATAGGCATATTGAGACTGGAAGGAGATCGTATTTTATATGAAAAGGATTGTTGCCTTTTTTCTAGTGGTGGTCATCACTTTGGTTGCCGCTGGATTCACAACCCCGCACTTGGTTAGCAAGATTAAGCTGGGGCTCGATTTAAAAGGTGGGTTTGAAATCCTGTACGTTGCAGAGCCTATTGAGGCGGGTAAGGCAGTAACGTCAGACGCCCTGAAAGAAACGGCTCGCAGCTTGGAAAAGCGTGCTGACTCCCTCGGTGTTGCAGAGCCGGAGGTAACGACAGAAGGGACCGACCGGATCCGCGTTCGGCTGCCGGATGTACAGAATGAAGAAGAAGTGCGCAAGAGCATGAAGGAGCCGGCAGAGCTTACTTTCCGCGGTCCCGATGGAACGAAGGAAATGGTCGGCAGCGATTTCGTGGAGGGAGCGGCTAAGGTCGGCTTTGACCAATCGAACCGTGCCCAAATCAATATTAAAGTAAAAGATGCGGATAAATTCAAGAAGGTTACTGAGAAGCTGCTCGGCAAACCGCTTGCTATTTATTTGGACGAGCGTCAGCTTTCCGCACCTACCGTTCAAAGTGTACTGTCGGACGGAGCAGCTACGATCTCCGGTAACTATACGTACGAGGAAGCCAAGGAATTGGCAGATACGATTAATCTGGGCGCCCTGCCGTTGAAACTAACCGAGAAATATTCTCAGGTCGTAGGAGCCTCGCTGGGTCAACTGTCCTTGCAGCAAACGGTGAAAGCGGGCTTAATCGGCTCGATACTAATCTTGCTCTTTATGGTTATCTTCTACAGACTGCCCGGCTTGGTGGCGGCAGTAACGCTTATTACCTATGTATGGCTGCTCTTGGCCGTATTTGATTGGATGAACGCCACTTTAACGCTTCCGGGGATTGCAGCCTTCGTACTCGGGATTGGTATGGCTGTCGATGCCAACATCATTACGTATGAACGGATTAAAGAAGAGATCCGCAGCGGGAAAAGCTTGCTTTCCTCATTGAAATCAGGCTCCAAGCATTCCTTCCGTACGATCATGGATGCGAATATTACGAACCTGATCTCAGGTGTTGTTCTTTTTTATGTTGGGAACGGAGCCATCAGAGGCTTTGCTTTAACGACAATTATGAGTATTATTTTGAGCGTATTGACGAATGTATTCTTCTCTCGTCTGCTCATCCACATGCTGATCAAGAGCGGTAAGTTCAATAAGCCGTCTCTCTACGGTGTAAAGGAGGCGGAAATCCGTGGACTATAAGAATCATTTTGACTTCATGAAAAACCGCAACAAGTTTTTCGGCGCCTCCATCGCCATTTTGCTGATCGGTTTGATCGTGCTTGTTGCTTTCGGTTTAAATTACGGCGTAGACTTTAAAGCAGGAACCTCTCTTGATATTAATGCGGGACAGACGGTAACCAGAGAAAAGGTGGACCAAACCTTTGAAAGCATTGGCTTGAAGCCTTCCGTCGTTTCCATCAGTGGGAATAACGACCATATTTCGGCTCGTTACGATACGATTCTGTCCGAGGCTGATGTGAAAAAGATCAATACAGGCATGAAAGCGGCCTTCGGTGATAAAGTTTCCCAGGAAGTGAATACCGTTTCGCCGGATATCGCCCGTGAATTAGGGTTTAAAGCAATGATTGCTGTCGCTATTGCGAGTGTTGCCATCTGTATTTATGTAAGTATCCGATTTGAGTGGCGGTTTGCTATTGCTGCGATTATTGCCATATTGCATGACGCATTTGTTGTTATTGCGGTATTCGCGATTTGCCGGTTCGAAGTAAACCTGCCCTTTGTTGCTGCGGTACTGACAACGATCGGTTATTCCATCAACGATAAAATTGTTATTTTTGACCGTGTCAGGGAGAATCTCCGGTTTACACGGCTGAAAACATCGGAAGATTTGTCTAACATGCTGAACAACAGTATTTGGCAAACGATGGCCAGAAATATCAATACGGTCGTGGTTGTCCTGGTCGCCGCTCTGTGCTTGTTTATTTTCGGCAGTGAATCGATTAAGCTGTTCGCTCTTGCCAAGATAATTGGTTTGACTTCAGGGGCGTACTCCTCTATTTGTATCGCCAGCCCTCTGTACTATCTGCTAAAGAATAAGTCGCTAGGTTCTAAAACCAGGGCTGCTGCAGTAAAAGAATAATAGCTGGCCGCGTAAATATTTATTTCCGCGGCCTTTCTATCAATTCACTTAAGGAGTGGCCCCATGACTGAGGAACGTGTGCAAAAAGCCGAAACAGGCGCTTGGATCGGAATTATCGGCAATCTTGGACTTGCGGTCTTGAAGGGGGGAGTGGGTTACTTCTCCGGAAGTAAAGCGCTCATTGCGGACGCGCTCCATTCGGCTTCAGACGCAGCGGGTTCTTTTGCCGTGCTTGCCCGTCTTCGTAACGCTAGGCTGTCTTCGGATGAAGATCGCGCCCATGGTCAGACCAAATCCGAAACGTTGACTACGATTTTCTTATCGGTTTTGCTGCTTGCCATCGGATGCGAGATTGCTATTCATTCCGCAAAGGCGATTTATCATGGTGTAGATGCTGCCCCTAAGGCGACTGCTCTACTTGCCATTGCGATATCCATTGTTATTAAAGAGGTCATTTTTCAATATAAATACAGGCTGAGGAAGCAGCTTTCCAGCCAACAGGTTTTGGCTTATGCATGGGAGCGGCGTTCGGATATGTATGCTTCCATTGCTGCCTTTTTCGGCGTGCTGGGGGCCATATTAGGGAATTATTCAGGTTATACTTATCTTTATTATCTCGATCCGCTGGCCGGTGTGTTCATCGCCGTATTGGTGCTTCGAATGGGCTATCGCCTGGTTACGCAATCCATACATAATCATATGGAGCATTTATTGCAAGAAGAGGACGCCAGAGCATTGATTCAGACAGTTCAGACCATTAAAGGTGTCATTGCAGTGGATGAGCTGCGGGCAAGAGAGCACGGTCATTACGTATTGGTGGATGTTAAAATCAGTGTTAACCCGCGAATCTCCATTCAGGAAGGACACGAGATTGCACGACTGGCCAAACAAGCACTGATGAAACGATTTCATCATGTATCGGATGTTCATATTCATGTAAATCCTTATGATCCGGGATATCCATATAAGAATAATGTGGATTCCGACACGGATCATTATCCTACTTTATTGCATTAAATGGAGGTTACTCATGCTTCAAGCACGGGCAAGATGGAAAATAAGCGAGGCGGATGCTCGTCTGGTGGAGGAATTATCGAACGAGCTGCATATTACTCCTCTCGTAGCCCGACTGTTGGTCGTGAGGGGTATCACGGACAAAGAGCATGCGGCAGCTTTCTTATTTGGAGGAACGGATCTGGTACACGATCCGTTCCTTTTAGATGGTATGGATCAAGCGGTAGCTCGGATCCAAGAAGCACTTCGACAGGAGCACAAAATTCGCGTTTATGGAGATTATGATGCCGATGGGGTTAGCAGTACGACACTCATGGTTCATTTGCTGAGACAGCTAAACGCTAACTTCGATTATTACATCCCCCATCGAGTTCATGAAGGCTATGGCCTGAACAAGCCGGCCATGGATATGGCGCATCAACAAGGTGTCCAGCTCATCATAACGGTAGATACCGGGATTAGCGCTGTGGATGAAATCCAGTATGCCCATGATCTCGGCATCGACGTCATCGTGACGGATCACCATGAGCCGCCGGAACGGCTGCCTGCGGCCCTAGCAATTATTAATCCGAAGAAGCCCGGATGTCCTTATCCGTTCAAACAACTGGCAGGTGTGGGCGTAGCTTTGAAGCTCGCGCAGGCGCTGCTTCAGCGATGGCCGGAAGAGCTGCTGGAATTCGCAGCCATCGGCACCGTTGCAGATCTTATGCCCCTGCTGGATGAGAATCGCGTCATCGTGAGACAAGGTATTGAACGCATGAAGTCTACGTCGAACAAAGGCATACGGGCACTGCTGGATGTGGCCGGGATTGCAGTCAAGGATGTGAATGCAACGCACATCGGCTTCGCGCTTGCACCAAGAATAAATGCCAGTGGTCGGCTGGACGATGCGGATGCTGCGGTTCGTCTGCTTATTTCCGAGGATCACGCGGCAGCAGAACAGATGGCCAACGATCTTGATATGTTAAATAAAGAAAGACAGCGGATCGTGGAAGAGATGACCAAGGAAGCCGCAGCTTTGCTCGAGGAAAGGATAGAGCAGTTAGGTGAACTGCCCAAGGTTATTGTTCTGGCTCAGGAGCAATGGAATGTGGGGGTTATAGGTATCGTGGCCTCCAAGCTGGTGGATAAGGTATACCGCCCGACGATCATACTGGGAATAGATAAAGAATCCGGCATGGCCAAAGGCTCCGCCCGTTCCATTGCCGGTTTTGATATGTACCAGGCTTTGACCCATTGCCAGGATCTCATGGATCATTACGGCGGGCATCAGGCTGCTGCCGGAATGACATTGGATGCGGGCCATTTGCCGGAGCTTGAACGGCGGCTGAACCTTCTTGCTGAGGAATGGCTTCGGCCGGAAGATTATTCTCCGCTCATTCAAGCCGATGTCGTCAGCAAGCTGGAAGAAGTCGGTATTGAAACGATCCGTCAGCTTGAGCAGCTCAGTCCATTCGGCATGGGAAATCCGACCCCGCGCTTCGTAATTCCGAGCGTACGCTATCAGGAGCTTAGGATGATCGGAAAAGAGCAGCAGCATGTTAAAATGACTTTGGTTCAGCCGGAGGCTGAAACGTCGGCTGCGCTGGATTCGATCGGGTTCAATAAAGGAGCCATCGTTCCCTGGATCTCGTCTACGGCTGAGATTGATGTTTTGGGTGAGCTGTCAGTGAATGAATGGAATGGCGTACGCAAGCCGCAGATGATCCTCCAGGATGTCCGTATTCCTCATATTCAGCTTTTTGACTGGCGGGGGGCATCTAACATTGAAGGAAAGCTTAAAGAGCTTACAGAGCGTTTAAGACTGCTTGGACGTGGGGGAGAAGCGCCGATGGTTCCGCACCTTGTCGTTTTTCATGCCAAAGAGATCCGAACCCATCAGCAGCTAATGGACTCTTACCCGATATGGGAGCTGGACCCGGTGCTGGAGGATCGTTTTATACCTCTGAACAAGCTGGCCGAATCTGCTCCTTGGACAAACGGGACGGACCTTGTATTGTACGATCTGCCTCCGACGCTTGCGGCTTTGAAGCAGGCGGTAGAGCAGGCAAGCCAAGTCCAGCGATGGTACGCGCTATTCGGGTCGCATAGCGGCGGAAACGAAAGCTCCTTGCCAAGCAGGGACATGTTCAAGAAGGTATATGGCGCGGTACAGCAGCAGGGGGGGCGAACATTGGCCAAAGCCACGCTGGTGGATGCGATTTCCAGACGCTCAGGGCTATCTGCTTCCCTGGTACAGTTCATGTTGGATGTGTTTATCGAATTGGGCTTTATTCAACAAACGAGTGCAGGCATTACAGCCATTCCGCAGCCGGCCAAAAAAGATCTGGCTGCTTCCCGACAATATCAGAAACGCCAACAAAACATGGAAGTTGAGCAGGTACTGCTGTACTCCAGTGCGCAGCAATTGCATGAATGGCTCATACGGGCCGCCGATCCGAACACGCATCTCAAATTATTGGAGGGAATTGTATGAATTTCAAATCGTATATCCGTGTCATTGAGGATTTTCCTCAGCCAGGCATCAGCTTTAAAGATATCACAACTTTATTGCAGGATGGTACTGTGTATAAACAGGTCATCCAGGAACTGGCACGCCAGCTGAGAGACAAGGAGATTGATGTGATCGCCGGCCCTGAGGCGCGCGGCTTTGTTATCGGAGCTCCGCTTGCCGTTGAGCTTGGGATTGGTTTTATTCCGATCCGCAAAAGCGGCAAGCTGCCTGGAGAAACGATCGAGGCAGACTATGCGCTTGAATACGGCAAAGATAAACTGGCCATGCACAAAGATGCAATAAAGCCCGGTCAAAAAGTGTTGATTGCAGACGATTTGCTGGCTACAGGGGGAACGATTGCAACCTCGATCAACTTGGTTAAGCAGCTTGGCGGCGAAGTCGTCGGCGCTGCATTTCTGATTGAACTGGATGAATTGAATGGACGCGAGAAGCTGGGCAACATCGATATTATTTCTCTGGTACAATACTAGGAAAATAAAAAGGACGCTGAATCCGATAAGGAATCAGCGTCCTTTTTTTGCCTACATGGACCCATTTTTAGGACAGGCACCATTTGCACCATTCATTGACTTGGACCCGTTGAATGATGCTTAAGGCAGGTGAACGGTTTTAATATGGTCCAGATGAAGGAAAACCGTTTCCCCGTCGGCTGCAATCAGCTCAATTAAACTGTTTTGTATGGATTTCAGCTGCCCAATTTTGTTTGGGTGCTCTCCCAAATCAAGAATAACGAATTGGCCCTCCAGCTTTTTTAGCTGCTGATCGAAAGTTCGGGCCAGCGTGACAGTGGTGGGGCTCAGAGGAAAACGCTCCTGCGTCAAGGAGTAGGGAGTTACATTGGAATCATAAGGAATCATGTATTTTAAATGCTGCATAGGAATATACACCGCATGGAAAACAGGAGAATAGAAGACAAAAAAATCATTCATAATGCTTGTGACATACCCATGGATCGATTGATTGCCGCTTGTGTAAATTTCACTAAAAACACCTTTTGCATTCATGAGTATTTTCCGGTAGGAGATGTCGGTTTGGTTCTCAAACGGAGGCTCCGGATGGATGATGGAGTTGTCATAATCCAATGCAGTTTCTTCTGCGAGAGCTAACTGCTGGAGATGCAGCAAAGGAATGTAAAGAAACTTTTTGCCGTTATGCAAAACAATAATATCACTTCCAAGGTCAATGAGCTTACCCTGAATCTTGGTTTTGATGCCGGAGATGGTTAGTTCAACCTGTTTCCCGATTAATGCCTTCATTGCTAACATTAGAGCACCTCCAATCTTGAAAGACATATCCAGTGTTCCGGACAAGGGAGCGGTTGGTTGAACTAACCCCCCTTGCCCGGGAATGAAGAAGGAATATAGCAGGCTTGCCCGATTAGAAAAACAACCGTCATAAGATCAGACGGTTGAGAATTGCTATGATCTCGAAAGGGACTGGAGAATCGCCTCAGTCTCATTGGGGAGAACGATAAGGCCCAGACGACTTCTAGGTGCATGTCCATTTGCTTCGAGCACATAGGTAGAAGAAGATGTGCCGTTTAGCGTCTCGACTTGTTGCCCGATTTACTGCCTGATTTATTGCCTGATTTGTTACCAGACTTGTTACCGGATTTATTTCCCGATTTGTTGCCATTGGACTTGCTTTTGTTTCCGGAGGAGCTGCTTTTATTGTTATTTTTGTTGTTGGAGGTTTTCCCGATCACATTGACGGTTTTAATGTGGGAAATCGGAACGCGCACCAATTCCTTGTTAACCAAGAGCAGTAAATAGTCTTGCGTGCTGTCGGCTACGAAGCCTTCGATTTTCTCAGGGCCGCCGCGGTTAATTTGTACGAAATGGTGGTTAAGCTTTTGAAACAGTGCAGTGAAGCTGTTTGCCGTGATGAATTTTACAGACATTCCGGAACGGTTGCTTTTGTTGGAATCGATCTCGCTGATGCTTTTAATATGGGAAGTGCTGATGTAAACAATGGAATCTTTTGTTTTAACTACAATGAAGTCGGATTGCACAGAGAGTAAAACTCCAGTCACGGATTCAGGACCGCCGCGGTTAATTTTAACTTCAGTTCCTACCAAGCTAGTCAACGGGCTTTGATTGCTATTTTGAGTGTTCGTTGTTTGAGTTTGTGGTTGGTAATGATGATAGTAATACATAGAACATTCCCCTCTCGGATTCTATAAATTTTTTGGTTGCCTGCTTGTCACTGCTTCTACTTGCATTGCTGCCCATCTAGTTGTCTATTTCATTGGCAGCAACCTCCTTCCGTTTGTCATGATAGGGAATTCATAATTTATATATATGTATCCGGTAAGGATTGGTACTGGTCTAGCATCCATACTCCATAAATTCCACATCTATCTATAAGAGGGTTATAGAGTTGTAATCATAGGGATATTAATATATTTCCGAATCTATGAACCATGGTCTAGCACATCTCTTTTTCTCTCTTCATAGACTGAACTATCTCAAATATAGGAGGTAGTTTGAATGGCGATGGGAAAAAGCAAAGGTAATAGAAGTGGAAATCGCAGCGGGGGAAGCAGAGGTAAGCGCAGTGGCGGAAGCAGAGGCAACCGCAGCGGTGGAAGCAGAGGCAATCGTAGTCAAGTAAGTCCCGGAAGAATGGGACCTGGAGCAGTAAGTCCGATCGGAGTAAGCCCGGGCAATCGCAGTGGCCATAAAAGCAACCGTACTCGCGGCAACCACAGTACAAGAGGCAACCATAGTACTCGTGGCAACCACAGTACAAGAGGCAACCACAGTACACGTGGCAACCACAGTACACGTGGCAACCACAGCACTCGTGGTAACAACAGCACAAGAGGCAATCAAAGCAGTCCCGGTGCAGGCCAGGAGTGCTAATTTCAGGCATGGGAACAGATGCCGTGGCCCTCATGTAGATAACCGCATACAGTGAATTACCTATAAAAAGTCTATCAATCCATTTGATAGGCTTTTTTCTTGGTTCATAAGAGGGTTCCGGTTATTGCCGCCTCGCATCAACCAAGACAAACGCGCCCGTCCTGAGGCTGGTTGGCCAGCGTCAATCCTGCAGGACGGCGAAGCGGTCTATCTTTGTCCTAGAAAGGCGGTTGAGCCAATGGAGCTTCCCACTCGAAATATTGTGATTGGCGAGCATGAACAGACAGCGCTGGAAAAAGACGTGTGGAGTGATACTTTTGTCAAAGCTTATATGATAAGTGGAGGAAAAAGAGAGCCCATTCAACTGAGGTACCGTGGAGGCCATACGCGAAACTATCCCAAACGCTCCTATGAAATCGTAAGGAACGGAAAAACGTATCATTATAATGCAGAATACGATGATCCTTCCATGATAAGGAATGCGTTGTCGTTTCAATTCTTCGGATGGATCGGTGTTCCGAGCCCCAAAACGAGGCATTGTGTACTGAAGCTTAACGATCAAAGCCTCGGCGTCTACCTGGAAATAGAGGGAGTAGACCGGTATTTTTTCAGGCGCAGAGGGATTGCTGTTCAATCGCTGTTCTATGCGGTCAATGATTATGCCAACTTCAGTTTGCTTGGGCCGGAATCGCAGCGCAAGAAATCCTCCTTGTTCAAGGGATACGAGCAGATGATGGGGCGGCAGGCAGACCGTAACGAGTGGAAGGCGTTTATTTTACGGCTGAATACGCTTAAAGAACCCCAATTAAGCCGATACTTGATGCAAGAGCTGGATATCGACAATTATTTGAAATGGCTGGCGGGCGCCGTTTTTACGGGCAATTACGACGGGTTTGATCAGAACTATGCGATTTACCGTCACAAAACGAGGAAAAAGTATCGGATGATTCCCTGGGATTATGAAGGTACCTGGGGGCGTAACTGCTACGGCAAGAAGTGCGGGAGCGACCTGGTTCGCGTAACAGGCTACAATGAGCTGACCAAGAAGCTGCTTTCCAATAAAAAGATAAGGCTTCGTTATAAAAGCCTGCTGCGGAGCATTTTGAAAACCCATTTTACCGTAAAAAAAATCGACCCGGTTGTCTTGAAAATGACGCAAAGCATTGCCCCACAAATATATAAGGATTCGGGACGAAAGTGGTCACTCTCCGTATTTGACGGGGAACGTCAATTGATCCGCAGCTACATTCAGGAGCGTCGTGAGCTGATTAAGGAAGCCCTCAGGAAGCTGTAAACCGATGGAATAATTCGGTGTACTCACCAATTCGTCGAAGAGGCGGCAAAATATGTCGAAATATCGCAAATAAGTTGACGTAGTGCCTGTCGGGAAGGCATAATGAATTAAAATCGATTTAAGGGAATGGATAAACGAATGGGGATAGAGCAGCTTCTTGAGAAGGCGGCCGG
Organism: Paenibacillus rigui; assembly: GCF_002234615.1. GTDB lineage: Bacteria > Bacillota > Bacilli > Paenibacillales > NBRC-103111 > Paenibacillus_S > Paenibacillus_S rigui. Next base: position 134,512 of record NZ_NMQW01000012.1, on the reverse strand, counting down.
CTATGTAAAAGAAAATGATCTGAAGCGGATTAGGGAAGCCTACGAGTTCGCTGAACAGGCTCATTCGGGCCAAGTTCGCAAATCAGGGGAGCCTTATATCTTGCATCCGCTTGCGGTTGCCGAAATATTGGTCAACATGCAAATGGACACGACATCGATTATCGCCGCGCTGCTCCACGATGTAGTAGAGGACACGACGGTTTCTTTGGAGACGGTTGAGGAGAAATTCGGCAAAACCTGCGCTATGCTTGTGGACGGCTTAACAAAACTGGAAAAAATCAAGTTCAAAAGCAAGGAAGAGCATCAAAACGAAAATTACCGCAAAATGTTTGTAGCGATGGCCCAGGATATCCGGGTAATTCTGATCAAACTGGCCGATCGCCTACATAATATGCGTACATTGAAGCACCAATCCGAGGAAGCGCAGCGGCGAATAGCCGACGAAACATTGGAGATCTTTTGTCCGATTGCGCACAGGCTTGGTATTTCTACTATAAAGTGGGAAATGGAAGATACGGCTCTCCGCTATTTGAATCCGCAGCAGTACTACCGGATTGTGAATTTGATGCAGAAGAAGCGGGCGGAGCGGGAGAAGTACATTGAGGATGTTATCTCCACCGTGAATGAAAAATTGTCCGAAATGGGCATTGAGAGCGACATTTCCGGCCGGCCGAAGCACATTTACAGCATTTATAAAAAGATGACGGCGCGCAATAAGCAGTTCAATGAAATTTATGACCTGCTGGCCCTTCGGATCATCGTTGACAATATCAAAGACTGCTATGCAACCTTGGGGATCATTCATACGCTGTGGAAGCCGATGCCGGGACGGTTCAAGGACTACATTGCCATGCCGAAGCCGAACATGTATCAATCGCTGCATACGACGGTCATTGGGCCTAAGGGCGAGCCGCTTGAGGTACAAATCCGTACCTTTGAAATGCACAAAACGTCCGAATACGGGATCGCCGCACACTGGGCTTATAAGGAAGGCAGTATGGTTCCTTCCGGCAGCTTTGAGGATAAAGTGGGCTGGTTCCGTGAGATCCTGGAGCTGCAGCAGGATGCGGAGGATGCGTCGGAGTTCGTGGAGTCCCTCAAGATGGATTTCTTCTCCGATCTGGTATTCGTATTTACGCCGAAGGGGGAAGTTATTGAGCTGCCTGCCGGTTCGGTTCCGCTTGATTTTGCCTATCGGATTCATACGGAGGTCGGCAATCGGACGATTGGCGCCAAGGTGAACGGGCGGATCGTCCCGTTGGATCACCGGCTCAAGACCGGCGATATTATAGAAATATTAACTTCCAAGCACTCGTACGGACCGAGTCAGGACTGGATTAAATTAGCCCAATCCTCTCACGCGCGCAGCAAGATTCGTCAATGGTTCAAGAAAGAAAAGCGCGAGGAGAATGTGGAGAAGGGCAAGGATGCTATCGAGCGTGAGCTGAAGCGGCTTGGCATCGATCCTCCGACGCTAATGAAGGACGACGAGCTGCTGGAGGCAGCCAGGAAGTTTAACTTTAACGAAGTCGAGGACATGTTCTCGGCTGTTGGCTTTGGGGGCATTACAGCGGCCCAAATCGTTACCCGCCTGACGGAGAGAATGCGCAAAGAAGCGGAGGAAGCCCAGGCGCAGGCGCTTCAATTGACGAATGAAATCAAGGAGGTTGTCAAAGCACCTGCGGAGCGCAAAAGCCGTCCGACCCATGGCATTCGGGTCAAAGGAGTGGACAACCTGCTTGTTCGTTTCGCCCGCTGCTGCAACCCGGTTCCCGGCGATCAGATTGTAGGCTACATTACGCGCGGCAGAGGCGTGTCGGTACACCGTGCGGATTGCACCAATATTCCTGCCGCGGATTGCGGTGAAGAAGGCAACCGTGTCATCGAGGTGGATTGGGCGGACTCGGTGGAGGCGAATTACAGCGTTGAGATAGAGATTACCGGACATAACCGGCCGGATATGCTGAATGATGTGCTTCACGTCGTTTCTGAAAGTAAAACGTTAATTTCGGCTGTAACCGGCCGTTCGGATAAAAACAAAATGGCGATCATTCATATGACGATTTTGATCCGCAATGTAGAGCATTTGCATTCGGTCGTCGAAAAAATCAAACGGGTCAGAGATGTATATTCCGTGCAGCGGATTATGCAATCTTAATCGGGCCAAGCAAGTCTATAGAGCTTAAGAATTGAGGGCGGACAACAAATGCGGGTGGTAGTGCAGCGAAGCAAGCAAGCTCAGGTTACGGTAGAAGGCAAGTCGGTCGGAGCAATTGAACACGGGCTCGTGCTTTTGGTCGGAGTGACCCATGACGATACGGAACAGGATGCGCGATACATGGCGGAGAAAATAGCCGGCCTGCGTATTTTTGAAGACGAGACGGGGAAAATGAATCTTTCCGTAGTGGAAACCGGCGGACAAATATTGTCCGTATCCCAATTTACCTTATATGGCGATTGCCGCAAGGGCAGACGCCCCAATTTCATGGCAGCGGCTCGTCCTGAGCAGGCACAGCCTCTGTATGACCGTTTCAACGAGCTGCTGCGGGAGCAAGAGCTTAAGGTGGAAACAGGTGTGTTCGGGGCGATGATGGACGTAGCTTTGGTTAATGACGGCCCGGTAACACTGATCGTGGAGAGCCGTTAAAGCTCATGCTGCTTGTCGAAAGCATAAAGGTCTGTTTCTCAGTCAACCTGACTGGAGGGGCAGACCTTTTCTCATGAAAGGGAGGAAGCTGCGTGCTGGAAGGAAAGGTTAGGTTTGTTGTCAATTGGGCAAAATACACGTATACACTTCCAACAAGGAGCTTATACGGATGCATCAATCGGGTAAGGAAAAAATCATAGTTCAAACGGAGCAGCAAATTCTTTGCTGCAGCGCGGAAGAAGCGGTAGCGATGGCCGCAGCCGTGTGGAGCGTAGACGAGGTGTGCGCCGATTTTTCTTCCATCAGTGAACAAATGAAGCGTCAGCCGCGAAAAACGTTTCGCTAAATGGCTGGGCATGGATGAACGGATGGACACTGGCAAACTCATAGCATTTCGGAAAGGCTTCCTGGTTACCAGGGGCCTTTTGTGTTGTATTCCTAACGTCCCAAGATTTTATTCATCTGTCGACATGTGGTAAACTAAGTCTAGTTTTGTGTTGATAGGTTTGCATTTATCACAAATTTCGTCATCTTTCAGGAGAAGAGTGAAACCAACGGTATCGAAACTTCGTCTATATAGTTGGATATGGTTTCCTGAGAGAATCATTCAAACTACTATGAAGAAATATGGGGTGCACGATGGGAAGAACGGGGTATTCAACCGGTAATAAGAAAGGGTGGCTGCTGGCCATCACGGCTTGCTTGTTAGTGGCTGTCATGGGCGCGGGAGTCTATACGCTTGTGAAAAAAGGATCAGGGACTGCCAAGCCGCAGGCATTGATGGAGGTTAAATCCGTCAAAAACATGAAGGCAAGCTACGATGTTATTGTGGTCGGGACGGACCCGGAGGGCGTTGCGGCAGCCATATCGGCGGCACGGAACGGACAATCCACGTTACTTGTTGACGGGCATGACCGGGATGTATTGGGCGGTCTGATGACCGAGGGCTGGCTGAACAGCATTGATATGAATTATGAGCCTACCAAAAATGTGCTCAGCAAGCATGACATTATGAACAAAGGGATTTTCAGCGAGTGGTACAGTAAAATCGAAGGGGATTCCTTCGACGTGACGACGGCTGCCAATGCCTTTAACCAAATGGTGGCTAAGGAAAAAAATATCGACGTACTGATGAAAGCCAAGGCTATGGAGCCGCAGGTAGCTTCGTCGGGGGGCACTTCCAAGGTGACCGGAATGATCATCACCAAGGCTGACGGCACCAAGCAGACGGTTCAAGCCAAGGCAGTCATTGATGCGACGCAGGATGGAGATATTGCTGCAGCGGCCGGCGTGCCGTTCACCGTCGGCCGGGAGGATCTGGCGGATCCCAAGAGCCGCATGGCGGTGACCGCGGTGTTCCGGTTGAGCAACATTACGCCGGAGCGGTGGAAGCAGTTCGGCAAGACCATCGCAGCGGAAGACAAGGGGCAAGGGAAGTACGGCATTAATGAAATGAGCCTGTGGGGCTTTGATAAAATGCAGGAATATCCTGCAGTCAATAAAGAAAAGGTACGCATGCGCGGTTTGAACGGCGGACGCCAGAAGGACGGCACCATGCTGGTCAACGCACTGCAAATTTTCGGCGTCGATCCGTTTGATCCGAAATCAAAGCAGGAAGCTTTCCAAATTGCAAAGGATGAGCTTCCGCATGTGCTTGCTTATTTGAAAGAAAAGTATCCGGACTTCCAGGGTGTCGAGCTGGATGGAATCGCACCGGAGTTGTACGTTCGCGAATCCCGTCATATTCAAGGGGAATACAGGCTGTCCATTATAGATTTGCTGGAAAACCGCGATCAATGGGACCGCATTGCTTTCGGCGGCTATCCGGTGGATATCCAACGGACAAGCCCGAAGGATAACGGTGCCGTTGTGATGGACCCGGATAAATATGCAGTACCTTTCCGCAGCATCGTGCCTCTCAAAGTCGACGGCCTGTTGGTAGTCGGTCGTGCGGCAAGCTATGACACGCTTCCGCACGGGAGTGCGCGTGTCATCCCTGTGGGTATGGCAGAGGGAGAAGCGGCCGGTGCGGCTGCGAAGCTGGCGGGTGAGCTGAATATGAGCTTCCGTCAAATGTCAGCCTCCAAGGAAACGATCGCCAAGCTGCAGGATCAGCTGAATAAGCAGGGGATGGACTTGAAGCCATATACAATGAAACCGGCTCCGTTCATGGAGAACAAATCGTATGAAGGCTTGAAAACCGCAGTCAGCTTAGGATTAGCTACAGGCGGATACAAGAATGAGTTTGACCTGGACAAAACGTCCAATCTGCAGCGGATGGTCAATTTGCTGGAGGGGATGCGGAAGTTCAAGCCTGCCTCGATGCAGGGAAGTGCCGCAGCCGTGATTGCAAATGTGAAGGATGCGGCGAAGCAGCCGGTCTCTTTGGACCAGGCCGCCCAACTGGCAGCGGGGCTTCTGAAGGTGGAGGCATCGCAGGGAACGGCACTCAGCGTACTGCAATCCAAAGGGATTTTGAGCCAAACAACGGTCGATGGCATTGCCAATAAGCAGGAGCTTACCAACGGGGATACGTACATGATCATCCGCGATGTATATAATCAAGTGATAGCGGTAAAATAAGGATAAGACTCCGTTCATGGCGGATTTCCTCGCAAATTGCTTGACTTTGCCAGTTTTCGATATTACAATACTTACATTGCAAGCAAGTTTAGCAGTAATAATTGATCCATTGAAGGGACAAAGTAGTTCGACCCATCCATATCCAGAGAGGGAAGCCAGAGGCTGCAAGCTTCCTTGTGAGATCCGAACGAACAGACCTCCCCGAGGACATACAGGGAACCGCAAGCCTTCGGGTTTGTGAAGTAGCTGTAATGCGTCACGCGGGCGTTAACCGCTTAAGAGTGTGAATTGAGCAGCGAAGCCGGCTTGATTCGAATCGTGGGTGGTACCGCGGGAGAATGTACGTTAACGAATCTCTCGTCCCTGACATTGTGTCAGGGGCGGGAGTTTTTTTATTTCAAGGCGATGCACTAACTAACGGGCGAAGCGGTCTGATTCAGAAAGGAGTAGCGATAGATGAGCATACAGAAACCAAAAGGAACGCAGGATTTGCTTCCTGGAGAAATTGAGAAATGGCAGTATATCGAGAACAAAGCGAGAGAGCTGTGCTCGCGTTTCAATTACCGTGAAATTCGGACGCCGATCTTTGAGAATACCGAGCTGTTCCAGCGCGGTGTCGGGGAGACGACGGATATCGTCGAGAAGGAGATGTACACCTTCATCGATAAAGGAGACCGCAGCATGTCGCTTCGGCCGGAAGGAACGGCTGGGGTCGTTCGGGCTTATGTGGAAAACAAGCTGTACGGGGAGCCGGACGTCAGCAAGCTTTACTATATCGGACCAATGTTCCGATACGAGCAGCCGCAAGCGGGACGCTACCGTCAGTTCCACCAATTCGGGATCGAAGCCTTCGGCGCTGTTGATCCAAGCATCGATGCCGAGGTTATTGCATTAGGCTACACATTCTATAAGGAGCTGGGGCTGAAGGATGTAACCGTAGAGATCAATTCCGTCGGGAATCCAGCCTGCCGTGCCGTGTACCGGGAGAAAATTCAGCAGTTTTTCGCTCCGGTGAAGGATAAGCTCTGCAAGGACTGCCAATCCCGTTACGACCGGAATCCAATGCGGATTCTCGATTGCAAGATCGACCAGAAATACGGAGAAGGGGCCCCAACCATTCTGGAGTACCTGGACGAGGAATGTACGGTGCACTTCCAGGCGGTGCAGGATCACCTGAATGCCATGGAAATTCCGATCCGAATCAATCCCCGGTTGGTACGTGGTCTGGACTACTATACGCACACCGCGTTCGAATATAAAGCCGCAGGGATCGGTGCAATTGATACGATTGGCGGTGGCGGCCGCTATAACGGGCTGGTAGGCCAAATCGGAGGCAACGATCAGCCTGGAGTAGGACTTGGGCTTGGCATGGAGCGTATTCTTCTCGTTCTGCAAGCGCAGGGCGTGGATATTCCTACTGCACCGCCATTGGATGTGTATTTGATCGGACTGGGCGAAACAGCCGAGAGGGAAGTAACGAAGCTGCTTCAACAGCTGAGGGTAGCCGGGCTGAAAGCGGAGAAAGACTACTTGGGCCGTAAAATGAAAGCCCAGATGAAATCGGCGGACCGTTATCACGCGAGCTTTGTAGCCATTCTGGGTGACGACGAGCTGGCGCGCGGGGAAATTACCGTGAAAACGATGGCTACCGGCGAACAGCAGACTTTATCCCTGGAGCAGTTTGTTGCAGCGATGCAGAAGCAAAAAGCTCTTTAATTTTGTTTTATTAATCCTAGGAGGTAGATGAAAATCATGTTATTGAAGACGCATCAATGTGGAACCTTAACGAAGGCAAATGTAGGAGAAACCGTTATTTTGAACGGTTGGGTACAACGTCGCCGTGACTTGGGCGGAGTATTGTTTATCGATCTGCGCGACCGCAGCGGACTGGTTCAAATCGTATTCAATCCGGACTTCTCGGGTGAAGCGTTGGGTACGGCAGATCGTGCACGTAACGAATATGTGCTTGCTGTCAAAGGGAAGGTCGTCGAGCGTGACGCAGCCACAGTGAATGCGAACCTGGCTACAGGCGAAATCGAAATTCAAGTAACCGAAATTGAAATCATGAATGCGGCAAAGAATCCGCCTTTCTTTATTGAAGACGGCATCGAAATCGATGAGTCCTTGCGTTTAAAATACCGTTACTTGGACCTGCGCCGTCCGGAAATGCAGCGCACCTTGTTCCTCCGCTCCAAAGCGGCCAAAATTTTCCGCGATTTCCTGGACGAGAACGGCTTCCTGGAAGTGGAAACGCCGATTTTGACGAAAAGTACACCGGAAGGCGCCCGCGACTACTTAGTGCCAAGCCGTGTGCATCCGGGAGAATTTTTTGCACTGCCGCAATCCCCTCAAATTTTCAAGCAGCTGTTAATGGTAGGCGGCGTGGAGCGTTATTATCAAATCGCCCGCTGCTTCCGTGACGAGGATCTTCGTGCGGACCGTCAGCCTGAGTTTACGCAGGTCGACATCGAGACCTCGTTCTTGTCTCAAGATCAACTGCTGGAATTGATGGAGGAGCTCGTTGTGAAGCTGATCAAGCAAACAACAGGCAATGAGATCGCCCGTCCATTCCAACGCATTAGCTATGCCGATGCTATGGGGAAATACGGCTCCGATAAACCGGATCTTCGTTTCGGCCTGGAGCTGCAGGATGTTTCCGACATCGTGTCGAATTCCGGCGTGAAAGTATTTGCGACCGTAGTGGAAAAAGGCGGCCAGGTGAAGGCGCTGAATGCCAAAGGCTGCGGCAGCTGGAGCCGGAAGGAAATCGATGATCTGGGTACCTACGCGTCCCGTTACGGTGCCAAAGGCTTGGCATGGGTTGTATTGAAGGACGGCGAAATGAAGGGGCCGATCGTGAAGTTCTTCACCGAGCAGGAGCTCGAAGCGTTGAAAGAGCGTTTGGGCGCTGAAGAAGGCGACCTGCTGTTGTTCTCGGCTGACACGAAAAAGGTTGTTGCCGATGTACTCGGTAACCTTCGATTGAAAATCGGACGTGATCTGGGTCTGATCAACGAGAAGGAATTCAAGTTTGCATGGGTCGTGGACTTCCCGCTGCTTGGCTATGACGAAGAAGCAAAACGCTATGTCGCCGAGCATCATCCGTTCACGCGTCCGAAGGAAGAGGATCTGCACTTCTTCGATACCGATCCGGGACAAATTCGCGCTCAAGCGTATGACCTTGTCTTGAACGGCTATGAAGTCGGTGGCGGTTCGATGCGGATTTACAAGCGTGATGTGCAGGAGAAAATGTTTAAAGCGCTTGGCTTCTCCCAGGAAGAAGCACAAGAGCAATTCGGCTTCCTGCTTGAAGCGTTCGAGTACGGTACGCCTCCGCATGGCGGTATTGCATTCGGCTTCGACCGTCTGGTGATGCTGATCACAGGACGTACGAACCTTCGTGAAACGATTGCATTCCCGAAAACAGCGAGCGCTACGGACTTGCTGATGGATGCACCGAGTGAAGTGGACAACAAGCAGTTAGACCAATTGTCCATTCGTTTGGCATTGAAGCAGCCGGCTTCGAAGTAAGTCAGAGGTTGGGGTAAGCAGAGGAGCGGGTTGAGCGGTCACTATGATGGAATAGGGGCAGCTTGATCCGCTCTTCCAACACCCATCCCCTATATGCCTGACTGTAATACATAAACGATCACAATAAATAATAAGGAGGTCAGCGGAATGCTGCATCAGTTCTCACGAACGGAGCTTGCCATCGGGCCGGAAGGTCTGAACGTAATGCGCAACAGCTGTGTAGCCGTACTTGGTGTCGGGGGAGTCGGTTCCATTGCTGCAGAAGCCTTGGCTCGCACAGGGGTAGGTAGAATCATCCTGATTGATAAAGACGTCGTCGACATCACCAATATTAACCGGCAGGTCCATGCTCTTTTATCGACCGTGGGTCAGCCGAAATCGGACCTGATGCGGGATCGGATCAAAGAGATCAATCCCGAGTGTGATGCGGTCTCGCTGCGTATGTTCTACACGGAAGAAACGTACGAGAAGCTATTCGAATATCCGCTTGATTATGTCATCGATGCGTCGGATACGGTCAGCTACAAGATTCATGTAATTAAGCAGTGCCTACAGCGAAAAATCCCTATCATTTCCAGTATGGGAGCGGCCAATAAAATGGATCCTTCCAAGTTCCAGGTAGGCGACATTTCCAAGACGACCGTGGATCCGCTGGCTCGTGTGATCCGGCATAAGCTGCGGAAGGAAGGCATCAAGAAAGGTGTCAAAGTCGTGTTCTCCACAGAGGAGCCGATAAAGCCGCGGGCAGACGTAACGCAGAAGATTGTACCGGAGAATGCGCCGGATATTCGCAAAGCGCAGCAGCCGCCTGCGAGTAATGCTTTTGTTCCGCCGGTGGCTGGATTGATCGCCGTGAGTGTAGTGGTTAAAGACCTGCTGGACAAGGCAGCGAAAGCCGAGAAGGCAAATACGCAGCAATCCTGAGACAAATGATGTTATGCTGTCAGTTTAATAGACCCAAGAAAAGAAAGCATGGCCCGAAGCTGCACATTGCGCGGAGGGCGGTGCTTTTTTTGGCAGATAAGCGTAGAAGCTTCTCATACCTCTTCTGCCTTGACAAGCGCATGCCTTCTGGAAGGACGATGAAGCGGATAATTCTTGCCTGTATGATGCGTACGGAAGAAGAAAATGCGATACGTTTACCCTTGGTGATTGGTGTTTCTGGCAGGCTGGCTTTATAATGAATGGAAGATGGAATAGAGGTTTTCTCATATGTATGAACCATTAGCTGGGTAAAGGTTGGGATCACGTTGGATTTATTTTCATTGGCAGCGGAAGAGCATTCACAAGGAAAGCTGCTGGCGGACCGGATGCGACCGGTGACACTTCAAGAATATATCGGACAAGAACATATTGTAGGACCCGGTAAGCTGCTCCGGCGTGCGATTGAAGCGGATCAGGTATCCTCGATTCTATTGTACGGCCCGCCGGGAACAGGCAAAACGACGCTGGCGCACATTATTTCCCGCGCGACGCAGGGGGAATTCGTCAAGCTGAACGCCGTAGACGCTACGGTCAAGGACGTTCGTGACGTTATCGAACAGGCCAAGAACAATAAAGAGCTGTATGGACGCAAGACCATACTGTTTCTCGATGAAGTGCACCGCTTCAATACATCGCGCCAGGATGCGCTGCTGCCTGCAGTCGAGCAGGGTATTATCGTCTTCATCGGCGCGACGACGGAGAACCCGTTCCACCATGTGAACGGGGCCCTGCTGTCGCGCTCAACGCTCTTCGAGCTGCACGCGCTGACGCACGAGCATTCGCTTGCGGCGCTGCGCCGCGCGCTCACCGACCGCGACCGCGGCCTCGGCTTCATGCCGCTCGAGGCCGCGGACGAAGCGCTTGAGCACATTGCGCGCATGGCCGGCGGAGACATCCGCCGCGCGCTCAATGCGCTCGAGCTGGCCGCGCTAACCACCCCGCCGGATGTGGACGGGGTGGTGCGCGTAACGCTCGAGGTCGCCGAAGAATCGATTCGGCGACCGACCGTGAAGGCCGACGAGTCGACGCAGTACGACGTCTTGTCGGCCTTCCACAAAAGCATCCGCGGCTCGAGCGACGCCGCGCTGTTCTGGTTCCTGTATGCCGTCGAGAGGCTCGGCATGGACCCGATGACCTTCCTGCGGCGGCTGATCGTCGCCTGCAGCGAGGATATCGGCCTGGCCAACCCGCAGGCGATGGTACAGGCCGTGACGGCAATGGACGCCTATCACAAGATCGGCTGGCCGGAGTCCAAGTATGTGATCGCCCAGGCGATATTGTTTGCGGCGGAGAGCCCCAAATCCAATGCCATTCCATCGGCAATTGCCCAGGTGATGGGAGCGTTTGACGCCATAGGGGAAGCCTCGGTGCCGCATCATCTGCGAGACGCCCACTACAAGGGGGCGGAGAAGCTCGGTCATGTAGGCTACAAGTACCCGCATCTTTATCCGGGGCATTATGTCGATCAGGAATATCTCCCGTCGAAGCTGTCAGGGACCCATTTTTATGTGGCGACAGAACAGGGGATGGAGGACAAGATCCGACAAAATCAAGAGAGAAGAAGGAAAAATACAGTCCCAAAACAACCGTAAGACCGTGCTAGGACCAAGTATCGGCATGATAAGGGCGTTTCCGTATGGTTTTGTTAAATAGTTCAAGCTTTTTGAGGGAATATTCCGTAATTTTGAGCATAGCACGAGCTTTGACTGTATAGCTTATTAATATATAATTTATTTAATGAAGTGTTACTGGCATTTTATTGTACACAAATCGAAACCTAAGGGAGGTGTACCTATTCACCTCAAACGAGGGGAATAGGAAATGTATTGGATAGTGACCCGTTACCGATGCTGTTGAATCTTGGTTTAGTATTGCTCTTGGTATTTTTAAACGGTTTCTTCGTGGCGGTCGAGTTCGCCATGGTCAAAGTCCGCAACAGCCGGATCGAGGTGCTGGCGCAGGAAGGAAACCGGAATGCCAAATTTGCCAAAATTATGATGGGTAACCTCAACGGCTACTTATCAGCCTGCCAGCTGGGCATTACGTTAGCTTCGCTAGCGTTGGGCTGGATTGGTGAACCCGCAATTGCTAAGCTGCTTCAGCCGGTGCTTGAGCCGCTACAAATCCCTAATTCGGTTGAACATACGATCTCATTCGTTATCGCATTCACCTTGATTACGTCTTTTCACATCACGCTCGGCGAGCAGTTTCCCAAAACGTACGCTATTCGGATGTCTGAGCAAGTGGCCATGCTTTCGGCCGGTCCTATGATTTTATTTTACAAAATGATGTATCCATTTATCTGGTTTCTGAACGGAACCTCCAATTGGATGCTCCGTAAAGTCGGTATTGAACCAACTGCCGAGCATGATACGGCTCATACCGAGGAAGAAATTCGTGTATTTATGAAGGAAAGCAACAAAAGCGGACTGATCGATAATACCGAGATGGCATTGGTTGATAACATTTTTGAATTTACCGAAACGAATGCAAGAGAAATTATGATTCCAAGAACCGAAATGGAATGTCTTTATGCTAATTTAACTTATGAAGAGAACCGGCAAATCGCCGTTACCCAAATGCATACGCGCTATCCTGTGTGCGATCCGGATAAAGATAACATTATCGGCTTTGTTCACATCAAGGATTTGCTTAAATCCGATCGTGGGCTTGAAACGATCAAGAGCATCATGAGACCTATCACCAAAGTGCCGGAATCGATGCAGATCAGTGCGCTGCTGAAGCTGATGCAGAAGAAAAAGACGCAGATGGCTTTGCTGATCGACGAATACGGAGGGACCTCCGGCCTGGTAACATTCGAGGATATTATTGAAGAGATCGTCGGAGAAGTGCAGGATGAGTTCGATGAAGAGCGCCCTCAGATCGAGAAGAAGGATGAATTGACGCATTCCATCGACGGCAGGATGCTGATTGAAGAAGTAAACAGCTACTTCGGTCTGGAGATCGAGTCGGATGATTACGATACGATCGGCGGATGGATCTATTCCCAGGTCGAAATGCCGCCGAAGCGGCACCAGCGTATTCATTATGATGAGACCTACGAATTTATTATTGATGAGACGGAGCACTTGCGGATCTCGCGTATTCTGGTGCGCAAGCGTTCAGAAGAGCAGCAGCCTCCGGCTTCTGCAAGCGTCAGTCTGTAGTATGAGTACATCATTGTGTATAAAAAAGAAGCGGGTTTCTCCCGGTGCGCTAATTAATCGCATCGGAGAAACCCGCTTTTTACTTCCCGTATTATTGGATCACAGTATCGATTGTGGCTCCGCCCAAACAAACCGCTCCATCGTAGAAAACAACGGCCTGACCGGGCGTGATCGCCTTTTGCGGTTGATCAAAGGTGATCTCACAGGTAGTCCCGTCTTCGCCGAACACGACCGTAACGCCTTGATCCGGTTGACGGTAACGGAATTTAGCCGTACACTTCACCGGCTCCTTCGGCGCTTCACCGCTGATCCAGTTCACGTCGGTCGCACGCAGTCCTGTCGTATACAGGCTCGGGTGCTTCTCACCTTGTACTACGTACAGGATGTTCTTCTCCAAATCCTTTCCTGCCACGAACCAGGGCTCGCCGCTGCCGGAGCCGCCGATGCCTAGTCCTTGACGCTGGCCTAGGGTGTAGTACATCAGGCCGTCGTGATATCCCTTCACTTCCCCTTCGAGGGTGCGCATTTCCCCGGATTTGGCGGGCAGGTAGCCGCTGAGGAATTCCTTGAAATTGCGCTCGCCGATGAAGCATACTCCGGTGCTGTCTTTCTTCTTGGCCGTTGCGAGGCCGGCCTTCTCGGCAATGGCCCGAACCTCCGGCTTCGGCAGATGCCCGATCGGGAACATCGCTTTGGACAGCTGGTACTGGTTGAGTGCATTCAGGAAGTAGGTTTGATCCTTGTTGTTATCGACACCCCGCAGCAGCTGGAATTTCCCGTCTTCTCCTTGCTTGACTTGCGCATAATGGCCTGTGGCGATGTAATCCGCACCAAGGTCGAGCGCCTTTTGCAGAAATTCGCCGAACTTGATTTCCCTGTTGCACATGACGTCCGGATTCGGTGTTCTTCCTTTGCGGTATTCATCAAGGAAGTACTGGAACACCTTATCCATGTATTGTTTTTCAAAATTTACCGTATAATAGGGAATACCGATCTGCTCGCAAACGCGGCGAACGTCTTCGGCATCGTCCTCTGCGGTACAATGGCCGAACTCATCCGTGTCGTCCCAGTTTTTCATGAAGACGCCGATGACCTCGTAGCCTTGTTCCTTTAATAAAAGCGCGGACACGGAAGAGTCGACTCCGCCGGACATTCCGAGTACAACGCGTGTTTTGTTATTATTCATCTTCAACCCTCACTTTTACTGCATAATCTCATGCGGGTGTTCAGCATTGATGGACGTTGAAGCAGCATGCTGGACAAGCTCATAGCTTGTATTATACATCGCTTTAGCTTAATAATAAAATATTTCATCAATATGTCACGGTTTTACTCCCATAATACAGGGTTTTATGATAGGATATAAATGATACAAAAATGTATGAAATGTGAACGAGGTGCTCTATTTGAAGATATCTACTAAAGGCCGATACGGTTTAACCATCATGATGGAACTGGCAACTAGATACGGAGAAGGCCCCACCTCTTTGAAAAGTATCGCGGAAAAGCATCAGCTTTCCGAGCATTACTTGGAGCAGTTGGTTGCTCCTTTACGGAATGCCGGTATGGTGAAAAGTATACGGGGCGCTTATGGAGGATATATTTTATCCAAAAATCCAGAGGATATTTCCGCAGGAGATGTCATCCGCGTATTGGAAGGCCCGATTTCCCCGGTTGATTTTACGGAAGAAGATGACCCGGCCAAACGAGACTTGTGGGTGCGAATCCGCGATAGCATTGCCGACGTATTGGATTCGACGACTTTGCACGATTTGATTACCTTCAAGGGTGAAGGGCTGACAGACAATTACATGTTTTATATTTAGTTCACTGGAGTTTTGATATGACACACATTTATTTTGATCACGCCGCGACAACTCCGGTTCACCCGGAGGTTGTCCAAGCCATGCTTCCTTATTTCACTCAAGTATTCGGGAACGCCTCCAGTACTCATAGCGCAGGAAGAGAAGCACGTGCCGCCATCCATCAAGCAAGAGAGAGCATAGCTTCCTTTATCAGCTGCGCGCCTTCCCAGCTGCTGTTCACAAGCGGCGGAACGGAGAGCGACAATATGGCCATCTTCGGTGCTGCTCAAGCGGGCAAGTCCGTAGGCCGTCATATCATTACCTCCCAAATTGAGCATCATGCAGTACTGCATGCTTGCGAGCATTTGGAGAAGCAAGGCTATGAAGTAACGTATTTGCCGGTGGATCATACCGGAACCATCAGCATCGAGCAATTGGAGCAATCCGTACGTCCCGACACGATATGTATCAGTATCATGTACGCCAACAATGAAGTAGGGACGATTCAACCCATTCAACAAATTGGAACGATCGCGCGTGCGAAGGGCATTCCGTTTCATGTGGATGCTGTACAGGCGCTTGGACATATACCGATTGATTTGAACCTGCTGCCGGTAGATATGATGAGCTTTTCCGCCCATAAGGTTCAAGGCCCCAAAGGGATTGGCGCACTTTATATCGCCAAACAAACACAGATTCCGCCCATGCTGTTCGGAGGCAATCAAGAACGTAAACGTCGGGCAGGTACCGAGAATAATGCCGCTATCGTCGGTTTTGGCAAAGCTCTTCAATTATTGGCAGGCGATATGTATGAAACGCAACAAAAGTTGGAAAAACTACGTCTAGATATGGTAACAAAGCTCACGGAGCTATTGGGAACGGATCAAGTTGTCATCAACGGCCACCCTACTGAACGGCTTCCTCATATTTTGAATGTGAGCTTTCCGGGGGTTGCCACCGAGACAATGCTGATGAACCTGGACCTTGAAGGGATTGCTGCAGCAAGCGGCTCAGCATGTACGTCCGGCTCTTTGGAAGTGTCGCATGTATTGAAGGCAATGAATCTTCCGGAAGAGGTTTTAACCTCTGCCGTACGCTTCAGCTTCGGTTCTGACAATACGCCGGAGCAAATCGAAATCGCTGCCCACAAAATTGCAACCATTGTTCAACGTATTCGTAATAAATAAGAAGCGGCTTATCCTTTGTTAGCTGCTTTGGGAGGCACCACGATTGAAGAGAGCAAGGGATGTCATTGGTTTGCCGATTATAAGCGTGAAGACCGGCAAACAGATAGGCACGGCCAAAGATATGGAACTCGGTGAAGATTGGAGCATTGAAGCGGTGCTGCTTGAGACGAAGCATTGGTTCTCTACACCCGGGTGTATATTGTGGAAGGACATCATTGCTCTTGGCGAGGATGCTATTACGGTCCATGATGAAGACGCTGTGACCCAAAGGGAAGAGGGAGCAGGCCATACTTCGTTGATCAATGGGGATCGGAAGCTCAAAGGGCTGCCTGTGGTGACAGCAAACGGTCAACAATTGGGCATAGTAGATGACGTTTATTTGGATCCAAATTTGGGTAAAAAGGTAATAGGATATGAATTAACCGAAGGGTTTATTTCGGATTTAAGAGAAGGGCGCAAATGGCTGCCCTTGCCAGAATCGGTGACAGTGGGTGAAGATGCGATCATTGTACCTATGCATTGTCAGGATGCATTGGAGGATAGCTTCATACCAAAAGAAGAATAGGGTGATCAATTATGTTACGTTGTCCAAACTGCAACTCCAAAGACATTGGGAAAATAGGCTCCCATCAATTTTATTGCTGGGGCTGCTTTATCGAATTGACCGTGAACGGGGAAAAAATGTCCGTTTATCAAGTAGAAGAAGACGGTACGCTTAGTTCGCTGGATGATTTGTTTTTTGAAGAGGAAGTTCCTCAAGTCCATGCCAATTAATGCATCCTATTTCACATAGATACAATCTATATCGCATCGCCACTAACCGCACGGGAGCGGAAGGGCAGGTGCGATTTTTTTTATCTTAACAAACACACATGCCGTCTAGAAAGTCGAACGAAGCTGTTAATCTGTATTGATGTCCGTTGTTTATGCATAAGGACCTGCAGGGTTAGGATGTCCATCTAATACATATACTGTATGGGAGAAGGTACGGACTCTTAAGGCAGGTGAATTCAAATGGATCGATTTTATAAAAGCCGGCTGTTTATCGTTCTTATCTATACCATATTATGCTTGTTTGCTTTGTTTATGCTGCTTCAGATCAAGCCGATGCTGCTGGCAGTGTATCATTTTCTAAAGGAAATATTTGCACCGTTCATCATTGCGATGATTATTTCGTATGTGCTGAATCCAATCGTCTCGCTGCTTAACGCACGCAAAATGCCCCGTACCGTAGCGGTGCTCTTGATTTATACCATGTTTATTGTATCGACGACGGTCGTGCTAATGAACATCATTCCGATGTTTATGGGACAGCTCACTGAGCTGAATGAGCATATTCCTCAGCTGGCTATGAAGGCGCAGAGCATCGTCGACGGTGTAAACCAGGAAAAATCGATACCTGACAGCATACGCATTGGCATAAATAAGTCGCTGGCCCGGCTCGAGAACGGGATTTCTACAGCGATTTCGGATTATATCAACGGGATCGGGAACACGATCAATATGCTGTTTGTCGCTTTTATCGTGCCGTTTCTTGCCTTTTATATATTAAAAGACTTTCAATTGATCGAGAAAACCGCATTAGCCATTGTTCCGAAAACGAAACGAAAGCAAATCGTGACACTGCTCGTGGATATCGATACAGCTTTGGGACACTACATCCGCGGTCAGTTTATCGTTTGTGTACTGATTGGATTGCTTGCTTACATAGGCTATTGGATGATTGGTATGCCATATGCGCTGCTGCTTGCGAGCCTGGTTGCGATCTTTAACATTATCCCGTACCTGGGCCCTTTCTTTGGTGCCGCTCCGGCTATTATTATGGCTTCCACCGTCTCCTTCAAAATGGTGCTGCTGGTTGTAATCGTCAACACGATTTGTCAGGTTTTGGAGGGAAATGTGATTTCTCCTCAAGTCGTCGGACGCTCATTGAAAATGCATCCGCTCCTCATTATTTTTGCTTTACTGGTAGGCGGAGAGCTGGCAGGCGTAGTCGGCCTCATTCTGGCTGTTCCTTTTTTCGCAGTGATGAAGGTGATTCTTCAGCATGTGTCTATGTACTATATTCACCGCAGAACGACTTGAAAAAAAGTGGCTGAGGAATTGAAACTTTTTCATCGGGTGAGCGTATTACCTATGGGCCAGAAAGGTCGAGCGGAGAAACAAGTTCATATGTATATGTTTTTTGGAGGAGCCTGTCACCAAGGGCTCTTTTTGTGTTTTTTGGGACATATGCAGGGATGAAGGGGGACATGAAATGGATCAACAAGCATGGATGGCAATTGGTATTTTTCTAGTAATTTACGGTTTAATTATTTCGGAGAAAATTCACCGTACGATCGTGGCGATGATCGGCGGCATTCTCATGGTCGGTTTGGGGATCGTGAGTCAGGAAACTGCACTGCATCATATTGATTTTAATACGCTGGGCCTGCTGGTAGGGATGATGATTATCGTGGGAATCACCGCGGAAACCGGGCTGTTCAAGTATATTGCGATTTGGGCAGCCAAGAAGGTAGGAGGGCATCCGGTCCGCATATTGGTCGTGCTGTGTCTCGTAACAGCGGTAGGCTCCGCTTTTCTGGATAATGTGACCACGGTTCTGCTGATGGTTCCCGTAACGTTCAGTATTACCCGACAGCTGAGGGTGACACCCGTTCCTTTTTTCATTTCCCAAATCATGGCTTCCAATATTGGAGGAACGGCGACTTTGATCGGGGATCCGCCTAACATAATGATCGGCAGCGCCGTGAAGGAATTAACCTTTATGGCGTTTATCAACAACTTGAGTTTGATATCGTTTATTATATTATTCGTAACAATCCCTTTCTTCGTGCTGCTGTACCGCAAACAAATTCAAACGACCGAGGAGCTTCGACTCAGTATTATGGATCTGGATGAGAAGGCGGAGATTCAAAATCCGGCATTGTTAAAAAAATGCTTAACCGTGCTGGGTTTAACGATTATTGGGTTTTTCGTTCATCAGATCGTTCATCTGGAATCCGCTACGGTGGCTTTGGCCGGAGCCTTCCTGCTCCTGCTGCTGACAGGGGAGCATTATTTGGAAGAGGCGTTTCACCGGGTGGAGTGGACGACGATTTTCTTTTTTGTCGGGCTGTTCGTCCTTGTATCCGGTTTGGTGGAAACAGAAGTCATTGCAGCCTTGGCCGATTATGCCGTGGGTGTAACCGGAGGCGACGTTGCAAAGTCGGCGATTCTTATTCTTTGGCTAAGTGCGATTGCCTCAGCGTTTCTCGATAACATCCCGTTTGTGGCGACGATGATTCCAATGATTCAAGAGATGGGGACGATGGGGGTCACGAATCTGGAGCCGCTTTGGTGGAGCTTGGCGCTCGGTGCTTGTCTCGGCGGCAACGGCTCGTTGATCGGAGCAAGCGCTAATCTTATTGTTGCAGGCCTTTCGGGGAAAGAAGGACATCGGATTTCCTTTATGCAATATTTTAAAATCGGATTTCCCCTCATGCTGCTCTCGGTTCTCATAGCTAATGTGTATATTTACTTGCGATATTTAATGTGAGAAGATAATGATCTGATGGGTTTGGATAAGTAAGGAGGAAAGCAAGATCATGTTGACTTATGAATACGACCGTTCCCGCTTTACGATCACGGAATTGAAGCATGAGCATGACGTCGAAATCCGGGTTCACTGTCTTCAGCAGGAGGATTCGGTGCACCAAGCGTTCCATCGGATGAGGAAGCACTTTGACGGGAATGACGTCATAACCGATGTAATGCTCTATGTTCATCACAATGAAGAGTATCACTGGATCGTCCGTCATGATTTTTATACGGATTTTATTATAAATCTGTTTAAGCATCAGTTGGTCACCTCGGTGAGGTGGGACTAACCGTTGTTGACAGTGCATGTGTAAAACGTATATAATTTCCTATAACTAGCATCATACCTGTTAACACGTTGATGAAATCAAGTAAGCCATAGACCATGGATCCAGAGAAAAGATTCTAGTGCCGCACTTCAGGCGGCCCAGCTGAGAGAATCTTTGCATGAAGGATGGCTGAAGGCTCATTTCGGAGTGCGGAACAAATCCGCCGGATGGACTCGTTATAAGTCTGATAAGGAGATTGTGCAGCCTTTTGTTAGCTCTCAGGGCAGCGGCGGCACAGTAACCAGGGTGGTACCGCGATCCATTCGTCCCTGTTAGCAGGGGCGATTTTTTGCGTTTGACGAGCAAGTGTTGATTAATCGTAGGAGGAAGATAAACCATGAAAGCAAGTGAAATCCGTTCCAAATGGCTGGCTTTCTTCGCCAGCAAAGGACACAAAATCGAGCCAAGCGCGCCGCTCGTTCCCCACAACGATCCGTCGCTCTTATGGATTAATGCAGGGATGGCGCCGCTGAAGCCGTATTTCGACGGGCGCGTCGTTCCGGATAATCCGAGAATCGCGAATTCGCAGAAATGTATCCGCACCAACGATATCGAGAACGTAGGGAAGACGCGCCGTCACCATACCTTCTTCGAGATGCTGGGCAACTTCTCTATCGGTGATTACTTCAAAGAAGAAGTCATTACGTGGGCATGGGAATTTCTGACGAGCCCGGAATGGATCGGATTTGATCCGGAGAAATTGTCCGTTACCGTGTATCCTGAGGATACGGAAGCTTTTGAATACTGGAATAAAAAAATCGGCCTGCCTGAAGAGCGTATTTACAAGCTGCAGGACAACTTCTGGGATATCGGCGAAGGCCCTTGCGGACCATGTACTGAGATTTTCTACGATCGTGGCGAGGCCTACGGCGATCTGAATGATCCGGAATGCTGGCCAGGCGGAGAGAACGAACGCTTCCTGGAAGTATGGAACCTCGTGTTCTCGCAATTCAACCATAACAAGGATGGCAGCTACACGCCGCTTCCAAACAAAAATATTGATACAGGCGCCGGATTGGAGCGCTTTGCATCTATTTTGCAAAACGTAGATTCCAACTTCGATACCGACCTGTTCCAGCCTATTATCCAAAAAACATGCGAGCTTGCAGGTGTGAAGTATCACACCAACAACGAGCATGACGTTGCATTGAAGGTGATTGCGGACCATATTCGTACGGTAGCCTTCTCTGTCGGTGACGGTGTGCTTCCTTCAAATGAAGGACGCGGTTATGTTATCCGCCGTTTGCTGCGCCGTGCGGTGCGTTACGGTAAAGTGATCGGCATGGATAAGCCGTTCCTCTATTCCCTGACACCGATTGTCGGCGAGATTATGGGTGTGTACTATCCGGAAGTTGTAGAAAAACGCGAGTTTATCGAGAAAGTGATCCGTACGGAGGAGGAGCGCTTCCACGAAACGTTGTCTGACGGCTTGGCGATTTTGGCTGAGATGACCGAGCAAGCACGCAAGGCGGGACGCACGGAAATTAGCGGGCCTGACGCGTTCAAGCTTTACGATACGTATGGCTTCCCGTTTGACTTGACCGAGGACTTCGCAAGCGAGCAAGGCATGACAGTAGATCGGGAAGGGTTCGACCGCTCCATGCAGGAGCAGCGCGATCGTGCGAGGGCTGCGCGTCAAGACTCCGACAGTATGAAGGTGCAGGGCGGTCCGTTGGCGGATTTAACGGTTAAAAGCGAATTTGTTGGATATAATGATTTGGTAACAACTGCTAAAGTCGAGGCAATCGTTCACGAGAACCAGCTTGTGGATCTCGTAGGGGTTGGCGAAACGGTACAGGTTGTTCTCGATCGCACTCCTTTTTACGCGGAAAGCGGCGGTCAAGTGAGCGATCACGGCTATATTACGGCCGGAGACCTTCGTTTGAAGGTAGAGGATGTAAGCAAGGCTCCTCATGGTCAGCATGTGCATACCGCTGTTGTAGAATCGGGCGTCCTGCGGGTTGGCGAAACGGTTCAGGCTTCGGTTACCGAGGCGCTGCGTGAGGATACGATCAAGAACCACACCGCAACCCACCTGCTTCACAAAGCATTGAAAGAAGTGTTGGGTGAGCATGTTAACCAAGCAGGTTCGTTGGTTGCACCGGAGCGTCTTCGTTTCGACTTCTCCCACTTCGGAAGCATTAGCGCTGAGGAGCTTCAAGATATTGAGCAGCGTGTAAACCAGCAGATCTGGAAAAGCACGGAGCTGAACATTTCCCTGAAGCCGATTGCGGAAGCGAAGGCGATGGGTGCGATGGCGTTATTCGGCGAGAAATACGGCGATGTTGTCCGCGTCGTGCAGGTTGGCGGGTACAGCTTGGAGCTGTGCGGCGGCTGCCACGTACAAAATACGAGCCAAATCGGCCTGTTTAAAATCATCAGCGAATCGGGGATCGGCTCCGGTGTGCGCCGGATTGAGGCTGTGACCGGACGTAATGCTTATGAATACCTGGATCAACAGCTGCAGCTGCTCCGTGATGCTTCGGCTCTGCTGAAGGCGAACATTCAGGACGTGCCTAAGCGGATTGAGGGACTTTTCGGCCAATTGAAGGAGCTATCCCGAGAGAACGAATCGTTAAAAGCGAAGCTTGGCAAAATCGAAGCGGGTTCTTTGACGGATCAGCTGAAAGAGGTTGCCGGCGTGCCTGTATTGGCCGCACAGGTCAGCGCAGGCGATATGGAATCGCTCCGCGGCATCGTCGATCAAATGAAGGCAAAGCTCGGCTCTGCCGTGATCGTGCTGGGCGCTGTAACCGAGGACAAGGTGAATCTGGTCGCGGCGGTTACACCGGATCTTGTGGCTAAGGGCTATCATGCCGGCAAGCTGATCAAGGAAGCGGCAGCAGTTGTAGGCGGCAGCGGAGGCGGCCGTCCGGATATGGCTCAAGCAGGAGGCAAGGACGCTTCCAAATTGAAGGAAGCTTTGCAAACCGCAGAAAAATGGGTTACGGCACAAGTAACCGTTTAAAATATTTTAGTGTTGTCAACAGGAATTTTTAGACAGCTAGCGAATATAAGAAGGTATTGGTAATTGCTCCATGCTTTTCATTTATGTTTCTAAGGGGGTGCCCAAGATGAGTTCGATGGATAAAACGATGAAATTCAACGTAAAAGCGGAAGAAATCGAAACATCACCCAAGGAAGTCATGTTGGCGGTATACGACGCGCTTCAGGAGAAAGGGTACAATCCGATCAATCAGATCGTAGGCTACCTTTTATCAGGGGACCCGGCTTATATTCCCCGCCACAACAATGCAAGAAGTATGATCCGCAAAAGGGAACGCGATGAACTGATTGAAGAGCTTGTCCGTTCTTACTTGCAGCAGCATAAATCTTAGGTGAAGCAGGACAGGCGGGCGGAATGGCTGATTACAGACGGTTCAAGCCTGCCTGTACTTTAGAGGTTAAACGAACTATGGATCGTCTAATGGGTTTGGATTATGGGGATAAGACTATCGGCATCGCAGTGAGTGATGAATTGGGATGGACGGCTCAGAGTGTTGAGGTCATCCGTCGTTCAACACAGGAGCGTGACCTCAACAGGCTACGCGAGCTGATATCCCAGTACGATGTCAAAGAGCTGGTTGTCGGATTGCCCAAGAACATGAATAACACGATTGGGCCGCGTGGAGAAATTTGTATCGCATTTGCCCAATCCCTGCATGAAATACTACAAATGCCCGTACACTTATGGGATGAGCGGCTGACGACGGTTTCCGCCCAGCGGACTCTCATTGAGGCCGATGTAAGCCGCAAGAAACGCAAGCAGGTTATTGATAAAATGGCGGCTGCGCTTATTTTGCAAAATTATATGGATTCCAAAACGAAGAGGTGATTGTCATGTCCAAAGAGGAGCAGCTTCAAGAAGAACCGGAAATTATTTTTATCCCGGACGAGGAAGGCAACGAAGAAGAGTTTGAAGTCATCATGAAGTTTGAAGTGGATGGTTCCGACAAGAAATACATGATGGTTGTCCCTGTGGATGCCGAAGAGGAGTCCGATGAGGTATACGCTTTCCGTTATGAAGAAGACGGAGATGATCTTCAATTGTATACGATTGAAGACGAAGAAGAATGGAGCGTTGTGGAAGAAACCTTCAATACCTTGATGGATGAATTTACCGAGGATGAAGAAGAATCCCGATAATCCGGTTCAGGAGGCAGGTTCTTTGTACGAATTAAAAGACATGAAACCGACGAATCAGTTGCGCGAAGCATACGGAGATGATATTATTTTGTATGATGACCGTGAACAATCCGTTGTTTACAAGCTTCTCGCAGAGTTCCAGCTCGGTGACCAAGGCTATGCGGTACTGCAGCAGGAGCGGGCCAAGAAGGACGATGAGCCGGAGATTTATCGGGTCACGCCAGGCGAGGCTGGAGAGCTTGAACTGGAAACGATAGATGATGATGACGAATGGGAGAACGTTTCAGAGCTGTATGATGAAATGACTTTCCCGCAAGACGATGTGTTGTAGACTACAACTTGTTTTGTAACGGAAGCGAGCGGAGATCATCCGCTCTTTTTCGTTGTTTATAGAGCAATCTGGATTCAGCTGTAGTCGGAAGGAGAGCTTGTGGAGGGTAGGAAACGATTGACGGTAACCAAACGAATCGTGCTTGCGATTGTAATTCTTATCCTAATTTGCTTGGGCGGCGCCGGTTGGCTTATCGGCCGGGCTATGCAGCCCACGCCTTCTTCATCCGAGTCCGAACGGGTTACGATAGCCCCTGGTACCGGACCGGTGAAGATTGCAGGTGCGCTGGAGCAGTCGGGCATTATTCGTAATGCACAGGTGTTTACGTACTACCTGAAATACAAGGAGCAGGGAAGCAAGTTTCAAGCCGGGGAGTATGAAATGCATCCCGGTATGACATATGCTGAAATCATAGATATGCTTAATAAAGGACTGGTAGTCAAAGAACAAGGAACGAAGCTTACCGTGCCCGAAGGGTTTACCGTCCGGCAAACGGCTGACAAGATTCAGCAGCAGTTTGGCATTGATTCAGCATCGCTGCTTCAAGCAGCGCAGCAGTATACGGAGTTTACGGCCAAATCGTTTGCCCAAATTCCGAAGCAGCCTCAATTGAAAAACAGGCTCGAAGGCTATCTTTTTCCCGAGACTTATGAATGGGCCAAAGATACGAAGCCGGAGGAAATGCTGGACCGGATGATGCTGGAGTTGGACAAGAAGCTTGAATCGCTTCCTGAGCATTGGGAGCAGTCGCTGGCCTCCAAAGGTCTCACCTTCCATCAGATGATGACGGTGGCCTCCCTGATCGAGAGGGAAGTGGCTGTCGAGGAAGAACGTCCTCTGGTTGCGGGCGTCATTTATAACCGATTGAAAAAAGGGATGCCGCTGCAAATCGATGCAACCGTCCAATATTTGTTCGATAAACCGAAGGACAGGTTGTTCGAGAAGGATTTGCAGCTGGAAAGCCCATATAATACGTATTTACATTCCGGATTGCCTCCGGGTCCCATAGCCAGCCCGAGCTTGGCTTCGATTCAAGCGGCTATTTTTCCGGAAGAGACGAAGTATTTATTCTACGTCACCAAAAAGGACGGCAGCAAAGGACATTTGTTTGCCGAAACTTATGAACAGCATCAGCAAAATATAGCGGCTAGCAAAAAAAATCCATGATTGGGCTGCATGTAGAAGGGAAGAGCACAGGATGAACAAACCGGAGCTGTATATTACAGCAGGTTCAACGGAGGAAATCCGTAAATATATTGAGGCGGGTGCGGATGCCGTTGCAGTGGGGGAGCACCGTTTCGGGATGCGTCTGCCAGGTGAGGTCACACTAAAGGAGCTGGAGGAGTCGATACCTTGGGCTCATGAGCGCGGCGCCAAAGTGTATGTAGTCGTGAACAAAATTATGGACAATGAGCTGCTCCCTCAGCTTCCGGATTATTTACGGCGTGTACAGGAGCTGAAGGCGGATGCCGTCATTTTCGGTGATCCCGCAGTGCTTATTTCAATACGGCAAGCGGCTCCCGGGATGCAGCTGCACTGGAATGCGGAGATGACGTCCACGAACTATGAAACGGCTTCTTATTGGGGCTCCAAAGGGGCGACGCGCGTTATTTTGGCCCGTGAGCTGAACCTGGAAGAGACGCTCGAGATTAAGAGCAAGCTGACCTCGATGGAGGTTCAGGTACAGGTACATGGGATTACGAACATCTACCATTCCAAGCGCAGCCTGGTGACCAACTATCAGGCGCATCAAGGACGCGGAGAGCAGACGCTGAAGGGGATCGATGACGGTTTATTCCTGATCGAACAAGAACGTAAGGATGAACGCTATCCTCTGTATGAAGATGTGAATGGAACCCACATTATGAGCTCGGATGATATTTGTATGCTTGAAAATTTGCATGAGCTGATGGAGGGGCATATCGACAGCTTCCGGATCGAGAGCCTGCTGAAGCCGACAGATTATAACGAGACGGTCCTGAGAAGCTATCGTCAAGCTATCGATGCTTATTGTGCCGACCCGGAGCATTATGAGTTTCAAGAGGCTTGGCTCGATGCCATTCGTGAAAAACAAGATCCGCGGCGTGAGCTGACATTCGGATTTTTCTTTAAAGAGCAAGTGTATTAATGAAGAATAAAAAAAAGTAAGGGGTGGAAACTTGTGACTATGATGCAGCATGATTTACTGGGGAAACGCGTTCGGCTGGAAAAGCCGGAGCTGCTCGCTCCCGCGGGGAGTCTGGAGAAATTGAAATTTGCCGTCCACTACGGCGCCGATGCGGTATATATCGGGGGACAGCAATACGGACTTCGTTCGAATGCAGATAATTTCACATTCGAAGAAATGCGCGAAGGCGTCGAGTTCGCCGCACGCTATGGGGCGAAGGTGTTCGTTGCAACGAACATTTATGCGCATAATGAGGATATTGCCGGTCTGGAGGATTACTTGCGCGGCATTGAAGCCACGGGAGTCGCTGCGATTATCGTTGCGGATCCGGTAATTATCGAAACCTGTAAACGGGTGGCTCCGAAGCTTGAAATTCATTTGAGCACACAGCAATCCACTATGAACTGGCAGGCGGTCCAGTTTTGGAAGGAAGAGGGCGTAGACCGGGTCGTATTGGCTCGCGAAGCAAGCATGCAGGAAATCGTAGACATCAAGACGAATGTTGATATGGAAATTGAAGTATTCGTCCACGGAGCTATGTGCAGCTCATGGTCCGGACGCTGCGTGCTGTCGAACCATTTTACCGACCGCGATTCGAATCGTGGAGGCTGCTCACAGTCATGCCGCTGGAAATACGATTTGTTTACTACCGAGGAAGAGCATGCAGGCGGCCAAATCGGCATCAAGGAGCTTCCGTTATTCAGCGAAAATGACGATGCCTTCTCTATGAGCTCCAAGGATCTTTGTATGATCGAGCATCTTCCGGAATTGATCCGTTCGGGTGTGGACAGCTTTAAAATTGAAGGACGCATGAAAAGCGTTCACTATGTTGCGACAGTGGTTAACGCCTACCGCCAGGCCATTGATGCTTATTTTGCTGATCCTGTCAACTATGAGCTAAAGCCAGAGTGGCTGTATGAAGTGCAAAAAGCGGCCAACCGGCCTCTGAATACGGGCTTCTTCTATGAAGCGCCGGACCATGAGGATCATATTTTCGAGCCGGAGGATAAAGCGGCTCCTTATGATTTCGTTGGTGTCGTGCTGGAGTATGATGAGGCGACAGGCATCGCGACAATTCAGCAGCGGAATCATTTTAAACCGGGTCAGGAGATTGAATTTTTTGGTCCGCAGGGGACGTTCTTTAAGCAGAAGGTTTCGGAAATTCACGATGAAGCGGGAGTTCAGCTCGATGCTGCACGCCACCCTTTGCAACGCATCCGCATGAAGGTCGAACAGCCTGTGAAGCCGTACGACATGATGCGCAAAAAGATGGGCAAAGTTTAATAAATTCGCAATAGCCTCCTCCGGGAGGCTTTTTTTTATCACCAGAATGAGGTCATCGGATGTGTGAAAATTGTATTGATGACAAAACCAAACGCTGAATGCGGTCGCTCATCTTCGAGGCTTCGGTAGAGGCATTCTCATTGGACAAAAGGGGGAGGTGCCGGGGCAAAGCGGCTGCCTGGGACATTTGGCCCATGGACAAAATTGGAAAAAAAGTCTAATATCCTACGTGTCGAAAAAGAAAATGTTGCCTGTTTTTTTGTGGGAGAAACATAAGGCGATGGCACTATATTTTCACAATGAAAGCGATTTATCAAAAGGAATTGGGAGAATCGTGTCGAATAGTACTAGAGCTAGAAGAATCATCTTTGATGCAAAGATACTAATATCAGATTAGGGTGGTGATTCCTTTGAAAGGAATACTGTCTATACTTCAAGAATGGACAGCAAAAGCAGGTCAATGGTTTTCTAGCAAGAAACAAGCATCTGGCAAAGGGGCGGGACTCATGGGCGCATTGGGCAGTCCTGGAGAAGGTTTCAAGCTGGAAAATCCGATCAAGTCCGTAGGGATGAAGTTATTCCTTATTTTCCTTGTCAGTATTTTGTTCTTCGTCCTGACGGTTGGTTTCACATCTTATGGCATTTCCAAAGGTGTCATTCAGAAAAAAGTAGGCGACGCCTCCGAGCAAACGATTACTCAGGCAGGTCAGAAGCTGGATTTGCTGTATGCGGTGTATGAGGATTTGTCCATGCAGATTTTGCTGGATGAAGATATGAAGCGAATGCTGGCGGATATTGAGACGATGAACAAAGGAAGCTATGATTATCTGCAGCTTCGTCAAAAAATCGGGGATAAGCTGAATGTTTACTCTTATTCGAATAAAACGATCAAAGCCCTACATATGATTAATGCAAAAGGCGAACCGATCAGTTCGTCAGGCAATGCACTTGGCAAGGAAAGTGTAACGCAAGAAGACTGGTACAAGTCGATTGTAGAGAACAACGGCCGTGCCACATGGCTCGAGACCAGAGCTAAAGGATTCTCGGATGGACAAGGCAGCGGTGTTGCTACCTTTGGCTTGGGGCGGCTGCTGAAGAATACATCCACGAACACGCAGCAAGCAATATTATTAGTCGAGATCAGTGTGGATGCGGTTTCCAAGGAATTGTCCGATATTAATATGGGTGAAGGCGGACAAACCATGATTCTTTCTCAGGACTTGAAGGTGGTTTATGCCAAGGATGCCCAAACTATCGGACAGAAAACGGCAGTTCCTATTACAAAGGACGGCCTTGTCGAGGATAGCAAAAGTACGTTGAGTTCAGATAATGCATTACAGCTGGTTTATTTCAAATCAGCCAAAACAGGCTGGTTCTTATTGGGCGCGATGCCGATAGCCGAACTTGTAAAAGACGCTAAAATTATTTCTAACATCACTTGGGTTATGGCAGGGATTGCCGCTTTAATCGCGGTTGTCATCGGGATTATTGTAGCTCGCATGATCGGCACACCGGTTATTAAGCTCCGCAACCTGATGAAAGAAGGCGAGCAAGGTAACCTGACTGTACGGATGAACGTGACGTCTCAGGACGAAATTGGACAGCTGGGTCAAAGCTTTAACCAAATGATGGAGAAAATAACGGCACTTGTTCAGCAAACGAATCGGTCCGCCCAAGAAGTACTTGAGACGGCCGGAGAGTTGACGGATGCATCGAAGAAAACTGCGATCTCGGCTAAAGAAATTGCAGTGGCAACCGAGGAAATTGCCGGTGGCGCATCGAGTCTGGCAGTTGAATCGGAACGCGGGAATGAATTGACACATAACATCGGCATGCAGATGAAATCGGTTATTGACTCCAATGTCGTCATGGGGACCGCTGCTTCGGACGTACAAAAGTCCAGTGAGCAAGGGATCGAGTACATGGCGGAATTGATAGATAAGACGAATGCCACCGAAGCGATGACTCGCGATATGGTGGAGAAGGTCGATAAGCTGAAAGAAAGCACGCGATCCATTCGTAAAATTTTGGATGTTCTCAACAACATTTCGAAGCAAACGAACATCCTGTCGTTGAATGCGACGATTGAAGCCGCTCGTGCTGGAGCAGCCGGTAAAGGCTTTATGGTTGTGGCCGATGAAATCCGCAAGCTGGCAGATCAATCCCGTCAATCGATTGAAATTGTAGCCAAATTTACAGAAACAATTCAAAAGGAAATTGATGAGACGGTGTCCGTTCTGTCCAACGCCTATCCGATTTTCCAGGAACAAATCGTATCGGTAAAAGAAGCGGATATGATCTTTAAGGAAGTTCAGTCCCACATGGGCGGCTTTATCGGCAGATTGTCGGAAGTGACTGAATCGATCAGCAATCTGAATGAATCGCAAATGGTGCTTTCAGATGCGATGTCTAATGTGAGTGCAGTAGCCGAGGAATCGTCTGCTACCTCACAGGAAGTAGCTTCCTTAAGTGCAGAGCAATTGAACATCAGCTCGGGGCTGGTTCGATTGTCCGATAAGCTGGAACAGTTGTCCAACTCACTGCAAGAGTCTCTTTCCAAGTTCGAAGTGTAATCACAAAGCTTATTATATGTTTCGAAGCGAAGAATCTATTTCGTGGTGTAGATACACTATGAAATGGATTCTTTTTTGTTGTTTGAGGAATAGGACGGACGAGCATAATGGTACTAATCGGCAGCTTGGCAAAAGGAGAGACTCTGATTTGAGAAAGCATCGTCTTTTTTACATATTGCTTGCTATGATTGCTTGTCTAGTCGTTCTGAACGGAAGGCTGTTCTGGATTCAAGTGGCAGCGAGCCGCAATTGGTCCGAGCACGGCGTGGATCTTGTCGAAAACTCCGTCATTCAGCGGGAGAAGGGAATTGTTCTGGACAGCGGCAGAGGGGATTTCTATGATAGCCATGGAGTGGCACTTACCGGAAAGGAGCTTCAGGTATTGACCGTATTTCCTTTTCCGAACAGTGAAAATTCAAAAAATCATTTCCCGGAAAATAATGCACACGCTTCGGAACGAATTGCGGCAATCTTACATCGTTCGGAGCAGGAGTGGGTTCGATTCGCAGCTTCGCTGAAATCGCCAGAAGTATGGAAAGAGTCGGGAAAGCCGGTAGAGCTCAATGAGCAGCAAATTGCTCAAATCCGTGAGCTGAACCTGCCGCAGCTTGCCGTAACGAAGCTGAAGCAGCGCTATGGAGAGAGTCAGCTTGCAAGTCACGTAATCGGCTACATCGGACAAAATCCGGAGAGAATAACTCGGCAATTCACGGATCAATTTCATCGAGGGGAGCTGCAGCTGACTAGTAAAATCGGCGGAGCCGGATTGGAAAAGGCATTTGAGCCTTGGCTTCAAGGGATTGGTGCTACTACGCTTTCGTTGTTTACCGATGCAGCCAAGAAACCGTTATCCGGCTTAGATGCCAGAACGGTTGCGCCTAACAATGCCTACTATCCGTTAAAGTTCATCACGACCCTTGATGCTTCAATTCAAAAGCGTGTGGAGCAGGCTATGCGGAAGCTGCAAATCGAGGAAGGGGCAGCCGTTGTATTGGATGCAACCAATGCAGATGTGCTTGCAATGGCAAGCCAGCCGGGCTTTAATCCCGAGCATATTGATCTGGCGAACGGGACATGGACCAATAAAGCGTTAAAGGCAATGGCTCCGGGCTCCATTTTCAAAACGGTAACCGCGGCAGCAGCGCTGGATGAACATGCAGCTCGCGCTGGGGAGAAATTTCATTGTGACGGCGAGTATGGAAAATATGGTTTAACATGCTGGAACAAAGAAGGGCATGGCACCCTCACCCTTGAAGAAGGCTATGCCCAATCGTGCAATATCGTATTTGCTACGATTGCTGAAAGGCTCGGCGGGGTACAGCTGGAGGACTATGCCGCCCGTCTTGGTCTGGGAGTAAATGTCGGTTGGACGGGAGATTTCATGCAGCTTCGTGATTTTCAGGAGTGGGACAGTGAGGAGAAAGGACAAGTGTTTGCAGCAGGCACTCGCAAAGAGGATGGCGGCGTGAAGGCTCAATCCTCCATCGGCCAGAGGGATGTGCAGGTGACTCCGCTGCAGGCTGCTAATCTGGTGGTTACACTATTGAATCAGGGAGATGTTAAAGCACCGCGTATTGTGAAAGAAGTGAGGTATCAGAACGGGAGGCTTCTCGAGGCATTGAAACCAAAGGAAGTGGGCGGATTACCCGGTCGCATCTCAGCGGGAACCGCTAAGCGGCTGCTATCCTGGATGGAGGACGTTGTCGATCACGGTACAGGCAAAGCTCTCCAGCAAACGAAGTGGGCGGTTGCCGGTAAGTCAGGGACTGCCCAAGTCACTGACGCACACGGCAATAAGTTGGTTAACCAGTGGTTTATCGGCTATGGCCCGGTACCGAAACCGCGTTACGCTGTTGCGGTTCTGGTGCAGAATGTCCCGGAATCGGACAAAAATAAATCCATCCCTCTTTTCCGCGAGGTGATGGATAGTATTGCCGCTCATCAATGGTAAGATTTTATATGGAGAGAAGGGATCAACAAGGAGAAGCAGGTCCCTTTGCCGACTTCACTGGTGACGTCGATCTTCCCCTGTATCATCTGGATGACCCGATAGGTAACCATCATACCCAAGCCTGTCCCTTTGTCCCGCGTGGAGTAAAAAGGTGTTCCCAGCCTGCGGATCTCTTCCGGTGTCATACCGACGCCATGATCGATGATATCGATGCAGACGCTGTGGTTTTGGACCGTGCCGATCACTTGGAGCTTCCCTCCGTTGGGCATGGCCTCAATGCCATTTTTACAAAGATGCATCATGCATTGGGCAAATTTGTCGCGGTTTGCACTAATATACAGCTTATCGTCGAGCTTGGCTTCCACGTCCACATGACAAAGCTTGGCATAGGGCTCAATGGAGTGCAAGGCTTCCAGTATTAAAGGTTTGGCATCGAGGAGTTCAATGGCTTCCAGTTGGGGCTTCGCAAAGGTCAAATAATCATTAACAATGGTTTGAGCTTTATCGATTTCCTCTACGACCATACTCGTATAAATTTGGCGCTTTTCCTCCGAAATTCCCGGCTGCTTAAGTATTTGCATAAATCCTCTGGCTACCGTCATCGGATTTCGGATCTCGTGCGCGAATGAGGCGGCTAATCCGCTCAGCACATTGATTTTCTCTGTATCTTGCGATTGCTGGCGGAGCAGCATGTTTTCTTTGATTTGCTCAATAATGCGGATGATAATGCCAAGGGTGACTCCTTGAAGCAAGCTGAAGACAGTATAATATACGAGATAAAGCGGCAGCAGAGTGGCATTAACCCACACTTGTAAGCAGTAAGTCAGGATCGAAGTCACGATACCCAGTAGAAAGCCTAATAAAGCGGCGTTCATGACATTTTTTCTGCGGTTGTCCAGCATAACCAATAGTCTACAGCACAGGACCAGGACGACAGAGAGAAGGCATGACAGCAGGTTGCCGTAGAGGACGACATCGTTACTGCCGTAATAAATCAGGTAGGCAATAATCGAGCCGACAACGATGAGTGATGGCCTCCAGCTTATGTTCAGTAAACATATCGCCAATGGAATCATGCGAAAATCAAACTGCAGCCCTTCCGTTAATCTCATGGGATGGGACATGCAAAACAATGCTGACAGCGCACAGATCGAGGCGAAAATAGTTTGTGTCAGCAATGATTCAATCTTTTGCTGCCGGTCCATCCAAAAAATTTGGAAAAGGGTAATGGCGGAAATAATAATAAGCATGTTGAGCAGCAGTTGATTAATAAAATTCATGGAATCACCTTAGAGACAAATTTAAGTTTGTTATGGGATCATGTTTATACATTCGACAAATTCTTCTATTTTCCTCTACTTCACTTCCTCTAAGGTGAAGTCTTTTTTTACAGTCTAGGTTACAGGAATAGCCCACTGAGCGGAATCAATCCATGTCCGGTTGCTGAATTCTCGGCCGCGGAGCACGACTTCATGCGGAAACACCTGAATAAACAGCCCTTGTGCCGCACTGTTCGTTTGGCCGGGTAAGATGCTGCGTGTTCTGCCGACAGAGGCGTTGTTGAACCAATGAAATGTATTTTGCTGATTATAATGATTTTCGCCTACAAAGTTCCGGTGCGTGTGGCCTGACAGGACGAACACGTTCCGGTATGGAGCCAATATCTCTCGAAATGCATTCGCACGAATCAATTGATGTGTACGCCCATCACTACCCGGCTCAGGCAGCGGCTGGTGGATAAAAACAAACGCAGGCTTGCCGTCCTCATGAGCCTTCATCGTCTCCCGCAGCCACGCAAGCTGCTCATCCGAATACCAGGCGCCTTCGCCAACCTCTGGTTTTTCCTCCGCATAAGATTCCTGAGACACCATAATCAGATGAACTCCGTTCAGCCACACATCTGTATAGGGCTGGTCCGAATAGCCAATAAACTTCATGAACCGTTCACGGGACATGGCGTCGGTCTTCCCATTGGGCATTGTTTCTGTGGAAAAGGCGCCTTTGCCGTTTAACCAAATATCGTAATAGTCATGATTTCCCATATTGGCATAAAGAGGCGGAAGCTGATATTGGTCTAATATGCTTTGCAGCAGCTTGTAGTCGCTCTCCCTGCCGAAATCGGTTAAATCGCCCCCAAGAATGATCGTATCGAGCTGGGTTTCCCATTCGCTTAGGTCCTTCAGCGCCAAATGAAGCTTATCCGTCATGGAGGACTCACCCACAGAAATGTGCAGATCACTTAATAAGAATAGGGTTAACAAAGGCGGTTTGGGCAAGGAAGCTTCGTCTTGAATTCCCGGTTCGGCAATTTCGACATTATTCGATTCGGGCTTTTCGGGCTCGGCTTCCACATTCCAGCGGCGCACCAGGGGGATCGAAGCAGCGGTGCCTAGGGTTAGCAATCCAAGGGAATAAAGCATTTTTTTAATAAAATGTCTGCGTGACATCATGGTCAAATCACCTAATTTCAGGAATACTTTCTTACGTCTAAGTATACCTAGGAACAGGCGCGGCATAAAGAGAGATGTTAGAGGGACAAGAGCTATTTTCGTTTTGTGAACATTTTGCGAAATAAGTATTGACACAGAGCATGTACTACATGTAATATACTTATATAAAGTAAGTAAATAAATAATATCAAGGGAGTTGTTTGGGATGAGTTTAGGACTACTTATCATTCGATTGATTGTGGGGCTGTTATTTGTAGGACATGGGGCGCAGAAGCTGTTCGGTTGGTTCGGGGGCCACGGTCTGAAAGGAACCGGTGGCTGGTTTGATTCGATCGGGTTGAAGCCTGGTGTATTTGTGGCCTTATTGGCAGGTTTGGCGGAGCTGGTCGGGGGCTTGCTGTTTGCCGCTGGCGTCTGGACACCGGTCGGAGGCATCCTTATTGCCCTTACAATGCTCGGAGCGATTGTGACCGTACATGGGAAGAATGGACTTTGGGTAACCTCGAACGGGATTGAATATAATCTGGTCCTGATTGCTGTTGCGGTGGGGGTAGCTTTAATCGGTCCTGGTGCCTATGTTCTGTTCTAATAAATAACTGAATCAAGAGCTTTCAGCGAACAGGCTGGAAGCTTTTTTGTTTCCTATACAATGTCGGTGAGCCGACTATTGTGGATAGACAAAGGCTTACTTACAGGTACTAGAGAAAGATAGTACTTCTTTTTCTATGCAGGAAGGATATACTGGAGACAAAGGCAGTGCAAGAAAAGGGGGCATCCGCATGAGTCGGAAATGGGTCGAAAAAGAAGGGCCTCGTTGGGTGGAAAAAGAGATTATTACCCGTGAACAATATGAACAAATTGTTGGATTGTATGATGACGGAAAACATGCGATCGGCATCCTTCCGCTGTTGGGCAGTGTGCTGCTGGGCCTTGGTATTCTCAGCTTTGTTGCAGCTAACTGGCAGGATATCCCACAGCTGCTGCGGTTGTCGATGATTATTGTGATAATGACAGCCTTTTACACCGGGGGAGAGTGGTTTCTCCGTAAAGGCCAAGACAAGCTGGGTATCGCTCTTACCGCACTAGGACTGGTCTCCTTCGGCGGCGGGATTGTGCTGGTAGGCCAAATGTTTCATTTGGTTGCCTATGATATTACCTCATTTACGGTATGGGGGTTGGCAGGGACCTTACTGACCTATATGTACCGAAGCCGTTTTCTATACCTCATCAGCCTGCTCATTTTTACTGTTGCCCAATGGTATAGTACAGAGCAATTTCATCAGTATAGCTATGCAGCTTTGGCCATTATGGCCATAGGGCTTGGATACTTCACCTGGCAGCGTCAAAATACGTTGTTGACCTGGTGCTTCAGTCTAAGCTTCGTGCTGCAGTGTATGATGCTGATCGTGGACAAAGATTGGGCCTTCCTTTGGTTCTTCATTCCGGTTATGGCTCTGTATACAGCCGGAGATTGGATAAAGGACCGCAGTACCGGTTATGCTTTGCAGACGGTTCCGTTAATAGCCGCATATATATTCGCTATCGTGATGGTGTTGATGTGGGACGAAAGAACCTCTTCCCTTGACAAGCTGCTGGCCATGCCTGCCGCCTATATTGGAGGTCTCGTGCTTTTATTGGCTGTATCGGTTGCAGGAAAGCTGAAGCAGCAGCGCGGCTCTAGTGCATTTGAGTGGATTTTACTCGCGCCGTTCGTTTATTTGTCAGCCGGAATTGAAGTGCTGTACCTGTTGGCCTTGTTTTTCTTTTCCTTCTATGTGCTGTGGAGAGGATATATCGAGCAATGGCGCTTTAAGATCAACTTCGGCACGCTGCTCTTCATATGCAGTACGATGGTTGCGTATGGGAAGCTGACGTGGGATTTCATGGATAAATCATTATTTTTCATTCTGGGCGGTCTGCTCTTGCTGACGCTTAGCTGGTTCCTGAATCGACGTAAGAAACAGATTCTTGCTGATGCAAAGGGAGGAGAACATTGATGAGCGGAAAAGACAATAGCAGTCCTCGTCGTAAAGCTCGGCTCGTCTTTCTTGTCCTGCTGCAAGTATTATTTCTGTGCGGTGTCGCGGGTTCCTATTATGCAGTAGGATGGTTCGGTCAAGAGATCAGAATCAAGACGGCCCCTGTCGATCCGAGAGATTTGCTATATGGCGATTATGTGACGCTGAGCTATGAGATCAGCCAGCTGAGACCGGAGCTGTGGAAAGAAGCTGGGCCTGTTCCGGACCGGGGCCGTCAAGTGTTTGTGCTTTTGAAACCGGACAGCGGCAGCAAGCCGGTATATGAAGCGGTCGGAGTATTTGCCTCCAAGCCTTCCGTACAGCAGGGTGAGGTTGTTCTTAAAGGACAGGTGGTCAGCAGCTGGAAGCAAGAAATCCGGGTCAAATATGGCCTTGAAAAATATTACGTTCCGGAAGGAACAGGGAAAGAACTGGAAAAGGAGGCCGGCCATATGGTGGTCCGGGCCAAAGTGGCTTCGTGGGGACAAACAAAAATCGAAGCGCTGGAACCATTTTAAACCCAGATAGGAGATAGTGAAAAAGACGGGCTGTGCCCCCTGAAGCAGGTTCTGTTCGACTTAAGGAACGTGTCGTACTTCTGCTGGCCAAGGGACGCTGCCAGTCTTTTTCTTTTATTGAAATAATAGATTACTTACCCTGCTGAAGCGTGCTGACCAGTCTTCTTGCCGGTCCGTTTGGCGTGTCGATCACTTCGTACAAATTCAAAGTTAACGGATATTCCAGCTGGTCGGACTGCGTGTCTTTGAAATATATCAGCTGTTGTCCTGTCGTTAATCGGTTATCCCCGTTCAAATCCAATGTAGTCGTAGCGATGGTTCTGCCGTTTGCATTGTTCAGCTCCATCAAGAGCTTGTTGAATTTGGAATCCACCATCACCGGGATATTGCTAACCAAATCCATATTAATGCTTAGCTTGTAGCTGTACGCATACGATTGTGTCGCTTGGCTTAATCCCGCAAGGGTGCTCAGAGCCCAGTCATGAATGCTCAGCTCGTACGGGTACAATGCAGCTTTCAGAGGATCCTGAGCGGGATGGCTCACATTTACAATCGCCTGCGAAAAGGTGACCTTATAAGGGGCAGCCGTTTTTTGATCGATCAGCCTTAATACATACTGTTCCTTGGCATCCTTCAAGGGGAGCACAAAGGAGTAGGTAACAACGTAGTCCGTACCGGGTACGATAAGGGTGGAAGTGGCGTTATTCCGAGTTCCGGCATAAGAGAAGCCACTCCCGACCAGCTCTGCCGCGAATTGAGGAACCGGGAGCGGCTTGTCGCTCTGATTTGAAAATTTCAGCTTGGCTATACCGGTTTGATAGCCCATACCTTTGTTCTCATACAGCTGCAGATCGACGACAGAGACCGAAATATTCGGATTGACCACATTGTTAATCGGATCGATAGGAAGCGTTGTGTTCATCGTATAGGCAATCGGCTTCGTGCTGTCGTTGGACGCTTGCTCGGCTGTAGGAAGTCCGATGCTTAGCCGGCCTATCGCATAGCTGACAGCAGCCGATACGTCCGCCCGATTCGGGGTGACGTACGTTTCTACCGTCGACAAGGTAAAGCTGCTGAGCTGTGTGTCCAGATCGGTAGGGATCGAATAGTAAATATATTTCTTCTCACCGGGATCAAGATTGGTGACGCTTTGATCGGAGCGGCTGCCTTTATAAATTTGCGAAGCCGATTTTCCATTCAGCACGATGGGGGGAATGGGTTCGGATTTCGCACCTGGATTTTGCACAAGCAATTTGATAAGCTGCACCGGCGTCTGATCTTTGAAGTCGGTCGTCAGGCTCACAGGGGTATACGTTAAAGCCGAGTCCACCGATGGAATCGTGAAGGTTTCTCCCCATGCTTTTACCGCAGAGGCATCGGTAATGGCCGAGTTATCGCCGTACCATACAAGATTGGATACAGGCAAATCCAGCAGGGTCGTTTCTTGTTTCGGATATACATCCTTGTTAACGTCAATCCATACGAGGTCCGTAGGCTTCAAATTGACCGGCAGATCGATCTGTGCCAGGTAACTAAGATTAATGTTAGACAGGGGAGGGACGGAAACAGCGTTGTCGGCGCTGCCTTTTAACACGTACTTGGCTCCATTCTCCGTCAGGATCCGTACCTCGTAATCGGGTACCCTTACGGTATCGTTCGAAATGTTATACATTTTGACCTGGATGCCGATACGCGTTCCGCTCAACGTGTGCTCGCTTAAGAATCCGTTCACTTTGACCTGAAGCGGACCGTTTAATGTAGCAGGGTACCGGTTATCGATTGTAACTTCTTGCATATCATCCGCAAGTACAGCGCTGCAATTGAAGCTCATGAGCATGGATGTGATAAGGGCAGCCGCAGCGGCTTTTTTCAGCTTGGTTCTCATGGTTATCCTCCACTTTTACATATGATATTAATTTCGTACTTCGACCTTATCTTTATCTTTAAGCTCCTGAGTCCCTGTAACGACGATCTGCTCGCCTTCCTTAATCCCGCTCTGCACTTCACGGTTCGATTCAAGCGTCCGGCCCAGCGTTACTTTTCTCTTCTCCACAACCTCGCCGGTAAGTACATAAATGTAGCTGTCGTTCCCTTCCTTCACGATGCTGGCTGAGGGGACGGTGACCACTTCTTGACTTGCATCGCTTCCAAGCAGCACCTTCACCCTCATGCCGCTTTTGAGCAGCAGATTCGGATTCGCAGCACTAAGCTCCAATACGAACGATTTGCTCTGGGGGCTCATCACATCGGCGAGGTAGGAAACCGTACCTGTCCAGGTATCGCTGTTACCCTGCAAGGTGAACGGAAGCTCTTTTTTGCCGCGGACCAGCTTTACTGCGCTTTCGGTCAAATCGGCATGAATTTTGATCGGATTTTGCTGCTGGATCACACCAACGACGGAATTGGCTTGCAGGGTAACGCCCTGCTCCGGGCTCAGATCCGTTAAGATGCCGCTGATCGGTGCCTTGACCTCGAAATCGGAAATTGTTTTGTTAATATCCTGCAGCGAGACGTCGGCCGCTTCAAGCTGAATCCGCAAGGACGCCAAAGGATCGGTAGCATCGAGATTGGCAAGCTGCTTTTGCGCGGTGTCGAGATCGAGCCGCGAGGTTTTGAGCTGAGTCTCGATTTTGTCCAGCTGGTTTTTGGTTGCAAGACCGGCATCGTAATCATTGCGCGTATTATTGTAGGTTTTCTCCAGATCGGCGATATTCAGCTGCAGCTTCTCTACGGTATTCTTAAGAACGCCGCGGTTGGTTGCAAGGTCCTCTCGCGTTTTATCGATTTGCGCTTGCAGGTTTTGCTTGGAGAGCTCGGTTTTCGTCTTGGCTCTTTCGGTATCGGAGGTGTCCAGGGTAAAAATAACTTCCCCTTGCTGGACCGCATCGCCGCGTTTTTTCAGCATCGTTTTGACGTCTCCGCCGACCTTGCTTATGACGTTAACCTGAGAGGAGGATACGACATCCGCGTCGACCTCCTGCTTGCCGTCTATTTTCTGTTTACCGGCGGCTGCCACTTTTACCGGTTTGGCGCCGTTGCTGCTGGCACTCGTCATGGAACATCCGGCCGCGGCTGCGCCGCTCAGCGCGATCACCAGTCCGGTGAGAAGCATGCGGTTCCATCTATTGCGCTTACTGATCATTCTGGTCATTTGGATTTGTACCCCTTTGCGATAAAATCATTTCAAAAATACAAATAGTCATTATTCACCCATCACATGGGCTTTGGGGCCGGCTGCGGACTTCGTATTTTTTAAAAATAACGAGAGAATGGCAGCAAGGAACGACAGCCCTGCGGTAATGATAAATACGTCCTGAAGCCCGAGAATGGTCGATTGCAGCTGTACCTGCCCGCCCAAATAGCTAAGCGCGCTCATTTTGGCCTGAACGGCGGATTGCCCCATCCCCATATACTGATTTTGCAGCTGGGCAAAATGGGTAGACACATTCGTTGAAAACATGTTGAGCTGACTGGCCAGATCCGCGCTGTGAAACGTCGTTCGCTGAGAGAACATGAGCCCCAGCCAGGCGATCCCGAAGGAGGCGCTGATCTGCCGGATCGTATTGGACAACGCCGTCCCCTGACCCATCTTGTGCATAGGCACCTGATTCATCCCTGCCGTTTGAATAGGCATCATCATCAGACCCATGCCTACGGCACGCAGAACCAGCCAAAAGATCAGCGTAGAAAAGGCCGTTGTAATATCGAGAGCGGAGGAAAGATATAAGGAAATCCCCGTTATCGTTAACCCGACTACGGCAATGAGCCGTGCGCCGATTTTATCAAATAAAGCACCGGCAATCGGCATCATAATGCCTGACATCAAAGCCTGTGGCAGCAGGATGAGGCCGGTCTGGATCGCCGAAAGTCCCGATAAATTTTGCAAAAAAACCGGAAGCAGGAACAAGACGCCCATCATAATTAAAGTAGCGATACTGGAAATAATAAGAGACAACGTATAAGTCATATTTTTAAGCAGGGATAAATCCAGCAGCGGATGATCGATCATGAGTTCAATCACCACGAAGATGAGCAGACTGACGAGACCGATGGTGATATAAGTAACGACCTCAGAGTCAGACCAGCCTTTCTCCGTGACTTTGCCGACACCGTACAGCAGGGACGCAAGCCCGCCGCTCGAAGTGATAAACCCCCACAGGTCAAACTTCTGTGTGACCGGTGCTTTAAATTCCTTAAGCACAGCCATCGCCAGGAAAAAATCGATAATTCCGATAGGGACATTAATCGTATAAATGAGCCGCCAGTCCAAATATTCGACGATGTAGCCGCTCAGAGTCGGTCCCGTTGCGGGAGCGAACATGATCGCAATCCCGAAAAGACCCATCGCCATCCCGCGTTTCTCGGGTGGAAACATACGGAAAATCATCGCCATGCTGATGGGCATGAGAGCGCCCCCGCCCAGTGCCTGAACAATACGGAATACAATCATGCTGTTATTGCTCCAAGCAATGCCGCAAAGCCCGGAGCCGATGGTAAAGATGACCATGGATATTAAAAACATGCGCTTATAGCCGAACCGGTCACCCATATATCCCGTTGCGGGAACCAAAGCGCCGCTGACCAAAGCATAGGCCGTGACAACCCATTCGATCTGGGATTGATTGACGCCGAAGACCGACATCATCTTGGGAATGGCTACATTGACAATACTTGTATCGAGTATCGCCATGAATACCGCAAGAATGACGGCAAGCATAGGCAGTGCGACTCGGGGTTTCTCCGTCACGGCGACTTGTTCCCGGGGTGCTGTTGAAGAGTCCAAACCGGGTACCTCCTTTTTAGTTGCATTGCTTATTTCTCGATCTTGACGGTTACGTTCAAGCCTGGGACAAGACGCTGTCCTTGAAGGCTGTCTAATGCGATACGGACGGGAATACGCTGTATAACCTTGGTGAAGTTGCCGCTGGAGTTAGAGGAAGGAAGCAGAGAGAAGGAAGCGTTCGTGCCAAGACCGAGCCTTTCGACATGTCCAGTGATGACTGCAGTGGGGTAAGCATCGACTTTAATCGTAACCGGGCTTCCGACCTTAGCATCGGCGATTTCG
This sequence comes from Paenibacillus rigui, assembly GCF_002234615.1. Taxonomy (GTDB): domain Bacteria; phylum Bacillota; class Bacilli; order Paenibacillales; family NBRC-103111; genus Paenibacillus_S; species Paenibacillus_S rigui. The sequence continues at coordinate 92,197 of NZ_NMQW01000012.1, read as the reverse complement.
GTTTCCTGTAAATTGGCTGTTACATAAAGCTGATCCAGATTCGCGCTCATTGCAATTGCGCTGCTGGGAGACACCATTTGATCCTTAATGCCGCTAAATTGGAGAATCGTTCCGTCTTCGGGGGCAATGATGTCCTGGGTCTGTGCGGGGCTGCTTCCCTTCGCTGACGCCGTTTCAACGATGCCTAGCACGTCGCCTTTTTTGAAGGAGTCGCCTTCCTTGAAGTTCCATTCGATTAATTTACCGGCTCCAGGAGGATAGATGGCCCGCAGATCGCCTTGAATTTTGGCATCCTCCGTGCTGATGTACTTACTGGCAAGAGCGTAGTAATAGGTTCCGCCTGCTCCGCCTCCGAGTAAAATCAATGCAAGTACGGTGAATACGATCATTTTTTTCTTCATTGCCTGACTTGCTCCTTTCCGGTTTGGAAAAATAGAATTAGTCTGGATCCTTGAGATGGCTCAACATTTTACTTGTGATGACAAGGAATTGATCGATCTCTTCATCGGACAAATTGCTGAACATGCCCAGCAAGATGGAACGGCGGCGGGCTCTCAACTGGTTTACCAGCTCTTCCGCCTTCTCCGTCAATTGTACCCAGACAACCCGGCGGTCCGCTTCATCCCGTGTGCGCTGGATATGGCCGTCACGAACCAAGCGGTTAACGGCAATCGTGGTTGCGCTAGGGGATAAATACAATTCCTCGGCAAGCTCGCTGAGCGTCATACGCCGGTTATTGCGCAAAATAAGCATCAGCAAAAATTGCTGTTTGGAAATCGTCTGTGCCGGTGCTGTCCATTTGTTCGTTTGGCACATTGCCGTTTGTACAAGCTGCTCAAATTCATTCAGTTTGTCCTCCAAGTGCCCCACAGGCTTCCTCCTTCTGATGTGTCCCCTGGTTTTGTTTGCCGCCAAAAAAATAAACCATAAAAACATTCATCGATATAAATTTTTATGATAAAACTATTTATGGAAAAAATATCATGTAGACGAGCGGGGCGTCAATACTTTTTTTTGTGAAAAAATTATTGAAACATAATCGGAACAATTTCGTATTACGTGGTAAAATAGTTCTAGAATGTTTGAGGGGAAGGAGGAAGCTTTTTGGCAGATAACCATAAGCTTTTTGAATTTGAAGAAGTATTTCGACAATTTTTTAGGACGATGACCAGCAATTTCAACAAATTCAATGACCATGGAATGACAGCCGCCCAAGGTTTTTTTCTGGAAAAGCTGGAGCTGGAAGGACCGCAAAAGGTATCGCAAATTGCTGAAGCGTTGTGCTATACTTCAGGAGCTATAACGGCTTTAACCGATAAGCTGCTCGCTTCCGGTTATGTGGAGAGGGAAAGAACGGAAGAAGACCGCAGGGTCGTTTATTTGACGATTACGGAGGAAGGCCGCAAAATGCTCGGGGATATCCGGGCCAAACGCAAGGCTAACATCGAAAAATATTTCGGCGCTTTGCCCGATGAAGATATGGAACACTTGATTCGAATTTTTAAACAGGTGCTGCTTACAACCGAGAATAAAGAGTAGCATGCATGAGGAGCAGGGGATATGAAGGAAGAAGCATGGTCGATGCCGGAAGGAACTTTAATTTGGGATCGCACGCAGCAGCTGGACCAGGAGGATGTTTTGTATCCGTTTGCACTGGAGGAGCTTTTATGCAGGCAGGTAGGTGAAGGTACGGCACCGTTCATCCATCTGTGGCGGCATCCCCGCGCATTGGTTATGGGACTTCGGGACAGCCGGCTACCCCGCGCTGCGGAGGCTAAGCAATGGCTGGAGAGTGATGGCTATTCGGTAGCCGTGCGCAATTCGGGCGGGGCCGCGGTACCGCTCGATCTTGGCGTCGTCAATGTGTCGCTGATTTTACCGAAAAAACAGGGACAGATTGATTTCCGCCAAGATTTTGAGACCATGTATCGATTGATCAAAGAGTCGTTGGAAGCCGCGAGTCAAGACGTAAATAAGGGAGAAATTGTAGGCTCCTATTGTCCAGGGGATTACGATTTAAGCATTCAGGGGAAAAAGTTTTGCGGCATCGCCCAGCGGAGGCAGGCGAAGGCGTTCGTCGTGCAGGCCTTTATCGTCGTGACAGGACAAGGAAGCGTGAAGGCCGAACTGGCGCAGCAATTTTACCGGCTTGCAGGCGAAGGGGCGGAGAACGGCAGCTTTCCCCAGGTGGCGCATGACAGCATGGCTAGTCTGGAGGAGCTTGCCGGTATGACCGGAGTCGATTCCTTCATCGATTCCATTAAGCAAACCGTCCGTTTGCGGAAGCAGCAGACCATGGCAGGGCGGGAAACCGGCAGCGCGCCCGAGCTGCCGACGCATGAGCATATTATGGATATGGTTCACTCCATGAAACAAAGATACGGAATTTGACCTTGTAAAAAGAAACGCTCCTTTGCGGCTTGAAGCCGCAGGGAGCGTTTTTTGTTGAGCAGAAAGGATAAGCGTCTCAGACCTCATCTCCCTTGACAAACGCATGTCATCTTGAAGGAATAGCGAAGCAGTCTATCCTTATCGGGCAGAACAGTTGATGTTTTGAACGCTCAAGCGAGGTGAAGCCAGGCTGGTATCACAGCTTACAGAAACAGCTTCATTGCAGCTGGAAGCTCGTTTTGCCAGAAGCCCCACAAATGCTTGCCTGGCTTTTCCTCATAGGTGAGACGGCAATTTCTTGCCGCGAGAAGCTCCTTTGTTCGCCGGTTCGCCTCGACAAAATCGAACGTTCCCCGTTCGGTTCGGACCTCCTGCTCGTCCAAGCCAATCAACATATACAGGTGAAGCCAGGACAAATCCTCTTCACGCGCCAACCGGTCCCGAGTGGACTGCAAAAATGCACCGGACAAGGATAGGACGTTCGAAAATAGGCTACGATAATCTAAGGCGAGATGCAGCGAAACGGTTCCGCCCAAGGAATCGCCCGCCAAGATTCGCTCTGTGGGCTCCGTTCTTACCGAATATTTGCTCTCAATGTAAGGGAGCAGCTCTTCCGCAAAAAAACGGCAGTAGGCATCAAAGCGGGAGCCTTCCGGTGCATATTCGGAAGTTCTTGTTGCTGTATCGACATCGACGCCGACAATAATGGCAGGGTGGACGTCTTCGTCGAAAATGAGACGATTCATATGGGTAACGATACGGCCGAAATTAAAAAATTGTTCTCCATCCTGACAATAGATAACAGGATATGACATGAGTTCCTGGTAGCCGGGCGGCAAAAACACCCGAACAGGTCTTTCCGTTCCTAGAGCTTGAGAGGGGACAAGCTCCTTTACTACGGTTCTTTTATAATAAATGCTGTCGTCCATAAGGGATGGCCTCCAAGTGTATTATAATAGTTTGGTCGTTTTTTATTATCTGTACCATATGTTTTTTTAAACTGTTATATACGTAATGAGTGAGAAAAATCATATTTTTCAAGTAAGTAGTTGTGTTATTAGAGAAAACAGGTTTATAATACTACTATAACAGAAACAATGCTTTCAAGGCATCAAAATCTATCGTTGAGGTGAATGTACATGAGTAAGCCATATGAAGTGGCAGTGTCCAAGGTGCAGCCTTTGTCCGTTTTAGCACCGGACGGTACCGTGGTAAACGAGCAAGAAATGCCGAATTTGTCGGATGATCAGTTAAAAGAACTTATGAGACGCATGGTGTTCACACGTACATGGGACCAACGCGCAGTAAACTTGACACGTCAAGGACGTCTTGGTTTCTACGCTCCGGTATCCGGACAAGAAGCATCCATGGTCGGCAGTGAGTTCGCTCTTAATAAAGATGATTTCATTTGCCCGGGGTACCGCGACATGCCGCAAATCGTATGGCACGGTCTTCCTATGTACCAAGCTTTCTTATATTCCCGCGGTCATCAGCACGGCGGTCAAATTCCTGAGGATGTGCACGTGTTGATGCCTCAAATCATCATCGGTGCGCAAATTTTGCACGCTATGGGCGTAGCTATGGCATTCAAAAAACGCGGTCAAAAACGCGTTGCTATCACATATACAGGTGACGGCGGCTCCTCCGAGGGCGATTTCTACGAAGGCTTGAACTTCGCAGGCGCATTCAAGCTGCCAGCTATTTTCGTCGTACAAAACAACGGTTATGCTATCACAACTCCATTCGCGAAGCAGACGGCTGCTGAATCCGTAGCACACAAAGCGGTTGCTGCAGGGATCAAAGGCGTTCAAGTCGACGGGATGGACGTGCTTGCCGTAGTTAAAGCAGTTCAAGACGCAGCGGAGCGCGGCCGTAACGGCGAAGGCGCAACACTGATCGAAGCTATTACTTATCGTTTCCTGCCTCACTCGATGTCCGGTGACGATCCTTCCAAATACCGTACGAAAGAAGAAACAGCAGAGTGGGAAGCGACAAGAGATCCTTTGAACCGTTTCCGCACGTTCTTGACGGCAAAAGGACTTTGGTCCGAGGAAGAAGAGAACAAAGTGGTTGAGGAAGCTAAAGCCACGGTAGCGGAGCAAATTAAAAAAGCGGAAGAAACCGAGAAAATGACGGTTCCAGGCTTGATCGATAGCATGTTCGAAACGACACCGGCGCATTTGGAAGAGCAGAAAGCCGATTATATCGGGTAAAGGAGAGGAACGATACCAATGGCTCAAATGACAATGATTCAAGCGATTAAGGATGCAATGCGCGTAGAGCTGGAGCGCGATCCTAACGTTGTTGTATTCGGGGAAGATGTAGGTAAGGTAGGCGGTGTGTTCCGTGCAACGGAAGGCCTGCAAGCAGAATTCGGTGAAGAGCGCGTATTTGATACGCCTTTGGCAGAGTCCGCTATCGGCGGTATGGCTGTAGGGATGGGGATTCAAGGCTTCCGTCCGGTGGCCGAGATTCAATTCGTCGGTTTTATTTATGAAGCTTTGGACCAAATCTGTGTTCAAGCAGCTCGTATGCGTTACCGTTCCGGCGGACGCTACAATGCTCCGATTACTTTCCGTACGCCTTTTGGCGGCGGCGTTAAAGCGGCTGAGCTTCACACAGACCCACTGGAAGGCTTGCTGGTGCAAACGCCTGGTATTAAAGTGGTTGTTCCTTCGAACCCTTACGATGCCAAAGGCCTGCTGATCTCCGCAATCCGCGACAACGATCCCGTGTTCTTCATGGAGCATTTGAACTTATACCGTTCCTTCCGTGCAGAAGTGCCAGAAGGCGAGTACACCGTGCCTATCGGTAAAGCAAACGTCGTGCGTGAAGGCTCCGATGTAACCATCATTACTTACGGTGCGATGGTTCACACTTCCCTGAAAGCTGCAGAGGAGATTGAAAAAGCCCGCGGCGTCAAAGTAGAAGTGATCGACCTGCGTACATTGATTCCTTTGGATATCGAGACGATCGTGGAATCCGTTAAGAAAACAAACCGCGTCATTATCGTACAAGAAGCGCAAAAAACATCCGGCGTTGCCGCTGAAGTTATCGCACAAATTAACGAAAAAGCGATCCTGCACCTGGAAGCTCCTGTGCTGCGTGTAACACCTCCGGATACAGTATATCCATTCGCACAAGTGGAAGATCAATGGCTGCCTAACCCGGCGCGTATCGTAGCCGGTTTAAATAAAGTACTGGATTTCTAGGAAGGCGCTCCTGAGAGGGAGCGGCCGATTGACAAAGGCTTGAGGTCGCGAGTGGGCTGCGGGATTGGAAAATATTTGCCTCCGGCCGCTGTTGAAACGATAGATCTTTCATTGGATTTAGTATAGGTGGATCCATCGTTTCAAAGGCGGGCGCTACGCTCCTACAGCAAATACTTTCCAACCCTCCGAGCTTCGCGGCCGGCTTTGTCAAAAAACACTCCCCTGCCAGGGAGCGTTGGATTATAAGGATACGTTTGCCGGTACGAGCAAACGGGTATTTTAAAATAAAAGCGTAGCGGGAGCTGACGCGTGGCTTTGGAAGTGCACTTGCTTTGCTTGGATTAAAACCTAGCGATGAGCGAAGGTGAAGGCATGTGTAACCGCCGGTGAGTTTACGCGCCGCCTTTGAAAGCGGGTTTCATTCGATAAGGATGTACATATTCAGGAAACCTGTTTTCAATAGCGGCCGAAGGCGGTTGGCACATGCTGGAGCCGAAGCTTTCATCGTCACAAAAGTTTTCACTTGGCAAAGCGTTACTTCCAACCCACTACACTCCCGGTACGCCATCCCTTAGGAGGTTGTATCGTGGCGATATTTGAATATAAATTCCCTGAGCTGGGCGAAGGGATTCACGAGGGCGAAATCGTCAAATGGCTTGTCAAGCCAGGCGATGTTGTAGATGATGAAACCATCATCATGGAAGTTCAAAACGATAAATCCACTGTAGAAGTACCTGCTCCGGTTGCAGGGAAAATCGTAGAAATCAAAGTGCCGGAAGGCACGATGTGCACCATCGGCGATCTGATCGCTACGATGGAAGTGGAAGGCGCCGTGCCGCAGCAAGCGCATGGCCATGGCGAGAGCGCAGCTCCGGCAGCGCCAGCAGCGGCTGCTCCAGCGGCACCGGCCGCTCCTGCAGCGGCACCTGCGGCTCCCGCAGCCGCAGCGCCGGCACCGACCGCGGCGAGCGGCGCGGTCCTGGCAACCCCTAGCGTGCGCAAGCTGGCACGCGAGAAGGGCTTGAACATCGCCCAAGTCACGCCGACCGGCCGTAACGGCCGCGTGACGAAGGAAGATGTTCTCGCCTTTGCCGCAGGCGGCGCGCCTGCGGCAGCAGCACCGGCAGCAGCTGGCGAAGCTCCAGCAGCGGCGGCTACTGCAGCAGCAGCGCCATCGACGGCTGCAGCTGCAGTAAGCGGCGAACGCGTCGAGGAGCGCGTTCCGCTCAAAGGCATTCGCAAAGCGATTGCGAATGCCATGGTGAAATCAGCTTACACGGCTCCGCATGTGACGCTGATGGACGAAGTCGACGTGACGCAGCTCGTGGCCCTGCGCGGCAGAGCGAAAGCGGCGGCAGAGAAGAAAGGCGTCAAGCTGACGTACTTGCCTTTCATCGTGAAAGCATTGGTAGCGGCAGCACGTCAATTCCCGGCGATGAACGCGATGATCGACGAAGAAAAGAACGAGATCGTCTACAAAAAGTATTACAACATCGGTATCGCAACGGATACAGACAACGGCTTGATCGTTCCTGTTATCCAGGATGCGGATCGTAAAAATATTTGGACAATCGCTGAAGCTATTAAAGACTTGGCAGCTCGCGGCCGCGAAGGCAAGCTGAGCGGCAACGAAATGAAAGGCAGCACGATTTCCATCACGAACATCGGTTCCGCAGGCGGCATGTTCTTTACTCCGATCATCAACTTCCCTGAAGTGGCGATCCTGGGTACCGGACGTATTGCAGAGAAACCGGTTGTGAAAAATGGCGAGATCGTCGTCGCTCCGGTTATGGCATTGTCCTTGAGCTTCGATCACCGGATTATCGACGGCGCGACAGCTCAAAACTTCTTAAACTACATTAAACAGCTACTGGCCGATCCAGAGCTGCTCATTTTGGAGGTGTAAGCAATGGTAGTAGGAGACGCTTCCGTTGAGATAGACGTTCTAGTCATTGGTGCAGGTCCTGGCGGATATGTGGCGGCCATTCGTGCCGCTCAGCTGGGCAAAAGCGTGCTGATTGTCGATAAATCCGAGTTGGGCGGCGTATGCTTGAACCGCGGATGTATCCCGTCCAAAACGTTGATTACCGCAGCGCACCATTTCGAGCAGGCGAAGCACGGGGAATCCATCGGGATTTCAGCAGAAAATGTGAAAGTGGATTTCACCAAGGTTCAAGAATGGAAAAGCAGCATTATCAAGAAACAAACCGGCGGTGTGTCCGGTCTGTTGAAAGGCAACAAAGTGCAAGTATTCAACGGTGAGGCTCTGTTCATCAATGAACAGGAAGCGCGTCTGTTCAACGATAACGAAACGGCACGTTACCGTTTCAACAACTGCATCATTGCAACAGGCTCCCGTCCGATTGAGCTGAAAGCATTCCCGTTCGGCGGACGTATTCTGTCCTCCACGGAAGCGTTGGATCTGCCTGAAATTCCGGAAAGCCTGATCGTTATCGGCGGCGGCTATATCGGTATCGAGCTGGGTCAAACGTATGCGAAGTTCGGTACGAAGGTGACTGTGCTCGAAGGCTCAGACACGGTACTTCCTGGCTTCGAGAAGGAAATGTCGCAGCTGGTAGCGCGTAACCTCAAAAAAATCGAGGTGGATGTGCATACCGAAGCTTTGGCACAAGGCTGCGAGCAAACGGACAAAGACGTGACGGTAACCTTCACGGTAAAAGGCGAAGAGAAGAAAGTAACGGCACAATATGTGCTTGTTACGGTTGGACGTCGTCCCAATACCGATGGCGACTTGTCGCTTGAATTGGCAGGGATCCAGGTCGGCGAGCGCGGCATGATCCAGGTCAATGAGCAAGGTCAAACGAACGTTCCGCATATTTATGCGATCGGCGATATTGTTCCGGGCCTGGCACTGGCGCACAAGGCTTCTTACGAGGGTAAAGTCGCTGCTGAAGCGATTGCCGGACTGCCTAGCGTGGTGGACTACAAATGTATTCCTGCGGTCGTGTTCTCCGATCCGGAAATCGCAAGCGTAGGCTTGAACGAAACCGAAGCCAAAGCGAAAGGCATCAACGTCGTAACCGGTAAGTTCTCTTACGGTGCGAACGGACGTGCGCAATCGATGAACCTGAAGGAAGGCTTCGTGAAGCTGGTTGGCGATAAAGATTCCGGCCTGCTGCTGGGCGCACAGATCGTAGGGGCGGAGGCTTCCAACCTGATCGCCGAGATGGCTCTAGGTATCGAAATGGGCGCTACCCTGGAGGATATCGCATTGACAATCCATGCGCATCCGACATTGGGTGAAATTACGATGGAAGCGGCCGAAGTGGCTTTGGGCCACCCGATTCATATCCTTGGTAAATAATTTAACTGTACTCTAAAAGACAAAAACCTGAAGTTGCAGATTGCTGCGGCTTCAGGTTTTTTTTATTGTTCATACGTTATAAGCCTCCAAGACATCGGATGAGAAAAATGAATTTGGCAAGGATACCTCTTGACAAGTAATTTTAATCAGGTGTATCATCCATATAGTAGTAATTTGAACATATGTTCAAAACAAATGTTCAAAACGATCGTTCAATTTATTGACGCGGTTGGAGCAGGTTGAAATTCACACAGAATGAAATCAGAAATGATATGTATATTGAACCGTAAACGGGAGGGCATGATGAAGCAGGAAGCCAAGGAAGACGTGAAGCAGAAGATTTTGGATGGAGCGAAGCATTTGTTTGCGCGCAAAGGGTTTGAGGGGACGACCGTTCGGCAAATTTGCGATGAAGCGGGAGTTGCTCTGGCGCTTGTCTCGTATCACTTTGGAGGGAAGGAAAATGTATTTTATGCGTTGTTCGATTCTTTGGAGCCGGGGCTGTTGAAGGAAACGTATGATTTGACCGATCCAGAGTCGGACTTTCGTAAATTTATTCTGGAATTCGTGCGCTTCCGCATGTCGGAGCCGGAGCTGATCAATATTTTGCAGCAGGAGGTTATGATGCAAAGTCCCAGACTGGAAAAGCTTCAGGAGGTTATGTTTCCTGTGTGGTTGCTGCTGCGAAACATTTTGCAGGCGGGGAAGGAGCAGGGACAGTTTCAATTTGAATCGCTGAAGCACACGATGTACGTCGTCGTCGGGACATTGGTTTATTCCCGCACATCCTCTTTCCTGGAGCCGCTGCTGGAATCGATCCCGGGAGCATCAACCAAGGAGAGCTTCGAGGAAGTGGTGGCGTATACCACGCAGTATATTTTGAACGGGCTGCAGCGAAAGTAGATTCCCCGGCTTGTGTCCGGGATGCAATAAACAGAGAGATCCCCATGGGATGGGAAAAGGAGAATGGAGTATGAAGAAGAACGTGATTCTACTGTTGGTATTGGCCGTGGCGCTCGGAGGCGGCGGGTTGATGCTGGCCGCGGAAGGCAGGGATGCCGTAACCCTTGCAGCCAGCCAAAAGGCAAGTATCGTCACAGCGGAGCAGGTGAACGTATCGTTCCAGGGCGTCGGCGGCAAAATCATCGACCTGCCGGTCAAGGAGGAGCAGCAGGTGAAGAAAGGGGACGTGCTGATGACTCTCGATCCCACGGACGTTAATCTGCAGCTGCAAAAGGCACAGGCCGATGTCGAGGTAACGACACTCAAAATCAAGCAGACTCAGGAAGCGCTGCAGGTATCGCAGGAGAAGCTGAACAATGCGCTGAAGCAGGCGCAGATTGCCGTAGCCCAAGCGAGGACGTCGCAGGAGCAAGTGCAGGTAGGCGCCCGGACGGAGGATATCGAACGGCAAAAGCTTGCGGTAGCCGCTGCTAACGAATCGTATGAGCATGGGCTCAAAATGTATAACCAGCTGCGGAACATTCAGGACACAGCCGACACCAACCCTTACGCGACCAAGGATCGCCGCGATGCGGTCGAGAATGCGCGAAGCCAGCTGGCTACGCTGGAGAATGCCCGTAATCAGCAGCAGGCGGCGCTGGATAAGCTGATGAACGGCGCGACGAAGGAAGAGAAGGAGCAGGCGGCTCTAACCGCAGAGAAGGCACAGGCGATTCTGGAGCAAAACCAGCTCGGTCAAGGCGATATTGACAACCAGAAGCTTGGTCTGGACGCGCTGTCCAAGCAGCTGGAGCAGCAAAATATCGCACTCCAATCGCTGCAGGTCCAAAAGGAACGGATGTCCTTGAAGGCGCCTGCGGATGGGAAGGTAGCCAAAATCGTACCTAAAGCAGGCGAGAATGTCGGGTCGGGAACGCCGGTCATTGTGCTGGAGACGGGCAAGCTGTATTTTGATCTGTACGTGGATGAGCAGCAGGTGAAAAAGCTGAAGCCGGATATGACAGTGCCTGTTCATTTCGCAGCCTTGAAGGATCAGGTAGAGGGCAGGGTGCAGTTCGTCACCGCCGCACCGCAATTTGCCAGCTTAAGAATGAGCCGGGAGAAAGGAACCGCTGACCTGAATACGTTCCAGGTGCGCGTCTATGTGGATCGGACGGATACGCTGCTGCCGGGAATGACTGCGGAGGTGCATGTCGATGAGATCCCAGCTCGATGAATGGCGTTATGCGCTGACAAGCAAATTTATTCCGGCGATTCTCATCGCACCGCTGCTGGTCGCTGCTTTATTCGGCTATATGTTTCAGAACAGCCAGATCAATGAAGCGCCCATTGCCGTTGTCGATGAGGACAACAGCCTGTACAGCCGGCAGTTTACGGACAAGATGAATGCTTCCCAATATATGCATGTAACGGATGTATTCTATCAGGCCGTTCAGCCGGACACCCTGCTGGCGAATGAAAAATATATGGCGGTTATTTACCTGCCTCGGGGGATGGAGCAGCTGCGCTTTCAGGGGAAGCAGGTCAATATCGGTGTCCTCATTGATAATTCGATGCCATCAGCTGTCGGGAATTTGCGCAATGGCATCCAGGAGCTGATCACAATCGAAAACACGACGTTGTCCGTCGGAAAGCTGAAGGCGCTCGGCATGAGTGATGAAGCGGCGGCAGGCACTGCTTCTCCGCTGTCGATGCAGCAGCGGCTGCTGTACAATCCGACGTCGGACTTTATTGCATTTATGGTCATTGGCTTCGTCAATGTCGTTGCTCTGGGCATTACCGCGATCGGGGCGGCCTCTATTGTTCCACGGCTGCGGGTGGAGGGCAGGCTCTCTGAGGAGCTGAAGCATCCGCTCGGATTATGGCTGCGCGTTGTACCTTATGCGGTCATATCGGCCATCAGCCTGATGCTGGCCTTTGGCTTGCTGAAGCAGCTGGGCGGCCTTCGGTTTGCCGGGAGCCCTGCGGCATTTATGGTTCCCCTGCTGTTGTACACAATTACCGTGTGCTTGATGGGCATGCTGGTCGGTTGGACGGCCGCAGAGCCTTCCAAGGTGACGCTGCGGACCTACGCCATCGTATATCCTTCCTTTATGCTCTCCGGCGTTCAGGTGGCAACGGTTATTTTTCCGGCTCCGATTCAGGCGGTCAGCAACTTGCTTCCTTTAACGTGGCTGTTCAAGTTTATCCGGGGTATTGGGTACCGCGGCGGCAGCCTCCGGTATTTTACCGGTGAATTGGGCGTGTTCGTCGGGATGATCGGCGTGCTTTCCGTAGGGATCGGCCTGATGATGCTGCGGGAGTACCGCAAGCTGAACGAGAAAAGCGAAATGAAGGAACTCGTCGCAGGGGCTTGATGGTGTTATACTTTGGATTCAAAAAAAGGTCTGCCATGGGAGAGGATGGCAGGCTATTTTTTTTGTTCTCAAGAGATCTCTGAAGGCTAGAAAAATATGGTATTATATTCCCGAAGGAGCCCTGCTGCGAGGAACGCAGCTTCATTTGGATTGCATGCTTGTTAAGGAGCAAGGGGGATACAGAGATGAGATGGGGTTTATTCCTAAAGGAAATCCCGCTGCGTCAAAATGGAGTATTACTGACATCACTAGGCTTGTATATCTTGATATGGGGTGCTTTAGCATGGGAGCCATATAACCGATTTGATTGGTTATTGGAAAATTTATTAATCTTTGCTGCGGCCATTGTGCTGGGCTTCAGCTACAAAAAATTTGCATTCAGCAATTTATCTTACCTCCTGCTTTTTTTATTTCTGATTTTACACACGATAGGAGCTCACTATTCTTACAATACGAATCCGTTGGATGCCTGGCTGAAGGCCACCTTCCACTTTCCCCGGGATGAATTCGACCGGATCGTTCATTTCTGCTTCGGCTTGCTGCTCGCTTACCCGATGAGAGAATGGGCAATGAGGGTTCTCCATTGGTCCCGGAGAGCCTCCAGCTTCCTGATTCCGCTGTTCATTCTGGGTTGTGGCGCGTTCTACGAGCTTATCGAAATGTGGGTGGCCTCCCTCGTGGCACCGGAAATCGGCGTGATGTTCCTCGGGACGCAAGGCGATCCGTGGGATACGCAGCATGATATGGCTGTCGCTTTGTATGGGGCCATTGTGGCGATGGGAATGACCGCACTGATCGCAGCGTTAGCGAGGGCAAGAAAGTGATATGCAGGTGCGGAGGAAGTCATCCGGCTCCTGATGTGATAGAGAGCTGCTGATAAATAAAAGAGTTGACCTGCTGTTTGACAGAGGCCAACTCTTTTATTTTGTCCTATCATCCAGTTCAGGATGGTTTCAATAGAACGCTTCCGTCCACTCCGCTAGTTTTTTAGCGACCTCTCTATTTCCGGCGGGTTTGTGAGCCGGTTTTCACCTTCTTGGCCGAGGCAACGGCAGCATGACCGACAATCCGTAAGGTTTTGGTCGTTTGCGAATACTCCAGCTTATGTTTTTTGCGGGGAAGGAGACCGAACGCGCGTAAATTGGAAGGGGACAGCCGAAAGTACTCTTCCAGTTCATTTTCAGGAATAGACAGCTTCAGCTTTTTTGTAAGGGATCCTTTGGTTAAGCTAATATACGTCTCAGTAGCGTTGATCCCGAGCCAGCTTAGCAGCGCGTAGCCGATCGAGATGACACCGTCATAATTTTTTCTGGGATCGGAATAAAGCATGCCGATGGCTCGGCAGGAAGCCAAATGACGCATCTGGATCGTTTTGTCATTAGCATCATAGGTTAAAATAAAACGCATGCCATCCCGGATACCCAGCTTTCTTGCGTTGTCGGGACTGATCTCCATATAGTTGTAAGAGCTTTCTTTGTCGCTATCCTGTATCAAGCGGACATCTCTCTTCACCTCGTCCCGCTGAAGAACCACCACGGTTCCACTGCGGATCGTATTCAAATTATGCGGAATCCCCATGGCACAATCCACATACAGAATTGCCGTATTATCATCCAGCTCTTTCGAGATATAAACGTCCACGACGCCTTTTGCCACGACGTTCACTCCTTACCCATTATTTTATGTTTATAATGCTATCGAGACGAGCGTCTCGAAGTTGGATTCGCCCAAGCAGCGGGCTTATATTTACCGGACTACTATATCTACCGGATACAAACCATGTATATGAAAATATCACGAGTCTTGCTTGTATGGTTGTACCGAAATTAGAGAAAGAGGTATACTCAGGGAGAAAAATGGATGCAATAGACCGGAAAGGTGGGCACGTATGGAGCCAAACGATAAACAACCACTGCAGCAGTTGGAGCAGCTGGAGCAGGCCAAAAGCTTTGTGCAGGAACAACTGGGAAAGGACGCAAGCGGCCATGATTGGTGGCATATTGCACGCGTCACCAGGCTGGCCAAGCAGTTGGCGAAGGAGGAGCAGGCCAATGAATTTGTATGCGAGCTTGCCGCACTGCTTCATGACGTTGCCGATGAGAAGCTGAATCCTAGCGCCGAGGCGGGATTAAGCAAGGTCAGAGCTTGGTTGATGGCTCATCATGTAGAGAACGATGCGGCAAATCAGGTTATGGAGATCATTGCCACGATTTCGTTCAAAGGAGGGAACCAGCCGCCGGTGACGACCAAGGAAGCTCAGGTTGTGCAGGATGCCGACCGGTTGGATGCCTTGGGGGCGATCGGAATTGCGCGAACATTTGCCTATGCGGGCTGGAAGGGTCATGCCATGTATGATCCTGAGCTGCCTTACCGGGAGCAGCTGACGCAGGAAGCGTACCGGAACGGAGCAACATCAGCGGTCAATCATTTCTATGAAAAGCTGCTTCTTTTAAAAGATCGAATGAACACCGCTAGCGGGAGACAGCTGGCCGAGCGTCGTCATCAAGTCATGGAACAGTTTCTTCGGCAGTTTTATGCCGAGTGGGATGGAACCGATGCGGACGCAGGGGAAGCAAGAGATCAATAGCCTGGCAGCTGCATGACTGAGCTTTATAGCACGATCCGTACGGAGACTAAAAAGTAAGATAGTACATGTTTATGAGTAGGTAAATCCATGGTTTCTTGAATCCATTCCGGGTATTCTAACAATAGTTGTTGAGAAGATAGTGCATTCTATGCATTCATCGTACAGATTACTAGTAAAGAAGGTCACTCGGATGGAAGCATGGAAACGGAATTTGTTTATTTTATGGTTCGGCACTTTTTTCAGCTCGGTGGGCATCGGGATGATCATTCCTTTTTTGCCGCTGTATGTCCAGGAGCTGGGAATTCATGATGTGCAGCAGGCGGCGCTGTGGGCCGCGATGATTTTTGGCATCAACCATTTGATGATCGCGCTGATCTCTCCGTTCTGGGGAAGATTCTCGGACAAATACGGGCAAAAGGTGACGATGGTGCGTGCTGGGCTCGGTTCGGCCGTCATTATCGCAGCGATGGGGCTCGTTCATACGCCGCTGCAGCTGCTGCTGCTTCGGGCACTGTTCGGCACGATGGGCGGGTTCTCGGTCAGCGCGGTTGCGTTGATGGCGATCGAAGCGCCGAAGGAGCAAGTCGGCCGGGTGCTGGGCATACTGCAAACCGGGCAGGTGACCGGACAATTGCTGGGGCCTTTGCTTGGCGGGGTTATGGCCGAGTGGCTGGGGATGCGGAACTCGTTTTTCTTCACAGGCCTTTTCATCTTCACAGCCGGTTTGCTGGTGCTGTTCGGGGTTCATGAAACGAGGAAGTACCCCAAATTCCGTTTTCAATGGGGAAGCAGAAAGGCAGCCGTCGCGGCCGCTGCAAGCACGACAGCATCGACGGTACCGAAGCCCGAGAAATTGCAGCTTAACGCTGTCATCAAGCGGTCGCCTGTTATTTTGACGCTTTTCGTCTCGACGTTCCTGATTTCCGTCAGCTTTCAAAGCATTAGCCCTATCATTACGCTTTATGTCAAAAGCATGAATATTCAAAATCACGTAGAGATTATGGCCGGTCTTATTTTTGCCTCAAGCGCCCTCGGCACCATGATTTCCGCTCCAATCCTTGGCAGGCTCGGCGACCGGTACGGGTACTTGAGCATTCTGTTGTGCTGCTTGCTGCTTATCTCGGTCTTGTATATTCCCCAAGCACGGATCTCGGATCCATGGGTGCTGATGGGGGCGCGCTTTTTATCCGGCTTATGTGTCGGGGGACTCATTCCATCGATCAGCTCACTGCTGCGCAGTTTGACGCCAACTGCCATTCAAGGCAGCGTCTTCTCTTATAATGCAAGTGCCAGCTCACTCGGAAACGTCTCTGGCTCGTTGTTCGGCGGCGTTGTGGCTAGTCATATGGGGATTCCGGTTGTGTTTTACATTATTTCGGGTGTATTCCTGCTTCATTTCCTCATGCTTGCGTTCCAGGCGAAAAAGATGAACCGGACCCGAAAGCATATGGAATCTGCAGTGGAAGTATGAAGTGAGAGCAGGATGCTCTTACAGCAGGGGGCTCAGCCCTGCGCGTTAACGGCGGTTCGTATTCAGTCGGACACGGAGATGATGGCTCCGTGTCTTTTTTGCGCGGACTCTTCTAAATAGAACTTTTCTATCCAAAATAGAAAACATCAATTAGACGCCTCGGCGAACTCAGTGATATATTGCTTGTATAAATCCAATAAAACATGTAGGAATTATTTGATTTTGAAAAGAAAGGTGGATGCACAACAGATGATAACCATCAAATCGCCGAAAAAATATTGGAACGAGCCCGGCGTCCTGTCCAAAAGCGGCCCCCTCATTGCAGAGATTGGCCGACGGGCGCTAATTATTGCGGGCAATAAGGCGTTGGAAGCGGTGAAGCCTTCATTCCTTATCAGCTTGGAGGAAGCGGGACTGAGCTATTCCATCGCCCCGTATGGAGGAAAGGTGACCACAGAAGACATTGAACAATTCGCGGAAACCGCAACGGAATACCAAGCGGATGTCATTATTGGCGTTGGCGGAGGGAAGGTGCTGGATCTATCCAAAGCCGTTGGCGGAAGACGGAGCCTTCCCGTGGTCGCGGTTCCAACCATTGCTGCCACCTGCGCTTCCTGGGCGGCTGTTACGGTTGTGTACGATCAGCAGGGGCGCTCCTCCCGCTATTTATTAAATGATCGTTCGCCTGAGCTTCTGTTCGCGGATACGGGCGTGCTGGCCTCAGCTCCCAAGCGTTTCTTGGCCTCCGGGATAGGGGATACCATCGTGAAGTGGTATGAAATCGGCGTGAATAACAACGACGCGCCAGACGGGTTGGATGTCCGTCTTGGGACGCAGATAGGCAAGCTCGCTTTGGATCGGCTGCGCGTTCATGCCTTGGACGCTTATCAAGCAGCAGGTACCGGTGAAGTGACCCCCGCTTTGCAGGAAACGGTGGATGCCATCATTGTATTAGCCGGATTAGCAGGGACGGTTCAAGGCACCACGGCACGCGCAGGGATCGCCCATTCGATTCATAACAGCCTGACGCACATTCCGGAAACCGGAACTACATTGCACGGAGAAAAGGTGGCTTACGGGCTTCTGACGCAAGTTATTCTTGAGGGAAGGCCTGTGGAGGAAATAGACGAACTGGCCCTCTGGCTCCACAAGCTTGGCCTCCCGATCACGCTGAAGGAGCTGGGGATTGAGCAGGACCCGGCAGCCGTAGCAGCGGACATTGCCCGAAGAGTAAAGCTGCCGGAAGGCTCGTCCCAAGGACTTTCCTTCGAGGTGCACGAGGGCGCAATTGCCCTGGCGATTCAGAAAGCGGATGAATGGGGAACCCGGATCATCCATGAAGCATATTCCAAATCTTAGTGAAGCTCCATTCGGAAAGGTGGTCATCGGTTCATGTTGCGAATCGGCAAGTATGCAAGCAAAGTTATAATATCTTTATTCATCGTGGGTCTGGCCGCAGGCTGCGGCACCAGCACGAAGCCCGCGGATCAAGCCCAATCGGGCGCCTCTCAACCGGTTGCGGCTGCAAACGGCGGTACCCAGGTCGATCTTAGCAAAGTAACGCTTCGAGTCGGGCAGACCGGCTGGAGCAATCTCGAGCTGGGCTTTAAAGAGGCGGGTTTGGATAAAACGCCTTACAAGGTGCAGTACAGTGTATTCCAGGGGGGCAATCTGCAGCTGGAAGCGATGGCAGCCGGTAATCTGGATTTGGCCTCGACGAGTGAAATTCCGCCTCTCTTTGCTTCGCAGGCTGCCAACGGCGGCAATTTCAAGGTGATTGCTTCCTTTGAATCGACGACGTTAAACCAAGAAATCGTTATTCCCAAAGGCTCGCCTATCAAAAGCGTCGCGGAGCTGAAGGGGAAAAAGGTGGCTTATGTCAGCAGCACGACCGCCCATTATTTCTTGATCAAAATATTGCAGCAGGCGGGACTCAGCTGGTCCGATATCGACGCTGTGCAGCTATCCACCTCGGACGGATTAAGTGCATTAATCAGCGGCAAGGTCGATGCGCTGGCCAGCTACGGCAATGCGATTATTTCGGCTCATCAGAACGGAGCGACTGTGCTTGCGAGCGCAGCGGATATTTTGTCCGGCAATTTCTTGTATGAATCCACGCCGGATGCGATCAATGACCCTGCCAAGCATGCGGCAATCGTCGATTATTTGACCCGGTTGAACAAGTTTTATGCGTGGAGCAGAAGCAATCAGCAGAAATGGGCGGAGATAACCGCCACCAATACCAAGCAGCCTGTGGAGCAAGCGCTGGATACGTTGAAGAAGGGGGAGGCACAGCGGCCCTCCAAGCTTTCGTCCGACTTCCCAAAGGCTATTGCCTCTCAGCAGGATGTGGCTGACGCATTAAGCAGTGTGGGTGCGCTTAAGGGCAAGATTGAAATCAATTCCATCTGGAGCCGGGCGTTTGAGGAGGAGTTAAAGAAAATAACCTCGACTCCCTAATCGCAAGGACGCGAGGACGCATGGACGTTGACGCAATTATTTTGTACGAAAGGAAAGGAGGGAAGGTGTGATGAAGACGGCCACTAGCCTGCAGCGCTTCTACCAGTTCGCACCCTGGATTATTCCCGTTACGCTTATTTTGATATGGCACGGCTTAACCTCAACGGGGGTGATCCCCTCGAGTGTTTTACCGGAGCCCCTTAAGGTGCTGAGCACTTTTATCGTATTGCTGAAAAACGGCGAATTGCTTACCAATATCGGCGTTAGCGCCAAAAGGGCGCTGAGCGGCTTTGCCCTCGGCGGAGGGGTCGGTTTTTTACTCGGACTCATGAACGGCTTCTCCCGTACGGCGGAAAAGCTGGTGGATTCCTCGATCCAGATGATCCGGAATATTCCTCTGTTTGCTCTTATTCCGCTCGTTATCATTTGGTTCGGCATTGAGGAGCCGGCCAAGCTGCTGCTCGTTGCACTCGGCGTGTTTTTTCCGGTGTATCTGAATACGTTTCACGGCATTCGATCCATCGATCCGGGATTGATTGAGATGGGCAAGGTGTACGGGCTGAAACGGTTCTCCTTATACCGTCATATTATTTTGCCAGGCGCGCTGCCCTCGGTACTGGTTGGCGTTCGTTATGCGCTCGGCGTCATGTGGCTGACCTTGATCGTTGCCGAGACGGTGGCCGCCAAATCCGGTATCGGCTATATGGCGAACAGCGCGAGGGAATTTTTCCAGCTGGATGTTATTGTGCTAAGTATTATTATTTATGCTTTGCTTGGGAAGCTCTCGGACAGCATTGCCAAATGGCTGGAGAAATGGTGGCTGCAGTGGAATCCTAACTTCGCCAAGCGGTGAAAGGGTGTTGCTTATGACGAACGGCAAGCGGGGGACACGGATTCAAATTCAGCGGCTGTCCAAGCGGTTCGATCAGACCCAGGTGTTGTCGGATGTCAATCTGACCCTGGAACGGGGAGAATTTATTGCGATCGTAGGCAAAAGCGGCTGCGGCAAAAGCACGCTGCTTCGGTTGATTGCCGGTCTTGATCAGCCATCGGAGGGGGGCATTGATCTGGATGACCCAAGCGGTGGAGGCCAGGCGGCCGGAACGCGGGTATTGTTTCAGGAAGCCCGGCTGCTGCCGTGGAAAACCGTACTGGACAATGTGCGAATCGCCACACATAGCAAGGATAAAGCCGGTGCGGCTGAGGCCTTAAGGCAGGTCGGCCTGGAGGAGCGGGGAGGCCAGTGGCCGAGTGTATTATCCGGAGGGCAGAAGCAGCGGGTAGCTCTGGCGCGTGCGTTGGCGAGCAATCCGAGGCTGCTGCTGCTTGACGAGCCGTTGGGTGCCTTGGATGCATTAACCCGCATCGAGATGCAGCAGCTGATCGAGAGGCTGTGGCTGGAGCAAGGCTTTACCGTGATTTTGGTCACCCATGATGTCAGCGAAGCGGTTGCACTGGCCGACCGGGTGCTATTGATCGAGCAGGGAAGCATTGCTATGGACACGCGAATTACGCTGGCGCGCCCCAGAGAACGGGATAGCGGATTTATTTACTTCGAGAATTTGATTTTGAACCGGGTTTTGAATAAACCAACGGAAGAAGCGGCTCCAGCAATCGAAAGGAAGCTGTCGTATTCCATATAACGTTATAGAACAGGTGGGATGTCCATGTCTTCGATTTTAGATACGTTTGCGTTTGCCAAACGGATTCCTGCAACGCCATCCATCGGCAGTACGACGGTTACGAAACCGGATCACATCCACTTGTCCTTCGGCTTCGCTGCTCCCGATTTGTTCCCGATCGAACTGCTCTCCCAATCGGCTGCCGATGCCGTCACGCTGTACGGGAGAAAGGCGCTGCAATATTCGGGCTCCGGCGGCCCCGGGAAGGTACTCCATTGGATTCAACAGCGTTCTCTGGTGCATGGCATTCAGGCGGACTCGAATCAAATTTTGGTGACCTACGGCTCCACACAGGGGATTGATTTGGCAACGCGAATTCTCGTTGATCCGGGCGATCATGTATGGGTGGAATCCCCCTCCTTCTTCAGTGCGCTTCAAGCGTTTCGGACGGCGGAAGCCCATATTACATCCTTCCCTATCGATGGGGACGGGGTTCGTGTAGACCTCATCGAGGAGGCTCTGCTGGAGGCGAAACGGAATAACAGGCCGATTCCCAAATTGTTCTATACGATGCCGACATACCATAATCCCGGAGGCGTAACGTTATCCCTTGAGAGAAGAAAACGGCTGGCCCATTTGGCGGAAACGTACAACTTCTTCATCCTGGAGGATGATGCCTATTCTGAGCTGAATTTTACAGGTGATCGCTATCCGGCTCTGTATACTCTGATTCCGCAAAGGGTTATCTACTTGAATACTTTTTCCAAAATTATCGGGCCGGGCCTGCGCTTAGGCTGGGTCATTGCCGATTCGCGGGTGATCGAGAAGATGAGATTGTTGAATCTTGGCGGCAGTATCGGCGTATTCACCCAGGAAATTTTAGCGGAGCTGCTGCAGCGGCTGCCTTTTCAAGAGCACATCGACCGTTTAATTGCCCATTACCGGAGGCAAAGGGATGTATTGGCGGCTGCGCTCCGGGCGAGCTTCGGGGATCACGTCACCTTCCATCTGCCTGAAGGGGGCTTCTACATCTGGCTTACGTTCCGTAAGGATGTCAACACGAGCGCATTCGTACAGGCGGCCGCTGATTTGGGGGTTAGCTTCGTAGACGGCAAAAGCTTCTTCGTGAACCCGGAGGGCTACCATCATGCAAGGCTTTGCTTCAGCTATGTAAATGAAGAGCAGCTTGTTCGAGGTGTTCAGCATATGGCGGATGCATATTTCGATTATATCGGCAGGACAGTTTCCTGAAATAACCAACCTTTACCCTATGACGGGCAGATGCTTCTGAACGTTGTGAGGTAAAGGTTTTATTTTTGTGCGAATGACCGGCGGCTGATTTCCATGGGCCTGCTTTTTTTCAATTGAGTTAAAAGTCGTGAAGCTGTTTTATTTGAAACGTACAGGCACTTCTAGGCTGCTGCCCACATAAAATGATACTACTCTAAGCGGAGGCATCCGAAGTTTTGCTCCGCAAAACTTGTAGGGGGTGGCAGCTTTGCCTGGATTCTTTTCAGCAATCGCCTTGTTCATTAAAGAGTTAATGTTACTCGTCTCGTACGTCAAAAATAATGCTTTTCCCCAACCGCTTTCAGAAGCGGAGGAAGATAAACACCTTCGCTTAATGGCCGAAGGCAACCAGCATTCGAGAAATTTGCTCATCGAGCATAACTTGAGACTGGTGGCTCATATCGTCAAAAAATTCGACAACACCGGCGAAGATCTGGAGGATCTGATCTCTATCGGAACGATCGGCTTGATCAAAGCGATCGAATCCTTTTCTCCCGACAAAGGCACGAAGCTGGCAACCTTTGCTGCACGATGCATTGAGAATGAGATCCTGATGCACCTGCGGTCGCTGAAAAAAACGCGCAAAGACGTTTCACTGCACGACCCCATCGGAACGGACAAGGAGGGAAATGAGATTACATTGATCGATATACTCGGCACGGAGGCCGATGATGTCGTGGATAAAGTTCAGCTGAAAATCGAGAAATCGAAAATTTATAAGAATCTGGACATATTGGATGATCGGGAGAAGGAAGTTGTTGTTGGCCGCTTTGGGCTCGAGCACGGTGGAGAAGAACGGACGCAGCGGGAGATTGCGAAGGAGCTGGGGATATCGCGCTCGTATGTATCCCGGATTGAGAAGAGGGCGCTGATGAAGCTTTATCATGAGTTTTATAAGGCGAAGCGGTGATAAGTTGGTGAAGGGCCTGCCGGTTGGCAGGTCCTTTTAAACCTATTAAACAAATTGGGTATTATAATCGAGCTTATTCGACAAGTGGAAAAAATATAGATTCGCTAAAAAGGAAATTTATTACGACTAATATTACATAGCAGAGGCTATATTAAGGGAAAAAGAGCAAAGGAGTTAAGTGCAGACAAACGCTTAACTCTTGTGCTCTTTGTGTCTATTGCTGCTCTCTTAAGCAAGTAATCCATTTGTTTTGCAAATGGAAGGGACTTTTGTTCAGCTTTACGCCCTGACCCATGTTCTCTGATACTGACACACGAACAGAATGCAGCTGGAGAATTGATAAAATTTTGATATATAATGCTTTAATTTGTGCTATAGATACGGATATGACAGCATTATAAAATAATAAATGAAAGCGAAACCAATCATAGCAGCAGGAAGGGGTCTCAACAATGAAGCTAAATAAAAGGGGAATCGTTGGGTTGACGCTTGCCTTGTCAATCGGTTTGACGGCATGCGGACAAAGCACGAAGGAGGCAACGGAGGCGCCAGCGGCGGACAAGCCATTTGCGGGAAAAAAAATAACCGTTTTTGCCTTAAGCCATCCTTGGACAGACGCATTGAAATCGTCCCTCGGAGAATTCAAGCAAGCGACGGGTATCGATGTTGATCTGCAGGTATTTCCGGAGGAACAGATACAGCAGAAGCTTGCCGTTCAATTCACAACGCAATCCGAAACGCCGGATGTATTCACCTACCGTCCATACATGGAAAAACTTTTATATGATAAAAACGGCTGGACAGAACCGCTGGACAGCTATGTAAAAAAGAATGCTGCTTACCAATTTGACGATTTCTCTAAAGCCTCCGTTGACGGAAGCATGGTGAACGGCAAGTTGATGTCGATCCCGCTTTGGACGGATCAATTCGTTATGTACTACCGTAAAGACATTCTGGAGAAAAACAATATCCAGGTGCCAAAAACATTGACAGAGCTGGAAGCAGCCGCCAAAAAGTTAAATGACCCTGACCATGATTTCTACGGCTTCGTAGCTCGCGGACAGCGCAACGCGCTTGTTTCTGCTGCGGCTTCCTTCATCTACTCCGAAGGCGGGGATTTTATTTCCGGCGGCAAGGCGGCAATTAATACACCAGAAGCGATAAGCGGTTTGGGCATATATGCGAATCTGCTTAAGAATTACGGACCAAAAGGCGCGCTGAACATGGGATGGCCGCAAGCTGCCGCATTGTTCGCCCAAGGAAAAGCGGCGTTCTACGTCGATTCTGCCGCTCTTTTCAAAAATACGACCGATCCTGCGCAATCGCAAGTGGCCAAACAAGTCGGATTCGCTCCGTTTCCGGCAGGGACAGCAGGCCAGAAGCCATATGCCATCGCCGCTTGGGCACTTGCCATGAACCCGAAATCGGTGAAAAAAGATGCTGCTTGGGCATTCATGGAATGGTCAACGAACAAGGAAAACGTTCTTCGCATTCAACAAAGCGGCGTACCTGGTGGACGAGACTCTGTCTGGGCTTCTCCGAAAGGCACCGACCAATTCCCTGCGGATCTCGCTGATGCGATCAAAACTACGATGCGCATTGGCGTTGACCACAGCGTTCCTCAAGTGATGAGCGTAACGGAAGCTCGTGACGTGGTAGGTAGTATCGTCGTGAAAACCATGCTTGGGGAAGACATTAAAACAGTTGCGGAGACGGCAAACAAGGAACTCCAAGCCATTATTGACAAAGACAACAAAAAGTAAAAAAAGTTAAAATACCATGCAATATGGGCAAACCGTTATGCATAGGTTTGCCCCATTCACTGATAAATAAGTGTGCATGTTGATTACAAAGGAGCCAGACATATGATCATCCGTTGGATTGACCGTCATCTCAAGTGGGTATTTACTTTGCCAGCCGTGCTTTTCATCGTCCTGATGGTCGCTTATCCGCTTGCTTATACAGGAAGACTCAGCTTCTACGAATGGAGCATGTCCGCTGTCACTCCACCCGCGTGGGTAGGATTTGACAATTATGTCATGCTGCTTAAAGATCCTCAGTTTTGGGGCGCTCTGAAAGTGACTATCTACCATACTTCCGTCAGCATCGTGCTCGAAACCGTACTCGGCATTGCGATCGCCCTGTTGTTCTCTCGTCAGTTCAAAGGAGGCCGCTTCGCCAAAACGGTTATGATGCTGCCCATGGTTACAACTCCGGTAGCCATTGCTCTAGTATGGCTGCTGATCTACGAGCCTTCCATCGGTATCGCTAATCAGGCGTTGAAAGGGCTCGGCTTCATGAAGCAGGAATGGCTCGGATCGGTTACACAGGTCGTTCCCTCTTTGATCCTCATTGATGTGTGGGAATGGACCCCATTCATTGCTCTTATCGTTATTGCAGGCTTGGCTTCTCTGCCGAGTGATCCTTACGAATCGGCTGACATTGATGGCGCAAGTTCCCGGCAGAAGCTCTTTTATATTACACTGCCGCTGCTGATGCCAACGATTATTACCGCCGTTACACTGCGCATTATCGATTTGCTGAAGACGTTCGACACCATTTACGCAACAACGCAAGGCGGACCCAACTTTGCCTCCCAGACGCTTAATATTATGATATACGATAAGGCGTTCCAGAACTTCAAGCTTGGCCAAGCATCCGCATTGCTTGTTATCTTTTTCCTACTCATATTGTCCGTTATCATCTTATTGACGTCTATTCGCAAAAGGCAGGAGAGCCATACATGAAAACGACAAAACTTGCCAAAATAAACTATACGATCTTAAATATCATCATTTTATTGCTGTTTCTCTTCCCTTTCCTGTGGATGCTGACCGCTTCCATCAAAACGCAGGCGCAGGTGCTGTCACCGGAGCATATGTTTATGTTCAAGCCGACCTTTAAAAACTATATGACCGTATTCACGGAATACAATTATTTGAAATTCATCTGGAATACGTTCGTAATTGCCATCGCATCCACATTGGGCGCTCTCCTGCTTGGACTGCCCGCCGCATATGGAATTGCGAAATACAAAATGCCTTATTTTGCACTAACTATTCTCGTTGCCAAAATCATACCCGGCATCACCTATTTGGTGCCTTGGTATATCCTGTTCAATAAAGCGAAGCTGATCGACTCTTTCATTGGTATGACGCTGGCCCATATGGTTATCGGGCTACCGTTTATCATGTGGATTATGATTCCTTTCTTCGAGCAATTTCCGAAGGAAGTCGAAGAATCCGCATGGATTGACGGTTGCTCGAAGGTGCAAACCTTTATCCGGATGGTGCTCCCGGTCTCTTTACCCGGTATGGCAACCTCCTCGCTGCTTGCTTTCATTTTTTCCTGGAACAACTTCATGTTCTCTCTCGTACTGTCAGGCGAAAAGACGAAGACTCTTCCGCTGGCCATCTACAATTTCATCGCGAATACTTCTATTAACTGGGGAGCGCTTATGGCAGCTGCCTGCATTATCACTTTACCCGTTATTGTTATAGCGCTGTTTACACAGAAATATGTCGTGAGCGGACTATCTGCGGGAGCCGTAAAAGGATAAAATAGATACAGGCATCGTTGAATAGGCAAAAGGAGAAATGAGCCATGTTTCGTGGTTGGAACACATTCAACAAAACTGTTTTATTGATTCTTATCGTGCTTCTGCCAATTGCTTTCATTTTCAGCTACACCAATCAAATATCGGTTCAAGTCATTGAGAAGGAGCTTCAAGAGAAGGCGTTGAAGCATCTTTCCTTTTTTGGGTCGCAAATCGACAATACCGTCAATCAATTATCCGTTAATGCCATCGTTCTAAGCAGGGACCCTGGCATTAAAAGAGTGGGAAATATCGGTACCGGACCCGGCTCATATGAACGGCTTCAGGAGCAGGAGGATTTTATTCAGAAAATAAGCCTTCTTAGCGCAGCGAGCAATTGGACGAATCGACTGACTATCTACTATCCTCAAATTCAGCAAGCGGTATCCAGCGATTACTACAGCGTCTACAATGAATCTTATCTGGATGAAATGAGCAATCAGCCCGTCGGTTCCTGGATTTACCATGCAGGCCGGAAGGGCGATTCGTATTTTGCCAAATTCCTATGGAGCCCCTTTCTTATCAACCAGAAGCCCAAAGATGCGGAAACGGTTGTAGAGGCGCGATTTCCAGAGAGCAATCTGATTACAATGCTTCGCGATTATTCGAGTGCTGAGAACGGTAATTCCATCTTTTATAAGCAAGGCAATGCGCCTATATACGATCCTGAGACCAACTCGGAGCTGACGAACAAGATTAATGCCGCTTTGGACAAGGAGCCTCCTGATCAGAACGGATACCGTATTATCAACATCGATGATGAATCGTACACGGTTGATTATGTCCGATTAGAAAGTCTCGGTTGGTACGCGGTGAGCTATTTTCCGTTAGAGCAGGTGCTGCTCCCCATTAAGAAGAGCCGCGATTTGTTCTACACTTCTATTTCGCTCATGCTCTTGATTGGATTGCTGGCTGCGGTATTCCTGTACAGGCAGGTTCAATTACCGATAAGAAAACTGCTTCGCGGCATCGAAAAAATTCAAACCGGTACGTATTCCTATCGAATCCGCCATATGCCAAAGAACGAGTTTGATTACTTATTTATAAAATTCAACCAGATGTCCAGTGAGATTCAGCGGCTTGTGAAAAAGGTGTATGAAGAGAATATTCGTTATCGGGATGCACAGCTGAAACATCTGCAAGCGCAAATTAATCCTCACTTCTTATCTAACAGCCTGTTTTTCGTTAAAAACATGATTGCCGTTGACGATAAGGATGCTGCCACGCGGATGATTCTTAATCTCGCTTCCTACTATCGCTACGTCACCAAACTCGAGCATACGATGACCTCTTTACAAGAGGAACTTGAACTGATCGACAATTATTTAGTCATTCAAAATTTGCGGCTGAAACGGTTTCATTACGAAATTCATATTCCTGAGAGCATGAGAGGGCTGCAAATTCCACGCCTGCTGATCCAACCAATTGTCGAGAATACGGTGATCCACAGCATCGAGAAATCCGGACGCTACGGCATTATTGATATTACTGGTGAGCTGATTGGCGAAGAATACGTAATAACCATAGACGACAACGGCAAGGAAATATCAGAGGAAACGATCCGCAAGCTCCAGCTCAAGGTGGAACGAGATGTCAAGGACGGGGAAGGCTTCGGACTTTGGAACGTTCACCAGAGGCTGCGCTATCATTTCGGACAAGAAGCCGGCTTGCAATTTACCCATTCCCAGTTGGGAGGACTTAGAGTCGCCATCCGCTGGACAGTATCAGGTTCGAGGAAAATGGAAGGTTCGGAAGGAGATCAGTAATTATGCAACTACTGCTTGTTGACGATGAAATGAGTGTCGTGGATACGCTCGCCGAAACCATTCCTTGGAATTCGATTGGCATCGAGACCGTTCACAAAGCTTATTCCGCATTTGAAGCGCTTAATCTTCTGAACATGCACGAGATCGACATCGTCATCACGGACGTGCTCATGCCTGAAATGGATGGTCTTGAGCTTACACGCAGCATTTATATGCATTGGAAGCATATCAAATGCCTGCTCTTAACCGCGCATGCCGATTTCGAATACGCCCATGCCGCAATCAAACACAATATTCAAGGCTATTTGCTGAAGCCAATTGACGATCATGAGCTCATTCTTCAAATCAGCGCCGTCGTCCAAACCATTGAAACCGAGAGAGAAAATAAATATAACTACAACAGAGCGATGGCTACCATGCGCCATCACCTGCCGAAAATACAGGCAGAGCTGCTGCAAAGCTTGCTCCAAGGCAAGCGGATGCCGGCAGATAAGCTGGAAGAGCAGCTCAAGCTGCTGAAGATTCCCGTGGTGCAGAACCAACATGTATTCATAATGCTTGTTCGCTTTAAAGACCATTTGATTGATTACAATGCTTTCGAGGTTTCATTAATGGAATTCGCAATCGGCAATTTAGCTAAAGAGACGTTTCAAGAATACTTCGAGACGTGGTATTGTCGGGATGCTCACGAATATCTGGCTTTCGTTTTGATTCCAAAGCCTGAGCAGGATTATGATGAGGAACAAGTTACCGCAGAGAGGGCTCAATACCATCTGAATCGGCTGGTGAATCAGTTTCAAATCAATGTACAGCGCTATTTGAACAAACCGATCTCGGTGCTGTCCGGTCATTCGGGACTTTTTCCTAACGATATGATGAAAATATACAATAACCTGCTGCTTCTGCTCAGCAAACGGTTCGGGGATGATAAAGAACTGCCCGTCTACATTGCAGGACATGGGGAAATGGCAACTATCACCACCTTAGTATCGCTGTATGAGCCTCCACTGCTCGTCCATCTCATGGAAGCGGGCCAGTGGGAGACCTCGTCGTCCAAGCTGGATGCCATATTGCATGAGCTTGAAACAGATTGGTGCGAATCGTCGGAGCAGTTGACGGAAGCTTTCTTCTCCATCTTCTCCTCATTTTCTTATATTGCCCATAAGCAAGGCCGAAGCCTTGCCGATCTCATCGGAGCAGAGTTCGTACTGGGAAAAGAACTGCAGCCAGCTAGAACAGTCAAGCACTTGAGGGAATGGACAACAAACGTGCTGGATACCTTCCAGAGAAGTGCGCAGAACGAGACGAGGACAGCCCGAGCAGCAGCCGTAAAGGAAGCCCAGAAATTTATCATTTCCCATCTGTCTGCCGACCTTTCCGTCCAGCTGATATCCGATGTGCTTAACATGCATCCCACCTACTTGTCCCGTCTGTACAAACTGGAAACAGGCGAGAATATTAGCGAATACATTACTCGTCTAAAGATGGAAAAGGCCATCCTGCTGCTGAAAACGAGCACGAAGAAAATTTATGAAATCTCGATTGAAATCGGCTATCAAAACCCGCATTACTTCATAAAGCTGTTTAAAAAGCATTTCGGCTCCACGCCACAGGAATACCGCAATATGAAACTGTAAGGAGAGACCTCATATGAAAAAAAGCGATTCAGCTATAGTCATACACCCGGAAGACTCTGTTTGTATAACCACCCGCTCCTTTACCAAGGGAGAGACAGTTGCTTTTGAAGATAAGATTATGACTTTGCAAGAAGATATTCCATCTGGGCATAAAGTTGCTAGAAGACATCTATCAGCCGGAGAACATGTGTTGAAGTTCGGTTATTCCATTGGACGTGCAAGCTCAGACATTCAAGAAGGACAATGGGTGCATACCCACAACCTCCGGACGAATCTGGAGGGGAAGCTGAACTACAGCTATAAGCCGGCCAAAGAGGAGATTAAGCGGCAGCCTTCGGACCTGACATTCCAGGGATATATCAGGAGCAACGGGGAAGCTGGCATCCGTAATGAAATCTGGATCATTAATACGGTAGGGTGTATCAATAAAACAGCGGAAATACTAGCCAGAATGGGCAATGAACGCTTTAAGGATAGCGCTATCGACGGGATATTCCATTTCGCCCACCCCTTTGGATGTTCGCAGTTGGGTGATGACCTTAGCAACACGCAAAAAATATTAAGCAATCTGGTTCATCATCCCAATGCCGCTGGCGTTCTGGTTCTGGGGCTCGGTTGTGAAAACAATTCCGTCAATCAATTTATGAAGGTGATTGATGAATTCGATCAAGATCGAGTAAAGTTTCTAATCAGTCAGGAAGTCGAAGATGAATTGGAAACCGGTATGGACTTGATTAAGGCGTTAGTCGAGTATGCAGAATCGTTTAAACGCCAACCCGTTCCCATCTCCGCTTTGAAAATTGGTATGAAATGCGGAGGCTCTGACGGATTTTCAGGCATTACGGCTAATCCTCTGGTCGGCAGCTTCTCGGATTTACTGGTTTCCTACGGTGGAACAACCATTATGACCGAAGTGCCGGAAATGTTCGGGGCGGAAACGATTCTCATGAATCGGGCGCAGGATGAAGCGGTATTTAACAAAACAGTGGCTTTAATTAATGATTTCAAAAATTATTATATCAGTCATAACCAGGTCGTCTACGAGAATCCGTCTCCGGGAAATAAACAGGGAGGGATTACGACACTGGAAGAAAAATCTTTAGGTTGTGTACAAAAAGGCGGACATGCCTATGTTGCGGATGTGCTTCCCTATGGCTCCAGAGTCGTGAAAAACGGTCTGAATCTTGTTCAGGGTCCGGGAAACGATCTGGTTTCTGTAACAGCTTTAGCTGCATCTGGCGCTCACATCGTCCTGTTTACGACAGGCCGCGGCACCCCGTTTGGAGGACCGGTTCCTACCGTGAAAATTTCGACAAACAGCTTGTTGTGCCAAAAGAAATCGAACTGGATTGATTTTAACGCTGGGCAGCTGTTGGAAGATGTTGGATTTCGCGAGTTGACTGATGATCTATTTCACTACGTATTGCAAGTCGCTTCGGGGGAGATTGCGACTCGCAATGAACAAAACGGCTTTAAAGAAATCGCCATTTTCAAAGATGGGGTAACTCTTTAAAAATTGGAGAGAAACCATATATTTTAAAATGGTACACACATGGCTGCTAGTTCTAAATTCTGACTAGATGGTTGGGCAAATTGGCATCCGGTCTCATCTGAGATTCAGCAGCGATGCAAGCAGGCGGCAGAGCATTGGGAACGGATGAGCCGATAGATACTGAACTACTACAAGAGGTGCTCGAGATCCTGGAGCTTGTTCACAATAAATCATGGGTAAGCGGAAGAACTGAATATAATGAGAACGTATATGTATAAAATAGATAGGAGGCGTGTTGCTTGAGACAGATAGTCTGTGAACAGATTGAGCAGTTTAAGCTTGTTGAGACGCAGGAGCCGACATTAACCGCTGGAGAAGCCATTGTGCGTATCAAAAGAATTGGCATCTGCGGAACCGATTTGCATGCTTACAAAGGAAATCAGCCATTCTTCAGTTACCCGCGCGTTCTGGGGCATGAACTGGCTGGTTATGTGGAACAGGTTGGCGAAGGGGTAAATGATCTGCAAGTTGGCAATCAGGTGAGTGTTATTCCTTATCTACACTGCGGTACCTGCATAGCTTGTCGCAACGGAAAGACGAACTGCTGCACAGCAATGAGAGTGCTTGGCGTCCATGAGGACGGGGGGATGCGAGAGCTTGTTTCTTTACCTGCCGATTATTTAATCAAAACGGATGGACTAACGCTGGATCAATCGGCTATGTTAGAGCCACTTAGCATCGGAGCTCACGCGGTACGGAGATCGGAGCTGCGCGCGGGCGAAATCGTGCTAGTCATCGGAGCGGGTCCTATTGGTTTGGGTGTTATGATTTTGGCGAAGCAGCGGGGGGCCACTGTAATTGCGATGGACATCAATGACGAGCGTTTGGCTTTTTGCCTGGAATGGGCAGGCGCAGATCACGCCATTCATGCGCTGCAGCAGCCGCAGGAGCAGCTAGCGGCTCTTACGAATGGTGAAATGCCGACCGTTGTGTTCGACGCCACGGGCAATGGGAGATCGATGACGGATTCATTCGGTCTAGTCGCGCATGGCGGCAAATTGATTTATGTCGGATTGGTCAAGGCAGACATCACTTTCCATGACCCTGAGTTCCACAAACGGGAGCTTACACTTATGGGCAGCCGTAACGCGACAACAGAGGATTTTAATACGGTGCGCGCCGCTTTGGAAAGCGGAAGCATCGATATCGAACGCTTTATTACCCATCGTGCTTCATTCGAAGGGATGATTGAACAATTTGAGACTTGGCTGAAGCCGGAGTCCAAGGTGATCAAAGCAATCGTCAGCTTGTAAGTCTAGTGAATGGCTATATATTATTGATAGTATGCTAACGTCTGTTCCCCATCATTTACCAGGAAACAGTTTTCATGAATGTGAAGATATACCGCAATTTGGATCTATTGGATGAACGGAAAAAAGAGGTTGTTGTAGGCCTGTTTGGGATAGAGCTTGGCGATGAGGAACGGACGCAGCGGGAGATTGCGAAGGAGCTGGGGATATCGCGCTCGTATGTATCCCGGATTGAGAAGCGGGCATTTAAAATGGACGAGCTTATTCAGCAAGTGGAAAAAATATAGTCACTTTAATACAGCCGCTAACAGCACGCTGATCGAACAAGCAAGCTTACACGTATAACGTCATAAAGTAAAGGAAGCCAGGGACCGTCATGATCCAGTCCAAGGCTTCCTTTGTTTGTATGCTCTTGTATACGAACCTTGTTTCATATCTCTTTTTTGTCGTGTACGTCTCAATTTCGCGTTGCCGGCATGATTCGTATCTCGCGTACGGATCCATTGAAGAATGTCCGTACCGGGCTGTAACAGGGCTCGTTTTAGATAAGTCTCAGCCGGGATCTATCCATTGCTGTGACTATTTCCTAGAGTCTTTTGTCCAATTTGCGAACCAAATAGTTACCTGTGAACTGAAAAACCTGGACGCAAATGATAATTACAATGATCGTAAATCCCATAACATAAGGTTGGTATCTTTGATAACCATAGAGTAAAGCAAAGTCTCCCAGGCCGCCGCCTCCGACAAGCCCCGCTACCGATGAATAATTCAAGAAACTGACCAATATAATCGTCACGGAGTTAACAATGCCAGAGCGAGCCTCTACGTACAACACTTTCCAAACGATCTGTAACCGGCTCGCACCCATGGACTCGGCAGCTTCAAGCAGTCCTCTGTTTACCTCAAGCAAGGTTTGCTCGACAAAACGAGAAAAGTAGGGGGTTGCCGCAATCACTAAAGGTACAATGACAGCTGTAGTCCCTAGAGCGGTGCCTACAATAAACCGAGTGATCGGAATGACCGCAATGAGCAGAACGATAAAGGGAAAGGAGCGAATGATGTTGACAATGGCGTTCAAAAGGATGTAAGTTTTGGGAGCCTTAATGAGGGATCCCGGCCGGATGAAATACAATATAGTGCCAAGGGGAATGGCAAAAACGATTGTAATTGGAATAGCAACGAGAAGCATGTACCACGATTCTCCGAGAGCTATCCAAAAGTCCGGCATCGCTTTCGTTATTTCCTCAAGCATACTTCTCCTCCTCCACAGAGAAATAAAAATTTTCCCGTTTCAAAAGGAATTTTGCGATTCTTGACGTCGGCACGAATGCCGGATCCTTAAGTATAAAATTTTCAACGATAATACCGTTCTCCATCACAGCGACTTTATTGCAAATCGAATTAATAACATCCATCTCATGCGTAACGATGACAATGGTAATGCCCAATTGCCGGTTAATCTGCTTCAAATAACGAAGGATGCTCTCAGTCATTTGCGGATCGATGGAAGAGGTCGGCTCGTCGCACAATAATACTTTGGGCCGATTGGCAATAGCTCTGGCGATCGCAACTCGCTGCTTCTGACCCCCGCTTAACTTCACGGGATAGACATTCGATTTTTCCGAAATCTCTAGTATATCCAGGCATTCTTCGATTCTTTGCCTATGTTGCGATTTCGGAACGCCCGCCAGCTCAAGCGCTAAAGCTACATTGCCATAAACGGTCCGGTTATTGAGCAGATTAAAATGTTGAAACACCATCCCGATCGAATGCCTTTCCCGCCGAAGCTCTTTTTTCGATAAGCGGCTTAGTTCCTTGCCATCAACAAACACATGCCCGCTGTCAGGCCTTTCCAGCAAATTGATCGTACGCATCAATGAGGATTTTCCTGCTCCGCTAAACCCGATAATGCCATAAATATCGCCTTTCTCTATCTCCAATGATACATCCCGAACCGCGTGGACCACACCTTCATCGGTCGTGTATGTTTTATGTATGTGCTTCAAGGTAATCATGAGCTAGAATGTCCTCCTTCATGCCCTTTGTTTCCGATACCGATTAGGTGGAATAGGCACGCCGATGTTTTCGCGGAACGTATCCGCCTCATATTCCGTTCGATACAGTCCTCTGCTTTGAAGAATGGGGAGGACGAGATTAACAAAATCATGGATGCCTTCCGGTACAATCGGGCCTGAGCTTACGATAAAGCCATCGACGGCTTCCGACTCGAACCACTCTTGAATTTCATCAGCAATCTGTTCCGGTGTACCGACAAACGTGCCTTTATCTTTACGGGTGGCGTTTCGAATAGCCAATTGGCGAAGCGTAAGCTTTTCCTCCTTCACGATTCGATCCAACTGTTCTACAGCACTTTTGAAACCGTCTGAGCCCCAATCCGTCCATTTGTCCGGAAGCGGCTCATCCAACGGAAACAATGTCTTTAGATCAACACTATTGAAATAACGGTCGAGTGTATTAAGGGCTTCATCCACATTGACGAGTCCATCAATTTCCGCCAGCTTGCGCTGGGCTTCCTCCTCGGTACGGCTGACAATAATGCTGACGCCAGGAAGAATATGCAGGTGCTCCGGTTCTCTGCCGTGAGCATGGACTCTGCTTTTTAGTTTTCGATAAAAGGCTTGTGCACTGTCCAGACTCCCTTGATGCGTAAACACGATATCCGCGTGCTTCGCAGCGAAATCGATCCCTGCGTCGGAGGAGCCTGCCTGCACAAGTACCGGATAGCCTTGTTTCGTACGTTCGCTGCTTAACGGCCCTTTAACAGAGAAATATTTACCTCTATGGTCCAGTACATGAAGCTTTTCCTGATCGAAAAACACGCCTTTTTCTTTGTCCCGGATAAAAGCCCCTTCTTCCCAAGAGTCCCATAATCCTTTGGTAACCTCAACAAACTCATCAGCAACCTCATAACGCTGGTCATGCTCCAAATGGGCTTCTTTGCTAAAATTAAGTGCGGTATTGGCTAACGCGGTCGTCACGATATTCCAGCCGGCCCTGCCATTGCTAATATGATCGAGTGAGGAAAAAAGCCGCGCTACATTGTAAGGTTCGCTATATGTAGTGGAGAGAGTGCCGACAAGTCCGATATGCTTTGTAACGCCTGCCACGGCCGTAAGCAGCGTCAGCGGCTCTAGGCGGTTGATTAGCGGAGGAGGCGAATTTTCGTTAACGAACAACGTATCACCAACGAATATAAAATCCATCTTGCCTTCCTCGGCTTTTTGCGCGCATTCTTGAAAATATCGGATATTAATTGGTGCATCCGACCAATGTCGGGGATGCTTCCATATCGAGTTCTCGCTGCCGCTGCTCAATGCACAACCGAGTATGAGCTGTCTTTTTGCTTTCTTGGGCATGGATAAATACCACCTTTCAAGATTACCATGAATAGTAAATACTTCCTGCATCGTACTTTTTAACGTAAAAATCCTTCACTGCCGCACTAAAATAAGCTTGCTGCAATGCTTTGAGCTTGGCGGAGCCGATTAGCTCGGGACGGGTAAGAGCAATGATGTAATAATCTTTTGCGTCGGCCGATTCGAGGCCTAAAGCATCGGTAAGCTTGAATCCCCCCTGAATTCTCAAGCTTTGATACAAGAAGCCGGCATCGACATCATCCAATGCTCTTAGTAGAACTGCTGTATCGACAGATTTGAATTTGTATTTATGCGGATTTTCAATAATATCCGAAGGAGAGGTTTTTGTCGGGTCTGTACCCGGCTTTAACTTGATGAGACCTTTACTTTGGAGAATAAATAGGGGACGACCGGCATTTGAGGCATCGCTTGGAATGCTGATCGTAGCACCCTCAGGCAGCTGCTCTAAGGATTTGTACTTTCTTGAGAACAATCCATTCGGGGCGAAAGTTGTTTTAAACGCCTCGACCAAATTCGTTTTTTGCGCTTCATTATAAGTGTTCAGGGCGGCAGTATGCATGCCGATTAAGGCATCGTAGTTACCAGCCAACACTTCTTTGTTCCCGACATTGGTGTCGGATGGCGTTTTGAATTCGAGCTTATAACCCAGTTTATCCAATTCCGTTTTTAAAATCGGAGCAACTTCATCGTTGTTGTTGACGGTTGAAGCTAATAATTTGATCGTTACATCCTCAGGTCTGACTTGGGCGGGAGCCGGTTGGCTCGACGAGATTGCTGTTGTAGAAGGCTGTGAACCGCATGCGCTGACAACAAGAAGCAGGGACAGGAAAATGACTAGCTTAACTTTTTTCATTTCATGGTTTCTCTCCTTTGATGTGTTAATCATGTTTGAATTTGACCTATAACTACGATCTACAGTATTCATACTAAACCTATATGAATTATATAATATATGGTAAGTGAATGTTCTATTTTTGTCTAATAGACCTTTTCTATTTCTGAATCGTTTGAATAGAATAGTCAGATAGAGTAAATAAGGTCAAAGCATTACAACTATCCATTTACAGGTGAGTGCGATGATAGTACAGGGGAAATCCAAGCAGTACAAATTTGAGAAGCAAAAGCAATTATGTAGAGAATGTGAACGAAATGGAAAACATTTGAAACGGGTGTGTGTGGCTTTTATAATGAATGAAGGTCATTATTCATTTTAAGGAGGTATTTTATGTCCGAGTGTAAACTATCCGTCGATTATGATCAGTACGAGAATGGAGTCAAAATCCTA
This sequence comes from Paenibacillus rigui, assembly GCF_002234615.1. GTDB lineage: Bacteria > Bacillota > Bacilli > Paenibacillales > NBRC-103111 > Paenibacillus_S > Paenibacillus_S rigui. Next base: position 55,126 of record NZ_NMQW01000012.1, on the reverse strand, counting down.
GATTTAATAGAGGAGCTAGCAGGTAAGGAGGAGAGCTTGCAGCTTGAAAGTCTCGTTATCGGTGACTGGGGCGGCGCCTACGAAAATGATTCCAGTGAAATTGTAGAAGCGCTGGTTCGGCTGAAAGACCGCTTTCCAAAGCTGCGCAGCTTGTTTATTGGCGATATGTCCTATGAAGAATGTGAGGTCTCTTGGATTAATCAATCCAATTTGGGACCGATTTTATCTGCTTATCCCGAGCTTACATCCTTCACGATTAAGGGAAGCACAGGTCTCAGTCTTGAACCGGCCCATCATGACAAGCTGGAGGAGCTGACGATCATTTGCGGCGGCCTTGGAAAAAATGTCATTGCCAGCATTAGCGATGGCAGCTTCAAAAGCCTGAAAAAGCTGGAGCTTTATCTAGGGGTTGAAGAATACGGATTCGATGGAAGCCTCGACGATGTCCTCCCGCTGATCGAGCCTGGTAAATTCCCTCAGCTAACCTACCTGGGGCTCAAGGACAGTGAAATTCAAGATGACATCGCTGTGGCTGTAGCCAATGCACCGATTGTTGATCAGCTTCACACGTTGGATCTTTCGATGGGGACGTTATCGGATGTGGGAGCCGAAGCGCTGATCAACAGTGAGAGGATCAAGAGGCTGGAGCTGCTTGATTTAAGCTACCATTACATGTCGGATGAAATGATGAATCGTTGGAAGCAGTCAGGCCTCAACGTAGATATCAGCGATCAGCAGGATGCTGATGATGACGAGGATTACCGCTATCCTTCATTGACGGAATAACGATGAGATCGATGATACTCATCGGCAATTCTGAGAATCGAAGAACAACCGGATTACAAGCGGCAAGAGCACGGCTGGGGCTGCCCCCAGCCCTTGTTTTGGATTATATCGATGTGCTGCAGGGAAAAGCATCCTTGACTTCAATTACACAAACCCTGGGACGAGCAATGGATGAACCGCCCTTGCTGCGGCTCGACGCTCCGGGGGAGCATTTTGAAGTGGAGCGTGAGCTTATTGCGCTTGGCGCCCCTGACGCCGAAGCAGCCCATATAGACGATCGTTGGGTAAGGTGTGACCAGAGTATTGTCCAGCCCATTTCAGTTCGGATGGCCCAAGGCTTGCAGGAAATCAAGGGGAAGCTGTATCATCCTTCCCAGTGGTTTCGCGGCTATTGCAGGCTGTTGTCCCGATTGGACAGGGAGGCGGTTCAGCTGTGGGATACGCCGCGTTGGATGAATGCTCCTCAGGACATCGCCGCTATGTTCGACAAAAGGGTTACGCACCGGCTCTTATCTTCAGCCGGGCTTCCGGTGCCTAGAAGACTAGCGCCACCGGAGGCTATTCCGGATTATGATACCCTGCGGGATATGATGAGACATGAGCGGACATACCGGTTATTTATTAAGCTTGCCGCAGGTTCCGGCGCTTGCGGCGTCATTGCCTATCAAGTCAACCCCGCTACGGGGGCGGAATCGGCCGTGACAACCATTGGGGTGGAAAATTATATCGCCAGGCCCCCGTTATTTTATAACGTGAAGAAGCTGGCGATCTACAAAGAACGCCAAGTCCTACGTCAAATCATCAATTGGCTGTTGGGACATGGCGCGCATGTGGAGCAGTGGATTCCGAAAGCGTCTTATGGGGATCGTACTTTCGATATCCGGCAGCTTGTCGTGGCAGGTAAGGCTTGTCACAGTCTGGCAAGAGTAAGCAGAACACCTATCACGAATCTGCATCTGGATAGCGACAGAAGGACCTTGGCAGAGATAGGCCTGCCTGATGAGCTTCAAGCTGCCGTGCGGCAATGCGCCGAACGGACTTTATCGGTTTTTCCGCGTTCTACCGTCGCAGGTATTGACGTATTGCTCAGCAGCGGGTCGTATCGGCCCTATGTATTGGATGTCAATCCGTTCGGGGATTTGCTATATCATAGCCATTATGAAGGACATGACCCTTATGAATGGGAAATGAAAATGGCTTCGCACCCTTCGACGATCTAAATGGAAGGGGACACCTTGATGTTTAACATGAATGAAATGGCAGGCAGTCATGACATTCTCATGATTACGCTGGATACATTGCGCTATGACGCCGCCGTCCTGGAGGAGGAGAACTGCCCGAATTTGTGCGGAGGCGGACATTGGGAAAAGCGACACACGCCGGGCAGCTTCACCTATGCGGCGCATCATGCTTTTTTCGGCGGATTTTTGCCCACCCCAGCTACGACCAATAAGTCAGAGCATGTTCGGTTGTTTCATTCGAAAAATACGGGATTAAAGACTCACCCGTATACATGGCAATTCGATTCAACAGATATCGTATCCGGCCTGCAGGCCGAGGGCTACCGTACGATCTGCATAGGCGGAGTGATCTTTTTCACGAAAAAGGTACCGCTGGCCAAAGTGCTTCCCGGCTATTTCCAGGAAAGCTATTGGAGAATGACCTTCGGGGTTACGAATCCACGCTCGACAGAGCATCAGGTGAACCATGCCATCAAGCTGCTGCAAAACTCGGATCAGGCCGAGCGTCTGTTTCTGTTTATGAATATTTCGGCGATTCATGGGCCGAACCATTATTTTGTCCCTGGGGCGAAGAAAGACTCAGTGGAGACACAGCGCGCGGCGCTCCGTTATGTGGACGGGGAGCTTGGACGATTGTTTCACGCATTCAGAGAACGGGAGCGGCCCGTATTTTGTATGGCGTTCTCTGATCACGGCACCGCCTACGGCGAAGATGGCTACAACGGCCATAGGCTTGCGCATGAGGTCGTGTGGAATGTGCCTTACCGCGAATTTATTTTGTAAGGTGAAAGGAGGGATCATGATGAGCCCTAAGGTCTACCCAAATGACTTGGATATCATCCGGAATCCGGAGGCTCTGCGCAGCTGGAAGGATAACCTAATATCATTGCCTTACCGGTCTTATCTGTACTCTTATCCGCATAAAACGTCCTATCGGCAATTGGAGAGAAAGCTGCCGCTATCCGAGCTGTGGAGCGGGGAATTGGCGGATACGTTCTTTTTATATATGCATATCCCGTTTTGCGGGGCTCGCTGCGGTTTTTGCAATTTATTCACCTTGCCCGACAAGAGAGCCGATGTTCATGCCGAATATGTGGATGCGTTGGAAAGGCAGGCTGTACAGTGGGCCCCGTTCATTCAGAACAAGCCGGTGGCCCGGTTTGCAATCGGCGGCGGAACGCCGACTTTGCTCGAGCCTGTCCAGCTTGACCGGTTGTTTCATATCGCTCAACATGTGATCGGCATGGACCCGGATCAAGCTTCCATCTCCGTGGAGACCTCTCCCGAGACGGTGACCTCCGAACGGCTAGCCATTTTAAAAAGCAGGCAGGTGGACCGGGTCAGCATGGGGATTCAAAGCTTCATAGCGTCGGAAGCGGAAGCCATTTATCGTCCGCAAAAGCCGCAGGAGGTCGAAAGAGCGCTGGAGCAGCTTAAACGGTACCCCTTTCCGATCCTGAATCTGGATTTGATTTATGGCCTCCCCGGTCAAACCCTTGCTTCATGGTTGTATTCACTGGATAAGGCGCTGTCTTACGAGCCGGAGGAAATGTTTATATATCCGCTGTACACGCGCGAGCACACAATTGTAAAGCCGGAGCACATCAGACAGAGCGGCGAGGATCAGAGGCTCACGTTCTACAGCGCTGCTCGGGAACGTTTGCTGGCACGCGGATATACCCAGTACTCTATGCGCCGATTTGCGAAGGCGGAAGCGGGCTCCGGGAAATCATTGCTTCCTTATGGCTGTCAGGAGGAAGGGATGATAGGACTCGGCTGCGGCGCGCGATCGTATACAAGGTCAGTTCATTATTCCTCGCGCTATAGCGTAGGGCGTTCAGCCACAGCAAGCATCATTGCCGATTACGTGGCCGCAGCCGACTACACCCATGCAGAGTACGGCATTGTGTTGAGCATGGATGACCAGCAGCGGCGCTTTATCCTTAAAGCGTTACTTCATACGGAAGGCTTGGCACTCCATAGTTATGTGGAGCGGTTCACAACGCCGGCTCTCGCCGATTATCCCGAGTTGAATCTGCTTGTTCAAACCGAGCTTGCTGTTATTGAGCATGAGGTGCTGCGGCTGACGGAAGAAGGGTTTATGTACTCCGACGCCATTGGGGATTGGTTCATCTCCCCGGATATTCGGGCTCGCATGGAAAGCTGTGTGCTGTCATGAAAGCAGCGATCTATTTTCGGGGCAGCTTAAGCTCCTGCAATTACGACTGTCCTTATTGTCCTTTTAGCAAAAATACGGATAGCCAAGAGACGTTGGCTAAGGATCGGCTGCAGGTAGAGACATTTGTCGACTGGGTAAGGAATCAGGAGCACAGCGGACATCAGCTGTCCGTGTTTTTTAACCCTTATGGGGAAGGGCTTACGCATCGTTGGTATAGAGAGGCCTTGGTGAAGCTGTCTCATATGCCGCACGTGGATAAAGTCGCTATCCAAACGAACTTGTCCGCTAAGCTGGAGTGGACGTCCGACTTGAATCCGGCAACAGCTGCATTCTGGGTAACGTATCACCCTGGTCAGACGGAGGAAGCGCGCTTTGTACAGCAGTGCGGCAAGCTCTATGAACAAAAAATCCCGTTCAGTGTAGGCTGTGTCGGTGTCAAGAGTGCATTCAGCTCCATTAAGTTCATGAGGAAGGCATTACCTGAGGATGTCTATATGTGGGTGAACGCCTTCAAGGATAAATCGGATTACTACTCTGCCGAGGATGTCACGTTTTTGACCCGTGTGGACCCGTTGTTTGGGTTGAATGCCAAGGATTACGACAGTATGGGCAAGCCGTGCCGCGCCGGGGAAAAGGTGTTTTACGTCCAAGGAGACGGGCGTGTAAAGCGCTGCTATAAGGATCGTCAGGTGATCGGAAATCTGTATAAAGACGGGCTGGAAGGCATCGCTAAAAAACGTCCGTGCCGTATGAAGCAATGCGATTGTTATATCGGCTACATCCATATGGAAGGACAACCGTTCGATCCTATTTACGGAGACCGGGCACTCGAACGGATCGCCGTGATAACATAAAAGGAGGGAACAGCGCCTTGGTCGGGACGGCAATTTGGTTAACCGGACTTCCAAGCTCCGGCAAAACGACAACGGCACTCGCTCTAACGGCGGCGCTTCAGGACAGAGGCGTTAAGGTCGAATGCTTGGACGGCGATGAGCTTAGACGCGAAGTCGGACGCGAGCTCGGGTTCAGCAAAGAAGACCGGCTGGAAAATATTCGCCGTGCCGTCTATATTAGCAAGCTGCTGAACCGCAATGGCGTGACGACGATCCTCTCTATGATTGCGCCTTATTTGGAAATGCGGGACTATGCACGAGCACAGCTGGAATCGTACGTCGAAGTGTATGTGCATTGTCCATTGGAGGAGTGTGTGCGCCGAGACGTGAAAGGCTTGTATGCCCAAGCGAGACAAGGCGGCATTGCCGCATTTACCGGCATTGGCGATGTGTATGAACCGCCGAAGCATCCGGACATCACGATACATACGCATACGAACAGTGTGGAGTCGAACGTGCGTCAGATTTTGGACTGTTTGTCAGCTCAAGAGGCAGTATAAAAGCTTGTGCCAGTCTATGGCACAAGCTTTATTTTGTCTCACGCCATTGCCGGAGCCGACCCATACTTTGCGGCTTTGTTTCATCGCTTTTTTTGATCATCGACTGTACGCTTTCCCCGCTGTTTTCATCCACAAGCACACTGCCGATGCCTGTCGTACCGATGTCGAGTCCGATCAAGTGCATCCTCATGTTTTCCTTCAGCATTTCTGAGATTAAAGGACATTCAACAATTGCTTCCGATCGTTGGAGCCGAGAGCCATGTGAATGAGATGGACGACCATCTTTTTCTGTTCCCGGTTCAGATCGATGAATACCTTCGGCGCCGCTTGATACATCTCGCGAATCACGCTTTCGAGCTCTTCCTTTTTGAGCCGATCCTCCGGTATTTCCAAAAAGGGCGGGAACGCATCGGCTTCAGCCAAATCCTGAATAACGACATCGGTATAAGCCTTTAGATACGGCTTCCTTTTTTGCTTAATCAATGCACTTACTTCATCGAGCAGGAACAAATACGCGTCGCTTCGCTTGTTTTCACCGAAACCGAACTCCAGCTGTTCGCTGTCCGGCTCCGTGTCAAAATCAAAATGGTCAAAATACGAGCTCTGAATATACACGCTGTGATAAAAGGAGTCACTTTTATTATTAAAGGTGGTTGGCTGCTTATGCTTCTCGGTTAGCGTAGAATCGAGGAAGTAGATTTTGGAATGCTCATGATGGATGCGGTCATTCCACTGAATATATTTTAAATGAAATACCGTTTGGGTTGGCTTATGTAGAAATTCAAGCCGTTCCTTTTCCCTAATCAGGCTGGAATAATCGAGCGGGCTTCCGTCCACTGTTAGATCGAAGCCCTTGTCCGAATTCAATTCAAGGAACCACCCGAATTCCCTGCATAAATAAGCTATGAACTCTGCATAATCAAATTCTTTTATGATGTTGTGAAAGGTTACGGTTGTCCCTGTGCCTTGAACGTCATTCGCCGGAACAGCCTCTGTCGCCTCATAAGTATCCATGCGGTCCGAACGAACATGAATCGTGTATGTCTTGTAGGAACTCGCATCCTCATACGTAGTTCTCCACAAAGCGTCGGAAGCGAAGCGGTGGAACGTTAAACGGCCGATACCGTTTTTTCCGTGCATAGCTGAGGTGATGCGAACACGTTTGCCTGGATCGAGCTGTTTCTCCGATTCGTAAAAAGGAGTAAATTTGCGCTCCAGCGCCTCGCGATCAATACCATATCCGTTATCTGCAATCGTGATTTGGTTGATTCCGCCTAAGGGGTTCCTTTGAAGCTGAACCTCTACAGCCGTCGCGTGCGCATCAAACCCGTTCCATATGTACTCGGAAACCGCTTGAAGATAATTAAACTTCCGAAGCGTCTTCTCAATTCCTTTTGAGGTGATTCGGATTCGGTTCAATAGAGTCCCCTCCTTTTAAGTGTGGAGCATGTTCTCTTATTTGCTAGTTTAATGGATTTACTTAGGATTTGTAAGCGGGTTATTTTGTCGAGAAAAGTTAAAAACCCCCAGGATGAGGGTTTTATCAATAATTCGAGCTGTCAATTACAGTACGGCAATACATCAATATAGCCAGATGCATGGAACCCATCCTATTTTTCTGTGATCAGATGATAATTTTAAACACTTTGATGCGATTATTACATTCAATTAAGCGCTTTCAACATATAAAATGAAACCACTACAATAGAGTGGAGGTATACACGATGGGGGCAAAAACCATGGAATTAGAATCCCCGAAGTTCCTAAGAGCAAAGCCTTCGAGAAAGAAACGCATTAAATGGATGCCCTACCTGTTTATCGCGCCATCCGTGCTGCTGATCGTTTCTTTCTTGTTCTACCCAATGCTAAATGTTTTCTACTACAGCTTGCAAAACTATAACCCCAGTAAGCCTTTCTACAACGGATTTGCCGGCTTTGATAATTTTGTGAACATTTTTACCGCTGATCCATTATTTTGGGAAAGTCTGCAAATATCTTTGAAATGGGTCATATTGGAGGTTGTCCTGCAGCTCCTGTTCGGATTGCTGATCGCTCTTATACTGAACCGCGCTTTCCGGTTTCGATCTCTGATTCGTACGGCCGCGATTATCCCGTGGGCCATATCCGGCGTTCTTACCGCCACCATGTGGTCCATGCTGTACAGCGAGCATAGCGGTCTGCTGAACGACATCCTGACGCGGCTTCATCTGATTCAATCACCGATTGCCTGGCTCGGGGATACGGAATGGGTCTTCTTTTCCATCGTCACGGCAGAGCTCTGGAGAGGGATTCCCTTCTTTACAATCACGATGCTGGCCGCGCTGCAAACCATTCCGCAGGAGCTGTATGAATCTTGCACAGTCGACGGCGGGGGCCGTTGGAAAGGGTTTCTCCATATTACCTTGCCATTTCTGAAAAACTCCATTATCTTGTCTACGCTGCTGCGGGCCGTATGGGAGTTCAATAATGTCGATATGATTTTTGCCATGACGGCCGGAGGCCCTGCCAATCATACGATGACGATGACCATGTACGTAGCCAATCAAGCTATCGTCGCGCAAAATTTCGGGTACGGCTCGGCGCTCACGGTTGTTGCCTTCTTAATCCTGATGCTCTTTGCTGTCGGATATTTGAAAATAAGCGGATTCGGAAAGGAGGACAAATAAATGCTCAAAAGAAGTTTGGATCGCGCAGCCACCTTGTATGTTCCGCTGCTGGTCGCCATGCTGTTTACGCTGCTGCCCTTTTATTGGACGATCATCACTTCACTGAAGCACGAAGTCGATATTACCAGACTGCCTATCCAATATTTGCCGAGTCCGTTCACTTTCGAGAATTATAAAATAGCCTGGGATACGGTCGGGTTCTCGATATTTTTTAAAAATAGCCTGTTCGTTTCGCTGTCTACGGTTGTTATTGTCCTTGTTCTTTCCGTGTTGACCGGCTATGCGTTGAGCCGTTTTCAATTTCGCGGGAAACGCGCATTCCTTCTCCTGCTGCTTTGCACGCAGTTCATACCTGGAGCGATGCTTTTGATTCCGCTTTTCATGATTTTCAAGACGTTTGGTATGATCAGTAATCCACTCAGTTTAATCATTACGTACAGTACGTTTCAGCTTCCGTTCAATTCCATTCTGATGAGCGGATTCGTTACGAACATACCGGAGCAGCTGGAGGAAGCGGCGATGGTGGACGGCTGCAGCCGGCTCAAAGCGGTATTCCTGGTGATTTTCCCCATTCTGCTGCCAGGCATCGTCGCCACCACCGTATTTACGTTCATCGGAGCGTGGAACGAGTTTCTATTCGGGCTGATGCTGATCAATAAACCGCAATTTTTCACGCTGCCCATCGGGCTGCGCTATATGCAAGGAGAATATAACATGGCTTACGGTGCATTGGCGGCCGGGAGCGTCATTTCGCTGCTGCCGGTAGTCGTCCTGTTCGCCTTCGTTCAAAAGTACATGGTGCAAGGCATGTCCGCAGGTGCAGTGAAAGGTTGAGAAAACCTTTATCGAGGCCTTTCACAGATGAGCGACCGCGTTAAGCGGTTGGTTTTATCGCCAATAAGAAATGCCGATCAGAAAGTTATGAGCTTTCACGTAGTGAAGCACTGAAACTTTCTGATGCGGAAGACAGAAGGATGTATTCCTGAATCAGGATTCATCATAAATATAAAACCAGAAAGCGGGGAAATTTGAATGAAATGGATGAAGCTTCTGGCAGTCGCATCGGGCATCACTCTGGTTCTGGCAGGCTGCGGATCGGGCGGAGGAAGCCAGGCCGGTCAGGGAACGTCGGGCGGAGACGCTGCGGCGAGCAAGCCGGCAAACGGCAGCGATGCTGCAAGTAAGGACGGCAAAGTAACAATTACGTTCTGGGACGACAACGCTGGTCCGAACCGCACCCCGTTCTATCAAGAAATGTTCAAAAAATTCGAACAGAAATACCCGAATATTCACGTGGAATATGTCGGCGTACCGCAGCAATCGTGGAAGCAAAAAATGGACGTCGCTATCGCTTCAAACGATGTGCCTGACGTGGCGGCCGTCGCCAACAACTTTGTGTCCGATTTTGCGGCTAAGGGTGCCTTGCTTCCTGTAGACTCCAATTTTGACAAGTGGGACGAGAAGGACAAAATGATTCCTTCGGTCATCAATTTCATCCGCTCGCTCAGCCCGGACAAGAAGCTGTACATGCTTCCTAACACGCTCTTTATGGACTTGTACTGGTACCGTACCGATAAGATCAAGGATGCAGGGCTGAATCCGCCGGGGACGTGGGACGACTTCTTCAAGGATGTAGACAAGCTCACGGATGCGAACAAAAACCAATTCGGTTACGGCTTGCGCGGAGGTACTGGCAGCATTGATCAGTTAACGAGGGCGATGTATGCCTACTCCGGCATTACCGAATATTTCGACAAGAATGGCAAAGCGACCGTGAATGATCCGAAAAATATCGAATTTGTCAAAAAATTCGCGGCTCTTTACAAGAAAAATACCGCTGCGAGCGATGTTGCCAACGGCTACAAGGAAATGGTCGCGGAATTTAACAGCGGTACGGCGGCGATTATTCAACACAATTTCGGCTCGTATAACGACAATCTGAAGGCTCTCGGGGATAAATTTGCCGGTGTCCTTCTGCCTAAATCGGCTATCACCGGCAAAGCGGTCATGGTGACGAACCCGAACGGATACAGCGTAATGAAGGGGACGAAGCACCCCGACGAAGCGTGGAAGCTCTTGAGTTTCCTAGCCTCAAGCGACATTCAGACCTATTGGAACCAAAACATCGGGCAGATGCCGACGAACCAGGATTCGATGAACAGCGACTACGCGAAGAATGCGAAGCATATTCAGGACGGCGCTAAGATTTTGGCGGATAAGGATACGGCCATCCTCAGCGTGCCCGTTTACTTGCCGGACTACGCCAGCATCGTATCGCAGCAATTGGAGCCGAATCTCCAGAAGGTGCTGACGGGCAACATGACGGTGGAGGATTTTGCGAACGGTTGGGCCAAGGCGATGGAGAAATCATACCAGGACTACAATAAAGCGCTTAAAAAATAAGAAGCGACACTCTTTTCCAGGCTGAGAATGTGGTACAATGTCGGTGGGGGGATCCGCATGAGAGGAACGCGCTCTATCCAATTTATTATCCTATGGAGACTCATTCCCGGATTGATCTTTTTCGTAGTCACCACCGGCATTGCCTCCTATATTCTGTCGGCCGATCAATTGAAGGCGAATGCCTATGCCAATATTTACGATACTGTATCCCAAACCAAAAATTATATGGACGACCGTCTCAATGTGTTGTTGTCGGCGGTCGTCGCCATGTCTAATAACAGTTTCAACAACAATTCGGATTTGGTGCAGTCGCTGCACCGGTCCGACAGCCCAACGTTTGTCCCCGGCCCTTATGATTATATTGCCTGGAGTCAGGCACTCAATCAATTTTATTCCTATGATATGGTCGATTCAGTCGTCCTATGGTACAACAATGGCGCCATTTCCGTAGCCAGGACGGATCACCTTTTTTCTATCCGGAATTTTCCCGCCGGACCTTATATGAGCCGGCCTGCAGGGTCGTCTGCTACTGTATTTTGGAGAAATCTTCATGAGCGGGACCTACCTTACAGTGGAGATGCTTCCACCCAGGTAGCAAGCCTATACGAATGGATCGGAAGCAACGGTTTGAATCCGGACGGCGTTTATATCGTCAACATTAAACCGGACTTTTTCAAAAAGATTCTCGACTCTCCAAGAATTAGTGAAAACGGTTACTTGATGCTGGTCAGTCCCGACGGCATTATGCGCTTTAAGCCGTTCAGCGGCAAATATGAGCTGGACGACGAGCAGCTGCAGAAGCAATTGCTCGGTACGCCAGACGATCATGGGAGATTGGATGTGCGCAGCAAGAGAGGCGCGAAGATGGACGTCATCTACGATACCGTCAGCACGAATCGCTGGAAGCTCGCCGCGGTATTTCCCGAAGAAGAAGTGCTTAGTAAAGTGAACAATATCAAATATTTAAGCCTGATGATCACGCTTGGCGCCGTTGTGTTCGCCATTTTATTTGCTGCTTTGCTGGCAAGGTATATTTCCAAGCCGATCCAGCATTTGACGAGACAGGTCAATCGAATTGAAGAAGGCCACCTGATCGTGACCGTAAAGAAATGGCCGCAGTATGAAATGACGGTGTTAAACAATGGATTAAAAGATATGGTCGAACGAATTCGGGCGCTGCTCCGTCAGGTTCAAGAAGAACAAGAGATGAAGCGGCAAATGGAGATTTCGCTCCTGCAGGCGCAAATTCAGCCGCACTTTTTATACAACACCTTGTTTTCCATCAAACAGCTATGCGATATGGGCGAAGCGAAGGAAGCCGGCAGTATGATTACCGCTCTCTCTACATTCTTCCGGATTTCGATCAGCAAAGGCCAGGAAGTCATTTCGATCGCTCAGGAACTGGAACAAGTCCAGACCTATTTGTTTATCCAAAAAATGAGATACGGAGACGTCTTTCATTACGAGATCGATGTTGACCCGTCCCTTCTGAACTATCCGATCGTCAAACTGACGCTGCAGCCCATAGTGGAAAATGCCATCTATCATGGGATTAAGAAGAGCGAGGCACAAGGCAGGATACACATTACCGGTTATGACGCAGGGGAAGACATTTACTTGTATGTGGAAGATAACGGTGTCGGGATGCATGCCGACAAGCTCGATGAGATCAAAGCCAGTTTGTGCGATATGGGGCAGGCCAGAGTCGGTTTTGGAATCGGCAACGTGCACAAGCGGCTGCAGATGCATTATGGAGACGACTGCGGTTTGTCTTATGAGAGTGAGTCGGGGCAGGGAACCGTTGTTGTGGTCAAAATCCGCAAGGCTTTGAAACAAGCGGCCGTGTGAAAGGAGTACACCTCATGTACAAGCTGATGATCGTCGACGACGACGTGATCATTCGTAGAGGGTTAACCCGAAATATCGATTGGGAAAGCCAGGGGATCAAGTTGTCGGGGAGCGCCGGGAACGGGAAGGAAGCCCTGCTGCTGGCGGAGAGTCTGAAGCCCGATCTTGTCGTTACCGACATTCGGATGCCGCACATGGACGGACTAGAGCTGACGGAACGGCTGATAGCAAAATTCCCGGAGCTGAAAGTAATTCTGATGACCAGCTACGAGGAGTTCGAATTTGCGAAAAAAGCGTTAAAGCTGAAAGTATTCGACTATATCTTGAAGCCTTTTGAGAATGATGCCCTTCTCGATACCGTGAACAGAGCAGCTGCCGAATACCGCCGCGAGAAGAGCGTCCGCAAGCAAATTATCGACAGCATGCCGCTGCTGCGGCAGCTGTTCTGGGAGCATCTGATTTCCGGGCGGTTCGAGGAGACGGAGCTGGCCACGGAATCCGAATTTCTCGGGATCCGGTTGCATGCTTCTCATTATGCCGCGAGCGTCATCAAAATCGACGACTACCGTTCCCCCAATATGTTGAACCGCTTCGGCCAGGAAATGCTGAAGTATTGCGTCGGTAACATTATTGAGGAAATGACCCGCCATCTGGACCCATGTTACATCATTCATTACGACGGGGGGGAAATCGTACTTGTATTTGGTTCGGATGATGAGCCTGTGCACATGGCGCACGAGCTCCATACCCTCATGGAGAAGCTCCGGGCCAACGTGGAAACTTTTTTGAAAACGACAATAACGGTAGGAATCGGTCCGGTTTACGAGCGGCCGCTTTCCCTCCAGCATTCTTATGCGGAAGCCAATGCAGCGCTCGAATACCGCCATATTACCGGAACGAATCAGGTGTTCATTGCGCAGGAGGTCCATTTGCAGCCGGAACCCGAAACCGTCAGCCCGCAGGGCTGGGAAAAGGATCTGCTCGTCAAAGTGAAGCTTGGGATGGAAGAGCCTGCCGTATCGATCATTGATCAGCTGGAGCAAGATGTGCTGAAGCGAAAACGGGTTCCTCTGCAGCAGGTGCATATTTTGGGGACCGAAATCGCGCTTCTTCTGTACCGGGAGTTCTGGGAGTGGATTCAGACTCCGCAAATGGAACAACGTTTCGGCGGTTTTACGCACTTTTGCGCCAATCTGCAAACGATGACGACGTCCAAGCAAATTTTTACAACCGTTCGGGATTTTACCGTCGAACTTATCTCCGAAATATGCGCGAGACGAGACAGTCACCAAAAACAATTGATGAGCAAAGCGTATCAATATGTGGAAACCCACTTCAGCCGGGAGGATCTCTCGCTGCAGGACGTGGCTAATTACGTGAACGTCAGCCCCGGTTATTTGAGCGCGATGTTCAAGAAGATCGGGAACACGACATTTTCCGAGTGCTTGCTGAAAACCCGGATGGAAAAGGCTTTGCAGCTCATGAGCAAGGACGACTGCAAAGCGTATGAGATCGCCTACCAAATCGGCTTCAGCAACCCTCAATATTTCAGCGTATGCTTTAAGAAATATACAGGGTTCTCTCCTTCAGAATACCGCTCGCGCAGGGCCTGAGCCACGTTTCGGGATACATACTTCATCTGTCGAATTTTGTATTCGGCCGGTGGAGTATTTTTTTATGGCAGGAAAAATGGATAGCGCTTTCATTGTGTCAACGATGGGTAAGCAAAGTAAAGAGATGTACATTGTTTGCCTGCTGGTACAAACCTATAATAAATGCATATACAGTCATCGTGCAGAGGCCTAAATAAATCCGATGAATGGGGGAAGGACATGGAAGCGAAGACACACAAATCAAAGACATTACTGGTATCCATCCTATCGATTGCTGCTTTATTAACGGCGTGCAGCGGGCAGAACGATTCAACAGATATCGGGAAAGGCAAGGGTTCTAAGGTTGAGTCGGGGAGTACAGCTGGTAATGAGGCGAAAGGAACAAATGATGATCCGTTAGGGAAATACGATCCGCCGATCGAGGTGTCTTTCATCCGGAATCTCAATGACGTTGTAGAAAACAACGTGCTGGGTGTGCTGAAGGGCGAAACGTTCGAAGATAACCGCTGGACCCGCTTATACAAAGACCAGCTGGGCATCAATATCAAAAATAAATGGGTCGTTAAAGGAAGCGATACTTCAGAGCAATATTTGCAGAAATTGAATGTAACGCTGGCTTCCGGCGATTTGCCTGATGTCATTGCCGTGAACGCGACTCAATTGAAGCAATTGGCCGACTCCGACCAGATTGAAGATATGACGGCTTTATATAAGAAATATGCTACTCCGTTAATCAAAGAGACTTTGCTGCAGGAGGGAACGAGTCCGTTCGACGCCGCTACCATTGACGGCAAACTGATGGCCATCCCACAGGTGGAATCCTCGATTGAGCGCGCCATGTTTATATGGATTCGGACGGATTGGCTGCAGAAGCTGGGATTGCAGCCTCCGAAGACGATGGATGATGTGCAAGCGATTTCAAAGGCTTTTGCAGAAAAAGATCCGGATGGCAACGGTAAAAAGGATACATACGGCCTTGGCTTGACCAAAATTTTGTGGGGAGGCGCCATGGGGCTGGAAGGGTTTATGGCCGGCTATAAAGCCTATCCGAATATGTGGGGGACAGACGCATCCGGTAAATTGGTTTTTGGCGGTATTCAGCCTGAAGTAAAGAAAGCGCTTCAAGCTCTGCAGAATATGTTTAAGAACGGAGAGCTGGATCAGGAATTCGGTATTAAAGACGGAGGCAAGGTTTCCGAGCAGATCACTGCCGGAAAGATTGGAATGGAATATGGTGAGCAGTGGAACTCCATCTGGCCGCTTCAGTTGAACCGGAACAATGATCCGAATGCGCAGTGGCGTGCATTTCCGATTGTTTCGGAAACCGGCGAGACGCCTAAAGTGCCTTTAAAGTTCAGTACGCTCAAGTTTTTTGCAGTGAAAAAAGGAGCTAAGCATCCTGAAGCGGTCATTAAAATGTTCAATCTCCATCTGGAGAAAAACTTTGGCAAGACCGCGGAGTTTGACAAATATTATGCTCCGCCTGAAGCCGAAAGTGTATGGCAGTTATCCCCAATGACGCCGTATCCGCTGAAGAAAAACGTGGAGGCGTTTAGAGCCATTGATGCAGCCCGTAAAGCGGGCGACTTCTCGACGCTGAAAGGGGAGCCCAAAACGATTCAAGAGAAATTGGATGCTTATAAATCAGGGTCCAAGGAAGGGTTTGCACTATGGGGCTGGGAACGAATTTACGGTCCGGAAGGCTCCGAGGGAATTGTTGACCAGTACGATAAAAATAACCAGTTCCTCATGGATAAGTTCGTTGGTGCGCCTACTCCTACCATGGTGGAACGCAAATCTACTCTGGAAAAGCTGCAGAATGAGACGTATACGAAAATCATTATGGGCGCTTCTGTGGATGAATTCGATAAGTTCGTGCAAGACTGGACTAAGCTTGGCGGAGAACAAATTACAAAAGAAGTAAATGACTGGTATGCCTCAAAGAAGAAGTAGCAACGGGCAGAGGTGGGATGAACCTTCCTTCCTCTGCTTATTTTATTTCACAGGACGGAGGATGGATATGATCACAAGGAAACGGTTAAATGAGCTCCCCCTGCATCTGATGATATTGCCGGCACTGCTGCTTATTGTCTTATTCTCATATGTCCCCATGACGGGGATTATTATTGCTTTTCAAAAGTTTATTCCTGCGAAGGGACTTTTTGGAGATCAGCGGTGGGTTGGATTGGACAACTTTAGATACGTATGGAACTTGCCGAGCTTTAAACAGGTTCTCTGGAATACTCTCTTTATTTCAAGTCTTAAGCTTATTCTCGGACTGATCGTACCGATTGTATGCGCTGTTCTGCTCAATGAATTGAAGAATGAAGTCATCAAAAGAAGCGTCCAAACGACCATCTATTTGCCCTATTTTCTCTCATGGGTCGTTCTTAGCGGGATCTTGATCGATATCCTGTCTCCGTCCACCGGTATCGTGAATGGATTGCTGGGCGTTTTTGGCATGAAAAAAATATTTTTTCTGGGGGACAATCATTGGTTTCCGTTCACCTTAATATTTTCTGATTTATGGAAAAACTTTGGTTACGGGACCATCGTTTACTTAGCCGCTATTACCGGCATTGATCCGGGGCTTTATGAATCTGCTACAATTGACGGCGCAAATCGCTGGGATAAAATATGGCATATCACTCTTCCCGGCATGCGTATGGTTATCGTTCTCTTATCTGTTCTCAGCTTAGGTCAGCTGCTCAATGCGGGCTTTGATCAAGTATTCAATTTGTACAGTCCTCAAGTTTATCAAAGCGGCGATATTCTGGATACGTTTGTGTATCGGATCGGTTTGTTAGATGCCCAATACGGCGTGGCGACTGCCGTCGGACTTTTCAAATCGCTTGTATCGCTCATACTCATATCCGGCTCGTATTTTGTTGCCTATCGATTTGCAAATTATAGAATTTTCTAGGGGGCGGGAAACCAATGTCACATGTATCAGCTAAGCTTGTTTCGGATAAGGGGATCAGGGCATCCCGTAAGCCAATCGAATGGTTTTCCGTTGTAAACACGTTCTTTCTTATCTTGGTATCCTTCATCTGTATCCTTCCGTTAATCCACATTATCGCCGTTTCGTTCAGCTCAAGCACTGCGGCGGCGGCAGGCTATGTGAAGTTATGGCCGGTTGATTTCACTCTAGCTTCCTACGCATACACGGCAAGCCGGGAAGCGTTTTGGCATTCCATGCTGGTTTCGTTGGAACGCGTTGCGATGGGAACGCCGCTAAACCTGCTATTAACTATACTGGTCGCCTACCCTTTGGCCAAAGACTCGGGTTCGTTTCGTTCTCGAAACGTCTATGCATGGATCTTCTTTATTCCCATGCTTTTTCATGGCGGCTTGATCCCTTGGTACACGACAATTAAGCAGTATCATCTGCTTGACACGATCTGGGCGCTGATTTTGCCAGGTGCGGTTCCTATATTCAGTATCGTACTGCTGCTTAATTTTTTTCGCGAGGTGCCCAAAGAGCTTGCGGAGGCCGCTACTATTGATGGAGCAAGCCACTGGACAACGCTATGGAAAATTTATGTACCGATATCCATGCCCGCACTTGCAACCCTTGCCTTGTTTTCGATGGTGGAGCATTGGAACAGTTGGTTTGACGGCCTGCTGCTGATGGGGGACCCGAACCATTACCCGCTGCAAAGCTATATCCAGACGATCGTGATTCAGCAAAATTTGGCGAATATGTCTCGTGATGAGGCGTTGAATTTGACTCTGATATCCGATAGAACACTGAAATCCTCCCAAATTTTCCTGGGCTCGCTTCCGATTATTTTGGCGTACCCGTTTTTGCAAAAATATTTTGTCAAAGGGATTGTTTTGGGAAGCGTAAAGGGTTGACAGCCGGAGTTATAATGAAAGAAAATGTTTGGAGGTTCCCTCCCCTTGTTCAATCGTCAACCGTTCTCTCTAAGAAATACCATCTTCCTACGACTTCTCATTACGTTCTTGCTGATCATGCTGCCCATCGTTTCGCTTGGCGTCTATTTGTATCATTGGATCGTGCAGACGGCAAGCGAAGATATCTCCAAAACGGCTGTCTCCCAGATTGCTTTCTATTTGACCGATCTTGAGAACGAGCTGGAGCGAATGAGATTACAGCAGTTCGGCATTCTGGAGGACGAGGATCTCAATGAATTGACATTAACTTGGAATTCCATGGATGCATTCAAACGTACGGAAAAAATCAATTCGTTGTGGAAAAGGCTTAATGCCATACAAAACAGCAGTATGTACATCAAAAATGTGAGCGTTGACGTCTTTCCGATTTCAAAATCGATTTCATCCGCAAATCGGACTCAGGATTTGGATCCGCTATCCTATTACGAGAATCACCCGAAATTTGACATCAGGAACAACCAAGTCATCGAGTGGAAAGGCAGCTTATACTTAAGCACGGCCAAACAGAGCGCCACCAAAGGGGAACAGCCCTTATTTATTATCGTCATCGAGCTGGATACCGTGAAGCTGAGGGAGGCGCTAAGTCAGCTTAATACCTACGCCGGCAGTGGAACGCTGCTGTTCTCTAAGAAAACCGGAGACATCCTTGTCAGTGTTTCTGAAAAGCAATTGAATGAAGATACGAATGCTTTCATTTCACAAATCAACCAGTCCAACTTGACTCAAAATGGAACCTATACGATGTTAGGCAATCATTATTACACTGCGTTTGCAAGTTCCGATTATCTGAATATGTCCATCATCCGATTTATCCCCGAAGAAATCATCAAGAAGCCGTTGGACAAGTTTTATACATGGGCATGGCTGTTTATATTTGCCACTATCGTGATTATTGCTGTTTATGCGTTTTCTACCTACAAATTTATACATAAACCGCTGTTAACGCTTGTGAAGAGCTTTCGGCGCATGGAGAGCGGAGATCTCCAGTTTGTTATCGCACATGAAGCAAAGGACGAGTTCGGCTATTTATACGGCCGATTTAACCAAATGATTGCGAATCTTCGTTCGCTGATAGATCAGGTTTATAAACAGAAAATTATGACTCAGCGTGCTGAGCTGAAACAACTCCAATCGCAAATTAATCCGCATTTTCTATATAATAGCTTTTTTATCCTGAATACGATGGCGAAGATGAGTGACGTCGAGCGAATCGAGCAGTTCACGACTCAGCTGGGAGAATATTTCCAATTTGTGACCCGCAATGCTTCAGACGAGGTATCGCTGAAACAAGAAATTCACCATGCCAGAATGTACACGGAGATTCAGGAGCTTCGCTTTTCTCGGCGCATTCGGGTGCAATTCGACGCACTCCCGCAGGAAGCCGAGCAGGTATCTGTTCCCCGTTTAATTATCCAGCCTATTATTGAGAACGCATTCGAACATAGTTTGGAGCAAATGAAGCATAGCGGGTTGATAGTCATCCGCTTTGAAATGGAAGAGAGGGAAATCCGCATCATTGTCGAAGATAATGGTCAAAGCTTATCAGACAACGGGCTGGAGCAAATTTCAAATTCCTTGGCTAACGGTAATGATCATACGGAGACGACAGGTTTAGTGAATATCCATCGTCGTGTGAAGCTCACGTTTGGCGATGCATATGGTTTACGGGTAAGCCGAAGCGAGCTCGGGGGATTGAAGGTAGTCATTTGTTTTTCCTCTGAAGGGGGTGACGCTCATGATTCGATTGCTCATCGTCGATGATGAAGAAATTATTACGGAAGGGCTATTTGAGGTACTTAAGCAGTTGAATCTAGGGCTTGATTTGTACAAAGCCTATGCCGGAGAAGAAGCACTCGATTTGATGAATAGAACGAGAGTGGATATTGTGTTATCCGATATTCGGATGCCCGGCATGGATGGGCTGGAGCTCATGAATAACATACGGAGTCACTGGCCGCATTGTAAAATTATTTTTTTGACCGGATACAACGACTTTGATTATATTTATCAGGCGATTCAAGCATCGGGTGTTAGCTATCTCCTGAAAAGCGAAGGATATGGAAAGATCATTAAAGCGGTAACCGATGCCATGAATGAATTGGAAAACAGTCTGAGGTTCCATAATCTGATCAAGCAGTCAAGAGAGAAGCTAACCACGCTCGAAACGCTGGCCCAAGGCAATTATTTCAGGTACCTGCTTCAGGGGGCGAGAGCGGAGGAGGAGCTGGAAGTCGATTTTCGCAAATTGGGCATTGCTCTCGATTCCTCCCTCCCCGTACTTGTGGTGCTTGGCGACCTGCAGCGAACGAACCTGAGCCATTCATTTGCCGATAGTCAGGAGGCTGCGCTGGCCGTTAAATTTTTGGCTGAAACCTTCCTTACGGAGCGGACCGACAGTCTTGGAATCATTGACCGATATGGCGACCTTGTATGGCTTATCCAACCGGGAAGCGGCTTGCGAATAGACCCAGGTGAAGCCTATGTTCGTACGGTTAGGTATTTGGAAGGGCAATTTGAGCTTCTGCAGCAAGCTTGTATGGAATCACTGGGCATCACTTTTGCCATTACGCTCTGTGCTGAGCCTTGTGAATGGAAGCAGCTTTCCATGGCGTATGAACGGATCCGAAATCAACAGCATAGGAGAGCGGGCGACGGTGCCCAGATGATACAAACGGTCTACATGGAATCGGTCGAGACTGCAATTCCTTCGCGATCCTTGAGGGAAAAAGAGGAGACGCTGGCGATCCATCTTGAAGGGGGGAGCAGAGAGGGGTTTCTTCATCTGTTGCGTGAGCTGACCGAAACGGCATTCGTTGAGGGCAGAGGCGGGGGGCCGTTTGTCCTCGAACTTTATTATACAATAGCACTGCTTCTATTATCCTACATCAACCGTTGGGAGCTGCATGATAAGGTAGAAGCAACCGGTCTCATGCAGAGAGAATTGCATGCGTCTTGGCAGGACAGCTTCGATTATTTGAAAAGGGTTGCGGAGTCTTTGTTCGATCTTAGGTTGAGCGGAGAACGCAGCAGGGCGGCTGCGGCGATTGAAAAGGTCCGTTCATACATTGATGAACATCTTGGCGAGGACTTGTCGCTTGTGCGTTTGGCCAATGTGATTCATTTCAATCCATCTTATTTGTCGCGGCTTTTTAAGCAGGAAACCGGAATCAATCTATCGGAGTACATAGATGAAGCTAGGATAGAGAAGGCTAAAGAATTGCTGAAGCAGGACGAGATGAAGATAGCCGAAGTGGGTGTTCGTGTAGGGTATGAAACCCCTCATTCCTTTACTCGATTTTTCAAAAAGTCAATCGGCTTTACCCCGCTGGAATATCGGGAAGGCTTGAGGAAATAACCCGATGTTAAATCATCGGAGGATGTAATTATACGCAATTGGGAAAAAGCACAATCCAGCTTGATATTTTGGCTCAGCGGCGGCTGGGCCTATTTGCTTTTTCTATGAAATCAAGCGTTGGCCCGCGAAAGACACGGTTGAAACGTGTAGTTTTTTATTAATATTTATAGATTTCCCTCATATAAAAAGGGGAAGCGGACAGGTAAGATTACTGTACAAAGGTTTTGAAAAGCTAGAGAGGAAGAGGGAGTGGAAATCAGTGAAGAATATTCGACAAAGAGCAAAATGGAGTCCAAGACGTCTAAGGTTCGTTGAACCTGCTTGGGGCTATGTGTTTATTTCACCGTGGCTGATAGGTTTATTTGTGCTAACCATCGGTCCTATGTCCCAATCGTTCTATTTATCGTTAACCCATTATAATTTGCTTGAACTGCCCAACTGGGTCGGGTTCGGCAATTATAAGGAAATTTTTATGGGAGATCGAGATTTTTGGAAGGTGCTGCAGGTGACTTTCACCTATGTGCTGATGTCCGTTCCGCTAAAATTATTGTTTGCTCTGCTGGTGGCTATGCTGTTATTTAGGGCAATGCGCGGCATGTCCGTTTTTCGGGCCATTTTTTATTTGCCTTCCCTTATCGGTGGGAGCGTAGCGATCTCCGTCATTTGGCGCAACCTGTTTGGTATGGACGGATTTTTAAACCATTTGCTTAGAGTGATTGGCATCCAAGGGAGCGATTGGATCAACTCACCCGAGACGTCCCTCTACACGCTGGTGCTTCTGGCGGTATGGCAGTTCGGGTCCTCCATGGTCATCTTCCTGGCCGGGCTAAAGCAAATTCCACGCGATCTTTATGAAGCAGCCTCGGTGGACGGTGCATCGAGACTACATTCCTTCTTTTCGATAACATTGCCGATGCTGACGCCGATCATTTTTTTCAATTTGGTCATGCAAATTATCGGCAGCTTCCAAATGTTTACCCAGGCGTTTATCGTGACGAAAGGCGGCCCTATCAACTCCACCTTAGTTTTCGCTTTATATTTGTTCCAGAAAGCGTTCGCTTACTTCGATATGGGCTACGCCAGCGCTTTGGCTTGGATATTGCTGACGATCATTGGATTGTTCACAACGTTTATTTTTTGGTCGTCGAAAAAATGGGTGCACTATGAAACATAGGAGGCAAATGCAATGAGGCAAAATAAATTTTTTCAATACATCTTCCTGATCCTGTGCAGTGTCATGATGATTTATCCGATTTTTTGGCTAGTCGGTAATGCGCTTAAATCGAACGAGGAAATCCCTAAATCGAATCTGATCCCGACGGAAATCCATTGGGAGAACTTTGCTGACGGCTGGACGGCCATCCCTGGATTCAGCTTCGCCCATTTTTTCTACAATTCTTTCTTTATATCCGTATGCTCGGTGATTGGAACGGTGCTTTCCAGCGCTTTCGTGGCATTCGGCTTTGCAAGGCTCAATTTCCCGTTAAAGAAGTTTTGGTTTGGGATCCTCATGATGACCTTAATGCTCCCGACTCAGGTTACTTTGGTACCGCAATATATTTTGTTTAAAAATTTCGATTGGGTAGGGACGACGCTGCCGCTCATTGTTCCGCATTTTCTGGCGGTGAGTCCGTTCTTTGTATTTTTGATCATTCAATTCATTCGTGGTATTCCAAGGGATCTGGACGAATCGGGAAAAATAGACGGCTGCTCGACGCTCGGGATTGCCTTCAAAATTGTGCTTCCCTTATGCATGCCAGCCTTCATTACAACAGCCATCTTCAGCTTTATCTGGACGTGGGATGACTTTATGGGGCAAATGATTTATTTGACAGATACCGCCAAGTACACGGTTCCGTTAGCGCTGCGTTTGTTTCTGGACACCTCGTCGGCTGTAACATGGGGACCGATGTATGCCATGTCTCTGTTATCCGTCATCCCGTGTTTTGTCATTTTCATTGTCGCTCAGAAATACTTTGTAGAGGGGATTTCGACTACGGGGATTAAGGGATGATTTACAAGACAATGGAATGGTCTTATACTTACAAGTAAAAAACGGAACCTATAGGTGGACTGCAGCATGAGGAATCCATTTAAAACCTTTTCATTCCAAACAACATTTTTCGTTTCGTTTATTATCATTTCCGCCTTATTGATTCTTCTTCTGGGAATCACCAGCTACTATATTACAAATCAGGAAGTGGTCGAACAGACCATTTCTTCTAGAAAGCTTCTATTAAATGAAATTAATAAGCAGCTCGATTCTGCTATGCAAACGGTGGAGTACGATTCCTTGGTGCTTGCAAGCAATCCGAAACTGATCAATTATTTACAATACAACGATGATTCCTTCGAACATATCCAGCAGAAGTCGGATATTATTGACTTGTTGAGCCGGCTCAGTTATGTAAAAGAGGGTGTTCATTCGGTTCAGCTGTACACGAAAAGCAGCTCTATAGATGGCCATATCGGAGCGAATGGCGTTTTTGACTATTCCATTATCAAGCAGAGCCCGTGGTATAACGAGATTAAAGACGCCGATTACTGCTGGGCGGGGACTCATGCGATCGAGGTAGGAAGCTATCCGGCTGAGGAAAGAAATGTGGTTAGCTTTGCTAGAAAAGTACTGGCCCCCTCCGGGGAGGAAGTCGGGATTCTCGTCATCAACTTAAATCTGTCGTTTATGCAAAAGGTCGTCTCAGGCAGCTCGCAGAACGTAAGTCGGGTTATTCTGGATACGCGCCATCGGCTTATTGCGGAGTTTAACGACGGTTCCAAATCCGATTCATTCGCCAGTATGAAGGAGAATCTGTCTGAGGTGCTGGACAAGTCCGCCTCCGAAACCTATGCAATCGCTCAGTTAGAAGAGAAAAAATTAATCATTTGGAATCAACAGGACCGCACAATGTGGGTCACCATGGATATTATCCCCTGGGACGATATTGAGAAGGGGAGCCGGCGAATTGAAATGGTGATGCTGGTTGCGGTAATATTCTGCATTCTACTGGCGATCATCATGGCTTACTTGCTGTCTAAGCAATTCATTTTCCCGATCCGAAATCTTGTTCATGCTATGAATATGATGAAGGGCGGCAAACTGGATATTCAAATCATAAACGACTATCATAACGAGTTCGGTCATATGAATGAAAATTTTAATCAAATGACGGCACGGATCAATCATTTGCTCATTGAAGTCAACGAACAGCACAAGCGCAAGCGTGAAGCGGAGATGCAGGTGCTGCAAGAGCAAATCAACCCCCACTTTTTATATAACACACTCGATACTATGAATTGGCACGCCATCGAGTCTGGCTCCCGTGAAATTAGCCATATGCTCTCCTTGCTGGGCAAGATGCTGCGAATCGGCTTATCCAGCGGGGCCACCTTCATCACCATCCAAAGAGAGCTGGAACACCTGCATTATTACATGGAGCTGCAAAAAATTCGTTATAAGCAAAGGGTGGAATTCCACATCTCCATCCCCGAATCGATGAAAATCTTTTACACGCCGAAGCTCATCATTCAGCCCTTCGTCGAGAATGCCCTCATTCACGGCTTACATTCTTGCGAGAGGGGCCTGATCCACATCTCGGGATGGGAGGATGAGCAAAGCTTGTATTTTCGGATCGAGGATAATGGTGAAGGCATGGACACGGATATGACGGTTCTAACAAGGGATCATAACGGGATTCGCAATGTGCGCGAACGAATTCAATTAAATTTCGGGCAGCGTTACGGGGTCGAGGTTTATAGCGAACGAGGCCAAGGCACCGCCATTATGTTGTCCTTGCCTAAAATCAGAACTGTGCCACCACATTATACGGAGGGGAACGCAAAATGATCAAAGCCGTAATCATTGATGATGACATGACGACAATTCATGGAATTACCCGTTCTATCCGTTGGGAGGAGTTCGGGATTGAAGTGTCGGGAACAGCCAAGAACGGTAAGGAAGGCTTGGAGCAAATACGGATTCACCGTCCTGATATTATTTTGACCGACATCTTTATGCCGGTTATGAACGGGATCGACATGCTGAAGACGCTGCGAGAAGAAGGTAATCAAGCGGAAGTGATTATCTTAAGCGGCTTCGAGGATTTCAAAACGGCTCAATCGGCAGTAAAGCTGAATGTGAACGATTATTTGTCGAAGCCAGCTACGTTGGATGAAATTGAAAGCGTTCTCAGATCGGCGCTTGCCAAAATAGAACAAAGAACACGTACGGAAAAGGAAGATAAGGAATTAAGAGCTCTTCTCGAGTACAATCTCCCAACGACAAAGAAACAATTATTCAAGGGGCTGCTGGAGCCGGGTTTTTCGCAAACCGCTTCTTTCCATAGAATGGCGGACTATTTGAAAGTGGATTTCTCTAATCGATATTATACAGTGCTGTTGATTGAGTTTTTCATGAACCGCGAACGTAATGCGTACCGTCCAAGCGAATTATCGTTGTTTGCTTATGCCGTGAAGAATATTGTGGAAGAGCTGGTGCAGAGTAAGGAAGGCATCTATGTGGCGGATATTCAACGCAATGTGACTGCCGTAATCGTATCCGCCCCATACCATGGAAGAAAAGAACAGGTCAAGCTCCAGGCGAAACAGACAGCTCATGAATTTTTGAATACTATTCAGAAATACTTGAAGCTGGAAGTATGCGCATCGATAGGATGTATTGTCGATCATGTGCATGATATTCCGAGGTCGTATGTTGCTGCTATTGATTTGTTAGCAGAACGGTCAAGGCTGCCGGATCAGCAGCTGATTTGTGAAGAAGATTGCCGAGGAGTGACCAAGGCGGTATCACGCCGCCCAATGGAAAGCTATCAGGCGATTGTTGACGCTGTTATGATGGGTCAAGAGGATCTCGTACATGAGCGTATTACGGAGCTTGTGAAAACACTTCACAAGGGGGATGTGCCGAGCATCAGCACCCTGCGTGAATTTTCCATCGACATCGTGGGTGTTTTAACGCTAGCGCTTCATGAGCACGGCTTGCAAATCGAAGACATCGACTCAAGATTCAACTTGTACAAGGAGCTCGAGCTGCTGCACGGGATAAAAGATTTTGATGCATGGCTGCGAGATCTGCTTATTCCGGTGTGCGGGGTGATGAGCAGGCGAGGTTCGCAGAAGCATCCGAGGACTATCGATTTTATTATGAGGTATGTACAGGAACATTATGCCGAAGATATTACATTGGATGTGTTGGCCGAGAAAGTGTATTTAACGCGAAATTATTTGAGCCAAATTTTCAAGCAAGAAACCGGTGAGAACTATAACAATTATTTAACTCGCGTTCGTATGGAAAAAGCAAAGGAATTTATGCTGAGCGGAAATTATAAAATATTTGAAATCTGCGAAATGGTCGGATATAAAAACAACGCCTACTTCAGCCAATTATTTAAAAAACATACGGGGTTAACCCCCTCCGAGTTCAATCATTGATCCGCAGGATAAGATGAAGACAGTGTGTATTTTTTTAATACATTTTATAGATTTCCCTTATTCTATTAAAAAACGAAAATTTTATAATGAAGTTGTAACCAATGAAACAATAAAATAGGGGGGCAAAAAAATGGTGAGATCCGGGTTGAAAGTCCGCAAGTTAATGAAGGCAGGTTTAGCCTCGACTGTGATCATGGGGCTGCTGGCAGGGTGTGTCCCTACGGAGAAGAAAAGCGCGTCGGAAGCCCAGCCGAAAAGCATTGAGCTTCGTTTCTCTTGGTGGGGGAGCCAAGGTCGTCACGACCGTACCTTGAAGCTGATCGATAAGTTTCAGCAGCTGCATCCCAATATTAAGATCAAGCCTGAGTATACGAGCTTCGACGGCTATTGGGAGAAGCTGTCCACACAGGTGGCAGCGAATAACGCGCCTGATGTGATGCAAATGAGTATCTTATACATCAAAGAGTATTCGGAGCGCGGTGTTTTGGGTGACTTTTCACCCTACTTGGACAAGGAACTGCATATTGACGATCTGAATAAAGACGTATTGAAAAATCAAGGAACCATTAACAGCAAATTGACCGGTTTACCCGTATCGGATAACGCTTCCGTCCTGATTTACAACAAGGAAATGTATAAGCAGGCTGGTATTGAACCTCCGAAGATGGACATGACGTGGAAGGAGTATTTCGATAAGGCACGCGAAATCAAATCCAAGCTGGGCGATAATGTATTTGGATCGTTCGATATGTCAACTTCACTGGAAGCGTTTATGTACTATTGTTTCTCGGTAGGGGACACCCTTTACAAGAACAATCGGCTCGGCTACAACGAACAAACGATGAAGAACTGGCTTAAAATGTGGGATGACGCTCGAAAGGAAGGTATTGTGCCGCCTGCTGCGCAGACCGCTTCTTTTCTTCCGTTGAGTAATGCTGATCCCAATAAAGATGCTTTGATGAAAGGGGTCGTACCCATTATTGGGCCACAATTTACGGCTACTTTCCCCGCTTATGAGAATGTGATGAAGGATAAAATCGATATGGTCGCTTATCCGAAGGATAAGCAAACCGGCAGTGTGCTCGAAACAGCAATGTTCTTATCGGCTTCGGCCAAGTCCAAATATCCGAAGGAAGCGGCTATGTTTATTGACTTCTTCCTTAACTCCAAGGAAGCGGCTGATATTTTGGAGACAGATAGAGGCTTGCCGGAAAACAAAAAAATGCTGGAATACTTAACTCCGAAATTCGCGGATCGAGATAAAAAGATGGTAAGCATGCTGCAGTATGTAGCGAGTATTCAGCCTTCCTGGTACGATGCGGGACCTAAGGGAGCCGGAGAAGTGACGAAGTTGTTTGAACAAGTCGTGCAGAAGCAGCAGTTCGGCAAAGCGTCTATCGATGAAGCAGCCGCCGAATTCCGGAAGGAAGCCGACAAAATTTTTGAGAAAAACAATAATGAACTCACGAATAAATAAAATAGAATCCCGCTCCGCAGAGCGGACATTCTATCTTTCAAGGGAGGGTGCTGCGAGTGTGTGCCAAACAGTTTGCCATTATCGGTTGCCAGCATGCGCACATCGGTATTTTTATAAGTGAAATGTTGCAGCTTGGTTACACGTGTGCCGGCCTATATGAGGACGAAAATGATCAATTGGCCGGCAGTCTATCCAGGCAATATGGGATTCCTCTTGTTCAGGATAAAGAGAGCCTGCTTTCGGACACAGTTGAAGTTGTCGGGTGTGCTTCGATCAACGACCGCAAAATAGACGTCATCGAATTATGCGAAAGCCGGGGGAAGCATGTCATGCTGGATAAGCCGGCTGTCACGGGCCGTGAAGGGCTCGATCGGCTGAAGGGCGTGATAGACAGAGGCCGCATCCAAATCGGCATGCTGCTGACGGAACGATTCCACCCCGCGATCTATACCTTGAAGCGGAACATCGGGCTTGGAGTTTTGGGAGAAATCGTAACGATCGGGATGCGCAAGCCTCATCGATTGAATGCCGCGAGCCGGCCGGCGTGGTTCTTCTCTAAGCATCAATCGGGAGGCATCCTTGTCGATCTGCTCGTACACGATTTCGATCTTCTCCGCTGGTTGACCGGTAAAGAACTGGTAAGCGTTCAGGGCTATGTCAGTAAGACGGTCATGCCCGAGCATCCTACCTTCTATAATACGGCAAGCGTACAGGTTGAAATAGAAGATTGCATCGTTGCCCAGCTTTATGCCGATTGGCATATGCCGGAGCAGAGCTGGACGTGGGGAGACGGACGGATCTACGTCACCGGAACCGAAGGCATTGCAGAATTGAGACTGCAGGGCGACCCTTTAGTTGGGGAAGAGCCTTCACTGCTCATACAATTAACCAATCGGGAGCCGGTGGTTCGAGTGCCTCTTTTAGAGCCTCCTTATTCCATTTCGCATGATTTCGTGCGCCGGATTGAGGGTCTTGATTGTATCGTGAGCCATGAGGATATTGTGAAGACGAGCGAAGCGACGATCTGGGCTGACGAATCGGCTGCTTATTTACAACTTGACGTGAAGGAGCCGCAGAGATGAAAGAAGGAGTTCGAACGAAATTTGCGATTGTCGGCTGCGGTGTTATCGCGGACGTTCACGCGAATGCCATCCGTAATACCGCGGAGGCAGAGTTGATTGCGGTTTGCGATATCGATGACGCTAATGGTCAACAGTTTGCGGATAAATATGGCGCCCAATTGTACACAAAGCTTGATTCCATGCTGCAAAATGAGGATATCCAGGTCGTGTCCATTTGCACGCCAAGCGGACTTCACGCCGAGCAAACGATCCAGGCCGCCAAAGCCGGCAAGCATGTGATGACAGAGAAGCCGATGGCGATCCGGCTCGAGGATGCCCACCGGATGATTCACGAATGCAAAGAGCAGGGCGTCCTGCTAAGCACGATTTTTCCGAGACGAATGTCACCGGCAGCTCAGTTTGTCAAACAGCTGCTTGCAGACGGGAGGTTAGGGAGATTAAGCTTGTGTGACGCTTATGTTAAAATTTACCGAAGCCAACAGTATTATGACAGTGCCGGTTGGAGAGGGACCTGGGCCATGGACGGCGGCGGTTCTATGATGAATCAGGGGATCCACACGGTGGATCTGCTGCAGTGGCTCGTCGGTCCCGTTCGATCCATTTACGGGAAGGCTAACACCCAGCTGAGAAATATCGAGGTGGAGGATACGGCGGTGTCGCTGCTCGATTTTCATAATGGGGCCATGGGCATACTTGAAATTACGACTACGGTATATCCAGACCGGGGACAGCGTTTGGAGATCCATGGGGAGAAGGGATCTGTCATCATCCAGGAGGATGACATCGCCTTGCTGAAAGTAGAAGGCGAAGAGGTGAACATTCCGTCATTCCCACCGTTTCAGGTCATCCCCGACGGGCATCGGATGCAGATTCGCGATATGGCTTTAGCCGTGCAAGAGCTGAGAGCGCCGATAGTGCCTGGTGAAGAAGGCATCCACGCGCTAGAAATTATTTTGGGCACATACGAATCCTCGAAACAAAAGAAGGAAATTAAGCTATGAGGCTGCAAGGAATCCGATTCGATACGGCTGAGGTCGTCGAGGTAGAGGTTAAGGACGGGCTGATCGCTTCCGTGAAGCCGCTGGAATCAGCGGCAGCGCAAGAGCTTCCCTGGATTTCCCCGGGTTGGTTTGATCTCCAGGTCAATGGGTTTAACGGGTTTGACTTTAATGGCGAAACCACGACTGTGCAGGATGTAGTTGGGGTCACGGAAGCACTATATCAAAGAGGTGTCACCCATTACTTGCCAACCGTTATAACCGGGAGCTTGGAACGGATCAAGCAAGCGGTGACGACGATTGCGGAAGCTTGTGAGCGTTATCCGGATGTGTGCCGTTCCGTTGTCGGGATCCATCTGGAGGGTCCTTACATTTCCGGTGAAGACGGACCTCGCGGAGCTCATGCAAGAACCTACGTCAGGGACCCGAACTGGGAGGAATTCGCCCAGTGGCAAGAGGCATCGGGGAATCGGATTCGTCTCGTGACAGTGGCTCCGGAAAGAAAGGGAGCCATCGCCTTCATTCGAAGACTGAAGGAAGCCGGAATTACGGTCAGTTTAGGGCATACTTGTGCGAATGCGGATGAGCTGGCCCAAGCTGTAGCCGCGGGCGCTGCTTTATCCACACATCTTGGAAACGGGGCGCATACCCAATTACAAAGGCACCCCAATTACATTTGGAATCAGTTGGGGGAGGATCGTTTGTGGGCTACTTTTATTGCCGACGGCCACCATCTAAGCCCGCCGGTTTTGAAAGCGATGCTTCGTGCGAAACGCGACCAATTTATTCTGGTCAGCGATAGTGTGAAATTTGGCGGTTTGTCCCCCGGACGCTACTCTAGTGTCATCGGAGCGGAAGTTGAGCTTCATCCGGATGGAAGGCTAACGCCTATCGATAATCCACTCATTTTAGCTGGATCAGCCGAGGCTCTGGATGTGGGGGTCTCCAATGCGGTGCGGTATGCGGGAATCTCTTGGTCTGAAGCGATTGAGGCAGTCACGCTGCGGCCCGCCCGTCTTCTCGGCCTGTCGGGGCCGGGGAGGGAATGGCTGGAGGTAGGCAGCGAAGCGAGCTTTACACTTTTCCGACAGCCCGATCGGCAAGAGCGGATTCGGATTAGCGCTGTTGTATTGAATGGAGAAACCAAATACAGTTTCATGGGAGGAGGAGCCCAATGACGTCCGTTTTTATGCCGGAGCAGAGCTTTACTAGGGATGAATTAAAGGTCCAGGTTTATGCCACGCGGCGTGAGTTAGGTGCGGCTGCGGGAGCTGAAGCGGCGGAAGCAATGCGCAGTAAATTGCGGGAAAAGGAAGGGTTGCGAATCGTATTCGCAGCCGCTCCTTCCCAAAATGAATTTCTTGAGCAGCTATGCCAGGAGGAAGGAATCGACTGGAAGCGGGTTACCGCATTTCATATGGATGAATATATCGGTTTACAGCCTGGTGCGCCTCAGCTCTTTTCTGAATTTCTCAAACGAGGCATATTTGATAAGGTAAAGCCTGGCGTCGTACATCTCATGGATGGCGCGAATGGGGAAGCGGAATGTGTTCGGTATGCGGAGCTGTTAAGGGAGGCCCCGATTGATTTCGTCTTCCTCGGCATCGGAGAAAATGGGCATCTTGCCTTCAACGATCCGCCTGTCGCCGATTTTGATGACCCTAAGGCGGTGAAGCCCGTGCTCTTGGAGGAGTCCTGCCGACAGCAGCAGGTGAACGACGGATGCTTCGAGGATGTGCATTCGGTTCCCACTCATGCATTGACGCTTACCATCCCTATGCTCATGTCAGCAAGCCTGCTATTCTGCATGGTACCGGGGCTTACTAAACGTGAAGCTGTACGGAGCACGCTGCAGGCCGTCATTTCTACGGCTTGCCCGGCAACTATA
Source organism: Paenibacillus rigui (assembly GCF_002234615.1). Lineage (GTDB taxonomy): Bacteria > Bacillota > Bacilli > Paenibacillales > NBRC-103111 > Paenibacillus_S > Paenibacillus_S rigui. The sequence goes on along the minus strand of NZ_NMQW01000012.1, from coordinate 22,831 downwards.
CTTCGCAGTCATCCGAATTGTACCCTGTATGTAGATAAAGAATCGTACGTCCTGGCGGAGTGCAGCAGCGATCAGAATAATGATTCGTCTATGCAGCCGTAGCTTTTTCAATGGCCTCCTTCACAGGAGGTTTTTTTGTTCAGGCGAAATTTACGATCGAGTCCATTCGGCGGCCATCCTTTAAAAAGAAATTAAGTCTAAAAGAAAGGTAAGGTCGCTTGCAAATCCTTCCGTAAAGATGAAGCTAAGTCCCAAATTATTGTATATATTCAAAGTCGCATTCCAGATGATACAGTAGGACCTGATTGAACGATTGGGACAAATAGGAAAATATTTAAATGTTTTCATTCGACTGCTTGGAGATGAGGAAGCCTTGCGTCCGCATACGAAAGGGCGTGGTCCAGGGAAATTGCGTAAAACGGTGTAACACGGAGATTGCAGCATTCCCACGGTAACCAGTTTGTGGAAGCGATTAATTTACGATTAATTTATGAGGAGATGAAAACAATGACGTCGCGTGTAAAGAAATCAATAAGTGTTCTGTTGGCATGTGTAACGATGCTTTCGGTTATGTTAACCGTATTTTCTCCTGCTGAAGTTTCGGCAGCGAGTGATGCCACGGTGAACTTGTCGGCAGCAAACCAAGTGATTCGCGGCTTTGGAGGCATCAACCATCCGGTTTGGGCCGGAGATTTAACCGTGGATCAAAGAGAAACCGCTTTCGGTAACGGACAGAACCAATTGGGCTTTTCCGTTTTAAGAATTCATGTAGATGAAGATAAAAATAACTGGTCCAAAGAAGTAGACACTGCCAAAAGTGCGATTGCGCACGGTGCCATTGTGTTTGCTTCCCCATGGAATCCCCCAAGCACGATGACGGAGACCTTCGATCGCAACGGGGACACGTCGGCCAAACGGCTTCGATATGACAAGTATGCGGATTATGCACAGCATCTGAATGATTTTGTTGCCTACATGAAAAATAATGGTGTGGACCTGTATGCTATCTCCGTCCAAAACGAGCCTGATTACGCCCATACCTGGACGTGGTGGACTCCACAAGAAATGCTTCGCTTTATGAAAGAAAATGCCGGATCGATCAACTGCAGGGTCATGGCACCGGAATCATTCTCGTATATGAAAAATATGTCGGACCCTATTTTGAACGATCCGCAGGCTCTGGCTAATATGGATATTCTCGGTGCCCATACGTATGGGACGAATTTTAGTGATTTCCCTTATCCTCTTTTTAAACAAAAGGGAGCGGGAAAAGATCTTTGGATGACGGAAGTATATTACCCGAATAGCGACAACAACTCGGCGGATCGCTGGCCTGAGGCATTGGATGTAGCTTATCATATGCATAATGCTATGGTGGAGGGGGATTTTCAAGCTTATGTGTGGTGGTACATCCGCAGGCAATATGGTCCTATGAAAGAGGATGGAACGATAAGCAAACGCGGCTATAGTATGGCTCATTTCTCGAAATTCGTTCGCCCCGGCTATGTAAGGGTTGATGCAACCAAAAACCCCAATTCGAACATTTACGTATCTGCCTATAAAGGAAACAATAAAGTAGTGATTGTCGCCATTAACAAGGACACTACAGCTGCAAGTCAAAATTTTGTTCTGCAAAATGGCACGGCCGCTCAGGTAGCCTCCTATGTGACCGACAGCAGCAGAAATCTTGCAGCCGGGTCGTCCATTAATGTGTCCGGCGGTTCCTTTACGGCCCAGCTTCCTGCCCAAAGCGTTACAACATTCGTAGGCGATTATACGGACGGCACGACCAGCAGCGGGACCACCTATGAAGCAGAGACAGGCACGATATTAACTAGTGCAACGGTAGATACCCTCTATACAGGCTATACCGGTACAGGATATGTTAATTTCAATGCTTCAACTGGAGCGGCTGCGCAGTGGAATAGCATCAATTGCGCCGTAACGGGAACCAAAAATGTGAAGTTCCGGTATGCATTGGATTCAGGAACTCGAAACTTGGATGTGTATGTGAACGGGACGAAAGTGATCAGCAACGCCGCCTTTACGGCGACCGGGAGCTGGACAACGTGGGGCGAAAAAACGATTCAGGTACCGATGAATAGCGGGACCAACACTTTTAAAGTCGTCACGACCGGTACGGAAGGACCGAATGTGGATAGTATCAATGTGACTGCCCAGTAGGTTCATTTAATCAAAGGGAAAAGGCGGGGGATAGAAGACCGGCCATAAGCAAGAGGCTGTCAGGCAGTAATAGAAGCCAAAAACCAAGGAGCTAAGCGAGAACAGGCCGCTTAGCTCCTTGGTTTCTTTAGAAAGTCATTCTAGTTCTTGTTGCTGAGGGTGTTCCAAAGTTTACTATTGGAACACCCTCTTTTGTTGCGCGTAGGATCGTTACTTTTTCAAGGCTAACACGCGTTCAATGACCGTTACAGCTTCCGCACGGGTCGTGTGATTTTGCGGCTGCAGTGTTCCGTCCGGATAGCCGTTCATTACTCCCTTCTCCATTGCAGCGGCAATGGCTGATCTAGCCCAGCTGGAAATATCCGAGCTGTCTGTGAAATTCATGCTTTCATTCGTGGAGTTCAATGCTGCGGCACGAACCACGATGGTGGCCATCTGCTCACGGGTAATGTAATCGTCGGGCCCAAAGGTCGTATCGTCATAACCCGATACCCATCCTTGCGCCTCCGCTGTGGCGATAAACGATTTGGCCCAGTGATGGGCAGTATCGGCATACACCTTGCCGTTCTGTTCGTTTAGATGGAATGCTTTTACGATGATGGCGATAAATTCCGCTCTTGTGATCTTGTTGTCCGGTTTAAAGGTACCGTCTGGGTAACCGGCAATGGCACCAGATTGAATCAGCGCTTGGATCTTGGTTTCTGCCCAATGCCCACGAATATCGGTCAGCTCTGTTGTTCCGGCCGTCGGCTTCGAACCTTCCGTTTTCTTTACCGCTATAACCGCAAAGCTGCCCAAATGGTCAATCGAACCGCTGATCGTCGCTTGACTTTCATCTACCTGCTGATTATTCAATAAAATCCACTTCTGTGCTTGCTCATTGTACCAGTAAAGACCGATTTGATTGTGCTCAGCGTCTAATTTGCTCTTATCGAACGGGAGCTTGATGGTAACTGGCATGCTTAAGGTACCTTCAGGCTGCCCGATCATTTGAAAGACATCGCTGATCAGCCGGGACGCGGTGTCCAAGGTCAAGCTCGACACATCCGTTACTTTATTGACGGTGATCTTCATGTCTTTTTTAATAGCTTCGGCGGGAATGACGATTGTAGCTCCATTGAGGCTAAACGTACCGCCTTGATTTGCAGCAACGGCTGCCGTGTTTGTTTCTGCTGCAACGCTCCCGCCGCTTCCCCCATGGCTGCGACGAGGGGGGGGATCCACGTTGTTCACCGTGTAGATGACGAACTGGGTAAAGTGTTTGGTCCAAACGATCAAGTCATTGCCGACAGAGAGCTTGGCGTCTCCTCCGGCTGGAATCTCACGCTCAGCGGCTGATTGGCTATCGGCACTGATGGTGCCTGCAATCGGAACGATCGTGCCATTTGACACAACTCCTACCGATTTGCCCGCTTGACCCGGGAAGACCAGCCTTACCGCTTTATCAAAGGTGAAAGGGACACCCGGTGATCCGACCTGAATCACTGCAAGAACGGTACCATTTGCGACCGAAACGGTGCTGCTGCTTTGAACTTTTGGCAGCTCCATAAGGCCATTCCAGCTCGACGGCGCCGTTAATTGCGTATTGGCAGGAATCGTCATGTCCACAACGCCCAGCGAAGTGTTCGAATGGACAACGATAGACGGAAGCGTTACTTTTGCTGCTGTTCCGGATAGGTCCGGTGTGAATTGAATCGCAGCATTCGTCACTTCCTTAGGCACGGTAATCTGTACCGGATCGTTACCGGGCAGCCGAAGCACAGGCGCATCGATAGTAGGTACGAGCTCAATAGCGCTGACTACCGCGATGTTCGCACTGGCGCTGAAGCCGCCATAAGTTGCGGTGATTACGGTTGACCCTGCAGATAAGCCTGTCACAATACCTTGGCCGGTGATCACTGCGACCTGCGGATTGGATGAGGCATACCTTGCAAAACCCGTCACATTAACTAAGGAATGATCCGAATACACGGCGGAGACTACTGTGTTATGGCTTTTGCCGATCAGCAGGCTGTAGCTGCCAGAATCCAGGGTAACGCCCTCCAGCACGGAAGGTTGTTCACTGCCGGCCGCACGGGTTACATTGACCGTGTACGTTTTCGTGCTGCCGTCTTGCGCGGCAACCACGATCGTGATCGTATTATTTCCAACGGCAAGCTGAATCGGGCTGCTCGGCTGGCCGCTTACGGCAGGTTTTCCGTTAATCGTCAGCGTAGAGCGGCTGTCATACACGCTTGAGGTGACGGTCAAACTTGTCACGCTGTTCGGCAAGCTTACGTTGTAGCTAAGTGTGCCCGGAGCAAAATCCACTTTGCCGCTGGACAGCGACAAGCTGGACAACTCGGCATTGCTTCCATCGGATTTACCGGTAAGGGTAAGGTTGCCAAATACCTCTGTAGATTTGGTGGCTCTGCCCAGGATATCGTTCCATGTAGCGACGCTTTGAAGCGTAGACCCGGTTGCATCGTTCACCTGCGCATCAAACCGGATCTTCGTACCGTTTTGCGGAGTGATCGTTTTGAACGGAATTTTCATTTCTACGGTATAATTCGTTCCATCTGCAATGGCCGCCGATTCAAACCCGGGGGAGGTAGCCGGCGTTGAATTGCTGAGGAACTTGAACGATTGCTCGTTTGCATAGTTTACCCGGTACTCGCCGTCATCCTCACGATAAGGCCATGCGTCCACTCTGTCCTCGTCCACATAGGCTTCAACAGAGTCCTGGTTCGCTTTATTCGTGCTCGACTTGCTGAGCTGCGTATCCTTCACTTGGAACAGGACATACAGATTTTTTTCATCCCAAAGTACCTTTGCTGTTCCTGTCGCTCCTGCCGTTGCCATGAGAAGATTGTTCATCTGAATCGAAGGGGCTTGATTCCATAGGGAATCGATCGTTCCGTCGATTGCAGGCGTGCCGTACAGAGCTGTGGCGCTTTTTGTTTCAGGCGGCGAATACAGCGGATGCTCCGCCAAATATTTATCCGGGTCGATGATTGCATAATAGGACGGCTTCGGTGCCAGAGAACCAACGAATGGCAGCGGATTTTGGCTGGCCCTCCAGCTGGTGTTGTCCGTGTATCCCCAAATGGTCACACGCGCGATCTTATCGGCATGCTTCTTATAAATTTTGAATAATTGTGCATACAGACTTGCCTGTTTATCCGCCCACTCCGCGGATAGGGAGGAGTTCATTCCGGCTAGAACATCAAGCTCGCTGATGCTCAGCTCGACGCCCAAGGAAGCATACTTTACAATCGCGGCCTCTACATTTGCCGGGCTGGTTCTCATATCGTAGTGAGATTGCAGGCCAATGCCATCAACCAGAAGCTTTCCTGGGTGGGTCAACGAATACCGGTCGTTCATTTCTTTGATCATGTCATAGATGGCGTCTCTTTTCGCAGGGAAATCATCGTTGAAATCGTTGTAATACAGCTTCATCTTCCAATCCGGATGTTCATCCATCACGGCTCGGGCCGCAAGGAAGGCCTGTTCTACAAAGTCCGGACCGACGGAATAATACCATGGCGATTTCCGCAGCGCATCCTTCCAGTTGGAAACCGCAGGCGGTCCATCCTGCATCGCTTCATTGACGACATCCCAAGAGATGACTTTATCTCCGAAATGCTCCATCACGGTTTTGATATGGGTCTTCATATTGGCAAGCGCCTCATCCCGACTCAGATAGATAGGATTTCCCGCTGCATCTTTTAATGCATTGCCGGATGCATCTACCTTTTGGTTAAACCATGCAGGCGTCTGACTGTGCCAAACGAGGACATGACCATGGATATTCATTCCCATGCTTTGCGATTTGGAAACCATGCTGTCCGCGGTAGTGAAGGTAAAGGTCCCCTTATTTTTCTGCAAAGCGTCCGGCTTCATCTCATTGCCAAAGGTCACGGTATCAAAGTGATAATTATAAAAAGCATTTTGCCCGTTGCCCGGTGTCAAATCATTCATTCCCGGTACATTTCCCATGAGGAAGTCATTCTTATACGCCTCTTTAAGAGGGACGATACTTTGCAGCCCTGTATCTTCAAAGCTGAAGTCATCGATATAGTAGGATGCAGTGGAGCTGTTAGGGCTTTCCACATATAAGGTGACATCCTCGCTCAAATAACGATAGGTTCCTTCCAGCTTCACCCAGCCTGAGGAGTCGCTTAGGGTTTGCTGTTGAAGGCTGATATAGTAAGGTGTTGCTGCATTGACGACTGCGGTAAGCTTCAATTGCGCGCTTGCAGGGCTGATCAGCTTGACCCATACGGCGGCTTTGTATTCGTGCCCGACCTTAACGGCGTTCTTCACGTTGATGGACGGTCCATCCGAATTGGCATTTCGGCCGCTGACTTTCAGCGCATAGGCCCCGCCTGCGGTATGGTTGGCTTCGTTTGTTGGATTCAGCGTTACTGTAGCGCTGCCCTTCGGAGTGAAGCCTTGTACCGTTTGATCCTCGAAGTCTTTCGCTATAGCTGCCGATCCGTCGCCCACGACGGTAAGCGAGAGAATGCTTAGGCTGGCGGCTCCTTTGAAGATGCTCAGCGCAAATTGGCCGTCTGTAAGCGAAAGGGTGCACGTAACGCCAAGCGATTTGAGTTTGGCGTCATTATTAAGTAATTGCTGGGCTTTCGTTTGCAAGGTGATGGCGTCATTGCCGGCAGCATTCGGAACCGTAATGCGATTTCCTATCAGAGCTGCGGCTTGTTCCACTGCCTGTTGGTCGGCATTCACAGTTCCGTTATCCGCCCCAGTCATCAGCAAAGTCACATTGGAGAAGGCAGCATTCAGATCGACTGTCGCGCTCTTGTTAATGGCAAACAGTTGAAGCTTGGCGCCTTGGAAGAAATCAGGGGTAAACTGCACATTCGTTCCCATCATATTCCAGGTAGAGCCGTTGGTCGTCGAATAATATCCTTGCACACCAGTTCCACTCTTCACGATGCGAATCCAATAGCTGGAACCGCTCAAGTTCGTATTGGAAGTATTGTTTGTTACATTGGCGCCAGATTTACTCGCATTATGAACCTTTGTGTTCGTAGTTACCTTTTGGGCATCAATTTCATAATTTTCCCCATTGGCCGCATTATAGATCCCGATCCCTGCTTGAGTGCCATTCGTATCGGAGGCACTGAGTGCGATATTCGTGTTGACCGTTGCTGTGATCGTCCAATTCCCCGCTAGTGAAACCGGCAATTGCAAAATATTATGGCTATTGGGGTAATCCGCATCTGCCTTCTTGGTGTTAACCGACACCGCATTTGCTGTTGTCTTGATAGAGGTATCCGCTTGATCCGGGTTGATGATCACCCAGCCTGCCGGAAGTCCATTCGCAAAGTTGATGATTTCATTCGTACTAAAGGCAATGGTATACGTCTTCACATTTTGACCTTTAATAAAACGTATCACAGCCGTCCCTTGAGCGCTGTCAGCTTGTGAAATACTGACTTGCACCTCCGGATCGCTCGAAGCTGCTGTTACTTTGGGAAGGGTCGTTCCTGTAACCGTATACGTATAATCTGACTTATTGACGTCAAAATCGGACGGTTGAATGCCGTCAACGTAAATATTGTACGTAGGGATCACATCAGGGGTTAACGAGAGCTGATCTGTATAGAGGATGTTGGCATCCTTTGCATACAAGGCTACAATTACCTTGGCCGTGCCGTCAGGTTCGTTATAAGTGAACGGCCGGTCCGGAGTCTCGTGCCAATCGGCCACCTTCACGTCAACGGGCTGGAAGGAGCTTAAGCCAATCGGTCCGCCCTCAAGGATGCGGCCCACAAATTGGCCGCCCGCGTTCCAATAAGCAGCATCTCCCGCTTCTCGGGCTGCGTAAGGTTCGGGCATCTTACGGCCATTAATAGGAGTGAGGCCGAGTTGTTTTCCATTACTGTCGTAATATACTAGGGCAGCTTCGACATCGCCCGGGTTTTCCGCCGCAATATCATAGCTTTCCGGGCGGCCCTTCATGGCAAGAAAATATCCCTTGAAGTTGTATTGTTCTCCTTTAGTCAGTTTACCGGTGACATCCTGCCAGATGCCGTCGTACTGGTTTACCGCATCCACACGGTTGGAAATTTTCGCGGAACCGGCCACCTTCGAGGTCGAGCTATTTTTCAAGTAACGGGAGAGACCCGAGTAGCTCTGGACGGTATCTGCAGTGAAGGCAGGTCCGGTTACCGATGGGTTAAACGCTCCGTTATCGTATCGGCCGGTGGACCAATTATTGGTATTGGAGGCGGTGGTGGTGTCAAAGTCGCCGTTCAGTAAAATATTGCCCGGCAGGCTTACCGTCGAATTGTTGCCGGCGGCACTCCAATCGGAATCATTGGCTCCAAACAAGAAACGGTCAACCGTGATGGAACTGCTGGGCCCATTCGTCGCAGCTACGATATAAAGATCCTTATGGCCATAAGCACTAAGGTCACCCGTAGCTACCATGTCCTGATATTTCCCGTATTGATCATTAGCCGGTACCGTGATTTTGGCGACCCGTGTACCTTTGGATAGGAGTTCAGCGGCACTGCTCACAGTAGTGCCTACCGGCAGGACATAAGCATGCAGGGTGCCGCCCTTTGCTGACTTGGCTTGTGCGGTTAAATATAATAGGTGTCTACGGACAACACCACCGTTAGCGGAACCATCCGCAAAGTTCACGTTTTTGTAAGCAAGATAGCTGCTATCGGCCAGCGTGACAGCCTCGTTGGTACGGCCGGCATTGCCTGCGGTGTCGCCAGGCACGCCGTTGTCATTGCCTTCCGCCTCCAGAGAGGAGAATATATCGCGCTCTCCGTCTAGACCGTTGTAAGTCGCATAGGTACCTTGAGACGGTACAACGGTGACGATACTGGCTGAAGGGACGTCGATCACGAACTTGCCGTTATTTACAGGAATCGTGCCGAGCTTCTTCTGATTCTCACTGCCTGAGGTGCGGAAAACGGTTACACTTTTGGTGTCTGTCGGGAAGTCTTTCAGGGTGAATTCTAAGGGCTGAATGCTGTCATCATTTTTGGCGTTGGAGAGGGTAATCGAGAAATCATTGGTGTTCGGGTTTTTGAAGCCGACGATATTGATATCGTCCGCTGGCACACGCGTTACATCGAAGCGCACGTCGCCCGGCTTCATAAAGCGGGAGAAGTGGCCAAACCCGTAAAAGCGCTTGAACGCGCGGTACTCGCCCGTCAGCGTACTGATGTGTCCGGCTCGCTGTTGGGAGTTGGTGCTGGCAAGGCGGATCAGGTCGGAGCCGTCTGCACCGTTGCTATCCCACATACTCCACCAGACGAAGCCGTTAAAGCCTGGGTTGCTGGTGAACATATTGGTCATCAGATTGGACCAGCGCACGGCATCATTGATGTTCTGGTTGCCATACCGCTGAGTATACGCACCGGCTGACCCGTCGTTCGTATCCTGATTCATAAACTCCGCCTGCCAGAGCTTATACCGGGTCAAATAGTCCGGATACTTGGACCCGTCCTTCGTATAATCCAATGGGCTTTGGGAAAAGTCACCCGTATGGTACAGCTTAGTCTCATCCGTGCCAATGCCGACCGTGCCGTACAAGTGGGTAGTAAACACGTCGAGGTACGGATTTTTGTTCAATGCATTGCCTTCATCGGTTTCGGAAAATACCGCACCGCCTCTGCTTAAGGAGGCGCCGAGATTGGTACCGTCCACGGCAGCGAGCTGAGGTACGAAGTTAATCGCTTGCCCGTCAGGATTTTTGATCTCGTAGAGCGCGCCGCCCGGCTGCATTGACTTTTTCAATGTCGGACCGATATAGCCGTCGATAAGCTCTTGGACATAAGCAGCGCTTCCGCCTGCAAGGTCAACCTCATTAAAAGGGTTGATATGGGTAATCGGAATCCCCCACTGCTCCCACATGCCCCGGATATAATTGACGAGATAATCGGCATAAGCCTGATAATAGATTTTAACTGGCTTTCCATCTATCGTCGCTGTGTCGCCACGGATAATTTTGCTAGGCGTATTGGTTGACGAATTGCTCATCCAGTAAGGCACCGTCCAGGTGCAGGCGTAAAATTGCTTGACGCCATACTGCATAGCTTGACGCATGGTCCACACCTGGTCAAAATCGAAGAGCTCTTTTCTTGTACGGGGAGAGCCTTTGATCACAACCGGATCGCTGCCGGGGGAACTGAGGAGGTTGGTAGGGCCTCCATCGTCATTGGCAATCGGCCGGTTCCAAGACGGATAATCCCAGACGAAGCCCTCTACGGGCACCAGCGTACCCGGGTCATGCTCCGGCTCGTTAGGCCAGATACTATCGGTATTGCCATCGTAATAGCGGTCATTTCCTTCAATCTTATAGCCGTACAAACCGGCGGTTCCTCTCGTAGGAATGGGATTTCCCTGAATGTCATAGCCCGGTTTGTTCACATCTGCAAGCAAGCCTGTAACCGGGTTGAAGCCGGGGCTGGCCGCCGTTGCGTTAGCTGCGGAAAGACCGCCGTTATCGCCGATGATGACTCGGACAATATCGTGGCCGGTGCCGTCTTTTTCGCTAAACGTCAAGTTAAGCAGATGTCTTACGGTGTCCTGATGGCCTGCGGCAGCGAGCTGCATCATATGTACGGAATCGGTGTAAGCATAGGCTGCGCCTACACCGTCCATCGTCTGGTACGTCGAGTACCAGTTGGCGGTTACCGGGGCGGCAGGGATGCCGGCAGCCTGAACCAGGGGAGAAAACGACACGGGCGTCATCATGGAAAGCAGCATCGTGCTGACCATCTTAACAGCCAGTGCCTTTCGCCAGATCCTTTTACTCATTTTACGTGTTCCTCCTTCGCTTTTTCATTCAGATGAGTTCTCGGCCTTGTTCTTATCGAGTTAAGTCTCCTTCCTTCTAAAATTCGCCAACTGCCATGCATGGTTAGACTGGTCTCACAGCTCATACTGTACCATCCGAATGGAAATATTGAACATATACAATAATTCGAGACTTAACTTCCTTCTTTTTATGGAGGGAGTGAAGGAGGCTTACCATTTTTTGAGAGCTAACATCTTTCCAAGTAAAGGGGAAAATCGGCCGAGGGCTGCAGACTTGGTATTTGATTAAGAGCCCGGTTCGGTCACTCTCTACAGGCTCTGATTCCCTTTTCTTTTTTTATGAAACCGTATCCAGTTTGAGGGAAAAATGATAATATTATGGAATAGGAGGTTGGACTGTAATGAGAATGAGCTGGTATTATCGGATGATGTTATCCTATACACCAATTTTTTTCGTTGTCATCTCTTCCGTCATTTTTGTCTTCTTCACCACGTTGAACCATGCTTCGGAGAACCGGTACATCGAGACGAATAAGGCAATTGTCGAGCAAATGATGCAGAATACGGAAGCTAACCTGAAACTTATCGAGCGGAATGCGGTCAGCGCTTTGATTACTGATCGAGTGATTATGGATTTTTTCTCTGAAAAGAACATGGCCATTTATGATTATTTCGTCATCCAGCAGCGCTTAATTGAATTGAAATCCTCCTTTCCTTATACCAGCACCGTTTATCTCTACGATGAAGCGAACAAGCGTATTCTTACGGATTCCAGCGTCTACGAGGTAGACGATTTTGCCGACCTGACTTTTCTGATGGATCCTCATCATGGAACAGCTCCGTCCGGTTGGACTAAACCGAGAGATTATATGCTATCGACAATCGACCGTAACAAACAAAAGGTCGTATCCATCGCGAAGAATTACTCTTATTCATCCCATCAACAAGGGACCATTGTAATCAATATCTACGTTAGCTCACTCATGGAATTTATAAATAAATACAATCAGGAGAATCGCGGAACGGTTCATATTCTGGATAACGATGGGCAGCAGTTCCAGACGCCGGCATCGGATCGGTCGGCACTATCCCGTTTAAGGGCCGTTTCGGAATATACGGGTTGGACCTATTACGCAGACAGTGTCAATGCTGCAGGGTATTCAGCGTTATCCTTATTATCCAATGTTTGGATCATCGCTGTCCTGGTCATCATTGTATTGGCTCTGATCTGGTTTACTTTCATCACGCATATCCATTATAAACCGATTCAAAATCTGGTCGAAAAAATCAACACGGTTACGGTAAGAAAAAGCGGCAGCTGGAGCAGCAGGACACAGCTCAATGAATTCAAGATCGTCGAATCCGCCATTGACGATCTGCTGAAGAAAGCAGTCGATTACAATACTCTGCAGGAGGCGGAGGCGCTGCACCGCAAGCGCATCTTACTTCAAGAGGTGCTTGTCGGTCACCGGTTGATGGGGAATGCAGAATGGAGAGAACAAGCCCTGAAGCTGGGATTGCCTGCTGACTACGAGAGGCTCTGTGTCATTACCGTTGAGCTGGATCAATACAATACATTTACTCATGCCTATAAGCCGAGCGACCAGCATCTTCTGAAATATATTCTGGAGAGTGCATTTCGGGAGCTGGCAAATGAACGAGGCATACCGCAGTGCTCTGTATGGACAGAGCTGCAGCAGGTGACATTTGTGCTGTTTCTCATGGAATCGCACCATCCTTATTCCGAGACATTATTTCGAATGTGCGATGAGTATCGGGGGTGGATTCATGCCAACACTCAATTAACGGTATCTATTGGGATTGGTTCGGTTTCGGGCGGAATGGAAACCATCGCACAGTCGTATCGCCTTGCAGGCACTAACGTATCCTACAAGGCCGTTTTTGGGACCAACTCTGTTATCGACAACCGAGTTGCAGAGTCTAAGCCGGATAATGACTCCTATGTTCTATTCGGCACGATGCCGGAAATGGTGTATCTTTTTCGCAAAGGGGACAGGCAGTGGCGAAATAAGCTGTCTCAAATCATAGGTGAGCTAAAGAACCGAAGATTAGGCAGAGCGGAAGTAGCATCCTTCGCTACTAGTCTTGCCCAGCATATAGAGAAGGAAATGACCTCCATGTCATCTGAATTAGCAAAAACATGGCAAGAACACTATCGGGACCGGTTCGACGTGATTGCACAGACAACGGAAACACTTGGTGACCTGCATCGGGAATTGGAAGCCGTTATGAGCGATTTGGCGATGGATGTTGAGAAGGAGCGGGAGATGACTAGCAGCAATTCCATAGCCATGCGTATGAAGGCATATATTGATAAAAACTATGCAGACCCTGGGATGTCACTCGTGGGGGTCAGCGAAGCCTTCGACATGCCTTCCAGTAACGCCAGTACTCTCTTTAAGAAAGAAACCGGAGAAAAGTTTATTGATTATGTGTTGAAGGTTCGCCTTGAGCATGCGCGTGACATGCTTGTTGAAACCGACGACCCGATTCAGTCCATCGCAGAAAAAGTCGGGTATACCCATGTTCTTTCCTTTCACCGAGCCTTCAAGAAAGCGTTCGGGTTCCCGCCTGGCGAGTACCGGGCCATATATCGGGTGCAACGCTAACCATATCGAGTCTGCTGTTCATCAGCAGATTTTTTCTTTGCCCGGAAAAGATGTTAGGCTTCAAAGAATGGTAAAGTACCTGGCAGCCCCTCCCAAAAGGAAGGAAGTTAAGTCTTGAATTATTGTATATGTTCAATCTTTCCATTCGGATGCTACAGTAAGACCAGTGAGACCAGCCTAACCATGCATGGGGGATTGGAAACTTCTGAAAGAGGGGAGACTTATGGAGATAATAACAAAGCCGAGAACGCGGGAAGCATCACGATGGAAGTTGAAGGCCCTAGTTCACAACTGGCAGCTTTACATTCTGCTTTTGCTCCCAATGACGTACTTTCTTACATTTAAGTATGTCCCTATGCTCGGCGTTATCATTGCGTTTAAGGACTATAATATCTTTAAGGGGGTGTTGGGGAGTCCTTGGGTCGGATTGGGCACCTTCAGGGAAATATTTCAGATGCAGGGTTTCTATCAAGCATTGCGGAATACCTTCATGCTAAACCTGCTGGATCTGATCGTCAGTTTTCCGATCCCTATTATCTTGGCCATACTCCTGAACGAATTGCGGGTTCAATGGTTTAAGAAAGGGGCACAGATGATTCTGTACTTGCCGCACTTCATCTCGTGGGTTATTATAGGCGGCATTGCCATCCAACTGCTGGCGACGAATTCCGGTATCGTGAATGGGGTATTAAAAACAATGAATATCGAAGCCATCCCATTCTTGACGAAGCCCGTGTATTGGGTCTTCACCTATTTGGGGATCGGTATTTGGCAAAGCGCGGGTTGGGGAACCATCATCTACTTGGCCGCCCTGACAGGCATTAACAAGGAACTGTACGAAGCTGCGGAGGTTGACGGTGCCAATCGTGCTCGTAAAATTTGGCACATTACACTGCCAGGCATCAAGCCGACCATCATTATCTTGCTCATTATCAACATCGGCCATATGGCAAGCATTGGATTTGACCGGCCGTTCGTGCTAAGCAATCCGCTCGTGACGGATGTCTCTGAAGTGATAAGCACCTACGTGTATAAGATCGGCATCCAGTCGGCCCGTTACACGATCGCTACGGCCATCGGGTTGTTCCAGGCCGTCGTTGGTTTGGTCTTCCTGTTATCTGCGGATTATATATCCCGAAAGGTCAACGACCAGGGCATTTGGTGAGGAGGATAAAGCTTCATGACTAGTGAAGGTAACGCAACAAAATGTATAGATGGCCGAACCAAGCTATTGGACGGGATCATTATTGCAATCATTACAATCGCCGGTGTGCTCTGTTTGGTGCCGATGCTGCACATCTTTGCCTTATCATTGAGCGGAAATAGTGCCATTATGGCCGGTAAGGTAACGATTTTTCCGATAGAGCTTGATCTGAGAGCCTATAAGTCCGTGTTTGGCAACGCGCAGATGATCCGTTCCCTTATGTTCACGGTTCTTCTAGTGGTACTATTTACGGTGATTTCCATGACAATGACCATCATGGCTGCTTATCCGCTGACCAAAAAAAACCTTAAGGGACGGGATGGCTTCCTGTTTCTGATTGTTGTAACGATGTTCTTTAGCGGTGGCATGATTCCGGAGTATTTGCTCATCAAAAGCTTGAATCTGCTGGATTCCATTTGGGCACTTATTTTACCTGGAGCCATCAATGCTTTTTATTTGCTGATCATCAAAGCCTTCTTCTCTTCGATACCTGAGGAGCTCGAGGAATCCGCACGAATGGATGGCGCGAGCCAATTCCGTATTTTGTTCAGTGTCATCCTGCCGCTATCGCTGCCTGTTCTGGCAACGCTCAGCCTGTTTTATGCAGTGGGGCGATGGAACGGCTTTATGGACGCGCTCCTCTACATCACGAACTCGAACCTTTATCCGCTGCAGCTGCGTCTGTACGAAATGGTCATGAACAGCAAAGTAAACGACATGACAGAGGGACTCGGGGTTACTCCTCCGGTGCCTGAGAGTCTTAAGGCAGCATCCATCATGTTTGCTACGATTCCAATTCTGCTAGTGTACCCTTGGTTACAACGTTATTTTGTTTCGGGTATGATGGTCGGTGCCGTGAAGGGATGAGCACTTCTTCGAGCTTTTCAAACGAATAATCTATTTATTTTACTAAGGGAGTGGGTCAAATGAAAATGATGTCAAGTGGATGGTCAAAAAGCCTTCTGGCGGTTGTTTCCACGACAACCCTTTTGGCAGGCTGCGGGGACAACAATACAGGGAATGTCACAGAGAAAAAGGAAGCGCTAACTACGCTGCGAATCGAGCTGTTCGACAGGAATAACACCCCGACAGGCGCGCCCCCCATTACAAACAATTTCATGACGAAGTACATTCAGGACAATTTCGGTGCCCCGAATAACATCAAGGTTGAGTTTGAGACGGTTCCACGAACCCAGGAAGTCGAGAAGCTGAATGTACTGATGGCAGCCAACCAGGCACCTGATCTCGTATACAGCTACGATACCCCGACCGTACAGAAATATGTGAAGGATGGGGGATTGACGGATCTCGGGCCGATGATTGAGAAATATGGTCAAAACCTGAAAAAGGTGTTGGGTAATGACGTACTCAGCTATGGTGTATTTGAGGGCAAGCAGTATACGATCCCTGCCCGACGGATGCTGCTCCCGCAGAGCACGACATTAATTCGACAAGATTGGCTGGATGAACTGGGCCTTCCGGTTCCTAAGACAACGGAGGAGTTCTACAATACGCTAAAAGCGTTTAAAGAGAAGAAACCTGGAAAATCCGGCGATAAAGTCGTTCCATACAGCAATATTGATCCGTTTCATATGAAGCCGCTTCAGTATTCGTTCTTAGAGTGGAACAAAATACCGGCTTCCGATTTTTACTCTATGCCGGAATGGCTGCTGCCCGGAAACAAAGAAGCGCATCGTTTTCTGAACAAGCTGTACAATGAAGGACTCATTGATAAGGATTTTCCATTAACGATGAATAAGGATTTTCAGAAGTTTCAGAAGGATCTAATAAGCGGCATGGTCGGTGCAGGTACGGCCAACACGAACGAACCGATTTACCAGGGGTATCTGGCGGAAGTGTATAAGGCGGATCCGAAGGCCAAGCTAATTCCGATTGATCCGTTCACTAGTCCGGATGGCAAGCATCCGAAAGCTGTGTATCCGCCGAACGGCCTCTATATGTTTGTGCCCAAATCAAGCAAAAATGCAGAGGCCGTTGTGAAATACTTGGACTGGATGGCACAGCCGAAAAATATCCTTGCGCTTCAAAACGGAACCGAAGGAAAAACCTATGAAATGAAGGACGGGGTTCCGCAAACGCTGGACAACGAAGAAGCGAAGCAGACGCTTTATAACTATCCGGATTACAGTATTATTCTTAACGGCAAGTTTGTAAGTGCTACGGACGAAAATCTGAATATCGCAGCGAATGCATCCGATCCCAAATTTAAGGATTTTACCATTTCAAGCATCAAGCTAGGCGGTACGGACGGGGTTATCAAGCCGAATGTCAACACACCGATCCAATCAGAAATCAAGTATGCTGCTACGCTTAAAGCGAAAAACGACGAAATCTTCGTCAAAGTCATTACAGCTAAGCCTGCTGACTTCGACAAGGTTTACGATAACGAAGTGAAGGATTACATGAAAATCGGCGGACAAGAGGTTATGGACGAGAAGCGTAAGGCATTTGAAGCGAATAAGTAGTAATCTTCAGATAAGAAGCTGCAAATAGAAAGCTGCAAATAGAAAGCTGCAAATAGAAAGCCAACTCAAGCCCGGCCCTCCGACATGTTCGTGGGGACGGGTTTGTTCGTACCTTGAATAACGCGTGCCATCTGGAGAGATGGCTAAGCCGTTTAGCCTTGCTCGGCTAGACTAATCCCATAAAAACGAACTTTTTAAAGAAGAAATTACATCGTGATTTTCATGTAGCTTGGTTATAATAAAAGATATCCAAAGCAGGGGGGGCAGGATGCTTCTTTGTAAAAAAACGAATGACCTCGATGTTCCAGTCTTCATCGGCAACACAATGTTCAATAACGGCAGGCCCCAACTTCTTTAGCATCTCCCCGAAGCTATTTAAGCCTTGCCTTACTTCCCACTTCACCCGTAAAAAAATGGAAAATTAGTCCATATGCAACCTGGACCAGGTTCAAGCCTCCAACTCATGATGTAGCAGAGTCATTAATGGGGGGCGTGGCGTAACATTGAATCGATTTGGGTCTCAAATGTTATCATCTGCAAAAATTAAAGCGTTATCATACTTAAAATGTTAGCGACAGTTGTCTGACTGAAGGAAGCTGTAGTCAAAGAAACAGGTTATGAAATTTAACTCAGGGGCTGAAAATAATGATTTCACGTGTGAAAAAATCATTTTGTGTATTTTTGGCATGTGTAACCGTGCTTCCGCTATTTCTCATGCCGGCATCTACTGAAGTCTCTGCTGCTTCGGCAAATGATGTCATTGTTAATTTATCGGCGGAAAAGCAGGTGATTCGAGGTTTTGGAGGCATGAACCACTCCGTTTGGATTGGAGATTTGACACCGGCTCAAAGAGAAACCGCTTTTGGTAACGGAGAAAATCAGCTGGGCTTTTCTGTCTTAAGAATTCCGATAGACGAGAACAAAAATAATTGGCAGAGAGAAGTGGATACAGCAAAAAAAGCGATAGAACACGGAGCCATTGTGTTCGCATCACCTTGGAACCCTCCAAGCGAGATGGTCGAGACCTTCAATCTTGGCGGAAGCTCAGGCAACGGGACGGTTTATGAAGTGGAGACGGGGACAACCTTGACCGGGTTCGCAGTGGAAAAGACCTATTCGGGTTATAGCGGTACCGGATATGCCGATGCTCAGGCTTCATCAGATGCGTCCGTTCAATGGAATAACATTAGTATCGGCAGTACAGGAACGAAGAATGTGAAAATTCGGTATGCGCTGCAAACGGGGACATCGGTTTTGGATGTCTATGTTAATGGCACAAAGGCCATCAGTCAAGTGGCCATTGCAGCAACGGGCAGTTGGTCGACCTGGGGCGACATATCGGTTCAGGTACCGATGCAGAACGGGATCAGCACCTTAAAGCTGGTAACTTCCGGTGCTGATGGAGCGAATATCGATAATATCACCGTTTCCCCCTACGTGGTGGGTACGACGGCAAAACGATTGAAGCACGACATGTATCAACAGTATGCGCAGTATCTGAATGAATTCGATTCCTACATGAAGAAGAACGGTGTAGAGCTGTATGCTATTTCTGTTCAAAATGAGCCTGATTATGCCTATGATTGGACTTGGTGGAGTCCGGAAGAAATACTTCGTTTTATGAAAGAAAATGCGGGGGCTATCAATAACAGAGTTATCGCACCGGAATCATTTTCTTACGTAAAGCAAATGTCAGACTCTATTCTGAACGATCCGGAAGCTCTTGCAAATATGGATATTCTAGGTGCCCACACCTACGGTACGAAGTATAGTGATTTCCCCTACCCGCTGTTCGAACAAAAGGGAGCGGGAAAGGAGCTGTGGATGACGGAAGTATACTATCCGAATAGCGAAACGAACTCGGCGGATCGCTGGCCTGAGGCATTGGGTGTTGCGGAGCATATGTATAACGCCATGGTAGAAGGGAATTTTCAAGCTTATGTATGGTGGTACATCCGCAGGCATTACGGTCCAATGAAAGAGGACGGTACGATCAGCAAGCGCGGATACAGCATGGCTCATTACTCGAAATTTATTCGGCCTGGCTATGTAAGGGTTGAAGCGACCAAAAATCCCGAACCGCAAATTTATACTTCTGCCTATAAAGGTGACCATAAGGTGGTTATTGTGGCAGTTAACAAAGGCAATTCAGCAGTAAATCAAAACTTTGTTCTACAGAACGGTTCCGCAACACAAGTATCTTCGTGGGTAACAGATAGCAGCAGGAATCTTGCTGCCGGAGCGCCCCTCTATATATCTAATCATTCCTTTGCTGCCGAGCTTCCTGCCCAAAGCGTGACAACCTTCGTAGCTGAGAATGTTGACAGCAATATCCCGGAAGCTGCGCTTTCGGCGGACAGCAGTGTGAAGCCGGGCAGCAGCTTTACCGTCGGCGTAAGCCTGGATCATTTGACACAAAGTGTTTACGCCGAGGACATCACCTTGGCCTATGATGCCAATGTGTTTGACTATGTGAGTACGGCAGGGGCCAACAGCA
Organism: Paenibacillus rigui; assembly: GCF_002234615.1. Taxonomy (GTDB): domain Bacteria; phylum Bacillota; class Bacilli; order Paenibacillales; family NBRC-103111; genus Paenibacillus_S; species Paenibacillus_S rigui. The sequence goes on along the minus strand of NZ_NMQW01000012.1, from coordinate 3,043 downwards.
ACATCCGGATGGTGACGGAGGACAAAACGACTGCCGGAAAAGTGAGACTGATTACCGCCAATATCGGAGGGGTATCTGGAGCCAGCACGCCGGTGTTGAATTTAACCTTCAAGGTCAAGGCAGGTGTTCAGAATACGACCGGAACGATTGCAGCGACCCAGGCCAAGCTGGGTGTGGGTCCTGAAGGAACCGTGCTTCAGGCTGCGCTTGGCAGGAAGAGCATTACCGTAGGCAATATTGAAGTGGTTGTAGATAAGACAGCTTTGTCAACAGCTATTGCTAATGCACAGAGCCTGTATGATGCTGCTGCCATTGGTACATTGCCGGGTCAATACCCGCAGGCAGCCAAAGATGTATTCGGGGTTGCCATCAATGCAGCCAAAGCTGTAAAAGATAACCAGAGCGCGACACAGTCCCAGGTTGACAGTGCCACAGCAGCACTGGCCGGCGCAATCGATACTTTCAAGGCAGCCCTGATTAAGGAAGTGTCTGCCGACCTCAACAAAGACGGAAGCATCGATGTCGGTGACCTAGCGATGGTTGCTTACTATTACGGTAAGGATTCCACCGGCACGGACTGGGTAGCGGCCAAGACGGCTGATATGAACAGCGATAACAGGATCGATATTACGGATCTTGCGTATGTTGCATCCAAGATAGTCGAATAAGTTGATCCGCCGTACGTTGTGGCTATATTAGTTGTGTGAAGCACTGATATTGTAGTTATGCCCTATCCCGAGAAAACCACAGTTGGATAGGGCATACTAGATAAGAAGTGGCCTTCATCTTGCGGATAACAAAATACTCGTCTTAAAAAAATCAACTTTTCAAAGAAGAAATTACATCGTAATTTACTAGTTACGTAGTTATAATAAAGGAAATTACTGTAAAGTTAGAAGCCTGAAGTAAATAATAAGAAGGAGGGCAGAGGCGTAACATTGTAAATTTTGAATTTCCATATACTAACATCCACTAAAATTAAAACGCTTTCATTGATGGATTTGAAAAATCATAGTTAGGAGAGGTGACTCCTCCCTTTATTCCTACGATAAGGAGACTAAACATGAAAAAAGGCAAATTCACTCTTGTCATGTATTTAATTGTAGTCATGATAGTTGCTTCTATACCCGGCGCAGGATATGCAGAAGGGGACCCGGCCTTCACGCTGAGTAAAAGTGCAGAGCAAGTAATGCCTGATCAAGCATTGGAAGTTACGGTGAATGGAAACAACTTGAAAGGCCTCTATGCTTATGAAATTTTGATTACGTTTGATCCTGATGTTGTAGAACTGGATAAGGCGGAATCCAAGCTGGATGGTTTTTTTCTCCCTCCAAAGGTAGATAACGGGAAAATGACATTAGCCTTCACCAAAATAGGAAAGAAAGCTGGAGAACAAGGAAATACTGCCCTGAGTACCATTGCCTTCAAAGGGAAGGCACAGGGGAATCCCAACATTAAGCTGGTATCCGTAAAGGCACTGGACCCGAATCTGGCAGCAACTGAATACAGCTACAGAAATACCTTCGACGATCTGGCAGGTTTCGAATGGGCAAAGCTAGAGATAGAAACGCTTGCATCTGCGGGAATCATCAAGGGAACGTCGGATACTACCTTTAGCCCGGGTAACAACATCACCAGAGCGGACTTTACTATTTTACTGGTGAGGGCATTAAATCTGAATGCAGAAGCAGACGGTAATTTCGATGATGTAGATCCATCCGACTATTTCTTCAAAGAGGTCGGGATCGCCAATAAACTTGGAATCGCTCAAGGAACGGGTGACAACCAGTTTGGGCCGAGGATAAGCATATCTAGGCAGGATATGATGGTAGTGGCTGCACGAGCAATGAAAATTGCCGGAAGGATGCTGGATGAACCCGTCTCGGACCTGAGCCGCTTCAGTGACTCCAGCGAGGTAGCAGACTATGCGGTAAACCCGTTGGCTCAACTAGTCAAGAAAGGAATCATCCAGGGCAACAATGACATGATTAAGCCAAATGATACGGCAACAAGAGCGGAAGCAGCCGTGATCATATATAGGCTATTGAAGAAGTAGACCAAGCTTTAGGCTTCTAAGGACATGGAGGGGAGGTGTTGCCTTCGGAGTCACTTGAACCCATTAATCAATGAATAATTTTATCAATGTATGAGAGGTGGAAACGGTTCAATGAAGATGTGGAAAAACAAATTAATGGTGATGACAACGGCTCTGACTCTGGCAATCACCTCAATCCCAGTTATGGAAAGGGTAGAGGCGGCAGCAGCTCCGGTTACACCGGCACTGGCTAAAACGCCTGGCAACGCGAACCCGTTATTTACGCAAAAGTTCGGCGCTGACCCTTATGCCATGGTTTATAACGGCAGGGTGTACGTTTACATGACGAATGATGTATTTGAATACAATGCAGACGGGACAATTAAGGATAACGGATATGGTTTAATCAATAAGATTACGGTTGTTTCGTCTGACGACATGGTGAACTGGACGGATCACGGAGAAATACCGGTGGCCGGGCCGCAAGGTGCGGCCAAATGGGCAAAAAACTCTTGGGCTCCGTCAGCTGCACATAAAACGATAGACGGTAAGGAGAAATTTTTTCTTTATTTTGCGGATAGCGCAAACGGCATTGGCGTGCTTACAGCGGATAGTCCAATTGGGCCATTTACAGATCCAATTGGAAAGGCTTTAGTTAGTAGAAGTGGTACCCCAGGGGCCAGCGATGTGACATGGCTGTTTGACCCTGCGGTGCTGGTTGATGATGATGGAAGTGGTTATATCTATTTCGGTGGCGGTGTTCCGACGGGGAAGGAGGCTGACCCGGGAACAGCACGTGTTGCGAAGCTTGGGGCGGATATGATCAGTTTGGATCTGGCTGCTAGTGGCGGAGCTGTGAAACCGATCAATCCGCCATGGTTGTTTGAGGATTCGGGAATTCACAAATACAACGGGAAATACTATTATTCCTATTGTACTAATTTCTCTGGTACGCATCCGGCGAATATACCTACAGGAACGATTGCCTATATGGTGAGCGACAACCCA
>NZ_NMQW01000011.1 GCF_002234615.1 Paenibacillus rigui | reverse complement strand
CTCAATCCAGCCGCTCACCTGGCGGTTCTTCTTCGTAAACGCTCCGCTGTATTCGACTTGCGGCGGCTGATTCTTATCGTCCGCCCTCACCTCGAGCTTGACGGTCGCAACGCCGGAAAAGCTTTGTCCGTCATACGCCCGGTATTTGAATTGATCCGATCCCGTGTAGCCTGCTGCCGGCGTGTAGGTGAAGGTTTTGCCGTCATTATTGAGCGCCACGCTGCCGTGGGCCGGCTGCTCCAATACAGGATAGATCAAGGGGTCGCCATTCGGATCGTGACCCAGAAAAGCGCTCCTGAATGGTTGACCCGCCATCGCGATCAAGCTGCTGTCCTGCACCGTCGGCGCGTTCGCGTTGTCTCCTTCAACGATAAATGTCAATATCGCGATGTTCGAGAGGCTTACCCCGTCGTTCACCTGGAAAGGAACCTTCGCCGTTCCGCTAAATCCGGGATTCGGCATGTAGGTCAGCTCGTTTCCTACCACGTTGATCGTACCGTATAAGTATTCGCGACCGTACTGGACTGACCACTGACTGTTATCCGGGTCGTTCGGCTTGACGGTAAACGTCACCGCCGTATTCACCTGCGTGTGCATTGTCATATTTTCTATTACCGGAGGCTGATTCGGCCCGTCGTCGATGTTGATCAACAACCACGCTGCATCTGAATAGCTATGCCCGTCATAGGCATGGTAAAAGACATACTCCCTGCCTACGGCATCTGCCTTCGGCGTGAAAATAAAAGCGCCCGATCGGGGATCGAGTACCAGGCTGCCCAGCGTCGGCTGGTTCAGCTGCACCAGCTCCACAGGATCGCCATCTCGATCCGTTCGCTCAATCCAGCCGCTCACCTGGCGGTTCTTCTTCGTAAACGCTCCGCTGTATTCGACTTGCGGCGGCTTATTTTTATCATCCGCCCTCACCTCGAGCTTGACGGTCGCAACGCCGGAAAAGCTTTGTCCGTCATACGCACGGTACTTGAACTGATCCGATCCGGTGTAGCCTACTGCCGGCGTGTAGGTGAAGGTTTTGCCGTCATTATTGAGCGCCACGCTGCCGTGAGCCGGCTGCTCCAATACAGGATAGATCAAGGGGTCCCCGTTCGGATCGTGACCCAGAAAAGCGCTTCTGAGCGGTTGATCCGCCATCGCGATCAAGCTGCTGTCCTGCACCGTCGGCGCGTTCGAGCTTTCCAATGACGCAATGGTTGCCAAAGCTGCAACCAGAACGTTCAGGTTTGAGATGTCGGCATCGCCGGCACCAAGGCTTTTAGCCCCATAAACCTTCCTTGCAGCCACCTCTACCGCTGCCTTATCCATTAGCGTGATGATCGAAGGGAGGCTGGCGATGGCCGCAACAGCTGCTTGGATAGCGGAACGCTTGGCATCGGCTGCTGTCGAACCGGTCACAGTTACTGCACTTGAGGTTTTCGCCTCAATGGATCTGATCGTTCCATCCGTTTGAATCGACAATTGCGAAGCCTCCAGCTTGATCGAGGAAACCTCCGCCTTCTGCGCCACTCGGAGGATCATCCCTTCCCCCAACACATTGACCTGTGCCACGGACGCGTTGTCTTCAATTACGATCGACGAGCTTGGAGCCGACACAGATATATTTCCGGGAAAGCTCCCCCTGAATTGCACTTGCTTGTTATTCGCCTCTGAAGTAACGTCCACTTCGCCAAAGGTGCCTGCATCCGCCTGCAAAATAGCTTGGGATTGCACATAAGTGCTGCCAACTACAGTCGTTCCCGAAGTAACGATTCGTACAGCATGATTTTGCTGTTTCGTGTTGATTTCCAATCGGGTTATCGCGTTATTCTGCAAATGAATCGAATGGGCCGCACCCGACAGAATTTTAACCTCATCCGCTTTCAAATTCCTAACGACCAATTCGCCGCCCGGCCCCGGATCAAGGAGCAGGGTGCCATGAATGACAGCTGTTCCGCTTTCCGGACCAAAGACGCCCACGCTCCTGCATACGGCTATATCGCCCGAATACTCCCCTGCGCTTAAAGTGCAGGTTGTTCCATCCGGGGAGCCGGAATGGTGCTTATTACCGGAGCTGCCTCCGCCTCCCGCGATGGGGGCAGCGGATAAATCCCCAAGCCTTTTCTCGGCTTCAGCCAGACGGGCGAGGTTCTCAAAATCCTGATCCGCCGCACCCAGCTTCCGTGCTGCATCGACCTTAGCGCGGGCCGCTTCGACTGCCGACCTGTGCTCCAGACTAAGCGAAGCTATGTCCGGCAAGGCCGCAATCGCCTCATTGGCCGTTTTCACCGCTTCTGCTAAGGTATGGCCTTGCACGGAAGACGAGCCGCTGATTGCTGCTGCTTTATCCGTATATACGTTCCGGTTATGCATAAACTCGTAGGCCAAACGTGCCAAAGCCTGCCTTTCGGCCACATCCTGCGGTTTAAAGCTCGACGCGCCGTTATCATCCTCGATCCCCTTCAGGAAACCGATTTTGAATGCAAGTGATATTGAAGGCCTTGCCCAATCGGAAACCAGCGCAGAATCGGCGAGTGAAGCATCCGCCTGCAAGTCCTTCGCCTGCGCTTCCAATTGCAGCGCCCGAATGAAAAATACAGCCAGCTGCTCCCTGTTCACATAGCTGTCGGGCGAAAAGGCAGTCTGGGATGTCCCGTCCGTTATTTTCATTTTAACTAGCGCTCCGACATACCCTTTATACCAGGAATCAGCAGGAATATCGGTAAAAGGGTCTGCGGCACCCGCATCTTCCTTCAGGCCTAAGGATAAAGCAAGAACCTTGGCAAGCTGCGCCCGGGTTACAGACTCCCTTGGCTTAAAGGTTCCATCTGCAAAGCCGGCCAAAATGCCGGAATGAACCAGCTCCACAATTTCCTTCTTGGCATAGGAGCCTTCCAGATCCGTGAATGGGGTAGCACCTTCGGCAGCGGCAGTCTCGCCAGAGCCGAAAACCGGTCCGTTCGCAGCTGCATAACCGGGACTTGCCGTTCCAAGCATCGTGCATAGCATAAAGATAACCGTCAAGAAGGCAAGCCTGCTCCGAAATAAGCTATTGAGTAGTAATCTTTCCACAATAGGGCTCAACGAAATATCACTCCAATCTCCTTTTTTTACTGCTCTTACTTTGTCACGGCAGCGTCTTTGACGTTACTCTCTTTTTTTATTCTGAATGCGGATATTGCCTTCATCGAATTGAACATCCATATTCAAGTTCTCGCTAATAAAACGCAGCGGAACCACCGTTACGCCGTCTCTTACAATCGGAGGGGCGTCCAGCTGGATAAGCCGTTCGTTGACGTAGGCCTCCTTTTGCCCGATCTGCAGTGTGATATGCGTATTCTCCCGGGTCAGAGTTATGGTATGATCGCTGCTATCCCAGCTCACCTTCGCCCCCGTCGCTTCTCCGATAAACCGGAGCGGCACCAACGTCCGACCATTCAGATAAAAAGGGGCCGCCTCAAGCTTCAGCTCTTTGCCGCCCACAAGGGCACGCGTCGAGTCGATTTGCAAGCGGATATCCGATTGGGGCTCTCCCGAAGGCAGTGCCTCCAATCCTTCCATCGGCCTGACAATCTCAAATTCCCCTTGGCCATTCACGACGTAAAAGGAAATATCGTTTCTGTCCTTTTGGGTCGTTATTTTGTATTCAAAATCGGTCATGTCATATTTTAAATCCGCTTCCTCTTCGGTCCGGGGGGCTGCTTTGCCAACGAGGCGCCTGTCTTGCAAGTAAGTCAGCTCTCCTGCATCATTTACCCAATAAGCGTTTAAAATTTCCTTCTGGCTTTTTCCCGCCGAATAGGCCCCCTTAATCAGCCATGTTCCGTTTTCATCCACCGACTTCGAGGCTCCTACCGTTAAATCATTAACGAAATCGCGCTGCGCTTCGATGTAGATTGTTCCTGTTGTACCGTCCGCCGTCTCCGCTGTAAGCTCTATCCTTGGCGTCATCTTATCCGTAACGCCCATGGTGCTCAAGCTGAACTTGTTGTCATCGATCGGAACGTTTAACGAGAAGTTACCTGCCCATAGTGTTACTTTCTTTACCGAACTTTGAACCTCGCCATTTAATTTCAGGCTGTATCGATTCAACGACAGATCGAGTGTCATGGACGCTGTCGTTTTCGAAGCGTTAAACAGGCTGCTGTTCGGGTCTTCCCATACCGTAATTGGACCATATGGCTTCCCGGCCGCATCGAACACATAATAGTCCGATCCGGGCGGAACGCTATCGAAGGTTCCCTTCCCTTCGGTTGAGAACAGCGCATGACCCATTGTTATGCTTCGCGAGGGCTGCTTTAATATAAGGCTCATCGTGGAGCCGGGAGTGCCGTTTTCTACCGATACAGTGCCCGTGCCTCCTTTGACCATCAGCGGTTTGTCAGAACCCGGCGAGGATGAGGGATCAGTGCCCGGAGATGGTGCCGGAGCAGGCGAAGGTGTTGGTGTTGGATCTGGAGTTGTTGATGGTGTCGGGCTTGGGGATGGATTGGGTGTTGGACTTGGTGCGGGCGCCGTTGATGCAGATTCGCCAAAGGGTACTGACTCCGACACAATCGACGCTTGCGGCGTGTTGATTTCAACCGAAAACGAAGTGCCCGGTTCTATCGAGTTGTTGTCGTCTGCATATAAATCGAAAGTAACGTTCCCTTTGAATTTGCCAACGGTATCCGAGTACGTTTTATTTAATGATTTATTATCTTGATAAACCGCCAACAGCCACCCCGTCCCTACCGAATTGGTTTTCCACGTTCCACGTTGTCCATGCTCATGATCCCCGCTTTTCAAAACTAAGGATGTAATCTCCGTTTCTTCCGGAAAGGATAGGGATAATTTAAAATGGCCATCCTTCTTACCATCCGGTTCATCCGCATAAGCGATTGCTATTTTATCCGACCTATTATCTATAAATTGGAATTGCACGATTTTCGTTGATTGACTGCTATCACTGGCATGAGCCGGGTAATATGCTGCAAGCCCCAGCGAACCCACGCACAAAGATGCAAGAATCCACTTCTTCATTCTTAACATTTCTTGAAGCCCCATTTCTCCTCGTATTTTTCAAAATTCCTGCTTTTTCCATCATAGCTGCTGTATCATCAGTCTTGTATCGGTAGGATTACGTATTTATAGGTGCATCATAGATGATTCTGCCAACAGGAAAAACGGGAGTAGGCTTATAACGATACTCCCGTTTTTTTTCGTGCCGATAAAAACTCGTCAACTCGTTTGCATCACGATCGAAGCCCTGCTGCCCTCCTGTTAATGGTCGGGTACAGGAATCGGATGCCGGTAGTATTCCCGCGCCTGGATACGTAAGTACCCGCCATCGTCGTCCGTATAGTCCGCTTCTTTATCATTGGTGTGAACGCTGCCGTCCCCCCATCCGTCAGAGAAGTTCAACGGTGCCGGATTGAAGAAATCCGTCTCAGGCGGTGCTTCGTTATTATCATCGATCAAGTTGTAATGTGCGGTGGAGCCAGGCTGACCATGACCGAACATCAAGCCGACAATACCTATATTCACCAGTTCCTCCATATGCGTGAACAAGTATTCCGCTTTATTATCCTGATAGTGGCCAGGCGTGTTGTTCATCGCCCGATATACTTGGTTGCCTACTGGAATTTGCCAAATCATGGCCTTCTTTTTCGTCGTGTCTACAACAGCTTTGACAAACTGCTCCCAACGATGGAAGTTAGGCAATGTCAGGTTGGTGCGATCCAGCCATCTGCCACGCCCTCCGGCAGCATCATCGTCATCGATATCGTTAAAGATGTAATCGTATGGCTTGATGCCGGCGGGAACGGTTTGAGCGCCGGACAGGCTGGCAAATTCGCCCGCCAGCTTGCCTAATGCCGTGACATCCAAGTCCGGGCTCGTGTCGCTACCGACGTCGATTAAAGTCCCCCAGCTATTCACGTGAGGAGCCATCAGAACGTTCGGCGCATATTTGTCACGCAACCGCAATAATGCCCAGTTAAAGCCCTGAAAGGTGTTGGGCAAGTCGGCGAGTTCAGGCATTCGAGTGCTGGCTACCGCCGCATTCAACAACGCAGGATGATTGCCCTGTCCCGTACACATGCCGTAACAGCGGCTGTTATCCAGCACGCCTTGCTGAGCGTACCCGGCCAAATCGGGATCGACATGAACGATGGCGGTTTTTCCGATGCCCTGTTTGCCGTTATAGCTGCCTGTTCCGATCAACTGCATCAATAATTTGAATTCTTCAAAATATGCGCGCATCGCGTAAGGATCGTTCAACGTGATGATGTCATCCTTGGCTTCATCGCAGTTCAGGCAATCTCCGGAAATGCTCTGCAGCATTTGGTAGAAAGTAAATACAGGGGTATATCCGTGCTCCGCAGCATTCTTCGCATAGTCGTAAGCATACGCCCCCCGCCAATCGCCAACGTGGTATGGGTCCCATGCGGTCCAGCCTTCTTTATTGTTGACCCCGCCGTTCAAATAACGATAAGCAAAGTTCCAAGGCAATCCCGTCTCCGGCATCCACCCGGTCAAACCATAGGGATCATTATTCGTTGCAAAAACACCAAGCTTCATGATGTCCGGAAGCTTTGGCTTCTCAGCCGGCTGCGGAGCAGCAGCGTCGGTAGGCGTCACTACGCGAAATGAAGCCGCACCGTCTTTTGATAATATCCGGTAACTCATATCGGCATTGTACAGCTCAACGTCGATTCGATAGTCACCGTCGAGAACGTATTTCACCAACGGCTCCGCCCCGGATCGAACCTTCTCTTCATCCATTTGAATCCATTTCGGGAGCGTCCAGGCGATATCCAGATTCTCGTCCTGGTTTGGGGACACAGGCCGGTTCGTTAGCGTTTCGCTATGAACAGCTTCCCCGGTCAGCACATCGATAAAGGTGACCTTCATCGACACAACGGAAGGAACCGTGCTGCCCACGCGCGCATTGACTTTCAATGTTTGCCCAGCGGTGACCTCGGATCGTTCCGCTGCCGCAGATAGCGTATAGGCAAGGTCTATACCTCCCGTCAGCTGAAATTGCGCCGCTTCCGTATGCGAATAGAACGTTCGAATACCATCCGCCTTCGCAACGGACACTTTCAGCTTGTAATCGCCATTGACTGCTGTAGCTGGAGGCACCCAATCCATGACATAGCTTTTAGCCGCGCCTTGAGTAAATTGCTCGCCGGTATACTCCCGGTAGGCAACCCGATTCCCTGTCGGATCCAGAAGTTCCGTTCGGACTGTGGCAGGAAGCGTTTCGGAACTCGTTACATCCGTACGAATGGTTTGCTTCTGTCCCGGCACGATGGCAGAAGCAGCGACGGTACTGTTCTGCGTAATTTCAGGGATAACCCCCCAGTTAACCTCGAAGGTGGCTGCGCTGCCATTCCAATGGTGATCCCAGACCTGGGCCCAGCCGGCCGGAAAAACACCGATTTTCACCGTATACTTCCCACACTGCTGGGATGCAGGAATGTTCCAAACGATTGGAAATTGTTTGGGTGTGTTCGGTTGAAAATATTGATCGTCAACAAAAGATTGATAGACCTTCCCTTGGTCGTTGTAGATTTCAACATCTACTAAAGCCTTCGCATATTGATCGCTAACCACATTCGCCGTTACGGTTACCGGATACCCTGCTTCAACGGATTCCACGACCGTCGCCCCCGTTGTCCAATGAGCCAAAGCACCGTTGTCCGGCTGCTCCGAAGGTGGAGGGGAATCGCCCACAACAAGGAATGGTGAGGAGGAAGGATTTCTGGCATACGTGATAGAGCGGTCAGCGTTGTAAACGGATGTGGCAACCGTATAAGTTCCAGGCTCGGTGCCGGCCGGAATTGTCCAATTCGCCTCCATGGTTTTTGCTTCGCGGGCGGTAAAGAGCTGCTTCACAAAGTCTTTGCTGAATACATGGCCACCCTTCGGATCAAGCACCGTTACGGAAACAAGAGCTTCCGCGTCGGCATTGCTCGTCGCCTCAACCGCAATACGTTGACCCATTCCCGCCTTTACCGTTGTTGGGGTCACTTCCGTTGATGCAGTAAAGCTGATTTGCGGAGTTTGCTCACCTGACACTTGGATGAGGCCTGCATTCGCATTCCAATGATACGGTCCCTTCCACTCGTTCCCGAAGATGCCGATCTCAACTCTATAGCTGCCGGTAACTGCGTCGGCCGGAATGTTCCATGCGATCGGAATTTGCAGCGGGGCACCACGGTCTACGCTCTGCCGCTCCAAAACCTTTTGAAATACGACGTCCCCTGAAAAGGGACTTTTCACGACGACATCCACTAATACGGATACGTCTTTATCGGAAGTGATTTCGGCTGCAAATTCGGCTGTACCGCCCGCTTTTACACTAGCTGCTCCCACAATCGCCCGGGTGACGAAAACAGCCGAATCTGCGGAATCCGCTCCCGTTACCTGAAAGGATCCCATATTTTCATTGCGGTAGTAGACCACAGCCCCGTCTATACTGGTTACCGTCAGTTGTATTTTATAGGTCCCCGCTTCAGCATCTGGCGGTATGCTCCAGGTTGCGGTGATCGTTTGTCCCGAATTCGCTTCGAAACTCATATTGGATAATTGTTGTTCATACACTTTGACATTCGTTTGACTGTAAATCTCAAGCTTGGCCGCTGCACTCGTTGCCCGATCACTGCTCAGGTCAATGGTAACCGGCGCATTGCCCCCGGTTTTTACGGAAGCAGGGGCATGGACCACAGCGCTGAAAACCGGAGCTGCGGTTACCGACTGGATCGTCATGGAAGCAAGACCGTAATCCCAGTTATACATCCGGTCCCAGTTGGCTCCAAATATGCCCAGACTTACTGAATAAGTGCCCTGCGGCAAGTCGTTCGGAACGATCCAATTCAAGGAATACTCCTTCGTCTCCCCGGTCGTAACGGGCAAATCGGTCCACCATTTTTGAAAAGCAAGTGTTGCGTTAGAGCCAACGATTTGAAGCTGCAAATGAATGGAGGTGGTGAGGGTCGAGGTGACGGCAGCGGTGATAGTCACCGAATCTCCGGGCTTTGCATTTTGCGTGCTTACATGTACCGCTGTCGTGAATTCCGAGGCGGCACGCGCTTTTTCCATCGGGAGCAAGGGTAGGAATTGACCAGCGATCAGCGCAATGATGAGAACCAGCTTTGCCGGCCACACCTTCAGAAAACATGTTTTTGACATGGTGAATCTCCTTTGTAAGTCATTCTTATTGATCCAACGAGCGTTCGGATGACCGGTTGCTCGAAACAGCGTCGGCCTTCACATGAACGAACACATTCAGCATAAAAAGGATGATACCCAAAATGGCTAAGGTGCCTCCAATCTGAATGAGCGGCAAAGAAGCCAATTCCAAAACCTCTACGTACAAACCGACCAGCATCACCGGAAGGCCGATGTTATGCAGCCAGAAATGCCACTTGCCAAGAGCACTTGCACCCGCCTGCGGAAACAGATGATAAATGATACCGGATAAAGCCAGCGAGACCCAGCCGAGCAGGTTGGCGTGCGCATGCACCGTAGCAAGCTGAAACTGCTGTGAAATTCCGATAATCATGCCAAAAATAACCGCACATACAAAGTACACTACCGCAATTCTAATCCAGATAATCCCTTTCAAGGACAACCCTCCTAAACGTTATAAAATTTTTTATGGGACGACATCCTACATGAAGAACCTTGCATACCCTGCCCTGTTTTCGACAAATTCCAGCGCTTGATCAAGCATATCCTCAGTAAAACCGAAAGTTACGCTCATCATATCCATCCACTCCGGTTTATTGATATATTCATGCACTTCGGTTCCGGTATTTTTTTTGATCAGCAATTTTTGATTGATCACGGAATAGGCCGCCCCCTGCTTATATAGGGTTGCGACGATTCTTCTCATAAACGGGTTTTCATCTTCATCTCTTAAAGAATGCGTAATGGCTTCTTCAAAGCTTTCCAGACTCACCGGCGCCCATTCAATGGTTTTGGTGACGAAGCTCTGTCCATTCGTGCGCCGGTCAATCATGAACCGGTCCGCTTTCAGTCTCACGATCTCGACTTCTTCCCCGCAGCGCGAAAAACGCGGCTGCTCCTCCAAATATAACGGTTCAAACAGTGGTGCCCCGTAGCCCACATCCACATAATAGGAGCGCCCCTCCACCGTAACCTTGTTCGCCAAATGAATGTTTCCTCCCATCGCCCGGACGAGCTCCACTTGAAACCCCAAGGATCGAAGCAGGCTGCCGAAATGCGCATTCAAGATATAACAATTACCGCCGAGCCCATTTTTCTCAAAATGATCCAAAAAGGTTTCCAGCGAAGGAAGCCATCCCAGACCTATTTTCCCTTGGTGCATGTAATAATGCAGCTTGCTGATATTTTCGAAAGGGAAGCGGTGCAGATGCAGTTTGGTCAAACGCCGCAAATACTCTAACGCAGGAGCCTGACGCTCTATTTCAAGACATGACAGGTAACGATCCTGTAGTTTTTCATCCATGCTCTCCCGATGCCTCCTTATTCATAGGGTTTCACGATCAACGTCTCTCATGATAGCTGTAATACGCTGATCGTTGTATCGGTGAAATTACGTATTTATGTGCCTGATCGAAAATATACGTATGTTTACCGATATCGAAAAAACAAAAAAAGGCCGCATCCCGCTGCAGCCCTCGTTCCTATTCAACTTATGGATAGCTCACTTCAATTTCATAAAACAGCTCATCCTTATCTTGCTTCCGCATATGTAATTGCATGATGCCGTTTTTATACACCGCTCGGCAGCTGGTGGGGATGACAGGATGAGGAAGACGGATCCATTGCTCGTGCTCCTGGTCTGTCATCTTCTTTTCAAGCTTCACTTGCGTCGGTGCAACTTGAAGCTTCAGCTTCCTTGCTTCCGATAGAGCGGCAATATGAATCTTGACTATAATGTGCTGCGGGGTTTCGGTCATTTCCGTATCGTAATGTGCCGCTCCCGCTCTCGGGTCCATTCCTGGAATCGATTGCTTTAATATTTGGCGTACGTATTGCTCTATCCCGGCAGCATCAAATAAGGAAAAAGGATCCTTGTTTGGGGTCATGAAGCCAGCCCTCCTTGTTCCTCTCCGATTCAGAATGTAGCGGTCGGCTGATCGATCAGCGACGGATCGAGAACATTATTGATATTAGCTCCATTCAATGTATTCACCAGGTTACCTGTGTTGCTCCCGCCTTGGCCCGAAACCGATTTGGAGTTGCTGGTTGGCGAAATGCTCAAGGTATCCCCGAAATTTACCGTTCCGCTATTGCTGTTGATATTGACGGACAATACGATAGATGGCAATGGAGCCACCTCCCAACCTATGAAATCAATCTTGAGCAGGCTTTTCTCTTAGTAAATGCCGGATATGCTTAATTCGTGACTGGGCGTTCAGCTGCCCGCTCGATCCGATATGCACAATAGAGGATGATGAAGTGATAAATACATTGACATCCTGTACAACAATATAGGGTGTAGTGGATAGGCGGGTGAGCTGGAAGGATTCTGTAACGACGGGCTGCACCAGAGGTATAGAGAACAAGGTGTACTCGGAGAAATCAAACTCATTCTGAAGATATACGGCTCTTTCCCGCTGAACGGCAATGGTAAAATTCAACGGAGCCAATTGCTTCGAATCTCCGATCTCCATTGTAGTCGATGTACCAACCGTATTCACTTTGATCGCACCGACAGAAGATATCCTACGGTTGAGCATGCGGCGGCCCCCTTTCTCTTCGTCAGTTACTCAATGAAAGGGATCGTTACGCCAACGATCATGTTCTCTGGCGGTGTTTCGTAAGCGCTCATCAACGAAACGGAACAAATATCCCCGATCATAAACGTAGAGGAGGTGCTCAAATAAGTAATGTCGATTTTCCCTACCTCGATGCCTCCATTGATTACGTTGAATTCCATCCAGGTCCCTCATCCTTTCTCGGCAAATTTTTAATGAAAGCCTCGAATGTTTTTTCGATATCCCTTTTCACATCGTTAATAATGGACTGCTCCTTGTTTTCCGCTGTTTCCGGATGATTTTGAATATAGTAACGGATTCTCTCGTCGATCTGCTTCTTGACATCCTCCACGATAAACTTGCGGTAGGGCTCATCCAGCGGATACCGGTACCGCTCCTCTATATGCTCCAGCGTTCGATAGGCATCGCTGTTCAAATAGTTTTGGACCTGCTCCTGTATACCCTGGAATTGGGCTTGCTGCTCCGCACCCTTAGGGATATCCATAGATTGGCCAATGGCAAGCTCTTCAATAGAGGAATCCTTATCCCCCGGATTAGGATTCAAACCAATATTCAGGGTCCCCTCCAGCCTTTCGACCTTCAGCAGATCAAACCGGTATTCATTGTTAATGACGGGCGGCTGGGTACTGTTTTTTTTCAGCTCGGCTATTTGCTTCTCCAAGGCTTCCAACTTGCCGTTCAGCTGCTGGATCTGCTGCGTCTGGTACTGCATATATTCATTGACCTGCTGCATGTACCGTGTCCATTCCACGCTCCAGTAATGCATCCCCATCGACTCTCCCCCGAACTACAAACTCGGCTCCGATAGAGGGATGAAAGGAATCGACGAGCCCGAGGATTCAGCCGCCTGTGCCGGCTTCGTGAACCCCCCGGTGTTGTACAGCTGCGACAAAGGCTTAATGATCCCTGCACTTCCGATTTGAAATACCGAAGAGTTGGATATGGCCTCCACCCTTAATGTATGGATTGTAATGTTCTGGTTAATGAAAAAATTCATTATGGTTTCCCCTCCTCTCGGATCCCTGGATTTTGCGGCGCGGTGATGCGTATCTCCTCGTATGCAGCGTTTCCGTATACGTTGACGACACTGGGTGCATTGTTGATGTTTAATGTATTGCCGGAATTGAATGAACTCCCCCCGGCATATGTTTTACTGTAGGTAGAGGGGGAGATGATACCCACATCTCCGACGTTCAACACACCGCTGACAATATTCACCGTTAGGGCACCTACAATAGCCGGCATACACGACATCCTTTATCCATAAAATGTCCTCATTGTATTTTATGATTGAAGTGTCAGGGTATTCATCTATTTCAAAAGGAGGCTGCAATGGAATGAAGATGACGGTAACCAACAAATGCATTCGTGTAGGCTCGATTAAAATCAGCGGGGTCGGCAGCGCCTCCATCGTGCTGATCGGCGATGCCGAGGTTATCACCAGCTCTTCAAGATTTGACACGCCCGCCGATTCCTTCGTGTACAGCCCGAATGTGCCGTTAAACCCGGCAAATGCTCTAATGCCTCCTTCGGATAGAGTAAGAGAGGAAGCGTAACGTCACGGAATACCTACCTGTTGATTCCCACGGTACCCTCATCCCAGGGTTGACAGGTAACCCCGAATCCGCTCCAATGCTTCCTGAAGCTTAGACAGCGATGTCGCATAGGAGCACCGGATAAAGCCTTCGCCTCCAGGCCCGAACACATCCCCCGGTACGGTGACCACCTTCCCTTGCTGCAGGAGCCCCTGTGCGAACTGCTCAGAAGTAAGCCCGGTATGCGCAATCGACGGAAACGCATAGAACGATCCCAACGGCTCATGACAGGGCAAGCCCAATTGTCTGAAGCCTTCCACGATCATCCTCCGTCTCTGATTGTAAGAATCAATCATATAGTCCTTCTCCTCCAGCCCGTTGCGCAAGCTCTCCAACGCAGCAATCTGACCCATCATCGGAGCGCACATGACGGTGTACTGGTGAATTTTGAGCATCGCAGAAATCACCTCACGGTGGCCGCAGGCATAGCCCACTCTCCAGCCAGTCATGGCAAAACCTTTGGAAAACCCGCTTACGACAATCGTCCGGTCCTTCATCCCGGGCACGGAAGCCAGGCTTACATGGCTCCCTTCATACGTGAGCTCGGCGTAAATCTCATCGGAGATGACCAGCAGGTTATGCTCCTCCACCAGCCTGGCGATCGGCAGCCAGTCCTCATACGTCATGATGCCACCGGTCGGGTTGTTCGGGTAGCAAAGAATGAGCACCTTGGAACGAGGGGTCAAGCTGCGCTCGAGTGCCTCCGCTGTCAGCTTGAACTGGTTCTCGGCATGCGTTTCAATCTCTACAGTACGCCCCCCGCACAGAGCGGTGATCGGGCTGTAAGAGATATAGCAGGGAACGGGGACCAGCACCTCATCTCCCGGCGTCACAATCGCCCGAAGCGCAAGATCGATCGCCTCGCTGCTCCCTACGGTAACGAGGACTTCATCTGCCGGATCATAGCGGACCTGAAAGCTGGAGTCCAAATAATCAGCGATCGCCTCCCTCAGCTCAGGCAGCCCTGCATTGGGTGTATACGTCGTCCGTCCTTGCTCCAGTGAACGAATACAAGCATCTCTGGCGTGCTTCGGGGTCACGAAGTCCGGTTCACCGACGCCAAGCGAGATGATATCCTTTTTCCCGTCGACGTAATCAAAAAACTTGCGGATGCCCGATGGCTGTATGTCCCTGACCACCGGCGATATAAGATTGCGAATCGTTGAATCCATCATTTTCTTTAGCCTCCTTTAGCTGAAAAAACAAAAAAACCCGCCCCTAAAAAGGGACGAGTTTATACCCGTGTTACCACCCTAGTTTCACTTGAATCCAAGTGACACTCTGCTCACATATCCATCAATACGTGTTCCTTATAACGTAGGAATAACGGCAAAGCTTACTGTAATTCAGCCTGCTTCTCGGAGATGGCATTCGGCTATCACCTGAACGTTGGATTTCAGCAACCCCAACTCTCTGTCAGATCAAATGAGCAACCTACTATTTCTCTTCATGGAATTTATCGGTACCGCTATGAAATTTAAAGTAATCATAAACAGACTTCATTCGTTTGTCAATGGGCAAATGAGAAAATCTCTATCGTGGCTTTATGAAAGGGCAGCGCGTTGCAGAGCCCCCGGATCGCTCCGGAGGCTCCTCGTACAGCTTATTCCTCTTCAGGCAAGTTCAATGTAGGTGTTTCGTTGAAAAAGTTCCACGGCTTCAGCATCGCATGCACCCATTCGGTCGGCATCATCGGCCATTCCTCGGCCCGGGCGACATGGGTTGCCCCCGTGGTGATCCATACGACATTATCCGTATTTTCGATCGACTCGTTGTCTGCCGTATATTGCTTCAAGCCCGTATCGGATTGGGCCCGGTTCGGATATTTGCCCTCCGGGAACCGTTCATCCGGATTGTATCGTGTCACCCAAATTTGCTTGTCCATAAAATTCACGCGATTATAGAGCCATTCGTCCTGACTGAACAAAGCCCCTTTGGCAATCGGATGCGTACCTCCGGCAAACGGAATAATCTGGTACGAAACCGGGTTGCCCACTTTATTCTCCTTGTTCGGATTGCTGAGCAACCGGATGGTCGAAGGGTCGAATTTCTGGATCGCTTCCTGCTCCGTCTTGACCGTTTTCTGCTCGGTGACCATTACGCTTTTACGCGGACCACCCTCCGTATTGGCCTCCACCTTCGGATTGACCTCAGTCAGAGAGTTCTGTTCTCCATCCACATCCATATCCAACCGGAAGTTATATATGTGCTGATGGGTTGTTCCGACAATATTATGATCGATCAGCGTTCCGTAGCGTGTATCCGCCTCGGCCGTCGCATCGTGCATCGTCGAAGTTTTGACTGCCTTCACCGCTTCGATTCCACTGGCGCCGACATCGATTTTCACCGTACCGTTCTGCAGGAGCACCCAGTCAAAAATATAATCATAGTTGCCTACAGTACTAATCCAGCGGACGACCAGTTCCCGGCGTTCACGACTTTCGTTACCGCGGCCCATCTCATTATGCTTGTACTCTGGCCCCGCGTACTGCTCGAAGACGGCAATGGCATTCGGAATCGTTACCGGGTTGCCGTCGTTATCCGAGATCGTTGCATCCAGCAGTGTGGCGTTGTCCGGCACATCGGTTCCTCTTTGCAGCGATGACGTCAATACCCCCATGCCATAGTCGCCGGAATCCAGATACGCCTTGAAATACCAGCCGATATCCGGGTCGCCGTAAGGAACGATCATGCCTCCCAGAGAGCCTTCGTACATGACCTTACGCTTCGTTCCCCCGTCATTATAGGTCATCGTAGAAAGGACGGGACCGACGCGGGAATCCAGATGCAGGTGGAAATCCCAATTTTGCCAATGAATCGAATGCCCTGCAAGCGAATAATTCGTCCCCTTCGGCTCGGTAATGTCCAGCGGCTTCACTTCCGCAGCCGTTTTGTTGCGGCCATCGTATGGAGTCGGCTTCAACGGGACAGGTATCACCCCTGCATCCTCCACCTTGATGACCTTCTTTTGCTCCAAATCGACGACAGCTACCAAATCTTCAATCGGATGCGCCCAGTAATTGCCGTCCCCGACATCGAGATAGGAGACCACTTTCAGGAGGCGTAAATCCTGCTTCAAGCCGTCCGCTTCGTTAAAATAACCTACCGTGAGCGGGGTTGCCACGACCTTTTTCACATCGCTAATCCCGCGCTTCTCCAGCGCTTCTCGATATTCCTGACTGGCCTCAATGGCCGATTGCACCGTTGCAAAATCGTCCAGAATGACCATGCCGTGGGCACCCTGGATTTCCTCCCAGGACTCCAGTGTCTTGGACGCGAGATCGACCGTACCCTCGAAAACCTTCTTGCCGTCCAACACGACGACATGCGCCTTGCGTTCAAAGCTGCTTTTGCCTCCGAACACCCAGTCCCACACCTGCTCTTTCGGCTGCGGGGCCAGCGAAATTTCGGTAAAGCGAAGGCTTTCCTTGTATTTATCCGACGCCTTCACCACCTTCACGACATCCGTAATTTCACCTGCCGTCAGCGGATCAAGCGGATGCGCCGAATCGGCTACTTGAACTGTCGGGTCCAGCCCCGATTGAAACACATCATTGATAAAATGATGGGAGACGTAGGCCGTGTCGCCTTTCATCGTCACGGGCGCCTCTAAGGAAACCGGCTTGCCGTTGACAAACGCTTCCTTGGCCTGCGGCTGTACCTTGACGGCCAGCTTGTCCTTTGACATGACGATCGTCCGTGTCGCTTCGTCCCATGTGACCACGGCCCCGAATTCCTCCAAAGTTGTCCGCAGCGGAACATATTCTACCTCACCGCCGTGAGCATAGGCTTTGGAGCTTGGGACCAAAGGTGACGCTGCAAGCAGCAATGAGGTACCGAGCAATAATGCGGAGCTAACATACGATTTCTTTCTCTTCATCCGTTCCAACCCCTTCTTCTGTTTTTTAGCTTCAGCCTTTACACATGTTATTATTAATCACATGAAATCCGGCTGTATTGTAAAAAACGGAACATCAATTGCTCTTCTAAATTCAAAATATGTAAGGTATAATGACATAAAAAGAACGACCGAGAGGTGTTGGCCCCGTTGAAACGCGACACATTGGAAGCTTGTCCTCTTATGAAAATGCACCCTAGCCCGCTTCAGTTCGGCTTCGAGCTTGAGACAGACAAGTACATCGAGAAGTTTAAAACTTATGGCAGCCATACGATTCTTTACTATCAGTTCACCATGGGCGCAACGGAGCATCTGCCTGTCGTTCCTGACGGCTGTATCGATTTGCTGTTTCATTGCTATCCCAGCCGGCCCACGGCGCTTATTTGCGGCAGTGTACTGCAAATGGAGCAAATTCCGTTCCATGCACGGTCCGATTATTTCGGTGTGCGATTTACTTCCAGGCACAGCCTTCTGCTACGGCAGCAGCTCTTTCGCGAAACCATTAACAGACAGATTTCTCTTGATTCGGTAGTTAAAGGCGCCGCAGGCTGTGCCGATGGCTTTATGGAGAAACTGCACTTCGAGGAACGCATCACGCGATTCGAGCAAAGGCTTCTCCCAATGCTGATCGAGGCGGAAGCTCCGCAAGGGCTCGTCGATTACTGTGTGAACCGAATTCATCAAACCCTGGGCAATGTAGGCATCAACGATTTGGCTGAAGAATCCGGCTATTCCTCGCGTTACGTCAGGAAAAGGTTCGAGGACCGTTTGGGTATCTCCCCCAAGCTGTACAGCCGCATTATCCGGTTCCAGCATGTTCTGTACTATGTCATGAAACAATACACCATGCTAACAGATGCAGTGAACCTCCAAGGCTATTACGATCAGTCCCATTTTGTGAAGGAATTCAAACAGTTCACTCTCATTACGCCAATGCAAATGGTTCATAAAGTACGCCAGGCCCAAGGGTAGCAACCGCCTGCTGCTGTAACGAAAAAGAAACGTCCGAGCCTTAGGATTCCCCTGTCATGCTCGGGAAAGAATCCTCAGACTCGGACGTTCGTGTTTACCGCTTCGCTTTACTTCTCTATGTTGCTGACATTCATATCCGTTGTGCGCAGCCTCAGCTTCGCATTGATTAAAGTATTGTCTTTAATCGTGTACTGCGGCGCGCCAACCCCTGCGTATATGGTGGAGATGCCTTCGGACGTCATGTTACTTGTGATCGTGTTCCCTTGAATTACGGCTGCTTTGACCAGGTAAGGATTGTTTCGCGTCCAAAAATCTCCGATCATAATCGCGTAGTCGGTAGAGGCCGTCAGCTGCTCGGACAAGATTTCGTTATTCTCAAACCGCAGCTTCTCCGCTTTCACCGCCTTCAGCGCAAACCGTCTGTCCAGCATCTCAAATGTAGATCCGGTCATCGTGAAATCGGCATTCTCGTGGGTCACCAGCACGCCTTCCTTCACCTTCAGGCTGCATTGATCAAATACGTACTTGCCAGCCCCATCCAGCGTAATTCCAGCGGTAGAGGACTCAATATCGCAATAATTGTAAGTCCCCGGCGGCATATTCAAGCTGCTCGTTTCCCGAACCTTCAAATATTCGATAATGCTCCCATTCGGTACGCCCCCTGAAATACTGCCCCCGTACATCGTGATATGATCCAGCCGAACCGGATTGACCCACAAGGACAGCTCCGAGCCTCCCTTCTCATTGTACATCGTAATGTTCGATGCCGTTACGCCGAACGGATCCTTGCTGCTAATAATGAACTTGGAGTCGGTAAAGGTCATGCCGTCCAGCTTCAAATTCGGCCCTTCCAGGTGCGTTAAGGAATTGTTCATCTTGTTGCCGACGAATTCGACATCGTGGTATGCATAAATGCTTGATCCATCGAAATGATTGTCTTTAATCAGCGCCTTGGTAAACGGAGGGGAAACAGCGAGTCCGATTTTCCCCTTCGAAGCCAGATGGTTCCCTTCCACCGTCGCATCGTGACCATCATAAAGGATGATATCGTAAGCGGCGTTATTGTAAAATTCGTTATTTTTAATAAAAATGTTCGTATTCAAATGGCCGTTTTCGCCGTAGCCTCCTTCCACATCAATCCCTGATTGGGGCGCTGTGCCCTTGATATCGTGGAGAACGTTGTTCTCGATCGTGATTTGGTCTCCCCCGCCTATCGTAATGCCCTGCCTGCGGTTAAAGGCAAATTCGGAATTTTGCACCTTTACCTGCTTGGAAACGGCCCGCTGCCAAAACTCCACATAGGCTCCTGTGCTGGCCGGCTGATTGAATACGAGGTAAAAATGATTTGCGCCATCCGGGATTTTCATCAGCTGACGCATGCTCTGGCCTTTTAGCTTGGAAAGAAACGTCCCATCTTTTTTATAAAAGTAAATGTCAAACGTGCCCGGCAGCTTCTGCCTATTTGACAGCTCAAACTCCCGTTCGGTCTGGAAGATCGGATGGTTAAACGTAAGCGCAGCCTTCGTGCGTATTTTGGCCGCATCCTTGATCAGATTTCCATTGTCGTCAATGCCGCCGGACGTGAAGCTTGCTTCATACAAATCCTGCACCATCGTCCCCTTGCCTCCGATAGCTAACCCGTCCCCGGTAAAGTTGATGCCCTTCACCCCATCGATTGTCACGTTGACGGCGCCCTCTGTGGTGATCCCATACCCACCCTCATGGGTCCCCCCGCTGGAATAATCATGGGTATCCTTATCTCCCCGATAGGTTCCCCCTTTGATCGTGACATTGTTCGCTCTATAGCCGATATGCAGGGTCTGATAGCCTTTGAAGCCGTTGCTTTCCTTCTGGATCACAGCCTTGTCGTCCAGCTCGAACGTCATATCCGAAACCATGTTAATACGTGCGCTCGTATCCAGAGACAGCTTGGGGTCCTGTTTTTTGATCAAATACGTCCCCGCCGGAACGTGGAACACCTTTTTCCCGTTGTCGTGCGCCCACTGCAATGCGTCATTCAGTCCTTTGGTCGTTTCTACGGGGTGTGTCCCGTCGTTGTAAATGTTCCAGTCCTTCGGAACCAGCGTGTATACGGAATTATCCGCATCCGACGCCGCGGCGGCACTTAACTGCATGACGCCAATCAGAATTAAACATAACAGCCAACCTTTTTTCATTTTCACCCTCACCATACTTTGTACAAATTTTGGAAAGCTCATTTTCTAATCATACATCATAAAAAGGGCATAATTTGTCATTATTTGACACTGTTTGTTAGCAAGAAATAAGTGTTCTTTTGAGCAAAATCGCTTCTTTGATTACCTGTATTCCCTTCATTCAGAGCATTAAATCACGGCCAAAATAAAAAGACAGCCGTTAAAAGCTGTCTTAAGTCCCGGTAATCCTTCCATGACCCGGTTCAAAGCAGTCCCTATGACCCACAATCGAAGCCAAATGCCGAAGATCGGCTACCGGCCTGGTCCTCCGGTAGCAAAATAGCCGGTTCAGGGCCTATTTTTAGGGTACAGGCTGTCTTAGGCCTTTTCCAAGAAACGACTCCAGAGATCCGTATCAAGCAAGAATGACTCGATAATCTGCGGTTGCACCGGTTCACTGAACCAATACCCCTGCATATCGGAGCAGCCGATGTCACGAATTCGCCGCAGCTGCTCTTTGGTTTCTACCCCTTCTGCAATCACACATAGGTTCAGACTGTTCGCCATCGCAATAATCGCCTTAATGATGGCCATCTGGTTCGAACGAATAAACATTTGATCTATTTTAAGCGTATGTATCGGGAGCTTTTCCAGGTAGCTAAGGGAAGAATAGCCGGTTCCAAAATCATCAATGGATATCGATACCCCCAGGCTGCTCAACGTTTGCAGTACGGTAAGGGCTTGATGTATATTTTTGATGGCCGCACTCTCTGTAATTTCAACGTGCAAATACCGGGGATCCAGCTCCGTCTCCTCCAATATCGCTTGAAGCGACTCGACGAAGCCATCTTGCTCCAGCTGCCGCACGGACAAATTGACGGACACAAACAGGCTTTCCCGGGCGAGGCCCTGCCACATTTTATTTTGAATACATGCGGTTCGAAGCACCCACTCCCCGATCTGGACGATGTGGCCCAATTCCTCGGCGATCTGAATAAATTCCAATGGAGAAATTAATCCCGCGGCATGCTTCCAGCGAATGAGCGCCTCCGTCCCAACAATCCGTTTCGTCACAACATTCACAATAGGCTGGTAATACAGAACGAATTCTTCCTGAAGCAGCGCCTTTCTTAGCCCTTGCTCCAGCATCAGCCTTCGCTCAACCTTGTCTGAAATTTCTTGATTGAACCACTGAATTTGATTTTTTCCCTTTTCTTTCGCGAAATACATGGCCTGATCCGCCCGTTTAAACAAAGGCTCATGATGATCGCCATGCTCGGGATATACGCTGATGCCTATACTGGTTGTAACAATAAACTCTTGGTGTGTCATCCGAAACGGCTTGGCAACCGCCTCCAAAATGCGGTCTGCAATGAGCTCAACATCCGTCTCTGTCGCTTCTTCCAAAATAATCGCAAATTCATCCCCGCCGATGCGCGCGATAGGGTCTCCCTGCCTGAGGCAGCGGGTGATCCGTTTGGACACTCTTTGCAGCAGCCGGTCTCCGCCTGAATGGCCCAAAGAATCATTGATCGACTTAAACCCATCAAGGTCAAGATACAGGATGAACACCTTCGTCCTTTTCCGCTCCGCCTGTCCTATCACCGTCCGAATCCGCTCACGGATAAATCTTCGATTGGGCAGTCCCGTCAGTGCATCATGATAAGCCAGCGTATAAAGCCGTTCTTCCGTTTTTTTACGGACTGAAATATCGGAAATGACCCCGTCCAGACGCACGACCGCACCC
Source organism: Paenibacillus rigui (assembly GCF_002234615.1). GTDB lineage: Bacteria > Bacillota > Bacilli > Paenibacillales > NBRC-103111 > Paenibacillus_S > Paenibacillus_S rigui. Next base: position 68,690 of record NZ_NMQW01000011.1, on the reverse strand, counting down.
GCTTGATTTAATACAGGAACCGTATAATCATGAACCCAGCGCACTTCGCCATCCGCTCGGACAATACGGTATTCGTGACTGAGGGCTTCACCGCACGCCATGCTCCTTTGACGCTTCTCTACATCGGGCAGGTCATCAGGGTAGATCACTTGTTTCCAAAGATAAGGATTGTCCACAAATTGCTGCTGCGAAAAGCCGTAAATGACTTCACACGCCGGGGATACCTGGGTTTCTTCCGTCACCAGATGGCGGGACCATAAACATACTTTTACGGAATCAAATATATTCTTAAGCTGCGTTTGGGTGTTGAGAAGAGATTGTTCAAGCCTTTTGCTTTTCGTTAAGTTCTTCACCATACCAATCACACCCGTGGTCTCCCCTCCGATGTTGACCGGCATAGCAGTTACGCTTAGGTGCAGCAGCTCTCCGCTCTTGGCATAAAGCATCACTTCAAAATCCGCCTTCATCCCGATTGTAACAATCGTGTGAAAAGTACGCCTCACATCCTCCAGCTGTTCCGGCACAATCAACGGATGAAACGTCATCGCCAGAAGCTCTTCCTTGGAATATCCTGTCAGCTTGAGGGTTGCGTCATTAAAAGCAATAAACTTCCCCCGAAGATCCAGAATGTAACAGGGATCCGGGTTATATTCAAATAACGACAATAAGGATTCTTGCAGATTATCAATCATAAGATGCCGCTCCATAAGAAGATTATTTTCTCGCAAGGTACTCATTTAGTCATTATTTTCGACATGATCTTACAACTTTCCTGCTTCTGGCGCCTTAATTTGCAAACGGATTCATAAGGGCCTGGCAGTATCATACGGCATTTTTTAAAATATTCCTTTACAGGAATATTCCGTATAAGGTATATTAAAATCATCTTAAAGGCCGGGAGCTGCTGATCAAGCGGGTTATCCTGAGCTCAAACCGAAAGGAAGTCATATAACATGAAAAAGACAACCGTATTCTACTGGATTTTGACCGGATTGCTGGCCGTTCTCATGGGTCTTGGGTCGTTCCCGGACATTCTGTCTGTTCCAGATGCCGTAGCTTTGTTCCAGCACTTGGGTTACCCTGCTTACCTTCTCCCATTTCTGGGCATAGCCAAGCTGCTGGGCGTAATAGCTATTCTGGTACCGGGATTTCCGCGATTGAAGGAATGGGCTTATGCCGGTTTTGTTTTTGATTTGTCAGGAGCAATGTATTCAAGCATAGCTGTGGGGGACCCTGCAAGCGGATGGATATTTTTCATTATCGGATTTATTCTGATCGCCGGTTCGTATATTTTACATCATAAGAGGTTGAAGCATAGGTCTGCAATGAAGTAAATCATTTGGTTCCCGACTCCATGTTCCCCCACTTCATCGCCCATTTCTCCATTTCCTGTAGAGCCAATTGAAAATCCAGCCCTTTCTCCGTTAAGGAATATTCAACCGACACGGGTACCGTAGGAAAAACTTTGCGCAGCACAATCCCATTCTGCTCCAGGTGGCGCAGCACATCGGTTAACGACTGCGTCTTGATGATGGCGACATCCCGATGAAGCTGCTTAAATCGCTTCGGACCTTTAGACAGCTCGGCAATAACCAGGAAGGCCCATTTCGCGCCAAGAATTTGCAATACCGAGCAAATATTGGAGAAGCCCTGAACTTCTTCTTTATTAGTTTCCATCCCTCTCACCTGCTTACTTATAGTTAGTTAGTCAAAATACTTGGATAATGTCCAAATACTTTGCCTTCTTACAAAATGAATGTAACGTTATTATAATACAGTCAAAAGGTCCCGCAAAGACCACCAGAAGGGATGATTCAAATGAATCGATTGACTGTTTATATTCTTGCATTGGGTGTATTTCTAACGGCCACCTCCGAGCTGGTTGTATCCGGTATCCTCCACATCATTGCTCAAGACCTGCACATTTCCATCGCCTTGGCCGGGCAATTGATTACAGCATATTCGCTTGCTTTTGCGATTGGAACCCCCATTTTGGTGTCACTTACTTCCCGGATCGGGCGAAAAAAAGTGCTGCTCGGCTCCTTGGTTGTCTTCCTCCTCGGATGCCTGCTAAGCTTTGGAAGCTCGGAGATTTCGATCCTCATGGCTTCACGCATGATGCTGGGGGTAAGCTCCGGTGTTTATCTTGTTGTGGCGTTCAGTGCTGCAGCCAAGCTGGTGCCTGCCGAGAATCTGGGACGCGCCATCGGCACAATCGTTCTAGGCTTCAGCACCGCGATGATCCTGGGTGTCCCTATAGGGATCGCCATCACGAACTGGATGAGTTGGCATGCCATCTTTATGATTCTATGTATGTTCAGCCTGGTGATTGCATTCGTGATCTGGCGCCTTCTTCCCGAAATCGAAGGGGACGCACCGGTATCCTTTCAGCAGCAATTCAAAGTACTTGGCAGCATGATCATTGTCAGCGGCCTGTTTCTTACCTTCTTCAGGGAATCGGGCAATTCGATCCTTTTTACTTATTTAACCCCCTTTATAACAGATACCTTTCATTTAAACATGTCCAGCATAAGCCTCATCATGCTTGTCTTTGGCACTTTCGGCGCTATCGGCTCGCGCTTGGGCGGTTATGGGGTCGACCGTTGGGGAGCCTCGCGGGTCATTACTTTCAGTATGATCATCCAAGTGGCGGCCTTAGCTCTTTTGCCTCTAAGCTCTGGTATGACGTGGATAGGATTAATCCTGATCGGCCTCATCATTTGCTCCATGTTCGTGGGCGGTCCGGCTATTCAATCGTATTTTATTCAGCAGGCGCCGCAATCGTCCAGTCTCGTTCTCAGCTTGAATACGTCCATTATTCATTTGGGCTTGGCGGCAGGGGCCGGAATGGGGGGACTAGTGATCAACGCTGCATCCACCGTCCTGTATAATCCATGGATGGCCTGCCTCATTGTCAGTCTCGGGTTAGCGGCTGCGTCGATCAGTTTTTCGTTGGGGAAAAAACGGCGGAGAATGAACGATGCACCACACACTACTGTTCAATGAACGTCAAGAGGAAACAAAGAGCGCATGCTGCCTATTCTTAGGCAACCTGCGCTCTTTGCTTTCTGTATTTAATTTATCGTACAGCCACGGCTTCCTCTTGACGCAATTTCATCCGCTTCAAGGATTTCATCACATCATTACCGCCACGGCCGAACAGCTCGTACAACCGATTGTATTCCCGGTACAGCTCCTCATAAATCTCGCTGTTCTCACGGATCGGCTTGTACGTTTCTTCACGTACTCGCGCCATGCGGGCGGCTGCCTCGGCAATGTCGGCATAGCCGCCCCGCCCGGTTCCTGCGGCCACCGCGCCGAACATCGCTGCTCCAAGTGCAGGCGTCTGCACCGAATCGGCAATCTTGATTTCCCGGCCGGTGACATCCGCATAAATCTGCATTAGCAGCCGGTTGCGCTGCGGAAGGCCACCGCATGCGAATAGCTCGCTCACCTCAATGCCTGCCTGCGTGAACGTGTCAATAATTTTACGCGTGCCGAACGCCGTCGCTTCCAGCAAAGAGCGGTAGATTTCCTCCGGTTTCGTTTGCAGGGTCAGGCCTACGATCATTCCGCTCAAATCCGCATCGACGAGCACCGTCCGGTTGCCGTTCCACCAATCAAGGGCAAGCAATCCGTGCTGACCCGGCTTCAATTCCGCAGCCTTACGCTCCAAATAGGCATGCACGCTGATGCCTGCTTGATCCGCCGCCTCCTTCATATAAGCAGGGACAGCTTGCTCCACATACCATCCGAAAATATCGCCGACAGCCGGCTGTCCCGCTTCGTACCCGTACAGTCCCGGGATAATGCCATCCTCTACTACACCGCAGATGCCCTCGGCGTGAATTTCCTTGTCGCTCAGCAGCATATGACAGAGCGACGTTCCCATTGCCATGACCATCTGCCCGGCACGCACCGCACCTGTCCCGGGAACCCCCGCATGGGCGTCGATAATGCCGACGGCTACCGCGGTACCAGGCCGCAGCCCCATCATGGCTGCCGCCTCGGCCGTCAGCTCGCCAGCCTTGGAGCCTAATGATACAACTTCCCCGCGAAGCTTGGTTTCAACAAAAGACTCCAGCCTCGGGTCCAAAGCGCGGAAGAAATCTTGATCGGGATAGCCGTCCGCTTTATGCCAGAAAGCCTTGTACCCCGCGCAGCAGCTGCTGCGAACGGCACTGCCGGTCATTTGCAGCACGACCCAGTCCGCTGCTTCCATAAACCGGTCTGTTCGCTCGTAAAGCGCCGGCGCTTCATTCAATACCTGCCACGCCTTAGCCACCAGCCATTCCGAGGAGGTTTTGCCGCCGTATCTGCTTAAAAAAGCGGCGCCCAGCTTCTCAGCCGCAGCGTTAATCCGGTTCGCCTCCTCCTGTGCCGCATGATGCTTCCACAGCTTTACATAGGCATGCGGCTCATGTTTTAGCGCCTCCTGGTAACATAGCGGCTCGCCCTGCTCATCTACGGGAAGCACCGTACAAGCCGTAAAATCGATCCCGATGCCGATGACTTGCTCCGGGTCCACACCCGAGGCTTCAAGCACCGCCGGAACCGATTGTCTCAGTACCTCCAAGTAATCGTCCGGATGCTGCAGCGCCCAATCCGGCGCTAACAGAGCTCCGGAACCGGGCAATCGCTCGTCCATGACGCCGTGGGGATACGGGGTGACATGAGCCGCAACCTCCCGCCCGTTCTCCACATCGACGAGCAGCGCCCTGCCGGATTCCGTTCCATAATCCACACCAATGGCGTAACGTTTATTCATCTAATGCCCCTCCTTTTTGTCATGATGGTCCTATGAAAGAAACGATTGCGTCAACCGGCGCAGCTGCTCAACCTCAAGCCGGTTCGTTGCCGTGAATTCGCGATGATTTTTGGAGCGGCAGTCATAATTTGTATAGACCCCTTCCAGCATGAGGTAATATTTCGCGTTTACCGGGTACAGCTGCTTTTCGATGAAAGAAGCAATGCTTAAGAAGCTGATGAGCTGCTCCGCTTCCTCAGAGCGGTTGGCCCCATGGCGCATGAGCCTTACATACAGCTCCGGATGGAAGTTCGCCATCACTCCGCTGTAGCCTGTAATCCCCAGCTTTAGCGTTTCGAGCAGCGTAGCGGAATTCGCATTATAAATGTTCAAGCCCGTCCCTTGGACAGCCTTTAATTTGGCCTTCATATGAGCTACATCGCAGCTCGTATCCTTAAGGAACAGGAAGCGGCCCGTTTCCGCACACCATTTCAGCAGCTCAGGGGAAATCAGCCGTTTGTAGGGATACGGACATTCATAAAAACCGAGAGGCGTCGTTTCCGGCAGCTCGGCCAGAAGCTTTTCCAAATTCGCCTTCCACACCTCATCCGATTCGTCCTCCGGAGCGAGCCGGTTTGTAATTAACACCAACGCGTCGATCCCCGTGCCGGCAATGGCCTTCAGCTCTTGAACCTGATCCTCAAATGCATCCGAAATATGGCCGGAGGCAATGACCGGAACGCGGCCGGCCGATTTCTCCTTGACGAAGGCCGCAAGCTGGACCCGCTCCTCCAAGCTTAAGTAAAACATCTCACTCGACTGGCAGACAGCGAACAATCCGTCCACCCCTTTGGCGATATACCATTCTATCGCTCTCTCCAGTGCAGCGTAATCGATCTCGTTCCGCTCCGTAAAAGGAGTCACCATCGTAGGCCAAACTCCTTGCGATATATTCATTGTCATATGGCGTCTCCCTCGCTATCCGATATTCCGTTTTTTCCCGGAGGTTTGGCGAATTGAATAAGTTATTTCTCTTTGCTAAAACGTTATGCTAATACGTTTTGCTAATACGTTTTTATTTTATTTAATAAGCATTTTCATGTCAACAACTTTTCTGGAGGTGAGGATTGAAACTGACTGCGGGGCAGGGCACTGCCGGGTTCAGACACAAAAAAAGCGCCACCCTCTCCACATCGAATGTGGATGGGGCTGCGCTTTTGCTGTCCTCCCCCGAGGGGATGATGCGAAGAACCTGCCTATTGTACCGCTTACGATTTGACCGAGCCGACCATCATTCCTTTAACGAAATGCTTTTGCAGGAACGGATAAATCAGAATGATCGGTATGGTTGCCACGATAATTGTCGCCATCTTGATGCCCTCGGGATTCATATGGGCAAGCGAGCTGAATTGGGAGGCATTCGGGTCGATCGAAATATCGTCGGATTGAATCAATTGGCGCAGCTTGACCTGCAAAGGCCACAATTGCGGCTTGTTGATGTAATACAGTGCTGCAATATAAGTATTCCAATGGCCGATAGCGTAGAAAATACCCAGTGAGGCCATGACCGGCTTCGAAAGCGGCAGGACGATGCTCCAGATCATGCGAAGCTCTCCGCAGCCGTCGATACGTCCCGAATCAATCAGCTCGGAAGGAAGCTGCAGGAAGAACGATCTCATCACGAAGAAGTTGAATGCGCTGATCGCACCTGGCAGCATCAGGGCCCACAAGGAGTTCACCAGGTTCAAATTCTTCATCAGGATAAAGTTCGGAATGAGCGGCGCAGAGAATACCATCGTAATCAGGATGAAAATAATGACCGCTTTGCGTCCCACATACTCCGGTCGGGATACAGGATACGCGAGCGATGCGGTCGCGAGTAAGTTAATGAGCGTGCCCATTACGGTAATGTATACGGTTACACCGATGGACCGCCAGATGGCTGCATCGCTGAATACATATTCATAGTTGATTGTCGTAAAGTCTACGGGGAGGAAGACGACCTTCCCTGCTATGATCGCGTTCGAGTCGCTTAACGATTGGGCGATGACATTTAGAAACGGCAGAAACAGCAATAGCGCAAGTAACGTCAGGAATGTCAAATTCGCTATATTAAACGCCTGCCAGGCCGGGGTTGCTTTTCTCATAGGTAGTAGACACCTCTCTTCTGGTTAGTAGAGTCCTTCTCCGGTTGCTTTCTTGCTGAGCATGTTGCCCACGACGATGAGCGTCAAACCGACAATGGAGTTGAACAAACCGATAGCGGTCGTATAGCTGTATTGCTGACCCAGCAAACCGGCTTTATAAATATACGTATCCAGGATCTCGCCGTTTACGATATTCAGCGGATTGAGGAATACCAGCACCCGCTCGATCCCAAAATCGAGAAACTTGCCGATATGCATCAGGAACAAAATCACGATCGTTGGCATTAGCGAAGGAAGCGTAATCGAGATCGTCTGCCTCCAGCGGTTCGCACCATCCACCTCAGCTGCCTCGTACAGGTCAGGATTTATGCCCGCCAGCGCGGCTAAATAAATAATCGTCCCGTAACCGGAATCCCGCCACATGCCTGCACCGATGAGAATGGACCGGATATACGAGTCTTCACCGAGAAAATAAATCGGCTCAAAGCCGAGCCAGCTGAGGAACTGATTCACAATCCCTGTCGACGGGGACAGAATACCAATCGCGATCCCGCTGACAATAACCCAGGACAAGAAGTGCGGCATGTACACTACCGTCTGAAGCACCCGCTTGTACACAATGACTCTAAGCTCATTTAGCAGCAGCGCAAGAATGATCGGAGCCGGAAAAGCGAAGATGAGATCGTACAGTCCGATGAGAAGCGTGTTTTTCAAAATACGCAAAAAATCGTAATGCGCGAACATTTTTTCGAAATGCGCCAAGCCTACCCATTTACTGCCCATAATGCCTTGAAAAATGTTGTAGTCCTGAAAAGCGATGACGGATCCGAACAGCGGGATATATTTAAAAATAAAGAAATAAATGATCCCCGGAATCGAAATGAAATAGAGCGTTCTAAACTTCCACATGTAGGATAACATTCCTCTGCCCGGTCTGGCCTTATACCCTACACCATCCATTGCTTGAACTTTGCTTGCCATGCTGGCCCCTCCTTGTCAATTGCACATCCGTTACATGCCAACCTGCTGTATATTTGGTATGCTACTATCGTATAATCGGAGGCTGTTTGCCGCAATGGAGTTTCTTTTACAGTCCTTGTGTTTTCTTTGTGTTTTCTTTGGTTGCTGCAAGCCATAGATCCAAAGTAAACTATAATCAGGAATATAATCGGCACAAGCCGATGAGAAAGTAGGTACATGATGATGAGCTCATCCGATCCAAATCTCCCCTCCTGCTGCAGCATCAGCAGAAGCTCTGAAGCACCTCAAACGGCGCAGGAGCCGGCTCCTGCCGCGCGTCACGAGCTATCCTCTAAGGATCACATGATATACCTGCCCGGCGGAGCTTTCCTTATGGGAACGGACGACCAGGAAGGATTTCCTTCCGATGGCGAAGGACCTGTCAGAGAAATCACGCTCAAGCCTTTTTATATCGATCCGTATACAGTGAGCAACGAACAGTTTCAAGCCTTTGTGAAGGAAACCGGGTACAAGACGGAATCCGAAGCGTTCGGCTGGTCGTACGTGTTTCACCTGCTGGTGGCCGAAGCGGATAGAGCAAACGTAACCAATGCCGCACAGCAGACCCCTTGGTGGTGGGTCGTTGAAGGCGCGGATTGGAAGCATCCGTACGGCCCAAGCTCAGGAATCGAAGAAGTCATGGACCATCCTGTAACCCATATTTCCTGGAACGATGCCGCGGCATACTGCTCCTGGGCGGGCAAGCGTCTGCCTACCGAAGCCGAATGGGAATACGCCGCACGCGGCGGTCTGGTTCAGAAGAGGTACCCTTGGGGGGATTTGCTGAAGCAGGACGGCCAGCATATGTGCAACATATGGCAGGGGAAATTTCCCGAAAAGAACAACCTGTCCGACGGGTTCCTCGGAACGGCTCCCGTTCACTCCTTTCCTCCTAACGGATACGGGCTCTATAATGTATCCGGCAATGTGTGGGAATGGTGCTCCGACTGGTTCAGCCCCGATTGGCATCTTACCGGACCGCGCAGCAATCCGGCCGGGCCTGTGCGTGGGGACAAGCGGGTAATGCGAGGCGGCTCGTTCTTATGTCATAAATCCTACTGCAACCGCTACAGAGTCGGCGCAAGAAGCTCCAACACCCCCGACAGTGCCTCCAGCAACATCGGCTTTCGGTGTGCAGCGGACGTATAGGTCCGGAAAAAAAGTAAATCCAGCTCGATGGGGAGCTGGATTTTTTTTTTACTTATTCAATATTTTATCCATATTCAGAATAGCCGCCAGATGCCGATCGTTTTGTCCGATTCGCTGCACATAAGACTGGCTGTCCTCCCCGCTGTCAGGCGGGACGTGCAGGCACGAATATACGGCAACCTGGGTCACGCGGTCCACGATAACACCGACCGATTCGTCCCCATCCTTGACAATGACGATGCGCGCAGCCTTTGTCGGCTTATCCTCCGGCAGCCCTAATAATATTCGCAAGCTGATCACCGGCACGATATTGCCCCGTAAATGGATCACTCCCTTGACATGCGGTCTGGAATGGGGAATTGCCGTTATATTTTGCAACCGGATAATTTCCCGGATCCGGTCGATGCCAATGGCATAGTGCTCCTGCCCGATGGCCATCTCTATGAACTGCTCCTGCCGAACGGTGCTCATGCTATCACTCCGTATCGATTTAGTTAACCTTGAAAATAGCAATGGAGGTATTTAATTCATCGGCTAACAGGGCCAATGACTGGCAGGTTGCCGCTGTCTCTTCCGATGCCGCCGCCGACTCCTCGCTGCTTGCCGCGATCGTTTCCACCGATCTCATGACTTCGGACGCTTGAGCTGCCTCTTCTTCGCAAGCGGCAGCAATTTCATTGACCTTCTGCGAGGATTCACTGACCATGGCAGCGATTTTGGTAAAAGCCTCCCCGGTCCGGGACGATTGGGCCACGCTCTCCGTCACCGCCATGACGCTTTGCTTCGTATTCTGCTGCATCGCTTTAATAATGGAGGTGATTTCTTTGGTCGCCTGGCTGCTTCTTTCCGCCAATTTCCGGACTTCATCGGCTACCACCGCAAAGCCCCGGCCTTGATCTCCAGCTCTGGCGGCTTCAATCGCCGCATTCAAAGCAAGCAGATTGGTTTGATCCGCAATATCGTCAATCACTTCGATAATATCTCCGATTTTGAGCGAGTCCTCCTCCAATCGGGACATGGACACGTTCACTTGCTTCATGCCTTCAATGGAGGCTTCGACGACGCTTCCGCCTTCCTTGGCCGTTTGCACAGTCGCATCGGAAAGCGTGGCGGCTTGCTCCGCGCTTTGGGCAACCGAATCAATGGCTAAGGACAGCTCCTTGAACAGCTCCGTAATCGAGGTAGCCGATTGTGCCTGACTCGAGCTGCTGCCTGCAATTTCTTGCGTGCTTGCGGAGATTTGCTCCGACGCGGCAGCAACACTTTGCGAAGATTGAATCACACCGCCGATCAGCCCCCTTAAATGATCCACCATCCGGTTCAGAGAGGCAGACAGCTGGCCGACCTCATCCTTACTGTCGATATCGGATTGTTCCCGAAGATCGCCGCCGGCCACCTTGGAGACCAGAGAAACCATCTTGTTGAGCGGCCGGGATATAGAACGGGCAATGGCATACCCCATCCCGATGCTGAAAAGAAACGAAGCGATGACCACAATAATGGTAATTGTGCGTGCCGAATCATAGGCTGCCAGTGATTCCGTCTTCGTTGCCTCGGCCAGCTTCACATTAATACTGATCAGGTTGACGAGACTGTCCCGCACCTTGCCTTCCTCCTCGGCCAGCTGGCCGTTTTTAAACTTGATGAATTCCGACGGATCCTTTTGGTATGCCAATTGAATCGCGGTGTCAAACAGCTTTTCGTAAACCGGATACGACGTTTGGAAGGCCTTCACTTGATCCTGCTCCGGCTTGGTCAGTTCGGTATTTTGGTAAGAGTTCATTTTATCCAGCAGCTCTTTGCGTAAAGCCGGAATTTCCTGGGCAACCTTGTCCTTATCCTCTTTGGTCTGCGCCAGGCTGATATCCCGCAGCCTTACCTTCAGCTTCTCATAATTGATCTGTGTGGCCGAAAGATCGCGGACTGAGATCAGATTATTGCCGTACATTTCCTGCATATTGCCTTCCATCATATGTAAGTTCTGAATGGAATAGATGCCGACCACAGCCAAAATCAGGGCAATAACCAGAAAAGAAGAGATTAATTTCACCGACACTTTCAAATTGATAAACCATTTCATTCGTCTCACCCCTGTAATAAGTTCATTTTCAATATAATCCCATCAATTCGACTTTTTTCGATAAATCCCTCCTTAATTCGACAATATTTTCGGAAATGTTTCCCTCACATGCAAGGTCTTCCCTCTTGTGACCTATGCCCTTGTTCCTTTTTAACGTAAACGCAGCAAAGCTGCCGGACTCGAAATCGAGCTGCCGACAGCTTTGGAGAGATGCTATTTTATTCATGAGCTAATACCGTTAATCCTGAAGCACGGTATGCTTCTTATAATTTTCCTTGAACAGCTCAAGCAATTGACGTGCTGCTTTCTCATAAGAGTCCTTGCAGGACCAGGTGTTCATGGGCTGCAGCACTTCGCTTGGAACCCCCGGGACCGTATCGGGGCACAGTAAATCAAAAATCGGGTCCGCCGTAAACGAAGCCTGCTCGATGCTTCCATCCAAAGCAGCCGTGACCATCCTCCGGGTATGGGCCAGGTCCATCCGCTTCCCTACACCATATGCCCCTCCGGTCCAGCCTGTATTCACCAGGTACACTCTGACCTGATGCTGTTCGATTTTACGCCCCAGCATATTGGCATAAACCGAAGGGTGCAGCGGAAGAAACGGCGCTCCGAAGCAAGAAGAGAATGTAGCCTCCGGCTGCGTCACTCCCCGCTCCGTTCCGGCCAGCTTCGAGGTATACCCTGATAAAAAGTGATACATCGCCTGCTCCTTGGTAAGCTTCGCGATCGGAGGCAGGACGCCGAAAGCATCCGCCGTCAAGAATATAATCACTTTGGGATGGCCTGCGATTCCAGGAATGACGGCATTGGCAATAGCCTCCATTGGATACGCGGCGCGTGTATTTTCCGTCAACTGGGTATCATAATAATCGGCGACTCCCGTTGTCGGATCCAGGGCTACATTTTCCAAAACCGTGCCCTGCCCGATAGCGCGCCATATTTGAGGCTCATTTTTTTCGGAAAGATTGGCGCACTTTGCATAGCACCCGCCCTCGAAGTTAAAGACCCCCTGGTCCGTCCAGCCGTGTTCGTCATCACCAATCAATCTTCGGTTGCTGTCGGCCGAAAGCGTCGTTTTGCCGGTACCGGATAGGCCGAAGAACAGGGCTACGTCTCCCGCTTCACCGACGTTGGCCGAGCAGTGCATCGGCATAATGCCTTTGGAAGGAAGCAGGTAATTCAATACGCTGAAAATGGATTTTTTCATCTCACCGGCATATTCGGTTCCCGCGATAAGCACGACCTTTTTCTCAAAGGAAATACCTATGAAGGTATCGGAACGCGTGCCGTCCGCAGCAGGATCCGCCTTGAAGCCAGGCAGCGCGATAACGGTAAACGCAGGACGATGGGTGTTCAATTCCTCGTCTGTCGGGCGGATGAACAGCTGGCGGGCGAACAGGTTGTGCCAAGCATATTCGTTGATGACCCGGATAGGAAGCCTGTTCAGCGGATCGGCTCCGGCAAAGCCGTCGAAGATGTAAAGCTCCTTGTCCTCCATGTAGCGGAGTGCCTTTTCATAAAGCCGGTCGAAGTTCTCTCTGGAAATAGGCTGATTCACGCTTCCCCAATCAACTGCCGACCATACGGAAGGCTCTTGCACAATGTATTTGTCCTTGGGGGAACGCCCCGTATACTTTCCTGTTAAAGCCCGCAGCGCGCCAGTCGACGCCAGGGTGCCTTCGTTCCGCTCCAAAGCTTTTTGGATCAGCTCGGAAACGGATAAATTACGATGCTGCTTCACACGGCTTCTTCCTTTCCTGCATTCGTTACTTTGGCAATCCGAATAGTAGGTCGTCACTTTTTCAGCGTCAAACGTATCGATGAGCTCTTCACAATGCTTGCAGACGATGGCTCCTAAATCTAGGCCATGAGAGGTGTTTTGCATAGCTGGCTCATCCTTTCTGTCATCAGCTCTACCAGTTCTACAACCCGGCTGGAGTAGCCCCACTCATTGTCGTACCAGGCCAGTACTTTAATCTGGTTGTTCATTACCATCAAGGACTCCCCATCGATGACAGCCGACTTGGAGCAGCCGATATAATCGGAGGAAACCAGCGGCTCTTCGGTATAGCCCAAATAAGGAGAAAGCTTCCCTTGCGATGCCTGCTTCAGCACCATTTTCACTTGCTCCAGCGTAGTCGGCTCCGACACCATGACCGTCAGGTCGATAAGCGATACGTCCTGCGTCGGCACTCGGAGGGACATGCCTTGAATGCTCGTTGACAAATGCGGAAGCACGTCGGCCAGCGCCTTCCCGACACCGGTCGTTGTAGGGACAATCGAGCTCATGCACGCGCGGGCTCTGCGAAGATCCTTATGCGGGTTATCCAGATGGTTCTGATCGGATGTAACGGAATGCACCGTCGTCATCCAGCCTGATTGGACAGCAAAGGCTTGATCCAGTACATGCAGCACAGGAGAGAGGCAGTTCGTTGTGCATGAGGCTGCCGATAACAGCCGATGCTCCCGCGGGTCAAAGCGGTGATCGTTTACTCCCATCACAACGGTCAAATCCAGCTGGCTGCCCGGCGCCGTAACCAAGACGTGCGACGCTCCGGCTTCCAGATGCTTGCCGGCTCCCTCCCGATTCGTAAATTTGCCTGTCGCATCCACGACCAGCTCCACTCCGTAACGGGCCCAGGCGATATCGGCGGGATCTCTCTCATACGTAATGCGGATGGCATTGCCGTTAATGACGAGATTTCCGTCCATGACGGCGATATCGGCATCCCAGCGACCATGAACGGTATCGTATTTCAACAGGTGAGCAATCGTTTCTACAGGATAAATGCTATTAATGACTTTCAATTGATTCGCAGCTTGCTTGTTGGAGCAGATCATTCGAACAAGCAGTCTTCCGATTCGTCCCATGCCGCTAATTCCTAATCCTGGTTTCATTGTGATTCCTCCCTGAGGTGTTATATATGACGTCTTATATGTTTTTAGTGTATACTATATAACGAATATTGTACAATAAAAAGTATTTATAACGGATCAAAAACTTTTGAATCAACAAAAAGATGACGGATTTGTGACATAATATATCAAATAGAATGCTCTATTTTTCAACAAGGATAAACGACCGCGCTAATTTTCAAGGTTATCTGCGCAAAAAAAGCCTTAGAAATGATTCCAAGGCTCCATGCTCCTATCGCTATTTGCGGCTGGGAGGCTCATATTTAAAATGGGCTACGACAGCAAGCAAATCCTCCGACATTTTGGCCAACGCTGCAGCGGAAGCCGATATTTCCTCCATTGACGCCATTTGCTCTTCGGTATCCGCCATCACTTCGCTCATACCGGAAACGGCCGCCTCCGCCACCTCAGCGACGAGCCGGGTCGATCCCACGACTTGCACGGCACCGGCCGTCATCTGCTGTGCCATCGCAGACACATGCTCCATCTGGTCCGAAACCTTCTCAACAGATACCTGAATCGCTTCAAACGAGCTTCCCGCCGATTGAACGACATCAATTCCAAGCGCTACTTCACGGGCCGTAGCTTGCATGGACCGCAGCGCTTGCTCGGTTACATTCTCCATCCGAACGATCACATCACCTATTTGCTCCGCTGATAAGGAGGACTGCTCCGCCAGCTTGCGCACCTCCCGGGCTACCACTGCGAACCCTTTGCCCTGCTCACCGGCACGGGACGCCTCGATCGAAGCGTTCAACGACAGCAAGTTTGTGGATGCGGCAATCTCCGTGAGCACCTGGATCGTGCTCCGGATCTCCTGGGAGCAAGCCCCCACTTCTCTCATTACGCGGGTAAGCTCCTTCACATTTTGTTGAATCGCGTTCATCTGCCGGACAGACCGGGACACCGCCTCGGTGCCCGCCGCTACTCTGTCTGCCGCCTCGACTGCCCCCGTCAACATCAGCTGCGCTTCCGAGCCGATCCCTTGAATGCCGGATGACATCTCATTCATAACGCGATAGCTATCCTCGGCGCTCTTGGCCTGCCGTTCCGAGCCTGCCGCCGCATCCTGCACGGTTTGGGCAATGTGCTCGCTCGCTCTGCTGGTCTGCTCCGCGCTTGCCGACAATTGCTCGGAGTATTCGGCCACCAACCGGACGCTTTGTCCGACCTCCGAAATGAAATGCTTCAAGTGGACTGTCATCTTATTGCAATCCTCCGCCAGCTGCCCTGTTTCATCCCGGTTCTTCACGCGAATCGCCTCAACGGTCAGATCCCCTTCCGAAATACGCTTCACCTGCGACGCCACCTTCACAATCGGCCGGGTCATTTGGTTGGCCAGAATCCAAACCAGAACGCCGCCGGCCAAAAGAAAGAAACCGAGCGTGAACATAAGCACATACAAAATTTGGTTTGCGCTGCTGTTGAAATCCTCCATGTACGTGCTTGCACACACAATCCAGTTCCAGCGCGGTTCCTGCTGACTGTACGTGATCTTCATCCCCAGCTTCGTGCTGTTCGGCAGGGCCCAATGATAATAAGTAAATCCGCCGCCCGCCTTCGCTTTCAGGATAAACGCTTGGGTGATCGGCAGACCCATCTCCTCATCCAGAGCCAAGCTCCCTCCGGCATCTTTAATGTTTGCCGTATTTTGCCCTTCGATGAAGGGATGAGCCAGGCTGACGGATTGATCATTCAATATAAACGGGTACCCGTTGGCACCGAGACGAATATTTTTGTTCAAGGGCCGGTGGCCTTCCTTGTCCTTGGCTCCCAGCGCAAACCTTCTCACGTTTTCCTGCGCTTCGTCCATCGTTAGCGAGCCTTTTGCGACCTCGGCATCCATCAGCTCAATCATGCCGATAATTTGCCGAACCTCGTTGCTTAACTGAACTTCTCCGGCCTGGTTCAAATATTGCTTGGACAGATGATAACCGACAAGTCCTATCGTCAGACTGGGCGCTGCCAGCAGCAGTAAGGAAACGGAAATCAGCTTGACGCGAAGCGTTCTGATCCTAAACCATCGGCCTATTCGTACCCCAATATTCAACTTCGGTTCCCCCTTAATGGGTGTCGGGAACTTTTGTCAGCTCCTGGGACAGCAAAGCGCCCGTTTCCCTCTCTTTCGGACGCACCGCAACCCAGGCAAAGAAACCGATGACCAGTAAAATCAAAGCGACAAGCTGGAACGCATTATTGAAGCCGGTCGCCTGATCGGCGGAAACCTGAACCAGCTTGCCCGTAACATACGGAGCAATGACGCCGCCGAGGGAGGCGAAGGCCATAAATACGCCTTGGGCTTTACCTTGATGCATCGCCGGAACGATATCCACCAGAATAGCCGGTCCGATGACCAGCGTAATGCAGCCGAAGGTAAGTCCCAGGGACAGCAAAGCCACAGTAAGTGTGCTGGAAGCCACGACGGTCCCGAAGTAATAGCATAATGCCGCGGCGATCAGCACCGGCCCCAGAATAAACACCCGGGAACGAACCATGTTCCTCGTTTTACGGTAAAGCCAATCCGAAACGGAAGAAAACAGCAGCTGGGACAGCGTGATCATAATCCACGGCAAAGTCACCGCCACCTTCAATTCCCCTGCGCTCAAATGGCGCACCTTGGCAAAATAGTTGGGGAGCCATACCAGACCAATTGTATAGGACCAATAAGTCGCAAGTCCGCACAACGCAATGATGATAAAGCTTCTGGAGAACAAGATCGGCATAAATTTCGAGGGCGCTGCAGCGGGCACAGCCTGTTCCTTGGCAGGGGTCTCTGTGGTCTTAGCGGAAGTCGGGCTCTCCTTGGCAAACAAGACCCACAAAGCGATCCAGATCAAGCCGACAATCCCTGTAGCCAAAAAAGCCGAACGCCATCCGAAGGCTGTAATCATTTGAATTAATAACGGCGCGGACATCGCTACCCCGAGAGGGCCTCCGATGGAAACCAGCGTTAGGCCAAGCCCGAGCTTTTCCTTCGGCAGCCACTTGGAGGCTGTCGTCATCGCCAAAGAATACGACGGACCTTCGCCTGCCCCCAGAATAAGCCGGGTAATCAGCAAAAACGAAAAGCTGTACACAAACAAGGTTGAAAATTGAACTACCGCCCAAACAGCGGCCATGATGGTGATAGTAAGCTTGGTTCCCATCCGGTCGGACAATGCCCCCATCAGCACGGCCGATACTGCATATAACCAGAAAAATACGCTGCCGACAAGTCCCCACTGTGCCGGAGACAAGCCCAATTCGTCTATAATCTTCACGGATGCAAAGCCGATGACGGCTTTATCAGCGTTGCTTATGACGGTGAGAACAAACAAGAATACAATCATCATCCAAGCCTTACCCGAGGTGCGCGTTCCTGTATACGCTTTCATTTCATCCATGTTCATAGCCTCTCTTCTTAAAGGTAATGAAGTTCAGCGAGTCTCCCTTCTTGGAAAACCCGCTGAACGCATAAACGCTGATCCGCAAATCCCGAAGACTTGCGCCATCGTGGCCGGAAGTTTAAATAAAGGTCACTTCGACTGTACCGAGATGATGGAAATCCGCTGTCACGCGATCTCCTTGCTGTACTGCAATAGCTGCCGAAAGTGCACCGGATAAAATGACTTCTCCCGCTTCCAATCTGACGCCGTAGTCATGCAAGGCATTGGCCAGCCAGGCTACGCATGCTGCCGGGTTACCCAGGACGGCCGAGCCAGACCCGCTATTGATGAATTGCCCGTTGCGAAGCAAATCCATCGTTACTTTCGTCAAATCCATTTCCTTGGCGGAAAAGGTTTCATTCCCTAATACAAAGAGACCGCTGGATGCATTATCTGCGATGGTATCCTCTAATTTAATGGTCCAATCGGTAATTCGGCTATCCACAATTTCCAATGCGGGAACGATATACTCCGTTGCGTTCAGTACATCCTCCACAGTGACAGACGGGCCCTTCAGATCCGTATGGAGTACAAAAGCGATCTCCGCTTCGGCCTTTGGCTGGAACAAGCTGCTCACAGGGATCATCCCCCTGTTGCTTACTTCCATATGGTCCAATAGGTGGCCATAATCCGGCTGGTCCACTCCCAGCAGCTCCTGCATGGCGACCGACGTGAGGCCAATCTTTTTGCCTACAATTTGACGGCCTTCTCCCAGCTTGCGGGCGATTCCCTTCAATTGAATTTGATAGGCGTCATCCACCGTTAGATGGGGATATATATCCGTCAACGGCGCGACCATTTGTCTCCGCTCTTCCGCTTGCAGCAAATGCCGGTAGGCCTGATCTATCACAACTTTGGCTTCATTCGTCAAAGGAAAAACCTCTTTCTATAGCAATATGATGACACTGCTTCCTAGTTTTTATCCTTTAATAAAAAGTCAATAATAATCTGGTTGAACTCCTCGGGCTTCTCCCATTGCGGCCAATGACCGGCGTCCAGCATCACGCTTAATTCACTGTTCGGAATCATGTCCTGAATCGGCTTGGCTTCTTCCACCGTCGAGGTCGGATCATGATCGGTCCACGCAAGCAAGGTAGGCACATTGATTTTGCCGCACCACGACGGGTCCCAGCTGTATTGTTTTCTTGCTTCAATATCCTGAAGATAGACGATATGGTGAACGGCTTCCCGATAGGACGGCTGGGTATAAATTTTATAGCGCGCCTCGATCAGCTCTTCGGTCACTTGGCTTTTGTCGTACATGAGCCATTCCAATCTTGTTTTTACATTCTCATAGTTGGCCTCGAGCACCGCCTTCAAGGTCGATTCCTTCAGCCGTTGCATGACATCGGGCTTGTTGTTCACATTCCCCGGGGTGTTTAAGACCAAACCCATCACATACTCCGGATGATGAGCGGCAAACCATGCCGCTACCCAGCCGCCCAACGATTCTCCCGAAACAAAGACCTTCTTCAAATCCAGAGACTGGATAACCCCCAGCAGATGATCGCTGTAATAGTCGATGCCGTAAGGGCGATTCGGCTTTTCTGTGTAGCCGTGTCCAACCATATCGATACAAATGACGCGGAATTTCTCGCTTAAGCCGCGAATATTTTTGGCATAGGCTTCAATATGACCGCCCGTCCCGTGCAGCAGAATAAGAGGCTCACCTTGACCCGCTTCCAAAACTCTGGTTTTGATTCCATTGGCTTGGATATAATAAAGCTTAAACTCCAAATCGGCGAATTCGTTCCAAATCGTCATCTTAATCTCTCCCCTGCTTGAATTGTACGATGGCCATGCCCGTTACCCACTCTGGAATCGGCTCATAATAAGCGACTTCCGCGTCGAAGCCTTGAAGCGCCCCCAGCAGCACAAGCCAATTGCGTATTTCCTGTCCTCCATTGCCGCCGTGCTCTTCAATAAATTCAGCGCTCCATTGTCTAAGGGAACGAACGTCCTGCTCCGTGATCAGCCGTAAAAGTTCTCTGTCCCACTCTTCGTTCACCGGTCCGGATTGAATGCGGGTCACTCTCGTTTCTCTTGTTTTCAAGTACTCGTCCAGCTGCTTGATTTCTTCGCGGCCTTTTTTCAGAACCTGAATCAAATCTTGATCCTCCGGCTTAGGGCTGTCGATTTTCGGAATGGGTACCCAATGGGACAGTCCGCCTGATGCCACGAGGGCTACCTTCTTGTCCGAGTCCCATGACCGGATCGCCTTGCTGATTTGCTCCCCTACCTGGAAGCACCGCTCCATCGTCGGCAGAGGCGGCGCCGAAGTGTTCACTGCAATCGGAACGACCGGAATACCGAGCTCCGAGTTTAGAAAATAAATCGCTTGCGTGTGCCCATGGTCCACTTTCATCGATAAGGTGAAGGCAAAATCAACATGATGCTCCAGGCCGGTAAGCAGAATATGCTTGGCCAGCTCCTGCTCGACAGGAACCTGGTACTTGGGCAGCTGCCAATCTCCCCATCCTTCGCACTCGCCGATACCAATGGTGAAGGATGGCATATGGTTGTAAAAATAACTATTGAAATGATCATCCGATACCAGCACCAAAATGTCTGCGCCTGATTGCTTCAGCCATTGTTTCATTTCCGCCGTTTTTTGAATAAAGCGTTGTCCCTTGTCCCCGGCAGCGGCCTCATTGGTCATGATCATTGGACTGTGCGACATGGCAATACCTGCTATAATTTCAGCCATTCTCCCGTTCCCCCTTACATGTGTGAAATTGCTTGCTTCCATCTAAACTGCTTCGTGTCCTCCGTCAGGATCCCCCTTGGCTCATCGTGCAGGCAGCGGTTCCATTCCATCGTGACCGTACCCTTGGACAAAGCCAGCGGTGCTCCTGCATATTGGACTTGATTGCTCTTGACAATGACTTCCGTTTGCAGCCTGCTGCAGTCATCCGTTATCGTTACGGCATATCGGCCGGGAGCCGGAAGCATGCATTCTCCGTCATGTCTGAACCCGCTCCCGTTCCATTCGCCCAAGCTCTTGTAGCATTGCCCGAGAAAATGAGGCAGCTCCTCCACCCGCCCTTGCAGCAGCCTCTCCCGGATGCAGGTGGAGCTAATCTTCTCCCCCCTGTAGTCCACTTTCTCGACTTTGGTCGCTCCGATCAGGCCTCCGGCATCGCTCGCGAGCCGGTCTGTATGCCCCGCTCCCTTCGCGCCGTAAGAGAAATCAAAGCCTGCGACGGCATGGACGACACCGAGCGCCAACAAATATTGCCCAACAAACTGTTCCGGTGGAAGCGCGGCAAACGCTTTATCGAAGGCGACGATATAAAACCGGTCTACACCGAGACTCCGAAGCCGCTTTTCTTTCTCGGAGAGCGGCATCAAGGCATCCACTCGAACCCTTCCATCGGATAACACCGACTTGGGATGAGGAAAAAAGCTCATAACGGCCAAGGAAACGTTCATTTCCTGCGCTTTCATGGATGCCGTTTGGATCACTTCACAATGCCCGAGATGGAGACCGTCAAAGCATCCGAGAGCCATCACATTCGGCTCAGCCCTCTGCTGCCATCGCTGTAAATTGTCACGGTTCAAATAGATCGTTTCCATACCGTCTCCTTTCTGCCGCTTACTGTGCGGCAGGCGGCTCCTCTATCAAGGAGCGGTAGCGTCCGCTATAGAAAATAAGGGGCTCCGACTCCTCAAGCTTAATGCCGGTTACTTTACCGATAAATAACGTATGGTCACCTTCGACATGCTCCCCCGACAGCTCACAAGCGATTTGCACCACCGCTCCCGGCAAAACCGGCTTTCCGTCCAGGCGCTCGAACACGACTTCACGGTGCTCCTTCAGCTGACCGGCAAAGATCATTGACAGCTCCTGCTGCTCCGACGCTAAAATGTTAACGGTAAATATCCGGCTTTGTTTGATTTTGTTCAAAATCCGCGCTTTTTCCCCGATCGAAATGACAACCAGCTTGGGCTCCAAAGACAAGGACATGAAAGCGTTTGCAGTCATGCCATGAATTTCTCCCTCGCTTTCGGTTGCAATGACCGTTACCCCTGTAGCGAATTTCCCCATTGCTCTTCGAAATTCACGATCCTCCATATGAAATGCCCCCTGTTATAATCCGTTGCCCCTTACCCTCTGACTCCGCTATCAAAACCGAACAGCTCTTTACCATAAGCGGCGACAGAATCTTCATATAATGACGTCTTATGTGTAGCCACGGCTATGATGTCTCTAAGGAACAGCTCCATCGTTCCCCCTTTATAAAGGGCTCCGCCACCCAGCGTCAATAGAGCTCTGACCGCGATATCGGTACACATCTTGATGGCCTTGGTCCGGATTGCAAAAAATTCGGCCGGGCTTGTCGACGCGCCGTTCTGCTCATAGTTTTCCAGCAAGCGAACATATTGGTCCAGCAGACCCTCGGCCGCATGAAATTCAGTTGTCATTTCAGCCAATACTCTTTGGCTTCGAGGAGACTCGCTTTCGCGGACACCATCCATTAAGCGAACGCGGTTTTCGGTAAGCTTCTTGAACTCTGCGAGAATACGCTCAGCCCCGCCGAGAGCCATGTACGGAAAGCCCAGATAAAATGCAGGATAGAACGGCACGTGGTAGTAAGGATATTCCTTATCATAATCCGCTTCCGGCGGTCTTCTGGTGCTCTCAGCGGCTTCCAGCCGAAGAATGCGTTCCATAGGGACGTAGACGTTATCGGCAATGACCTGATTGCTGCCGCTTCCCCGCAGCCCGAATGTATCCCAGTTGTTCACCACTTGAATTTCCGACTTCCGCACAATCGGCAGACAAAACTCCGGCTTCGATTTCCCCGGAAACGTGATCATGACGCCTACGCCGACCCAGTCGCTAAACAAGACACCGCTGACAAAATTCCATTTGCCGCTGATCCGGTACCCGTCACCATCGCTTTCAGCTTTGCCCAATGCCGCGAAAATATCGCAGATCAAGCCGCCTTGGTTCACAACCTCGTCTCTTCCTGCAGGCGGCAGGTAAGCAGGCAGCATATTGTGAAGAGGATAGAGGTACGCCAGCCATGCAGCGGAAATATTGTAGTTGGCTACCTTACGGACCACCTGTGCGAACGTTTTCAAATCGATCTGAGGTCCACCGTACTTCTTGGGAAGCATCAGCCTCGAAAGCTGCGTTTCTTTCATGAGGTTGATGACATTTTCGGAAATCGTTGCATTTGCCTCCGCCTCAAGCGCTTCCTGCTCCGCCAATTTACCAACTTTTTCTGCCGCGTCCAGTACTTGAGCCACCACGTCATTTTGTTCCTTCAATACCAGGTTACTCATAAGTACACCTCTTTCGTAGTCATTTGACGGTTTCTTGTTCGTCACCAGCCTAAGCTGACCTGTCTCATGATCAAAATTGGCATCGCTTTCAAAGAAGCATCATGTCTTGTCATCACCGTCTTATCTATAGTTTAAATCGTTCCAGGGTGAGCGACTAGAGCACGAATTGTCCATCATTCTCCCCGAAGATAGATAGTTTTTGTTCATTGTCAAAGGCAGCCTGCCCACGCAAAAAATACCACCCGAAGCAAGGGAGGCCACTGAAAAAGTTACGGCTGCATGGACGGATCCTTCTTCCGATCGCTGTTGTCCCCGGATTTTATCCATTTCAACCCGCTTATCGTGGTCAAAATCCGTGGACAAAGGCGAACGTTACGCTTCTACAGAACGATTCCGTCCACTCCGCCAGTTTTTCAGTGGCCTCAAGCCCAGGTGGTATACCTTTTTAGTCATCTATTCCATATCCAGCTCCCCAAGAGCGATCAAGGATTTCATGATCAGAAGCAGCTGGTAAGTCTCGTTCGGGTCCCGGAGATCCTTGTTCAGCAGGCTTTCAATCTTCTCGATTCGATGCCTCAGCCCGCTCATCGATAAAGACAGGTCCGCCATTGTTTGTTCCAGCTTCCCGCCGTTAAGCAAAAAGATATACAGCGTCCGAAGCAGCTCTCTTGCTTTGGAATCCTTCGTGGTGTATAACGGGCCCAGCTCTTGCTCGGCGATCATCGTAATGCCGCTCTGATTTTTGGAATTAATCAACACCCCGACGATACCCAGCGATTGAAACAGAACAACGGGCTTCCTCATCGTCAGCCTCAGCGCGATCGCAGCTTCCTCATACGCCTTCGACGCATGCTTGATCTCGTTTCCCCTATTGCTGATGCCAAATTTATATTGCCCTTGAGGGTACTTGCTTAACAAATAATCGTGAAACGACTTGATGACATCATAGATGGCGGTCTGCCTGGACGTCTCTTCCGTTATCAATAAAACGAGGTTCCCGTCCCGGTGACCTGCCAGCAGGCGCTGCTTTTTTTCCTTGAAAAAGCGAAAGGTCGCTTCAAATATTTGCTCCTGCAATAGAAATTCCTCTTCGATGGAGCTTTGCGCGCGCCTGTATTCCATCACAGCGATAGAGTAAGGCTGCGTAAGATCCAGCCCCGTATACTTGCCTCTTTTGATTATTTCCGCAACAGGGAACGTTTCATCCAGAATTTGATCGAGAAAATTACCCTTCATTCGTTCAAAGGACTCAAATCTCGTCTTTTCATTCAGCAGGATGAGCGAGGCTGCGTTGGCTACCCGGTCCAGCAGCAGGTAGTTCTCGTCAAGCTTCTCCTCCTGCAGCTGCTTATACAGAAAAGAACAATACCCCAGTATCTCCTTTTGAACATAAATGGGCGCGATAAGAATGTCCAGCGCTTCGGTTCGAATCCGGTTTCTTCTGACCAACGGGACAGAGTCTTTAGCGGCAAACCCCTGCTCTTTATCCGCCTTTAGCTCCAAGTACTCGTGCTCGGTCAAGCCCGCATAAGCAATCGCTTCAAATTCG
Source organism: Paenibacillus rigui (assembly GCF_002234615.1). Taxonomy (GTDB): domain Bacteria; phylum Bacillota; class Bacilli; order Paenibacillales; family NBRC-103111; genus Paenibacillus_S; species Paenibacillus_S rigui. The sequence goes on along the minus strand of NZ_NMQW01000011.1, from coordinate 44,362 downwards.
GTATCCTCCATGACGATCGGAACATGAATCAGGTTATAAACCATGTCGGCTATCGCCTTCAGCTGGCTGCCGTTGCTGACTTCCTCCGTTAATTTGTTTTGAAAGTCCGACAGCCTCGTCACGATATTTTTTTGCTCGAGCAATTGATCGTACGTATATTGAAGCTCCTTGACGATCGGCGTTTCATCGTAGAAATGCAGCTCCTCATCCTTCTCCTGCACCCATTCCTTCTGAGTCTTGATGACCCAGCGGCACTCGGCATCACCTCGGCCTACGCAGGTAATTTCCCGAGCCAGAAGCTGCTCTCCGAAGATGGTCGACATGAACCCGCTGGAGTAGCCGATCAACGTGTGGCAAACCTGTGTCTTGGAAATACCCAGCCGCTTGATATGCTCTGCTGCTTCATACGAGTCGATCCATACACCGGTTCCCAGGACGGAGAGGACTTTCCCCTGCTCTTCCTTCTTCACGACGCACTGATGCTGGATGCCGCGGATTTGGCCGCTTTCCATATGAAGAATAGGCCCATATTTGATGAGCTCCTCCAGGGACGATTCGGTTTTCATCGCTTCCTTCGCATCGTTGATCCCCATTTCCCACCCGAAATGGAACAGAAAGCCCTTCATTCTGTCGATTCCGATATTCCGGACCAGCTGCTGCCGAAGAATGCCAAAGGCCGATGAGGAAGTCGTTATTTTGCGCTCATCTGCCGTGACGCTGTGGTTATAGCTTTCTTCACAGACTTTGATTGTCATGCCGGAGTCCCTTCCCTTTTACAATGGAATAGTGCTGCAATCAAACAATAATACAAAGGAGATGGATTTGTAAACGCAAACATTGGAGATTCTCTCTTTAAGTATGTCCAAAATTATGCTTCACCTTGCACATCATAAAAGGTCTGCTGCGTCTTGCCTGTTCCTCAAGCAGGGACAAAATTCGCTGTGATCCCTCTAAATGATGAACAATCCTTGTTCTAGTCTCTTCCCGTCAAAGTTATTAGACTATAACTGAAGCAAGCGATGGCAAAGCAAGAAATTGCAATCGTTTACAAGAAGCCTTGAAGACGAATCTTAAGGGGGAATAGCTGTGGCTAAAGTGAAAGTCGCCGTTCTGGGTTCAGGAAATATTGGTACCGATCTGATGATAAAGCTGATGCGTTCCGAAATTTTGGAGCTGACTACCGTCATAGGCATCGATCCCGCTTCCGACGGGCTGCGCCGTGCCAGAGAGCTGGGCTTCCATACTATTGACAACGGCATCAAGGGATTCCTCGAACAGCCGGAATTGGCGGATATCGTGTTTGATGCGACTTCAGCCAAATCTCATATCCGGCATGCAAAATCGTTAAAGCAAGCAGGAAAAAAAGTGATCGATATGACTCCAGCCGCCGTAGGAGCCCTGGTGGTGCCAGCGGTAAATCTGGGAGCGTATTTGGAAGCGGATAACATTAATCTAATCACCTGCGGGGGCCAAGCCACCATTCCTATGGTAAATGCCGTCCATCGCGTCAGCCCGGTACAATATGCCGAGATTGTAGCAACCATCTCGAGCCGCAGCGCCGGACCAGGCACCCGCGCCAACATTGACGAATTCACCCACACCACTGCCCGAGCCATCGAGGAGGTCGCCGGGGCGAAGAAGGGGAAAGCTATTATCATTCTGAATCCTGCGGAGCCGCCCATCTTGATGCGGGATACAGTCTACGCTTTGGTTGAAGAGGGGACTATGGACCGCGAAGAAATTACGAAGTCCATTTATGACATGGTGAAAGCCGTTCAGGCTTATGTGCCCGGATACCGCTTAAGAACAGAGCCGATGTTCGACGGCAATCAGGTGACGATTTTCATTGAGGTCGAGGGTGCAGGAGATTACCTGCCCAAATATTCCGGTAATCTGGATATCATGACCGCGGCAGGCGTTAGGGTTGCGGAGGAATTTGCAAGAAGGCAATTGTCCCACTCGATTATTTAATCCACGGAAGGGAGCAGAAGGACAATGACCAATAAACGAGACGTCTATATCACGGAGGTCGCATTGCGCGACGGAAGCCATCCCCTGGCCCATCAATATACAGTAGAGCAAGTTTTGAGGGTAGCCAAAGCGTTGAACGATGCGAACGTCCCCTATATCGAGGTATCGCACGGAGACGGGTTGGCAGGATCGTCCCTGCAGTATGGCCTTTCGCGCACGAATGAGCTGGAGCTCATCGAAGCCGCCGTTTCCGTTGCCGATCAATCCAAAATCGCGGTGCTTCTGATCCCCGGGATCGGAACGGTCAAGGAGCTGAAGGAAGCGGCAGCATTGGGCGCCAAGATGGCGCGGATTGCCACCCACGTGACGGAAGCGGACGTAGCGCCTCAGCATATTGCAGCGGCCAAGGAGCTGGGCATGGAAACCGTAGGATTTCTGATGATGTCCCATATGGCCGAAACCGGAAAATTAGTCGAGCAGGCTCAATTGATGGAAAGCTACGGCGCAGATACAGTGTATGTCGTAGACTCTGCTGGGGCGCTGCTGCCGGATCAGGTTCGTGAGCGTATTCGCGCGCTTAAACAGCATATAGGTGTCAACATCGGTTTTCACGGCCATAACAATTTATCTCTCGCCATGGCCAACTCGCTCGTTGCTATCGAGGAAGGGGCAACCCGCATCGACGGGAGCGTACGCTGTCTTGGAGCAGGCGCTGGAAATACCCAAACGGAGGTGCTTGTCGCCGTGCTCGACCGCATGGGCATTCCGACAGGAATCGACTTGTACAAGATGATGGACTTGGCCGAGGACATCGTCGCTCCGATTCTGCCTACGCCTCAGGAGATCAAAAGAGACAGCTTGGTTCTGGGCTACGCCGGCGTCTATTCCAGCTTCGCGCTGCATGCCAAACGGGCTGCCGTCAAGCTCGGAGTCGACTCCCGGGATGTCTTGATCGAATTGGGCAAGCGCAAGGTTGTCGGTGGCCAGGAAGATATGATCCTGGATGTTGCCGCCGAGATTGCCGCAAGAAAGTAAATCCGCTAAAATGACCACCCGCATCATCATCATCATCGAAACCCTGGACTGTTGAGGACAAGCTCAACAGTCTTTTTTTTGCTGAAATGGAATAGTTTCCAGTTTCCCGATGCAATCTAAGGCTGAATAACGCGCTTGGGAAGGAGATCCATCCGTGATTGAGAAAAAAATTTCAAGCTATCAGCTTGCAATGATTGTGATCCTTTCTTCAGGCTTGCTGAACCATGTGACGGTCATCCCCATCCTGCTGGATACTTCGGGAAAAGACGGATGGATTACTGTCAGCTTAGCCTGCATCAGCAGTTTTTTATGGTTTCCTATCGTTCTTTATATCCTCAAAAGAATGAACGGCTTGTCGTTACTTTCGTGGCTCCGGCTCCATTTCAAGGGCTGGTCCTGGTTCGTGCTGGTGCCCCTCCTTCTCATCGTATACGGTACGGGGGCGACCACCTTGAAGGAGACGGCCCAATGGGCCAAAATCAATTATTTGCCGAACACACCGATGCTTGTCATTGTTCTCGCCCTGCTGCTGCTGTGCATGAAATCGGTAAATCTTGGATTAAAAGCACTGGCGCTATCCTCGGGCATCCTGCTGCCCTTTGTCGTATTGTTCGGTTTCTTCGTTATGTCGGGAAACATCCCGCATAAGGATTACACACTGCTGAGACCGGTGCTGCTCCACGGCTGGTCTCCGGTGCTGCACGGCTTCATCTATGCTGTCAGCGGCTTAAGCGAGCTGTTTCTAATCGTTCTGGTTCAGCATCGGGTTTCAGATAAAATCAGCTACTCGTTCTTTCTCACACTGTCGGTCATGATCGCCATCCTGACCATCGGCCCTTTGACCGGATCTATTGCAGAGTTCGGCGTTCAAGAGGCTGCTAAACAGAGGTACCCGGCTTATGAGCAATGGCGAATTTTGCAGCTCAGCCGGTTTATCGAGCACATGGATTTTTTATCGATCTTCCAATGGCTCTCCGGGGCTTTCATACGCATTGCATTATCGATATGGATGCTGACCGAATGTCTTCATGAAATTATCAAAGGCCAGAGAAGGATCATCGTGTGGCTGAGTGGAGCCGCTATCGGCTTATTCGGCATCTTCCCCTTATCGGATAACGCATTTATCACACTGATGTCGGAATACTATATTCCTGCGTTCGTGCTTTGTATAGCGGCACTTTCTTTCATCCTGTGGGGACGATCCTTATTTATTAATAAGGAAGGGAGAGCGACATGACAACCATCTGGAAGGAAGACACGCTGCGGGAATGGTTTCGCAATACGCCGGATGTGACGATTCAACATCATTCGCTTGCGGGCGGGGAACCCATTCTCTTACTCTATTGCAGCCATCTCTGCGATGGCCAGCAGTTGTATGAATCGGTCATTCCAGCGCTGCATTCAAGCACTTACACGCCAATCCCGTTCATTCCTGCACTGCATCTGGAGCCGTTCCTGGAGGAGATTACTGCAGCCGGGTTATCGAGGGCTGTATTTTCGGGAAAGGTCGTTTTATTCTGGGGGGCCGGAGCATCCGCATTTACACTCAACCTGTCCAATGCCCCCAAACGATCCCCGGAAGAATCCAGTCTCGATATTTCCATTCGCGGTCCCCGGGACGGATTTGTCGAGGATTTCGATACGAACCTTGCGTTAATCCGGAAGCGTCTGCGAACCGAATCCCTCGTGCTGGAGCCTTTTACGATCGGAACGCGCAGCGCGACACGGGTCGGACTGTTATATCTGGACGATGTGACTAACAAAGATACGATTGAGGTAGTCCGAAGCCGCATTCAGCGAATACACGTGGACACGCTGGTCAGCACAGAGCAGCTGGAAGAATATATCAAGGAACAGGGATTTACTTTTTTTCCGACGGTTCTGTATACAGGCAGACCCGATTTTGCAGTCGATTGCCTGTCCCGAGGCAGATTTGCTCTGATCGTAGAGGGAATGCCAGCGGTTATGATTGCGCCGGCCACCCTTTTTCTCATTCTGAAAAGCTCAGAGGACAATTTCTTTCCATTCTGGATTGCGGGTGTCGGGCGCGCCATCCGGCTTATGGGGCTGTTAATCTCTATGCTGCTGCCAGGGTTCTGGATTGCACTGACGTCATTCAATCAGGATCAGCTGCCTTTCCCTTTGCTGGCGACGATAACGCAAACCAGGATCGGTCTCCCGCTGCCGGCCACGATTGAATTTTTCATGATTCTGTTCATTCTGGAGTTATTCAGGGAAGGCGGAAACCGTTTGCCGCGGGCCATCGGACAAACGTTAGCTGTAGTAGGCGGCATTGTCATCGGGGATGCGGCGGTGCGCGCTGCTTTAATCTCTCCCAGCTTGATCGTCATCGGCGGCCTCTCTTCCATTGCCACAGCTACGATATCCAATATGGCTCTGTCCGGAGGTGCCACCTATCTTCGATTTCTAATTTTTTTTGCGTCTGCTATCTTGGGAATGTACGGTTTTATTTTGGCATGCATCTACACAATCCTGCATCTGGTTACGATAGAATCGTTCGGTCTTCCCTATATGTCCCCCGCCTCGCCCTTCTCCAAAAACGATTTGATGAAAGGCTTGCTCTCCAAGAGTTGGCGGGAAATCGATAAGAGACCAGGCAGTCTTCATACGCAGGACAACACACGCAAAGGACACGATAAGCTATGAACAGGAACCGGCTGCTGCGACTCGTCCTGGTCTCATGCTTCCCCATCCTCTTGTCAGGCTGCTGGGATGCCAAGGAAATTCAGGATAACAACTATATCAGTGCTTTAGGCATTGACTTTGTCAACGGTCGATACATCGTACACGCTCAATTGTTGGATTTCACCAGCGTAGCGAAGCAGGAGGGCGGGAAGCCGAGCGAGAGCGCCCGTGTCTGGGTGAGCAAAAGTACCGGAGCCTCCATAAATGAGGCGGTTAATAAAATGTACCAAAGCTCCCAGCAGTATATGTTGTATGCCCATGTCAATGCTATTGTTTACAGTGAGGCCGCACTTCGGCACGGCCCCCAAATTGTGTATGACTTGACCAATAGGTACCGGGAAATACGGTATACCAAATGGGTGTACGGCACAACGGAGCCGCTTGACCAGCTGCTGACTGTGACACCGTTCTTCAACGAATCGCCGATCGCCTCCATTCTCAATGAGCCGAAGGCCACATACAAGCAAAGCTCCTATGTGAAGCCGCTCCAGTTCCAGAGATATCTCGCCAATTATAACGAGCAAGGCAGAACGACGCTGCTCCCTTATTTGTCGATTAATAAGTCCACCTGGAAAGAAAACTTGGAAAAGCATAGTCTGCTGGAAATAGGGGGCGCCATGATCATTGATCACGGAACGCTGAGGGGAAGCTTGAACAAGGAGAATTTAAAAGGGCTAAGATGGGTAACCCCCCATACGGTTAGAGCCTTCCTGAATATAAAAGGGGGCACCTCGAAACAAGGAGAGCTTGTGGGTACTTTTGTCATCCGCAAGCCGAAGGTTCGGATCGAACCGCTGATTCGCGACGGGCGTTTAGCCTTTAACTTGCATATCCGCCTCGCAGGAAGCCTGAACGAGCTGGGGCAGAACGTCAGCGAAGCTGAGCTCATTGCCTTGGCCAAAAAGGAAGTGGCGAAAGAAATCAAAGCTACCTACCTGAAGGGTATCGCCATCAAAGCGGATATTTACCAGCTGGGCTACGCTTTACTGTTACAATCTCCAGCCCAATGGAACACATATTTCGGATCGAATGCGTTTCCCCTTACGGAACATTCAATTGAAGCCATTAACATTCAGATGAACATTGATAACACGGGTAAATACAAGCTTAGAACCTAGCTAGTACAGATGCCCTTGCAAGCTTAGGCTGAAGGAAAAGACATCCCGGTCCTTGATCGCTTGCCAGACCATAACAACAAAAAGATGACCCCTGATTCATTCGAGGCCACTGAAAAAAGCTACGGCTGCGTGGATGGATCATTCTGCCGATCACTGTTGCCCCCGGATTTTTTCAATTTCAACCCGCTTATAGCGGTCAAAATCCGGGGACAAGGGCGAACACTTACGCTTCTACAGAACGATTCCGTCCACTCCTCCAGTTCTTCAGTGGCCCTGAGTTCATTCAGAAGTCATCTCTTGAAGTGGTAATCACTTAAGCCTTATTGACAAGATAAGCCGCTACTTCCGCTAACCGTGAAGCGTAGCCCCATTCGTTATCGTACCATGTTGCGACAGATAAGATTTCCCCTTGAACTTGCGTCAATGGAAGGTCAATGATAGAGGAGTGGGAATCCCCTACGATACGGGACGATGCCCATTCGCCTTCCAACACATCCAGTACGCCTTTCAGCACGCCCTCTTGAGCGGCACTGCGGAACATATCATTTACCTCCTGTACGGTACAAGGCTTTTCCGTCAAAAGGTTCAATTCTGCGATACTTCCGGTACGGGTAGGAATACGGTAGGCTTTTCCTGTAATCTGCAGGTCGTTCCAAATAAATTTGAGCGCTTTGGCAGCCCCGGACGAGGAAGGAATAATATTCTCCGCCGCGGCCCATGAATCCCGTCTATCCTTCATAGGCTGATCCGTGAGCGATTGCGTATTCGTGTATGAATGGACCGTTGAGAAAAGACCGGATTTGATCCCGAAATTCTCTCTTACTAATTTAACAACCGGGGCTAACGCATTCGTCGTGCAGCTCGCCATACTAATGATCTTATGCTTATCCGGATCAAAGCTATCCAGATTTATCCCTTTCAGCAATACGGCGTCGCAATCCTCAAGGCTCTTGCTGGGTCCGCTAACAAGCACGCGATTGGCACCGCGGTCCAGATGGACTTGAGCAACAGGGCGGGTCACGGCGCGGCCGGTACAGTCGATAACCAGATCGACATCCAGGGCTTTCCAATCCGGTACCTCTTTGGACGAATTGATGAACAGAATCTCGCGTCCGCCGATGGTGATAAGTCCTTCCCGTCCCGAAACCTGTTCGTGCCAGCGTTTATAGTTGGTGTCTACCTCGAATAGAGCCGCAAGCGTCGCTTCATCCTTAATATCCGAGATGGAAAGCGGAACGAACAGCTGCTCCTGCAACGCAACTCTTAATAATTGACGGCCAATACGGCCGAATCCAAAAATAGCTATTTTCCCCATGGTTACCCTCCAATGTATGATATTAATCTTATTCATTATACTTTTTTGAAAACATCGCAGTCTATATTTCATGGAAAACAATTACATTAAGGTTTCATGTGGTTCTGCCCGCAGCATGCTTACTTCGGACGCTCCATGGAAAACTGCGTGCCTAACTTCGCATAGCTGCTGCCGGCCATACGGCTGACCGGAGCTAGCTTGTCGGCGTTGATGTGCCCATTCTCATACACCTCTTCCGCGAAGTGGAAGAGGACAACCCGTCCAATGAGTAAATCGCAGGCGGGCTGATCCCCTGTACCGCCGACAGGAAGGGCTTGCTCCAGCAGGCATTCCATTCGAATTTTGGGCTCCTTCAATCCCGGTACCTGTATCGCTTCGCTGGCTATCGGGGTAAAGCCTGCCCTTTCCACCTCACTTTCGTTCGGGGGCAAGTTCGCAGCGGTTTCGTTCACTTGGCCTATAATCGATTCGTCCGTAATATGAATGACAAAGGCTCCGGCCTCCACCGCATTCCTTGCCGTATCCTTCATTGCTCCTTGCTTTCGTTGAACCGAAACCGAAAGTAAGGGAGGCTGGCTTGCGACAATCGAGAAGAAGCTGAAAGGAGCGGCATTGAGCACGCCTTCCTTGGAAAGCGTAGTAACCAAAGCAATAGGTCTGGGAACGACGCTGCCAATCAGCAGCTTATAATTGTCCAGGTCGCTTCTCGTGACCGGATCGATAGATATCATGGCTAATCTCCTGTCTTTACCTGTTTTATTTGCAAAGTTTTATCCATAAGAATCTCTAAATTAAGATTTTATTCAAAAAAAGTGGGCTCAGGGCCGATCCAATTTGGCCTGCTCCTGCCTTAATTTCTCAGGCGTAACATCCGCTCCGTGCGGATCATAGATGGTGACATTGAGAAGCGTGCTTTGGATGGACCCGCGGAATATTTGAAGATATTCGTTGCGAAGCTCGGTTTGTTCCCTTGTTTCAATTTCGGTTAAGCCGGTTTCTTTGGCCTTTCTTGAAAGCTGATTGATTCGGTTTAGAATAGGTATCATCGCACTCACTCCTTTTACAAAGTTTATCGCCAAAATCTTAAAATTGAATATCTTAAATTAAGGATATATTATTTTTCCATCCTTGTCAATACACCATTCAGCTGCTCCCAAAGCTCATTATCGAAGGTCGTGAAAGCATATTTTTTATCTGTGGCGGCACCTCCGCTTCTTGCAATCACCATGTTCATGGAGGGGATGATATATATTTTTTTATCTCCAAATCCCAAAGCGGCTACCAAATCCTTTGGAGCGTTGGGGATTATATTTTTTTTCAATACTTGATTGTTTCCCGGTGTCAGTCCATTCTCCATCCCGTTTAACCAAAACAGATAGCCATATGCCGGGTTGTATGGACTCGAGGGCTTGAGTGCCTTTTCTAAATACTCTTTACTAATGATCCTCTCGCCGTTCCAGGTGCCTTGCTGCAGTACAAGCTGTCCGAAGGCTGCCATATCTCTTGTAGAAGAATAAAGCTGATAGGGCTTCCAATCCTTAAAGCTCGGTTTATTCTTTTGTCTAAAGATATAAAGCTGCAGCTTTGAGGATTTATAGTATGAGTGGTTCATTCCGATTTTATCCAGCAATACCTCCTTCGCATAAACATGGATATCCTTCTTTGTCGTCTTCTCCATGATATTGAAAAGCAGGTTCCAACTATCCGAATATGCCCAGCTCTTACCCGGTTCAAACACCCCATACAACGAATCATCAAGGCCGCTTGTCATGGAAAGCAGGTTTTCAATGGTTATGTTATCTTCCATGTCCTTTGGCATGTCAGAAAATCCATTGCCCAAATAGGCAGTGACTTTATCCTCCAATTTAAAGTATCCCTTATCTATGGAAATCCCCACCAGAATAGAACAAATACTCTTCCCGGCGGAAGCGATATTTCCAGACTCCTTCGCACCTCCGTTCCAATATTGCTCCATCATGACTTCATGATCCTTAAGGATAACAAAGCCTGTCGTATTTGTTTTTTTCAAATAATCATAAAAATGTTGTTCTTTTGTGTCCCCGGGACTAGAGGAATTATACTCTTTTATTCCATTACATCCCGTCAACAGAAGCACCGCAGATAAAACCATTGCTATTATTTTCCGCATAACATCCCCTCCTTCAACCTGACTGAAGTCCGTCTGACCCGCTTACTTCCTCGAACTGTAAGCCGCCTCCTCCTTCTCCAGCTGCTTGGCCCATTCATCGAGCAGCTCCTTTGCCGTCATTTTTTTCGCCATCACCTTTTGAATGAGCGGCTCCATATTTTTTTGTACCTTGTTGTAGCCGGGCAAATAATACGGATTTTTGCTAAACTTCGTATCCTTCGACATCAATAAATCGGCAGCGGATTTCATGTAGGGAATCTCCTGTACCCAAGTATCCCGGGACGCCTCATTATTTGCCGGAATTTCACCATACAATTTACCGTACTGGCTGTTTACATCCTTAGATAAGTAAAAGGTCATAAATTTCCATACCGCATCCTTGTTTTTGGACGTCCTGGACATCGTCAGCCCAAGCGGCATCATACCGGGGTGGACACGTTCGCCTTGGTCATTCTTCGGAAATGGCAGCGCCATGAATTTACTCCGGTCTCCGTTAAACGCTTTCTCATGGGAGCTGGCCGAGCCCAGATTGTGCACGACCATTCCCGCTTTGCCGGATTGGAAGGTGGCGGTAATCTCAGTCCAGCCTTTGCTTAAATCGTCTTCCGGCGTATAAACGCTGTAGGCCCCCAAATACTTTTCTGCAAATTCCACGTGCTTGGGGTCGTTTATCGTCGCTCTACCGTCCGCCGTAAAATAATCCCCGATCCCTGAGTAGGTATACATCAACGCTTCAAGCGTGTTGGCGCTGCCTGCTCCGCCGCGGATACTTAACGCATATCTTTCATTGGATTTATCCATTAATTTCGGCAGCGCCTCAAAAAATTGATGCCACGTATCGGGAAGCGGCACGTTGGCTTCTTTAAACCAATCATTCCTTACCCACAGGTTCCAGGTTTGCGAGCTGTAAGGAAGCGCATACAGCTTGCCTTCTTTGGCATCCAGCAGCCGATTGCTCTGCAGGGCGCCTTGCGAGATCGCATCTTTTCCATCCCAATGGTTAAAATAGTCATCCAGCGGCTCGTATACTCCCCTGGCAATGTAGTCGGCTTTAAAATCGTTTGTAATATCCGGCGCTTGCCCGGCCGCAATGGCCACATCCAGCTTTTGTTCATAGGCGCTTATATCGCCCGGCACCCCCAAGTACTCCACGTGGATATCGGGATATTGCTCTTCAAACGTTTTGACCGTTTGCTCGAAAAATGCTTTTCTCTCCGGCGTCACAGATGCCGCCCAGAAGGTGATCGTCGTTTTTTTTCCATGACCCGACGTTCCACCTGCGGCATCCCCCGGACTCAATATACCGGACTCGTTCGAGCAGCCTGCGACCGCGATAGCGGCCAGGAGCGATAATGCGGAACGGATTCGACTTAGGTTCATCATACGCAACTCCTATATTTATTGACGATGCTGCTGCCTGTATTCCATCGGGCTTAAGCCTGTATGCTTCTTAAACAGCACGCTGAAATATTGGGTATTGGGATAGCCGACGCTCTCTGCAATCTCATAAGCCTTGAGATCGGAATGCACAAGCAGCTCGGTGGCTTTGGCCATGCGTACGCGAATGACGTAATCGCTAAAGTTGACGTCATTATATTTTTTGAACAGCGTGCTTACGTAGGAGGGCGTAATATGAACCGTTTCCGCCACTTCCTTCAGGTCCAGATTCTCGTTATGAAAGTTGCCGGCAATGTAATCCGTTATCTTTTTCAATATAGCTTGATGCGAATGGTTGGAATGCTTGACTTGATCGTTAAAAATAATATCCTGATCCGCCAAAATTCCTTTCAGCTGCACGGCAATCAAGGCTTCCTCATACGATAAAGCGATGTGCCCGGGACCTTCGCCGAAGCTGCCCATTCCGATCTTCACCGTAATTTTTAAATACTGGACAATGGCAGCAATCAGGGTCCTCGCAATGTGCTCTGCATCGGCTCTCCACGTATCCATTCTTTGGGCAGAGAAATTCAATAGCAGATTAATGCGATGATTATAGTGAATGACCTGAACCTGGCAGCCCGGGAAGCCTTGATTCTTAAAGACCTCGGCGCATACATTCTTGATAGAAAACAAGAGCAGCTCCAGGTCCTCGGGTCGATTCGGCTTCAAAAACCGGGCGACACGATCCGTGCTAATCACCGCGACGCCAAACAGGGGGCCACAGAAAGACAGCCCCAGCAGCCTGCTGTCCCGATCAATGGTTTCCTCGTTCCCTACACCGGCGATTAAATCGCTGAAAAACTGGTTCACCATCAGCCCATGGCTTTTCTTCTCCTTCTCAACCGTTCTTCTTTCTTCATCCAGCTGCTTGCAGGCTTTGATGACGGCTTGCATTACTTTCTCGTTGTCTTCGTATTTCAAGATATAATCGAAGGCTTGCAGATGGAGCGCTTGCTTTGCATAGGAGAAATCGTCATAGCCGGTCAAAAAGACGACTTTCGTGTCCAAACCGCCGGCTTTAACGGACTCGGCAAGCTTTAACCCATCCATATAAGGCATACGAATGTCGGAGAGCAAGATATCGGGCCTTAATTGTTGGACGAGGTCCCAAGCTTCTCTTCCGTCCTCAGCCATACCGACAACTTGAATGTGCTCTTCCTCCCACGGGATGTTGCGCCTCATGCCTTCCCGGATCCATTCGTCATCATCGGCTATAATCATTTTATACATGGTCGTGTGTCCCCCTGCTCGTATACGGAATCGAAACCTTGACGATGGTGTACTCCCCTTCTTGACTTTCCAATTCCAGTCCGTAGCTGCAGCCAAATTGCAGAGCAAGCCGCAGATGCACATTGCGAAGCCCGAATGTCACCGGCACGCCTTTTACGGTTGGAGACTGGATGGAATCGGTTATTTGCTGCAGCCGCTCCCCGTCCATCCCCGCTCCATCGTCAAAAACCTGCAATAGGGCGACATCCCCCTGCCTTGCTCCTGTAATCCGGATGATGCCGCGTCCCGCTTTATTTTTAATCCCATGATAAATGGCATTTTCCACAATGGGCTGCAAGGTCAGCTTCATGATCGGCAAATGCAGAATGCTCTCTTCGACTTCAATCTCAAATTCGAAGTCTTTGCTGTAGCGAATGTTCTGGATGAGCAAATAATTTCTTACGTGCTCGAGCTCCTCTTGGATCGAAATGACTTCCCGTCCTTTGCTGATCCCGATTCGGAAAAAATGGGTTAAAGCGCTGACCATCGTGGAAGCCTTTTCTTTTTCACCCAAATCGATCAGATGCTTGATAGACCCCATCGTGTTGTACAGGAAATGAGGCTGTATTTGCGATTGCAACGCAAGCAGCTCAATTTGCCGCTTATGCTCCTGCTCGTCCTTCACCTTTTGCAGCAATTGCTGGACCGAATCGACCAGACTTTCCAGGCCGTTCGCCAAGACTCCAATCTCATTCTGCTCTTTTAATCGAAAGCTTACATTAAGATTGCCCTGTATGACGCTCTTCACCTGCTTGGACAGAAAGCGAATCGGATTGGTGAGGCTGCTCGCAAAGAGCGTTGCGACAACACTGAACACAACTAATATAAGGAGAACGATGGAAAATGTAATCGATTTGATCTGGCTCGCATTGCTCAAAATATCGCTTTCCGGTACAATGGCAGCCAGCTTCCATTGATTCAGAGACAACGTCGTATACCGGATCATCATAGGTTTATTGTCTGTGCTGTATTCCTGCAGGCTTCCTTGTGCTTCTGCACTTTGCTGAATATTATGGATGATTGAATCACTGATGGCATATTCGCCTGCGAGCGGTTTGGAGTACATGACTCCATCCGGGCTAATCAAAGCAAGAACACCATTCGGGCTTACTTTCACGTTACGCAGGATGTTAAGTATGTAGGACTCCCTCATATTGATTAAGGCGACGCCATTGACCTCTGACTGGGGATTGCCAATGATTTTAAACAAACTGACTACTCTTCTGGTTTCAACGGTTTCAAACACATGATCCACATGCTGGTTCAGCCAGTAATATCCGGTCGTATTTCCGCTGCGGGCGTAGTAGGCAATCCATTCTTTCAGATTGATTCCTACATGGCGGGGGACGAAGTCCTTTTGCAAATTAAAGGAGCGTCCGTTATTAAACGTAACAAAGATCGAATCTATCATTTGAAAATGATTCTGGTACGATTCCTCGAACTGCTTCTGCAGGTTAATAATATCGTCGTAACGCTGTTGGTCCACCGCTTGGCTTGTGTTTCCTAATATATTTCGGAACGAATTATTGTTCTCAATCAGCACCAATTGTTCAAATATGGTCAGAAATTTATCCTCAAGAAACGTGCCGGTTTGTTCGACCGTATCATTCAGCAAATAATAGGCGTTTTTCTCGAGCTGCTTCACGGCAGACAAGTAGGAGAACAGACCTGTGAGCACAACGGAAGAAACGAGTATGGGGACGAAATAGATCAGCAGCTTAATCCGTATCGGGCTTCTCGATAAAAAAGAGGTCATATAATTACCACCATATTTGCTTGTTTTCTCCATCATACCGTTGATTGCCTCCAAAAGCTATAGTAAGGCGAGCCTGGCCAACGGTCAGACTCGCCTTGAAAAATTATTCTTTTAATATCTTTTTAGCCACGGCTGCAAGATCGATAATATCGAGCCTGTTATCTTGATTCACGTCATATCTTTGGACTGCCGTCCAGTCCGTGCTGCTTGAAGTGATGCCGTATCGTGCAGAAATCATGGCCAAATCACCTATGCTGGCATTCGTATTCGTTGTGCTTAAAAATGCTTGCAGCGCTGAGCCTAAATCAGCAGCTGCTTGATCGGCTGCAGCCTGGTCTGCGTCAGGATCATTGAACACAACCTTGGCGTCAAGAACCGAAGCCCTCAAAGCCGCTGCAGCACTTGGGGCGTACTGTCCCCACCTTTCCCCAATCGACGCCGATGCCAGTACAGCTTCGGCCTCTGTAATTTTGGACTGGAGGCCCGTTTTGGACGAAACCGCTTCCAAAAGCTCCATCGCTGTCTGCAGGTTCGTCACGGCTGCATCCACCTGGTTCTGGGTGGCGAGCGCATTCACATTCACCGCGTTGGCGGCCTGCACATACGTTTGCAGCACCGACCATGAGGAAGGCGTGTAGCTTCCGGCATTCAAGGCTGCCGCTGCGGTGATTTTGCCCGTTAATAAGGACTTGTTAATGATTAGTTGAATCGTGGCTAACGTATTGGCCAGGATCGATTCGTTCCCTTCTCCGTCTGCAATGACAGCCTTACTCAAATAAATGGGGGTGATGACATTCCCGGGCTGCTCAGCCCCCACTGCTCTCCAGGTTAACTTTACAATGTCTCCGCTCTTATTCATCCCTGTCCCCGTGCTGGCGAGCAAAATTCTGACACTGCCCGACGAATCGGGATGGACCGATAGGACAGATACCCCGGACATGAGCGATTCCGCCGATTCAAACTGTAATACCGCCGGATTATACCGGAAGAGCAGGTCTTGGGCATATACGGAGGCGTAAACGCTGCCCGTGACACCGCTGAGTCCGTAGACGTAGGAAAAGCTTTGCCCCACGCTGCTGCTCCCTGCCCCGCTGAATGTGGCAACCGGTAACCCAGCCGTTGCAGGAATCATTGCAGCAAGCACCTCGTTGGAGGGGCCGCTCTCCCCGCCGCTATTTACGGCTGTTACCACGTAAGCATACGTATCCGCAGCGAGCCCGGTGTCCAAATAAGCCGTGCCTGTCAGATAGGCTGCTATCGTTTGGTACGCTGAACCGCTTATCGACCTGCGTTTCACCGTGTAATCATCCGCACCGGAGACGGCATTCCAGGTTAAATAAACCTGAGTATTCCCTACAAGTGCGCTTACGTCGGTCGGCGGGCTCGGTACCGGAGTTGTTCCCGGATTCAAGATACTTATTGCGCTTTGGCTAATGCCTTGATCCAACAAGAACGGCACCCCCGCCGAGGACAAGTCCGTATTGTGCAGTACGATCCCGCTGGCATTCCCCTGCAGATGAATAAAGGTGCTTGTTCCCGGAGGGCATAAAACCTGGTTGAACAGGAAGTTTGTTGCGTATTTCAGCGTGTATACCGTCCCGCTGGCGGGAATGATTTGAACATTATTTAATTGGATGTTGGAGGTGTAGGTGGACTCCCAGCCTTTTTTCGCCTTGATGACCACATGATTCAGATCCATGTCATGTACAGGCACGTTAGGCAGCGCATCGATATACACCGCTTGGGAGGCACCGTCTACAGTAACATGGCTGATGTGAATGTTTTTGAATTCAGGAACCCGGTAGTCGACACCCAATTGCGCTTTATCCAGCACCGGGTCATGCCCTTTATAGAAGTCATCGATACTGATGGCCGTGTCAGCTATATTTTGCATATGAATGCCATCGATAAAAATATTTTGGATCGGACCGCCGGCCCCTACATAGCTTTTGAAGTTAATGCCATTGTCCGTACCGATATACTGATTGTTTCTCACGGCCATGTTGTTAATTCCTCCGGAAGTGTTGCTGCCTATCGACAGCCCTCCATGGCCGCGAAACACGATATTATCGGCGACGACGACATTCGATAAGGTGTTCGCCGGGCTCGGGTCATTGCTGGATTTCATTCCAATCCCGTCATCCCCTGCATTCACCGTATTATGGTACATAACCACATGCTGCGATGAGGTTACATCCAGCCCATCGCCGTTCTGATACCATGCATCATTGTTGACCGTCGTATTGCGGATGACCAGATATTGACAGCTCGTGAAGCTTGTAGCGAACTGCGGTGAGTTCATAAAGGTTGGTCCGTCAATAAGAACGTTCGTACTGTTGTAAACATCAACCATGATAGGGCGGCCTACATTGACTGCTTGCTGAGAAGGATACCATTGGCTTCCATCCTCGCTAACCACTCCACCCAAAGATAACAGGTAAGCCCATTGACCGGCTGTCAGCTTCGATTTCTTCACATATCGCCAATACTGACCGTTGCCGTCAATCGTTCCGTTCCCCGTTATGGCAATATTGCTCAGTCCGCTTGCCGAAAGCATAGGCTGGTATCTTGTCGGTCCCGGCGTGTAATCGCTGTACTCGGGGCTGAACAAAATTTTGGCACCGGTCTCCAGGTGAAGATTGATGTTGCTTTTCATTTGAATCGGACCGGTCAGCCAGACGCCCGCAGGTACGATGACCCGGCCTCCGCCTGCATCCGCTGCGGCTGCGATGGCATGGGCAAACGCAGCCGTATTTTTCGTGACCCCATCTCCAACCGCGCCATAATCCTGAATAGGAAAGTCGTGTTCCGGGTACGAGTATAGCGAGAAGGACGGCATCTGGAACGGCAGGTTCGTCAAATAGGATGTCAGGTCGGCTCCGCCGGTGACCGCGCCTGCGGAATCTAACGATTGAACAGTTATGTTCGCTGTGACCGGAACGCTGGTTCCAGTGATAACCCCTTGGACTGCAAAGCTGCCGGCGGATGCATATTGGGCCGGGCTTACATTCCCCCAAGTGACAGGGAGGGCTTTTTCCGTTTGGTCCGTGAAATGAACAGGAACGATGCTTGGCAAGTACGGCGCAACGCCTGCCAGGCTGTAAAGCTGAAGTGCCGGTACGTTCGCAATCGTTTGACTTGGCACCGGTGTCGTATTCACCACATGAATCGTAAACGAAACCGTATTGCCGGAGCTGAATGTAAACGTCAGAGTGGAGGTTCCGATCGGCAGCTGCGCCAAGTACGATTTATTAATCGTAACTTTATTTCCGTCGAACCTGTAGTCCGTCGTCGGTACCAGCGGGTAGGTGCCGTTGGCAAGGCTCGTAACCGATTCGCCGGAAGCCTGTACAGCCACGGAAATATCCGCTTGATTGGCGGTATTGCGATCAAATGTGCCTACACTTGAAGCCATGACTTCGTTCGAGAGCGCACTCTCTCCAAATGCGTTGACAGCAGACACGGCATAATAGTACGTCATGCCCGATGCTGCAGAGGTGTCCG
The DNA here is from genome assembly GCF_002234615.1 of Paenibacillus rigui. Classification (GTDB taxonomy): domain Bacteria; phylum Bacillota; class Bacilli; order Paenibacillales; family NBRC-103111; genus Paenibacillus_S; species Paenibacillus_S rigui. The sequence goes on along the minus strand of NZ_NMQW01000011.1, from coordinate 26,099 downwards.
CAAACGAGGCAGCGGGAATCCCGGATGCGATTTGCATATACGGGCCGCCTGGGGTTTCACTCCGGTATACCGTATAGCTCTGTGCCATCCCGGCGGCATTCCATGACAAGCTGATTTGCAAGTATCCCAAGGCCGCAGTGATGCCCGTAGGGGCAGCAGGCTTCACGGACTGAGACTTTAGGGGAAGCACTCCGCTAAGTGTCGGGTCCCACCCATCCGTTCCTTTCATGACATTCTGTACGGTGAACAGATTCGCTTCCGTAGATGTCAGTTGGCTGGTCCACTTATACCGACCCTTCGGATTCGCTCCCGGTCCCGACGTATTGTATTCCCCATAGGAGGCAGTGGTCTCATTAGCTGCATTCCCCCAATTATCCCAACCTGCCGCTCGGATATGTGCATCCATCCATGTATTAATGTACTTGACATTGGCATAAGCTCTCCAAGGCCTGCCCAAATCGACAGAACCGTTGGTGGCGGCGATCGTATTGTCGATATCCCAGGACGGATCCCAAGCTCCGACCGTCACCGCATTTTTCATCGATGAAGTGCCCCGGGTCAGCTTGGAATTCAAGAATACGTAGCCGTAGGCACTGAGCTGATCGGTGGAAGCTGCTGTCGTGTGTCCTCCGCCATTTCCGACAAATTTGATTTCGGAGTTATCGAACACAGCCGTGGCGTTTCCGAAGATCCAGTCTACATCCCCTTCAATAATCGCATTCTTAAAATATTGACGGCCCGAGTTGACATACAACGTATCTTGAAATCCCGCAAGTCGAATATTGGTAAATAGGGCTCGATCCGCTGTCACATATAGCGCAACGGCAGGTCCGACAACGGATCTGGGGAATGCCGTATTTCGGATTGTCAAGTTATCAGCCATAAAGTTATTCGCGCCAACGGAAACGCTGTAGCTGTTGCCTGTGCCTACCACCGCTGAATAATCATCATAGGTCAGAATCGTGCCGTCCCGGCTCTCGCCTACGAAGCTCAAGTACGGCTTATTGCCAGGTACGCTAATTTTCTCGTAGTACACTCCATTTCGGATATAAATGACCTGTCTTGCCGTATTTCCTGCCGGAACCGAGTCAACGGCTGCTTGAACGGTTTTAAAATCCCCGGTTCCGTCCTTGGATACGACGATGACATGGGCAGGGGTTGCAATCACAGCTGCGCTGCTGCCCCCTTCACCGTTGGCATTGACGGCGGAAACCGCATAGTAATAGGTGATACCATTCGTAACGCCGGTATCCGTATAACCTGTTGCCGATACGTTTGCAATCGTCGTATATGGACCCATAACCGATACGGCACGTTTCACGTTATACGATGCAGCATCGGAAACCGCACTCCATTTCAAGCTGATCTCATTCTCGCCCGCCTCCCCTGTGACCTCACCAGGAATCGATGGTGTACCGGCTTGAGCAAGAAATGGAGTTCCACCGGCCTGATCGGAGTTCATGCTTTCCGTCTGTGCGTTCGATGCGGTAACAACGTAAAAGTAAGTGCTGCCGTTTTCAACCGTCGCATCGGTAAAGGCAGGCGCCGTCACATTGCTGGCGATGATTGAATAAGATCGGCCTGATAGCGTGCTTCGCTTTACCGTGTAGTAGGTTGAGCCTGTAACCGATGACCAGGTCAGATCCACCTTGGCATTGCCCGCAACCGCGGAAAGTCCTGTGGGACTTGCCAGCGGAGAAACGGGCATGATGTGCAGCGGGGTTGAATTCGCGCTAATTCCGCCTACATTTTTGGATTGGACAACGTAGTCATAATTCGTACCGCTGGTTAACCCGGAATCGGTGTAACCGGTGCTTGTCGCCGATGGCGATGCTGCTATAGGTTGCCCCGCCATCCCCGCTTCTTAGTACATTGTAGCTGTCGGCTCCTTGCACCGCATTCCATCGAAGTGTCACTTGACTGTCTCGCGGGATGCCTTGGAGACCGGTTGGGGCCGCCGGAGGATCCGGTACATAGACCGGCTTTACATTGACCTGATAAGAATCCGGGCTCTCCCCGCTTCCCGTTACTGCACTGACTACGTAATAGTAAGTCGTATCATTAAATAAATTGGAATCGGTATAACTCGTGGAAATCACATTGGCCACAAGCTGGTAAGGCCCGCCCGAGGTTGTACTGCGCTTCACATGATAAGCGTTGGCACCGGTTACGGCAGACCAACCGATTGTTGCTTGGGTATTCCCGGCTGTCGTGTACAGCCCGGTTGGCGTCGATGCCGATAAGGAGCTTGGAAACACCGTGTTTCCAAAGCCATCCACAATCTTGACCTCGCTGAAATCGACGGTTCCGTAATCCACGCCAAGGCCGACATAGACGCTTCCCGTACCAAAAACCGCATTGCTGCTGTCTGTGTAGGAGTAAAGCGCGGTTCCGGCTGTTGTTCCGTTGCCGTAATGGATGCCATCATTGGAAATGTACGTGGAATAGGTGCTATTCTGGGTCACCTGGTCCGTGCTTTTCGTCAGCTTGAAATATAATGGTTTGGCGCTTAGATCGCTCATCAGGATGGGATAACCCGCAAGCTGCTTCGTCTCGCTGACCGCTGTTCCGACATTCCCCGCGGATGTTGCGGAGGTGACATGATTTTGCCAGGCATACACGTAGCTGCTATTTTTTAAAGCGCCCGAAGAACTCACTTCGGAAGATTGCTTCGGCTGAAATGCAAGAGCAAGGGACGGCGAGATCGAGCTGGCATTCGCGTCGGCCGGATCGATTGATTTTTTTACAAACAGCAACGCTTTATTTTGATAGCTCAGCGCTCCTGCACCTGTCGTGTCGGTTGAGTTCGATGGTTGATTCTTGAAATTGTACACCCGGGCTGTCACGGTAAAATCACCGGTAACGGACGTATACGCCGCATACATCGTGTCACCCTGGGTCTGTAATTTCCCGCTGCCCGTTCTTACGGTTATGACGCTATTCGCGTAACCGGCGTCGTAGTTGGAGAGTCCCGGACAAGCCGGGTCGGAGCATTTGATGACAGAAGCGTCCCAGTATTGCGGCAGCGTACCTGCATGTACATCCAGAGGATACGCGGGCATCGCCAGCGAGACGATAAGCAGCACAGTCATGATTCTGGCGAACCATTGGCGGTAAAGCTTCATTGTACTTCACACCTCCTATGAAATGGATAAACGATTGGCTCAGCTACCGGTTGTAGATGCTGTACATCAATACGACGGTTTCTGCACGTGTCGTGGTTGCTTTGGGATGTATCGCTTGATCGTACCCTTGGACGAGTCCGGCATTCACCAGGCTGGCAACCCCTTCCTCTGCATACGATGAGATGTCGCCGGCATCATGAAATGATTCCAGAACGGACTTGCTCACAGCAGGAAGCGTTTGGTTGGCTGCGGTCAAGGCTCTTGCCGTCAAAACCATCATCTCTTCACGCGTGACAGGAGCCAGAGGGTCAAACCGATTGTCACCCGCTCCATAGGTAATGCCGAGACCTCTTGCAATCCGCAAGGGCTCGTTATAATAGGCTTGTTCCGGAACATCCTCGAATGCGGCGCCTGGCGCTCCGTTCAGTTCCAAGGTCCGCACGAGCAGCACTAAAAAATCCGCTCTCGAGATGGGCTGAGCAGGCTGGAATTCCGCATCGGAGATGCCGTTGACAATCCCTTTGGATGCCATCACTTCAATGGAATGCCGGGCCCATTCCGTGGACTGGAGATCGTTGAACGATTTCTTCAAATACGTGATGGCAAACGTGCTGAAGTGTGTTGTCCTGAAGGTTACGTTCCCTGTAACAGGATCGTATTTGCCGCTAGGGACCGCATGAATCGTCCCGCTGCCATCTATGTACCATACCACGATGTGCTCGGGATGCTGGAGCTCTTCGCTGGATGGCGTATAAGGAATGCTCACGCTGACCGGTGCTTGAGCGTTGCTCCATGGAATCGTCTGATCGCCGGATTGAAGGCTCAGCTCGAGCACGGGATGGGCTCCGACCTTGCTTCTAGCCTCAGTCTGTAACGATTCCGGATGAACTTGGGCAATACGCAGGCCTACAACCTCTGCTGGAATATTCCCGTTATGCAGCATGTTGTTGGGCAGGGTCAGAGCAGCCAGGCCGGTGTTCACCTCGATCTCCGCTGTTTTTGTGCTGTTGGCTAAAGGCCCTGATGGCAATGACAGCACATAATCCGACGCGTCCGGGTGCTTTTCTACCTCAATGCGGACCTTCTTGATTCCCTTCCCGCTTTCTGCAGCTTGTTCTTGAGCCTGCTTCAACGTATCCGAATCCACGGCTGCCGTGATGGTTTTGGTGGCTTGGTCGAGCTTTGTCGCAGGGGTAATCACTCCGGCTTTGCTATACGGCTCATTCTCACCGGCTTGGCTGCTCTGACCCACACCAATGGCACCACCGCCACTGCCCCCGTGGCCGCCTTGACCATTTTGACCGCCGCCTTCTGTTCCTGTCACGATCGCCTTCACACTTGCACTGCTGTTAAAAGTCGTCCACTCTTCTTTTGAAGTGCCCAATCTCAAGCTCGATAGACCGATTGGGGTACTGCCTGGGTGGAGGGCCTTAAAGGTTACCGTAGCCAATATGACATTTCCCGTCAGCCCCGCTTTGCTGCCTATTTCGGTATGGGCTAACTGCACGCCGTCCTGTTTAAGCACGGGGTCGATATTGAAGCCCCCTTTCCCAGCCGTATAGCCGATAAATTGCAGCCTGGAGCTATCGTAGGTCAGGTTGATTTCATACGCATACAAATCCGCCGCATTGTCAGCATGAATCACAACGTCAAATTGACTGTTCATGGCTGGCTTCTCATTCGATAAGGTTAACGAGAACTCCGGACTGCCGCTTGCTTGAATGAGCATGGGCTTCGATACAACGAACAAACAAACCAATAACAAGAGAAATGTGAATCTAGCCATAAGGACCTTCCGCCCCTTCCGTATTAAATATAGGAGAGTAGCCTCGCTGCTCTCTCGCTCATTGCCGTTGCCTTCTATTCATTTACGATTTTTTTGGCTATTGCCGCCAAGTCGACGATATCTAATTTCAGATCGTGATTGATGTCATACCGCTGAACGGTTGCCCAATTGGTATCCGCAGATGTCATGCCATAGTGGGATGCAATAATCGCCAAATCACCGACACTTGCCTTCATGTTCAACGAATCGTTGAAGGCCTCTATCGCTAACGATAAGTCAACAACAGCCTGATCCACCTCCGCTTGGGTCGGGTAGCTGCTATTCAGTAAATTGGCTGCCTTGCTAACAGCCGTATTGAGGGCATCTACCGCTGCCTGTGCGTACTGCCCCCATTTTGTTCCTGCCGATGCGGATGCCAGCTTACTTTGCGCTTCGTTTATTTTGGACACAAGTACCGTTGTATTAGCTGCAGCAGCCGCTTTAATAACGACTTGATAAGAGGATCCTTCAACCGCAGTTTCGCTGCCGCTTCCATCAGCAATCATGGCATTGGTTAAGGATACCGTGCTGGTTGCCGGCGATGCCGAAATATTAGTTTTGAAATGAAGCTGGAGTATGTTACTCAGGCTTCCTGTCAAATACACCCCGGTTGTAGAGCTGGCCACAAGAATTCTCGCTTGGCCGGAACCATTGGTCTGAGCCACGACGGAAACACCGTTGACCAAGGAATCTGCCGATACGAATTGCATTTGATCGGGATTATAGCTGAAGGTCAGATCCATCCCGTACACTTCCTCCGACACGCCCGCCCAACCATAGAGGATATCCAGGGGTTGGCCTGCTGTTACCGAATCCGGCCCGGTCAGTAGGCTGCCTGCGCGAACGGTAATTGTGGCGGCTGCTTGAATACTCGTTCCCTGAACCGTTCCTTTGACAGTAAAGGTGCCGTCCTGGGCATATTGCTCTGGAGCGACAGGCTCCCATGTCACTTGGACCTTCTGCGTAGTTCCATCCGTATAAACAGCATCCACAACCGTGGGCAAGACAGGTGCAGAACCGGCCAGAGTCATGACCTGTATGGCCGGAATCGATGCGATGGCAACAGCAGGCGACGGGATCGTCGGATCCCAGGAATCCGTTCCGCCAATCAAGCTGCCGGCAGCAAAAATTTGATCGATTGTATATTTTTTCGCCTGATCGTCCGTTAATTGATGTGTCCAGGAAAGACGTCCGGTTGGATTCGCTCCTGGGCCCGTGCTTTGGTATTCGGCATAATAAGCCGTAGCTTCATTGCTTGCTTTACCAAAGTTGTTCCACCCTCCGGTGGCGATATGCTTATCCATATAGGAGTTCAAATAGACGGTTTGGGCATAAGGACGCCACGGTCTTCCCAAATCAACAGGCCCGATGGCCGTCTGCTTGGTAGCTAATAGAGCTTCTCCCGTCACCATGCTGTCAAGAAAAACATACCCGTACTTTTGTCCTGCAGGAGTGGAGGCAGCCGTAACATGTCCGGAAAGCATCGAATGAATTTCACTATGATCGAACACAGCAATGCCCGGACCGAAAATAAAGTCGACGGAGCCTGCGATGTAGCAATCCTTATAATAAGACCTGTACGTTTGTACTGTGCTGTTATTGGCATAATTGGCAGGGTCTGCATTATCGGTCAGGTTTCGGGTTAGCAGGGTATCCTGATACCCCAATATTTTGCATTTTTCAAAGAAAGCCTTGTCGGCATACACATCCACCGCAACAGATTGTCCTGCGCCGGAGCCTGAGGTGTTGGCAATCGTCATATGTTTGGCGTTAAAATCATGACCCTTGATCATCAGCGTGTAGTCATTATAAGTGCCGAGTCCTAAAGGAGTGCCGTCCGGAGCCGTCTTCTTCGGATGGTCATCGTACGTAAGAATCGTTCCGTCTTCACTCTCTCCGATGAAGGAAACGTAAGGCTTGGTCTCAGGGATCAGAACCTTTTCGTAATAAATGCCATTCTTGATAAAAATGACGGCTCTGCTGGCATTGGCGTCCGGCACCGCTTGAACCGCCTCTTGAATGGTCTTGTAATCACCGCTGCCGTCTGCAGCAACAAGGATCGGATTCAACCCCTGCATGGAAGCAGGCAGCACGGAGACATGGGCAGTGACGGGTAAGGAAGCCCCTTGAACCGTTCCGGCTACAGTAAAGCCTTTGACATTGACCCCAGCGTATTGATCGGGAGAAACACCGCTCCATACGACGGGAAGAGTCTGCGTGGTCTTATTGTTCAAGAGCGCGGTTACCTTCTCCGGAAGGCTTGGCGCGGTTCCCGGGGTAGTCTTGATCACAACGGGCTTGTAGCCGCTGACGGTTAGGGGCACAACGTTAACTTTAGCCGCAGCCCTCTGGGAAAAGCCCTCCACTGTCCCTTGGACTGTCAGGGGCCCGGTCTGCTTATATTGTGCAGGAATGACCAAATCCCATGTGACGGAAGCAGGGGTTACCGAGCCGTCGTCCCAGCAAACGGACACGACAGAAGGAAGCTCCGGCGGTGTTCCCACCGCAGTGGTTACACTTACAGGCTTGAATCCTGTCATGGACTGCTGTCCGGTTATTGTAATCGGCATTAAGCCTACAACAGCCGTGCCGTCATTCATCGATGCCGTGACAACCACATTTCCATTTTTTCTCGCCGTCAGAACCCCGTTGGAATCGATGATTGCAGCATCCGTCGGGGTAAGGTCGCTTTGGTAGACCGCCCATGCAACGGACGATGAAGAGCCCGTCGTTTTTGCAGCGCTGAACTGCAGGCTGCCTCCTTTGGCCGAGATACTATTGGCGCCGGTCAACGAGGTAAGATTGATCCCGTAGCCCTGATTTGAAGCCGATGTGCCTTCAATCATCAAATCGTCCAAATACACTTGGGCGGCAACCGTCGTATTATTATTGGGCGTGATGGTTTTGAAGGTGCCGATGTCTTTGGGAATGCTGGTCGCATCATAGAACGGCTGTCCGCTTAGCACCTTGGTTCCATTGTAATAAACGTCTACTGATTTGTTAGGATAGTCGATCACGGCCTTAACGGAAAACCAGCTGCCAAGCGGTATGCTAGGTACAATGGCTGGCGCCGTAACATTTTTAATGTTATAGCCTAAGGAACCGTTGCCTTGCGTTGTGATTGACAGCGCCATCTTCCCGTCCGAACCAAGCAGCTGAAACAGATTGTGGTTACTGGTCGCTTTGGTTGCATAAGTACCGTTAGGCACACCGTTCGTCAGATTGGGAGGCGCGGGGAGCATCATATAGACTTGGGCCGTAACGACACCCGTTTGCGCAGTAAATTTTCGGGATGCCTGCACATAACCGGAGCCCGTGTCATCGAAATAAAGACTATTGGCTTCCTGTGATCCGTCTGCCGCAATTTTCAGCGCGCCTGGAATATCGGTCGCTGCCGTCCAGTAGCCGCCGGGCAAATCTCCGGTGCGATAGCTGGTAAAATCCTCGCGGATCGGAAACGATTTGTCATACAAGACCGAACCGTCCTGCACAATATTGTTGCTGTTCGTAACGCTGATCGGTTGGGTAAACGTGCAATTGTTAAAATAAATATTTTCCGTATAGGCCAATTGGGCCTGATAGAAGGAGCAGTTGCTGAACTGAACATTTTTCAAGGAATTGTCTGAAGTCGGCGTCGAGGCGGCTCCCGTTAAGGAAATTACGTTGCCTGACCCGTTCGTATCCGAATTTCGAAGGTTGATGAATCGGAAGTTGCTCAAATCCGGAGGATAATTGTCGGGAACCGTTAGCTTGTCATAGTTCGAATTCAGCTCGATTCGGTTAATGAGGGAGTCTCTGATTTGAACATTTCGAATATAGCCGCCTCTCGACGTGCTCGTCTTGATCTTGAAGCCCGCATTAATTCCGTTCGTTGGAACATCCACAGGCGTGAGAATGCAGTCCTCCGCGAAAACATCGCTGACGCCGCCGGACATTTCGCTGCCTAATACAATTCCGCCATGCCCGCCGCTGAATGTATCTCCACGGTAGTAAATGAACCGGGACGGTCTGCCGATCTCCCGGCCTTCTTGATTGATGCCCGATTTGATCGCGCTGCTGTCGTCCCCGGTCTGGAAGGTCGAGGAAAGAATGTATACGTTCTCAGAAGAGTTCGGGTCGAACCCGTCCCCGTTATGAACGGTTGTGACAATATCCAGGCCGTAAGCGGTAATGTCCTTGCTGTACACAGGAACAACCGTCCACATCATGCCGTTTCTGATTTGCAAGCCGTCGAGGTATATATTCCGGGCGTTATTAAAGCTCAGCAAGCTTCCTCCGCCGTAAGTAACACCGACTTCAGCCTGATCTTGATCATATTCCTCCCGCAGCGCCAGACCGTTATCCTCGTCTCCGATCGTTCCGGGTCCTATCATTGCGATATCGGTAATCGAGAATCCATAGTTGGTATGATCCATAACCCCTGCGTTAAATACGCTTGCGTAAGCCTTCGGCTCCTCCAAGCTGTGCCGGGCGGCTACAAAAGGCAAAAAGTCGGCTTTATGTCTGCTCGGTTTGATCTGGGCTCCAGCATCCACATACACCGTCATATGGCTGTGATTGAAAAATAGCGCTCCCGTCAAATAAGATCCGGCCGGAAAATAAACGGTCCCCCCTGGCGGGCAGGCATCCATTGCGGCTTGAATGGCCGCCGTATCCAGGCTTTGTCCGTTGCCCGTTGCACCAAAGTCCTTGACATTCAGCCTAACCCCTACCGGCTTCGTCGTGATTTGTACGGAATTACTGTCAAGTGATTCCATACCTGAGGCGTCCTGGGCCCGGATGGTATAACGATAGGCCGTTTCGGAAGACAAGCCTTCGATTTTAAAATAGGTTTTGGGCGTTTTCCCGATGAAGCGGCCTTCGCTGTCATAAATGTTGTAGTTGGTGACGTTCGAATAAAGCATCGGCTTCTCCCAAACCAGCACGACCGAATTGTCCGTATTGGAAGCCGGCGACATTCGAAGCTCTGTCGGCGGATAGATCGGAGCTGCCGTACTGCTTGCAGAAGCATGGAGCGCGTCTGCCATGACATACTGCGGCAAGCCGGGCAAATAAGACACAATTATTAAAAAAATCATTGTCGTGATCATCCATGGAGATCTTTTCAAAAAGCTGCACTCCCTTTACCATCATATTTTTACTGCATGGGAAAAACATTTGGCATACACAGCATACTGTGAATAAACCGCTTTCAAAATAAGTTTTCTTTCAAAGTTTGTTTGTTTTTTTTGATTGTTTGTTACTAAGCCATACATGCACAGCATGTCTTTCAGCAAGGATAAACGGCTTCGCCATCTTTCCAGGGTGACATGCGTTTGTCAAGATAGACGAAGGTTGTGAAACTTATACTTTCTTGCCTACAAAGAAAAACCACTCGAGGAGTGGTTCGATTCGATTATCCTTTTACCGAGCCGCCGGCCAGCCCTTGGATGAGAAACCGTTGAATGTACATAAACAGTGCAATAGGAGGAATCAGCCCTATGATACTGCCGGCGGAGAGCGAGCCGTATTCGACACTGTATTCGCCGATCAGAAATTTCAATCCGATAGGAATCGTAAACTTTTGGGCCGATGTAATAAAAGAGAATGCAACCAGGAACTCATTCCAGCATCCGATGAAAGCAAACGCTGCGGTTGCCACGATCCCGGGGAGAATAACCGGTGTGATGATTGTAAAAATGATCCGGTATCTTCCTGCCCCGTCGACCATGGCCGCTTCATCAATTTCCTTCGGAACACCGGAAACGAAGCCCTGCATGAGCAGTGTGTTGAATGCGACCTGGGATACGATATAAAACAAAATAATAGAATAAGGCGTATTGATCAGCCCCATATTTTTGAAAATTAAAAATAAAGGAATGACAAACAGGATAACCGGCAGCATCTGGGTGCTGAGAAGAATGAGCATAAACATATTTTTCCCGGCAAATTTGAATCGGCTGAACGCATACCCGTTAGCAATGGATAAGATAGCGATGAACACAACGGCAATAATACTGATAAATAAGCTGTTCAGGAAATATACCGAGAACTTGTTGACGCTCCATACCTTGATGAAATTGTCGAACGTCACCGGGCTGGGAAGATAGTGAACGGAAGAGCTGATAATATCCGTCTCCCTTTTTAGCGAAGTCGAAACGGCCCACAGGAATGGAAGCAGTACGAACAGCATCGTAACAGCCATTGGAATATGAAACAACGTTAAGGAAGAAAATGCCCGTCTCAATTTAATCATCTTGTCCACTCCTACTTAGCTTCAGATACCCTATGACAAAGATCATCAGGAAGATGAAGGTGATGACGCCAATGGCCGAGCCGTAGCCGTAGTTCCCTTTTAATATCGCGGTCTGCATCATATAAATCGGGAGTGTGGTGGTCATGTTCATCGGACCGCCATTCGTCATGGTGAAGATCATATCGATGGAATTGAACTCCCAGATGGCCCTCAGCAAAGTGGCAAAAAGAATACTTTCCTTCAAATAAGGAAGTGTGATGTAGAACAGCTTCCTCACCTTGCCGCAGCCGTCTACCTCGCAGGACTCGTAAACATCGTTCGGGATCGATTGCAGGGATGCCAGCAGCGTTACGGCAAAGAAAGGAATGCCTCTCCACAGCTCGGCAACGGCGACCGATCCGAATACCGTGTTCACGTTGGCAAGCCAGGCAACATCCTCATGAATCCATCCAAGCTTCTTCAGGATGTCGTTAATCACTCCGATATGCTGATTGTACATCAATGACCACAACATGGTTGTAAGAACCCCCGAAACCGCCCACGGCACAAGGACTAGTGAACGAACCAGCCCTCTGAATAGAAAGCGTTGGTTTAACAATAAGGCTACGAACAAGCCCAATACGAGCTGCAGCGCCACCTCGATGACCACCCATTTGACCGTCACCCAAACCGTCCCTGCGAAGAGATCGTCCTCGAATAAAATGCGTTTAAAATTGAGCAGTCCGGCAAAGCCGAACTCTTGGGGACGCGTCAGGTCATAGTTCTGAAAGCTTAACTCAAACACCCGAAGTATTGGGAAAACCATGATAACGGCAATAAGAATGAAAGTTGGGGCGAACAAAATGTAAGGCACAAATTTATCATTGCTGATCCACTTTCTTCTCTTTGCTGAACCGGTGGCTTTCCTTGTTGTCAATTGCTGTTCCAATTTCATTGGATGATCACCTCCCTTCCTATAATAGGTTCCAAATGGCATTTGCTAAATAAGATATCTTACAAACATTGTTTGGTTTTTTTAAAGAAAACGATCCGTTGCTATAAAAAAGGCAGGCGGCGCCGGTACAGATACGGAGCCTTGCCTGCGATTGTTTTACTTCCCTTTATTCGAGCCCTCGTAATCCGCTTTGGCCTTCTCCAGCTGCTTCGCCCATTCGTCCAACATATCCTTGGCACTCATTTTCTTGGCCATGACCTTCTGGATCATCGGCTCCATCGTTTGCTGAATGCTCGTGTAGTTGGGCAAATAGACAGGATTGTCCGTAAACTTCGTATCGGCGGAAGCCATAAGATCGGCGCCGGTCTTCATATAAGGCATTTTCTGAATCCAATCCTCTTTCATCGCGTCAAGATTCGGCGGAATTTCTCCATACAGCTTACCGTAGGCACCATTATGATTCAGCACAAAGTAGGTCATAAATTTCCAGACCGCCTCTTTATTTTTCGACGACTTTAACATGAGCATCGAGCTCGGTGTGACTCCCGGGTGAACATTGTAGCCTTTGACACTCTTAGGGAATGCCGCCGCCGTGAACTTGGACAGGTCGCCGCTAAACGCTTTTTCGTGTGCGCTCGCAGAACCCAAGTTGTGGAAAATCATGCCGACCTTGCCGGATTGGAAAGAGGCTGCCAATTCCGTCCAGCCCTTGTTCAGATCATCCTCAGGCGTATTCACGTTATAGCCGCCCAAATATTTTTCAACAAATTGAGCATGAAGCGGATCGTTGATCGTCGCTTTGCCCTCCTTGGTGAAATAGTTCGTGATGCCGGAATACGAGTACATCAGCATTTCCAGCGTATTGGCACTGCCGGCCCCGCCCCGGATTCCATAGCCATAATGACCCTTGGACTTGTCGGTCAGCTTCTGAGCATCGTCCAGGAACTGGTCCCATGTCCCGGGCATTGGCAAATTCGCTTCCTTCAGCCAATCGGGCCGGATCCACATCACCCAAGGCTGTACGCCGTAGGGCAAGCCATAAAGCTTGCCGCCCTTGGGATCGGCAGATTTCATCGAAGCAATCGATCCGGGCGTGATCTTATCCTTGCCTTCCCACTTGGCAAGGTAATCGTCGAGCGGCTCCAGTACGCCGCGCGCCACCAGATCGGAGGTGAAATTATTAATCATATCCGGAGCTTCGCCTGCGGATAAGGCAACATTCACCTTCTGATTGTAAGCGTTTAAATCTCCGGGCACACCCAAGTAGTTGACGGTAATATCCGGGTTCTTGGCCATGAAATCCTTCACGACGCCTTTCCAGAAAGCCTCCCTCTCCGGTGTAATGGCCGCCGCCCAAAACTCAAGCGTCGTTTTCTTGTCGGAACCTTGTCCCGCAGCTCCGCTGTTTGACTGAGCATTGTCCTTGGACGCAGACCCGTTATCCCCGCAGCCGGTCAGCACGATTCCGGTCAGCATGACCATAGCCATTCCAAGCCCCCACGCTTTTTTCTTCACTTGTATCCTCTCCTCATACCCCTAATGTGTTTTTGGTGAATGCGACGTGTTGCTATTCGTCTTGCATTAAGTGTAGCTTGGAGGTTTTATTTTTTACATAAGATTCCTTTCAATTTTTGTTTGTTTTCTTTGAAATATTGTGAGAAAAAAAACGCCATCTGTATCCGAAGTCCCCCTAGGATGAAGGGACAATCTCGGATTTACAGACGACGCTTACTCACTGTTCCCTATCTTACATGATGCCAAGCTTGCGCTTAGATCCCTCTACCGCTTCATATACCGGTCGTATGCAGCTTGCTGCACCTTAACGACGTCGGCTAAGCCCATCTTGTTGATCTTGGCTGCAAATTCGTCGAACTTGTCAAGCGACTCTGCACCATAAACAAATTTGTCAAACATTTCATCTTTAAACGTGCTGATTTCCGTATACTTGGAGTTGATAACCTCACGCTCCTCCGGCGTGTAAGACAAATATTCCTTAGGAAAACGATCGGTCACGAATTTAGCAACCTCATCCCGCTTTTTGACAACCTCCGGGGATTGGGATGCATTCTCATAGCGGATATCCAGCTTCGAGACAAAGTGAAGTCGGCCAAGCGCCTTAATTACGCTGCCTGGAGCCAATTTTGGATCTTTCACAATTTTATCCGTATATTGAGGCTGACTGTTGACCAGGGTATACGTATCACCCTCGATACCAAAGTTGAAGGCAAGCTGCCCTTCCGGACTATAGAACCAATCCGCCCATTGAATCAGCTGCTCAATATTTTTAGATTTGGCGCTGATCGCGATCCCCGTAGCCCCTACAGGCAGCTGCTGACTTTTGGTGTACTGCTTTCCGTCAGCCCCCTTTAACGGATTCATCATCGATATATTGGCATTCTTGTTGGCTTGTTGAATGGACTTGTTGAAGTAATCCTGACGGGCAAAGACGTCCCAGGTCATGCCGGCCACTTCCGTAGCCAAGCGCTGATCCCATATCTTCTGATCGTTCGTAGCATATTCGCCGTCAATCAGCTTTTCTTTAAACAGCTTATTAAGGTAAGCCAAAGCGTCCTTCATCTTGGCATTCGTGTAAGTAAAACCGACCTTGCCATTCTCGACGATAAAATCCTCCTCCAGCGAGACGCCGAACGGTTCGACAAAACCGCCCAATCCGACCTTCTTGTTGCGGGTCGTGAAAGGGACTTCATCCGCCTTGCCGTTGCCATTCGGATCTTTTTCCTTAAAAGCCTTCAACACGTTATACATCTCGTCAGGCGTCTGCGGCTGCTTCAAGCCCAGCTTATCCAACCAGTCCTGCCGCACAAGAAAAGCGTTGTTGGTTTTCACCGCCAAAAAATGAGGGAGGAAGTAAATTCTCCCGTTATCAGTTTTTAAGGCACGGGCATAGGCGGGATTCTCGTCCAGCAGCTTTTTCAAATTAGGCATTTTGTCCAAATATTTATCGATGGCAAGAAACGTGCCGGCATCGCCGCCTTTAATCAGCATATCGCCAGGCCCCTCCATTAAATCAGGAATATCCCCCGAAGCAATGGTCAGATTGAATTTTTCCTTGTATTGATCTGCATTTTCCGGGCCGGCAATCCAATCAAATTGAACGCCCGTATGCTTAGTGAACTCTTTGACCCATGGCATGTCATTCTTCATCGGGGCGCCCGGATCGTTCTGAACGAGGAAACGAACGGTGATCGGCTTATCCGAAGCAGGGCTCTTTCCGGCATTGGTTTTGTCGCTTGCGCCCTTATCGCTCGGGGTACAGCCTGCCAGCACCCCAACGGTTGCCAAGGTTAAAGACATGGCTGCTGGAACGATCCACTTGCGCTGTTTAAAAAGGTTTGACACGAAAAAAAACCTCCCTTTATTTTCCAATATTTTTCAGTTGCTGCTCAGAGCGCGGAACTTTGTCCTTTGGCATTTCCTTTGGAATCTTAGTTTACCGCAGGGATCCCCCTGCTCACCCTTTTACAGAGCCAACCATTGCCCCCTGTACAAAATACCTCTGCACAAAAGGGTACACGACCAGAATGGGCAGCGTTGCGACCATGATGGTTGCATACTTTACCGCTTCGCCCATCAAAGCCCTCTCCGAGGCATCCGTTGCCCCAAGGACAGAGTCCGTATCGTTCATGATAACGATATCTCGAAGCAGAAGCTGTATCGGATGCATGGTCTTGCTCCCCAAATAAAGCATGGCAGGGAAGAAGCTGTTCCATTGTGCTACGGCATAGAACAGACCGATTGTAGCCAGAGAGGGAAGGGACAGCGGAAGCACAATTTTCAATAAAATTTGCATATGGGTACAACCGTCGATTCTAGCCGCTTCTTCAAGCTCATGGGGAATCGCTTCAAAAAAGGTTTTCATGATGAAAACATAAAATGAAGTCACTGCCCCCGGAATAACAATCGCCCAGATCGTGTCCCTCATGTCCAGAGCGTTGACAACCAGAAAGGAAGGAATAATCCCTCCTGAGAAAAGCATCGGAAGCAGAATCAGTGTAGTCAACGTTTTTCTGCCCCACATGCTTCTGCGGGACAGCGGATAGGCAGCCATGACGGTCAAGGCCATACTGATCAATGTACCGACTACTGTGTAAACGACCGTATTCAAGTAGGAACGGCCGAGCATCGGAAATTCGAACACTAAGCTATATGCCTTCCAATTAAAGCCCTGCGGGAATATACTGACCTTGCCTTGTTGAATATAGATGGGTTCACTTAGTGATGAGGCAAGAATGTAGAGAAACGGATAGAGCGTTAAGATGACAATTGCCGTCATGAATAGAGCGTTGATAAGATTAAAACCGATTCTCCCCAGGGTAACGCGCTGATAGGGCATGGCCCGAACCTCCTTTCCAACTTACCACATACTCGTTTCAGAATATTTTTTGGCCAATCGGTTGGCCCCAACGATCAGAATCAGTCCAATGATGGATTGGAAAAAGCCTACCGCGCTGGCAAAGCTGTAGCTGGACTCGATAATCCCTTTGCGATACACATACGTATTGATGACATCCGCTGTCACATATGTAGTCGGGTTGTAGAGGAGCAGGATGAGCTCGTAGCCGACCTCCAGCATATGGCCGATTTTCAGCAGCAGCATAATAATGATCGTTGAAGAGATGCCTGGAATGGTGATATGAATCGCCTGCTTCCATCGGCTGGCCCCGTCCACCATAGCGGCTTCATACAATTCACTATGGATCCCCGTTAGTGCCGCGAAATACAGGATCGCTGACCAGCCGATGGTTTGCCATGCATCAATGGACGTATATATCCATTTGAAATACTCCGGCTTCAGCAAAAAGTGGATACGCTCGCCGCCCAAGGACTCCATGATATGATTGATCATTCCGACGCTCGGGGACAGGAAGGTAACAGCCATACTGGCCACTATAACAGTGGACACGAAGTGCGGCAAATAACTGATGGTCTGAACCAGGCGTTTAATCCAGCGATGATGAATCTCATTCATCAACAAGGCAAAAAGGATCGGAGCCGGAAAGACGAAAACAAGGTTCATCAAATTCAGAACCAGTGTATTTTTTAATAGCCGAAAAAAATAGACCGACTGAAAAAAAGTGATGAAATGCTTGAACCCTACAAAATGGCTGCTTGTAAGCCCTTTAAAAATGTCGTAATCCAAAAAGGACAGCAGGATCGTCCCGAACATCGGAACGTACTTAAAGATAGCATAATAAATCAAAACGGGGATAAATAACAAATATAGATGGTACTCGTTAGTGATCCGCTTCCAAACGCTCTTGCTCCTCTCCGCTGTTTTTTTGTGATGTGCTGCTGAACCCGCAGCATGGTCCGTACTCATATTGGAATTCCCCCTTTCTTGCCGAATTCACCGGAATCGCCAGGCCGGTATGTTTGGCTGATGGGAATATTATCTGTTTCGCGAAGTTTTCCGTCTATCGTTCATTTCTTGGTCGGATCATCCGCCCGTGATTTAACTATCGTATTTTCTTTAGATCCATCGTTTATTTTTTACTCTCACAAAAAAAACGGCATCCGAATATGCTTACGGAGCCGTTGATATTTATTTCAAAGACCTGAATTGCCCCGGTGTGATGCCTTCATGCTTTTTGAAAACCTTAATAAACGTATTGGCATTAACGAACCCGACTTTTTCTGAAATTCCGTTGATCGTTTCATCTGTTTCTTGTAAATAAAGCTTTGCTTGCTCAATTCTTCGGATATTGACGAAATCAACGAATTTCACACCGGTAATTTCCTTGAATTTGCTGCTTAAATACGAAGGCGACATATTTAATGCTTCGCCCAATTGCGGCAATGAAAGCTCCTGATGATAATGAAGCTCTACATATTCCTTGATCTTGTTGTACAACTGTTCATATTGATTCTCATTCCGCTGCTCTATATAGCGGCATAACGAGCTGAGAACCTTAATGATGTAGCTGCGCTTGTCTTCTAAAGTGTTGCTTCTGTCCAGCTCCGCATACAGATCCGTTCCCGAACCGCCCAGCACTTCCTCCGTCGTTGCCTCGATATCATAAATGGTTCGAATGATCGTCCCCGCAAGCGCTCTGAATAAATTTTGTATAAGCTCCGGAGAGGAATGCTGAACGTCGATGTTCATCTCCAGAATGCGATCCAACGCTTCTTTGACATGATCCAAATCGGAGGTTTTCAGCTTGTTCATCAGCTGCTTCTCCATGTCCATGGAGTAATTCAAGGTTTCCGCCTCTCGTCTACGGACTTCATCGACAAAAATGATTTGCCCTTGCCCCTTGACGACTTTATACTGAAGGGCCATCAAAGCATCGACGTAAGATAACGGTACATCGTTATGGTTCGCGTACATTTTGCCGATTCCGATCGTAAATCTTTTGTTATAGAGCCGGTCAAACGTTCCGTTGATGTATTCGACAAACTCGTACATCTTGTCCAGATCATGAATCCGAGACTCCGAATTGACAATAAATACGGCCATGTTGTTATGTTTGGGCACATAATAAAAGCACATGTCGCCGACGGCATATTGGCTGCAAATATCACCCAATACAGTGAGTACGGTTTCCCCGTTGCTCACCTTCTCGGTCATCGTGAAATCGACGCTCTCCATTACCGCGATTTGAAAGGAAGAGTACGGCAACCGCAGTCGGATACCGGAGATTACCTCTTCAATGGGGCCCGTCGTACGGCCTTCAATTAAATCGTTCAAAAACTTTTGCTGCAATGCGGGAACCTGCTTTTCGAAGGTCGTCTTCAAGCTTTCGTAACGGTCATGCACCGTATTGATCAGTTCATTGATGAGGGTTAATTCATCCTGCTTGGGCGCTGCTGCAGACCGGGTTTCAATTGCTTCTTTCCCCTCGATCCATTTGATGTATTGAATGATCTTATTGATCGGCTCGTAAATGCGTCTCGACAAGACATAGGAAACGATAAGCCCGCAGCCTAAGCACAGTAAAACCGCGATCACGGTCGTGCTTTGAATGCGTTTGGATTTCTCCATAAGGGTAGCGATCGGAATCAGGCTGACATATGTCCAGTCATTTACCTTCGATGTTGTGTAGACGACAAGAAATGGCTCTCCCTTGCTGCTTTGAAAATGAACGGAGCCTTCCGTCCCCGTCTGTTGGTGTATGGACTGAACGAGCTGGTCGAGCGTGCTGTCCTCGTGCTCCTGCCGCACCCAATCATTCTTCAAGACAATATGCTCCTCCGCATCCATCACAAAAACACCGGTGTTCGAGCCAAATTTGCTGTTGTTAATACGGTCCGCAAAATCTTTGGCTTCTACGCTGGCATAAAGAACTCCTTTATAGGGAGGCTCCTCGATAGGGGCGGGTCGGGCAAACAGAAGCATCGTATTCCCGTTCACTTCCAGCGTCCCTAACGATCTGACGCCAAGTGGTCTGGATACGTTTTTGGCCCAATCGAAGTCCGGCCTTTTCATCGGAAAAACGCTTTCATAATAAAAGCTTTTTTCATATTTCGCTTCATTACTAATAATCGTCGGATAATTTTGGATATCCAGCCACAAGCTTCCGATCATCGGATTCGAAAACTTAACGGTGCTCAAATATTTCACCAGCGTTGAAAAAAGGGTCGGATCACTGACCTCCGTGCCAGCGGATAAATAGAGCGCCCTCCGCGTCTCCGGCTGAAGTGCGATTTGCTGTGACAGACTCTCCAGGACGATAATCTCGTTATCGATATTGTCGCGTGCCTGCTCGAGGTACACTCCGCTGCTCTTTTCCGCCTCTTGAATCAAGAGGGAGGAAGAGGTCCAATAAGAGATGCCGCCGACAATAGAGATCGACAGTAAGATAACGATATTTAAAATCAGCAGCCATTTGACAAAAACGCTTCGATGGCGAAAAATAGCTATACTTTTAGGCAGCATCTGAACTCCCCTTTATGTGATGTTACCATTATAGCGTAAGCTTTCGTTTTAGCCCACTGATAAAGAAAGGAGAGTGTCTGGTGCACTCTCCAACCTTCCTCTATTCAGCTGGAACTACATGAACGGTTCGGCCTGGCTCCACCTCGAACGAGATGAGGTCTCCTTCTTTTGTTAACGGCATCGTGTTGCCGTCCGCATCCAGAACAATGAATCGGGACCCGTTTCGAATTCGGCATCTATTGTGGTGTTTAGAGCTGATGGTCGCTTCCTTGAGCATGCCCATCTCCCACTCGATTCCAACCTCCAAGCCGCCTCTGGCCCTTAAGCCTTGCACCCGGCCGCTCAACCAGCAATCAGGCAGCGCCGGCAGCAATTGAAGTCCCCCTCTATGGCTTTGCAGCAGCATCTCCGCGATAGCCGCAGTCCCCCCGAAATTACCATCGATTTGGAAGGGAGGGTGATTGTCAAATAGATTCGGCAGCGTCGAATGGGTAAGCAGCTGCTTCAAATGATGATGTGCTTCCTGCCCGTTCTCGAGCCGTGCCCAGAAGTTAATGATCCAAGCCCGGCTCCATCCCGTATGCCCGCCCCCATTCGCTAGTCTCCGGTGCAGTGTAGTCTGTGCCGCTTCCGCCAGCTCCGGCGTATCGCTGATACTAATCGAGGTTCCCGGATGCAGGGCAAACAAGTGGGAGATATGACGGTGACCCGGCTCCGCTTCGTCATAATCCTCAAGCCATTCCTGGATTTGTCCATGCTTGCCGATCCGTGTCTTTGGCAATAGGGGGAGCAGCTGCTCCAGCTCGGAACGAAAGGCTCCGTCAGCGTCTACCAACCGGGATGCCTCAATACAGCAGGTGAACAGCTCCGTCAAGATCTGGCTATCCATAGCCGGACCGTAGCATAGCGTCCCTGACTCTCCATTCGGCAGCATATATTTATTTTCCGGAGAAACGGAAGGCACGGTTACCAACGTTCCGTCCGGTGCCTCGGTCAGAAAATCGACGAAGAACAACGCGGCTTCCTTCATCGTCTCATAGGCTGACTTCAGAAATTCAATGTCTTGCGTGAAAAGATAGTGCTCCCATAGATGCAAACACAACCAGGCAGCTCCCATCGTCCAATAAGTTGCCGGTGGATATATGTCCTGGGGAGCTGTATCGGCCCAAATATCTGTGTTATGGTGTGCCACAAACCCCCGGCAGCCGTACATCACCTGTGCGGTGCGCCGGCCGTTTACCCGCATTCGCTCCAGAAGCTCGAATAGGGGCTCGTGACATTCAGATAAATTGCAGGTCTCTGCATGCCAATAATTCATTTGGGCATTGATATTAATCGTATATTTGCTGTCCCAGGGAGGCAGCATCTCATCATTCCAAATCCCTTGAAGGTTAGCAGGCAGCGAACCGGGGCGGCTGCTGGCGATAAGCAGGTATCTGCCAAACTGGAAATAAAGGGCCAGCAGGTCCGGATCCTCAAGACCAAGCTTCATGCGCTCGAGCCTCTCGGGGGTGGACAAATCCTGATTTCCAATTTCCCCGGCAGCCGACAACTGGAGATTTACCCGCTGGAACAGCTGCCGGTAGTCCATTAAATGCCGATCCAGCAGCTGCTCATATGACCAGGCTGATGCTGCTTGAATCGTTGTTCGGCAAGCCTCCTCCGGGTCTTCAAATCTAAATGCAGTCGCTGCGGCAATCGTTATGACAACCTCCCGGGCACCTTCTACAATCAGATGTTCTCCAATCGTCTTGATGCTTCCGGTCTCCGAAGATGCCCGTGCCATGACTGCAAAATCCTTCCCGCCCGTGCCGTAGCAGCTGTTCAGCATCATAATCGTATCGTTACCCGCTTTTCCTGCACGATCGATATACTTTCCTTTTTTTCGATCAAACCGGGCATAGAAGGTGATTCCTTCCGGGTGATCTGTTTTCAGTCTGACGATCAACGCGTTATCCGGGTAACTGGCAAACGCTTCACGGGAGTACCGGTAACCGTTCAGCTCATAGGACGTTACGGCAACAGCCCGATCCAGGTCCAATTCTCTTCTGTAGCTGCGCACCTCATGCTGATGCCCGTCAAAGCTGATCAGCAAATCCCCTGCGGGCATATAATGCCGCTGGCTGCAGGGCGTACCGGAAAAGGCCGTTTCCGCCAGCCTGTGGGCTTCCTGCAGCTTTCCCTCAAAAAGAAGCCCCCGGATCTTCGTTAGATTCGGCAGCGCATCCGCGTTGTTTCTTTCCTGTGGCCCGCCATACCACACGGAATCCTCGTTTAATTGAATTCTTTCTTTGGCCGGCTGGCCGAACAGCATCGCTCCCAATCTGCCGTTCCCGATAGGAAGCGCTTCATTCCAATGCTCCGCAGGTTGTTTAAACCATATTTTATGTTCCATCTCTTCACCCTCTTGTCCAAAAAACGTCTTGAAATTCGTTTCTATTATGACGTAAACCATGGGGTAAATCCATCGCTCATTTATTAGAACGATCGATTATTTTTTGGACAAGCCTCTTTAAGCTCTATCAGACTCGACCCTGTAATCAAAATAATCAAAATCCGCATGCAGCATCGTTCCTCTCAAATCCTGGGCGCAGACCCCCACAAAGGCTCCGGTAAAAGAAAGCTTCCCGGTATACTCATCGGCAAGAACACCCATATACAGCTCCTGACCGATCGGCCTCCAATCCGCTCCATCGGCAGAGTAATAAAATTGAAGCTTTTCATACCGGATGGATGCTTTTAAATAACACCGCTCCCAGTCTTGTATATCGACGTATGCCCCCGATTCATCGTATCGCCCCTGATCGTTGATCACCACAGCCAGATGCTTGCCGCGTTCCTCATCATAAGAGATGTGCAGATAAAAGTGATCCGACTCATCGTAATAAAGAATAAGTCCAGCCATTTGGGTAAATGCCTCCGGCTCGAATTCTACACAGGTTTCCACTTCACACTCGAAGCTTTGAATACGCCTGGCAACCAGACTTTGGCGGCTCCAGGAATAAAGGGATTCCCGACCGTACAATCGGAGAAAGCCCGGACGCTCGCGTAGAGTGAGCCAGGATTGTTCTGCCGGAACCCGCAGCGTATTCCAATGGATGCCCAGCTGCTCTTCATCAAAATGATCCCTCTGCGGCTCCGCGGGAAACGGATGGGGCGGCAATGCAGGGGCCTGCACTTGGAGCTGGGGAAGCCGGTCTCCTGACTCCAATCGAAGCCAGCCGTCTTCCGTCCAGCGTACCTTCTGGATGGAGGTTTCCCGGCCAAGCGGGGTTAAATTGCTTCCATCCGGCAAGACACGGCTGCAAATATGGGCCATGTACCATTCCCCGTTTTGCGTCTCAACAAGGCTGCCGTGCCCGGACTTCTGCAGCGGGTGATGCGGGAAGCCTACGGTGGTCAAAACCGGGGACTCCGGATCGGCCTCATACGGACCGCCAATGGAACGCGAGCGCATCAAAGTGGCAGCGTGATTGATTCCCGTTCCGCCTTCCGCTACAAGAAGATAATAAAAATCGCCCTTCTTGTACACCATCGGACCTTCCGTCACCCCTAGCGAGGTCCCTTTGGTCACCAGCTTAACGGGTCCCACCAGCTTGCCTTCTGAAGGACTGTATTCCTGCATGATAATCCCGGCGAAGCGGTTCTTGTTTTTCCGGAAATCCCATTGCATATTGAACAACCATTTGCTTCCATCCGGATCATGGAACAGAAAATGATCGAAGCCGCTGGAATTCAGGTAAACCGGATCGGACCACGGGCCATGAATGGACGACGCCGTCACCACATAATTGTGAAGATCCTTGTACACGCCCTTTCGTCCTACAACATTGGTAAAGCAAAGATAAAAAACTCCGTTGTCAAAGCTTAATGACGGTGCCCACACGCCCCCGGAGCTTGGAACTCCTCTGAGATCGAGCTGGCTTACACGATCGAGAGGCCTCGTCAGCGGTTGCCAGTGTACCAAATCCTTGGAATGATGGATCAGAACTCCAGGAAACCACTCAAATGTAGATGTAGCAATATAATAGTCATCCCCCACCCGGATGATGGATGCATCCGGATTAAATCCTCGCAATATCGGATTTTGAATCAACATGTGTTTGTTTCCTCCCGTTATTTACTTTTGGCAGAATAAAGAAGAAGACGAATGCAAGCCGGCAGTTCGTCTCTATTAATGTAACAGAAGTCAGAAACGGCTTGGATACGGTTTTTTCACTTCTGACTGCAGTTCTTTAAGAATGTTGGAGTGTGATACGACATCCCGATAGTTAGCTTGCAGTACTTTCAATCCGTTTGCAGGATAATACAAAAGGACTAAGCCCTAAAGCTCAGTCCTTTTTTGACACTGTGAAATTTTGCACGCCCCATCCCCCGGGGCCGGATTGCTGCTCATCATGATAAGATTCGGAGAAATTGTGACGATTATTTCTTCACTTTCGCATACCACTCCCTGGCACGCTTCGTGACCTCTTCACCACCCGATTTGTTCCACTTGTCTACGAATTCATCAAATTTGCTGATCGGGTATTGCCCAAGGATAATCTTGGTGGCATATTCCACGTACAGCGTACGGTTGTTTATGTCGGCGAAGCCGTCGTACACGCTGGCCGGCATCCCATCACCAGCAATGACCTTGGCATACTTCTGGGCTTCCTGCATATTTCGATTCACTTGATTTATTGCCCACATTCTGTCTTCCGATGCCGTACTCTTATTTAAATTCATCATGAAATCAAGGGTAGAAATTTTGGAATAGGGATCGAGAATGAGGTTCTCCTGCGTACTCTTGTCATCCGGAAGCTTGACTGGTTTGCCATCCTTCATTGTATGGTGCATGCCTTCCACGCCAAGATACAGAGGGATCCAATTCTTTTTATCGTACATGTTGTTCAGCAGCTTCATAGTGGCCATTAATTTCTTCTGATCTTTATTGTTCTTAACCACCCAGGCCGGAGGCTGAAACCTCTTCCAAGTGTAGAAGCCTTTGTAGCCTGCAACTTCAGGTACGGGGAGTACGGAGAATTCAGCCTTCACACCCGTGTTCTTGAAAAGATTCTCTAAAGGCAAATAACCGGTTTCTACCCAGTGAAAATAGTTCCCTCCCTTATTCGACTCAACCTTGCCGTCCCATTTGGCCTTGTCGTTCAGGAGCGTTTCCTTATCCAACAAACCGTCCTTATACAGCTTGGCGATGAACTCCAAGGCGGCCTTCATATTCGGAGTAACCGCAGAATACGTCAGCTTGCCGTCGTACAGGTCCCAATCCGGATACCCTTCAAACATGGCCACGCCATACATGGCGAACAGATGGTCCATCCAACGGGCCTCTTGACGGCCACCCGTCGGCAGCTCATCCTTCTGTCCATTGCCATTCGGATCCTTATCCCGGAATGCCTCCAGCACCTTTACGTAATCGTCTTGCGTCTTCGGCATCGACATGCCCAATTTGTCGAGCCAATCCTTGCGGATCATCCCGGCGTATCTTCCGTAGTCAACCATACCGGGGATGTAATAGATTTTCCCTTGACCGGTAGGGTCGTTGGCCTTGACAATATCCCACATTTCCTTTGGAATGGCCTCCCACAAATTCGGTGCATATTTAGGCAGCAGCTCTGTCAGGTCGGCGATGGCGCCGTTTTTGGCCAAGCTGTCCTCGATGCCCTGCTGGGGCAAGAACAGGTCCGGCATTTCGTTAGCTGCGATCTTCAGGTTCAGCTGATTCAGGTAGTTGGTGCCTCCGTTCCACTCTACATAAGGATGGATGACGCCGACACCAAGCTTTTCCTTGTACAATTCATACAGCTTGCTGCCCTTGGTAATCGGCTTATAGCCGATATTCGTGCCCCATACTTCAATATCCACAATTTCATCTGTGCCCGCGGTCTCATTCTTGGCAGTACCCCCGGAAGAGTTCGTATTTCCGCTGCACCCGGTAATGGCAGTAATCGCAAGGACACCTGCCGCAGATAGCAACCCCAGCTTTTTGAAATTCATGTGTCTTCCCCCTCTTAATCGTAATCATATGTTTAAGGCTGCTTGCCTGTAAACCGGAAAGGATATTTACCCTTTAACAGAGCCAA
>NZ_NMQW01000106.1 GCF_002234615.1 Paenibacillus rigui | reverse complement strand
TTTTGTATTCACGAACCCGAGAGGCTTAAAGGAGCGTAGCGACTGGGTCGAAGACTTAGCCTCGCAGGGTTGTCCGCCGGATTTCACTTCCCGAGTTATCTTCTGGTGGACCGAGGGCCGTATGGCCCGAAGCGTGAATACGCTGTTATATGAAGGACTAGCCTTCTTCGAATTAGCATTCAAAATTAGTGTTATTAACTCCGTTATATTCTTCAATTAATTTTTTATATAGCTCTTTATTCTTTCGTAACATCCATTCAAGCAAGGTTTTTACGTCTTCAAATATATATGGTTTAATTCTATAAGGTATTGCCTTCCTTGTAATTTCATACTCAACTAAATGTTCATAAAATCCTACGCAAATGGCGTTATGCAAATAATGACTTCTACGATACTGATTAAAACACCATTCTGCATAATTATAAATCTTGTCTAATTCGTCGAAATCATTATTATTATGAGCTTCAATAAGTCTATCACGTAAAAATGCTAATAACGAATAGATCGTATCTTCCCTCTGATTAAATTGAAATCGGAGATCACAAAATAAATTTAGTGCTATTCTTCTCCATGCACTCACACATATCACTCTTCGTTTTAGGTTTTATTAATCTTTATAAAAGGGTTTTAAGATATTTTTGCTAGTCTTTCATATAACGTTCTTGTAT
>NZ_NMQW01000105.1 GCF_002234615.1 Paenibacillus rigui | reverse complement strand
AAATTCACTTCAATGCCGCTGTCCTTCGCCAGCTGAACGTTCGGACGAATCCCGACAGCCATGACGACGAGATCGGCTTCGACTTCGCTGCCGTCCTTGAACCGGACGCCGGTGACGCGCTTGCGGCCGAGCAGGGAGTCGGTGTTTTTCTCGAGCAGGAATTTCATGCCTTGGCGCTCAAGCTCCTGCTGCAGCATCCGGGCTGCCGTCTCATCCAGCTGGCGCTCCATCAAATGCTTGAAAATATGAACGACCGATACCTCCATGTTCAGGTTCAACAAGCCGCGCGCCGCTTCCAGACCGAGCAGGCCGCCGCCGATCACGACCGCTTTCTTGTAGCTCTTGGCTGTCTCGATCATCGTCTCGCAGTCTTTAATATCGCGGAACGCAATGACGCCTTCTTTGTCCGCGCCGGGCAGCGGGAGCATGAACGGCAGGGAGCCGGTAGCCAGAATCAGCTCGTCATAGCTTGCCGTCAATCCGCTTCCGGTGGAGACGACCTTACGGGTGGTGTCAATTTTCGTGACAGTCTCGCCGGTATATAAGGTAATGCCATTCTCCTCGTACCAGCTCCAGTCGTTGATCACGATATCGTTGATATTCGCATCCCCCGCCAATACCGAGGACAACAGGATCCGGTTATAGTTCGG
>NZ_NMQW01000104.1 GCF_002234615.1 Paenibacillus rigui | reverse complement strand
TGTGCACATTTCAAATTAGTCTGTTCCGCAAAGGAACGTTCCATCTTCTAATGCGCCACATTCAAGCCATGTTATTCGTCTTCCCACTGGTTAATTGCACTTAACGTTGTTGTATTCACGAACCCGAGAGGCTTAAAGGAGCGTAGCGACTGGGTCCGACAGGACTTAGCCTCGCAGGGTTGTCTGACTGATTCCTCTTCCCCGAATTATCTTCGGGCAGACCAAGGAGCGGCAGCGACGCAGCGGGAATACGGTGTTATCGGATGGATACGCCTTCTTTGAATTACCTGAATATCTCTTAGTGATCTTATAAGTCCCTTGACTTTAGTAGTCTCTTCGATTCTTATAAATCCCTTGATCTTAATTGTCTCTTCGGGTTCTTATAAATCCCTTGATCTTAATTGTCTCTTCGATTCTTATAAATCTCTTGATCTTAATTGTCTCTTTGGTTCTGATAAATCCCTTGATCTTAATAGTCTCTTCGGCTCTTATATTATAAGTCCTTTAATCATAAAAAACCCCAGTAATTAACACAACTTTAGCATGGAATCAAAAAAATGGAAATACAAATACATTGTATCTCCACTCTCTATATGGTCTTTAAATATTGCGTATCTTTCCGATAACGTTGTTGTATTCACGAACCCGAGAGGCTTAAGGTGACGAAGTCGCCGGGTGGCTCCGCCACTTAGCCTCGCAGGGTTGTCTGCCTGCA
>NZ_NMQW01000103.1 GCF_002234615.1 Paenibacillus rigui | reverse complement strand
CTGGAGCAACAGGCGATACTGGAGCGACGGGAAGCACTGGAGCAACAGGAGATACTGGAGCAACGGGAGGAACTGGAGCAACAGGGGATACTGGAGCAACAGGAAGCACTGGGGCGACGGGAGATACTGGAGCGACAGGAAGCACAGGAGCGACGGGAGGAACTGGAGCAGGGGATACTGGAGCAACGGGAGCAACAGGAAGCACAGGAGCGACGGGAGGAACTGGAGCAACAGGGGATACTGGAGCAACGGGAGCAACAGGAAGTACTGGAGCGACAGGAGACACTGGAGCAACGGGTGATACTGGAGCGACGGGAAGTACTGGAGCGACAGGAGATACTGGAGCGACAGGAGACACTGGAGCGACAGGAGATACTGGAGCAACAGGCGATACTGGAGCGACGGGAAGTACTGGAGCAACGGGAGCAACTGGAGCGACAGGTGATACTGGAGCGACAGGAAGCACTGGAGCAACAGGTGATACTGGAGCGACGGGAAGCACTGGAGCAACAGGAGATACTGGAGCAACGGGAGATACTGGAGCAACAGGAAGCACTGGAGCGACGGGAGATACTGGAGCAACAGGAA
>NZ_NMQW01000102.1 GCF_002234615.1 Paenibacillus rigui | reverse complement strand
AACCCCGCCTTGATGGCCGGTCCGTCTGGAGCCTCGCCAAGGTTCGCCTGAGTGGTCGCAATCGTTCCGGCCGTGTTCTGAACGCCAGCCTTCACCTTGAAGGTCAGATTCAACACCGGTGTGCTGGTTCCGGATACCCCACCAATATTGGCGGTGATCAGTCTCACTTTGCCGGCAGTCGCTTTGTCCTCTGTCACGATCTGGATATTGTTGTTAGCCCCTGCTGTACTCACATAGTCAAATACGTTCGCATCATAGGTCAGGGTGAGGTCCTGGGCATACACACTTTGCTTCAAGTTGTCCAAGCTCACGCCCACGGTAAAGCTGCTGCCCGGCTTCACGCTGCTGTCTGCCGTTAACGAAGCTGCAGGTGCCTTTACCTCTGGCCAAACCGGATCTGCCGTTGAAGTGCTGGTGGTCAAGTAAATCCGGTCTACGATTAATCCCGATTCCCTGCCCCAGAAGTTCAATTCATGCACGCCAGCAGTTATATTCAAAGGCGTACCGCCGGTCACCGCAGTACCGCCGTTACTTAGATTAATCCATTTAAACTGACTATTGCTCACCCCCTGAATCCCGTTGGAAGTAAATTTATATTGATTATCTACGCCCATATGGATGGAGTCCGTTTGGAAGCTATGGCTCTTGGCCAGGATCCAAACATTATAGGTTCCCGTAGTCGGAAAATTAACTTTATAATTCAGTCTGGAGCCGGCAGCAAGGCTGGCTGCATCCGTACCCGGAGTCACCGATGTGCCATCGTCAGGCAAAAACTGCATAGCTTTCGTGGACTGACCGTCCACAAGCGACCAAGTATGGCCGTTCGCAGTGCCGTACACGTAAGCATTGACGGAATTGTCCGCTGCGGTAT
>NZ_NMQW01000101.1 GCF_002234615.1 Paenibacillus rigui | reverse complement strand
TTTTGTTATTATTACCGAGACCCCGGAAAACCACACCTCTCTAATCGGCGGCAACGTCAGAAGTGTATAAGATGCAGTTGGAGACCTCCGAAAAAGTGGTTCCATATTAATAATTTGTCGCTGTTTTAGAGATTTTGAGCCGTTTTAGGGCTGAATTGCTAGGGAAAATCCCTTAATTTATCTCCATTTCCCTTAGGAAATGGCCAAGAGGGCAGACTGCTCCCGTTGTCGTTTATCCGTAATTAGCTTAGTCATTCTCTTTACGTTAGACGCTATAGTGCTTAGCAATGCATGGATATATGTTCTTTCTAATCCACGATATCGGGTACGTCTGAGTCCATGATTCCTTACTTTATCTGCATGACGACGTTCGATCAACCATCGACTCTTCCTTGCTTCCTTGTACTCATCGGATTTGTAGTGTTCACGCGCCTGTTGGAACTCCTCGTAGTAATTGCTGATGAAAACATTACGTACGCTCTTACTCGATGTGCACTTTGCTTTTAGTGGGCAATCTTGGCACTGGGTCTTGGTAAATCGAAACTCAAATCCATTCCGATCTTCCCTCGCTTTGTTGCGATCTCTGTAGGCTTTGCTGACTATGCCATTTGGACAGGTTACCTGCATCTTTTCCGCATCAAATTGAAAATCTTCAGGTGTAAATAAACCGGAAACTTGCTGCTTTGTTTTCATCCAGCTTATATGGCCTACAATATTATTCTCTCGAAGAAAACGAAGATTTTTGCCGAACCAGTAACCTTTATCTGCAGAGAGCTCTTTAGGCAAAAATCCATGATTATCTTGAAATTGCGTGACGAGGTCAACTAACTGGTCACCATCTTCGGCATTGGCTGGAGTCACTTTAATCGCCGTGATGATCTCCGTTTCTTCATCCATCATGATATGGTCCTTATAGCCCTGGATTTTACGCATATCTGATTTATGTCCAGTACGTGCATCGGTGTCTACAATGCTGATAAGACGATCCGTAGCATTCTCATCACGATCAGAAATGACTTTCTTTAGTGTAACGAGGGCTGCATTCGGCTGCTCATCGTTGTTTAGTAGGGGCTCAGCAGCGGTCGCGAACTCGCTAGCCAATTGAAGCACAACCGGCAACTTCTCGTCTCGAGTCCTCCCCTTGAGTTCGTTCCAGAGCTCAAGCATACGTTGTTCAAACTGTTGAAAGATTTCTTGGTTAGTCTCTCGCAATTCAAGAAGAACACTCTCATAGGCTTGCCGAACTAGAGAAAGCCATGTGGGTATAGCGACATCGGCAATGATATGAGTGGAGTCCATGATAGACCGTTTGGATTGAGCAGAAATAAATCCGTGTTCAATGCACTGATCAACTAACCGCTGAAAGATTTCTTGGAATTTCTCCAATCCTACGCGCTTAACACGGAAGTAACTGATGGTAGTGTCATCTGGTAATTCATCATCGATATTCAAATCTAAAAACCATCGGTAGGCTAGGTTCACTTGAATATGACTAATGACTTGTACGTCAGAAAGATTGTACAAGTACTCAAGTAAACAAATTTTGAAGAGAAAAACCGGTTCTTCTGCAGGACGACCGCGATCAGAAGAATACTGTTCGGCCAACAATTCTCGAATGAAGGTAAAATCGACGGTCTTAGCGATACTCCGTAACAAATGATTTTGAGGGACAGCTTTCTCATAATAATATTGATCGAAGCCGGAAATTTGTTTTCCGTTGTCTTTACGAAGCATCGATAAAACCTCCAAATAATGAATCTATATTTCTATTATATTCTATTAATGGATATATTTAGGGTTAGATTGGCGTTGAATACTGATTTTTTCGGAGGTCTCCCTTGCGGCGTTCCTAAGTCTGATCGTCGAACCGTTCCTTCTTCCATGACTCCCGCCTTCAGCCACTTCCGTACAAGT
>NZ_NMQW01000100.1 GCF_002234615.1 Paenibacillus rigui | reverse complement strand
CGCCTCCCATAGTACAGTAACATAACGGTTCTTTGTATCGTTCATGCTAATTCCTCCAATTTATAAATAGTATTTTTCACTTTACCGCTGTTATAATCGTCCAAAAGAACGATTAAAGCCTTGGCCCGCAAGCACATCTTGGCGAACCACATCTAAACGACGTGTTTGGTATTCACCCAAAGCTCTTGTTATCGAATTCGGATACTGTTTAATGGAGTCTATAATGGCTACCGTATCATCAAGTGAGTCATTAAAGCCTGCGCCCGTCATTGGTGACATGGTATGAGCTGCATCGCCGATCATGGCTATTCTTCCTTTTGACAATATATTAGGGATGTATTCATTAACAGGTGCCCCGATTAAACTGCGGTCCTTAATCGCGATTTGCAAAATTGCATCATCTTCTTTATTCCAATTTGCTTGGCTAGTTTGTGATAGTTCTTCCAGTAGCGAATCCGGAATATCTTCACCGTATAAGGAATGCTGGGCAACCCCGTCCTTTAACACCCCTAACTCAGACAGCAATTGATTATGCGAATGATCAAACCAGCAAAAACCTATCCATCGCTGGCCAGGATGGGTCCCCCCCTCTATACCTGGCATCACCGCAGTTGTCAATGTACCGGCAGCACTATGGTTGAAATAAGCGCTCGAAAGTTGCCGTTTTTTCCAGTCTTTCTTTGGCAGCAGTTCTTCGTCCACCTTCCCTACCCAAACCAGATAGCCAGCATAATCTGCAAATGGTTTGTCAGGGTTTAAATAGCGGCGGACAATACTGCGATATCCATCTGCGCCAATCAAAAAGTCACCTTTAAACGTCTGCTCCTCATCACTGGTAGCCCAAGCAGATGATTCATTTTGCCCAACACTAGCAATTCGTGTATGGTGCCGAAGGGTAATACCAGGTTCTTTAGCAACCGCATTGCGCAAACGTTCTTGAATGGCTGACCAGGCTTCAACATTGTTGTTGCCATTGGATGCCAAGTGTCTTAATTCTCGTTCAATTTCACTAATACTATAAGGCTTTGTGTGTAAACGAATAAAAGCACCGTTTCTTAATGATGAATCTGCACGTTCAAGAATGGTAACTGTATAACCAGAACGAGATAACGCAAGCCCCATCATTAGACCACCTAAAGATCCACCTACAATAATGGCATGTTCAAACTGTTTTTGTGACATCATTCATTCTTCCTTTACTGCAGTTTCATCTGGCTGCGGAGCATCCGGTCTGTCTCTTATACCCCTTTCCGGGCCCACGGAACTAAGGCGA
>NZ_NMQW01000010.1 GCF_002234615.1 Paenibacillus rigui | reverse complement strand
TGGTTCTTGAACCGCAGGGTTCCGGGAGAGTAGGACGTCGCCAAGCACAATATTCCCTGATAGCTCAGTTGGTAGAGCACTCGACTGTTAATCGAGTTGTCACAGGTTCGAGTCCTGTTCGGGGAGCCACATGCTTCCATAGCTCAGTAGGTAGAGTGCATCCATGGTAAGGATGAGGTCACCGGTTCGATTCCGGTTGGAAGCTCCAGAAGTATCACGGCCCGTTGGTCAAGGGGTTAAGACACCTCCCTTTCACGGAGGTAACAGGGGTTCGAATCCCCTACGGGTCACCATTTTATTCCAATTATGGAGGCTTAGCTCAGCTGGGAGAGCATCTGCCTTACAAGCAGAGGGTCGGCGGTTCGATCCCGTCAGCCTCCACCACGCCGTTGTAGCTCAATTGGTAGAGCAACTGACTTGTAATCAGTAGGTTGGGGGTTCAAGTCCTCTCGACGGCACCAGTTTTATTGGGGATTAGCCAAGCGGTAAGGCAACGGACTTTGACTCCGTCATGCCTAGGTTCGAATCCTAGATCCCCAGCCATTGTTTGAGCCATTAGCTCAGTTGGTAGAGCACCTGACTTTTAATCAGGGTGTCGTAGGTTCGAGTCCTACATGGCTCACCATTTTTTCTCAAGCGCGCGTATGGCGGAATTGGCAGACGCACTAGACTTAGGATCTAGCGGGCGACCGTGGGGGTTCAAGTCCCTCTACGCGCATTGTTTTTGCGGAAGTGGCTCAGCGGTAGAGCATCGCCTTGCCAAGGCGAGGGTCGCGGGTTCGATTCCCGTCTTCCGCTCCATAAAATGTTCCCTTAGCTCAGCTGGATAGAGCGTTTGACTACGAATCAAAAGGCCGGGAGTTCGAATCTCTCAGGGAACGCCATATTTTTTAACAGCTTATGAAGTGAACTTGCTGCATACAGTACACTCCATATACCATCGGGACGTAGCTCAGCTTGGTAGAGCACCTGGTTTGGGACCAGGGGGTCGCATGTTCAAATCGTGTCGTCCCGACCATATTTTTGCGGGTGTAGTTCAATGGTAGAACTCCAGCCTTCCAAGCTGGTAGCGTGGGTTCGATTCCCATCACCCGCTCCATAATTACGTTAATGAGGACCGAAAGGTCTTTTTTTAATACCTACATATTTAACTACGCTAAAGTGTTAAAGCATAAGTGACTTATATAGCTAAGCACCGTTGTCTGGAATTTGTGGATGTAAAGCGCGCCTAGATGTTTATCAAGCTTTATGCGGCTTACAGCAGGGTTCGACAATGCTTGTGGAATTTTGGAAATGATATCTATGAAACTATTTACTAAATATACTGCATGGTAGCGCGGTATTGTGTTAAAATATTCAGTATGACCAAGGTAAGGATGGAGGAGAACCATGTCGGATTCAGTCAGCTTGAATAGCAAACATACGTCAAACAACCTACTACGTAGGGATGTACGGTTTTTGGGACACATTTTGGGAGAAGTGTTGGTTCATCAAGGTGGGAATGAGCTTTTAACCATCGTAGAAAATATTAGAGAGATGAGCAAGACGCTCCGTGCTCAGAATAGTTCGGATTTGTACAACGAATTTAAAGAAACGATCAATTCTTTGGCTCCTGAGAAGAGACATCAGGTGATTCGGGCATTTGCGATCTATTTCCAATTGATTAATATTGCCGAACAAAACCACAGGATTCGCCGCAAACGCGATTACGAGCGCTCAGCAGGCGAGGATGTACAGCCAGGCTCGATCGAGGACATTGTCCGCGGGTTGAAGCAGCAAAGCATTCCGTCTGAAGAAGTGCAAGAGATGATTCAAGGTATCTCCTTGGAGTTGGTTATGACGGCACACCCTACGGAAGCTTCGCGCCGTGCGGTATTGGATATTCACCAGCGTATCGCTAACGATGTGATGGAATTGGATAACCCGAGCCTCACTTTCCGCGAAAGAGAACAGCTTCGTAAAAAGCTGCTGGGTGAGGTTATTACCTTGTGGCAAACAGATGAGCTTCGGGATCGTAAGCCAACAGTTATTGATGAAGTAAACAACGGGCTTTATTTCTTCGATGAAACTTTATTTGATGTTCTGCCTGAGGTGTATCAGGAGCTGGAACGTTGTCTTCATAAATATTACCCAGAAGAGTCATGGCATGTGCCGACCTTCATGAAGTTCGGTTCCTGGATCGGTGGGGACCGTGACGGTAACCCGTCGGTAACTTCTAAGGTAACTTGGGAAGCTTTGACGATGCATCGCAAATTAGCTCTGCAAAAGTACGGAGAGCTGTTAAATGATTTCATGACACACTTGAGCTTCAGCAAAAATATTGTGGATGTGACTCAAGAGCTTCTGGATTCAATTCAATCCGACAAAGCCAATCTGGATCTTCGTTCGAATGAAGTATGGCGTAATGAAAAAGAGCCTTACCGGATTAAAATCGTATATATGATTGAGAAAATCCAGAACGCAGATAACCCTACTATTAGCGAGAAGCAAAAATACAACAATCCGGATGAGTTTATTGCGGATTTGAAGTTGATTGACCAAAGCTTGCGTAACCATTATGCGGATTTCATTGCCGACGAATATGTGACCAAATTGATTCGCCAAGTAGAGCTGTTTGGCTTCCATTTGGCTACTTTGGATGTGCGCCAGCACAGCAAAGAGCATGAATCGGCTATGACAGAAATTCTGGCGAAAATGAGCATTTGCGAAAACTACGCAGCGCTTCAAGAAGAAGAGAAAATTAAGCTGCTAGCTGAGCTGCTGAATGAGCCAAGACCGATCACATCTCCTTATATGGACTACACCGAGTCGACGATGGAATGTCTGAATGTGTACCGTGTAGTCGAACAGGCTCAGCAGGAATTCGGACGCAACTGTGTGTCCAGTTACCTCATTAGCATGACGCAAGGTGCCAGCGATTTGCTCGAGGTTCTCGTATTCGGTAAAGAAGCAGGCTTATACCGTCAAGAAGCCGATGGTTCGGTTGTTTGCACGCTGCAATCTGTTCCTTTGTTTGAGACGATCGATGACTTGCATGCTGCTCCTGATATTATGCGTACGTTATATCAAATTCCAGCTTATCGTAACAGCTTGCTCAGCACGAACCATTTGCAAGAAATTATGCTTGGATATTCCGACAGTAATAAAGACGGTGGCGTGATTACAGCGAACTGGGAGCTGCGCGTAGCTCTGCGTGACATTACAGCGGCAGCTAAAGAGTTTGGTGTGAAGCTGAAGTTCTTCCACGGTCGCGGCGGCGCATTGGGACGCGGCGGTATGCCATTGAACCGCAGTATTTTGGCTCAGCCTGCAGATACGATTGGCGGAGGCATTAAAATTACGGAGCAAGGTGAGGTACTTTCCTCCCGCTATTCCATGAAGGGCATTGCTTACCGCAGCCTAGAGCAGGCAACATCCGCATTGATTACAGCGGCCCTGTCGGCGCGTAACCCAAAAACGGATGAGTCTGAGGCTCACTGGGAAGCGATCATGAAGGACATTTCCGAGAAAGCACAGATCAAATACCAGGATCTGATTTTCCGCGATCCGGATTTCTTGACCTTCTTCAAGGAATCGACACCGCTGCCGGAAATCGGGGAACTGAATATCGGCTCCAGACCTTCGAAACGGAAAAACAGTGATCGATTTGAGGATCTTCGTGCGATCCCATGGGTATTTGCTTGGACGCAAAGCCGTTATCTGCTGCCGGCATGGTACGCTTCAGGTACAGGCTTGTACAGCTTCTACCAAGGCAAGGAAGAGAACTTGAAGGTATTGCAGGATATGTATCAAAACTGGTCCTTCTTCCGTTCATTGATTGACAATTTGCAAATGGCGTTAGCGAAAGCAGATCTGCAGATTGCCAAAGAATACGGCAGCATGATCAAAGATCCTGTTATCGCCGAGCGTATTTTTAAAGAAATTAGTGAAGAATATGTACGTACGTCGGAACTCATCTTGAGCATTACGGGACAACAGGAAATTCTGGATAATGTACCCGTGATTCAAGAGTCTATTCGATTGCGTAATCCATATGTCGATCCGCTTAGCTATATGCAGGTTCAGCTTCTTTCCGAGCTTAGAAGCGAGAAGGAGCAAAGTGATGACGATGCTCTGCTTCTGCGGGAGGTTTTGCTTACCATTAATGGTATTGCTGCAGGTCTTCGGAATACGGGTTGATGCCGGAGTTCCACCAAGCAACAATTGTGTCAAAGTCGGGTGGCCTGATCTATATGGGCTGCCTGACTTTTTTGCGTAAATTTCGAAACGTTGCTTCAACTGAAGCGTAACAAATTGTAGGTTGGGACTCCTGATGACTGTACTTGGCAGGTATGGTTTGGTATGATTTTCATATTGGCAGGAATGATCCTCGTTTATACAAGAGTAATGTCCTAACTAGGTCCGGTGCTAACGCGGGTTCAGGGCCGGAAGTCTGGAGGAATGTGGGTTGAACGAAATGGATGTGAGGCTCGCAAAACTGGCTCGTACCGGAGACAGGGCTGCGTTCGCCGAGCTAGTGGAATTGTATAAGGATAAAATATATCATCTGGCCTACCGGATGCTGCATCAAAAACAAGAAGCAGAGGAAATCGTTCAGGAAACGTTCCTGCGGGTTTATACAAATTTGGAGCGTTACGACGAGAATCAAAAGTTCTCAACTTGGATTTACCGTATTGGTACGAACCTGTGCATTGACCGCCTGAGGAAGCGGAAACCGAATTATTCTTTGGATGCCGAAATGAATGACGGGGAAGGTACGGATTGGTACTCCATGCTGCCTAGCAAAGAAGAAACGCCTGATGAACAGGTCGTGTTGTCAGAGACGCAGACGGAGATTCGAAAGTCAATCGATACCTTGCCTGAAAAATATAAATCCGTTGTGATCTTACGCTATTTGCAGGATTTGTCTCTGCAAGAAATCAGCGATGTTTTGTCGATGCCGGTAACGACGATCAAAACAAGGCTTCACCGCGGCAGAGAATATTTGCGTAAAAAATTGGAGCACGTATTGTAGTGTTTTTTTGAAACATATCGTTTGCTCTGACGTATTGTATAACACAAGCTATCATGGAGATAGAAAGGAGTGGCTATGCTCATGGAATGTAAAGAAGCCCTCCCTTTGATGCACGAATATTTGGACGGTGGCCTGAAAGGCTCTGAAGCTGTTGCCCTGAAGGAACACTTGCTTGGCTGTGCATCGTGCCGTCAGCGGCTGAAAGAGTTTGAGAAGGTAGAGGCGCTCATTCATGCCTGGCCGAATCCGGAGGTTCCAAGCGGGCTTACCGAACGCATTATGCAATCCTTACCACCTGTACGGCGTAAAAGCCCTTGGTGGGAATGGGTTCGACGTCATCCGGCGGCATCGGTCGCGGCGGTGTTTGTTATGGTCATGATGGGAAGCTTCATGTCACTGTGGAACGAGGATTCTGAGCTCATCGTTAAGGGAACGGATCTTCAGTCGGTTGTCATCCAAGGGAACACGGTCGTAGTGCCTGAAGGCAAAACGGTGGCCGGTAATTTAATGGTGGAGAACGGCAAGGTTCAGGTAGATGGGGACATTAAAGGCAATATTGTTGTGATCGACGGTTCTGTAAACATGGCCTCTACAGCCCACATATCCGGTCAAGTTACGGAAATCGACGAGGCGTTCAGCTGGCTCTGGTTCAAAATGAATGATTGGGCAGCCAATATATCAAAATAAGTAGGACATAGGTATCAATTTTCGAAAATCCTCCCTAAAAGATCCTTAGAAAGGGAGGGTTTTTTGTTCATCTTATGGTATGATTTAAGGAAGGGTCTACAGATACTAAAAATATAGCAGAGGTTTGGTTAGGGGCAGATGCGATGGATTTCATACCAGCCATCAGTATTAAAGATATCGTTGATATTTTGATCGTTAGTTATGTTATATATAATCTGATCTTATTGGTTCGGGGTACCAGGGCGATTCAATTGCTGAAAGGTATCTTCGTTGTAGTGGTCACTTGGGCGCTAAGTACCTGGTTCAAGCTGAATACCCTGCAGTGGATGATGAATCAGATGTTTACATTCGGGGTATTGGCGGTTATTATCATTTTCCAGCCGGAGCTCCGGCGCGCTCTGGAGCAGCTGGGCCGCGGTACGTTGTTCAGCCGAACTACGACCGAGGATGACCAGGAGCTGAACAAGCGGATTGGTGAAGTGCTTAAAGCGGTCAATTATTTAGCACGTAGAAAAATAGGGGCATTAATTGTATTTGAGCGGGAAACCGGCTTGAACGATTACATAGAATCGGGGATTTCGATTGAATCCCATATTAGCTCGGAGCTGCTGATCAATATTTTTATCCCGAACACGCCTTTACATGACGGTGCGGTTTTTTTGCGTAAAAATCAGTTGATGGCCGCAGGCTGCTATTTGCCGTTATCCGAAAATCCTTTTATTAGCAAGGAACTGGGAACCCGGCATCGTGCAGCCATCGGCATGAGTGAGGTGTCGGATGCGATCTGTGTCATTGTCTCGGAGGAAACCGGGCAAGTATCGCTTGCGATGAACGGACATATTTTGCGGGATATTAAGGAAGAGTCATTGCTGTCGAAATTATTTGAAGAATTAAAGTCGAAGACGAAGGCAAAAGAAAAGAGCTCCATTTGGAAATGGAGGCTGAAATAGATGGACCAATGGCTGCGCAATACGAATGTCGTCAAAGTGATCGCGCTCATTATCGGGATTATGCTGTGGGCGGTGGTTCACATGGAGGATAGTGCGCTTCCCGGCTCCGGAGGAACGGGTGTGAGGGAAGAGCAAATTACTAACGTTTCGGTTACGCCCAAATATGACAGCAGTCAGTTTTTTGTTGAAACCATAGAACCGTCTCAGGTAGTATTAACAATAACGGGAAAAGACTCGGCTTTGAAAAAAGCGATGAGCATAAGCAACTACTCCGTAGAGCTCGATTTGACAAAAGTCGGCAAAGGGGAGCATATTATGCCCTTAACGCCTGTCGGATTTCCTGCAAATGTGACGGTCAAAGTCAGTCCATCCAGTGCGAAGGTTATAATAGACGAGAAATCGAACAAGCAGATGCCGGTTACGGTCAATGTAACGGGTATTCCAGCAGTAGGTTTAAAGGCGGGGCAGCCCATCGTCAAACCTAACCGGGTGACGGTAACGATGCCAAGCGGTAGTATTGATGCAGTAGAATCCGTACGCGCAGACGTCAATGTAGAGAAAGCACAGGCGCCGGTATCCAGCAAGGTCCGTCTTGCTGCCTATGATAAGGACGGGAAGGTGCTGGAAATGGCCGCTATCAATCCTGCAGTCGTCGAGGTGGAGGTGCCGATTACAAGCCCGTTCACTACAGTGCCGCTGCAGCTCAAGCTCGTTGGCGAGCCGCCTAAAGGCTTCAGTGTAGCGTCTCTCGTTCAAAATACGGATAAAGTGACGGTATACGGTCCTCAGGATGTGTTGAACCGGCTGGAGTATTATGAAGGTCCGAGCATTAATCTGGCGGATTTGAAGGAAGAGAAGGAGTATGCCTTATCATTGGATATTCCTCCTCGTCCAAAGGTAACCCAGGTGGATCCGGCCAAGGTAGAAGTCAAGATCAGCATTGTGGCTTCAGCAACGAAAACATTGGAGCAGGTGCCGCTGTCGATCGTCGGTCAAAATGACGGCTTCGATACGAAGGTGGTTCTTCCTGAGAGTGGAAAGATTAATTTGTCTGTCGAAGGCGCGCCCGCTTTATTGGAAAAAGTGAAAGTGCAGGATGTGCAGGCGATTCTGGATGTGAGTAATTTGCCTCCAGGGCGCCACGAGCTGCCCGTAACATTGAACCTGCCTACCTTTATTAAAAAAGGAGCAGGGCAGGAATTTAAAGCAACGGTAGAGATCAGTGGCAAACAGGATGCGGCTGCAAAAGCATCAAGCGTGGCCAAACAACAATAATAGATGGGTGAATGACAAAGGGGAGAGTACCGAATATGGGGAAATATTTTGGAACAGACGGTGTCCGCGGCGTTGCCAATCAAGAGCTGACACCCGAATTAGCGTATAAAATCGGCCGCTGCGGCGGGTATGTTTTGGCGGGACAGGTAGAGAAGCCGAATGTCGTTATCGGCCGGGATACACGAATCTCGGGAACGATGCTGGAAGCAGCGCTTGTGGCGGGACTTTTGTCGATTGGTGCAAATGTAATAAAAATTGGTGTCGTATCGACACCGGCTGTAGCTTATTTAACTCGCCTGTTAAAGGCTGATGCAGGAGTTATGATATCCGCTTCACACAACCCGGTAGAGGACAATGGAATCAAGTTCTTTGCTGCAGACGGCTTTAAGCTGTCCGACGAGACAGAACTGGAAATTGAGCGTCTGATGGACGCTGCCGTTGATGAG
This sequence comes from Paenibacillus rigui, assembly GCF_002234615.1. Lineage (GTDB taxonomy): Bacteria > Bacillota > Bacilli > Paenibacillales > NBRC-103111 > Paenibacillus_S > Paenibacillus_S rigui. The sequence continues at coordinate 31,602 of NZ_NMQW01000010.1, read as the reverse complement.
CTGCCACGCCCTGTAGGCGGAGATCTGGGGTCTGCTACCGACGATAATGAGGCCAAATACCTTTACTTGGACTATGTGAAATCGACAGTGAAATCATCCTTTCAGGGCTGTAAGATCGTACTGGATTGCGCGAACGGTTCAGCATATGAGCTGGCACCGAAAGTATTCGAAGCGTTGGGAGCAGAGGTTATCACTATTGGGGCTGAGCCCAACGGCCGTAACATTAATGACCACTGCGGCTCCACACACCCGGAGGCACTTCAGAAGGCTGTAGTAGAGCATAAAGCGATGCTGGGCCTTGCTTTTGACGGAGATGCGGACCGCCTGATTGCCATCGATGAGACTGGCGCTGAGGTGGACGGTGACTATATCCTTAGTATTTGCGGTCATGCTATGAATCAGGCCGGTGCTTTGAAGGAAAGCACGATTGTGACGACCGTCATGAGCAATATCGGTTTTTTCAAAGGTATCGAAGCTGTTGGGCTGAAAGCAGCCAAAACAGCTGTAGGCGACCGTTATGTGATGGAAGAAATGCGTAAGGGCGGTTATAATCTGGGAGGCGAGCAGTCCGGCCATGTGATTTTCCTGGATTACAATACGACCGGTGACGGCATATTGACGGCTTTGCAGTTAGTGGATACCCTCGTCCAAGCGGGTAAAAGCTTGAGTGAGCTGAAACAAATTATGCGCAAATACCCTCAAAAGCTTGTGAATGTCAGAGTGGCGGATAAAAGTACTTGGCAGGAGAACAAAGCTATCGCCGAAGCGATTCGTAAGGTAGAGGACGAACTGGGCGACAATGGCCGTGTGCTGGTGAGACCTTCAGGTACGGAATCCCTGATTCGCGTTATGGCGGAAGGCCCCGATAAAGAGCAGGTTGAAGCGTACGTTCAAGAAATCGCGGGCGTCATTCAGCAAGAGCTCTGCTAATTGTTAAACTGCGTTGAAATCCTCCGACGTGTTTGTTGGGGGATTTTGCTTTTACTAAAACAATCTTTATTGACTAAATATGTAGTTGCACTTCAGGATGAAAATGAATAAGATATGAATATGCACTTGGCGTATCTTGAAAAGGTGAGCAGGTGTTGACTCAAGAAGAGAAAGGTGGGCGGAGGTCAATCCTAACAACAGCGCCAGAGCTTGTAAGAGCGTGAGATACACGGTTGCGGGATACATTTCGTAACCTTTTTATGGATATTGATGAACTATCCATGATCTGACGGCTGCCTGCAAGTTGACGAGGTGAAGGTGTTCGAAACATTCGGCGGGGACCTTCCGGTAGCACTCACTACCGTTAAGTTGGACAGCAAAGCACTCGGGTGACCGGGTGGACAACAATCCAACATGAAAGAGGCTTACGAGACGGTAAGCTTGATTGAGGTTTTTCTAAAATAGCAGGAGGTTCTATCCCTTATGTGCGGTATTGTTGGATATGTAGGTAAACGTGATTCTCAAAATATATTGATTGAAGGTTTAAAAAAGCTAGAATATCGTGGTTATGATTCCGCTGGTGTGGCAGTGTTCACAAAAGACGGGCTGCAAGTTAAAAAGTCGAAGGGCCGTTTGGCTAACTTGGAATCCAAGCTGGATGAGGCGCCGTTGAACGGATCGATCGGGATCGGTCATACCCGTTGGGCAACGCATGGTAAACCGTCCGACGTCAATTCCCATCCTCATACGGACAACTCTCAAAAGTTTTCCGTGGTTCATAACGGCATTATTGAAAACTATGTATCTTTGAAAGAAGAATTGATAGAGAAGGGCCATGTATTCGTTTCTGAAACGGATACCGAAGTTATTTCTCACTTGATCGCCAGCCTGTACGAGGGCGATATCGTGAAAGCCGTACAACAAGCAGTGAAACGGATGACAGGAGCCTTCGCATTGGGCGTGCTGACTGAATATGAGCCGGAGAAGCTTGTAGCCGTTCGTTTGGCAAGTCCGCTTATTATCGGTGTTGGCGAGGGCGAGAACTTCATCGGCTCCGACATTCCGGCGATTCTTGATTACACGCGTAATGTGTATATTTTGAACGATGGAGAAATGGCTGTTTTGACGAAAGACGGTGTCGAATTAATGACTTTGGAGGGGAATTTTATTTCCCGGGAATTATTCCATGTCGATTGGGATATCGTGACTGCGGAAAAAGCCGGCTTTGATCACTTTATGCTGAAAGAGATCTATGAACAGCCTAAAGCTTACCGGGATACAATGGGAGCTCGTCTGGACCCTAGCGGTACTAAAGTAGTGCTGGACGAAGTGAAAATGTCGAAGGAGCAAATCGGTGCTATCCGCAACGTCCATATCGTAGCTTGCGGTACGGCTTACCACGCGGGTCTTGTGGGCAAAAGCGTGATTGAGAAGCTGGCGCGCATTCCGGTTGAGGTCGATGTGGCATCCGAGTATCGTTATCGTTCCCCAATCATCACACCGAACACGCTAGTTATCGTAGTGAGTCAATCCGGTGAAACTGCGGATACGTTGGCTGCGCTGCGTGAGGCAAAACGTAACGGTGCACGCGTCGTTGCTATTACCAACGTAGTCGGCAGCTCGGTTGCACGCGAAGCGGATGATGTTATCGTCACCTGGGCTGGGCCAGAGATCGCAGTTGCGTCTACGAAGGCATATACGTCCCAGTTAATTGCTTTCTATTTGTTCGGCCTGTACCTTGCTCAAGCCCTGGAAACCCAAGATGCTGCGGCTGTTGCTGAAATTGTGGCGCATCTGAAGGAATTGCCGGAAAAGGTAGAACGCATTCTGGAGCAAGCCGAAGCAATTAAAGAGTGGGCGGAGCAAGTTTCGACACACGATAACTTGTTCTTCATCGGTAGAGGATTGGACTTCGCTGTAGCACAAGAAGGTTCCTTGAAGCTGAAGGAAATTTCCTATATTCATTCCGAAGCTTATGCAGCTGGGGAATTGAAGCACGGTACGCTTGCTTTGATCGAGGAAGGTATTCCGGTGATTGCCTTGGCAATCCAGGATGATCTGTTCGAGAAAACCGTCAGCAACATTAAAGAAGTGAAGGCTCGCGGCGCTCATGTGTTCGGGCTTCACACCGAAGGTGAAACAGAGCTCGCGAAATCGGTAGACCAAGTGTTCGAGATTCCTCATACACTGCCGCTGCTGAGCCCTGCGTTGTCCGTTGTGCCGCTGCAATTGCTATCTTATTATGCATCTCTTGCCCGCGGCAATGATGTAGATAAGCCGAGAAACTTGGCGAAGAGTGTAACGGTAGAGTAATTGAATCTCTTAGTCAGTCCCGATTGTTCAGTGATAAAAAAGTCTGGAACCAGTAAAAGATGTCTGGAACTAGTAAAAGATCTATGGAACCAGTAAAAGATGTGTGGAACCGATAAGCAAGATGATTGGACATCTAGAAGGGAGCCCGAGGATTAAATCGGTGCTCCCTTTTAATTTGTGTAGAAGTTAATTTTCATGCGAACTTCATGATCGGTGGTGAAACTGATGAGTGGCATTGGCTATAGAATCAAATGTATCCGAAAAGAGAATAATCTAAACCAAATTCAGTTTGCAAAGAGTATAGGAATTTCTCAAGGGAACCTGAGTGAAATTGAAATGGGAAATAGTAATCCCTCTGCGGAAACTCTTATATCGATCCGAACACAATATAACGTAAATCTTAACTGGTTATTAACCGGTGTGGATTCGGAAGATGGGGCGACATATGAAGACAACTATGATAAAAAGTTAATAGATGTTTTTAGAGGCCTTAACGATTATGATAAAAAAGAGATCATTGAGATTATGCTACTCAAAAGAAGACTAAAGTCAGAGATAAACTTATCTTATGACTAGTGGTAATGGTTCAGTTCACTTTCTGATAATGATATCGGCTAATATGCATTTTGTTGAAATCAATTATGGTGTGTATAAAGAGAATAGGGCGTAGGGTGTCCGTGTGTAAAAAACTCAGAAAGTAGTAAAGAATGTTGGGTAGTAGTAAAAAATAAAGGAAAGTAGTTAAAAAACTTGGAAAGCACCCCTCAGAAAAGTCCCGATGATGAATGCTTCATCGGGATATTTTTTCTTTAAGAAAGGGAAATGTGGATGGGATCTACTGTTCGTTGACATTAGGGTTGGAAACTCTACATTAGTTTATTATCTAATGTATCGCTTGATGGTATGGAATTAAAGTTGATTGAAATGTTTAAAAACCTAAAGGATTATGATAATGAAGAAATTATTCAATTCCTGAATCTGAAATTAAATCGTTACCATAGAGAGTAAATACCTGAAGGATGTTCTCGTGATTACGGAGAGCTTGTTGTCGGTTTTGCGAAACTATATGGTCACGATCTTATTCAGTGATAAAAAAGTCGTGAACCAGTAAAAGAGATGTGACTCATAACAATAAAGTATTGTTCTGAACGATAATGCGTTGTTCTTATGATCCCAATTACAATAAAGTTTTGTTCTTAACGATGATACTCTCAAAAAATTCCCGAAGAAGTGAGCCGAAGCGGCGGTGACTTGCTGATACTGGCAAGGTGACGTAGTCCGCGGGAAACGGGGCTAATTCGGCACCGAAAAATTGTTCCTTCTGATTTTCAAGTTCATAAATTGTCTTATTTCTTTTTTATCATTATCTGATAACGGCGTATAGCCCCTTAGTAATATGGTATTATTTCTATAAGTATACACAAGATATCTTATAGGACTTAAATGATAGATTCAGAGATAAGCGAAGTGGCGTTTTTCTAACAAAGGTGTAACATATAACTCCGAACTTTTGTAACCCCGGCCAAAGCGACTCTATCAAAAGCGCGCTATCCACCGCTTTTCCTCTTTAGTGGATCAAAAAAGCGCTAATCTCCTTCTCCTTGTTCGTTTTCCATGATAGTTGCCTGCTTTCGGTATACGGCAAATGAATATGAAATCCCCCGAGGCACTGAATATAGGGGTGCTTGCCGACATTCGCATCCGTACGGACTTGACGTTCAGATATAGCTTGCCTAATTGCGCTGAACCGATTGATTCAACCATTCTATCGTAAACGGCTTCAACAGATAGTCGATAGATTGAATTTCAAACGCTTCTACCGCATACTCCGAATACGCCGTAGTAAATACAATCCGCGCTTGAGGCATGATCGTCCGAATTTTTCTTGCCGCCTCCGTCCCCCTCAAACCCGGCATCTGAATATCCCAAAAAACGGTGTCAACAGGCGTTGTCCCGAGAGGCTCAATCGCTCGAATCGGATCCATATACCGCCCAACTATTGTCATATCCCCGATCTTCACAATAAAATTTCAAGAAGATCAAGAGCATCTTCTTCATCGTCGACCAGCATCACACGAACCACCGAAACCTTCTCTCCTTATCATGATGCACATTTATGATTCATCACGTCCTATAAATTCCTCGAATTTTTAGCTACAAAGGAACGAATTAGCTCTTCGATCCGTGAATTATCCATTACATTCAGGTGCTTTTCGCGGATTAATTTTCTCTTTTGCATCTCGTAGTAATCAAGCAGCGCTTTCTCCAAAGGTAAGCCGTGTTGGACAAGGAACGACGGATCAAGTATTCGTCGCAAAATCAGTTCATCGTCCAATATAAAAATCGCAGAGTTCACAGGATAAAAAATCCCCTGTTCCGCTCCTATACGATACAGTTCACCTAACTGCTTAAAGCGAAATTGCTGTGCATCCACAATTTCTTCATACAAACGCGGATTATATGCTTTAAAATCATTCAAGAAATGTTCTGGAAAATAGTAGTTAATCATTAAAGATTGCTCAAATGACTTTTGATATCGTTCCAAGATCGCCTCGTTCTCATCTGTGGAAGACATATCCATATTACGCATATAATCCGTGTAGGCTGAGATGACCAAGGATAATATTTCTTCTTTGGAAGAGAAATATCTATACATCGTCACTTTGCTTACATCCATAAATTTAGCCATATCCTCAGCTCTCATGGAAATGAGGCTATCCTTGCGAGCGCGAATAACAAGTCGATATATCATTTCTCTGCACGTTTTATCACGTTGATCTTCGTTCATAAGTTCTCCTCCTCGTCTAACACATATTATAGCAGAATCCTCACCAAAGTTACCAACATAACCAAAGTAACTAATTGTATTGAATTAGTTACTTTGGTGTGATATCATAATTCTTGTTAAACCAAAACACTCTTGACCAACGGAGTGTACTATTCAAAAAATAGCACCAAACAAAACTTAGGAGGTACGAATTATGGAAAGCAAAGTTGCTATTATAACAGGCGCAAGCAGTGGAATTGGAGAAGCAACCGCAAGGGAGCTGGCTCGTAGCGGAATAAAAGTTATGCTTGCGGCACGCCGAGAAGACCGATTGGCTCTACTGAAAAAAGAAATTGAAGCTAAAGGTGGCCAGGCTGAGTACCGAATTACGGACGTAACCTCTCAAGCGGATATGGAATCGCTCGCGCAAGCTACCCTTGAAGCTTACGGCAAAATCGATGTTCTGATTAATAATGCAGGTATCGCGCCGGTTTCTTTCTTGAGAAATCGGAAAGTGGACGAGTGGGATCGAATGATTGACGTTAATATTAAAGGTGTCTTATACGGCATCGCCGCCGTCCTCCCACACATGGAAGAACGGAATGAAGGTCACATTATCAACGTTTCTTCAGTGGCCGGTCATCAAATTTATCCAAGCACCGCTGTATACTCCGGTACAAAGTTTGCGGTCCGCGCCATTACGGAAGGCTTACGAAAAGAGTTGCGGCCTGATCAAAACATTCGCACAACGATCATTTCTCCCGGGAATGTTGCCAGTGAGTTAGAGCAAACTATAACGGACCAAGATGTTTTTTCCCTTGCGTCCCAATTTGCCAACTTAACTCCCCTCAAAGGAGAGGATATTGCAGCGGCAATCCGATATGCAATTGAACAATCCACATCTGTCACAGTGAAAGAAATGATTGTTACACCTACTTCTCAGCGGACTTAAGAGGTTCTGCCAAAGGGAGAAAAAATACCCCAAGAGCAAGAGGGTAAACTATAAAATCGAAGGAGATGTTGTATAGTGACACAAATCGCATTGGTTACGGGCGGAAGCCGCGGACTTGGTAGAAATTCGGCATTGGCACTGGCCAAAAAGGGAATCGACGTTATCGTGACTTACCATTCGAAGCGAGAGGAGGCGGAGGCCGTCGTGCAGCAGATCGAAGCGGGTGGACGCAAGGCCGCCGCGCTGCAGCTGGACGCGGGACTCATCTCGTCGTTCGATGGATTCGTGCAGGAGCTTACGGGCGTGCTTCGGGGCAAATGGGACCGCGGCACGATCGACTATCTCGTCAATAACGCCGGGTTCGGGATCGGCGCTTCGTTCGAGACGACGACGGAAGAGCAGTTCGACAGCTTGATGAACGTCCACTTCAAAGGAGTGTTCTTCCTGACGCAGAAGCTGCTCCCTCATCTGGAGGACAACGGTGGAATCGTCAATCTGTCGACGGGCCTGACCCGGTTCGCCAGCAACGGTTATTCCGCTTACGCTGCCATGAAGGGAGCGATCGAAGTACTGACGAAGTACTTGGCCAAGGAGCTGGGCGACCGGGGCATTCGCGTCAATGCGGTAGCGCCGGGAGCGATCGCGACCGACTTCGGGGGAGGAGTCCTGAAGTCGAATCAAACGGTCAGAGACCAGATCAGCTCGGTTATCGCGCTTGGACGAGTCGGGGAAGCCGACGATATCGGCGGAGTCGTCGCATCCTTATGCTCTCCCGAGATGGGCTGGGTCAACGCGCAGCGTATCGAAGCGTCCGGGGGCATGAACCTGTAATTCTTAACTCCTCTCAAAGGAGAGGATATTGCAGCGGCAATCCGATATGCAATTGAACAATCCACAGGATCAAATGAGAAAAACAGCTTAGGACTTAACTTACTTGTGTCCAAATATTGACTAAAATGCATTATTTCTTGTTTATAAATAAGGAGGTTGCCAATAATGGAACTATCAAAATCGACGCGCAACGGAATAGACATGCCTCTCGTGGGATTTGGCACCTTCCAATTATCAATTGACCAAGCCGAATACGGTGTAAAAGAGGCACTTAAAACTGGATTTAGACATATTGATTCAGCTGAGGCTTACAATAATGAAGAGGGCACTGGTAAAGGGATAAAAGCGGCTGGTGTTTCAAGGGATGATATTTTTGTAACTACTAAACTTTTTCCAGGATCTAAACAGTTCGGGATACCCGAAAAAAACTTCAAACAGACCATTGAAACGCTGAAAAATCAGCTTAAACAGCTCCAGCTTGACTATGTTGATCTTTACCTTATACATGCTCCACTATCAGAACTTAGATTGGAACAGTGGGAAGCTTTTGTAGAGCTAAAAAAATTAGGGTTTACCAAGCATATTGGAGTGTCAAACTACAATAGAGAGAGAATTAAAGAAATTTTGGATGCAGACCTGGCTAAACCTGAGGCAAACCAGGTTGAATTTCATCCAATTTGTGCCCAGGTTGATTTGACCAGGTACTTGAAGGAGAATTCAATCGCACCGATTGCATATAGCTCGCTTGCTCCTCTTTCAACTTGGCGAGTTGAAGAAGGACAGGGTGGAGATGTTCTTGCCGAAATAAAAGAAGAATGCCAATTGGTCACTAATGAAATTGCTACTAAACTTAAGGTGTCTGAGGCCAGATTGCTATTGAGGTGGGGATTGCAGCACGGCTATGGTGTATTAACGAAAAGCAGTAAACCGGAGCGCATCCGAGAAAATTTAAATTTATTTGATTTTGAAATTCCTGAAAAGGACATGGAGCGTTTGAATCAGTTAGATCAGAATCAAGCAATAGCTTGGGCAGCCAATAGTGTTAATCCGATGGAAGCTCCACCCCTCAAATAAATTCTATTACCAAAAAAGGTAACGGTGAGTGCTGGAGAAAAAAATCTATAAGTTTAGCATCTGTCTCAGTGAAAGAAATTATTGTTACACCTACTTCTCAGCGGTCTTAAGAGGATCTGCCAGAGGGAGAAAAAATATCCCCACCTTCATAAGCAGAAAAAATATTTTCCACCGGAACTTAGATATATGCTTAATAATTACGGTTTACGGTAGAATTCATAGGCGGGATGGACTCCTGGTCTTGAATTCATGTGACGAGTCGCGCTCTGACCGGCAGCCCGGATTTTTTCACAACCATTAAGCGAATTCAAGACATGATACGGTCATCCGTTCAGAGAGCGCTTGGCGTCAAGGAGATGATGGATGAAATCCACGCGTCTGCCGATTCGATTAGGGGGCATCGAAGGCGAAAACACAGGGAGCGAAGCGGTTATTAATTCAACCGTGAGGAGTTTCGGCTCGGCGAGCGGATCGATTCATCCGTCTCGCGCATTTTTTCCCTAGTATTCTAGGGAGCGTTGCGAAAATACCGATCCATTCAGGCATCTATGTCTATGATTATATGAATCAGATTGGATCGCGAAAGCAAAAGAGAGGAGCCCATTTTAAATGAGTAAAGTTTGGACAAAAGACAATATCCCGGATATGTCAGGGAAGGTGGTCGTCGTCACAGGCGGGAATAGCGGTATCGGTTTCGAAACAGCGTTATCATTAGCCAAAGAGAGGGCAACGGTTATTCTTGCTATTCGAAACATGGAAAAAGGAGAAGCAGCCCTGAATAAAATAAAATCCGTCTATGCCAGTGCAAATGTCCAAGCCATGAAGCTCGACCTTAGCGATTTGACTAGTGTCAGGGCGTTTGCAGCAGATTTTCTTAAAAAGCACGAATCTTTGTCAATTCTCATTAACAATGCAGGCATTATGGATCCACCTTTTCGGTTAACCAAGGATGGCTTTGAATCCCAATTTGGCAGTAACCATTTAGGGCATTTTGCACTAACCGGATTGCTGCTGCCACGCTTGATTTCTACTCCGAATTCGAGAGTGGTAACGCAGAGCAGTTTGCTCGCTCATAATGCCTCCATCGATTTTGATAATTTAGATGGTTCTAAAGGATATAGCGCCCGGAAGTTTTATGGTCAAAGCAAGCTTGCAAATCTATTGTTTGCAAGAGAATTACAAAACAAGTTTCTTTCCAATCATATTGATTCCGTGAGCGTCGCTTGTCATCCTGGAATCTCGCATACCAATTTATTTTCCTTTGGATCAGGGAAGCGGGCAAATATAATCATAAGGATGATTTCAAGTATTGTAAGTCAACCGGCACATATGGGCGCGTTGCCTGCCTTGTATAGTGCGACAGCATCCACGATAAAGGGAGGAGAATATATCGGTCCTGATGGCAAAGGCGGCAAAAAGGGCTATCCAACGAGCGACGCGATCATTGAAAGATTGTATGACTCTAACATATCAAACAAGTTGTGGAACGTTTCTGAAGCCTTAACAGGTATATCCTTCAAATTTGACAGATAGTTTTTGATTCAGCGTGAAAGGTGTGTATGACAAAATTATTTCAGAGCGTCTCGGTCATGCAGCATCGTTACAATTATGAACGTCAATAATCATGTCTTACAAAAAACCTACAGAGAGGCAGCATATAAGTTTGATAGTATTTTTTCGTGTAAAAACAAAAAAGAAAAATAAACCCACAACGATATAAAGTCGTTAGGGGATTTGCCATTTTTTCAAACGGAATTAATTTTTTAAACATGATAAACATATTTTCTGCCCATACCGGAATTGTTTAAACCTATATAATATAACGCAACCCAATAACCTGGGAGCTGGGGATTACAACGAGTATGGTTCTGCAAGATTTAACGAACTTTTTCCACTTTATTAATTTGTATATCACTTCTTATATATAAAGCCGATCTTCCTTAGCGTACTGGAAAATCGGCTTTATTTAATGTTTGGAAGCTTAACGTACGTTTTTTGCGTTTTGCTGCGTGACCCCTAATGGAAATTTATCATTCGCATCAACTGGTTTTCCATCCAAGTCCAAACCGTAGCTGGAAGGACCACGTAAGGTGTGAAGACACCATGTGCTGTGCTGTGCTGTCCTGTACATTACTTAAAAATCTCCCCTGTGGGTTAAATAAGCCTATAATGTATGGAAAGCTGCTTTATCCTTTGTGGTAGGTGTACAGTAACGGTGAAGATTATGCAAAGAACAGGTCGAGAGTATAAAACTCTGTATACCGGTAATGATTAGAATGATCGTTCCGCGATCATTGCCACTTCAAGGGGGCTGGCTCGATTTTTTGCAAAAGAAGTAGACCTAATAATGGTCTATTTCTTTTTTTTTGAGCTATCGGAGGTTGGGTATTAGATTGTTGTGCAATATTGAGTATGGCTTGACTAATGCTAACGGACGAAAGGAGCACTGTCAGTGAAGTTAAAATTTTTTAACGATGCCGGCCGAGTAGTATCGATTCATCCAGCACATTTCAGGATTGTTCTGCTGATAGAGGCCTTATTCACCCATTGGAAGTGCGATTTTTTTTGTTGCCGGATAAGACAGAGCTTTTTCGATGTTTTAGAACTTCGTTGTTATTATATGGATTTGATATATTGATAGGGGATTCGCTTGAGTGTACTGTCGGACAGAGGCTTACTTGTTTAATTATGAGAGGATACTGCTTATTCAGGGACGGTTAAGGCTATTCTAGGCAAAAATAACTCAATAAACTAGGAGAAGATTAATGGAATTTTTTTGAAAGAAAATATCAAATTATAGATAAATGATTAAAATATTAATATAAGGATATAATGGTTGATAGAATCAAAGAGAGGAGATGTTTAGTAATATGAATCCTGGAATATTAAGAGAAGGCTACGGCAAAGTAACAGCAAGAGGAATTTTATTCAAAAGAAATCGTTACACATGTCCTAGGGCAATTCGTGAACAATGGTTTGAAAAGGCAGCGCTTGAAAAGGAATGGAAGGTGGTAATTGTTTATATTTGCGAATTATCTGAGGTTATTTACGTGGTAGATGCTGAAGGAGAACATGAAATATGTTATTTAATCAACACAAAGAATAATATCTATTCAGACATCAAGCTCCAGCGTTATTTCCAAAGCATTCAGAAGCTGAAAGCGTTGCGGAAAGAGATGAATGACAGCAAGAAGTATAGAAACCGAAACAAAAAGAAGGCGTTGACATGGAAGAACTGATTGAAGATGTCGAACGGATCATTCACGTTTATAAACTTAGCATCGAACGACAAAAAAAGCATTACGATTACCCATTTACAAATAACCCAGATCATTACTACAAGCTCATGATGTTACAGAAGACTTTGGAGGTTTGGACAATCTGCCTAGAGAAAATTCTGAAGTATAAAAAAATAGGTGGGGACCGGTGGAGTCAAGAAGAAGCAAGGAGTTCGATAAGAGGATTAATATGGAAAGGAACGGCATGCCCGGGATTGTGACTCCTTGTACTCTTGATGCTATGTTGACCTATATGAAGCGTTTAGAGAGTAGAATCGAGCAACTGGAAATCATTTCCGTATAGTGGGAGGTTTTATTATCAAATTGGGCAAGGATGAACTCTCGCGTATCTATAAACGAATCGCAAATCTGGTAAGGCATGTCAAAGACGGTCACTGGGTCGAAGTGATGCGGGAAATCTCAAAAGAGTATCTAGAGAAGAACACAACCCTACCACTAGAAGCCAACTTCGATCTTTTAGTACGATAAATGAACCGTCAATAACTGTATTTACTGGTTGCAACGGAGTAGGTAAATCAACGCTAATTGAATGTATTTTCGATGATTTGTACTCGGTAATTATTCCGAATATATTGGATTCCGCGGCACCATAGTTTGATAGATTGTTCTTAAGAGTTTACATAAATGACAGACTCTTAAAAAAACGTATCGCCGCTAGAATATCCTTTTAATTCGTCCTCTCTGAGTTCTTTCGTTTGCCGGCGGACCTGCTGAATTCTGTTTATAGTTTGTTCTACCAAAGTAGACAAGAGTCGTTTATCCTCAACAAATAACAGTTCATCGTTTACAGAAAGGTCAATCCCTGAGTTTAAGAGTTTCACTAAGTCCCAGCTTGCACTTTTAATAAAAGAGTAATCAATGGCCGGTAGAAAAGATATCTGGCCGAAGGGGTCACGGAATTGAGGTTCAGGATATTCTGATAGTCCAAGTAAATAATCTGCCGATACCTCAAAAACATTAGCTAACATAGCGATTTGCTTATGATCGGGATTGGCGACCCCACGTTCCCAATTGGATATGACGTGTTTGGTTGTCTCCAATTTCTGCGCAAGTATCTCTTGAGTCCACTGCATGAGTATTCTTCGTTCTTTGATTTTCTCCCCTATCAACGACACAACTAGCTCACCATCCTATGTTTACATCATAACATTTAATGTTCAAATAGTAAATTATTTAACCTTTTATATTGACAAGTTAAATAATATTCGTATATCATTCAAGTCAAATAGTATTTAACATGATGAAAATTATTGTAGAATAAAAATTAACAAGGAGGAAAACACATGTCTAAGAGAAGAACGAGAACGACAGCTTCATCGATTGCTAGGCGAATTCGTGAGGGAAGAGGGGAAGGTCATTTTGCTGCCTATAGACCATGGCTTACCATTCATGATGTACCTTCAACCGGAGTTGTAACACGAATCCTTGGGTGGAAGAGCCGGCGCCTTCATCACTATCTCTCGGAGCAACTAGAGCTCGCACATCACTATCAGATGGAATGGGCAGAGGATGTTATTGATATTCGTGAGCAGTTTCCATTATTGCCTTTGGAGAGGACACTATTCATTGCGCAAAAACTAGGTATAAGACATCCTGTAGATCCAAAATCGAAATATCCAATTGTAATGACAACGGATATGTTGCTAACCCTTAAAAAGGGAGATGATATTAGTTTTGCTGCGCATTCTCTCAAGCCGTCTAACAAGTTAAGCAAACGCGTGGTGGAAAAACTGCAAATCGAAAAGCAGTTCTTCAAAGACCTAGGAATCGACTGGTCGCTGATTACTGAAAAGCAAATCAATTATGACCTTGTTCGTAATGTAGAATGGCTTCATTCGGCAAGATCATTGGAAGGGCACATGCACCTTACAACTGAGCTCATAAAGCAAATAGAACCGTCCCTCCGTCAAGCGATTTCACAAAGTGATTCCCCTTTAACGGATGTCACGATGGAACAGGACCTCAAGCATGGATTGCCTGAGGGCACATGCATACAGATTGTAAGGCACTTAATTGCTAATCGTTACTGGATTGTCGATATGTCAAAGCGAATTCTACCTACATTACAGCCGCTTCAAATCCGCGCAATCTGTCACCGGGAGGTATTGTATGAACATTTTTGTTAACAATGTTATGAAGCGTGAGGAAAACGGCAGGCTGATTGATTGCGAGAGGGTGCTTTGGGCAAATACAGAAGGAGACGCGGTTATTACAATCTCCATTATTAACGATAGTGCTCTTCCCCAATACAAATCTCTCTCCAACATGCAGAATGAGTTGGATTCCGGGCAGCTTATTAAGCTGCAGTACGATCCCTATGCAAAGTTCATGGTTCCTGAGGATAAGCTCAGTAAGAATGAAATTAAGATTAGAGATCATGCCTGGACATGCATTAAAGAGATCGTAGAAATCGAGCCTAACATATATGATTCGAAAGAACGGTATCGGATCATTAAGGATCTATGTGAGCGGACTGGAAAAGGCAAGAAGTTTATTTATAAATACCTTCGCTATTACTGGATGGGGGGCAAAAAGGAAAATGCCTTGCTCCCTCGGTTTCGGAAGTGTGGTGGTCCAGGAAAGCCTAAAAACCCAAAACAAAAAATGGGGCGGTCACGGCTAACTGTCACAGTTGATCCCGAACTGTCGGGGGTGCTAGTTGATGAGGAAACCAGAAGAATTTTTGATGATTTTATACGTGGTGTCTACTTGAAGGTCAATAGACGAGACTCGGTCAAATTTACATACGTCGAGATGCTGAAAAAACGGTTTGGAGTCGAAACCAAAATCGTTCGGGGAGTAGAAATTCCAATCATCTTGCCTGATCATCAAGTTCCAAGTATCGCCCAGCTTAGGTATCACATTAGGACGAGATATACAAGACGAAAAAGACTGATAGCACGTGAGGGGAAAGTTACTTTTGATCGTGATTTTAGACCATTGTTAGGTTCAGAAACTAGACGTGCTACAGGCCCTGGCCAGATCTTTGAGATCGATGCAACGGTTGCTGATGTTTACTTAATTAGCTCAGATAATGTCGATCAGATTATCGGAAGACCAGTGGTCTATATAGTGGTGGATGTATGGACACACATGGTTGTTGGCCTATACATCGGTTTTGAGGGACCTTCTTGGTTAGGTGTAACAATGGCCATTGAGAATACTGTAGTGAATAAAGTTGAGTTTTGTGCTGAATATGGGATTGAAATCACAAAGGAAGAATGGCCGTGTCATCATATGCCTCAACATTTTTACGCCGACCGCGGAGAAATGGAGAGCAACAAGGCAGACTCTCTGGGAAAAGCTTTAGGAATTAAATTAAAAAATGCCCCTCCTTATCGAGCTGATCTAAAGGGTATTGTCGAGCAGCAGTTTCGCACATTAAACCTAACGCTTCAACCTTGGATGCCGGGTGCGGTAAAGAAAGAGTATCGAAAGCGGGGAGGCCCCGACTATGTTCTGGACGCAAAACTGACCGTAAAGGATTTCACCAAGATGGTTATTGAGATGATTTTGCATCGAAATAATTATCATTACATGGAGCATTATCCATTGGACAAAGCATTGTCCAAAGACAATGTAAGACCTATCCCGAGGGAATTATGGAATTGGGGAATGCAACGTGATCACTTTTTGCATGAAGTACATCCCGATATTGTACGCCTAAACGTGCTGGAGGAAGCCAAGGCAACAATAAGCAGTGAAGGAATTCAATTCGAAGGCATGTATTACTGGTGTGATGAAATGGTGGAACAAGGGTGGTTCGTCCAAGGGAATTCAACTAAAGCTGTCATCGCGTTTGACAGACGAAATATGAACCATATTTATATTAAATTGCGTGATGGGAAAGAGTTTCTGAAGTGCTTTCTTTTGGAGAAATCTTCACGGTTTCAAGATTTGACCCTGGAAGAAGTGAAAATGAAGCGATTCGAGGAAAAGCTTCAAAAAAGTCTATATCAATCCACGAGGAACCAACAGGATGTAGATCTAAGCACTCGATTGGAAAAAATCAAAAAGGAGGCTGAGGAACGAGTGAAGGCTGAGAGTGATCCTTCACTGACGAAAACTGAGCGAAAGGCAGATATCCGGACCAACCGAAAGGAAGAACGAGATAAGCTACGCAAGTTACAGAGCTTTGAGTTAAACAAGGCTAATAACACAAGTAATCATGCAGTAGTCACAGCTGAAGACAATGGTGATAACGAGACTTTTTTCTCTCCAAGATCAAAGCTCGGATTATTAGCAAGTATCAGAAAGGAAGGTTAAGATGGATCGAAAAGCTAATCTCGAGGCAATGTATCACTTTACCCCGAGTCTTATTGGTCGTCAGGTTAATGCTGAATATTTGCCACAAGAAATCACTGGATATAAAAATAACCCCTTTATCGAAGCCTTGCCTCCGATTTTCGAGGAAGAATTTGTGGGATCTAAAATTGCAAGGTTTCCTGACCATAATGATGAACAACGCAAGTTAGGCAAACAAACAAGGCTCCATTTAATCCAACAGATTGCGGATTACGTAGAACCTTTACCTTCACACCTGCTTGTAGAACAACGGCTCTCGCGGCTAATGCGACACGGGTACAAAGCGAGAAATCCATTGACACGAGAATCAGTTAAACAGTTCCATATTGGCTTTGAGAATATCCTTGAGTCCGGAGTGGATGATGGGGACACCAATCTGGCGGGCATTCGGTCGACAGCTTCGGGGTTTGCTATTCTCGGTGTCAGTGGCCAAGGAAAAACAACTGCTATCGAAAGCTCGCTGCTGCTTTACCCACAGGTTATCCACCACTCGACGTATCAAGGGCAGCCCTTTATTCGAAAGCAGCTTGTTTGGCTTAAACTCAATTGTCCTCACGACGGTTCGCTGAAGGGATTATGTTTCAACTTTCTACAAGCTGTTGACTCTGTGCTAGAGACAAACTATTTCAGGAAGTTTGCCTCAAAAGGCTCATCAGTCGACATGCTCTTACCTGTCATGGCCCATATTGCAACGCTCCATGGACTTGGCGCACTCGTTATCGATGAGATTCAAAACCTCAGTTTTATGAAAAGCGGCGGCGCTGAAAGAATGCTTAACTACTTTACACAACTGATTAATACAATTGGAGTATCCGTTATTTTGATAGGAACCTTTAAAGCAATGAAACTGCTATCGGGTTCATTTAGTCAAGCCAGAAGAAGCACCGGTCAAGGTGATCTGATTATGGATCGATTGATGGAAGGCGAGGAGTGGGATTTTTTCATTGAACGGTTGTGGAAATATCAGTGGACAAGTACATGCACAAAGTTGACTGACTCCCTGAAAAAAGAAATCTATAAGCTATCTCAGGGGATTGTGGATATCGCCGTTAAGCTGTATATGCTGGCACAATGGGAAGTCATCATGCATGGTAAGGATAATAAAGAACGCGTTACGATATGGTTGCTTAGGAACGTCGCGAGCCGGCATATGCAGCTCGTGCAGCCTCTGCTCCAAGTGTTGAAACGAAATGATCCCTCAGCAAAGGTAATGGTGGATGACTTATATCCGCAGTGGGATGTATTAGACCAGTTCCTGCGAAATTCAAAAGAGAAGGTCAATATCCAAGGGGAGATACGTTCTCAACTTTTGCGGGACGAGAATATTGAACTCGATCAGAATAGATACCTGGAGTTGGTAAAAACGGCTATCGATTTTGGTGCTTCGGCGGAGAATGCAGAAAAGCTAGCGAAACGCATATTGCTGCAGAATGAGACCGAGGGTGACTTAGTCCGGTTGAGAAAAGAATTGCTTCAAGAAATTGAGTTGACCGCCGCCACTGCAGATATTCACAATCCTATATCGGAAAATCAAACGGAGAGAGAGCAGAAGAAACGACCAAGGAATAGGACGACCAGAAAGAAGGAACCAAGCATCTTAGACGTGGATGATCTTAGAAATACTGTCTCAAGCCATAACGCAAAGAGTACGGAAATCTATGAAAATTTAGTTGAACTCGGTACGATTCCTTCCGAAGAAGATTTGTCCAAGTTGATTGTTTAAGGCTGTACTAGATGCACGTGAAGAAGGGAAGACTACTAATAGAAATCATGAAAAGGAATGATTCTATTGGTAGCACATTTCCCTTCTTTGAACCCCGATGAGCTGCTTTACAGTGGAATTGCGCGATATCATCAAATGTCGGGAAACACTGCGCAAAAGCAGACCATCAATGAATTGTTTGGCGATCGTCTTGTGTGCGCGACGGTAGATTTACCTAGCCATATCAGGCATCTATCGGAGCGACTTGGTTCTTTGTATACTGTTGAGGAACTTATCATGAAGCACACTCTATTTCCATATTACAGTGCGTTTCTTCCACAAGATAAGGCTAGAAAAGTATATGGGTTAATGAGCGAGGGAGAATCCCACGGAGAAGTTCATGCGTTGCTGGGAATACCAGCAAGCTTGATTAAACTTCCGAATTACTTACGGTTTTGCGGTATCTGCTACGAGGAGGACATGGCAACCTATCATGAACCTTATTGGCACCGATCTCACCAGATTCCAGGAGTTTGCGTATGTCCAATTCATAAAGTGGCTTTAATCGAATCTACGGTTTCATATATGACGCGAGAAAAGAAATTTCAATTCACCCCATTAACTGATCTGGAAAAATACAGTGCCTCAAATTTATGCTTTCAAATAAACCTATTGAATCAATATGCGATGGTAGCTGAGAGGTCGTACGAAATGTTGAAGTCGGTTAACTTAGTTACGAATTGTTCTTCAATCAGCGAAATGAATCTTTATAAAAAGGGGTATTTAACGGAACGGGGACGGATTCGTTTTCTTAAGTTGATCCAAGACTTCAATGATTATTATACTCAAGAATTCCTAGAACATTTGCAATGTGCAGTGGATGGTCAGTCTGAAACGTGGTTGCACAAAATGATTCGAGGTAACGACTTAATGTTTCACCCCCTACGTCACATCTTAGTAGCCGATTTCATGGGGTTATCAAACCTGAATTCAACGGAGAATTTTGGCATTGGGATGTTGGATATAAACGGAGGAAAGTGGCAGCAGAATATTCGCCCAAAGAAAACGGGTGTTAGAACTGGCACTCCAATTCATGATTGGAAAGAGCGGGATTCGTTGATTCTGTTTGAGGTAGAGGATGTTGTTAAAAATTTAAAATCTCGAAAAGCGAAGCCACAGCGGGTTTCTCTCGCTATGGTTTCTAAAAACCTAAATAAAGCGAAGATACCTTTCGTCTTGGAAAAGTGTTTACATAAGCTCCCTAAAACAAAACATTTCTTGGATAAAGAGATTGAAACGACGGAGCAATTTCAAATTCGGCGTCTGGAATGGGCAGCTATGCATCTATCTGAAAGAGGCTTTGTTCAGGGATGGAGACTGATGAAAGCCGCTGGCTTGAATAAGCCGTTGAAGGAAGCGGTTGAAATGAAATATAACCAACTACTCGACTCAAATCAAAAATTTAGTTAGAACATCGATAGACGAATATTTGA
The DNA here is from genome assembly GCF_002234615.1 of Paenibacillus rigui. GTDB lineage: Bacteria > Bacillota > Bacilli > Paenibacillales > NBRC-103111 > Paenibacillus_S > Paenibacillus_S rigui. The sequence continues at coordinate 11,936 of NZ_NMQW01000010.1, read as the reverse complement.
TAAAGGAAGGGTCATATGTCACTTTTGGCGTTTTTTCCACAACCATACCCTGACGAAGATTTTCGAAGTGTCATTTATAGATACCATGTACATTCAGGCAATCAGACGATGGCCCATACACGATTAGAGCTTTTTAACCTGAATTCTAACAAAAATCCTCTTCTTCCTAGGAACCTTAAATATTTGGATAATCAACTTCCACCAAGTTTTAGACTAAAGGAAATAATAGAAAATCATACAGTGATGAGATATATTGGACCATTTCTAAGTACAACTGAACGACAATCTCTATGGAATCAGATTCTTAATGAAAACAATCCAAACCTAGGAGCTTTCAGTGGAAGTTACTTGCTCTCGAAACGGATGCGTTACTGCCCAAGTTGTCTTAGTTGGGATTATGAAAGTTTAGGTGAATGTTATGCCCATCTAACACATCAAATGGATGTATTGGAATTCTGCCCGGTCCATTGTGAAAAATTGTTTAGTCATTGCCCGAAATGTAATGTTGAATTATCTTCATCAGATAATGACTCGTTGCTCTCATCACCAAGATGTCAGAACGGACACCATATAAAGTCTTTACAAGAGTTCAATGAACACATTTTGAAAAGTGACTTAAATATATGGGCGTTAGAATTTATTGGAAATTGTACAGTTAGAAATCGAAAAGAGCTTATAGATAAAATAAATTTATGGTTAGGTGAAAAGGGCTATTTCACCTTAACTGGTGGGAAGTTATTTCGGAAGAGATTGGCTGATGATATTATTCATTTTTATGGGGACGAAAAGCTTAAGCTCTATGACATACCAACGGAGTATATTAGATCAAATACCACTATGGAGCGGATGCTTTCATGTAGTGAAAAGAATAGCACAAATTTTAATTACTATTTGCTACTATTTAGATTTTTGGCTGGATCAATAAAGACTTTTTTTAGTGATAAGCCGACGTACGCTCTTCCTATACCATTTGGCAATGGACCATGGACTTGTTTTAATAAGATGTGCCCGCAATATAATCAGTATAAAATAGACCGTTGTAGGCGTCATGATGATAGGGGGCTCAAAATTGTTAATGAGTTTCAATGTGGTTACTGTGGATTTACTTATAAAAAAGCTTGGTATTGGCCTGAAAGAAAGGAGAATAATCGTATTTTTATCTCAAGCATGGGGGAATATTTTAGAGAGGAAGTCTATAGACTTCATGCGAATGGAGTAACTATTTCGCAAATTGCTAAACAGCTGAATACCAAATACGTAACAGTATCAAAGCAATGTAACACATTGTTAAATCAAATGGAGATTCAAATTACTGAATCACAAGTGTGCTGCACTAAAGAACAAATAAATAAGTTTAATATATATAGAGAAAAAATTATGGATAACTTAAAAATTATGAAGGAACCAAAAAGAAGCCTGCTTAGAAAGGCGTGTCCCATTGCATATGATTGGTTATTAAGTAACGATAAAGTATGGATGGAAAAAACACTGCCACCTTCAATGAAAAACTCTGAGAAAATAGACTGGAATGAGTTTGATGATGAACTATGTCATGTTATTGAAAAAACTGCCACATATATCTACTCAACAGATCCTCCTTATAGAATAACACGAGGTAAGATAATAAGGTTCTTACCTACACATTATCGAAACCGCATTCGCAGGTCGCCACAAAAAATGAAAAATTCTAATATTAAATTAGAGGACTTAACAGAAAAAGTTGCCCATTTTCAAATTAGGTTTTTACCTCAAGCGGTTCAAAGAATTAAAGAAAAAGATCGTCGAGTAACTATGGGGTCAATTAAGAAACATTTCCCGACAATATATGGAGGGATATCTGATGAGCTGGGTTTATTAATAAGTAGTAAAGTATCAGAAATAATTGATCGTGGTTATTAATTGGTTTGTGGATTTATCCGAGCACATTACAATGCCCTTTTTTATCAATAAAGCAACTTTTATATAGAAAATATAAGAGCCCGAGTGTTCCTTCACTCGGGCTTTAGTTCATTATAAGGAAGTATCAATAGAGATAGTTCAATCTTATCGACGATAGTATAGAAATATTAGCGAAGGACAAAAGATGGTCTACGGAGCAGCACTAATCATGGCAATTTCGAGTTCATTCATACTGAGACACTATCCATTGTTCCATTTCTCTCCTAGAAAACCGTTTTGATTCGCCGATATGAAGGTTTTTACCATTTTTTTAGAGTGCAATGACCGAGATCAGGCGAGGTTTTGACCACCTGATCTCGCTTTTTTTCGTATTAATACACTTCAATATTTTTAAGGTGATCCATTTCCAGTTTCTTAGTTAGATTTTAGGGACCGAGTAACCAGCAAATTTCGAGGAAAGAAGGCTGAGGGAAATGGTTCCACATACTCTTGTAGTTGTAAAAAGTGTATAATATTAGAGTGAGAGAATGTTTAGAGGAGAATCTTATGAATCTTTTTAATAGATTAGAACAATTCACTTATTTGGTTGCTAACCAACGGACCGATCGATATCGGCCCATTGCCCGTATATTGTACGAACATCATCGTACATTTAGAAGCATGCTTACAATGGAAGACATATATTCCGCCTTGAAACAAATGGACGATTTTGTCGAGCGGTTCCCTGACTATTCGATCGAAGAATTAGAGATGGATCTTGGTGCCATGAAAGAGTGGGGAAACATTGAGATATCGCAACAAGAAAACGTTAAATATGCGGCATACGAAGATTTCAAGAGGAAGAAGCACTTGATAAGGGCCACTGATGCATTAATTGATGTCGAAGAAATAATCACAACGATGGAGCGAAGGGCAAATCGAGTAAGGGGTTCGCTGGAGAAGAACTTGGCAGCTCGCATTATCGAAGAGCTCGACAGATTCAAAAGTGCAACGACGAAAGAACCGTCCGAACTGTATAACCTTTGGAACGAAATCATGGGTCGACATGATCGATTGCGTATTGATACATCGAACTACCTTTCCCACGTAAATAGCAGTGATATGGAAGCGGCCTATCTTTCGGATCAGTTTCTCGAACATAAGAATAAATTTGTCAGTTACCTAGACGAGTTTGTTCGCGATATTCAAAAGCAGCAGGTACGCATTTTGAAAAAACTGTTGTCCATATCCAAAGAATATCTTGACGATGTCATTTATCTGATAGTGGATTACGAGATTAATCGTATTCAGCTTCCAACGCTTGAGGGTACGAATCAAGAAGAGCATGTTGAGTTGCATAAAAAACAGTGGCAATCAATGATCAACTGGTTTGTGAGCGAAAGTTCACAAGAAGGTGGATACTACTTTTTAATGGAGCAAACCAAAAACGCAATTAGCAAAGTTCTTCGGCTTTCCAGGCAAGTGAGTGACCGACTGTTTCATTACACCAATCGAAAACATGATTACTTGCATCTTGCGAACCTTTTCTTTAAAGCCGAGGATGACGAGGAGTGCAAAGAACTCTTCGGATATATTAGGGGAATCGGTCCGGCTTCTCAGATGGTTATCACTGAAATACAGACAACTGACAGTGAAACCAAATCTGTTTGGGAGTTGCCGGCAGAGCAAATAGAATTAATTCCCCACAAAAAAAGAGAATTTATTAAACGAGTTAAATCACCTCTGCTTGAAGATCCGCTTGAGCGTCGACGAATAGAAATGGAGCATAAAGAGCAAGAAGAATTACTGCGGATTGAAATGGAATCGATATCTTCCGACGGTCGAATTCGGATTCGTGACTTAGATGAGATCAGCCCAGCATTAAGAGATACGTTATTGTTCATAGAGACCGAGGGGTTGCGCCATCATGATGTCGCTTATCTACCAGATGGGCGTGAATTTCGCGCGTTTGTCGTAAGTGAAGATCGAATTAAGATGAAGTGCACTGACGGAGAACTCACGATGGATGACATCGAGATTGTGTTAGAGGATGGTGCATCGAATGATTAGTGAAGAGGCCTTATCTGAAGAAATTCAAACACTGGTCTTTTTGCTGTGGTCGGAAGAGTGGATCTATAGGGACCAAAAACCTGAATTATTCTTTCGGATTCGAAGCTACGAAAATAAACTGAAAACTATTTTTCGAGAATGGTTTCATTACCCTATATACATAGGAGATGGATATGTTCGTTTAATAAAACATCCCGAACGGAAGGTGCTTGACCCTAACCCTACTCACTCACTGAAATACCAAATGGATTATGTTCTATACGCATGTACGCTGGCGTTTATGGAAGAAAAGGGCGAAGATCAACAATTTGTATTGCGTGAATTGCTTGAAAGTATAAAGGCGTACTATCCTGGAGGGCCAGATGCCATTTCATGGTCTGATCATGGGGTTCGTACAAGTTTAATTCGGGTTATTAAAACGTTGGAACAAGAGCGGCTGCTTCTCATGTTCGACCGGGCCATTGAACAATTTCGAGATAAAGAAGATTATGATTTGCTTATGCAAATCTCAAATGGACTTCGGCATGTGATTCGTCACACCCGCCTTTCCTTGTCTGAATATAGTGACAAGGTTTCGCTTCGAGAGGCACTTCACCAAGAGGAAATAGACGATGGAAAGATATGTGAACAGCAAATTTGGAGACGTTTATTTGCACAAGGCTGCCTCTTTTTAACTGAGTTGTCTCAAGATGAAGTTGCTTATATAGAACGACACGGGCTTCACATGCAGCAAAAGCTAGAAGAAGTGTTTCAAGGTGTTTATTTGGAGCGATATGCATCAACTTGGATTCTGATCCATGACAAAGCCAGAGAAGGGAAGACTATATACCCTGCTTATAACACCCACTCCCATGTCATCACTGTAATCGGGACCCATCTGCGTAATCGACTTGAGCTTGGCGAACAATGGTTGAATCATCGAGGATATGTTGCCCTGCCTTCAATAGATGTCTTCAACCTTTTCGTTTCGGTTCGCAGGGAAAATCAGGAACATTTAGCAAAGTCCAACTTGTCTGATCGAGCACTGTGGGAAGAGGTTTCAAATTATATGAAGCGACTGGGTTTAGTAAAAGTAGTAAATGATGAATGGATCTTTAGTGACGCTTTAGGGCGTGTAGCAGGCGGAATTGTTGAGGAAGAAGAATCGATAAAGGAGGAGACCAAACGTGAAGTGGAAGCCTACCAGAATTGGTTATTTTAATGTTTGGTATCACGCAGATACCGAAATTGAACTCTCCGACGGAAAATTGTTTATCAGAGGCGATAATGCTAGTGGTAAGACGATTGCATCAACTTTGATCTTACCCGTGCTCTTGGATGGGAATTACAATCCTTCGCGTCTTGATCCTCAAAAGCGTACAGACCGCATGATGATAGATCTTCATCTTGGCGAAGAAGCGGTAAATCAAAAGAAAGACGGAAACGGCTATCTGTATATGGAGTTTCGAAAAGGTGAACAGTTCATTACAATCGGTATGGGCCTTTCGGGCGTGCGAAAGACAAGGGATTTAACGTCCTGGTACTTTATCGTGACAAATGGGAAGCAGATCGGCAAAGACTTGTTGTTATACGATCAAACACGGGATGGAAAGGTTCCGCTCGATTATCGTGACTTTTGCGATCGCTTTAAAGGCTCATATATTACGGAACACAGGACCGAATATGCTAAAGAGGTAAACCGCCTATTATTCGGTTTTCAAAGTATGCACACCTTTAATATGTATATCAAACTGTTAATCGAACTGCGTCCACCGAAGATTAGCAAAGACGTAAGTCCAAGTATTATTAACACAAGTCTTACGGATGCACTTCCTGAGTTATCTGATGATGACCTCGAGTCGCTATCAAATATTGTGACAAAAATTGACGAACAAGACGCGCTTTTGGAGAAAACGAAAACAGAAGTAGGTGAGCTTAGGAAACTAAGCGAAGGGTATGAAGCCTACCAGTTTGCATTGTTTTTTGAGTACGCTGAACACCTTACCCGATCCACTCAACAGTTCGAAAATGAGCAAAGTCGTTTTGTCGCAAAAGAAAACGACCTTCTGGGAATGAAAAAAAGCCAGGAAGATGCAAAAAGACAAATGGAAGATTTAGAACAGCAAATCTCGGCGCTTAATGTGACCGTAGATACACTTCATGAAACACATAAGGATCTGTTCAAAGTAGCAGAAGTAAAGCATAATACTGAAAATGAATTGAATGAAACAAAAAATAAGCTAACCCAGAAGGAATCACAACTTCGTTCTTCAAAAAATAATGTTTACAAAAACAGACAAATTATCGAACGAACGATTCAAGATGAGATCGAAACCAAAGATGAAATCCAAGGGATTCTCGATTACCTGGCTGAGTATGAATCATCAATTAAGTTCGATTACCATGATCGGTTTGTTAGTCAGTTCTCAATAACTGCCGACCCGATCAGTTTGATTGCATCGTGGAAAGAAGAAACTGTTCGTCATATTGCGAGATTAAAAGAAATTGAAGACAATCTTCGGCGATATCAAGAGCAAGAAGCGAAAACATTGCAAAGACGAACCGAGTTTGAAGGTAAACTCGAGGCTTACAATAATTCAATTGCAAAGATCGACTCGTTGTACATGCAGCTTCAAAAATCCAGAGCCGATTTGTTTGAGATAGTTGAAGATTGGTCTAACGAATATGGACTGCAGATCGAAGCACAAGAGTGGGAAGCTTTACAAGGGATAATGAGCAATTTGTATGAGCACGGGGAAGACGAAGAAACATACCAGTCGTGGAAACAGAAAGTCATTGAAGTTCGAGAAGAGCCATACCAAATCGAAAAAAGAGAAGTAGAGTACCATCTTCAACGACTTTCCGAAGAAATTAAGAAGACTCAAAGTGAGTATGAGCAGCTACAATCATCGCAATTTGTCGCTCCTCCTGAGCGACAAAAAGAGAGAGTGCAATGGGATGTTCTTGACCAGCATCAAATCCCATATATTCGCTTTTTTGAAGCGGTTGAGTTCAAGGAAACTGTATCAGCCACATTTCGGAGAAACATTGAATCTGCCATTCAGCGTTCTGGTCTATTACAAGCAGTCATTGTGCCACATGAATACGAAGGTAAGGCAGCCGAACAAGCAACCGTACTACGAGCGCAAACTCCAAAAAGCAACCATTTGGGCAATTTAATGGATCCTGTCCCGAGTGAGAAGGTTGATGCAAATACAATTCAACTCGTCCTGCAAGGGATAGCCATTGATGCACACCAAGAGGGCTTTATCGGAGAGGATGGTTTTTTCCGTAGCGGATTCCTTGAAGGAGCTGCGCCTGATTGTGACGAATTGTATGTTGGTCTTCGGGCTCGTGAAGAAGAACGTCAGCGACGTTTGCTTGCCATCAGGGAGCGTTTGGACGAGCTTGAGCAGCTTTTTTCCGATCAAAGCCGCGTATTGCGCATGGTCCAAGCTAAAATCGATGAATTGCACCGTGTGTGGACAAAGATTCCTTCTACGCAAGAAATCAAAAACATTTATCGAGAACGAGATACAGAAAAAAGAATCACCAAACATCTAGAGATTGAAAAGGAAAAGGCATATGGATGCTATGAGTCCATTAGACTCGAAACCCTTAATCTTCGCAACCAAGTTGCGCGATTAATAGGTAATTTGGATCTACCGCTTCGTTTGGATGTTTGCAGCCACGCCCTTGAACAATGTAGAAAGTATAAAGATGAAATTAGTGATCTGGGATTGCTAACTGAAAAGCGAATGGAAGCGGTTCGAAGGATCGTCCAGACCAAGGAACACCTGAGTTCCCTAGAATCCATTGTAGAGGATTATCAAGAGGAGCATGATGATTTATTGTACGAGCAATCAAAGCTTGAAATGACAATTCAGCGCCTAAGAGAAGCAATGGAGTCAAACTCCGATGTTTTTAAGCAAATCGAGGATGCCAATCATCAGCTTATCGACGCAGAAGATCGCAAGCGACAAGCAGAACGGTTATATGAACGTCTTACCCCGAAGATTGAATCTGCTGACGAAGAGATTGGCAAGCTAAAAATCGCTGTCATAAATGCAGCGAAACGGGAAAGCGTTTGGTTGAAAGCATATCGCAAGCTTCAAGCAACAAATAGTCCGTATTCCAAATATTCAGCCGATCAAATATTAGAACTAAGTAAGAAGGACACAACAAAGACGACAAATCGTGAAGAGGCGTTTGAGCATCTCTTAGAAGTGGAAGGCGAGGTGCGAGGCCAACTAGAAGATTATCGTTTTCGGCGTCAACGCGAACAGCCTTGGAATGAAGAGAGTAATGTGAAAGAACAGATAGGAATTGTCGATGTGGAGGCCCTGGAGAGACTGTCCACTTATTCGATAATAAGTTTACAGAGCAATATCGGAATTCCGTGCACGCCTCTCGAATTGCTTCAAGAATTAACCGATATTGAGGCCAAACTCAAACGTAACATCGGAGATAAGGAAAAAGAGTTATTTACAGATATCATTATTAACGAGATCGGACGCACAATTCAGGAAAGGATTTACGAGGCCAAGCAATGGGTAAATGAGGTTAATCGTCGTTTCCATGAGTTCGAAGGGCTTCAGATTCGATTAGATTGGAATGCAAAGGACGCAGTGGAAGATGATACATTAAAGACAAAACAACTGGTTGACTTGTTGAGCGGGGACAGCAAATTCATCGACCCAGCCGACCTTGAAAAAGTTTCCGCTCATTTCCGCGCGCGCATCGAAGCTGTACAGCAACGCGCCAAAAAGGATTTTCGTATGTCTAGGTTGCAGGCATACAAGGAAGTATTGGACTATCGAAAATGGTTTATGTTTGAAACGTATGTCGATAAAGGGACGGGGGCCGAAAAAGTCGGGAACCGCAACTTTGGAAGGTATAGTAACGGTCAAAAAGCAATAATCTTGTACATGCCGCTACTTGCCGCTATTGACGCCATTCTAACAAGTGCATCAGATGCCGCCGCGCGGCTGATTACGCTCGATGAAGCATTCGCAGGTGTGGATTCCAAAAATAAAGAAAAAATGTTTAATATGATCCAGGATTTTGACTTCGATTACATCATGAACTCCTATGATCTGTGGGGTTGCTATCGTAGCGTGAAAGCTCTCTCAATCGTAACGATCCTGCGACAACCATCTTCACCGCACATGGGATTCCGCCGTTACCATTGGAATGGGAAACGACGAGTAGAAGTGGAGTGAGAGCATCGTGAAAGAACAAGCGATACGAGCGGCGAATTCGCTCCGACAAACGGGCGGGTTTGACCGATTGTTTCAGAAGTTTGCTTTGCGTTTTGAAAGTTATGGTTCATTTGGTACCGCTGTATTCGTTCCAACCGCAGAAGAACATCAAATAATCTCAGCTTTTTTACGTGAGTATCGGCCGCTACCTGCATCAGGAAGGCTATCCGTAACGGGAAAAAAGTTTCAAAAAGCGATGGATCGCTCTAAGTATCGAGGGATATATCTTCATGAACTACTGGAGGCGTATTTCGGGAGAACTTTAATAACCAAGCGAGAAGAAATAGAATGGGCAGATCTTAAACGAAAAGATTGGATAGTGGCACACCGGCAATCATGCCAAAATCCAGATTGTGCGGGTCTTCTGGATGAATTGCTTACAAATAGTGAGCGATCTAAACGGATCAAATTGGCTTATAAAAGAGATGAGACCACGTTTCAGCGGATATATCCCTATTTGTGTGCCATTCTTTCTAAAATGCCTATTCGACCAAGTGTGCGACTGCCTGTTCTTTCTTCTGGCATAACAGGGAATCCACATTCTTTAGATCGAGGAGAACCCCTACGGCATATTCTCCTAGATGTTTTGATATGGAAAGAAGAAGAGGCAAAGGTACGTTCAGACCTTAGTGCCGAGGACGAAGCAGAGATTATGTTTCGTCACGGAATCCTTCTAGAAGATATGAATAATAAAATTACGGTTATTGGACTTTTAGCCACAAAGGCTGGAAACAAATGCCGGAAGCTTAAAGGTGCATTTGATGATAGGAGTTATTTGGACTTATCGTTACGGGATATTTCACGCTATGATAGTTGTGTTCCTGTGAATGATTGTCTCTATATTGTTGAAAATCCTGTTGTATTTTCAACTATCCTAGATTATTTCGAAGGTAAAGATCGGATTCCTTCGGTCTTATGTACCTATGGTCAACCACGCTTATCGGCCCTTCAGTTGCTCGACAGAATTGTTGCTAGTACACCAAACATAACTCTAATGTATTCTGGTGATTTTGATCCTGAGGGCGTACTGATGGCTAATCGAATTCTTCTTCGCTACCCCCATAATACGGTTCCTTGGAGGTACTCCATTGCAGATTATGAAGAAACTGCCCCAAGTACGTTAATTGAAGATAATGCTCGATTAAACCAGCTGAAACAGGTAGTGTCAACTGAACTAATTACTGTGGCAAATGCAATTATGGAAAGACAAATGGCAGGATACCAAGAGGAACTTATTTCATCGTTAATTAAAGATATAGAGTTATTACTTAGTAATTAAAAGTTACTTAAAGAGTGATGTGTTACGGGAATGAAAAGATATAGGAAACATTCTTCAAGTAAGTAAATAATGCACTATTTATAGGATGAGTAAGCGAAATACAATCGCGTTACTCATCCTTTTTCTTCCTTGCGCATTTGTAGAATTATAGTGGTAATAGTAGGAATTTTCCGGTGAATGTCGAAATTTTACAAAGGATAGGTAATTTATTCTGAGTAATTTGCTCTGGAGGAACAGTATGTTTTTGAAAAAGCTGATCATTAGGAATTTTAGGAATATTCCTAGCCAGCTGTATCGTTTGAATTATCCTACCAGTAAGCTATGTGGTCCGGAGATTATGAACGCGCAGTTATAATGATTTAATTGATAGAAGCGAGGTTGTAAAGGGAATGATAACATTTATGTTTGAACGTCTAAAGTCAAAAGAGGTATGGAAACCAATATCTGTTCTTCTTTTATCATTAGCGTTTTGGATAATAACCCTTAATAGTTGGGGGAAATTCCTTACTATGTTTTTAAAGGTTGAACTTACAATTACAAGTTGGATTGATTGGCCTCCATGGTTAGAAACTTTTCTCTTCATTTCGATTGTAATGTTTTTATTAAGGTTATGGTGGATGAAGTTTTGGTATTGTTTTGAGGTTTTATCGGAACTTCTGTATATCAAATTTACAAGGGCTCTCGCACATCGAGGAGTACTAGGTATGTTAATTAGAACTATTAAATATTATCATTCAATTCATAAACCTATTATAAGTTTTTTTGAAATCAATGTTTATTATGGAAGTGGAATCCTTTTAAGAGATACATACTATAGATATTTTTTACACTCCATTTTGAAATCAACATTTCAGACAATTATTAACCTGTTCTTAAATAAGACTACGATAGTCGCAGTTGTAATCACAATATTTTTAATGCAGAAAACGAGTATATTTGTTTTTTGGAAAAAGATTAAGGATATTGTAATAACATTTAAATTGGATACCTTTTGGAATGATGTGTTACCAAAGATACCCACAATTCTAGCTCTATTAGGTGTTATTTTTATTTTAGTTTATCTAAATGGTACAAAGGGATTTATTGTAAGCGTCTAATAAGAAGGTGTATTCCAAAGCAGTCTAGTTTTTGAGACAATTCCCTTAGAGTAAGTCGTTGGAGTTTTTCGACTCTACTCGAAAAACTCTAATGGGAGTGTGTCCAATTGCAAACTCTAGAAATGAGGAATCGCTATCGGCTTCAGCAGTGGACCGAGATTATTCGTGACTGCCGTTCCAGTGGTCAGACCGTGGTTCGTTGGTGTGCCGAGCACGGGGTCAGCGTGAAAAGCTATTACTACTGGCTTCGAAAGGTCCGTGAAGCTGCGTGTGAATCTCTCCCTGCCTTCTCCTCCTCGAATGAATCGATTCTAGTACCTGTCCCTCCAACTTTGCGGACGAACGCCCCAAGTTCCGAAGTGAGTCATGAAC
>NZ_NMQW01000001.1 GCF_002234615.1 Paenibacillus rigui | reverse complement strand
GGCTGAGCATAACAGGACTTAATTCATGCTTGGCTGCAATCTCGTTTACGGTCTGCTCCTCACGGAGGACCTCCAGGACGACCTTCGTCTTAAACTCTGAGGTGTATCGGTTCCGTTTTTCCATGGCTTCATTATAACTTATTTTTCACTCTCCCGTGTCTCAACCTATGGGAGCATTATAGAAGGGGGAGGAACATAATCCACTACCCCTTTTCCAAACCATTTATTGATTCTTATTATTAAGCTTTTATTGTCTTTCTAGTATTGCTTCATAGTTATTGTGATGAGAATTTGATCTCATTGGGATACCTAATTTCTTCATTTACACTTTCTAAAACTACATAAATCCATTCGTTATCAGGATATTGTATTCTTTCAATTTTAATTTTATTCCCGTTTTTAGTTATAAGATAATTAGCCCCTTCAATAGTAGCTTTGTTTTCAAGAGTATTCTTTATCAATGCAATGTTCTGATTTTTATTTATACCGTTCTGCCAGTTTACATCTGTTAAATTTTCAACTTTAATATTTTCAAGTTTGTATAGATTATTTAATGAGGATAGATTTGAAGGTACGTCAGATATTATTTTTAAAGCCTTAAATTCTGAAACTCTAAGATTAGTCATGTTAGCTGGATATGCACTTAACACAGTTCTACCTTCCCCATTTATAATTCTAACTGGAATATTTATTAACTCGGCAGTATCCGGTAGATTATAGCCACCGGCTGTTCCCAAATCGTTAACTTTTTCTGAGGACCAGCCATCTTGAACACTAACAATTTTCCTCAGTCCGAAACCGAAAAATCTTTTATTGTTCCATTGGCTTCGATAAGAGATGGAGAAATCCACAATTACATTGTTTAATTTATCATCCGTTTTAGCAATAATTTCAACACTATTTTCTGATTTTTGTTCTATTGAATACTGGACATTGTTATTATAAATATTTTCATTTATTTGTTTTTTCCATATTGTACTATAAGGTGTTATTGCCTCAGCTTTATAGGAAGTTAATAACTCCCTATAAAAAAACCAATTTGCTCGCTTTACCCATAACTCATATGGAAAAAAATCTTCTCTCATGGTCGTCACAAATTCAGGTTGAAGCGAATGGAATTTATCTAAGTATTTTGTTCTGTATTTGTCTCCGAGTACATGTATAATGTAGTCCATGCCAGATGATTGATACTGGTTTGATAATACTTCTAGAGCGGACGCATAGGTGGAAAATACATCATTAGTTTTAATTACTTTGTTTGAAGCGATATTCAATTCTTTACCATACTTAGATAAGTACCCATTTAATTCAGGGACGAAGGTTTCTCGCTTACTATGTAGTCTGCCAATAGTTTCATCTAAATGGAAAAATGATAAGTATAACCCTGCAATTATAAGAACTGTATTTAAGGTTAGAGTCAATTTCATGTTTTTAACGGAAACATTCTGAATTAATTTGCTAAATATAGTAATATATAAAATCATATAAACTGGCCAAAATAGACCTTGTTTTTCGCTATTAATTGCATAAGCATATCCAGCAATCATTGAAGTCAAAAACAAGAACAATAAATATACTTCATTTATAGTGTGCTTCTTTTTTTTAATTTTAATAGAATAATAAAATATAAATAATAAACAAAAAAGAAGTTCTAGATTAATTGGAAAATCCGACAAAGTTAATAATTTAGACTGATATCCAGTTGCATAATACCAAAATTGATATTTAGCTACACCCAAAAAGTTGTAGTCTAACCAATTAGAGAAATTTCCAAAGGTAAGTATATTAACAATAAAATAGCATCCTGTTAAACAACCAATGAAGTACAGTAGAATATTATACAAGAATTTTTTTTCGAATTTTAAATTCAAGAGAACCATAATAAAGCTCCCTGCAATAAAAACACTTATGCCGTAATCATTTGACCAAGATATACTGAACCCTATTAGAAGTCCATATAATGTTGAAATGAAGTATGAGTTTTTAAATAAGACATGTTTAAATTTTAATTTATTACATATAATAAAAACAAGAATTAGTAAGAATGGTAGAAAAGCACGAACCATTCTATCTGAATTTCCAGGTTGTACATAGTATAGGAAGTCATATCTTTTGAAAAATTCTGAGACTATAGAAAAGCCAGTATAATTGCAAGCAGATAGTAACAGCACCAAAGTTAATAGTAGACTCTTTACATTACTTAGATTATTACATCTTGAGATAACATAAACTGAAAGAGCAAACATAAATGATGTAATAAAATTAGTTGCGAATAAACTGCTGGTAAAATTATTTCCTAAAAATAATAAAGGAATTGAATTAATATATAATGGTCCTAAACCAAGATAATAGAAGAAATCTTGAAAAGGTGTTTGGCCTTCCAGTAATCTACGATAACCATTGTAATTTTGAAAATCTCCATTAGCTGGATAAAAGTCTGAAAAGTATATTCGATTTAAAGCAAAATTCAAACAAATTAGAGTGAGAATTATAAAATAACTAACAAGAACAATACATTTTTGTTTCGTAGTAAAAAATTCTAAAGTTTTTTTGAAAAGGTACAATGTTTTTCCTCCAATATATTTACCATGATATATGTAGTATAATAGTATATACTTCTAATTTGATGTGATGGCTTTTTCAATTAAATGCAATCCCCTCAGTTGCATTCCAGTTGCCCTTGGAATTAAATGTAAATGGAGATGGCTTACTACTTCACTTATTGTAACGACATATACTTTCTCTGCATGATGTTCGAATTTTAATCGGCTTTCTATTTCTTGTATTAAAGTCCCCATTTCAATGATCTCTTTACTTGTTAAATCAGACCACGTTGTTACGTGTCTTCTTGGCTCAAGTATACAATAACCAGGTAAAAGGGCAGAAGATGTATTTCTAATAATCCAAAATTCTGTACTTTGTATTATTGCTTGTGGTTGTATTTTATGTAATTCACAAATTTTACAGTTCAATTTTTAATCCCCCTGACATACGTTTTAATATTTTTTTATAGTCACATGTTATAATTGTCTTGTTAAACATGCAATAGAAATTTGTGAGGTGAATTATTCTTGGTACGCAGAGGTCAGAGTTTTTTGTCTCTAATTTATGCTTTTGCTGATTTTATAAGTGTTCAATTAATGTTCTTATTATCCTATTGGCTTAAATTCACAAGTAATTGGATTGCGTATGAAGCCCCGCTTTCTTTTAAACATTATATGTTATGGAGTTTCATATACGGAATAATAGCAATAGGAATTAGTTATTTTCTTAATTTTTATTCTTCAAAGCGTAAAAAGCAGTTTTCTTTTGAAGTATTTAAGATCATTCAAGTCCACTTTATAAGTCTATTGATGTTGTTAAGTATTTTGTTTGTTTTTAAGGAAGTCCACGTATCCCGTTCTTACTTATTGCTGTTCTTAGTAAATTGTATATTATTAACTAGTTTTTATAGGTATATGGTGAAAGTCACTCTGAAAAGCTATCGGGAAAAAGGATACAATAAGCAATTTGTGCTCATACTTGGAGCCGGTACTTTAGGTCGAAAGTTTTTTGATAACTTATCCCATTATCCAGAGTTAGGATACGATGTCGTTGGGTTTTTAGACGATTACCAGGACCAACATGATGTTGACTTATCGCGTTACAAACCAATTATAGGCAAAATAGATGATTTGGAATCAATTTTGCAGGAAATATTAGTTGACGAAGTTATTATTGCCTTGCCATTAAATGCGCATAGTAAATATGCAAAGATAATTAATGTGTGTGAAAAAGCAGGTGTCAAAGCTCTAATTATTCCTGATTTTTATGATTATTTACCTTCTAGGCCATATTTCGATAATTTTGCTGGAATGCCACTTATAAATGTTAGAGATATTCCTTTAGATGAACTAAGTAATCGCTTTTTGAAAAGAACCTTTGATATATTATTTTCAGCAATAGCTATTATTATAACTTCTCCTATTCTAATTTTTATTGCAATTGGTGTGAAATTATCGTCATCTGGCCCCATTATCTTCAAACAGGAACGTGTGGGTTTGAACAGGCGAACTTTCATGATGTATAAATTTCGTAGCATGAGGATGCAAACGGAGGAATCTTCGGATACCAATTGGACAATACAGAATGATCCGCGTAAGACTAAATTCGGGTCATTTATAAGAAAAACGAGTTTGGATGAATTGCCACAGTTTTTTAATGTATTATTTGGACATATGAGTGTGGTTGGCCCAAGACCTGAAAGACCCTATTTCGTAGAACAATTCAAGGAAGAGATCCCAAAGTACATGGTCAAACATCATATTCGCCCTGGAATAACAGGCTGGGCACAGTCAAATGGTTTACGTGGTGATACCTCGATAGAAGATAGAATAAAGCATGATATTTTTTATATTGAAAATTGGAGCTTTCTCTTCGATATTAAAATTATTATAAAAACAATCGTAAATGGGTTTATTAATAAAAACGCTTATTAAATTATTAGCAAATGGAGCATAAAGATGAATGTCTTGGTAACTGGCGGAGCCGGATTTATTGCTTCTCATATTGTTGATCGTCTTGTTGAGTTAGGACATCAAGTTTCAATAATTGATAATTTTTCAAATGGAGATCCCAAGCATATAAATAAACAGGCAAGTTTATATAATATTTCGATTCTGGATGAAGAGATTGATGATATTTTCGAAAAGATTAAACCTGAAGTAGTTATTCACCATGCAGCTCAGATTGATGTGCAAACCTCAATAAGGCAACCTGATCTTGATGCAGGGATAAATATTCTAGGAACCATTAAACTTTTGAAGCAATGCAAATTTAAAGGAGTTCGAAAAATAATTTATGCTTCTTCTGCCGCGGTATATGGGACTCCTGAGTATTTACCCGTGGATGAGAAACATCAGGTAAAGCCTTTGTCTTACTATGGCGTTTCTAAGCATACCCCTGAACATTATATAGAAGTTTTCTCCCTTTTATATGGGATGGATTATACTATACTGAGATATGCTAATGTGTATGGAATAAGACAGGACCCCAAAGGAGAGGGAGGAGTTATTTCCACTTTTATGGATAGTTTTTTAGTTGGACGTTCACCTGTCGTTTTTGGAGATGGCGAACAAACTCGTGATTTTATATATGTGAAGGATGTTGTAGAAGCAAATATTGCTGCATTGGAAAAAGGTAGCCGAGGTATTTTCAATATTAGTTGCAATATACAAACCACTATAAATGAATTGTTACAGAAATTTAGCATGCTTAGTGGCAAGTCATTTAAACCCATTTATCATTCCCCTAGAATGGGTGATATAGTTCATAGTTACTTAGATAATTCATTGGCTATGAAAGAGCTAGGCTGGAAACCTATATATTCCTTAGAGGATGGATTAAAAGAAACTTTTGAATATTATGATAATATGTACAGTTAACTTTGAATTTCATTAGGCCCATCATTACATTTAGAATGTTAATAATTGAGTGAGTGGTTAAAACAAGATTTACTCAAATTTGTATATAGGACTTACTGAATAATCTGAAATGTGTTACGAGTAGAAGTAAAGTATACGAAGGGACTTTAGGAAATCGATTGCGCGTTCCAAAAGCCAAGCTTCTAAAGTTAAGCCTGGCTTTCTTATGTTTTGGTTGGTGTGACTATAGCCTCACTGATTTATTTTAGAATAAAAAAATTCTTCTGATATAAATGAAAAATCATTGACTATGTTTATGGTTCAGATGTACCTTTAATCCCTCCCGCCAATGCCGCAAATCCTCAAACCCATTCGCACGCAGTGCCGAATGGTCCAGTATAGAATACTTAGGTCTCAGTGCAGGCCTAGGGTATTCCTCGGTTGTGCAAGGTTCGACAACTACCTCTAATCCAAATTCCTCAAAGATAGCTAAGGCGAATTCGTACCAGGAACAGGATCCACTGTTGGTAGCGTGATAAATCCCGTACTTCTCGGTTCCCACCAATTGCAGCAGAAATTTTGCGAGATCTTCAGTAAAGGTAGGCGAGCCTATTTGATCATGGACTACTTTTAGTGATTTTTTATCCTGAGCAAGCTTAAGCATAGTTTTAACAAAATTATGACCATGGAGTCCATATACCCAGGAAGTTCGAACGATGAAATATTTCGAAGATAACGATTCCACCATACGTTCCCCGGCTAATTTGGACTTGCCATATACCCCAAGGGGATTAGGTTGATCGTATTCTTTATATGGAACAGTTGTATTGCCATCAAACACGTAATCCGTGCTGATATAGCACATTTTAGCTCCAATTCGCTCAGCAGCTACCGCCATATTTCGAGCACCATAGGCGTTCACCGCAAAAGTTGTATCCTCATCCTGCTCTGCTAAGTCAACTGAAGTGTAGGCGGCGCAATGAATGACCACGTCCGGCTGATGTTGTTCCAGAACTCGGATGCACTGTTCGGTATTTGTTATATCCAGTTCATCACGCCCAAGACCTATAACATCACTGGAAGGTTGAAATAAACGAACCACATCGTATCCAAGCTGCCCTCCGGCACCTGTTACCAATACTCTCATATTATATCGCCTACCTGTAAATCAGTAGATTGCCTATACGCACCGGATTGGATTCTTTCCCACCATGTTCGGTTCTCTAAATACCACTGGATAGTAGCCTGAATACCTGCTTCAAAATGATGCTTAGGCTTCCAGCCTAGTTCAGTACGAATTTTCGTTGCATCTATACCATAGCGCCGATCATGTCCAGGGCGATCTTGTACAAAGTTGATCAAAGACTCCGGCTTATTTAATTCCTGCAGGATGGATCGAACGATTTCTAAATTAGTCTTTTCATTATTCCCGCCGATATTATATACTTCACCACTGATTCCCTGATGCATAACCAGATCAATAGCGCTGCAATGATCTTCAACATAAAGCCAGTCTCTTACATTAAGTCCGTCCCCATAGATAGGTAAAGGCTGATCCGTGAGTGTTCGCAATATCATTAGCGGAATCAATTTTTCCGGGAATTGGTACGGCCCATAGTTATTTGAGCAGCGTGTAATATTCACGTTCATTCCAAAGGTTTCATGATAGGACCTTACTAATAAATCTCCACCTGCCTTACTTGCGGAATAGGGACTGTTGGGAGCCAGAGGCGTCTTCTCTGTAAACAGTCCGGTTGGTCCCAGTGATCCGTATACTTCATCAGTGGAAATCTGGACAAATTTTCGGAGATTATGTTTTTTTGCACTGTCCAGAAGGACTTGGGTCCCAAGAACATTAGTTTTTATAAAAAGCTGGGGATCCTCAATGCTGCGATCCACATGCGATTCTGCGGCAAAGTTTAATACAATATCTATTCCTTGCCCACATAACTGATCGACTAAGGAGGAATCCAATATATTGCCTTTTACAAAGGTGTAGTTGGGAAGTGTATCGATTGACTTGAGATTTTCAAGATTACCAGCATAAGTTAGGGCATCCAAGTTGGTGATACGATAGTGGGGATACTTGTTGGACAGATACTTGACGAAGTTGCTTCCGATAAATCCGGCGCCGCCTGTAATAAGTACATTCATAGAAAAGAGACTCCTTTAGTCAAAATTCATTTCTGCGTGTTGAAGCGGTGGATGATTGCTGTCCTTCGGTGACAAAATGGGTTGAACTTCAGGCCAATCGAATTGCAGATCGGGATCATTCCAGGCTATGCCCCGGTCATGCTCTGGTGAATAATATTCATCGACTTTATATTGAACCTCTGTATTCGGAAATAAAGTGCAGAAGCCATGTGCAAAGCCTTTTGGAACCCATAGCTGTCGTTTGTTTTCTGCACTCAGCTGTACGCCTATCCATTGTCCGAACGTTACGGAGCCACGGCGGATATCCAGGATGATATCGTAAATAGCTCCAGCCGTGACTCTGACGAGCTTGGTCTGGGCTTTAGGATTTAGTTGATAATGCATGCCTCTAAGCACTCCCTTTTCTACGGACAAAGAGTGGTTATCTTGGATAAAGTCGGCTTGTAATCCATGTTTTTCGAAGGCTTGCTGATTATAGCTTTCCGTAAAAAAGCCGCGGGCATCCTGAAACACCGCAGGCTCAATAATAAAAACACCTTTTAACTTGGTAGACAATACTTTCATCTGCTTCACCCGTTTTGATTATTAGCTTTTTAATTTGCCGAACGAATCATGGAAAACAAGATCTTTGGCAAGTTCATTGGCTCTTGCTAGAGATTCGTGTGTTCCCGCATCGGTCCACCAGCCTTCAAGAATATCGTAGGTAAGCTGGTTTCTTCTGATAAACTCGTTGTTCACGTCGGTTATTTCCAATTCACCGCGCCCAGATGGCTTTAATTTTTTAATGATTTGAAATACATCACTATCATACATATATATGCCTGTTACTGCATAGTTGCTTTTTGCATGAGCCGGCTTTTCTTCAATAGATACAATACGACCATCATGCAGTTCAGGGACTCCGTATCTATTCGGATCATGGACCTCTTGGATCAGAATCTTGGCACCGGTTTGTTGTTGTTTGAAATTATTAACAAAGTTTTGAATGGCATGAGAGAATACATTGTCTCCTAATATAACGACCATCTGATCGGTGCCTACAAAATGTTCAGCTAATCCCAACGCCTGTGCAATGCCTCCGGCTTCGTCTTGTACCTTATAGGTAAAGGTGACGCCCATTTCTTTGCCGCTGCCGAGCAGGTTTACAACATCACCCATATGCTCTTTCCCGGTTACAATCAGTATGTCCTCAATACTTGCTTCTTTCAATTTATGAACTGCATGAAATATCATAGGATATTTCCCTACAGGAAGTAAGTGTTTGTTTGTTACTTTGGTAAGTGGATATAGCCGTGATCCCGTGCCGCCTGCCAAAATGATGCCTTTCATTGGAGTCACCCTTTATTGAGTTTATTTTGAATTTGGAATAGTACAGATACTTTTTTATCGGAAATAAAGGGTAGATATATAAATTTCGGCTTCACATTTTTCTTGAATTCCCCCAAGCTCGTCAACCTTGTCTGCATATTTGTCCAAGTCCCCACATAGACATGTTATCAGTTGATTTTACTTTTGGTGCTGGAGGGGATTGGAATGCGGCGATTCACATGGGTGATTGCCTTAGTGATGTGCTTGAGCTTGGTGCTGGCCGGGTGCGGCAAGAAGGATGCAGGGTCGGTAGTGAAGGATTTGGATGGAGTGATTAACAAGCTGCAGAGCTACCAGGGCAGCGGGAAAATGGTGCTTCACACGGGACAAGAACCTCAGGAATATCAAGTCGAGGTATGGTACCAAAATCCGCATTACTACCGAATTTCATTAACAAATGCGAAGAAAGACATCACCCAAATTGTGCTGCGCAATGATGATGGAGTGTTCGTACTAACGCCGCATTTGAATAAAAGCTTCCGGTTCCAAAGCGATTGGCCGGAAAATCAAGGACAAGTGTATTTGTACCAGTCGTTGGTTCAAAGTATTTTGATGGATAATGACCGCCAGTTTACAACGGATCCGAATGCTTATGTTTTCGATGTATTGGCGAATTATCAGAACGGCTCGCTGGCACGGCAAAAGATTTGGCTGGATAAGAAGAGCTACGCACCGCAAAAGGTGGAAGTCTCGGACCAGAATGCCAATGTGATGGTCATTGTCGATTTCAATCAGTTTGAGTTTGGTAAGAAGTTTGAAAAGGACTCCTTTGACATGCAGCGCAATATGACAAGCTGGAAGCTCGAGTCCTTGCCGACGATGGGGCCTGCGGGCCCGGTTGGTATGGATAACCCGGCTGGAGATAAAGCAGCGGCAGGCGATGGCAAGGCAAGCGGCACAGGAACGCACGATCCAGGAACGATGGATGGAAAAAGCAGCGCTGCCGCCGGTACATCGGCTAAAGCGGCCAATGGAGCCAACGGCTCCGCCGGTGCAGCTGCCGCGGGAACCACAGGCGGCGCTAACGGCAGCAGCGCCGCCAAGGACAACGCGGCGCCCAGCGGCTCCAGCGCCGCCGCAAACGGCGCCAACGCTGCCGCAGGCGGCTCCAAGGCGGCTGCGGGCACTGGTGGTGCCGCAACCGCACCTAGCGGAGCCGCAACCGCACCTAGCGGAGCCGCAGGCAGCGCAGCGGGCGCGACAAGCGCCGCCGGCACCGCCGGCAAAGACGCGGCGGCCGCCAGCAGCGGCAAGGCCGCAGGCACGCCGGTAGCCGGTAGCACGGCACCTGTCGCGCAGGGCGCATCCGGCGCCGCATCCGGCTCTGCCCCAGCAGGCGTGACTAGCGCTACCGGCAGCGGTAAAACCGATGCCGGCAAGCAAAAAGCAGGGCAGCTGCAATTCGGCATCATCGAGCCGAATTACACGCCTAGCGGTGTGAAGAAGCAGGATATGAACGAGATCAAGCTGGGCGAAGAGAAGGCGGTAATGCTGCGCTACACTGGCAAATTCAGCTACACCTTGGTGGAATCCCGTCCGGAAACGCAAACCGTATCGAACCTGCCTTCGGATATTGTGGATCTTGGCTATACGATCGCGGTCATCTCCGGGGATGAGAAGAAAACGCTGATGTGGACCTACGAGGGCATCGAATTCAGGCTCTCCACTGGCGATCTCCCGTTAACCGAGATGATTAAGGTAGCACAGGCTGTACAAGGAGAGAGCGGCAAATAAGCGGCTTGAGCATAGGGAGAAAGGGTGGGCTTACCTTGACGGGAGCCCATTCTTTTTTTACCACATAGGAGTATAAGCTTTCGCAGCGAAGACCTGCTTTCCTATTAGCGATAAAACCCAACGCTGAACGCGGTAGCTCAACTTCGAAAGACCTCGACAGTGGTGTTCTCATCGTATCTGCCCGCGATCTGAATATATTGAATTCTATGTTTGCAGAGCGTAGGGGCAACGGTTCATGTCATACAAAATGTCATCCCATCATTCCGCATTAGCTGATGCCAATTGATGGGAAAGTAGCGTTGTCAAGTCCTGCAGCGCCAAAGGGCTTGTTCTCTTGTTTCCCCCAGACTCCTTGCTGCCAAAGGAATTACCGCTCATCCACAAAAGCTGTAAGTATTTTACCAAAAACTGACGCTTTCCTGACAGTCTGCTGTTCATTATATTGTTCATTGACACCCGGGGGAGATCGGATTACCATATAATTTATTGAGATTGAACATGTCGCGATGAGGGGGAGGTTCCCTGCTTCAGGGAGCTTCCCTTGATTTTTGTAGATAAGAAAGTATAAGTTTTTATACTTGGATCTACCTTGACAAACGCGTCCGTCCTTTGAAGGACGGCGAAGCCGTTTATCCTTGGTAAAGAAGGTGGAGTTATGGATTCGTTTTACCGGCCGACGCGGGTGGAGATTTCCTTAGATGCGCTGCGCAGCAATTTGGAAGGGTTTCGCCGGGTTTTACCCGCTGATGTGAAGATGATGGCTGTGGTCAAAGCGGATGCTTACGGGCACGGGGCGGTAGAGGTCAGCCGGGAGGCGCTTCGCTGCGGAGTGGAATATATCGCGGTAGCTTTTTTAGATGAAGGCTTGGAGCTGAGGCAGGCGGGGATTACAGCCCCGATCCTGGTATTGGGCTATACGCCCCCGGAAGGTCTGGAAGCAGCTTGGGAGCACGATATTACGCTGAATGTATACAGCCACGAGGTGCTGGACGCTTTCGAGAAGCTGCAGCCGCGCGGGAAGGCACTGAACATTCACGTGAAGATCGACTCCGGGATGAACCGGTTAGGGTTGACGACCGAGGCGGAAGCTGTCGTATTGATCGAGCGGGCGTTGAAGATTCCCGGCTTGGTGGTTGAGGGGATTTTTACACATTACGCCTGCGCGGATGAGACGGATAAAACCTATACGATAGAGCAGTATCGGCGTTTTGATAAAGTGGTGAATCATTTCCGGGCACAGGGAATTGATTTCCCCTATGTGCATGCGGGCAATAGCGCTGTGGCCATCGATAGCCCTGATATGACCTACAACATGGTCCGTCTCGGAATCAGCATGTACGGGTTGTATCCATCCGAAGAAGTGAATCACCAGACGATTGACCTGGAGCCGGTGCTCAGCATCAAGACGGGGATCGTGATGGTGAAGACGCTGCCGGAGGGCTCGGGCATCAGCTACGGGACGATATACAAGACGGCCGGCGAGGAAACGGTAGCCACGCTGCCAATCGGCTATGCCGACGGATTTTCCAGAATGCTGACGGGAAAAGCACAGGTGCTCGTTAAAGGACAGAGGGTACCGGTCGTTGGCAAAATTTGCATGGACCAATGTATGATGAATGTGACCGGAATTGCCGATATTCATAATGAGGAAGAAGTGGTTATTCTCGGCAGACAAGGTGAGGAGAAAATTACGGCAGAGGAGCACGCCTCCTGGCTCGGGACGGTCAATTACGAGATTATCTGCATGATTTCGCATCGGGTTCCTCGGGTGTATTACCGGGATGGAGTGGTCGCTTCAACGATCAACCCGCTGATGCGGCATGACTGGAGTGCCCGCGACTAAGGGGAATGGTACGTATTTCCATCATCTTTTTTGTTAAAGATGGAGAGGATTTTGCCTGCGAAGGGCGAATAAGTATAATACCTACTTCTGTGGACTTTCGTGATTGTCAGTACTGAAGTGATTAGAGGTATAACATAATTGCTATACCTTATGCATATACTCATCTTGTATAAATTTGCTGTATGTTCGCCATAATGGTAATATTGTTTGTATGTTTTTGGGGGTGCATGCTTGGTGTCCAATGCGCAGAACACGAAACGGATCATGATCAGCCTACCGGATTATCTTTTACAGGAGGTGGACGGTATCGTTGAGAAGGAAAACTCCAATCGCAGCGAATTTATTCGTCAAGCGATGAAGCTGTATTTGGTGGAACGGAAGAAACGTCACCTGAGAGAATCCATGCAGCGCGGATATATGGAGATGGCAAAAATTAACTTAAACATGGCCTCGGAGGCTTTTCAGGCGGAGGAAGAAGCGGATAACACTCTGGACCGTTTAGTAAGCGGGGTGTAACTATTGATTGTCAAACGTGGCGATGTGTTTTTTGCAGATCTTTCACCGGTCGTCGGTTCGGAGCAGGGCGGGATACGGCCTGTTCTGATCATTCAGAATGATATCGGCAATCGCTTCAGTCCTACGGTCATCGTGGCGGCGATTACAGCACAGATCCAGAAGGCCAAGCTGCCTACACATGTGGAGATTGACGCAGAGGCGCATGGGTTTGACCGGGACTCGGTCATCCTGCTGGAGCAAATACGCACGATTGATAAACAACGTCTCACAGACAAAATTACTCATCTCGATGAAGAGACGATGCGCAAGGTAGACGATGCATTGCAAATTAGCGTGGGACTGATTGAGTTTTAATGCATTTTATGGATTGAAGCGAGGGGCCGCGTAACGGGTTCCTTGCTTTTTTATTTTGCAGGGGAAATTGACGGAGGAGGCTGATGAGGACGATGTCGATGTCGAAGGAAGAAGTGCTGCAGCTGGAGGAAACGAAGAAAAGTGTAGAGCTCTCGGAGGAAATGAAGACGGTGATCCAGGAGCGTATTCAAAAGCAGATCGCCACAGAGCTTCAGCTGCCCGCAGGCAAGGTCAAAACGACCGTGGGACTGTTGGACGAGGGCAACACGATTCCTTTTATTGCGCGTTACCGGAAGGAAATGACCGGAGAGCTGGACGAGAACCAGCTGCGCGATATTGAGGAACGGCTGACGTACCTGCGCAACCTGGAGTCCCGGAAGCTGGAGGTGATTCGTCTCATCGACGAGCAGGGAAAGCTGACCGGTGAGCTGAAGACGGCCATCGAGCAGTCGGTCAAGCTGCAGGAGGTTGAGGACTTGTACCGCCCTTACCGCCAAAAGCGTAAAACGCGCGCCAGCGTCGCCAAGGAAAAAGGACTCGAGCCG
This sequence comes from Paenibacillus rigui, assembly GCF_002234615.1. Taxonomy (GTDB): domain Bacteria; phylum Bacillota; class Bacilli; order Paenibacillales; family NBRC-103111; genus Paenibacillus_S; species Paenibacillus_S rigui. The sequence continues at coordinate 141,078 of NZ_NMQW01000001.1, read as the reverse complement.
TTGGCTGAATGGATCTTGTCACAGCCTCGTCAAGGCAATTTGCTGGCTGAAGCCGGTAAGTACGTGAGCGAGGACAAGGGCGTTGCGACAGCTGAAGAGGCCGTGCAGGGCGCGATGGACATCATTGCGGAAAATATTGCGGACGATGCCAAAATACGGACGTGGGTACGCAGATATACATATGATCAGGGCCTTCTTCGGACGGAAGCGAAAAACGCCGAGCTCGAGTCGGTGTATGAAATGTACTACAGCTACCAGGAGCCGGTTCGCAAGCTGCCTCCGCATCGGATCCTTGCCATCAACCGCGGGGAGCGCGAGGATGTGCTGAAGGTGCTGCTGGAAGTACAGACGGACCGGATTCATGACTATATCGGCCGTCAGATCATAAAAGGACCGTCACCTGCCAAGGACACACTGGCCGCGGTAATTGAGGATGCTTATAAAAGGCTGCTGGCCCCTTCCATTGAACGTGAGGTTCGCAATGAAATGACGCAAAAGGCCGAGGAGAAGGCGATCGAGGTGTTCGCCGAAAATCTCCGCAATCTGCTGCTGCAGGCGCCGGTGAAGGGCAAGGTTGTACTCGGCGTGGACCCGGCTTACCGGACAGGCTGTAAGCTGGCTGTCGTGGACGATACGGGCAAAATGCTCGAGATCGCCGTCACATATCCAACACCGCCGAACAACAAAGTGGCGGAAGCGAAGGCGAAGTTCCGCAAGCTGATCGAATCGTACGGAGTCGAATTAATCGTCATCGGGAACGGAACGGCCTCTAGAGAGACGGAGCAGTTCGTAGCGGAGCTGATCGGGGAGATCAAGGAGCGCAAGCTCCAGTATTTGATCGTTAACGAAGCCGGAGCGAGCGTGTACTCCGCGTCGAAGCTGGCGCAGACGGAGTTCCCGGACCTGGACGTAGCGGAGCGCAGCGCCATTTCGATCGCACGGCGGCTGCAGGATCCTTTGGCCGAGCTGGTGAAAATTGAGCCTAAGGCGATCGGTGTCGGGCAGTACCAGCACGATGTGACGCAAAAAAGGCTCGACGAGAGCCTGACGTTCGTCGTCGAGTCGGCGGTCAACCACGTCGGCGTCGACGTGAACACGGCGTCTCCGTCGTTGTTATCGTACGTCTCCGGCATTAACAGCACGCTGGCGAAGAACATCGTGAAGTTCCGCGAGGAGAACGGGAAGTTCGTAAACCGGGCGCAGCTGCAAAAGGTGCCGCGTTTGGGCGCCAAGGCGTTCGAGCAGTGTGCCGGCTTCCTTCGCATCAGCGAAGGTAAAAACCCGCTCGACAACACGCCGATCCACCCGGAGTCATACGACGTGGTGGACAAGCTGTTCCGCGAGCTGAAGCTTGAGCTATCGCAGCTCGGCAGCCAGCAGCTGAAGGAGCAGCTGCAGCAGGTGGAGCCGGCGGAGCTCGCGACCAAGCTGGGCGTGGGCGTGCCGACGCTGCGCGACATCCTGGACAGCCTGCAGCGCCCGGGACGCGACCCGCGGGACGAGCTGCCGGCGCCGATTTTCCGCACCGACGTGCTCCAAATCGAAGATTTGACGGCGGGGATGGAGCTGCAGGGGACGGTGCGCAATGTTATCGACTTCGGCGCGTTCGTCGATATCGGGATCAAGAACGACGGGCTGGTTCACATCTCGCAGCTGAGCGACACGTTCGTGAAGCATCCGAAGGATGTTGTAGCGGTAGGCGATACAGTGACCGTCTGGGTGCTTAGCGTGGATTTGAAGAAGGGCCGCGTCAGCCTGACGATGAAAAAGCCTTCCTAACGGCTGGTTATTGTGTGCAGGGTCGGAGAGAAGTGCTTTGGAGAGCGGGCTGTGCATGCTCTAATCCAGGCAAGCCTTTTGCTCAACTGCAGTAGAGCAGAATTGCACACGGGAGTTGCCTTACACGGTGATGTTTCTCTAGTGAAGAGATAAGTCTTGTTCTTGCTAGATGCACCTGGACAACCGGGCACCACAAGGCCAATTGTAAAAAGAGAGCCTGGCTCTGAGGGAAGGCTTCCCGTTCAGAGCCAGGCTCTCTTTTGGATGTTAAGGCATAAGTCCGACGAAGCAGTCTATCCAGTCCGACCGAACCGGCTTCGCCTCAAGCTATGTTTAGAGTTGTGAGGATGAGGATTCCTCCGCATCGTTTCTTCGTGTACGATAGAAAAACCAGCAATCGTTGAGCAAACGAATTTGTCGGTGGTTCTTGTTGTAAAATGCCCGCATCAGTTGATTGCAAAGCCATTGTGGCAAGCGAATCAGCTCCTTCCCGCCCAGCTAATAATACAGCATATGGCGGGGTGGGCTGTTGGGTGCAGGTCCTACGGAACCAGATCCTCTTCATCCTCGTACCACTGCTCCAGCTGGGCTTGGAGGGCGCGGATTTCGGTCAACAGCGACACCAGAGGATAAGCTTGTTCATTAATAGAAGCGAAGGCACACTCCAATTGATTAATATACTCCAGGCCGTGGTGCAGCTTGTAGGACGGATGGACGATATCCAGGTTGTCGCATTCTGCGATGATTCGCGGAAGCGAAGGCACGTTAGCGGCCGTCAATTTTTCCAATTCTTTATGCAAGCGTAGATTCAGAGCCGATAATTGGTAGGCGTGGGAAGCCGGCAGCTCGACGAATTCAATCTGATCGTTCAGCTGTAGAACGGCGTATCTCATTTTGGACATGGGACGATAAACTCCTCTCGAGCTTGTGATACAAATAAGGAACCTTCAGTTTGAACCTGACAACATCCGATGTGGATCATATCTACTTGACAGTGTAGCCTATGATGCGGTTACAATTCAAGTGAGAATCTAAAAGTGATAGGGCGCGGGAGGGGAACCATGGAGGACAAGCAGCTGCAGCAATGGGTGGAGCGTATTTCGTTGACTTCGTTCGGGCGTCCTTTTCTGCATAAAGCTACGTTTAATCGCAGGCTGACTTCGACAGGCGGCAGATATTTTACGAAGTCGCACGATATCGAGATCAGCTGGCAGCAGTACGAGCAATTTGGGGCCGAGGATGTAGAGAAAATTATTAAGCATGAGCTGTGCCACTACCATCTGCATCTGATGAAACGGGGATATCAGCACCGGGATGAGGATTTCAAACGGCTGCTGCAGCAGGTTGGAGGCACCCGGTTTTGCAAGTCGCTGCCGAATGCCAAACGCAGGGAGCCTTACCGCTACAAGCTGGTATGCACGAGCTGTAAGACCGAGTATTTGCGTAAGAGAAAGCTGGATCCGAAAAAATATGCCTGCGGCCAATGCAGGGGCAAATTGAAGCTGCTGACGCTTGACTTACAGCAAAATTCATGATAAATTAAAAATTGTCTTTCCCTGATAGCTCAGTTGGTAGAGCACTCGACTGTTAATCGAGTTGTCACAGGTTCGAGTCCTGTTCGGGGAGCCATTACTTTTTGGAGAGATACCCAAGTGGCTATAAGGGGACCCTCTGCTAAGGGGTTAGACTGCGTAAGTGGTGCGAGGGTTCGAATCCCTCTCTCTCCGTAGATGACAAGAAACCGCCGAAAGGCGGTTTTTTTGCTTTTTCCACTATGCCGTTCTGCCCTGGATGCAGACGGTATTTTTTATTAGCTAAGCATAAGTTTTCGTAACGAAGCCTGCTTTCCAATTGGGCCGCAGGGAGAGCTGTTCAGAAACTGTTCAGTCGCTTTGGGGAAACTGGATAAATAGATATTGATCCGATTCCCAAGGTGGTGTAAGATTTGGCTAAAATTATGATTGTCGACGATGCCGCCTTCATGCGGTCGATGTTGAGAACGATATTGGAAGACGCCGGCCATACGATTGTATGCGAAGCGACGAATGGCTTGGAGGCCATAGATAAATATGCGGCGTACCGGCCGGATCTGGTGACCATGGACATTACCATGCCCGAAATGGAAGGCATCGATGCGGTCAAGCATATTCGGGCGATCGATGCCGCAGCTAAGATCATTATGTGCTCCGCTATGGGTCAAAAGATGCTTATTATCGAAGCCATTCGAGCGGGGGCTCTGGATTTTGTCGTGAAGCCCTTCCAGCCTGAACGAGTGCACGAGGCCGTTAACCATGTATTGGAATTTTAATGACCGAACCCATATCCTCATTGTTGAGGATGAGCCAGTCAAGCCGCTTAGGATCCAAAATCTTTTGGATCCGGAATGGGCAGGGACCACCACGGTTTTGAATGGACAATCGGCCCTTCGTGAGCTGCGCAAAGCATGGAAGTGGGATTTGGTCATACTGGACTTCATGCTGCCGGACATTTCGGGACTGGAAATATGCCGCCGCTTAAGGGAGCTTCACTCCTTATTCGAGCTTCCGGTGCTGATGCTAACGGCTTCCGGGAGGAACGAGGATGCAGTTGCGGCTTTTTCGGCCGGAGCTAACGATTTTTTGGCGAAGCCGTTTCATTCATCAGAGCTTCAGGCACGAGTCCGCACGCTGCTGCATATGAAACAATCGGTGGTCAAGCGGATTCATACGGAGCTGGCATTTTTACAGGCGCAGCTTAAACCGCACTTTTTGTTTAATACGCTGAATTCCATCGCTTCTTTAAGCGAATCGGATCTGGAGCGGATGAAAGAGCTGGTTGCGGAATTCGGAAGCTATCTGCGTGAAAGCTTTTCCTTCAATAATCTGGAGCCGTTGACCTCGATGCAAAGAGAATTGCAGCTGGTACGCTCCTATCTTCATATCGAGAAGACCCGGTTCGGTGACCGGTTAAAGGTACATTATGATGTGCCTGAATATTTGCCCTATCGGATTCCGCCGTTAACACTCCAGCCGATCGTAGAGACCTCCATCCGGCAAGGCATATTGAAACGGATCGAGGGCGGGGAAATCGGAATCCGAATACAAGTGGAGCCTTATGATGTGATCGTACAAGTTTGGGATAACGGAGCGGGGTTGACCCAAGAGCAGTGGACTTCCCTGTTATCCTGTGATATTGAGGGAGTCGGTTTGAAAAATATTAATCGTAGACTGAAGCAAATGTTCGGCAGCGGGATGCTGATCCTGCAGAAGGCTGGAGAGGGCGCAACCGTGGAAATCAGGATGCCTAAGATGCCGGTCGGCTAGCCGGGAATGGGGGGAAGCAAATTTGAAAGCTATATTAATAGATGACGAGCAGCTTGCGTTAGATAGCTTGGGCAGAATGCTGGCAGATACCGGAGAGGTTGAGGTTGCAGGCAAATTTGTGAACCCGCTGCGCGGCATAGAGGCCGTTATTCAGGCGTGTCCGGACGTGGTGTTTCTCGATATGGATATGCCGGAGCTAGGCGGAATCCAGGTTGCTGAACGTTTGCTTCAATCGCTGCCGGATTTGCATATTGTCTTCGTTACGGCCTACAACGACTTTGCGGTGCAAGCCTTTGAGCTTCAGGCTGTAGATTATTTACTTAAGCCTGTCCGGAGGGAGCGCTTGTTAAAGACGTTAAAGCGGCTGCAAAAGCCTGCTCCCCCGGCTTCTCGTGAGGACACTTTACCAGCTGAGGGGGAGGCACCAAGCCTGATGATCCGGCTGCTCAGAAATTTGCAGTTCGAGCTGTCCGGCCAAGAGACCCTATTCATCCGCTGGCGGACGACGAAGACGCAGGAACTGTTTGCCTATTTGTTTCATCATCGGAACCAGCCGGTGCATAAGGATACCTTGATTGAGCTGCTTTGGCCTGAGCTGGACTACATGAAGGCATCGACCCATTTGTACACATCGGTATATCAGGTGCGCAAAACCTTGGCATCCTTGAAGGATTATATGCGGGTATGCAATGGAGACGAGGGATATCGACTGGAAACAACCGGTGTCATTGTGGATTCGGAGGAATGGGAGAAGGGAGTGGTTGACGCTCAAGCCATAGGAGAGGAGAACCTAGCCGCACATAAAGCTCTCATGGATTTGTATCGGGGCGATTACTTGCAGGAATGCGATTATTGGTGGGCGGAAAGCGAGCGGCAGCGATTGAAAATGCTCTGGCTTAACCATGCCACAGCGTTGGCCGACTATTGCTTTGCAGCGGGGGAAACCTCGGAAGCGATCTCGTTGTACCACAAAATACAAGCGTGGCAGCCTTACGTAGGGCACAGTTATTATCAGTTGATGCAAATGTACGATGCGATGGGCAACCGCCCCGGTGTGGAGGAACAGTTCAAATCGTTGGCATCCCTGCTGTCCTCGGAATTGAACGAAGCACCGGAGCCGCACATTGTTGCATGGCACGAGCAGTGGAAGCGAAGAAACCAAGGCGCCCCCGCATAGCGGGAAAGCAAGAAGCAGCTTGGCTTGGGGAGGATCAGATCCATTTTTTCCATTTAAAAATAAGCCACATGCCGATTCCGACGGTAATCAGTAGGATCCATACGTAGGCATAGCCAAATTCCCAGTTCAGCTCAGGCATATTTTTGAAATTCATCCCGTACAAGCCGACGATAAACGTGAGCGGTAAAAAGATGCAGCTGATAATCGTCAGCGTCTTCATAATCGTATTCATCCGGTCGGACTTCATGCCCATCTGCAACTCCAGCAGCCCGCTAAGTGATTCACGGTACATATCAAGCGAATCGACAACCCGGGAGATATGATCGTAAATATCGATGAAATACACATCGAACTCATTGCGTGTATAAGGGAAATTTTGGTGGCTGATCGTGCCGATAATCGTTTTTTCGTCGACAATGATCCGGCGCAGCGTATGCAGGGACCTTTTGAGCTGGAAAATTTCGCGGGACACATGAATATAAGGGTTGCGGTAGATGCTTCGCTCCATCTTGTCCACCCGGTCCTCCAGCTGATTCGTAAAGGCTGTATATTCATCAACACAACGGTCCAGCAGGCGGTGCAAAATAATACCCGGATGCCCCATCCGGTCTTGGACGTTCAACAGCTCTTCCTTCAAATTCTCCATAAACGGAAGATGCTTCTTGCTTACCGTGATGACGTAATTCGCTCCAACAATGATCCCCATTTCAATCGGGGTTAAGGTCGGTCCGACAACAGCGTAAAAGCTGATATAAATATGGTCTTTGTATCGATCCAGCTTGGGCCGTTGATTCAGCTTCGTGCAATCCTCCACCACCAAGGGGTGGCAATGGAACACCTCGCCTACGACTCGCATCACTTCGGCCGGCTCGGGCTTCAGTAAATGCACCCAACCGACCTCTTGCTCCAGAGGCTTGCGGATGGTCTCTTGCTCAGTAACATGACCGTCCTGCAGATTATGAATGAGCATGGGCGGGTTCACCTCGCTTCGGTAAGAATGGTAAATGATGCAAACAGCATAACATAGAAGAATGGTCTAAATGAACTGCGAAAAAAGACGAAAAAAAGACTTGTCAATCTTCAATGCATCAGATATAATAACACTTGTCGCTAAAAAGCAGCCATGTTTTAGCATCCATATGCGGCCCGTTGGTCAAGGGGTTAAGACACCTCCCTTTCACGGAGGTAACAGGGGTTCGAATCCCCTACGGGTCACCATTTTAATTTGAGAATTTCATATCCCTCGTTTTATTTTGTGTAATCCTTAATGCGCGGTTGTGGTGGAATGGCAGACACGCCATCTTGAGGGGGTGGTGGGCGTACGCTCGTGGAGGTTCGAGTCCTCTCAACCGCATTATACTTTTAATGTACGAAGACCTTGTTATGTAAGGTTTTTTTTGTTTTTTAAGGCAGCTGTTTTGAGCTTTTGCGTGGTTAAAATCAGCATGAAGGAGCGTGTGCATGAACCCGTCTGATAAAAAAGCCGGCCGACCGTTGCTCACGGAAGGGCCGATCGCCAAAACGCTATTTTTGTTTTCCTTGCCGATCCTGCTGGGCAACGTACTGCAGTCCCTCAACGGCTCGATTAACTCGATCTGGGTAGGGAAGTTTCTGGGAGAGCAGGCCTTGGCTGCGACCTCGAATGCCAACATCATCATGTTCCTGCTAATCAGTGCGATCTTTGGAATCGCTATGGCGGCCGTCATTCTTATCGGTCAAAATTTGGGTGCGAAGCGGGTAGACGAGGCCAAGAAGGTTGTGGGGACAAGCACCGTGTTCTTCGCTCTTCTCGCTCTGATCGTCGGCTTGATCGGCGTTCTATTTTCCCCCGTTATTCTGGATTGGATGAATACCCCTCCGGATGCCAAAGCATTGGCTGTCTCCTACACCCGGATTATGTTTGCCGGCATTCCGTTTATGTTCGGCTTCAACCTGATCATGGCCGTTCTCCGCGGCTCAGGGGATGCGAAGACCCCGTTCTACTTTTTGCTGCTGTCGGCAGCGCTGGATGTCCTGCTCAATCCGCTTCTCATCGTCGGGATAGGACCGTTTCCAAAGCTCGGGATTGCGGGCTCAGCGGTAGCTACCTTTATTGCGCAGCTGATCAGCCTGGTGCTGCTTCTTGTGTATCTGTACCGCAAACAGTATTTTTTGCGAATTACACGGCAGGATGTTCACATGCTGCGCCTCGATTTCACGATTATCCGCGCTCTGATCCAGAAGGGGCTCCCGATGGGCCTGAATATGGTTGTTGTGTCGATGAGCAATTTATTTCTGATTCATCTTGTAAATTCCTACGGCTCGGAAGCGGCGGCTGCGTTTGGTGTAGCGACCCAAATTTCCAGCTATATTCAAATGCCTGCCATGGCTATCGGCGGTGCGGTGACATCAATGGCGGCGCAAAATATCGGTGCAGGGCTATGGAGCCGTGTTCACCGGATAACATGGACCGGGGTTGCTTTTAACGTGGGACTCACCGGGCTTCTCGTGCTGTTGATTCATCTGTTTGACCGCGAAGCGCTGGGGCTCTTCCTTCCAACGGATGGCAGAGCGATCGAGCTCGGTATTCACATCAACAATATTACATTGTGGTCGTTTATTTTGTTCGGCATTTTTAATGTGGTGGCAGGGGTCGTTCGTTCATCGGGAGCGGTCATCGTGCCTCTGGTCATCTCCTTCATCGCTCTGCTGGTTGTCCGTAATCCGCTTGCGATCTATTTGAGTCATGCGTCTGGGTTTGATGCGATTTGGTGGAGCTTTCCGGTCAGCTTCCTGATCGCTGCAACGCTGAATCTGTTATACTACCGGTTCGGCAAATGGAAGGAAGCCAAAATGCTGAAGGCCGTCGGCAGCAAAGCAGCTGCAGGATAGTACGGTCCGGATTTTACCACATGGCAATAAAACCAACCGCTTAACGCGGTCGCTCATCTTGAAAAGCTTCCGATAAAGGTTTTCTCTATGAAGAAAAAAAATAGAGCCATTGCCTCCAGAAAGCGAACGTCAATCGTTCCGGTAATCCTGGAGAGCAGCGGCTCTTTTTTTGCGTGAATTACCTCATTCCTGCACCTTCGGTACGGAGGCATGCGGCGCCCTTCTCAAAAACAGGGAGAAGAAAAGGCCGGCTAAAGTAATAAAGGTGGCGACGATGAACGCATCGTTAATGCCATTAATGGTCGAATGGGTAGCGGCCTGGCTGTACAACGATTGAACAGCCAAGGTAAGCCCGGATGGAGCGGGGGCGCCCGTGGCGGCAGCCAGCTGCTGTCCGTATTGGTTGATGTTCTCCATCAGCACTTGATCATGAGTCGTGATCGTGTTGGAGTAATCGGCCAAATGCAGCGTAGTCCGGGTGGACATGACGGTGACGAGCAGCGCCGTGCCAATGGAGCCGGCGATTTGCCGCATCGTATTGGACATGGCGGTTCCATGGCTGCCGAGATGTGGAGGCAGTTGATTGAGGCCGGCGGTCTGAACCGTCATCATCAGCATGGACATGCCGAACATGCGGGCCGTATACAGCACCATCATATGGGCATAGGTCGAGTCGATCGTCAGTTTGCTGAATTCCCATGTTGTAAAAGCAGTAATGGCCAGTCCGATAATGGCAAGCGGTCTTGCGCCGATCCGGTCGAATAAAGCTCCGGCTATAGGCGACATGACGCCCATGAGCAAGGCTCCCGGCAGCATGAGCAAACCGGACTGCAAGGGCGTAAAGCCTTTAATATTTTGCAAGTAAATCGGCAGCAGAATCATTGCCCCAAGCATTGCCATATTGGTGAAAGAGCCGATGACAGTCGACAGGGTGAACACATCATATTTGAACACGCGGAATTCCAGCAGCGGCTCGGAAGAGGTCAATTCACGTACTATGAACATGACGATAAAGATAATGCCGATCACGAGCATCGACATCACCTCCAGGCTAGTCCAGCCTTTACTCCCGGCTTCGCTGAAGCCGTACAGCAAAGCGCCGAAGCCGATGGTCGAGAAGATAGCGCCGGCCGTATCCAGCTTCGGATAGGACAGCTTGGTGACGTTTTTCAGCCATTTGATGGCAAGCAGTATATCGAGAACCCCTAGAGGAATCATCATGTAGAACAAAATGCGCCAAGTGTAGTTTTGTACGATCCATCCCGATAAGGTAGGGCCGATAGCCGGGGCGAAAATCATGACAATGCCCATGGTGCCCATGGCGGAGCCGCGTTTTTCCGGAGGGAAGACCGCCAGAAAAATGTTCGTGATCAGCGGCATAATTAATCCGGCGCCTACGGCTTGAATCACCCGTCCGATCATCATAATCGAAAAGCTGGGGGCAATGCCGCACACCGCGGACCCTAGCGTAAAGCAGATCATCGCAAACAGGAACAAGGACCTCGTCCCATAGGACTCGATAAGGTAGGCTGAGATAGGGATCAACACGCCGTTTACGAGCATATAGGCTGTCGAAAGCCATTGGACGGTTGTGGCGGATACGTTGAAGTCCGACATCAGATGAGGAATCGCCACATTGATGAGGGTCTGATTCAGTATGGATATAAAAGCTCCGGCCATAAGAACGGTAAGCGTTCGGCCGATGGATATGTTCTCCATGCTTGTTCCCCCCAGCTAGATGTGAATTCGTATCGAAACGTTCATCCCCGGGACGAGGGCTAAGCCGTTATAACCGTCCAGCGTAATCGTGACAGGAATGACTTGCGTAACCTTCGTATAGTTTGCCGTAGTGTTGGACGAAGGCAGCAGGGAAAAAGAAGCGGCAGTGGCAAGACCGACTTTGTCCACATGCCCTGTAATGGTCGTTCCCGGAAACGCGTCCGCATAGACGTCGACGGTTTGACCCGCCTTGATATCGTTAATCCGTGTTTCCTCCACATTGGCTGTGACCCATAGGTGACTCAGATCATAAGCACGGGCCAATGAGGTTCCGGTCGCCACGAAAGCGTTAGGCACAACGGACTGCTGAACGATGGTGGCATCCACAGGGAAGGAGAGCTCGACCTTTGCCGGAGCCGCCGTTGTTCCCGCTGCAGTAGTGGACGGCAGCTGAATCGCGCCGACCTTATCTCCGGAGCGGTACTGCTTGCCTACTTGACCTGACCATTCGGTTAATTGTCCAGAGGTTGTAGCGGCGATTGTGACGGGCTGTCCGTCAATCTTGGCGTTATCCGTCGTTACATAGTTAATCGAACGATTGTAATAGTAAATGGAAGCGCCTGCTCCGCCCAGGATCAGGATCAGGACGAGAATATTTACCAGGATCACCTTGCTCATGAACATTCCCTCCAAAGGATTGATGTTTTGTCTGCAAACATTTTCCCCGAAGGCGATTTGGATTATGCAGTGTTTACTGGAAAAGAGATTCGGGCCAAAACATTTTGGAGATGCCCTCATATTTTAGAAAGCTTAAGGGGACATTGAAAAAGACGATGGATGTGGATGCAAGGGAGGAACAACAAGGTCATGAAAATTTATGTGGTATATGATAGCGAGAACGGACATACGGAGGCTTTGGCCAAGGCTGTATATGAAGGAGCCGACAGCCACAAATTTGCCGAGGTGACACTGCGTCATGTGTATGAAGCGAAACCGGAGGATTTGGCCGATGTAGATGCCATCATTTGGGGCTGCCCCGGACATTTCGGAACGATTAGCGCCGGGATGAAGCATTTTATTGACCGGCTCGGTTATTTGTGGGCGCATGGCAAGCTGATTAATAAAGTGGGTGCGGTGTTTTGTACGACAGCCACCGTTCACGGAGGACTGGAAGCAACAATGATCAGTCTGATCACTCCTATGCTTCATCAGGGGATGATTATCGTCGGGCTGCCGGGGAACCTCCCGGAGAATGCGCTATACGGCTCTTACTATGGCGTCGGCGTAACCTGTCCGGTCGAGACGTCACCGGATGATCCCCCGAATCTGCCTTCCGGCAACGATCTGGCCCTTGGCCGCGCTCTGGGTCATCGGGTAGCCGAAGTCACACTTGCTATGGTAAAGAATTAAACACATTAAACAATGAATAGGGTGCAAGCGCTATGCAATATATCATTTTTGGCGTCATTGCAATTGTAGGTCTTGTTTTCCTGATTATTTATAATCTCAGGATGGATGCCAAGCACAGGAAGGCACAGGCCGAGCCAGAAGACGCTCCTCCCCTCGTGGAGAGCGTGCAGGAAAAGGCCTCTGATGATGCCAGGCTGCTGGTGGAGGACGCCCGCAGCCACGGCACGCTAGTTGCGGATGCTGTCCGTACGCCGAGGACGGATAAGGACAAGACCACTGATTTGGAGTACCGCGAGGCACTCCGAACATTTCATTCAGTAAATGAAACGGGGCGCAAAGAGGAAAACTCAGGGGAACCGGAAGAGACCCCCAGCCCTGTGCCACCAGTGCAAAAGGCGGATGATCAATTCCGCGAAGCGCTTCGCTCGATGAAGAAATAAGGGGAACATGTCAAGCGGCGGGGGAGTCTTGGACCCGAGGCTTCAATAAAGGTCTTGTCGTTAGAAAGGGCTAACGCTTGAACGAAGGAAAGCCGATAATAATCCTGCATGAATGACAAAAAATGTAGGAGGTGAGAAAGTAGCATGGATAGCGTGAGCTCCCTACTTTCTGCTGCCGGCGGATCCGTCGGTTTACAGCAAGCCGTCAATGTATCTCTACTGAAGAAGACGATGGATGGCCAAGAATCCCAAGTCAACGCGCTGCTGCAAGGATTTGCAGAAGCCAGTCACCCTTATTTGGGTAAGTCGCTGGATATTAAGATTTAATTTTAAAGTGTTCCTTACGGTAGTTGGATAAGAATAGGACAGCCTCTTTACAAAGACTTAACTTTGGAAAGGGGCTGTTTGTATTGTGCCTCAGCGGAATGTTTCGGATAATGAAGTAGGAACATACCATATGACGGGAGGCAACGGATTGTGACTATCATGAAGCAAACCCAACCGCTGATCATTGGGCATCGCGGTGCAGCAGGCGAGGCCCCGGAAAATACGCTCGTGTCTTTTCTGCTGGCGGTAGAGCAGGGAGCCCATGCGCTTGAGCTGGACGTGCATCTTTCCGCAGACGGGGAAATGATTGTATGCCATGATGAAACCGTAACACGCACAACGAACGGGACAGGCGCTATAGCTCATATGACCGTGGAGCAGCTGAAGCAGCTGGATGCGGGAGCCCGCTTTAATCCGCGCTTTGCAGGAGAGCCTCTGCCGCTGTTGGCGGAAGTGTTCGCTGCCATACCGAATTCAATCATGATCAATGTGGAGGTCAAGTGCTCTTACAGCGATCGTTTGCTGGAGCGGTTTACCGAGCTGCTGCAAGAGTACGATCGACTATCCAGTGTGGTCGTATCCTCTTTTGACCATAAAATCCTTGTGAAGCTGAAGCAGGCATTGCCTGAGCTTCGCATCGGACTTTTGTATACCGCGAACTTTGCCTCGCATCGATTGATGGCTGAGCAGACGGGCGTGGAGGTTTATTCGCTGCATCCGTATTATAAATTACTGGACGCGGAAGATATTCAGGATGCGGTAGCGCACGGGCTGGAAGTGTATCCTTTCACGATTAATGCCGAAGCAGAGCTTCAGCAGGCTGTAGAGGCAGGCGTAACGGGCATCATTACGGATTATCCCGAACGCTTGAGGCGTTTGCTTGCAACACACGCAAAGCTGTAGAATTGAGAAAAGAGAGGCGAGAGGCGGCCCCTCGGGGAGCCACTGAAGAATTAGCGGAGTGGACGGAATCGTTCTGAAGAAGCGTAAGCGTTCGCCTTTGTCCCGGGATTTTAACCGCTATCAGCGGGTTGGAATTGAGAAAATCCGGGAACAAAAGCGATCGGAAGAATGATCCGTCCATGCAGCCGTAACTTTTTCAGTGGCCTCCCCTTCAGGCCGTCTTTTTGTTGTGGCGGCACATTAACAATTCGGCTGCTTCCGTCCGATATAAATAAGAGATTGGAGGGTATGCAATGAGAAAGATTCGAAATCGATGGTTGCAATGGTTGTTGGTGTTAGGGTTAATGCTGCCCGCACTTCCGGCCAAAGCAGCGGTTCAATTCAGTGACGTATCTGCACAAGCAAACGGCTGGGCATTAAATTCGATCTATCTAATGGCGCAAAATCAGGTGCTTACCGGGTACCCGGACGGAACCTTCCGGCCAGGACAAACGATCAGCAAGGCGGAATGGTCCACAATGGTTTACCGGTTGTTCGATAAATACCGCCCGAATTTGTATGCAACGGGCTTGCAGAAGATAGACGGTTTCGCGGATGTTTCCAACCAGCACTGGGCTTACAAACAAATATCGGAACTATATAGTCATTCCTTCAATTGGGGAGTGTACGGCTTGTCAGCGAATGGCGGGCTTATGTTTCATCCGGATATTCAGCTGACCCGCCTGCAGTTGGCGGATTTATTGTATTCGTTTTTTGATACGCGCTTGGTCGACCGCCGGCTGAGCCCGAATGACGTATGTTCTGTCGTATCTAATTTCAAGGATATTCCGGTGAAGCTGTTCCAGGACAAGGCACAGTATGAAGAAGCCAGCCGTTCCGATGGCAGGTATAGTCCTACAGGAATAATTATGATGACCTCAAACGACGTGCTGCCGACCTTGTTTATGGGCTCCGGCTCCAGTGACTGCAGCTTTGGGACGGACGGCTTCTCCAATGCGCAAGCGAGTATTCTGGCAAGCTTGCAGGCGTCGGGTATTATGACCTCGGATGAGGGTGGGTATTTCCGTCCGCTCGATAAAGTAACCCGTGCGGAAGCGGTAACGATTTTGAACCGTATCTACAATTATTTGTACAAAAATTATTGGCTGGCCGATTATTCCACCATTGAGCTGGAGTCTTCCGGTACTGGCAGCGGAAGCGGCTCCACCGGAGGCGGCAGCGGATCGGGCTCCGGCTCCTTCTCCAATAATCCGAACCAGACCAGCTATGGCGGGGGCGGGCTTGGCCCCAATTCCGGCGGCTGGAGCAATCAGTCGATTGTTAACGTAACGGATTATTTCAATGATCAAGGCGTCATCACCAAAGATTTGCAAAAGAACGGCGAGATTGAGACGGCCGTGCTGCCGAAAGAAAAGCGTTACTTGACTATTGATTTGAAATCGATAGAAAAGGTGGACCTGACGGTCATACTGGATGGGAAAATGGCTTATTTAAGCCAAGAGGAGCTTCCGAAGACGATTTCTGTGGAAGGTGTTCAAATCGTAGGGCTTCGCACGCAGCAGCGCAACCCGAATCCGCTGCGGCAGTCCGTCACAGCGACCTTGTCGGTCAAGCTGGACTTGAACGAGCCGCAAACGACCAAGAAGAAATAAGTGTTGCTCGGATGAACGTCCGGGTGAACGGATTCTCTGACCTCGACAAGCACAGTTTCGGAATGGATGCTGTGCTGTCAATTTCACAGCATAAGAAGGGCTGCCCCGATTGAAGAATGGGGCAGCCCTTCTGTGACCTTATAGGGGTCGGAACCCCACTTACTGCAGCAGGTGCTTGAATGCGCTGTAGTCGATTTGCTGTTTATCCAGATAGGAGGTCAAGCTCCTGTAGTCGCGTTTGGGTGTGGCACGAATATAGCCTTCAATGCAGTGATCGTGCGTAATGCTGCTTGCTTGCTTTTCCAAAGCAACCTGCGCAATGGAAGCGGCGATGGAATGCCGGGCGATATCGCGGAATGGAGCGGGAACCGGATCGACAAGCAGATCAAGAAATGCTTTGGATTCCTCCGTCCACATGTGACGGGACGATTCCACATAATAATTTTGCCAGTCGAGCTTGGACTTGCCATCCTCTTTGGGCAGCACTTTCATAAATTTGCGGAACATGAAGTAACCGCCGATCGACATGAAAGTAATTAATACGAATACCCAAAACAATATAAACCACATAAAAGCCGAATTCATCGTTAGGTTCACCTCGCTATCATTATACCTCAGTTCGCCGTGCTTCAAAAGTCTGACTGTGAAAAAGTACCTGTTCCATAGACTCCTAGATTTATTGGATCAATCCTAGTAAAATAGAGAGAGTGTCAAAAACAAAGGAGATGAATTTTGCGATGCCAAAAATCGGGTCTCACGTATCGTTTTCAGATAAAGGGCTGCTGAATGCTGCAGAGGAGGCTGTTTCGTACGGCTCTTCTACATTTATGATATATACCGGAGCACCTCAGAATACACGCAGAAAACCGATAGAATCCCAATTCATCGAAGAGGGCAAAGCCTTGATGGAGCAGAACGGGATCGGCGAAATCATCGTCCATGCCCCTTATATCATCAACTTGGGATCGTATAAGGATGACACGTACGAGCTAGCCGTTCGGTTCCTGCAGGAGGAAATTCGCCGCACCGATTATTTGGGTGTGAAGCAAATTGTGCTGCATCCCGGCGCATATACCGATAAGGATGCCGAGTACGGACTCGCACGCATTGCCCAAGGCTTGAATGAAGTGCTGGCGGGTGTGAAGGACACGGACGTGAACATCGCTCTCGAAACGATGGCCGGC
Organism: Paenibacillus rigui; assembly: GCF_002234615.1. GTDB lineage: Bacteria > Bacillota > Bacilli > Paenibacillales > NBRC-103111 > Paenibacillus_S > Paenibacillus_S rigui. The sequence goes on along the minus strand of NZ_NMQW01000001.1, from coordinate 124,314 downwards.
AAAGGGACGGAAATGGGCCGCAGCTTTGAAGAGATCGCTGCCATTATCGACAAGGTCGAGGATAACGGTCGATTATCTGTCTGCTTGGATACGTGCCACGTACACGACGCAGGCTACGATATTGTGAACAATTTGGACGGCGTGCTGGAGCATTTCGACCAGGTGGTCGGATTGGACCGCATCGGAGTAGTCCACTTGAATGACAGCAAGAATCCGAAGGGCGCTGGAAAAGACCGCCATGCTCCTGTCGGGGCGGGCTGGATCGGGTTTGACGCCATGCATAACGTGGTGCATCACGAGAAGCTGAGCCATTTGCCGCTTATTCTGGAGACGCCATGGATCGGCAAGGAAGACAAAACCCAGCGGCCGATGTATGAAGCGGAGATTGCTCTGTTAAGCGGAACGGCGGAGAAGCGCTTCGGCTCGAAATTCCTGGAGGATGTAGAGCGTTTGGCTCATTTCTTCTTGAAGCAGGATCTGAACCAGCGTGACTACGTCCTCCAGGTATGGGATGTGTTGAAGACGGATGCGAAGGCGAAAAAAGCGGACGGGCGCGAGCCGATGGAGCGCTTGTTCGATCTCATTGCGGAAGACCGGTTATTTCCTGATTTGACGGAAGAGCAGATCAACCACCGTCTCACGGCTTGGTTTGCGGGCCGGAAGGCTTTCGGCTAATTCTAATTAGCCCTGAGTTTGAGTCCAGAAACCCTAATGGGAAAGAAATTTGCCAATAGTCTCCGGTAGGGCATTCCCCTCCAGCCGCTGTTGTTATTCGGGAACTAATGTTTTCTATTGGTTTGCAGTGGAATCGTTCCCGATAACAAAGGCGGACGCTATCGCTCCTCCAGGGAATACCCTGCCTCTGTTTACGAACAAATTTTTAGTAATAAGGGTTTCTCGACAACTTGTGGTTAATTCTAATTAGCCTCGTTACCTTTTTTTAATAGATACGATGAAGGAGTAGTTTGCAATTATGACACCGACTGTATTACCTAAAACCCAACGGGACGATATGAAAAATCGCGCACGGATGCTTGTGTCTTGTCCCGATCAACCGGGCATTGTTGCCACGGTATCGAGGTTCCTGTACGAGTATGGAGCCAATATCGTCCAATCCGATCAATATACGAATCATGACGGAGGCATGTTCTACATCCGGATCGAATTCGATCTGGAGGATCTCGATACACGCCGCGAGCAGTTGAAATCGGATTTCTCCGCCATCGCGGAGAAGTTCCAAATGAAGTGGAGCGTAAACCGGGCGAGCCGCAAGAAGCGTCTTGCGATCTTCGTGTCCAAGGAAGACCATGCGCTGCTGGAGCTGCTGTGGCAGTGGCAGGCGGGAGATCTGGATGCCGATATCGCCATGGTCATCAGCAACCACAATGAAATGCGCAGCCTGGTTGAATCCTTCGGGGTCCCGTACCATCACGTACCGGTGACTGCGGATACGAAGGCGGAGGCGGAGCGCAAACAGCTGGAGCTGGTTGTGGATCAAGTGGACGCGGTAGTACTGGCCCGTTACATGCAGATCATCTCGCCGAAGTTTATCGAATATTTCCCGAACCGGATTATCAATATCCACCATTCCTTCCTTCCCGCCTTTGTGGGCGGCAAGCCTTATGCGCAGGCGCATAATCGCGGGGTTAAGATTATCGGAGCGACAGCTCACTACGTAACTGAGGAGCTGGACGGCGGGCCGATTATCGAGCAGGACGTGCAGCGGGTGAGCCACCGCGACAATGTGGACGATTTGAAGCGAATCGGCCGTCATATCGAGCGGATCGTTCTGGCACGTGCCGTATCCTGGCATGTCGAGGACCGCGTGATCGTACACGGCAATAAGACGGTTGTATTTAATTAATGGCATAAATTAAAAAAGACGGATCGCTACCGAAGCGAATCCGTCTTTTTTGGCATTCCGCGTTTCATCCAATCCTTAAGCCGTGCAAAGCAGCCCAGCAGCAGTCCGTACAGCAGGTGGCCGGCAGCCCACCAACACCATGCTTCACCGTCATCGAGCCGGGGCGTTCGTTCCGAAAGCAGCGAGAGGGGAACGTAGAGCGGAATCGGGATGAGGCCGAGCAGTGCCCCCCAGGTCCAGGCGAAGGAACGGGCAGACCAAGTAACCTTCCAAGCGGCTTCGATCCTCAGGCCCTCAACGAACACGACACCAATAATGAAGGAAACGATAAGATGAAGACTGAATTCGAACCATTCCGGAAGCGGGAGCACCGGTCTGCCCATCAGCTCGTTCCACGGTACGAAGTCTACGTTGAGAAGCAGTGTATACACGCGTGATCCGGTCATGGCTTGCACCGCCTTCAGGAACAATGCGAGCCCGACGCCTGAGACGAGCCCGTAGAGCATACCGGTTCCTGCCCGTGACATGAAGGAAGAACGATGCATGGCTATGCCCCTTTATGGTCGATCATAACCGATTGGATCACCGTTTTATTTTTTCCCGTCCGTTTGGCGGCATATAGGGAAGCATCCGCGCCCTTGAACAGCGCTTCCTTGCCTTCACCCTTGTTGTAATTCTGCAGGCCGATGCTCAGGGTAGCCGCCTGGGAATCCAGCTCGGTATGAAGCGTCATCGCGCATTGCTGGCGAATTTGCTCCACAAGCCTGTGCGATTGCTCCAGCGTTTTTTCTGTAAAAATCACCGCGAATTCTTCTCCGCCGTAGCGGGCGACAAAATCATTGGGGGTTACGGTCTCTTTAATGAGATTCGCCACCCGCTGTAAAATAATATCGCCGACCCAATGGCCGTAGGTGTCGTTAATTTTTTTGAAATTATCGATATCCATAATCGCCAGCTGGAGGGACAGCTGGTTGCGCTCGTTCTGCTCGATCAACTTCTCCAGGTATTCATGGAACGTTTTATGATTGTACAAATCGGTTAAAGCATCCATTTTGGACAGCTTGTCCATAATAATATTTTTGACGAGGAGCTCTTGCTTCGCTTCGGTCGCTTGCCGCAGATTATTAAGCAGCTCGATGCCGCTCGAGGTTATGGACAAGGCAATGATCGTGACGCCGATATACAGGAAGAGGACACCGATGATATGGATGGGCTGCATGGCGATGCGAAGCTCCGGAGTCAATGTATAAAGCAATCCAAAACAAAGGAGAACGAGTGTGAAAGCTAGCAGAATGCGGTTCTTGTTGAAGGAGAGCATGGAAGTAAGGATAGGGAAAATATAAATCGCAGGTACAATGCCGATGGTCGGGTTGATATAGATGATGGATGAAGCATAGATGATGCCCGTGATAATAAGCAGGTCATCGCTTTGTACTTTGCGATAGCGGTACAGCATTTCCGTCACGCCGGTGGCGACGGCAAGTCCTATGGCTTGAAGCACTAGGGTGCTAAGGAAATATTCCGGCGTTGTCCCGGACTTCATACGATGAATCAAGTATTCCAGCATCACCGTTAAAATGATCGTCGCCCAGTATAAATTGATCATTTTGCGATACGTATGACGCGTGTTGGCCAGTTCCAGCAACAGATGGTTCATAATCGACTCCCACCGTTTTAAAATAACGATATTGATGAGTAAATCCGAATTGTACATATTCGCCAAAGAGACGGGAAATCCTTTGCGTTGGACGTACTTTTATTAATAAAATAAACGAATTGTGAAGGATAAAAGAACGATATTTTTTTGAATAGGATTCAGGTTAATGGTGGCAAACTGTAACGGACAATGGTAAAATGGTGCAAGTGAGTAATTGTGTCAATTTTCCTTGCACACGTGAACAACTGCGGCGATTCCAGTCGTGCCGGGTATCCGGCAGGATGCGTGCAGTGCTGCTCCAAACCAATTAGGAGGTTCAAAGATGACTGTAACGAATAAAGCTATTGAACAATTGTCTATCGATACGATCCGCACACTTTCTATCGATGCAATTGAAAAGGCGAAGTCCGGACACCCAGGTATGCCGATGGGCGCTGCACCGATGGGGTACGAGCTGTTCGCGAAATTTATGAACCACAACCCGGACAATCCGACTTGGATTAACCGTGACCGTTTTGTGCTGTCTGCAGGACACGGTTCCATGCTGTTATACAGCCTTCTACACTTGAGCGGTTATGATCTTCCTATGGAAGAGATCAAGCAGTTCCGTATGTGGGGCAGCAAAACGCCGGGTCACCCGGAAGTAGGCCACACAGCGGGTGTCGATGCAACGACAGGACCTTTGGGACAAGGCTTCGGTATGGCGGTAGGTATGGCGATGGCTGAAGCTCATCTGGCTTCAGTTTACAATAAAGATCAATATAAAGTAGTGGACCACTATACGTATGCCATTTGCGGCGACGGGGACTTGATGGAAGGGATCTCCTCCGAGGCAGCTTCCCTTGCAGGCCATATGCAGCTGGGCAAGCTGGTCGTGCTGTACGATTCCAACGATATCTCCCTTGACGGCGAATTGAGCCTGTCGTTCTCCGAGAGCGCGAAGAAGCGTTTCGAAGGCTACGGCTGGCAGGTGCTTCGCGTAGAGGACGGCAACGATCTGGACGCGCTGGATAAGGCTATCGCGGAAGCGCAGCAAGATCCTCGTCCGACCTTGATCGAAGTGAAGACGATTATTGGCTTCGGTTCCCCGAACAAAGCAGGTAAAGGCGGACACGTCGGTCCTCACGGCTCCCCGCTTGGCGTGGACGAAGTGGCTTTGACGAAAAAAGCTTACGGCTGGCCGGAAGATCAGCATTTCTATGTGCCTGAAGAAGTGCGCTCGCACTTTGCTGCTGTAAAGCAAAAAGGCATTCAAACGAACGCGGCATGGGAGCAAATGTTTGCGGAGTATGCGAAGGCATATCCGGAGCTGGCTCAGCAATTCCAAACCGCTGTGAACGGCGATCTGCCTGAAGGCTGGGATAAAGATATTCCTGCTGCGGCACCTGCCGAAAAAGGCACACGTACCGCTTCCGGTATCGTGCTGAATGCGATCGCCAAGAACGTGAAGTCCCTCGTGGGCGGATCGGCTGACCTTGAGTCCTCCACCATGACTCACATGAAAGACTTGGGTGTCATGACGGCGAAGGACTACAGCGGTCAAAACATTTACTTCGGCGTACGTGAGTTCGGAATGGGCGCTGCAGTGAACGGTATGCTTTTGCACGGCGGTCTGAAAGTATTCGGCGGTACGTTCTTCGTCTTCTCCGACTACCTGCGTCCGGCGATTCGTCTGGCTTCCATCATGGGCGTGCCTGCGATCTACGTATTTACGCATGACAGTATCGGCGTTGGCGAAGACGGTCCTACGCATGAGCCGATCGAGCAATTGGCTGCACTTCGTGTCATCCCGGGTGTAACCGTTATTCGTCCTGCGGACGGTGACGAAACCGCTGCGGCATGGCGCTATGCGGTTGAGAACAAGAAAGGCCCTGTAGCCTTGATCTTCTCCCGTCAAGCGGCTCCAAAGCTGGAAGGTTCAGAGCAAGCGAATGCAAGCTTGAGCCGTGGTGCGTACGTGTTGTCCGATGCGCCTAACGGCAAAGCTCAAGCGCAAATTATCGCTACAGGTACGGAAGTACAGTTGGCTGTTGCCGCTCAAAAGCAATTGGCGGAAGAAGGCGTGCAAGTTCGCGTCATCAGCATGCCGAGCTGGGAGCTGTTCGACAAGCAATCCCAAGAGTACAAGGATTCCGTGCTCCTGCCGGACGTGAAAGCCCGTCTTGCCGTTGAAATGGGCCATTCCTTCGGCTGGCAGCGTTATGTTGGCGACCAAGGCAGCGTACTGGGTATCGACCGTTTCGGTGCTTCCGCGCCGGGTCCGGTTGTGATTAAAGAGTACGGCTTCACGGTTGAGAATGTCGTTGCCCGCGTAAAGCAGCTGTTGAAATAAACATCATTTTATAAAAAGGACCGGGTCCTCGATGAAGGACCCGGTTTCCGTATAGAAGGAGATTACAAACCCATGTCCCAATTTGAACAAGTCACCATATTGAAAAAAGCGAATTTTTATTTTGACGGCAAAGTAACGAGCCGTACGGTCATCTTTGCAGACGGCACCAAAAAAACGCTGGGTGTTATGCTCCCAGGGGACTACGAGTTCGGTACCGACAGCAAAGAAATTATGGAAATTCAAGCGGGCGAGCTGAGCGTGCTGCTGCCAGGCCAAAGCGAGTGGCTGCACATTAACGGCACCGGCGAATTTACTGTACCTGCGAATTCTAAGTTCAAGCTGCAAATCAAAACGCCTACGGATTATGTTTGCTCCTATATTGCGGAGTAAGAGCGGATTCGACACGGATCAACACCCATACCCTGCAATCCTGCATATCGCTGCAGAGTAGTGCAGGGTTTTTTTCTCACTGTGTGCCATCCGTAGCGGACTGCCTTTTGCACGGCGGACTTGCTTTTGAAAGGGATATTACAGTATTCTATAATTTAGTTGACTAGAAAGAAAATAGACCTTTTTATCCATAAGGAGGAGTACGAATGAGTGCCAAACTATCTTTTGATTACAGTAAAGCCCTGTCTTTCATCGGACAGCATGAGGTAGACTATCTTGCGGAGCCGATTAAACTAGCGCATGAGCAATTACATAACCAAACCGGTGCAGGCAACGATTATTTAGGCTGGATCGACCTTCCGGTAAACTATGATAAAGAAGAATTCGCACGGATTCAGCAAGCGGCGAAGCAGATCCAATCGGACTCCGATGCCCTGATCGTAATCGGAATCGGCGGTTCCTACCTGGGTGCGCGCGCAGCGATCGAAATGCTGTCCCACTCGTTCTACAACCTGCTGCCGAAGGGCAAGCGCAAAACGCCTGAAGTATATTTCGTAGGCAACAACATCAGCTCTACGTATGTTACGCATCTGCTGCAATTGCTTGAAGGTAAAGACATTTCCGTGAACGTCATCTCCAAATCCGGTACGACAACGGAGCCTGCGATTGCATTCCGTATTTTCCGTGAGCTGCTGGAGAAAAAATACGGTAAAGAAGCGGCGCGCAAGCGGATTTACGCTACGACAGACCGTGAGAAGGGCGCTCTGAAGAAGCTGGCGACTGAGGAAGGGTATGAGTCCTTCATTATTCCGGACGACGTAGGAGGCCGTTATTCCGTGCTGACAGCGGTTGGCTTGCTGCCGATCGCAACAGCGGGTGTGGACATCGAAGCGATGATGCGCGGTGCAGCCGATGCCAGAGAAGCGTTCTCGAATCCGAACCTTGCGGAAAACGCGAGCTACCAATATGCGGCTGTGCGTAACGCTTTGTACCGCAAGGGTAAAACGACGGAAATTCTCGTAAACTACGAGCCTTCGCTTCACTTCGTTTCCGAATGGTGGAAGCAATTGTTCGGCGAATCCGAGGGTAAGGACTACAAAGGGATTTATCCTGCATCCGTGGATTTCTCGACAGACCTTCACTCCATGGGTCAATTCATTCAAGAGGGCAATCGCACGCTGTTCGAAACGGTCATTCAAGTGACGGATGTTGCGGATCATATTACTATCGGTACGGATGCCGATAATTTGGACGGCTTGAACTTCCTGAGCGGTAAAACAATGGATTTCGTTAACAAAAAAGCGTTCGAGGGCACCATGCTGGCTCACACGGACGGGGGCGTTCCGAACCTGATCGTGACTTTGCCGGACATGAGTCCGTATACCTTCGGCTATATGGTTTATTTCTTTGAAAAAGCTTGCGGTATCAGCGGTTACCTGCTGGGTGTCAATCCGTTTGACCAGCCGGGTGTAGAAGCTTACAAACGCAACATGTTTGCTTTGCTGGGCAAGCCGGGCTTTGAGAAGGAAAAAGCGGAGCTGGAAGCGAGACTGACAAAGTAACAGCTGCATGAAAAGACGAGAAGAGCGGTTCACCCTTTGGATGAAGGGTGGCTGCTTTTTTTCTCATCGACGACGGATAACGGGTTGGGAAGAAAGCAGGTGGACGGATGCTGGCACAATACAGAACGGTTAAGCAGGAAGGAAAAGCGGAAATCGTGATCAAGAGGTCGCGGTTTATCGGGCATGCCAAGCCGGTGGCGACCGAGGAGGAAGCCATTCAATTCATTACGAGTATTAAAAAAGAGCATAGTATGGCAACGCACAACTGCTCCGCGTACATGATCGGGGAACGGGACGAGATTCAGAAGCAGTCCGATGACGGAGAACCGAGCGGAACGGCAGGCAAGCCGATTCTGGAAGTGATCAAGAATCAGGGACTGAAAAATGTGGCCGTCGTCGTGACACGGTATTTCGGCGGCATTATGCTCGGAGCAGGCGGGCTGATACGCGCCTACACTGATGGAGCTGTAGCCGGCTTGGCTGCGGCCGGGCAGGTATATCAAGTGCTGCACAAGGAAGTACTGGTGGAAATAGACTATACCTGGCACGGCAAGGTGGAAAATGAGCTCCGCAACCGGGAAACGCTGCTTGGGGAGACTCACTTCACGGATAAAGTGACGATTACGTGCCTTCCGCTTGCAGAGGAGGCGGACCGATTCATAGCTTGGATGACCGATGTGACGCAAGGACAAGGCGTGATTCTCGCTGGGGAAGAACGTTATGTAGAACATAAGGAGCGGCCGTAGCCCTAACTGGGACCGGTCGTTTTTTTGTGGCTAACTAGGTACGGGCGAATGAGGAGATGACTCCAAAGGGGCTGCAATGCAATGTACAGCTTGTCTTTGTCGAAACATAGCGAACGATGAAAGTTGTATAAGTAATTTTTATAAATGAAGCTGCCTTTTTCTCTTGCTTTGCTGCAATAAAGTGATAAACTATTAAAGTGGAGAGAAAATAGAATACTACGAAAGCGAGATGAGTCTTGTTGGCCAGAAAAGCAGTGGCACAGGAGCTGAGTCGCGAGAGGATACTGGAGGAAGCGAGGCAGCTTTTCGCTGAGCACGGCTATCATACTTTAACGATGCGCAGCATCGCCAAAGCGATGGGTTACAGTCACGGGGCATTGTACTATCATTTTAAAGAAAAAGCGGAGCTGTTTTATGCGCTTGTTAATAAAGATTTTCATACCCTTCTGGAGAGACAGAAGGAAATGATCAGCCGCAGCCGGATGGGCAAGAAGGGGCAGCTGGAGAAGCTGATGCTTGAGTTTATCCGGTTCGGCTTGGAGAATCCGTATCATTACGAGATCATGTTTATGATCAATGATGCCGAGCTTCAGCTGTATTCCCGGACCCTGCAAGCCCAGTGCCTGGATCTGTTCTCTACGGTTGTACGTTCCGCCCTGTCGCTGCAGCCGGGCAATGAGCAGAAGATGTATACGATGCCCTGGAGCTTGTTCATGTCCATGCACGGCTTTATCTCTTACAATATACGTTACCGGCAGTCATATGAAGATGTGAAGCGGCTTGCGGAGCTGCACGTTGACTTTTTGTGCGAAGGAATTCGGGCATAGGGCGAAGCCTCTCCAAACGTGGTACAATGAGTAAAAGCGAGAGAGGATGAGTCTACCCAAATGAATTTAACTGAGAACACCTTCGAAAATTCGGAATTTATGATCGAGGAAATAAAGAAAAAGCTGCGCATGGCTACCGGTGCGGCGTTGAAGGCAACGGCCTTGAACGATGAGCAGTATGAGGATTTGCGGGATATTTATGAGATGGTAGCGGGAAAAGCCCAATTTAGCATTAGCGAGATTGAGGCCATTACAAAGGAACTGGGACGCCTGCGCAAGGCGTAATCCTTGTCTCCCTGCACGGCAGATTCAGGAAAAATGGGACAGGAAGCGGGCTTTTGAACAAGCAAGCGGACATCTATCTCCGTACAATATAGCGTAGTTCGATTGTTGAAGGGCAGCTGCCCAACGCTACTTGGAGGTGGACGTACTTGCAAAAAGCAGTACTGAAAAAAGATGTCCGTAAGCTGATTGGGAAAACCGTTTATGCGCTAAAAAAGGATGGAACGACCGTTAGCGGCAAGCTGGTTCGGATCAGCGGCAATGAGCTGGTATTAGCTCCGAAGAAGGGGAAGCAAGTGAAGACTTCCGCGCTGATTCCTCTCGTCTTGTTCGATCTGCTTGCTGTCGGAACAGCACCGTATGCAGGCAATTATGCCTACGGGGGTTATCCGGGAGCTGGAATTTATGGTCCCGGCTACGGCGGATTTCCACCGTACGGCGGCTTCTGGTAAGCCGCAGTCAGGGTACGTTGAGATGAAATGAAAAAAGCTCATTCAAGCGTCAGTTATGACGTTTGGATGGGCTTTTTGTTCGTTGAGCCTCGATACTAATGGGCTCTTCAAGATTAATGTGTTTATTTTGTTGTAAATGCAACAAAAATGTTGTATTATTTATTTAAACACCGGTTAACTAAAAAAGATGGAGCTGCATATATGGAGGAAATCCTACGTGAAATTGGGATGATTGCCAGGGCGTTAGATTCGATAAGCAATATTGAATTTAAGGAGTATGACCTTACAAAAGGGCAGTATTTATACCTTGTCCGAATCTGCGAGAACCCAGAAATCATTCAAGAAAAACTAGCTGAAATGATTAAAGTAGACCGAACCACCGCAGCTCGTGCAATCAAAAACCTTGAAATGAATGGCTTTATAGAAAAGAAAAATGATGAACATAACAAAAAAATCAAAAAGCTTGTTCCAACAGAAAAAGGGAAACAAGTATTTCCTTTTATACAAAGAGAAAATGATCATTCGAATCGTGTAGCCTTAGCGGGATTTTCCGAAAGCGAAGTAGAAACCATTTTTCATCTTCTTCAAAGAGTCAGAAAAAATATAGAAATTGACTGGGAATTTGTGAAAAAGGGAAACAAGCGAAATTATTGATTTGATATAAGGAGCAACATTTAAAATGACTGTAAATATAAAAAAGTGCAGCCTTGAAGATTTACAAATACTCCAAAAAATAAGTATTGAAACCTTCAACGATACATTTAAAGATCAGAATTCACCTGAAAATATGAAGGCCTACTTGGAAAAAGCCTTTAACTCTAAACAATTGGAAACGGAATTGTCCAATCGTTCTTCAGAATTCTTTTTCATTTGTCTTAATGAAGAGCTCGCCGGATATTTAAAGGTCAATACCGATGATGCTCAGTCTGAAGAAATGGGGGATGAGTCACTCGAAATCGAGAGGATTTATATTCGATACAAATGTCAAGGAAAAGGACTTGGGAAATACCTGCTAAACAAAGCGGTGGACATAGCCCTCAGACAAAACAAAAAGAATATGTGGCTTGGTGTTTGGGAAAAGAATGAGAACGCAATTGCCTTTTATAAAAAAATGGGTTTTGCTCATACTGGAGCTCACTCTTTTTATATGGGCGATGAAAAACAAATTGATTTTATTATGACCAAAGTGCTGGTATAGCGAGCAGGCTGGAGGATGCCCCATTTTCTTTGGGGAAACGGGCAGAATAGTGGGGGAAATTGTGAATTGACATACATTACATCGCGTGTTAGTATGGCCTTATTCAATAACTGAATAAAAATGTTTTCTAGGGTTCCGCAGCTTCAAGACTGGACTGGTCCGAGAGAAAACGCACAGCCGCTTGGTTGTGACACGGAGGGATAAAAGCCTGGGAGATAGACTGCATGATGCGGTTTATGTCTCAGGCTTTTTTTTATGGCCCAAATAACCAAGAAAGTTTAAGGAGGAGCATGTCATGAACAAAACGTGGGTTTCAGTCATTCTAGCGGCTATTTTCGAGGTTGCTTGGGTTATAGGGTTAAAGCATGCGGATCGCTTTGTGGAATGGGGTGGTACAGTTATCGCTATGTGCATCAGTTTTTATTTGATGCTAAAGGCGGCCCGTTCCTTAGCGGTTGGAACGGTATACGCTGTGTTTGTCGGCCTAGGGACCACGGGAACTGTCGTAGCAGAGATCCTATTGTTTCATTCTGCGGTAAGTGTTTTGAAAGTGGCTTTCATTGGACTGTTACTCATCGGAGTGATCGGACTGAAGAAGCTAAGCAAGAAGAAAGAGGAGGTTAGTGGGGGATGAGTTGGATATATTTGATTTTGGCCGGGCTTTTTGAAATGAGCGGAGTATTGCTGATTAACAAATTTAATCAATCCCGCAATTGGAAATCGTTCATACTTTTGATTTCCGGGTTTGGTCTTAGTTTTATATTTTTGTCGTTGGCCATGAAAACACTTCCGATGGGTACGGCTTACGCTGTATGGACAGGAATCGGCGCTTCAGGAGGTGCGATCCTCGGAATGATCTTTTACAAGGAGCCGCGCAGTTTCATGCGTATCTTGTGTATCGGCTTGGTCCTTAGTTCTGCAGTCGGGCTGAAACTAGCCGGTTAGAGTGGCGCTCTTTTCGTTGGCGGACAAATAAAGAAACAGGCCTCCCATGAAGCTCTGAGGGAAGCCTGTTTTGCAAGTGATTAATGTGCTACCTGATTGTAAGTCATGATCCAGATCGATCCGGCAATGATAGTCAGCAGGATGATCAGACCGAGAATCAAGGTCATCATATTCCATCGTGCGTTCTCGCCTTCTTTCAAATGCATGAAGAAGAACAACTGCACGACGAATTGAAGAATAGCCATGATGAGAATAATAACAATTCGCGTCGTCTCGCCGAACATATGATTCAGAATGACGACAAGCGGAATGATGGTCAGCACGATCGACAGCAGGAAACCGATGACATAAGACTTGAGCGATCCGTGCGAGCCGGAATGCGAGTCGTGACCATGTCCGTGACCGTGGGAATTGGAATTCGCTTGACTCATCTTACATCACCCCCATCAAATAGACGACCGTGAAGACGAAAATCCATACGACGTCCAAAAAGTGCCAGTACAAGCTGATGACATCGACTTTCCGTTTCGTAACAGGTGTGATGCCGTGTTTCTTCAGCTGAATCATCAATCCGATCATCCAGCATAGACCGAGCGATACGTGCAAACCATGCGTACCGACAAGTGTAAAGAAGGCGGACAGGAAGCCGCTTGTCGCGATAGTCGCCCCTTCGTTCGTCACCATGTGCACGAACTCGGTAACCTCTAAAGCGATAAAGGATGCGCCCAGCAGCGCGGTTACGGCCAACCAGCCGATCAGCTGGTTTTTGTTGCCCTTGTGCATGGCCAGTACGGCCAAACCGCTGGTGAAGCTGCTCGTCAGCAGGATGAACGTTTCCGCGATAATACCGGGTATTTGGAACAGCTCCTCGGCGGTAGGGCCGCCGGCTGTGTTGCCCCGCAGTACAATATAAGTGGCGAACAAGGTGCCGAATAAGATACAGTCTGTAATCAGGAATATCCAGAATCCGAATGTTTTGAGCGATTCGTGATCATGGTGCTCGTGCTCATGATGGTCATGCCCGTGCTGAGTTACCGCATGTGCCATTAGACCTTCGCCCCCCTTAGCTTTGCTTCTGTCTGTCTAATCTCATCTACCGGAATGTAATAGTCCGTATCGTAAGAGAACGAACGTACCAGCATGCAGATGAGGACACCGATCATCGATGGGATCGCCAGCCACAGCCAGCCCCATGTAAAGCCGAATCCGGCAAAGAACCAAAGAGCTGATTTAATAAATGGAATCGCTGAGTTTTTCGGCATATGGATCGGCTCCAACGGCGCCTGCGGCGCAGGTGCGATGCCTTTAGCGCGTTCTTCCTTCGTCTCCCACCAGTCATCGGTATGCTTCACTTGAGGCAGTACCGCAAAGTTGTACACCGGTGCAGGGGAAGGAATCGACCATTCCAGCGTGCGGCCGTTCCAGGCATCGCCAGTCACGTCGCGTTTGTTATGCTTAATGCTGTAAGCAATTTGCCATACTTGGAAAATGAACCCGATCCCCATCAAGAAACCGCCGACGGTGGATACCATGTTCAACGGGCCCCAGCCCATATCGAAATCGTACGAATACGTACGGCGTGTCATTCCATCAAGACCCAAGAAATATTGCGGCATGAAGCATACATAGAAACCGATGTTCCACAGCCAGAAAGCCCATTTGCCCAGGTGCTCGTTCAATGAGAAGCCGAACATTTTTGGCCACCAGTAGTACAGACCTGCGAAGTAACCGAAGGCAACGCCGCCGATCAACACTTGGTGGAAGTGAGCGATCAGGAAGTAGCTGTTATGGAACTGGAAGTCCGCCGGTGCAACCGAGAGCAGAACCCCGGTCATCCCGCCGATGACAAAGCACGGAATGAAGGCGACCGTCCACAGCATCGGAGTCGGATACGAAACCCGTCCGCGGAACATGGTGAACAGCCAGTTAAATATTTTCACCCCGGTCGGGATGGCAATGGCCATCGTCGTGATAGCAAAGAAGACGTTCACGTCTGCGCCGGAGCCCATCGTGAAGAAGTGATGCACCCAGGTGAAGAAGGAAAGGACGCTTATAATCAGCATGGCAAAAACCATTGATTTATAACCAAACAACTTTTTCTTCGAGAACGTAGCTACGACTTCGGAGAAAATACCGAATGCCGGTACGACGACAATGTACACCTCGGGGTGACCCCACATCCAGATCAGGTTGATATACATCATCGGATTCCCGCCGCCGGCAAGTGTAAAGAAGTGAGCGCCCATGAAGCGGTCCAGGAACAGCAATGCCAAGGTTACAGTCAAAATCGGGAAAGCGAAAATGATCATGATACAGCTGGAAAATACAGACCAGGTAAACATCGGCATTTGCATCATTTTCATGCCGGGAGTACGCATTTTGAGGATCGTGACGATAAAGTTGATCCCTGTTGCCAAGCTCCCGATACCGGAGATTTGAATGCCCCAGATGTAAAAGTTTTGTCCGACGCCCGGGCTATGAGACAGCTCGGAGAGCGGAGGATAAGCCAGCCAGCCTGCATCCGGCGATCCGCCGATGATGAAGGAGACGTTGAACAGCATGGCGCCCCAGAAGAACATCCAGAAGCTGAGCGAGTTCAAGAATGGATAGGCAACGTCGCGTGCGCCGATTTGCAAAGGTACGACAACGTTGAACAAACCGAACATGAGCGGCATCGCCATGAACAAAATCATGATAACGCCATGCGTCGTAAAGATTTGGTTGTAATGCTCCGGCTCCAGGAACTGGGCATTAGGCACCGCTAACTGAACCCGCATGAGCAGGGCGTCTACCCCGCCGCGGAACAGCATAAGAATAGAACATAAAATATACATAATACCGATACGTTTATGGTCAACCGTGGTAAGCCATTCGCGCCACAGCCAGCCCCATTTTTTGAAATACGTCAGCACGAACACGATGGCTACCATAGCAAGCGCGATACTAACCTGTGCGCCGAGAATCATCGGGTCGCCGGTAACGAAAAACCATGATGCAAAATCTTTAATAGCATCCAACATAGAAGTGCCCCCTTTCATGATGATTAATGTCCTGAATGATTCGTCATGTCCATTTTCATACTGCTATGGTCCATGCTAGTTTTTTTGCCTTCAGTCGATTTCGGTGCTTCTTGTTTCGGAGTTGTCTCCCCACCGCTGCCGGAACCATGATGAGCGTGTCCGCTGCCAGCCGTGTATTTCGTTACAATAAAGTTAAACAGTCCGTCCGGGAAAGCAGAGTAGAGCTCCTTGTTCGCTTTACCTGGAAGCGCCAATTGATTGTAGCCTTCCATCGTAAGCGGAGTGGCGGTTTGTTTCACGTCTTTGACCCAGTTATTGAACTGTTCGTCGGACGTGGCATGAACCTGGAATTTCATATCGGCAAAGTGCTCGCCGGAGAAGTTAGCGCCTGTACCGAAGTAATCGCCTTGCTCATCCGCTTGCAGGAACAAGGTCATCGCCATGCCGGACATCGTGTACATTTGGCCGCCCAGCTGCGGAATCCAGAACGAGTTCATCGGCGCATCCGAGGTCAGCTCGAATTTGATCGGCGTATCTTCCGGAATGGCGATGTAGTTCACCGTTGCAATGCCTTGATCCGGATAAGTGAACAACCATTTCCAGTCGAGGGACGTAGCTTGGATCGTAATCGGCTTTTTCTCGGAAACGATGGGTTTGGATGGTTCCAAAGCATACGTGTCACGAGCCGTTACAGCTGCCAGCGCAATGATGATAATGATCGGAATACTCCACCAAACGATCTCCATAGTTGTGCTGTGGGACCAGTTTGGCTTATAGGAAGCTTTATTGTCCGGCTTATCACGATACCGCCAAACAATATAAGCGGTCAGTATCAGAACGGGAACCAAAATAATGCCGCATAGAATGGATGCGGTAATGATGAGATCCCTTTGACCCGCCGCGATCGGGCCCTTCGGATCCATGACCATCATGGATTCCCCGCAGCCTGAGAGAAGAACGAGCATCAGCAGGAAAGCCAGCGGAGCCACAAATCGTGCAGCCTTTTTCGTTAATCGCATGTAATATCATCTCCTCAAGTTCTCTGAACGCTCGGATCTCATGTGAAATATGGAACGTTCTTATCTATTTCTTAAGATAACAGATATTAAACGAGATTTCGCTGCTGTTAACAAATACGTCAAGGTTTCGTCTTTTTTCTGTAAAATAAAGTTCACGAAAAAGATGATTATTAATTTTTGGCAAACAAAAACCCCTCTAAGATTCAATCTTAAAGGGGTTTCATGGTAAAAACCTGTATGGTCTTGTCAAATATTAGAGTTGGATGTCGTCCGAGTCCGATTGCTGCATCCGGGAATGGACGAGGTGGATGGCTGTGCGGATAACATAAATGAAGACGCTGCCCACCAAAAAGCCGAGTCCCACCATGAGCGATGGATTGCGGTCGCTAAAATGTTGAACATTGGATAGACACAGCAGGATACCGATCGTAAGAATAGACCATGCTGCTCCTGTCATCCAGTTAACTAAACGTTGTACATCCCTCTCATTGTGACGTACGCTGCTGACAGTTACGGTTTTCGTCGTCATAATGATCACTTCCGTTTCCTTTGTAAGTGTTTTCTTTTTCTTAGTATAGCACACTTTGCAAGTTTTGTTCAAGGAATGTTCAATATTTGATCGAAATTCAGACAAATTTGGGTGAAGGTACAAGGTTGAGTAACCCTGCTTCTAATTTACCCTGTTCAGAAGCGAATCATTCAAGTCAGCAAGCCTTCCAGACCGCTCACACTGATCGATATTCCTTCCTTCCGGGATCCGATTGTAATCGATGCACTGGCAGCGGGGATCGAAGCAAGCGTTGAATTTTTAAAATTGTTCATGTTCATTTTAGAAATTGTTAATATGTTGTTTCGAGGCTGTTTATTTCTCTCCTCTATGATAAAGGTACAGGCAACAACAACCCATGAGGAGGAATAATGGAATGAAACGACATCATAAAAAAGCAGCCGCCCTGATGGTGGCCGCAGTCCTGGGGCTCACCTCCCTGCCTTACGCCGTAATGAATGTTCAGGCGGCAGGCAATGATAAGGAAACCGCAGCTGTTTCCTCGGAATTATCGAATCAAGCTATCGAAGCCGCTGTAACTGCATTGTCTGAGCTCGGCATTTTACATGGCTATGAGGATCAATCGATGCGTCAGCAAAATCAAGTAACGCGCGCCGAAATTGCCAAAATGGTCGCCTTGACCTTTAAATTGCAAGGACAAGCTAAAAGTACTGCAGCCCTTACAGATGTGGACGCCCATGCTTGGTATTACAGCTATGCATCGCAGTTAGTAGGGCTTGATATTATGCAGGCGCCGGATGGGAAATTTAATCCGAATGGACTTGTAACGGATGCTGAATTGGTACAGATCGTAGCTAAGGCACTCAAACGCGATGTCAAATCCGTCAACTACTGGATGGAAAAGTTTTATTCGGCCAACAGCAACGTGTCCCGCGGCGAGGCTGCTTATTTGCTGAAGACGGCGCATGAAGCCATCTCTTCGGAGAAAGCGAGAGTAACCAGCGTGAAAGCATTGAATGCCATCACATTGATCGTGACCTTCGACGCTCCTCTGACCGGCACGGATGAGGCGTTTGATAAAGCCAAAGCGGACTTCGCATTCAACGATGGTTTGACCTTGACGAATATGCCGCGCTTGAAAACCGGCTCCATCGCAACCTATATCGTGCCTACATCCGTGCAAAAAGCGGGTGCTTCCTATGAGTTGAGCTACAAAGGTCAAAAGGCCGGCGCATTCACAGGCAGCGATATCAAGCTCGATATGACTCAGCCGACACAGGTGACGAGCGATACGTTTGAGATTGAATCGTTGAAAGCCAATGGAGTGGTCGATTACGGTTATGTCATCTCCGCCTACAGCGGCGGTCGCGGCGCCAACGCCTTCGTATTGGATGAGAACAACCAGGCGAACGGGACGACATATCAGGTGATTTCCTCGATGCAGGCTCGTCAAGTCACGATTACACCGGAAGGCGGGCAGCCGATCGTAGCCAAGTATGTGCCTTTCACGCAGTCTACGGACGGGAAGCAGGAGCCGAAATTCCGTATGCCTGAAGGGCAAGTCCTCACACCTGGTGTGAAATATACCGTCACCTCGGATTGGGCGAACGTGGCCAACTCCAGCTTTGTCGCCAAAGCATTTGACGCATTGCAGCTTACCGGAGCGGAAGCCGTCAGCGATTCCTCTATTAACGTGACGTTAGCGCAGGATCCGGGCGATGAGCTGTTCTCCGGCCGCAGCGTGACCTTGACGGCACCGAACGGGGAAAAGCTGACAGCGAGCTACAAATATCAAAGCCGCAAGGGTGCGGTCGGGGTGTTCGATATTCAGCAAAACGGCAAGCTGACGGCGGGTACGACGTACACGGTAACCCCGGTTGGGAATTGGGCAACCGCAGCCAATGTGCTGCTGACAGCGAAGTAAGAATAGGCTTGTGGAAGACTAAGACTGCCTTCACGTTGTTTTTTGTGGAGGCGGTCTTTTGTTATTTTTTAATAAAAAACCTCTTGCGTTAGAGCGCGCTCTAAGATGTAGCATCTAGCTATGCAGCTGCTATTTACTATATTTGGAGGGATTAGAATGACGACAACGGAACGTTATGAGCGCGGTTGGGAGAAGCTGAGACAAATTGACGGAGAAGCGGGGCCGAATGTGGTCGAGTCCTTAAAGGACATTGCTCCGGATCTGGGGAAATATGTGGTGGAATTCGCCTTTGGGGATGTATATTCCAGGGAGGGCTTGGATTTAAGGCAGAGGGAGCTTGTCTCGATATCGACCTTGGTTACCCAAGGGGGATGCGAGCCGCAGCTGCAAGTTCACATTCATGCGGGGTTAAATGTAGGGCTTTCTCCGCAAGAGATTGTGGAGGCGATTACTCACTGCCTGCCGTACGTCGGCTTCCCGCGGGTACTCAATGCGATGTTTACGGCTAAGCAGGTGTTTCAAGAACGTAAAGTAACCGTATGAAAAAAAGGCCATGCATCAACAGGGATGAATGTACCAGTGTTGATGCATGGCCTTTAGATTTGTGCCTTGTCGTCTTAAAGGCGGCAAGGCCGTTTATCCATTAATGAAGGAATTAAATCAGATCAGACTTTTGAAGCAAACGTTGAATAATCACTGCAACCTCGGCTCTCGTGATGTAAGCGCCCGCTGCAAGCTCTGTGCCGCTTCTTCCGGCTACAATGCCGGACTGGACGCTATCCGCGATGCCGTTCTTGGCCCAACCGGATGCGTTAGCTGCATCTGTGTACGGGCGAAGCGTTTCGTCCGCCGATTGGCTCGGAAGCTTCGACTTCAGGTTCGTGATCGTCATCGCTTTGGCAACAATGACCATGGCCTGTTCACGGGTGATGCGGTCGTTCGGACGGAACGTTCCGTCCTCGAAGCCGTTAATCAGCTGATACGCATAGGCTGTATGGATTGCACCGTTGTACCAATCTGCCGTATTCACGTCGGAGAAGGGCGAGGCTCCATTTTCTGGCTTGAGCCCTAAGCCGCGAACGAGAATTGCCGCAAATTCAGCACGGGTAATATCCCGGTCCGGACTGAATAGACTATCGCCTGTTCCATCAATGATCATCCGGGAGCCCATATCGTTCGCCGTATTTTTGGCCCAGTGATTCGAGACATCTTTGAATTCCAGCGGGTGCCACACGATAGCGTATGTGCTGTTTGTCAAGCTGCTGACTTTCGCGTAATACTTGCCGTCGATGGCAACAATTTTGGTAGGCACGTGGCGAACAGTGCCATCCGGATCCACAACGGTACCTGTTGTTATTTTGTTCGGATCCACCTCTGCCGGAAGGGCGATGGTGCGTTCTACATAAGCACTGAATGCTGAAGCCTCGGTCGATGTGCCGCCATAAACAGCACGGATCGTAAAGTCAACCGGCGGAACAACGAGCGTGAACGTTCCTTTTGCGGCTGCATGCTCAGCCATTTGTATGGTACCGGCCGTCGGTTCGGCAATTTCGATCTGAAGCTTGATATCTTGCAGAGCGACTGATTTTCCGAGTTTATCCGATAAAGAGGCGATGTTGATTTGCTGTGCAGGCAGCGTATAAGCTGCTTGATCTGTTTTTAATACCAGAATGGCTTGCTTGTCTTCCATGCTTTTAATCATTTGACCGGTGAGCTCGGCAATGACAACGTCGGATTGGCTATAAACAGGAATTGTGACGGTAGCATGCTGGCCTTCGGCTGCGAGTTTTTCTTCCAGCTTCGCCCGGTCCACAATAATGGTAGTTACGGATTGCTCATTGCGCTTGGATGTCACCGCAGTGCCTGCACTTTCCGCTTTGCCGTTAACCAGAATATCTACACCGGTCGTGTCGGGTTCAGCTGCATCCGTCGGTGTGGAAGGCTGCGATGTGCTGCTGCTTCCCCCATGGTTGGATCTTGATGCTGGCACGACCGCATTAGATTCGGCAGAAGGCGTACTGCTTCCAAGTCCGTTCATCGCCGTCACTGTAAAGGTATAACTCAAGCCATTCGTTAATCCAGTGACCGTGATGGGACTTTCCGTACCTGAAATGACAAGGTTGCCAGGCAAGGCTGTCACCGTGTACCCCGTAATGGCACTTCCGCCATTGTCCGTCGGAGGGGTAAAGGTGATTACAGCCAGTCCGTTCCCGGCAACGGCCGTGACGTCAGCAGGTGCAGCCGGAACCGTCGCAGGCGTAGCGCTCGCCTCGTTGGAATTGCCGCTTAAGCCGCCAAGGTTGCCCGCTCTTACTACAAAGGCATAGGTCGTTCCATTGATCAGGTTCGGAATCGTATAAGTAGTATAGGTTACGTTCGTTACGGTCGCCAGGCTGAATTGGCCTCCAGGGGAATCCATATAAATACTGTAATAGGTTGCTCCGGTTACACTGCTCCAGTTCAAAGTCACTTGTTTGCTGCCGGCGGCAGCCGTTAAATGGACAGGGGCAGGCAGGGACGGCACGGTCACAATTTTTGTGGGTGCGCTGATCACACCGTTGATGCTCTGTACGGCATAATAGGAGTGGGTTGCGGCCAATCCGTCAAATCGTACCGTTCCGGATCCCATAGCAGTTGGATTGCTCGATAT
The DNA here is from genome assembly GCF_002234615.1 of Paenibacillus rigui. Classification (GTDB taxonomy): domain Bacteria; phylum Bacillota; class Bacilli; order Paenibacillales; family NBRC-103111; genus Paenibacillus_S; species Paenibacillus_S rigui. Next base: position 102,938 of record NZ_NMQW01000001.1, on the reverse strand, counting down.
TTCAAGACCGGTGTACTCATACAGCGTTACGTGTGCTCCCGGGTATATATTGCTAACGTCGACGCGGCCGATATCTGTACTGGCAGCAGGGGTCCTGAGGCTAGCTGACACAAAGCTGGAGTTCTGACTCTCTTCGCCGTTCACTGTTTGGGTTACATAATAACCGAGGCTATTCGGCTCCACATTTGGGAAGATGTAAGTGGAAGCTGTAACCGAAGGCTCAGTAGCCTTCAACGTGCCGTTGGTCAGATACAGCTTCAAGGTTGCACCCGAAGTGAAGCTGCTGACGCTGATGCTTTCTTCGCCGTTCGCAGCTGTCGGCGCATCCGGCATCGCTGGAAGTATGGTTACGAAGTTGGAGTTGACACTGGATACGCCGTTGATGCTTTGTATGGCATAATAGGTGCTTCTTGCAGCCAATCCGCTAAAGCGAACCGTTCCGTTGCCTTGATCCGCAGGAGAAATCGACAGGGGATTGCCCCCGAGATCATACAGCGTGACTACAGCACCCGGATACACGTTACTGACATCGACATGACCGATGCCCACGCTAGCCGCTGGTGTCCGAAGGCTGGCAGCAGCAAAGTTGGAGTTGACGCTCTCTTCTCCGTTTACTGTCTGGGTGACGTAGTAGCCGAGGCTGTTCGGCTCGACATTCGGGAAGATGTAAGTGGAAGTTGTAACCGAAGGCTCAGTAGCCTTCAGCGTGCCGTTGGTCAGATAGAGCTTCAAGGTTGCGCCTGAAGTGAAGCTGCTGACGCTGATGCTTTCTTCGCCGTTCGCAGCTGTCGGCGCATCCGGCACCGCTGGCAGTACCGTTGCAAAGCTGGAGTTGACGCTGCTCACCCCATTGATGCTTTGAATGACATAATACGTGGTTCTTGCCGTTAATCCGCTGAATCGGTACGTACCATTGCCTTGATCCGCAGGTGTGCTCGGTATAGAATGACCGTCTGCGTCATATAGCGTAATGGCCGCTCCCGGATAGATGTTGCCTGCGTCTATGTATCCGATGCCGCCACTGGCGGATGGCGTTCGCAGACTCGCAGCAGCAAAGTTGGAGTTGACGCTTTCTTCACCGTTTACTGTCTGGGTAACGTAGTAGCCGGGGCCGTTCGGCTCGACATTCGGGAACGTGTAGGTTGCAGCTGTGACCGAAGGCTCTGTTGCTTTTAGCGTACCGTTGGTCAAGTACAGCTTCAAGGTAGCACCTGAGGTAAAGCTGCTGACGCCGATGCTTTCTTCGCCATTCGCTGCCACAGGTGCATCCGGTATGGCCGGCAGTACCGTTACGAAGCTGGAGTTGACGCTGTTCACCCCATTGATGCTTTGAATGACGTAGTAGGTCGTTCTAGCGGTCAACCCGCTGAATCGATACGTTCCGTTGCCTTGATCCACAGGGGTGCTTGAGATCGTATGCCCGCCAAGATCATACAGCGTAACCGTGGCACCGGGATACACGTTGCTGGCGTCCACGTAGCCGATGCCTGCAGTGGCGGAAGGCGTTCGCAGACTTGCCGAGACGAAGGGGGAGTTGGCGCTTTCTTCAAGACCAACGGTCTGAGTCACGTAATAGCCGAGACTGTTCGGCTCGACATTCAGGAAGGTGTACGTCGGACCGGCAACCGAGGCTTGTGTAGCCTTTAACGTGTTATCGGTCAGGTACAGTTTCAAGGTTGCGCCCGAAGTAAAGCCGCTGACGCTGATGCTTTCTTCGCCGTTCGCCGCTAAGGGATTGCTGATCGCGGCAGAAGCTGTGTTTGTAAAGGTCGCACTGCCAACAAATACAAATGCGGTACAAAGCCATAAAATAAACAATTTTTTTATCATAAAATCCTCCTTTTAAGGTGTAATCGCAGGCATCGGTGTTGTGATGATAGATGATAGAATAGATACATGAAAATAATAGCATAAAATGTCGATAATAAGCCTAAAGTCCTTGTAAAATAATGAAAATATACAGCAAAGTTCATGAATTTTATAAAATTTTACCTATATCGAGCTATTTGTGCAAAAAAAGAGTCAAGAGACTCCTCCGGGCCTCTGACTCTTTCAAGTTCTGTTATATCTATCGAAGCACCCAATTTTTATAAACATACATAGAAATCCACACACCGGCCAAAACCCAGATCAGGATGAACAAGGCAGCCGTAAACCAGTTCTTCGGTCTGCTTTGAAGTTCTTGTGCTCGGGCCCGGTTGCCCTCAATCACTTCTCTTGGAATCATCTTGAGCGCGAGGTAAATCCCTAACGGGACGAGTATCAAATCGTCTACATAGCCGAGGATGGGGATAAAGTCAGGAATAAGGTCGATCGGGCTGAACGCATAAGCCACAACGCACAACACAAAAAGCTTGGCGTACCATTTGACCCTCGGATCGCTATAGGATAAATACAAAACGATCAAATTCGACTTGAGCTGCTTTGCTTTTTGCTTGAAATTCGTTAGAATGGCGGATTCTCCTCTCGTTATACACTGCGGATCCATTGAAATGTACGATACCGGCGCCACAACAGGATGGCCCGGACATAATTATCTAATCCGATTGCGATCCAAACCCCCATCAGACCCAACCCAAAGTACACGCCCAGCAGGTACACTCCCGCTGTTCGAATAAGCCAAATCCCTGCCGCGGTAACGTACATCGGATATTTGGTGTCTCCGCCTGCCTGCAGGACAGAAGTCAGGGAGGTGACAACGGCCGTGGCCGGCTGTGTCAACGTATCGATGCCCAATACTGTCACGATAAGGAGGATGACGGCGTGGTTGTCTGTAAACAGCCTTGCCGTCAACGGTGCGCTGGCAAACAAAAGGAAGAGGATGAAAGTCATGATGAGCATCTGGAGAGAAACGGATGCTTTGCTGTACAGCTTCACCGACTGCATATCCCGCGCGCCGAGCTGCTGCCCGATCAGTGCCGACGTGGCTGTGGCAATGCCGCCGCCGATAATCGTCGAAAATAATGTGAAATTGCCGGCCAGTGTATGGGCGGAATAGATTTCGACACCCATGCGGATAATCATGCCGAAATATATGACTTGACCGAACCGCATGAACAAGCGCTCTAAAGCGGCAGGGAAGCCGAGCCGTATCAGAGACCTCAGGATGTCCCGGTTCACCTTCCATACCTTAGCCTTCCAGGCTACCAGGCTCCGCTTGTGCAGGTACCAAAGCAGTAGAAGGACGCCGATGACTCGGGCACATACTGTAGCAACGGCTGCTCCGACGATACCGAATCCATGAAAGAACAGGCCGAACATGAGTACGTAATCCAGCAAAATATGCACGACGTTCATTAGGAGGCCGACTTTCATCGGTGTTCTCGTATCGCCGGTTCCTCTGAATAACGCTCCGAGCGTATACATCATGGCAATGAACAGGGAGGGGGTTGCTACGATACGGAAATAGGTGGTGCCAGAGTCCATGACCTCCGGGCCGGCGCCCATTAGTTGTAAAATCTGCTCCGCGAAGCAAAAGGATACGACGCCGAACAGGCAGCCTATAAGGCCTGTCAGCAGGATGGCGTTAGAGCAAATTCTCATGACCTGCTCCCGGTTGCCTTCTCCGCAGGAGCGGGACACGAGGATGGTCGAGCATGCAGCCATAGCCAGGAATACGGCAAAATAAATTTGCAGCATCGTATTGGCGATACCGACTGCCGCCACTTCGTGCAGTCCAAGCTGAGACAGGAATAATGTGTCTACGAAGCCGACCATGCTTTGAAGGAAGTTTTCCACTATGGCCGGGACTGCCAGAACGAGGATGGCCTTCCAGCTGGAAAGGATGTTATTCAAGAATCGATCGCCGCCCTACATCAATGTATACATAAGTATACAGCAGGTGGAGTGGGTTGGTATAACTCAGTTTGAGGCCGTATGCTGTCGTTGGATTTCAACTTTGTGCCGGATATGCAAACGCAGTGACCCCAATCTGCAGCGCATCTTCGTAAACAATCGTCCCGGGGGGCTTGTTGGCGACCGATTTAATGATTTCTACGCTATACTTTTCAGCTAGATCAAAGAATGGTTGTAAATTGTTGATCATGTGCCGGGTTGACTCGTTGTCCTTGAACCATGTCACTGCCCGTATGGAGTTATTGAGATCATCGTAGTAGGGGGGATTGGGCAGGTGTTCCTCAAACCAGTTAACGGTCGTTTCGTACAGCTGGAGGTCGAGGGACGACAATTTTCCATCACGCTTAAGAAAATAAATGACCGCAAATATACCGTAAGGCTGGTTTGTAAATGGGCTTATAGCTTTTCCATGAAATCTTATGAACATTACTGTGCACCTCCTGGTGAAGCAGGTTGTGGTTGTGATATTCGATTTATCGCTTCCTGTACTGTGATGATGACTTCGGACTCAAGCGTTATTCAGAGCTGCTTTCCTTTCCTAACAGATCATAGGCACGCAGGGCTATCTCGAGACAAATCCGATTGTCCGGCCGCAAGTAGTTTTCGCCCAGCAGCTCCTCCAATTTTTCCAGCCTATGGTAAAGGGTTTGCCGATGAATGAACAGTTGTTCGGCAGTTTCCTGCTTGGCCCCCATGCATGAGAGAAATTTATCCAGCGTTTCCAATAAGCTTGAATGGTTCCGCTTATCGTACTCGATAACGTCCCCCAAATGATACGTTACAAAATAGGAAAGCTGCTGTACATCGGACATTCCCTTGAATAATTGATAAATGCCTATTTCTTCATAGAATGGACTTGTCTGCGCGTCAGGCAGCTTCCGGGCTACCGACAGCGCGTCGAACGCTTCTTTAAAGCTTTGGGACGTATGTACAAGCTGCTCTTTCATAAGCCCAAATCCCGACCGGATGCGAATGTGCTTCGATAAATTATGCTTGATCGCGTTTTGTAACTGTTCCAGCGTTTTTAAGAGCGGTTCCTTTAAGATCGTGGGGGAGACGGCGGAAGCGAACGATTCCCGGATACAGAGCAAGTAAATTTGGTTATTTTTGGACAAAACCAGGTTATATATGCCATTTTTCGACAATAGCGAACGAAGCAGGACGACAATATCTTGGTTTTTGGCTTCGAGTTCCTCTTCATCGATAATCAGACTGTGCTCGATTTCGATTATGCCGGCTATAAACAGATACTTGCCTTTGTTTAGAGGACGAAGTCCGATTCGTGCCATTGCTTGTTCTTCGTTTTCGACCTTGTACTGGAGAATGTCGTTGATCAGTTGGGTATGGTTTTCCGATGTTTTTTGCTCGAGAAAAAGCTTGCGCAGTAAAATATGGGCTACGGCTTTACCTGCGTAATCAAGCAGCAGGACCATGTAATCCGTCGGTGCCTGATCGTGCACAATGATGCCGACATGGGATAAGGTTTGACCTAAGCAAATGACAGGCTGGGAAACGATGGTCTTTTTCTCGTTAATGGTCAGTAATGAATTTTCCGGTGAGGAGGACGGATTGCTGTCTACTTCGAAACGGTACCGTGCGATCAGGTCCTGGGCGATCTTGGGTGAAACGGAAGGGGAGAAGATAGGCTTGTCGATCAAAGAATAATAGATGACTTGGGCCGAAGTATGCTCATGCAGCAGCCGGAGAATGGCTTGAATATTCGTCGATTCCAAGGTCAATTGCTGGAGTTTGCGGGAAAATAATTCAAGGTCCTTTAGAATCTGATACTGCTTGTTGATCAGCAGGGCATGGATATCCTGCGTAATGTCGACAAACCGGACTGGCGTCTCGAAAACGATTAGCGGAAAGTCATGCTGCTCCGCCAAATCGATCATATCCTGCGGTACGGAAGGCAAATAAGGCCCAAGTTCAATGCATAAACCGGCCGCTTTTTGGTTGATCAGCTCCTGCAGGTACATCATGCGGATTTCGGTATGCTCGTGGATGCCGAGTCCGGTGGTAAGGATGAGGTCGTGTTGATTCGTGAAAAGCTTGGCATTCGTGATCTCCAGAATGTGAATCCACCCGACGCTGCGTGTAATCCCTTTGTTTCCGGCGATCAGTTTGGCTTGCAGAAACAAGGGGCGTTGTAAAATATCACGTACCGTAAGCGTTTGTTCGCTTTTCACTACAATCTCCTCCAAACGGGCGTTTAAGGTTGGTTTTACATATTGTAACTACATTTAAGGTCAACATCAATCATTTTGTATGATGAAAAGAACCCGTATCCGAGATACCATGTGAGTATTAAATCTAGGTTTAAAGGCGGTTATGTGCATGGGAGAACATCAAGTGGAAGCAATGAATCAAATCGATGCTCCGGGTTTAGACAAGGAAACGCTGCTGGAAAAAGATCGTCAGTATGTTTGGCATCATATTTCGCCTCATAACCCGAACCCGATGATCATTACGTCAGGGGAAGGCAGTTGGATTACTGATATTGATGGGCAGCGTTACTTCGACGGGATGTCGGGCTTGTGGTGTGTCAATGTCGGACATGGGCGGGAGGCGATTGCCGATGCGGCCGCAGCGCAGATGAAGACGCTGGCTTATTATCCGTTAATGCAAAGTCATCTTCCGGCGATTCAATTGTCGGAGAAGGTGAACGAATGGCTGGGCGGCGGGTTCCGGATCTTTTATTCCAATTCCGGCTCGGACGCCAATGAGGTAGCTTTCAAGATCGCCCGCCAGTATCACCATCAGAACGGAGAACCGTCCCGGTACAAATTTATTTCTCGGCACCGTGCCTACCACGGGAATTCAATGGGCGCTTTGGGAGCAACCGGCCAAGCCCAACGGAAACTAAAATATGAGCCGCTCAGTACGGGGTTTCAGCATATTGCGCCGCCGTATTGCTACCGCTGTCCCTTTGGCAAAAATGATAAAAGCTGTCATATGGAATGTGCGCAGGCTTACGATGATGTGATTAACTGGGAGGGCGCGGAATCCGTGGCAGGGATCATTCTGGAGCCTGTGATTACCGGGGGAGGTGTGCTCGTTCCGCCGCAGGAATATTTGGCTTCGGTCCGGGAAATATGCGATAAACACGGTGTTCTTATGATCGTGGATGAGGTGATTTGCGGATTCGGACGATCCGGCAAACGTTTCGGCCATCAGAACTTTGGCGTTAAACCGGATATCGTTACGATGGCAAAAGGAATTACGAGCGCCTATTCCCCGCTTTCGGCAACGGCCGTAAGGGAAGAGCTGTATGAAAAGTTTACAGGTTCCGGGGCCGACTCGCATTTTCGCCACGTCAATACGTTCGGAGGAAATCCGGTTTCCTGTGCGGTGGCATTGAAAAACCTGGAGATCCTTGAGGATGAACGATTAGTGGAACGTGCGGCCGCTTTGGGTGAGGCGCTGCGCCGGAAGCTGGAAGTGCTGGAGGAGCACCCGAATGTAGGGGATATCCGCAGTTTTGGCTTCATTGCCGGGATCGAAATGGTTGAAGATAAGGAAAGCAAGATTCCCGCATCGGCGGGCAAAGTAATGCAGGTCATTGCCGAATGCAAAAAGCGCGGTTTGCTTATAGGGAAGAATGGCGACACGGTGCCGGGGTTTAACAACATTTTGACATTAAGTCCGCCCTTTGTGACAACCGACGAGGAACTGGACTTTATAGTAAATACGCTAGTGGAAGCTTTCGCAACGTTAGCTTAATGAGCGAAATGTGATACGGAAACGACTGCTGAATCCGAGAGGGGAAATGATCAATGTCAATCTCAACCCAAGTAACCAGGCTCAAAAATTATATAGGCGGTCAATGGCTCGAATCGAGCTCCGGGCAGCAGGAGGCTGTGGTCAACCCGGCAACGGAGGAAGTGTTGGCCTATGTTCCGATATCCAATCGGGCGGATTTGGAGCAAGCGGTTGCTGCGGCGAAGGAGGCTTTTCAAGTATGGGGGAAAACGCCGGTCCCCAAAAGAGCGCGTACGCTCTTTAAATATCAGCAGCTGCTGCATGATCACTGGGAGGAGCTGGCCCGGCTGATCACTGTCGAGAACGGCAAAAGCTATGAGGAAGCCTACGGGGAAGTGCAGCGTGGCATCGAGTGCGTGGAGTTTGCCGCAGGTGCCCCCAGCCTGATGATGGGGAAGCAGCTCCCGGATATTGCGACGAATATCGAGTCCGGTATGTATCGCTATCCGATCGGCGTCGTGGGAGGCATCACGCCATTTAATTTCCCTATGATGGTTCCATGCTGGATGTTCCCTTTAGCTATTGCGTGCGGCAATACCTTTGTTATGAAGCCATCGGAGCGTACTCCGCTGCTGGCGATGAGGCTGGCCGAGCTTTTCGCTGAAGCGGGTCTGCCGGCAGGCGTATTGAACATCGTGCACGGTGCTCATGATGTAGTGAACGGACTGCTGGAGCATCCGGATGTAAGGGCCATCTCCTTCGTCGGCTCGCAGCCTGTTGCGGAGTATGTGTATAAAACGGCCGCAGCCCACGGGAAACGCGTGCAAGCGCTGGGCGGTGCGAAAAATCATTCCATCGTGATGCCGGATGCGGATTTGGGCCAGGCCGTGCAACAGATTGTGAATGCGGCATTCGGCTCGGCGGGCGAAAGGTGTATGGCGGCTTCGGTGGTCGTTGCGGTCGGCGATGTTGCCGAAAACTTAATCGACCAGCTGAAGAAAGCAGCCGATGGGCTAAGTATCGGGAACGGATTAGAGCAAGGCATTTTCCTTGGCCCTGTCATTCGTGAGTCGCATAAGCAAAGGACGGTCAAATATATTGAAACCGGGGAAGCCGAAGGGGCGGTACTTGTCCGGGATGGGCGGAAGGATACCGCCTATGAGGATAAAGGCTATTTTGTAGGACCTACGCTCTTTGACCGGGTGACAGCAGAGATGTCCATTTGGAAGGACGAGATTTTCGCGCCGGTTCTTTCCATCGCCCGTGTCGAAACGCTGGCCGAAGCGGTGGAGCTGAGCAATCAGTCGCCGTTTGCAAACGGGGCTTGCATATACACGAAGAACGGAAGTCATGTGCGCTATTTCCGTGAAAATATAGAGGCCGGCATGCTTGGCGTAAACTTGGGCGTACCAGCGCCTATGGCTTTCTTTCCATTCTCAGGGTGGAAAAATTCGTTTTATGGGGACCTTCATGCGAACGGACAGGACGGTGTTGAATTTTTCACCCGAAAAAAGATGATCACCGCTCGTTGGTAAGAAAGACAGCTTGAACTGTGCAAGGAAATGAATGAGGTGTCTTATGCGAAATATGTTAGTTTACGCAGCGCTTATCGGATCAGCTTTGTTTTGGGGTGCGAATTTTAATTTGGGCAAGCTGGCCATCGATGTCATGGATCCGATGAGTGTTATTGCGTGGAGGTTTGTCTTAGCATCGTTTTGTATGCTGCTGTTATTCTGGTTTAAGGAACGGCCATCCTGGAGCGGGATTCGTCCCTACTTAGCCAAGTATGCGCTGATTGGATTGATAGGTGTGTTTGGTACTAATGCGCTGGTATTCGCCGGTCTGAAGCATACCTCCTCTATTAATGCCGCATTAATTACGGCAACGAATCCATCCGTTACGGTCATTTTATCCGTATGGCTCCTTAGAGAAAAAATCGCTGTACGGCAAATGGCAGGGATCGTAATTTCCTTCCTGGGGGTTTTGTTTGTTATCACCGGGGGCTCCTTGGCCATGCTGCGTGCCATCTCGGTCGGAGATTTGATGGTATTTATCGGCAACGCTTCTTGGGCCGTTTACGGAGTTTTGGGGAGAAAGCTGCTGTCACAGAGCACACCGCTCGCCACCAGCGCGATTACGATGCTTGCCGGCTCTCTCTGCTTGCTGCCCTTTATCCGGCTTTCGCATGCGGAAGCTGGGGCCGGATATGTTCTGCAAATGTGGTTAGCCATCGGGTGTATGGCTATCTTCGGGACTTTCATGGCTTACTTATGGTGGAACTGGGGCATTTCGCGTATTGGCACCAATCGGACTGCCGTGTTTTTTAATCTGGTCCCCATTTCGACAATGCTCATCACTTTGCTTAGCGGCGGGACTATTGTTTACAGTCAATCCCTTGGTGTCATTATTGTTATTATCGGCGTGGTCCTATCTACCTGGAAACCCGATCCGGTCGGCTCGGTTCATACAGTTCATCGTCTGCAAACAGAAATCGGCAAGGGCGGCAAATAGCTGCCCTTGCCGATTTTTCTCATTTTTTGCGGCCGAGTTTTCCTGAAGGCCATTCAATGTACACAATGCAACAAAATATAGTAATTCTATAGTACATTTAGTATATTTTTAAACAGAAAAAATGTTATATAATATATACATTGGATGTGAATTATAAATGAAAAATCCCAAAATTTTGTCTTGGAAAGCTGGAAACAAGGGGAGGTAAGCGATTTTATTCTGAAAAATAGAATATTTATGTAAGGTAATATTACATAAAAGTATATAAGGAGGTGTTAACCTTTCTGTTTTTACACCAAGTCATCTATTGAAACATGGGCCACGCTATTCAGAAAGAAAAAACATAAAGGGAGTGGGTAACGTGAGAAGAGGAACATGGTGTACCTTGATGTTAATGTTATCGTTTGTTGTAGCTTTGGTCGGCTGTAGTTCGGACAAGCCTTCATCAAGCCCGGATGCAGCGAAGTCCAAGGAGTCCGCATCGGCGGCGGCCGGAGGAACGCTGAGAATTGCATACAGCGCATTGCCGAAGACGCTGGACCCGCATATGACGACCGCCAATGCCACGACACATACGGCGAGACAAATTTTTGAAGCGCTCGTTACGATCAACGAAAAATATGAAGTGGTTCCTATGCTGGCAAAGTCCTACGAAATCAGTAAAGACGGCAAGACCATTACCTTTGCGTTAAGACAGGGGGTCAAATTTCATAACGGCAAAGAAATGAAGGCGGAGGATGTCATCGCCTCCATGCAGAAGTGGCAAAAAATCGCTTCTACGGCAAAAGCCAATCTTGGTAATTCAACCTGGGAAGCGAAAGATGACTATACGGTTATTCTTCATGTAGAAACTCCGTCTTATGTTCTGATGTATGCGTTGGCCGAGATGCAGCAATTCCCCGCAATTATGCCTAAAGAGGCCATTGATGGAGCGGATGCAACAGGTGTGAAGGAATACATCGGAACCGGCCCGTTCCAATTTAAAGAATTGAAGCCAAACCAGTATCTTCTGCTTACGAAGTTTAAGGATTATCAACCCTTAACTACGCCTTCCAGCGGATTGTCCGGTAAGAAAGAAGCCCTCGTCGATGAATTGTATTACTATAATGTTCCGGATAGCTCCACAGCCATTAATGGGCTGATTAGCGGAGAATACGATATGGTATCCCAAGTGGCGCTGGATGCCCTCCCTCAATTAAAAAATGCTAAAAACGTTAGCCCCATTCTGTATCCATTCGGACTTCAAACGTTAGTTTTTAATAAAAAACAAGGACTATTCACGAACGTAAAGGCGCGGCAGGCGATAAATATGGCGCTGGATAAAAAGGCACTGATGACAGCCGGCTTTACGGGTCCTGATTATTTCCGGCTGGATCCGGGCTTGATGATGAGCGAGCAATCCGCCTGGTATACGAATGCCGGCAAAGAAAATTACGACAAGCATGACGCTGCACAAGCGAAGCAGCTGCTCAAGGAAGCTGGATATAACGGGGAAGAAGTGCGGATTATGACATCCAAGGAATATCCGAACCTGTATAATCCGGCGGTTGCGGCGCAGCAGCAGCTTCAGGAAATCGGTATGAACGTCAAGCTTGAGGTCATGGATTGGTCTACACTGCTTGACCGCCGGACAAAGTCCGACCAGTGGGAAATGTTCTTCACCGGCTTCCCGGCGAACGCCACGCCGCTCCAATTCCCGTTCCTGGATTCGAAGGCGAATTGGCCCGGCTGGACGAACAGTCCGGAAATTGACAAGCTTTTGGCGAAAATTAAAGCCTCGACGACGCAAGAAGAAGCGAAAACCGCTTTCGCTGAATTGCAAACGGCATTTTGGCAGGAAAATCCGGTTCTGGTGGTAGGCCAATATTTGCAGATTACAGCTGCTTCCAATAAGGTAAAAGGCTTCAAGGATTTCAACGGTCCGCTATTCTGGAACACGACCATTACACCATAATTTCAAATGATCATCCCCTCTGCTTCGTGTCCTGATGGTCAGGCGCGAAGCAGGCGGTTGAATCATAGAAAGGGGAACCGATTTGAAAACGTATATCCTTGGGCGACTTCTTTCTTTGATACCTGTCATATTAATCGTTGCTGTCGTTATCTTTTTTGTTATTCATTTGACGCCGGGCGATCCCGCTGCTGTCATGCTGGGGCCGGAAGCGAGCCCGGATGAGGTCGAAAAGCTGCGCCACGGGCTTGGCCTGGATCTGCCGATATGGAAACAATTTATCATCTGGTTTACAGGTGTTTTTAAAGGGAACCTGGGCATGTCCATTTTTTTAAAAGAGCCTGTCTTAAAGCTGTTTCTGGACCATCTCGGGCCTACTTTGTCATTGGCGATTCTAGCCCAAGGCATTTCTGTTTTGCTTGCGATTCCAATGGGTATTATGGCAGCCAGAAAGAGGGGGACGGGCGTCGACCAAACGTTCATGATCGTATCCCTGCTCGGCATTTCTTTGCCTGGCTTCCTGTTAGCCTTGCTGTTATCCCTGCTCTTTGCGGTAAAGCTCGCCTGGCTTCCCGTTGCAGGCTACCGGCCGTTAAGCGCTGGGCTGTGGATGCACCTCAAGTATCTCATTCTTCCCGCCATATCGTTAGGGTTTATTCAAGCGGCGTTAATTGCCCGGATGACAAGATCGTCGATGCTGGATGTGTTAAGCATGAATTACATGAAGACCGCCTATGCCAAAGGGGTTAGAGAGATTGTTCTAGTCTATAAGCACGCATTAAGAAACGCGTTTATTCCAATTTTAACGGTTATTGGCCAAACCTTCGGAACATTAATCGCCGGAGCCGTTGTCATCGAATCGGTATTCAATATCCCAGGGCTCGGCCAACTGCTCGTCCAGTCGATCAGTCAACGGGATTATGCGGTGATTCAAGGCGTTGTGCTCATGATTGCTGTCTCCTACGTGCTGATCAACTTACTAGTGGATTTGCTGTATGGTGTCATTGATCCGAGGGTGCGCCTAAGTCGAAGATCATGAAGTCGGATAGAAAGGAGATGTGCGATGGATACAAATTCAGCTTTGGAAGGAACGGTTTTCCCTAATGCAAGGCGAAAGCTGCAGGTAGAACGTCGCTCTTTGGTGATCCGCCGATTCGTTTCGAATCGTCTGCTGCTAACCGGAAGCATCGTCATGGCGGTGCTTTGCATCATCGCTTTGTTTGCTCCGTTGCTGGCCTCACATACCCCCTACGAGATGAAAACAGCCGAACGTCTTCAGCCTCCGAGCCTGGCGCACCTTTTCGGCACGGATAATTTCGGCAGGGATGTATTCAGCCGCGTGGTGTACGGTACGAGGGTATCGATGGTCGTCGGATTATTAGTCGCTCTAATTACGATGATCTTGGGAACGGTGGTTGGCTTGTATTCCGCTTATTATAAGGTGCTCGATCATATTTTGATGCGAATTTGCGACGGGTTAATGGCGTTTCCGGGAATTTTGCTGGCTATAGCTCTTACGGCGGCGCTGGGCTCGAATATGATTAATGTCATCATCGCGCTATCAATTATAAGCATACCTGCCATCGCGCGTGTGGTCCGTTCCTCTGCCATGGTTGTGAAAGAACAGGTTTACATTGAGGCGCTGAGAGCGCAGGGGGCCAGTTCCTGGCGAATCATTTGGCAGCATATAGCCCCTAATACAATGTCCCCTTTGATTATACAGATCACCTTCGTCTTCGCTTCTTCCATTCTGATTGAGGCGGCACTCAGCTTTCTCGGAGCAGGTATCGCTCCGCCGAATCCAAGCCTGGGCAACATTTTATTCGACGGCAAGGTAGTTATTTTCTCCGCTTGGTGGATGACGGTTTTTCCTGGCGCGTTCATCCTGTTATCCGTATTGGGGTTGAATCTGTTTGGCGACGGTTTGCGGGATCTGCTCGATCCGTATTCGAAAAAGGCGGCGAAGTAGCGGCTTGACGGCAGGGAATCATCTATCATCCATCCTGAAGGAGGAGAGCCTGATCATGCAAAATGAATGCTTACTGGAGCTTAAGGGGCTGAAAACGACGTTTTTCACGGAAAATGGCCCTGTCACCGTAGTCAACGGCGTCTCTTTCCGGGTATCCGCAGGGGAAACGCTTGGCGTTGTCGGAGAGTCGGGCTGCGGAAAAAGCGTCACTTCGGAATCCATCCTCCGATTGCTGAACGAGAAGACGACAAGGTATGAAGGGGAAATTAACTATAAAAGCAAAAACCTGCTAAGCCTAACGGAAGAAGAGATGAGAGACATCCGGGGAAATGAAATTTCTATGATCTTTCAGGACCCGATGACCTCTTTGAATCCGGTGTATACGATCGGGGATCAAATTGCCGAATCGATCATGATTCACCAAAAGCTGAAGAAGAAGGAAGCTTACGCGAAAGCCATCGACATGCTGCGGTTGACGGGAATTCCTTCGCCAGAGAAAAGAGCGGGTGAATATCCGCACGAATTATCCGGTGGCATGCGCCAAAGGGTCATGATCGCCATCGCGCTCGCCTGTCAGCCGAATCTGTTAATTGCGGATGAACCGACTACCGCACTTGACGTGACGATTCAGTCGCAAATTTTGGACTTGATTCAGGATTTGAAGCAGGAGCTCAAGATGGGCGTCATCCTGATTACCCACGATCTTGGCGTGGTAGCTGAGGTATGCACCCGGGTAGTCGTCATGTACTTGGGGGAAGTGATCGAAGAGGCCAGGGTGGGAGACTTGTTTGCCAATCCGCTTCATCCGTATACGAAAGGGCTGTTGAAGTCCGTTCCACAGCTTGATGGAGACCGTTCGCAGAAATTGTACGTTATTCAGGGCAGCGTGCCTCCATTATCCAACGTGCCCAAAGGCTGCCGGTTCGCTCCAAGATGCGCTTATTCGACGAAGCTGTGCGAAGAATCGGCGCCCGATTTGAGCGGGACAGAGCATAAAGTGCGGTGCTGGCACTATGAGGCCATTGTGCAAAAGGAGGGCGGACTTCATGCGGCACAGTAATGCAGAGGGTGAAGCCCCTCTTCTAACCGTCAAGCATATTAAAAAGTATTACCCGGTGTCCACACCTTTCGGCGGGCCAAAGAAGTATGTGAAGGCCGTAGACGACGTTGAATTTACGCTCCGTAAGCGGGAAACGCTCGGTCTTGTCGGGGAATCCGGCTGCGGGAAGAGCACGACGGGAAGAACCATCATGCGTTTAACGGAGCCTACGGACGGGCAGGCCTTTTACAAGGGTAAGGATCTTTTTCAATTAAAAGGTCAAGAATTGCAGCTGATGCGCCGAGAAATTCAAATGGTATTTCAAGACCCTCATTCCTCGTTGGATCCGAAACAGTATATCGGCCATGCAGTCGAAGAGCCGCTGCAAATTCACAAGATCGGGACGAAGAAGGAACGGTTGGAGCGGGCGATGGATTTGCTCCACAAGGTGGGTTTGAGGGAGGATCAGTATTACCGGTATCCGCATGAATTTTCCGGTGGACAGAGGCAACGGATCGGTATTGCAAGAGCGTTGGCGTTAAATCCGAAAATTGTTATTTGCGACGAGCCTGTCTCAGCGCTGGACGTCTCCATTCAATCGCAGGTCATCAACCTGATGCAGGAATTACAGGAGCAATACGAGCTGTCTTATTTATTTATTGCACACGATCTTAGTGTTGTAAGGCATATTGCGGACAGTATCGGCGTCATGTATTTAGGTAAAATTGTGGAAAAAGCGCCAACGGATGAATTGTTTGCCCAGCCTTTGCATCCTTACACACAAGCTTTATTATCCGCCGTGCCGATCCCGAACCCCGGGCTCAAAAAAAACCGCATTATTCTGAAAGGGGATATTCCTTCTCCCTTGAATCCTCCTGCGGGCTGCATATTTCATACCAGATGTCCTCACGCGACGGAACGGTGTAAGACGGAGGTTCCCCAGCTGAAAGAAAAGGCGTCGAATCATTGGGTGTCCTGCCATTTATATGATTAAACCATAGAAAGGTGAAGAGGAAGATGAGTGAAACGATCGCTGAAAATGTTGTAAACCATGTGGATGCGGAGGAATTGGTGGCTTTGACCCGGGCGCTTGTTCAAATCAAGAGCGTGTATCGTCCGGACGTCGAAGGAGGAAACGAAGAGAAGGTAGCCAGATATGTACAAAAATACCTTACCGAGATGGGGCTTGAGGTTCACTACGAAGAAGTGGTACCCGGCCGGCCGAATGTGATTGCCTTCCTGGATTCAGGGAAACCGGGTAAAACCCTGCTGTTTGAAGGGCACACCGACGTGGTAACGGAAGGGGATCTGGATTCCTGGACGTATGATCCATTCGGTGCGCAAATCGACAACGGAAGAATTTACGGCCGGGGAGCCTGCGATACGAAAAATAATTTGGCCGCCGCCATTTCTGCGGTTCGGGCCATTCAAAAATCCGGAGCTTCTTTTAGCGGGAAAATTTTGCTTTGTGTTCCTTGTGACGAAGAAGGTTTGATGATCGGCATCAAAGATTTCATTAAGAAGGGCTGGGCCAAAGGGGTGGATGGCGCAATCATCTGCGAGCCGGAAGAGAACCAGCTGTGCGTCATGCAGAAGGGAGCCATGCGTGTCATTATTAAGACATTCGGCAAGATGGCGCACGGAGCCATGCCGCTGACGGGGATTAATCCCAATACGAGAATGGCCAGAATTGTAGTGGAGCTTGAAAAATTGGAGCAAAGCGAGAAGGAACGTCTGGGCGCACATCCGATGCTAGGCTGGCCCAGCATTACGCCGACGATTTTGCTGGGGCCGGTCAAAGGCGAACCGCAAATCAATGTAATGCCGGATACTTGTATGACGGCCCTGGACATTCGGACAGTTCCCGGCCAGGACCACGCCATATTGAAACAGCAGATGGAACAAATCTTGGAGCACTTGGGTGAAATGGATCCGGATTTCAAGGCGACGCTGGAAGTTATTGAAGAGCGCCCTTGGACCTTAACAGATCCAAACGAACCGGTGGTCGTGGCTATGGCGGATGCCTACCGCACCGTAACCTGCAAGGAGCCGGTATACAACGGAGTCCCCGGGGCTACGGACGGAACTTTTCTTCACATGGAAGGCATTCCGATTGTGACTACCGGTGCAGGCGGCCGTGACGTTCCGCATCATGCCGATGAATATGTCGAAATAGATGAGCTGATTGAAACGACAAAAATATACGCTGTGTCAGCCTTAAACTTTTTGCGCGCATGAGTGCTTGCTCTCAACCTTCGTCTACCTTGACATTATAGCTGAAAGGGACGATCCCCATGAGGTGGTTAAGTCAACTATCGATCCGCAAGAAAATGATTACGTTATTCGTCATATCTTTGTTTTTTCTGCTGGTCGTCGGTTTGACGGGCTACAAGTATTTAAGCACGGTACAGAAGAACTCGGAGCAAATGTATGCGAATGTTATGGTACCGAAGGAATGGGTAAATGAAATCCGTACCATGACCTTTGAAATCCAGGCGTATACCTATGATATTATCATTTCAACCGACCCCGCACGCAAGAAAAAGCTGGAACAGCTCATTCAAGATCGTAACGCAAAGGTGACAGAGCTGTACAATTCACTTAAAGAGATGAACCAGAATGCTTTCCAGGCGGAGTCACTGGGCAAATACAACAAAATTCGGATTTCGTATATGAGCGCACAAAGCGAGGTTCGCTGGTTATCGACGCAGAATCAAAATAAAGAGTCATATACGTTGTATATTTCCCAAGTCGAGCCGCTGCAGAATGAAATGAACCAAATTTTGTCTGATATTTCCAAAAATAGTGATGAAGCTGCAGAGCAGTTAAATCAGCAAAATGGGAGCGTTGGTTTCAGAGCGCAATGGACGACGATTGGGATCATTGCACTCTCGATGATTTTGCTCGGCTTGCTGAATCTGGTAATCAGCGGGATGATCACGCGTCCGTTAACGGAAATCAAACAATTGATGACGCAGGCTTCCACAGGAAATATGAACGTCAGAGGGACTTATCGTTCCAAGGATGAGCTTGGCGAGATGACACTGTCCTTCAATAAGATGGTGGATTCCATACGAGGTCTGGTCGTGCAAGTCAATGACAACTCGGTCACTTTGTCGGCCAGCGCGGAGCAGCTGACGGCTAGCGCCGAGCAAACCGTCAATGCATCGGAAGTGATTGTCGCAGCAACCGCCGAACTGAGCTTCGGGCTGGAGGAGCAGGTACGGAGTGTGACTACAGCTACCGATGCCGTAACCGGCATGAATGAGCATATCC
This sequence comes from Paenibacillus rigui, assembly GCF_002234615.1. Taxonomy (GTDB): domain Bacteria; phylum Bacillota; class Bacilli; order Paenibacillales; family NBRC-103111; genus Paenibacillus_S; species Paenibacillus_S rigui. The sequence goes on along the minus strand of NZ_NMQW01000001.1, from coordinate 84,635 downwards.
GGCGGATGGATAGGCAGGCGGCGGATATGCTGAGCTGTACGGCGGAAGCGGCAGAATCCTCGCAGCGCGGGGCGGAGTCGGTCCAGCGGGTCGTGGATCAGATGCAGGAGATTTCCGGTTCCACTGAGCGCACAAGCCTTATCATTGCCGCGCTCAGCGGACATTCGCAGAAAATCGGGGAAATCATCGGTTTGATTAACGAGGTTGCGACGCAAACCAACCTGCTGTCTTTGAATGCGGCGATTGAAGCGGCACGTGCGGGAGCCAGCGGTCGGGGCTTCTCGGTGGTCGCAGATGAAATCCGCAAGCTGGCCGAGCAGTCTTCGGCCTCCTCCAAGCAAATCGGCGAGCTGGTTGGCTTGATTCGCAAGGGGACGATGGAGGCGGCGCAGTCGATGAACGCAGGCACGAAGAGTGTGCAGACGGGGATTGCGCTTGCGGAGAGCGTGCATTCCGCCTTTGCTTTGATTGACCGCTCCGTCATGAATGTGACGCAAAGGGTGGAGGAGGTTTCTGGAGCGATCCGCGAAATTAAGGAAGGCAGCGAAGGCATTGTAAAGGCGATGGACACGGTGAGCGGGGTTACGCAAAAGGGGGCTGCAGCCAGTCAGGAAACCTCGGCGGCGAGTGAGGAGCAGCTTGCGACGATGGAGGATGTCACCCGTTCGTCTAAATTTTTGGCGGAGCTGGCAGAAGACATGCAGAACAAGCTATCCAGCTTTAAGCTGTAACCCTTCTATATACATACAAAGAATGCAGATGGCAAGAAGTACCAACCTTCTATGAGATTGTTGCTACACATTTTTATTTTACTGACTCAATTATCAAATAACATAAAGGGTGCCACTTATTATGCAAGACGAATAGGGTGGAACCCTTTATGGTTACTACCGTTCTTTTTATTTCACCGAAATATCTTCGCCGAACCACTTGGTTGATATTTCTGCATAAGCACCGTCTGCATGCATATCGGCGAGCGCTTTGTTAAATGCCGCAACGGTGGCCTCGTTGCCCTTGGGGAAAGCAAAGGAGGCCGTGTCGTTTTCCTTCGCTTGATCCACTACCTTGATTTTTAGATCAGGGCGATTTTTTTTGAGATCAAGATAATAAAGGTTGTTGTAAATGAGCGCGTCTACACGGTTTGTGCGCAGCAGCTCTACTGCCTCCGAGGACGCGGGCACCAAGGTTGCCCCATATTTCAAAGCAAGCGCCCCTTGAACGGTTTCGGCCTCCCCTTGAGTTTTCTTGCCCTTCAGGTCCTCGAAGCGTTTGATTTCATTATTATTCTCAAGCACAATAAGCGACAAGGAAGAGAACTGATACGGAGCGGTAAAGTCATATTTCTTCTTACGCTCCTCTGTAGCGGCAAGCTGAGGAATCGTATCGAAACGTCCAGCATCCAGCCCGGAGAACATGCCGGCAAATTCAACAACGCTGAATTTTACAGTAATACCAAGCCGCTTCCCGATTTCCTTGGATATATCAATATCAAAGCCGGTCAAGCCTCCGCTGCTCTGAAAAGAATAAGGAGGATACGTTCCGGTAGTTGCAACGACAATTTCGCCTTTCTGGTGCAGACGCGCCAACGAATCTGCTTGACTGGAGTTTCTGGCTTCTTTTCCGCAAGCTGACAAGGTCAAAGCCAAAATGAGCGCAATAAGGATAACGCTTTTGAAATTCATCTTCATGATCTGTAATCCCCTTTTTTTAGTCCGCGTGGATATTGGAATTGGCTTGGCACAAGTTAATTCAGTAATCCTGCAGATAGGCGGCTGACAAAATATCGAAGCTTTTCGTTGTCTTTTTTTGAAAAAACCTCCTGCGGTGATCCGCGTTCGATAATTTCACCCTGGTCCATAAAGAAAACACTATCAGCGACTCGATGGGCAAATGCCATTTCATGCGTGACAACAAACAATGTCATACCTTCACGCTTCAAATCTTTCATTACTTCCAATACTTCTTCGACCAATTCGGGATCCAGGGCCGAGGTAGGTTCATCAAACAACAATATTCTGGGTTCCATGGCCATGGCGCGCGCAATGCCGACCCGCTGCTGCTGTCCCCCGGAAAGCTGATACGGGTAACGCTCGCCGTAAGCATCCAGTCCCACCTTGTGCAGCAACGCTTTGGCGCAGACAAGTGCATCGTTTTTATTCTTTTTTTTGACGGTGACCAAACCGAGCATGATGTTTTGCAAAGCAGTCATGTGCGGGAACAAATGGTTTCCTTGAAACACCATGCCTGTTTGCTGACGAAACTCCAGAATCGTCCGATGGCTAAGCTTCTCGGATGTCGGAAAAGTCAAGGAATGGTCGCCAAGCCGAATGGTGCCCTGTGAGGGCAGCTCCAGCAAATTTATACAATTCAATAACGTGGACTTGCCGGAACCTGAAGGGCCGATGATGGCTGTAGTTGTTCCCTCGGTGATATCGATATTAATGTTTTTAAGGACTTCGCTTCCTTCAAATTGTTTACTCAATTGCCTGATGGTTAACAGCATATCGGACACCTCCTTTCCTAATGAGCTTTGATGTAAACGAAGTTCTTCTCTATTCGGCTTTGAGCGATATTTAATAGAGAGCAAAGTATCAGATAATAAGCGCCCGCAACCAAGTAAAGCAGCATAGGCTCAAAAGTGGAAGCGGCAATCAGTCGGGCTGCACCGAACAAATCAGGAATGGTCACCAGTGCAGCAAGCGAAGTTGTTTTAAATAATGAGATAAACTGATTTCCAAATGACGGTATGCATACCCGAATTGCTTGGGGCAAAATTACTTTTCTTAAAGTCTGGCCGTACGACATTCCCAAGGCGTAACTTGCTTTCCACTGTCCTGCCGCTACCGACTGAATAGACGCGCGGATGATTTCAGAGCAATAGGCTGCCTCGGAGACGGTAAGACTGATCATAACACTGACAAAAGGGTCGAGCACAATACCTAGGTTAGGGAGCCCATAGAATATGATAAACAACTGTACAAGCACGGGCGTACAACGTATAGCCCAGATATAGCTGCGTGATGCGGTATAGATCACCCTATTGCTTGACAAACTGGCCAGCGCGACGAAAAAGGCAAAAGAGATTCCCAGCAAAAAGGATACAATGGCCAGTGGAATTGTGTAATAAACGGCCCCCTTCAGCAGGGGGAGCCATGAGAAAGAGATGATCTCAAGCATGCGTTCAATCCGGTCGAGTGACATAAAATCCTCCGTTGACATTAAGAAATTTGTTGTTAATAATAAAATTATATGATTTATTAAATCCATAAATTTACTTGGTATTAGAGAAAAAATAAAATCTCCAATACTTAATCTACGAAAGGAGATGGATGGAACGATGATAGACTTTAGAAATAAAACGTATCGCTGCACATCGGAAATTGTTTTAAACTTATTAAGTGGAAAATGGAAATTAACGATTTTAAACCACTTAATTAAGGGGCCGGTACGGTTTAATGAACTGCAACGTATGCTTCCTGACGCGACCCAACGCATGCTTACGATGCAATTGAGAGTGCTTGAAAGCGACGGGCTCATTATTCGCAAGGTTTATCCGGTTGCACCGCCGAAGGTAGAATATTATTTGTCCGATCTGGGTGAAGTAATGGTCCCTATGCTTAAAATGCTATGCACATTCGGCACCGCATATATTGAGAGCTTTCCAAATGAAGTAACCGACACGAATTATAAACGTACCTAAGAATAAAACAGACGGCAACTACCACAATCCAAGGTATTGCCGTCCCATCTTCCGCCCATGCGCCAAAAGACTTACAGCACTAAAAACTTGGTGCCGAATCCCTTGCCGACAGCATGTGCTGACTCCAGCTCTTCCTCATCGCCGATGTCCAACAACACTACATTTTCGGGATATAGCTTTCCTAACAAAGCCCATAGCACAAGTTCATTTCCGCCGGTCGGAATGAAATGAATTCCATCTGCATTCGTCACAAGCCCCGGGTGGGAGAGAATATTTGCCGCCTGATGCAGGCTAATTGGGGTTCGCCTCACAACAGTGGCATTGGCATTGTTGTTCTCTTGCGGTCGATATAAAAATCGTTGTCCCCGAAAGAGTTGGCCTAGATCTACCGTAAATTCGCGGTCTTCCATGTTCAGACTGATTCGCAGTGTCGTCCGATCGGAGCCCGCATTCGGCAGCAGCCTAGCGATGGAAGGCTCATCGTAATGGTCTTCAGAAACAGGAAGGATATTTTCGTTCCCTAATATACCTGTTCCTGCCTCGTTACGTGGTGCGGCATAGTAATCGCCATATTCATAATCGAAAGAGACTGCGGCTAAATCTTCTGCGTCTTCTGTTTGTATGGTTTGGACCGGATGCCACTTTAGAAGGTATCTCGCCGCCGTCCGGGCCGACTCTCCCAAGCCAGCCGGCAATACGGTCCCCAGACGATATTGAAAGCCATAGCCGGCAGCGGTCAAACCCGAGCTGACCACATGCTGCGCATACTGGACAATCGATTTGTGAGTTAAATCCTTGCCAAGCAATCGAGTTAAAAAAGTCTTGCGGGCTGGCTCCAGAAAACGAAGCCCTTTGAACTCCGTATGTTCTTGAACTTCAAACGGAACTTGCTCCCAATTAGCGAACGGAAGCAATGCATCCCGCAGCAAAACAAATTGGTGCAGGTATTCATTATATAACTGCATCACCCTTGGGCCGCCTGAGGGTCCGAAAGCCTGTTGAATAGCCGCAGGGGTTAGGGTATGGCCATAACAATGGCTTCTGAATTCCAGTTCTCCGAGCGTTTCTGGCCCGTATTGTGCGAGTGCCCGCTTTTGCGAATTAATTTCCCTAGCCCAGCTTACCAATTGTTCGCTTATGCGCACCGCCTGAGCTGTAAGCTCAACACCAGCCTTATCCTCTAAAGCCAAAGGTCCAAGCGGCAGTGATGACGTTCGCCCGGAAATTGCCAAATTGGCCTGAAGGCTATCCAACAACACCTTCGGATCGCCGTTTGCCGGTTCACCAAGCTGAACCAGCATTGCCTCGAGCAGCTTATCCAGCTCTAGAACTACCTCTTTGGCCCGATATATACCTCCAGGCAGATTCCAATCCAAGGCCGTGTTCACCCCTTGCCTGATGGAATCGTTAGGATATTTGCCAACTAGCGGCTCAATATCAATAGCAGTCCCCCAAATGATACGCTTATCTTTCCAAGTGAGTTGATATTCCGGCACTCTTTTGCACCCCTTATCCTTAAAATGTAAACGACAGCTTCGGGTCGCTTGTTTGTTAGAATACCAGCTATACTTCTTATCGAACAGTACGCACTTTTTTGTATGATCAGATCAACTTTGTATCATAGGAACATTTTTGATACTGTTAATCATCGATGTCTAGAGGCCGTTAAGTTCATCAAGATAAATTAAATGAAATCAAACCTTACACAAAATAATCTAAAATTTATGTTAACATTTACCAAGGGAATCATTGTGCGAGGAGGGGGAATGACATGAAACGAACAGAGGTTTCCTTTGATATAGAGACCATACCTCTAACCATTAGGCAGTTTATAAATGGGGCAACAATTTATGATAGCAGTTGTTCCGAACATGCAAAGACACTTTTTGTTTCGGGCTCAGAGCGTGCTTTTCTAAAGATAAGCAAAAGAGGTACGCTTGAACGTGAATACCATATGACAAAATTTTTACATCAACATAACGTCGCACCGAATGCCATTGCCTACGAATCAGATTTAGATTATGATTATTTATTTACTGAAGCGGTAAGTGGAGAAGACGGAACGGCGGAATTACACCTTGAGAATCCAAGAAAATTGGCGTGTGTGTTCGGCGAATATCTAAAAATGCTGCACTCACTACCTATCGAGGGCTGTCCGTATGGTAATAGAACTCATGAATTGTTAAATGATGCTCAGATTAACGGGATAGACCTTAATATGTTGAATGAGTTCAGCTATTCGGCTATCGACAATGTGGTAATACATGGTGATTACTGCCTGCCTAATATCATAATGGATCACTTTTCATTCAAAGGTTTTATTGATTTAGGATATGGTGGAGTAGGTGACAGACATTACGATATCTATTGGGGAATATGGACCCTAAATTATAACTTGAAGACGGATACATACAGGGATATTTTTTTAGATGCTTATGGGAGAAGTAATATTGACGATGACGGACTGAATTACTTTACAAAACTGAATAAGTTGACGGATTAAAAAGCATCAATTAGCCGTATTCATTCTGACAAAAAGAGGGGCTCGCCGCCCCTCTTTGCTGTTTACGCCAATACATCTCCGATTTAATTGTCCTGCCGCACCAACAGCACGACGGACTCCACATGAACGCGTCCGGCAGGTAAAAATGCTCCTTGCCCCCATGTGCAAGAATAGCAAAAGCTCATTAATCCATATATTGCTCATCTGGCTCATGTAAAGCGGCAGCCAAGATTTTCTCTGCGACGAATTCAGGAGTATCAGCAGGAGTGGGAGCAGTAAAACCTTGTCGCTGCTGACGAACACCGAGAGCGTTTTTGCCAAAATCCGTTGCGGTTGAACGCGGATTGACGGTAATAACACGAATATTCTCTGAGGCTAATTCACCTCGTGCCGTATCGGAAAGCATGTTCAAAGCGGCTTTGGTAGCTGCATAAGCTGCTATTCCAGCAATATGCATCTTGGAGACCACTGAACTTATATTGATGATCAGTCCTCCCCCTTGCTCTCGCATGATAGGGATCGCAGCTTGCATAGCTGCTAGTGGTCCAAACACATTGAGTTCAAGAATTTTTCGGAAGTCATCAGGATTGAGGTCAGCGACCGTTCCAACTGCAGTTTGTCCTGCGTTATTGATGACCACATCCAGGCGACCAAAGTGGCGCATCGTTTCCTCAATGACTTGTTGAATTTGTTTCGAATCGCTCACGTCAGCAGGCAGGGCGATAGCGTCGCTTCCCTGGCTCTGTAATTCCTCGGCAAGATGATGGAGCACATCGGCAGAGCGGGCTACCAGTGCTAATTTAGCACCAGCAGCGGCAAAGCGGCGTACTGTAGCTAAGCCGATACCCGAGGATGCTCCAGTAATAAGAACGACCTTGTTCTGAATTTCCATAATAAATGTTCCTTTCTTTGAGAAGATTGGCCAAACCGTTACTGGGAGGAGGCGATCAAGCACGCTCCTGAAAAAATAACTGGTTATTGAAATGAGCAAAACAGATCGGCGCTTCAAGGTGCTCTGCTTGCTTTCCTCCTTAATCTTACAGTTGGAGCACTTGATACGGAAGTTCAAAAAGGTTAGCATGGTATTAACTAATAGTTTATGCAAAAGGGAGGTTCTATAAATGAATGAACAATTAAATACGTTTATTCAGGTAGCAGAGTCCGGTAGCTTTTCCAAGGCAGCTGAAAAACTTTTTGTTTCTCCAACCGCTGTGATGAAGCAAATGAATTTATTGGAAAAGCAAGTAGGAGTGCCTCTTTTAATTCGTACTAACCATGGTGTTGGGCTCACCGACGCAGGAAAATCCTTTAGCAAGGATGCGGCATTTATTTTGCAGTATTTTCAAGAAGCTGTGCTGCGCATGCGTCAATCCGCACAGGCAAGTCAGCATATTATTCGCGTGGGAACCTCTATGCTTAATCCCTGCAAGGTTTTGCTAGATTTGTGGAATGAAATCAGCGATCAATATCCGCAGTTCAAAATCAAAATTGTCCATTTTGAGGATGATGCTTATACACTCCCAACCACTTATCGCACCATCGGCAAACACTTTGATTTCATCGTAGGGCCAACCCTTACAGAAAACTGGAAGGAACATTTCCATATGCTTGAGTTGGGAAGTTACCGCTTTTGCTTTGCTGTATCTCGTAACCATCGGCTCGCTTCTAAAAAAACATTGTCTGTCAAAGATTTGTATGGAGAGATGCTGGCTGTGGTGAACGGTGGAAAAAGTGCAGTCATTGAGGAAATTCGCGTTTTTTTAAAAAGGAACCATCCTAAAATCCGAATTAAAGATGTTCCGCGCCTTTATGATATTGATGTATTTAATCGTTGTGAGGAAAGTGGTGCTGTCATGCTAACATTGGATGCATGGGCAGATATTCATCCGTCCTTAGTGACCATCCCAAGCGATTTGGACTTTACAATCCCCTATGGTTTGCTATATGCCTTACATCCATCTGAGGATGTCAATACGTTTTTAGAAATCATAAAAGAAATGCAATCTAAGCACAGCGATCTTCTTCACAAAGAGCTTAATAACAGAATTTAAGGGTACACAATCATAAAAACCAATGCATTCGAGCAATACGTATACCTGAAATCCTCCCACATGCACCGTTTCACTAATCCTTACAGCCACAAGGCTTCTCGGTCCTTCCCCCCATTTCTCCCAATTTCCTGGTTAATTAAAGTTTGCATAATAAAAAAAGAGCAGAGGAAAAACAGGAGTGGATCCCTGAATTTCGCTCGGCTCTTAGGCAGACGCTTTAGGCTTTAGGTAAACTTTGATTGCTATTTACAATTAATTCAGAACCATCAAAATTAAGCACTCCACATGCGACGTCTGCGGAAACATGTCCACCGGCTGGGCCCATGCCAGCCGGTAGCCGCTTTCGAGCAGCACCTGGCAATCCTTGGCCAGGGTGCTCGGATTGCACGACACGTACACGAGTCGTGCAGGCCTTGCGGCCGCGATCGCCGAGAGCAGCCGGCGGTCGCAGCCGGTGCGCGGCGGATCCACGACGACGACGTCGGGGCGGATGCCGCGCTTCACCCACTCGGGCAGCAGCGTCTCCGCGTGCCCGACATAGAACTCCGCGTTCGCCGCATGGCTCAAACGCGCATTGCGCCGGGCGTCTTCGACCGCCTCGGGAATAAGCTCGATGCCGCGCACCTGCTTGGCATACGGCGCAAGCCAGAGTCCGATCGTGCCGGTGCCGCAGTAGGCATCGACGACAAGCTCCTCGCCGGTCAAGCCTGCGGCCTCCTTGGCGGCATTGTACAGCTTCACGGTCTGCTCCGGGTTCAGCTGGAAGAATGCCCGCGGCGACAGGGAGAAGCTCAGGTCTCCGAGCTGCTCGTCCAGATGCTCGCTGCCCCACAGCACACGCGTTTCCTCGCCGAAGATCAGCGGCGTGGAGGTGGCGTTGATGTTCTGGGCGATGGTTGTCACCATCGGCAGCTCCTTGCGGATCGCTGCGATCAGCGCCTCCCGGGAGGGCAGCTGCTCGGTCGCCGTAATCAGCGTGAGCTGTACTGTGCCGGATTGGCGGCCGACACGGGTGACGAGCGTCCGGAGCGTGCCCTGACGGGTACGCTCTTGATACGGTGCGATGTTCAGGCGGGTCAGAATCGCTTTGACCGTATCCGTTACTTCATTAATAGCCGGATCCTGTACGGCGCAGCCGGAGATGTCCACGACCCGGTGGGAGCCGGGGGAGTAGAGGCCGGTAATCAGCTGCTCGTCCTGCCAGCCGGCCTGCAGCTGCGCTTTGTTCCGGTAGCCCCACGGGTTGTCCATCCCGAGAATCGGGCGCATCGGCAGCTCCTTTAATGCCGGCGTGTAGCGGGAGAAGGCTTCCCGTACAAGCTCTTCCTTCGCCCGCAGCTGAGCGGGATAGGTCATATGCTGAAGCTGGCAGCCTCCACAGGCGTCGTATACCGGACAAGGCGGCTGCTGGCGGTCCGGCGACCGCTTCTCGATATCCACAAGCCGGGCCGTAATATAATTCGATTCCGCTTTGAGCACGTCTGCCTTGACGACCTCATTCGGAAGCGCGCCGTCGATGAAGACGGCTTTTCTTTTGTAATAACCGACACCCTCGCCGTTGATCCCGATCCGTTTTATGGTGACGATAATACGGTCCCCCGGCTTCACATCCTCACCGGTTCCACCGTAAGGCTTGCTCCCGTTTTTCTGATTAGAAGGAAAAGGCTTGCCACCCAGTCTCTTTGATTTTCGCTGACGGTCAGCTGCCTGATAAGGGGCTGCACCGGCTTTTTCAACCCCACCTGCCGGACGCTTCGTTGGATTGAATGGGTTAGGTTTGTGATGATGATCGTTTTTCTTATTCATTGAAAGGCTCCGCTCCGATACTCATGGAATGTATAGTACCACTATATCATGTTCGGGCAGCCCGATAAACCGAGGTACAGAAGTGCCGTTTCCGGAGGCTTCAAGGCAGGCTTCGGGGGATTGCAAAAAAAGACAATGCCCGGAAATTGGCCGGGGATCCCTTGCTGAGCCTGATGCAGGCTATTCGTATGGGGCCGGGGGGACGGTAAAATAATGGAAGCTTGGGCGGTTCCTGCCGCAGGGACCGGCTTCTTTTGTGTGTTACGGAAGCCGCATATTAAAAAAAGATAACTCACATTAATTCACCGCATCCCTATATTCAAGCTTCCGTTGTACACTTCAGGTATAACAACTTGGATAGGGTGATGACATGAGCTACAGCGCGGTAAAGCCGAGAGCAGGGGAACGGCGGCAGGCGGAACAAAAACGCGGGTGGTTGTCCTACTACGGCAAATATAAAGTGATGTATTTGCTGTCGTTGCCGGGGATCTTATACTTTTTGCTTTTCAAGTATACCCCTTTACTGGGATCGGTGATGGCGTTTCAGAACTATAATATTTTCGCCGGTATTTGGAAGAGCGAATGGGTGGGGTTGGATAATTTTCAACGGATGTTCGAGTATGCGGACTTCCTGAGGATCTTGAACAACACGCTCGCCATCGGCTTCTACAGTCTGGTTTTTGCCTTTCCGATTCCGATCATTTTGGCGCTCATGATGAATGAGCTGCGCAATCAGATGTATAAGCGTTTTGTCCAGACGGCCGTCTATTTGCCGCATTTTTTATCCTGGGTCGTGGTAGGCGGCATCGTGATCGAAATTTTGTCCCCGACCAACGGGGTCGTTAATTACTTAATCCGCCAGACGGGCCATGAGCCGATTTATTTCATGGGGGAGGATTCATACGTCAGATCCATTATCGTAGGCTCGGGCATATGGAGGAATGCAGGTTGGAGCACCATCATTTATTTGGCCGCGATGAGCTCGATCAATCCGGACCTGTATGAGGCTGCCCAAATGGATGGCGCCAACCGCTGGAGACAAGCCTTTTCGATCACGCTTCCGTCGATCCTGCCGACGATTACGGTTCTGTTTTTGCTCCAAATCGGTAATTTTCTCGATCTGGGCTTTGAGAACATCTTCGTTTTCCTCAATCCGTTGAACACGGCCAGAGGCGATATATTGGATACGTACATTTACAGAGTCGGGCTGATCCAGCGGGAATACAGCTATACGACCGCTATCGGACTGTTCAAATCCGTCATCGGCTTCCTTCTGATTGTGACAGCGAACCTGTTCAGCAAGAAGGCGACCGGAGAAGGCTTATATTAAGGTAAGGAGGTAGGCGCTTTGACCAGAATACAACCGGCACACCGCATCGCGGTGCTCAACCCTGTGCTGCTGCTCATCATTTCATTGATCATGATTTTGCCGATCATCAATATTATCGCCCAATCCTTTAGCGGCGCGACGGCCATAAATGCCGGGGAGGTGCTGCTGTGGCCGGTCGAGTTTACCACGTCGAATTATGCGGCGGTGCTGAAGCAGGCAGCGATTTGGCGTGCCTTCGGTGTCAGCGTACAGATCACGGTTCTCGGAACCTTGATCAGTCTATTGATGACGGCGACCCTGGCGTACCCTCTATCCCGGCACGAATACAGAGAACGCAAATTCGTCCTGGTGCTGGTGCTCATCACGATGATTTTCCATGCGCCGTTGATCCCGAATTACTTGCTCATCCGCTCGCTCGGAATGCTGGACAGCTTGTGGGCGTTAATGATTCCCGGCGCGATTAGCGCATTTAACCTGTTCGTGATGCGGTCGTTCTACTTGTCGATTCCGAACGAATTGGTAGAATCCGCCAGAATGGACGGAGCCGGGGAGCTGCGCACACTGTGGAGCATTATTCTCCCATTGTCCAAACCGGCGATGGCGACGATGGCTATCATTTATTCCGTCACACTATGGAACAACTACTCGAATGCGCTTTACTTCATTAATAACCGTGCTCTGTTTCCGCTACAGGTCAAGCTGCGTGAGTTTGTCATCACCGATTCGTCCGATTTGGCCAGCACGGCGGGCGATGTCATGAACTTGTCTCCGGACGGGCTGAAAATGGCGGTCATCGTTATCGCCACTATTCCGATCATGCTGGTGTACCCTTTTTTGCAGAAGCACTTTATTAAAGGCATGCTGATCGGCTCGATCAAATCATGACTTCACTTTTTTATCAAACCTACTATGATTAGGTACAAGGGGGAACGAAGGATGAAACGTTGGCAAAAGGCAGGTATCGTCTCATCATTGGCATGTATGGCGGTTGCAGGCTGCTCCAGCCCGGGCAAGCCTGAGGAGTCAGGCAAGGCACAGGGGCAGGGGGCACAGACTCCGGTAAAGGTATCCTTATCGATGAGTGACGCGCTCAATAAATATGCTCTGGCAAGTCCGGATATCAATAAGGACAAATGGGTCAAAAAGCTTGGCGAAATGACAGGCGTCGAGCTGGACATCAAGCTGGTGCCGCATGCGGACTTCAAGCCCAAGACGGCGCTGATGTTCGCCAGCAACGACATCCCCGATGTGGTCAATACGATCCAGGGTATGTTTCCGGAAGGACCGGATATGGGCGGCGCCATCAAAGGCGGACTGTTTATGCCGCTGGATGACCTATTGAAGGAATATGGACCGGATTTATTGAAAGCGATTCCGAAGGAAGCGTGGGACGAGGTTCGCTATAACGGCAAAATTTACGCGATTCCGGAGTATTTGTCCTCACCTTCCCGCCGCGCTACGTTTATCCGTAAAGATCTGCTCGACAAAACCGGGCTGCCCGTACCCAAAACCGTCGATGATTTGCTGAACGTGCTGCGGGCGATGAAGAAGAACGGCGTGGAGCAGCCGTTTGCCTTCCGTCAAAACTTCGTCTATTCGGACTCCATCTTCGGAGCCTATGATGTGTTGCCTTACAGCACGATGTTCGAGAAGCAGGGAGATCAGATCGTCCCGAAGTTTTTCAAGGTCGAGGCGATGCAGAAGGCGCTGCAGGTATACAAAACAATGTACGACGAGGGCTTGATGGCCAAAGATTTTGCTTCGGTTGACGGAAACAAATGGACGAATAATATTAATGCGGGGAAATCCGGAGTGTGGAACCATAATGCGAACCTGCTGACAACCTGGATTAATAATACGAAGCCGGCCAATCCGAATTCCGAGGTCATTCTTATTCCTTCTCCGGTCGGGGATGACGGCAAGGGCGGGATGATGAAATACAGCTCCACCGGCGGGTTGTCCTATATTAACAGCAAGGTGAGCAAAGAGAAGGCGGCCGCCATCGTCAAAATGTATAACTTTATGGTGACCGATGCGGGAGATAAGCTGTTCAACTTCGGGATTGAAGGCGATACGTACGAGATGAAGGACGGCAAGGTCGTCTACAAGCAGCCAACCACGCCGGAAGGCACGTATGAGGAGCAGTTCCGCTCCGTCATGCTGCGTATGGTCAAGGATACGGCATTGAACCGTACGCTGCTCAGCTTATCCGACGACGGCAAGAAGCTGATCCAACAGTTCGATACCATTGTCGTCAAGGAAGGGCGCGACGGCATTTCGTTCACACCTGAGCTGACAGCCAGTGCGAAATATACGGATGCGGGTCTGAAATTCTCGGATATGCCGCCGGTCATCCTCGATCATATGCTCAAAATGGTGTACGGCAAAGAGCCGATTTCCGATTGGCCGAAGGTGCTGGAGGAGTGGAAGGCCAAGGGAGGCAATGATATAATCAAGGAAGCGACAGAACGGTACAACAAGAAAACCGGCGTGAAGCTGGGTGCGGATTCCAACGTGAAATAGCACCGCCAGATAGGCAGCGTTTTTAATTTCGATCTGCATAACATACGAGCGTGAAGCATTTGTCTGCGGGGAAGACCGGCGGGCAAATGTTTTTTGCCATAGACAGACACGAAGACGGAGGAGGCGGGCGATGAAGCATATTTTGGTGGTAGACGACGAGCCCCTCATTGTGAGAGGCCTTGTGGCCATGCTGAAGCAGTCACAGACGGCGTTCGAATCGATCCGGACGGCCTCGAATGGAAAGCAGGCGCTGGAGCTGATTGAGGAATCGGTGCCTCAGCTTTTGTTAACCGATATCCGCATGCCCAAGATGGACGGATTGGAGCTGTGCAAGCAGGTGCATGAGAAATACCCGCTCGTCCAAAAGGTCATCATCTCGGGGTATAACGATTTCGAATATGCGCAGGCTTGTATTTCTTATGGGGTTAAAGAGTATCTTCTGAAACCGTTTACACCGATGAAAATAAACGACCTTTTGCATAAAATGGTTGTCCAAAGCCAGCCGCTCTTCTCCATTTCGGCCTATGAGGATTGGGTGGAGCGTATTGTAGAGGCCGTGTGGAAGCTGCAAATTCCGGAAGCCGAGTCTCTTCTGGAGCAATGGAAGGCATACTGCGTTTCGGCCTCCACCTCAGATTCGGATTTCATTCAGCTGATGAAGGACGGACTGCCGATGATCATGAGGCGGCTGTCGCTGAGGGGCTTCCAGCCAAGAGCGGGAATGATCTGCGACACCTCCGATAAGCAGCGATGCTTTACCCAGCTTCAGGTTTGCATTCACCAGGTGATCGATGAGCTGGCGCTGCAGCGCGGCGGACTGGATCTGATGAAACAGGCCAAAGCCTATATTGACGCCCATATCACCCAAGAGCTGTCGTTGGAGGAAGTGGCCGAATTTCTGGGGATCAGCGCGCCTTATTTGAGTCTGTTATTCAAAAAGGTGCACCACGAATCCTTCGTGCAGTATCGAATTACGAAACGGATCCAGCTGGCCAAGCAGATGCTGGAAATCCCCCACTACCGTACGACGGACATCGCCTTGGAGGTAGGCTACGAGAATTACCCGCACTTTTCCAGAACGTTCAAGAAAGTGACGGGGGTTTCGCCCTTGGAATACCGCCATAGTATGGGGATCCGGTAAATGAAGCCTTCCTTGGCCCGTACAATATTCGTTTATTTCGCGTCGGTTATCGTGATCTCCATAGCGGCTGTCGGTTTTTTCTCGTATCAGCTTTCTTCCGTTCAGCTGGGCGAGCAGAGCGAGGAGCATTTGACCGAAATCGTCTCGAATGTCGTCAATCAGACGGACTTGTATTTACGCTCCTATGAGCGTGCGCACCTATCTCTTTTTACAAGCAGCGAGGTGAAGGATTTCCTGGACTCGCCGCCCGAAGGTGACTATGCTTACTATCAATTTACGAACGACTTGAAAAAGCATATTATCGATCCGCTCTTTATTAAATCGCCCGATATTATGACGGTCTACTTGATCGACTACAATAATAACTGGGTGTACTACGCGAACCCGGCCTTGAAGCTGATCGAGGACCCGCTGCCGGAGGTGACGCTGGAGGAGCTTGACCGCGAAACCGATCCGAACGGCAGCATGACGATCATTAATAACCGGGTGTTCTCGGAGAGCAACAATCAGCGCATTACTTTGGCGCGCAAAATCCACGGGCAGGTCTTTAACGAGTTTAAAGGCATTCTCGCCATCGAGATCAAATCGGACGATTTTTCCGCTCTGTGGAAAGGAATTAACCTGGGGCAAAAGGGCTTCTTCACCATCGTGGATACCCAGGGGCGTATCGTCTACCATCCCGATAAAAAGTGGATCGGAGCCCCGATCAGCAATGCGCTTGAAGCGAAGCTGAATCAGAGCGAGTCGAGGTCGTTTACGGATGATTTCTTCGGCGACGACCGGATGTTCGTCAGCTCGAAGTCCGCCTATTCCGGATGGAATCTGGTCGCATCCGTCCCGATGAACGATATTAAGCGGCCGATTTCAAGCATCCGCTATTCGTCTTTGCTCGTCGGGGGAGTCACGGTGCTTTTTGCACTGCTGCTGTCCTACCGGTTCGGAAGACATATTACGAAGCCGATTCAAATTTTGAAGAATGGAATGCAGCAGACGGAGCAGGGCAATTGGATCAAGATTCCGCCGCTTCGGACGAACAACGAGCTGGATGAGCTGATTGACCGCTACAACCTGATGGTGATGAGTCTGTCTGAATTAATGGATACGCTGTACAGGACGGAGCTCAGTAAAAAGGACGCCGAACTGGAGCGCCAGAAGGCGGAGCTGCAATCGCTTCAGCTGCAGATCAATCCCCATTTTCTATACAATACGTTCGAAAATATTATTTGCTATGCCGTCATCAAGCAGTCCTCCGAGATTACCGAAATTGTCGAAGCCATCGCCTATATGTTCCGCTATTCGGTGCAGACGCATATCGAGGAAACAGCCATTGTGAACGAATTGAAGCATGTGCTGAATTACATGACGATCATGAAGCACCGTGTAGGGAGGGAGTTTGAGCTCGATGTCCGCATTCCTCCTGCATTTTTCTTGAAAAAAATGGCGCGCCTGACTCTGCAGCCGCTCATTGAGAACATTTTCACCCATGCGTTTGCCGAAGGGATCGAGGAGTACCATTTTATAAGGCTGGACGCCTGGATTAAGGATCAGGATCTGGTGATTGTGCTGGAGGATAACGGGGTGGGCATCCGGCCGGAGCGTCTGGCGTATTTGCGGGCGCAGCTTCATTCCAACCAGCTGGCCGAGTCCGTTCGCCCGGGAACCCGGCGCAGTGGAGGCATTGGCTTAATGAACGTGCATAGGCGAATCCAGCTGGTCTTTGGGGAGAAGTACGGTTTGCAAATCGAGAGCACAGCCGGCATGGGCACCCGGATGATCCTTCGGATTCCGGATATGGGAACCTAACGGGGAGTACCGTGTGCAGCTCCCTGTGTCCGGTGTTGCATGGCCGCGTCAAGCAATCGCACTAGGATGTACACCGCATATTAAAAAACAGCAACAGAGCTTAAATTCGATCATCCTCCCGGCTATACGCGGGGCCTATAATTTAGGTATTCCACGAAAAGGAGTGTGATGGATTTAGTATGAGCTCAGCTGCTGCAAAAAGAAATGTAAGCGTTTTAATTTGTTTATTCCTTATGGTATCGTTCTTCTCATTGGCTGCCCCGGGACAATCCTTAACGGTTTCGGCCCTGGCCTCCAGCTACCCGTTAACCGAAGGCTTTGAAAGCTACGGAACCCAAGCGACAGGCTATACTTCACCGATGGGAAGCTCTGTAACCGCGGTACAGCCTTGGAAGAATGCGGTAGGAGCCAGCTCGAATTGGTCTGTGGGAGAGGAGAGCGTCGCGGGGGCCACATATTCGAATCATATTCTGAAGCAGACGGACGCGTCCACATCTGCTGCCTACGTTGTGACTCATGATTATTGGGGCAGCAGCCAGCCGGAGATCACGAGCCAGAGCATCACGATTTCCGGAAAGCTGAAGGTTACCGGTGCCAACAGCACCTATGCAGGGCTGGTGGCCAAATATTCGCTGATGAACGGCTCGCCTGCTTATTACCGGCTGACGATGAAGAAGAACTCGGCCAGCTACCAATTTTACTTGGAAAAGGTGACGGGCAGCTACAAGACCGCTGTCCCGAAAACAGCAGGGACAACGAATGCCAGCGGAGTTTCGATCAGCAGCACGACGCTGAATCCTTATTTTGACAGCCTCGGCTACATGCCGGTCCAACTGAATGTGATCCACAACATCGACGGCAGCTTGACGCTGGAAGGTTACTACGGCAGTACCTTGGTGCTGTCCGGTACGGATACGACGCCGTATGCAACCGGTCAAGTCGGCCTCTACAGCAATGCCGGTACAACGGCCTTCGACGATGTTCAAGTGGCGCTGTCGAATGCCTCCGGCAATCCGGTGACCGCTCCTGCCGTTACGGGAGCCGCAGCCGGCAGCGGGGAAGCGCAGTTGAGCTGGAGCGTTGTCACAGGCTTGCATTATGACGTTAAACGGCAAGCGCCGGGGGAAAGCGCCTATACCACCATCGCAGCGGATGCTGCAACGAACGCAGCCGCAGGCCCTTTCACCTATACGGTCACCGGACTGACCAACGGGACGGCCTACAGCTTCATTGTCACAGCCCGCAGCAATGACGGACAGTCAGCCGACTCGGCGCCGGTCACGGTGACCCCGCAGCAGCCTTCGCCGCAAATTGTCGTCCACAATTCGACGGAGCTGGGCAGCGCCCTGTCAGCGGCGAATCCGGGCGACACCATTTTGCTCGATGACGGCAATTATGCCGGTCTTACGGTGACGGGACGGAATGGAACGGCGGCCCAGCCGATCGTGGTGAAGGCCAAAAACAAAGGCATGGCCAAGTTCAACTCCAGCGGCCTGCTGCTGAAGAACAGCTCCTACATTACGCTTCAGGACATTGAGTTCGCCATGACGAGCGCAGGCAATTGGGTGCGGTTGACCGGATCCCATCATATCCGTATTACGAACAATTACTTCCACTCGCCGAGCACGACTTCGGTATCCGGTTCCTCCATCTGGATCTTCATCGACGGCTCCGGAAGCCATGATAACCGGGTGGATCATAACTTGATGGAGAACAAGCTGGATCGGGGGAAATTCATCGTATTCGACGGGATCAGCAGCGGAACGGGGCCCTATGAAATCACGCAGCACGATATGGTAGAATACAATATTTTCCGCAATACCGTATCCCGTCAGACGAATGAGTCCGAAAGCATACGGGTTGGGGTATCGACCTTGATCTCGCTCGATGCCTATGCAACGATCCAATACAACATTTTCGACCATTGCGACGCCGATCCTGAGATCGTCTCGATCAAAAGCGGAAGCAACACGGTCCGGTACAATTATTTTATCGAATCGTTAGGCTCATTGTCCTTGCGCGCAGGCAATAGCTCGTCGGCTTACGGCAATATCTTCATCGGCAACGGTCGTACGGCGCCGAATCCGACGGCAGGAGGCGAGCCTTTGGGAACCGGGGGGATCCGGGTTTACGGGGAGAACCATAAGGTATTCAATAATTACTTCGAAGGATTGACGGGGACGGTATGGGATGCGCCGCTTACTTTTACGACAGGGGATAAGGATGACATGCTGAACCATCTGGACACGCCCGGCGCTCACTTCATCGCCAAAAATGTCACCGTCGCCAACAACACGCTCATCAATAATACCTCAGGCATTGAATTGGGTTATGACCGTTATGGCATCCCCCCTGAGAATCTGACGTTCGCCAACAATATCGTCGTCGGGTCACAGCATGAATTGATCAAGATCATGCATGCACCCGTCGGGGTTCAGTGGACCGGGAATATGATGTATCCGCAGCAAGGGATACCGTTAATTACAGGGAATTCAGTCCCTTTGACCGCCTCCGAGGTCCAAGTCGTCTTTCCTAATATGAAGAATGAGGTGCTTCAGCTCAGTCCGCAGGATTATGGCTGGTTGTGGACCTCCTCAAGCTATGAGCGCCTGAGAACGATACCGTATAAAAAGCTGAGCACGGTCAGTCCGGCTATCAACGCATCGCTTGGGGACTACGGAACCAGCGGGGCTTACGGCTTCGTCACCCTGGATATGGAGCGGGAGCAGAGAACCGGAACTCCAGATGTCGGTGCAGACGAATATATACCGGCTGCAGTAAATGATGCTTCCGCACCGGTATGGCCTGCCGGCCAGTCCCTGTCACAAGCGAGCGTGGCTCCGCGCGAGGCCCGTCTCCAGTGGCTGCCCCCTTCCGACGATACGGAAGTGGTGGCCTATCGCATTTACAGAAACAGCGTTCTGTTGGACACGGTCTTCGGGGATGAGCTCAGCTATACTGCACGTGCTTTAGAGCCGGGGGAGACGTATGTATTCCAGGTAGAGGCGCTCGATCAAGGAAATCATACTTCCCGAAGCCATACCTTGAGCTTGTCTACGCCCGGGTATACAGGGATCACTCTATCGGGGCTTCCTGCTCAGATCGCTCTGGGAGGGACGCCGAAGCAGCTCGAGGTCACGTTGCAATTTGCGGATCAGTCTACGGAAGCAGTAACGACAGGCGCGGTATTTGCCAGCAGCAATCCGAATGCGGTGTCCGTCTCACCGACCGGATGGGCAGTGGCCGAAGGGCTGGGAAGCGCGAGCCTTACGGCTTCGTATCTGGGAATGACATCGGCTCCTTTGGCTGTAACGGTGTATCCTTCTTCTCAGCAGACCCAAATCGTGGACGCGGATACGTATGTGGACAATATTATTTCCGCCAATGCGGACACGAACTACAACAATGCGACGGAAATGCTGGTCAAATATTCAGGTGGACGCAGAGACGGCTACCTGCAATCGAGCTTGCCCGTGCTTTCAGGGACGGTGGACACGGTACAGCTTAGGGTGTATGTCGGATCCGTGGAAACCGGCTCGGACCTTCAACTGTACGGCATTATCGACGACAGCTGGAATCCGGCAACGATTACAGCTAATAATCAGCCGGAGAAAGCGGTCACGGACGTCTACTTAGGGCAGGTGACAGCGATTGCGGATAACAGCTACGTCACCTTTGATGTAACGAAGTTCTTTAACAGCCAGTCCGATTCAACGCTCAGCTTCCGCTTGACGATGGCGACAGCCGATAACATGGTTCACGTGAAGACAAGAGAAGGGACGGACATCAATCAAGCGCCGACGCTCATTTTTACGGTAATTCACCCTTAAGGGTATGAAAGGAAAAGGAGTAAGTCGGATTCTGCTAAGCGAGGCCCGGCTTGCTCCTGTCCTAAACAAGTGCACAGCTCTCTAAGCGGGATTGTCCGGAAGCAGCCCTCCCTTTCTCTGAGGTTTTCCAGCCGTAAGCGGCAGCATGCAATTTTTTTTGCATAATCCGCCATCGTTTTACATATATTTCTTCACACCGGGAAAAGATAAAGCCAGAGCTTACAAATCCCGTGATTTTTAACGGTCTGTTTATGTTCCTCTAATCTTGTCTTAATATTGGAGGGCTATACTGCAGATAACGAAACGATTAACGAGAGGAAGAACTACAATGATCTTATATCAATTAGCCAAACGTCTTGAACAGAGGAAGCAGTTGACCCAAACGATCCTTACAACCGAGAGCGAAAGCCATGTGGAACGGTTGGTTTCGCAAAAAGAACAGGTCGAAGAGCAGCTGTTCACGCAAGCGAACCGTTGGAGCACAGAGGGCAATGACGAGTTCGTGCTTGCCGGTTTAGTGCCGGAGGCGGAGTGGACCTCCACAGAGCATACTTGGAATTAACGTGAAAATGGAATGAACCTTACGAGGTGTTCCATTTTCTTTTTTTTGTGTTCGGCCCTTTTTCCGTGTAGAATGAGAGTGCAACGATTCTGCCAAACAAATGAGGGTACCGAGATGAAAGTAGTGCTATCTACATTAAATGCAAAATATATCCACACGTCTTTGGCGCTGCGCTACTTAAAGTCGTTCAGCGAGAAAGATTTCCCTATAGAGATTACCGAATATACGATCAAAGACCCGGCGATGAACATCGTATCCGACCTGTTCCAGAAAGCCCCGGATATTGTAGGGTTTTCCTGTTATATTTGGAACATCGAAGAGACGATTACCGTTATCAGCATGCTCAAAAAAATTAATCCCGAGCTCATCATCGTTCTGGGAGGGCCCGAGGTTTCCTACGATACGGAATACTGGATGAACCGGATTCCCGAAGTAGACTTTATTGTGATGGGCGAAGGAGAAGAGACATTTCATCACCTGCTGCAGGAGCTGACCGGCGACCGCAAATATTACAGTGTGTTCGGTGCAGCTTACCGCAAGGAAGGCAGGGTTATCATTAATCCGCCGCGTCCGAAGCTGGCCTTGGATGACATTCCGACACCGCACCGGTTTGCGGAGGATATCCCAAGTCTGGCCAACCGGGTTGTTTATTTTGAGACAAGCCGGGGCTGCCCTTTCAGCTGTCAGTTTTGTTTATCTTCTATTGAAGTAGGCGTACGGTATTTCGATATGGAGCGGACGAAGAGCGATCTGCTGTTCCTGATTGAATCGGGTGCCAAGCTGATCAAGTTCGTGGACCGTACCTTTAACATTAAGCGGGAATATGCCCTTGAGATCTTCGAATTTTTGATCCAAAACCACCGCGGCTGCGTGTTCCAGTTCGAGATCACCGCAGATATTATGCGCCCGGAGGTGCTGGATTATTTGGCAGAGCATGCCCCGCCGGGTATTTTTCGGTTCGAGGTCGGCGTGCAGTCGACGAACGATTTGACGAACAGCTTAGTAAAGCGCCGGCAAAATTTCTCCAAGCTGACGCGTACTGTGCTGAAGGTGAAGGAAAGCGGCAAAATCGACCAGCATTTGGACTTGATTGCCGGACTGCCGGAGGAAGACTACAACTCGTTCCGCAAAACGTTCAATGATGTGTTCGAGCTGGGGCCTGAGGAGCTGCAGCTGGGCTTCCTCAAAATGCTTCGCGGCACCGGCATGCGCGCGGACGCCGACAAATACGGCTACAAGTTTATGGATCATGCTCCTTATGAGATTCTGGGCAACGATATTTTGCCATTCTCGGATATTGTCAGAATCAAACGTGTTGAGGATGTGCTGGAAAAATACTGGAATTCGCACCGGATGGATCATACCGTAAGCTACTTGATCCGTCAGGAGTTTCCATCGGCCTTTGACTTCTTCCAGCAGTTCGGGGATTACTGGGAATCGCGCGGCTGGCAAAAGATCGGCCATCAGCTGGAGGATTTATTTACCCGGCTTCACGCTTTCCTCGTCCATCGGGGAACAAAAGGAATGAACGTCATCGGAGGCTTGATGAAGCTCGATTATTTCTTGAACCACAAATACAAGCCGCGTAAAATTTGGTGGGAGTTTACGCTGGATAAGAGCACGCAGTCCGACTACATCCGCAGCTTGGCGGAAAAGCCGGAGGACGTGTCGGATACCTTCGCCGCACTGCACATCAGCGAGAAAGAGCTTCACAAGCATGTCATGATCGAGGTGCTGCCATTCCGCTTGGATCACTATTTGGCAACAGGGGAGCTGCTGACCGATGCGGAGCAGCTGCTTATCGTCCATTTCCCGACGGATACCCATTCGCGGGCTCAGTTTTTTACGATGGCACTCGGCTCGATGGAGCCCAGTATATAAACAGAAATGAAGAAAAGCCGGTCTTCGGAGGATGGAGCGCAAGGTTCCTCCCGGGGATCGGCTTTTTCTATGCTTAAGGCAAATAGCTGCGCAGCACGGTCATAGAACCGGTCAGCGTATATTCACCAAGATTGGCAGGGATGAGGCAGCACTGTCCCGGCTTTACGTTCAATTCGCCGTCAGCCCAGCGAATCGTGCCTGTTCCGTCGCAAATAATATGAATGACGAAGCTGGCTTCGGTTGTTTGAAGCTGCCATTCCTGCTCAACCTTTCCTTTTTCCGTAACGAAGAAAGGAGAGTTGGCCAGAGTCAGCCATTCATTGGATGCCTGCAGCTCGGTTTTCATATAGGTGGCTCCGGAGCCCTCGTAGGCAATCACGTTCAAGGAATCCTCGATGTGAAGCTCGCGAGGCTTTCCGTCCAGACCTAAACGGTCGTAATCGTACAGGCGGTACGTGCTGTCCGAGTTTTGTTGAATTTCGGCAACGAGAACCCCTGCGCCAAGCGCATGCACAGTACCGGCAGGAATATAGAACGAATCGCCGGCTTCTACGGCAATTTCGCGAAGACTGCCGAGGATCCGGTTCTCTTCAATCGCCTGAGCAAGCTGTTCACGGGTTACTCCATCGTTCAAGCCATAAATAATTTTAGCGTCAGGCTTGGCGTCCAGGATATACCACATTTCGGTCTTGCCAAGCTCGCCCTTAGGAAGTCTATCATAATGATCGTTAGGGTGTACCTGTACGGACAGATCGTCCTGACAATCCAATAGCTTGATTAATAAAGGAAAACGGCCGTTTTTCTCGGAAAAGCCTTTCGTTCCAAACAGTTCTTTGCCGTACTGCTCGCGGATTTGATCCAAGCCAAGACCGGCCAGCTCCCCGTTGGCCACTTGGGTTGTGCCGTTAGGGTGATCTCCGATCATCCAGCCTTCGCCGATGTGGCCTTCCGGCAGCTCCAGTCCGAACTGCTCCAGATTGCGGCCCCCCCAAACACGTTCTTTCATTTCAGGCTTAAATAATAAAGGATATGGTTTCAATACATTCCCTACTTTCCCGCTTTTTTGCTCGCACTCGATCTCTCTACTTCCTGCGTCTGCCTATGCATGCTATGAAAGCTATTCGGCCGGCTGCAGGAATCTATTAGAATTATATCAATCCGACTATCGTTTTTCTACCGCAATGCAATAAGGAGGATGATTCTTTTGGTTCATAAACCGGTATTCGAGAACCTGATACTGCTTCTGAGACAGCTGCTGGGCCCAGACTCTAACCGCCTCAGCCTCCTGCTCGCCGCCCTCGTGCCCGGTATACAATATAATTGTAACAATGCCGCCTTTACGCAGCCATTCCACAGCTTGCTGGAGCGCAGCCACCGTCGAATCGGCTTGCGTAACGGTCTGGTGGTCATCTCCCGGCAAATAGCCGAGGTTGAACATGACCGCGGCTAAGCTTTCTTGTGCTGCGACAGGCAGCTTTTCCTGCAGCAGCGCATGACTGCAGTGATGCAGCTGCACAGGGGCGTGCTCCGTCAGCTCCTGCTCCAGACGCTGCCGCGTGCGCAGCAGCGCCTGCTCTTGAACGTCAAAGGCATGCACCGAGCCTGCGGGGCCGACGCATTTGGCCAAAAAAAGCGTGTCCACCCCGTTGCCGGCAGTAGCATCCACTACTGTCTCACCCGGGGAGACACGTTCTTGGATCAGCTTATGGGCATAGCTGAGGATCGATAAGAAACCCATAGTATTGTACTCTCCATTCTATGCTTGTTATTTTTGTGTGGCGAGCCAGCTGACCAGCTCTTGAATTTGATCTGCTTGGAGTGTTTTCTGGAAGGGGGGCATCGACTTGCTGCCTAGGTTGATTTTGGCCAGGAGCTGCTCTTTTGTAAGGCGGGTGCCCACTTTGGTCAGGTTCGGGCCGATGTCGCCCTGCAGCTTGTCACCGTGACAGACCATACAGTTATCCTTGTACAGCGCTTCGGCCTTGCCGAAGCCAGAGGAGGAGGAGGCGCTGCTGATCGAAACCGTACCGTCGGCCGACTTCGCTGAAGATGAAGACGAGGACGCCCCGGCCATCGGTGGCGTCACGAGATCCGTCGGCATCGGCGCCGTTGCCGGCTTGGAGCCGCCGCTGCCCGCCTCCGGCGCCGGGCTTGTGCCACTCGACTTCGGCGTCACCAGCTCCGTCGGCATCGGTGCTACCGCCGGCTGCTTGGCCGCCGGTTCATCGAGCCGCGGCAGCTCCGCCTTCGGCAGCTCGGCCTTCGACTTCGACCCGGTCGAAGTCGAAGGGGCCGATGCCGAAGGCTTGGCCGGCTCCGGCGTCGGCTGCCCCGCAGCGGGCTCGCCGCCTGGGGCAGCCGCAGCATCGCTACCGGCGCTGCCGGACAGCGGCAAGGCGTCCGTTCCGGCCTTCGGCGGAACGGTCTGCGCGGCGGTATCGCCGGGGTCCGTCGTCACGGGGCTGGGCGTCTGCACCGCCGGTGCGTCCTTGCAGCCGCCCAACAGAGCAACGACCAAGAGAGCCGTCGCTCCAAGGATATGCTTCCTCATCTTTGTCACTCCTTTACCCTAAGCTGGACCGGGAGGGGGATTCCGTCCATATCTTGAAAAACGCAAGCCGTCTTGAGTGACGGCGAAGCCGTTGATTCTGGCCCGTTAGGTCTCTTTATTGTAACGAATTACTGTTTCTGTTGCAGCTTGCTTCCAATATTTACCCTGCCAAGTATCTCTCAGACGCAGCTCGGCATCTATCGCATTCAGCACTTCCCATTTTTTCAAGCTCCACATGGGACCGATCAGCAGATCCCTGGGAGCGTCTCCGGTCAATCGGTGAACGATCATCTCCGGAGGAAGTATTTCCAACGTATCGACGATTAATTGAACATATTCGTCTTTTTCCAGAAATTGAAGCAGACCGGCTTCATATTGTTTAACCATCGGCGTTTTGCGCATAAGATGGAGCAGATGAATTTTAATCCCCTGCACATCCATTTGGGCTACCGCACGTCCGGTATCGAGCATCATCTCGTGCGTTTCCCCCGGCAGTCCGTAGATGATGTGGGCGCAGGTGCGAATACCATGCTTGCGCAGCTTGGCGACGGCGTCAAGGTAGCATTGGGTATCATGCGCCCGGTTAATGAGCTGGGACGTGGATTCGTGCACTGTCTGCAAGCCCATCTCCACCCAAAGATACGTACGCTCATTTAATTCCGCCAAATATTCCACAACATCGTCCGGTAAGCAGTCGGGTCGGGTGGCGATCGATAAACCGACCACACCGGGCTGCTGTAAAATGACTTCAAAATATTCCCGAAGCTCCTCAACCGGAGCGTAAGTGTTCGTATAAGCTTGAAAATAGCCGATATACTGAGCCTCGGGCCATTTTTTATGCTGAAGGTCGCGGATTTTATTGAATTGGGTCACCAGATCGTCGCGGCGGCTCCCTGCGAAATCGCCGGAGCCCCGGGCACTGCAAAAGGTACAGCCTCCGGTTGCAATGGAACCGTCCCGATTCGGACAAGTGAACCCCGCATCCAGCATGACCTTGAACACTTTAGTGCCGAATTGCTTGCGCATTTCTACATTCCATGTATGAAACCGCTTGTCTCCCCATAGCTCGGGAATGTGGCGGTGTTGTTCGGCTTGCTTCATTATAAAAGACTCCTTTGCTAAACGTAGCTTCCTCCTATTTTACCGTAAATGCCAACCCTTTGCGAATATTTCCTTGACAAAACCCTCCTAGCCGGAAAGAAGGATATTTGATTCCGTCGAAGACCATGCTATAAGTGCACCAATAATACATCGTTGCGAAGGGAGAACGGAACAACATGAACAAGTTTCGTAAAACAGTACTCACTTTGGCTTTGACAGCTTCTTTGGGGATGGGTGGTGCTCAAGCTTTTGCTGAAATGAGCAGCGCGAACGCTACAGGGACTGCCACGGGTACAGGTACAAGCTCCGGTACTTATAGCGGCAGCGGAACGACGGGTTCTTACGGCACTTATGGTACCACGACATCGGGTACAGGAACAGGAACGAACACTACAGGTACAACGACACTTAATCCAACAACAACAACGACAACAGGAACAACAACCGGTACGACAGGAACTACAACGGGAACAACGGCAAACAATGTAACCAATGCCATAACCCACCCGATCAAATCGACCGAGCGTTTGATGGACCGTGCGAATACGTACGGCACGAACCGTGACGGCTACGGCTACGGCGGCAACTATAACACGTATAGCTACCGTGCAAATGCCGATACCACGACACGCAGTACAGGTGGCTGGGGATGGCTGGGTCTGCTGGGTCTTCTGGGCTTGGCAGGCATGAGAAGCCGCAACCGTTCTGAAGATCGTATTGGTGACCGTTAAGCTGAAGCGAAATAGCAGGGGGCAAAGAGCTATGGATGGAGTCCTGGTTCCGTTCGGCAATCAGACTTTGGTGGTGGAGCTTAGCCTGAAGGAAGCTATAGCTTTGAGCAGCGGCGCCGTGTTTTACCAGCAGCCGCAGCTTGCGGCGAATGCACGCAAAAAGCTCAGGTCCCAAGTGGAGCGCCTGATGCTCCCTGACAGCGACAAGATCCATTACCACGCTCTTGAAATGTAACGACGCAGAGGGCGGCTGAGCCATCAGCCGCTCTTTTCATTCCTTGCAATTCAGGGTATAATCGTCTCTAATCGAGAGGTTTTTGTAAACTATTGCACGTTTTTGGAGGATGAAGATGCGTTTACGTGGCAGGAAAGGTATTCGGGAGGCGCTGGAGGCGCAGCCGGATTTGATTGTTTTGGACCCCGCGCAATATAAAGGAAGATGGAAAGAGCTGTTCGGCAATGATCATCCTATTCATGTAGAGCTTGGGATGGGCAAAGGCCGGTTTATTAGCCAGCTGAGCTCGCTGAATCCGAATGTGAATTACATAGGGGTCGATATGTACGATGAATTGATTCGTCGTGCAAGCGAGAAGGCCCAATGGTCCCGGGAAGAAAATGGGGGCACATTAGCGAATTTAAAGCTCGCCTTGTTTAATATTGAGAAAATCGAAGATATGTTTGATACGGATGAGCTTGAGCGCATTTATTTGAATTTCAGCGATCCGTGGCCGAAAAAGCGCCATGCCCGTCGCCGCCTGACTCATTCGGGCTTTGTCCATAAATATATGAGCATTTTAAATCGTAACGGAGAAATTCATTTCAAAACCGATTCCCGTTCTCTTTTTGAATTTTCGTTGAATTCCTTCGCGGACATGGGACTTCGGATGCGTAACATTTCTCTTGACCTTCATGCCGAGGGGACGAGAACCGATTTGGTGATGACCGAGTATGAAACGAAGTTTCATGACAAGGGCGTGAATATCCATCGCGTTGAAGTGGTTATCGGCGAGCAGGCGCTGCAGAAGCATCTGCACCAATTGGAAGCGGCTCAGAAGCACGAGGATGCCCAAGCGGCTGCTGCTGATTCTGAAGATAGCAGCGAAGCGTAATTGAACGATAAAACAGCATGCGGCCCTTTTTTATTCGGGAACCCGCATGCTGTTTTTTACTGTTTAAATATATCGATCGGATTCCATGGCTTCACAGTACCTTACCCGCCGGATGCCGTCTTGGAAGAGGGCGAAGTTTATAACGCGAGAGCCGGTAACGGTTCTACATGGGTTGCTTTCTCCAAGTGGAAGCTAGGCTAAGGTGCGAGCAGCTCCATAATGGCGCGTGGGCAGTCCGAAGGCTTGTAAGAAGGGCGATGGATTAACAAGGCTCTCATTCTTATCACTTCCGGGTAATGGTCGGTTAACAGCCGGAACCATTGCTCTACTGTTGCCCCGGATTTGATCGGCTCCCCGAAGCCCTGCTGGGTGAAATACTGCAAATTTTCTTCCTCCTGCCCGGGAATGGGCTTGTAGAACAGCATGGGGATGCCTTTGGCCAGTGCTTCGGTGCAGGTCATACCTCCTGGCTTCGTAATCAGCAGGTCGGCGACATCCATCCATTTATCGACTTCCTGTGTAAAACCCAGCAGCCGAATATGCTCATGCTGGAAACGGGCATCCTGCGCCATGGCAGCCAATGCTTTTTCATTGCTGCCCAAGCAGACCACCAGCTGAATTTTATCCCGCCATGCGATAAGCTGCTGAAGGAATTCCTCGTTATGGAGCATTCCCCAGCCCCCGCCCATCAGCAGGACGGTAGGCATGGCCTTTAGCTTGAAGCGGGCACGAAGCTCCTCGCGGTTATGGGGCTCCCAAAAGTTCGGATGCACCGGAATGCCTGTGACTTGAATCGATTCTGAAGGGATGCCGCGGTGGATTAGCTTTTCCTTGACATCGGGCGTCGATACCAAATATTTGTTCACTTCGGAGTTCACCCAGGTCCCATGGGCGTCATAGTCCGTAATGACCGTACATAAGGGCATGTTCAAGCCGGCGCGCTTGAGCCGGGAGATGACGGCGTTGGGGAAGGGATGCGTACATACGATCGTGTCGGGCCGAAGCTGGCGTATAATTTCAGCTGTCTGAGCATAAAAGATCCGGTGCAGCGCAAGCCGGGTCAATCGGTTCAGCGATTTTTTATACTGTGCCCGATACATGAGACCATACAATTTGGGCTGGACGGTGACGGTTTTGCGATAGGCGGTCAAGATCCATGGCGCCAGCGTAGGATGGAGGAATGAGCCTAGCTCCAGCACCCTTGTCTGGACGTCCGGAGAAAGCATGCGGAGCCCTACGGATAGTGCATGGGCGGCCTGGGTATGTCCGGCACCGAAGCCTTCGGATAACAACAAGACTCTTTTTTTACGCATGCGGCGTTCACCATACCTTGTGCCATGAATTTGCATAAGAATATCTTCTATTATTGTATACCCGCGTGCTGCTTATACGAAAAATGAAGCCGTTGCCAATGCCGCCGTTGTACCCAATATAGACCCTGCCAAGCAATCGGAGGGGTAATGAAGCCCCAGATAAATACGGGACATGCCGACCAGGCAGGCCAAAGGCAAAACGACTGGAGCCAGCCAGGGGGTGGCGCAAGCCAAAGGAACG
Source organism: Paenibacillus rigui (assembly GCF_002234615.1). GTDB lineage: Bacteria > Bacillota > Bacilli > Paenibacillales > NBRC-103111 > Paenibacillus_S > Paenibacillus_S rigui. The sequence continues at coordinate 54,459 of NZ_NMQW01000001.1, read as the reverse complement.
GCTACAGAGAAAATAGCGGCCGTATGGCCGGAAGGAAACGAAGGATCGGATAAGGGCTTTTTGCAGGTATGTGTATCGGGAACGACGAGATAAGGTCTTAGTCTTGGATATTTGCGTTTGATCAGAGCGACAGGAATGTGGCTGAGCGCCAGAACGGCGCAGCAGTGAAAGCCTGCAAGCTGCAGGCTGCCCTTTCCGAACAAGCTCAGGCAAAGCGCAATGGCAATCGTTGCCGTTGCTCCCCCGAGGTGGGTGATCGTATTGAAAAGACGATCCAGCCACGTATGCTGAAGCCGTTGGTTCACCCAACAAAACATGCGGTTCTCATGATGCTGAAGCCATGATACAACTCGGCTCACGGCAGTCGCCTCCTTGAATTAATGGGATAAGCTCCCTACAGGGATCATATACATATAATAATCCGCATTTGTTAATGGATGATTAAACGAATGATAAATTCGCGTGAGGGCAGATTTAATATTGTATTGACGTTCTCTTAACACTCCGCGGCTACACTGGTAGGTAATAAGAAGTGATCCATAGCTGATGCTTGCTGCGGCCAGCTAGGACTGGCGCAAAACGCTTAGGAGGGGATGCTGTGCGAGTAGCCTTGTTCACGGACACGTACCTGCCGGATGTCAACGGAGTGGCCAAAACATTGGGTCGCTGGGTTCATTTCCTCGAATCGCGGGGAGTGGAATGCAAAGTATTTGCGCCGCAAGCGGATACCACGGAATCAGCCGGCTCTTCCGGTGTGGAACGATTTTACAGCATACCCTTTTTATTGTATCCCGAATGCCGCATGGCTATCCCCAACCCTCTTCATCTTAAAAAAACGCTTACAGCCTTTTCGCCCGACCTCATTCATGTTGCCACACCGTTCAATCTCGGTCTCCTCGGCCTGCATTATGCCAAAAAGCATCAGGTGCCGCTGGTGGCCTCCTATCACACGCATTTTGACCAGTACTTAAACCACTACAAGCTTCAATGGATGGAGCCGATGCTTTGGAAATATATGCTCTGGTTCCATCAGGAGTGCCACAAAATTTATGTGCCGTCCCATTCGACACTGCTGCATCTGCAGGAGAAAGGGCTCAGGCATCTGGAAATCTGGTCCCGCGGTGTCGAAGTCAATCGTTTTCATCCCTTGGTTGATCGGGAACGGGTATGGGAAGCTTATGGGGTAAAGGCGGACAAATTCGTTATTTTATATGTCGGCAGACTGGCGCCTGAGAAAAGCGTCGACACGCTGCTGCAAACCTATTTGAGCTTATCCGACGAGGTTCGCCAGCATTCGCAGCTTGTTATTGTGGGGGAAGGGCCGCTGTACAAACCGATGCTGGAGCAGTACGGGCAGCGGGACGATATGACTTTCACGGGATTCAAGCAGGGAAAGGCTCTAAGCGACCTTTACGCAGCGGCGGATGTGTTCTTGTTTCCATCCGCTACGGAAACGTTCGGGAATGTGGTGCTTGAATCGATGGCTTCCGGTACGCCGGTGATTGGATCGGCTGCAGGCGGGGTAAAGGATACTATACGCCACGGGGAAAACGGACTGCTCTGCGATCCGGGGCAGGTGGCACAATTTGTGAATGCCGTGGAATTGTTGTATCATGAGGAGGTATATCGTGCGCAGCTGTCTGGCGCCGGCCGCGCATACAGCCTGCGGCAATCGTGGGATCATATTTTTTCGGAGCTGTATGCGAGCTATTTGAATGTTGCGGGAAATTCCGGCAGGATCGTGATGTCGGAATCCATTGTTGCGAAATGACATGAAACTGAAAATCTACGAAAAACGATGAAAACCATATGTAAAAAGCTCTATGGCAGAGAGCATTGCCGTTATCATCCTGATTTTCTTCTTTTATCTTGCAGTTCTGACGTTAAGAGGCAATAATACGCTTTTGACAAAACGGTGTAAAGAGAGGAAAATCATATTCGGCTACCCACACAAATCCAAAAGAGACCATCGAAGTTGTGTAAATAAACAAGTAGAGAGAGAAAAACTTTGAGGTACATAAAAAGGGGGATTTTTGATGCTAGGCAATGTTTTGTTGGGCATTCAGGTTGTCTTGGCGTTGATTGGTGTCTATCAGCTTTTTTTAACGTTTTTCGGCTGGTACCAACGCAAACCGAAAGCGCAGCATGCACCACAAAAGTCGTTCGCCGTTTTGATTGCCGCCCATAACGAGGAGCAGGTCATCGGAGCGTTGATCGACAATTTGAAAGCTTTGGATTATCCGAAGGAACTGTACGATGTATTCGTAATTTGTGACAACTGTACCGACCGTACCGCACAAATTGCCCGCAGCATGGGGGTATACGCCTGCGAGCGTACTAATCCGAAGCTTCGGGGCAAGGGCTACGGCATCGAATGGATGCTGAAGGAGCTTTGGAAAATGCCGCGCAGCTACGACGGGATCGTCATGCTGGATGCGGATAACCTGGTTGCTCCGGATTATCTGACGCATATGAACAACGATCTGTGCAACGGATCGAGAGTTATCCAAGCTTACTTGGATACGAAGAACCCGAATGACTCCTGGATCACAGCGGCTTACGCAGTGACGTATTGGTACTGCAACCGTCTGTGGCAGCTGCCCCGCCAAAACCTCGGTTTGGCGAACTTCCTTGGGGGTACCGGGATGTGCTTCGAGACGAACCTGCTGAAGGAAATCGGCTGGGGCGCAACAAGCCTGGTAGAGGATTTGGAGTTCACCATGCGCTGCGTTCAGCGCGGAATTAACCCGACCTTTAACTTTGATGCCAAAGTGTATGATGAGAAGCCTTTAACGTTCAAAGCTTCGGCAAGACAGCGTTTGAGATGGATGCAGGGTCACTTCGATGTGGCGCGCCGCTACTTCTTCCCCTTGTTCTGGCAGGGGCTGAAGGAAGGCAGCTGGGCCAAGCTCGACACCGCGATCTATGCGTTGAATGTGTATAATGTATTGATCGCATCCGTCGTTACGGTTGTGCTGTGGTGCGATATGATGATGCCGGGCTTACCGTCCTTTGCTTCGCTGTTCGACTACGCGCCGAACCTGTTCATGGTCATCGGCATACTGAGCTACATCCAATTCCCGCTTGCGCTGATCATGGCGAAGGCGCCGGCCAAAACTTGGGCTTACCTGATCACCCTTCCGGTGTTCATGCTTTCCTGGTGGCCGATCACCGTCTATGCCTTCTTCACGCAGAACAACAAGCAGTGGAGCCATACGGAGCATACCCGTGTGATCCGTCTGGAGGAAATGCAGAGCAAACAGGTCAGCTAATGAATGTCCCTTGTGGAAAAAGAGTTGACTTCTATAGCTGGGCTATGGTATGATCTCTTAGTGCAAAAGAAGAAGCGCCAAAACTTCTCACCTGACTGACGCGAGTCGGCTGGTTACAAAGCTAGAGTGAATCAATCATGATATCAATCACTTGAACTTTAACGGACGTGGGCGCTTGCTGCCCGCGTCTTTTTAATTTTACATTAAAGTCTTTTTTGGAGGTGGCAGGTTATTAGTACAGATCATTTAATTAACGATGAGATTCGGGTGAAAGAAGTTCGCCTGATCGGTGCAGATGGTGAGCAGCTGGGAATTAAACCGATTCGTGAAGCGCTACAAATTGCGTTGGATGCGAATCTGGATTTGGTGAACGTGGCTCCTACGGCGAAGCCGCCGGTGTGCCGTATCATGGATTACGGGAAATACCGTTATGAAATGCAGAAGAAAGAAAAGGAAGCCCGTAAGAACCAGAAGATCGTCGAAATTAAAGAAGTACGCTTGAGCGCGACGATTGATGAGCATGACTTCCAAACGAAGCTGCGCAACGTCGTGAAGTTTTTAAATGAAGGCGACAAGGTGAAGCTGAGCGTGCGTTTCCGTGGTCGTGAAATCGCCCATGCAAGCATCGGTCAAAAGGTGCTGGAGCGTATGGCCGCTGAAGTGGATGAACTTTCTGTGATTGAACGCAGGCCGAAGTTGGAAGGCCGCAGCATGATCATGATCTTATCGCCGAAGCAGCAAGCATAAATATTAAGGAGGACTACACATCATGCCAAAAATGAAAACACATAGCAGCCTTAAAGGCCGTTTCAAGATTACAGGTACAGGCAAAGTCATGAGATACAAAGCCTACAAAAACCACCTGTTGTCCGGTAAATCCGCTCGTCAGAAACGTGTATTGGCTACGAACCCAACGATGGCAGCTGGCGATGTAAGACGTTTGAAACAACAATTGTCTAACATCAACGGTTAATTCTACTTTATTCTACTTAACTATTTGGAGGTAATGGATCATGGCAAGAGTCAAGGGCGGGTTCGTAACTCGTCGTCGTCATAAAAAGATTTTGAAATTGGCAAAAGGTTATTTCGGTTCCAAACACCGTTTATTTAAAACAGCTAACGCGCAAGTAATGAAATCCTTGCTGTATGCATACCGTGACCGTCGTCAGAAAAAACGCGATTTCCGCAAATTGTGGATTACTCGTATCAATGCTGCAGCTCGCCAAAACGGCTTGTCCTACAGCAAATTCATGCACGGTCTGAAATTGTCCGGCATCGAAGTAAACCGCAAAATCCTGGCTGACCTGGCCGTTAACGATATCAACGCGTTCAACGATCTGGCAACAGCTGCAAAAGCGAAAGTAAATGCTTAATTAGCATTTTTCATAGGAATACCCCTTGCATTCATCGCGCAATTGCGTAGTGGAGTGGGGGGTATTTTTGTTTTGACGATTGAATTTTTAAGTGAGCGGTGGTAAAAGGCTGCTCTAACTGGCGAAGAACGCGGGTGCTGTGGAGGAACAATTTGGCAGGCTGGTCTCTTGTCGCTGCAGTGGCCCCTCAATCTCATTTTATTTTCAATTATGCAGGGGCTTCTCAGCCGAACTATCCATGAATAAGCCTTGATATATAAGGTTATTTTAGATTCATAAGACTCATGAATTGCTTCAGAGGCGTGGTGTCGCAGGCGCGGCATCCAATTCGAACAAGCAAGAAAGAGGCCTTGACTTCAACATGGTTCCGGCATATAATATTGAAATAGCAACAACGTCGAAATCGGCAATGATGAGGACGAAGTTATAGGGGCTCTTATGTTCAGAGAGCGGAGGACCAGCTGAAACCAACGCCTTAATCCCTTATGTACGAGCTCACCTCGGAGCTGTTTCCCTGAAAAGTATGTTAAGCTACAACAGACATAGCTATTAGGGGGAATCGGAATAGCACACGTTACCGTGCTGAAGGTATGAACGCAGCCCTATGCTGATCTTACCTGCTAAGGTTATTTGCTGTGAGGCAGATAACAAACTCTGGGTGGTACCACGGAAGATCAACCCCTTTCGTCCCTTCAGACGCTATTTATTGGCGTTTTGGGATGAGAGGGGTTTTTTAGTTTTCGAGAGGAGGATAAATCATGATCGTTCAAACCACACAAAAGTCGAAAGAACAATTGCGTAAGGAATTGCTTCAACCCGATGTAATCACAGGATCTGAAATGCTGCTGCGCAGTTTGCTGCTGGAGGACGTGGATTGCGTCTTTGGCTACCCGGGCGGAGCGGTCTTATATATTTACGATGCCATGCACGGCAACCCTGATTTCAAACACCTCCTGACTCGTCACGAGCAAGGCGCGATTCATGCGGCTGACGGCTATGCGCGTTCTACAGGGAAGGTAGGCGTATGTATCGCGACTTCCGGACCGGGGGCAACGAACCTCGTCACAGGTATCGCTACAGCGTACATGGATTCTGTGCCATTGGTCGTCATTACCGGTAACGTGGCAACTTCTGTGATCGGAACCGATGCGTTCCAGGAAGCGGATATTACAGGCATTACGATGCCGATCACCAAGCACAGCTACCTCGTTCGGGACGTTAAAGATTTGCCGCGAATTATTAAAGAGGCATTCCATATCGCCAGCACAGGACGCAAAGGACCGGTTCTGATCGATATTCCGAAGGATGTTTCCAATGAAAAATCGCCGTTCTACTATCCCGAGTCGGTCGATATTCGCGGCTACCACCCAACGGTTCAACCGAACAAGCTGCAGGTAGACCGGATGCTGGAAGCTATTGCCGAGTCGGAACGTCCGGTGATTCTGGCTGGGGGCGGGGTTGTATACTCCAATGCCTCCAAAGAGCTGCTGGAGTTTGTGAACAAGGCCCGCATTCCTGTAACGACCACCTTGCTCGGATTGGGCGGCTTCCCAAGCGCGCACGAGCTGTGGATGGGGATGCCGGGGATGCACGGCGAATATACGGCCAACAATGCGCTGCAAAATTGTGATCTGTTGATCGCTATCGGTGCCCGCTTTGACGATCGTGTTACAATGAAAGTGAACGGCTTTGCACCGCATGCGAAGAAGATTGTTCATATTGATGTCGATCCGGCAGAGATCGGCAAGATTGTCGAAGCGTCTATTCCATGTGTCGGCGATGTGAAAGCCGTGCTGGAAATGGCCTTGACGAAAGTGAAGCCGGCGAAATCCGAAGCTTGGATCAAGCAGGTTCAGGAGAACAAGATGAACCGTCCGCTGCGCTATAAGGATTCGGATACAGAGCTTAAGCCGCAGTACGTGATCGAGATGATCCATGAGACAACGAAGGGTGAAGCTATTGTATCTACGGACGTAGGTCAGCATCAAATGTGGACGGCCCAATACTACAAATTCAACCATCCGCGTTCGTTCCTGACTTCCGGCGGTTTGGGCACGATGGGCTTTGGGTTCCCGTCAGCTATTGGTGCGCAGGTCGCTCATCCGGACCGTCTGGTTGTATCGGTTAATGGGGACGGCGGGATGCAAATGTGCTCCCAGGAGCTTGCTATCTGTGCGATCAACAAAATTCCTGTCAAAATCGTAGTCATCAACAACCAGGTGCTTGGTATGGTTCGTCAGTGGCAGGAAATCATTTACGATAACCGTTACAGTCACATCGATCTGGCCGGCAGCCCGGACTTCGTCAAATTGGCGGAAGCTTACGGTGTTAAAGGCTTAAGAGCGACGAATAAAGAGGAAGCGCGTCAAGCGTGGGCTGAAGCTATGGACACCCCAGGTCCGGTGCTCGTCGAATTCGTGGTCCGCAAGGGTGAGAATGTTTACCCGATGGTCACTCAAGGCTCGACGATAGATGAAATGATAATGGGGGATTCGGAATGATGCACAAACATACCATTTCCGTTTTAGTCAACAACCAACCTGGAGTTCTGCAGCGCGTGTCCGGCTTGTTCGGACGCCGCGGCTTCAATATCGAGAGCATTACGGTCGGTGAGTCCGAGGAAAAAGGCTTGTCGCGTATGGTTATCGTAACGACAGGTGACGATAAAACCTTGGAGCAGGTTTCCAAGCAGCTGTATAAGCTGATCGATGTGATCAAGGTTGTCGATTTAAGTGCCAATCCAATGGTTGCGCGCGAGCTGGCCTTGATCAAAGTGAATGCTGAGCCGAGCGCGCGTCCCGAGGTGCTGGGCGTTGTGGAGACATTCCGTGCGGCGGTAGTCGATATCGGACCTTCCTCCTTGATCGTTCAAGTGGTTGGGGATTCCGAGAAAATCGACGCAATGGTCGAGCTGCTGAAGCCTTACGGCATCCGCGAGCTGTCCAGAACCGGAGCGACGGCGATGATTCGCGGATCGGTTAAATAGGTTGATAGAAAGAACATGAATCATTAATTAGGTTAAGTACCTTTGTGAGTGGGGGATCCAGCGGATGACTCCGCCATAGGGATGGACATTGTCCGTTGGACCGCCCACTCACAGGGTTTTTAAATTAAAGGAGGAGCTATTATCCATGGCAGTTACAACGTATTATGAAAAAGATGCTGATCTGAACGTACTGAAAGGTAAAACCATCGCAATTATCGGTTACGGAAGCCAAGGGCATGCTCAAGCGCAAAACCTGCGTGACAGCGGTCTGAAAGTTATCGTTGGTCTTCGTCAAGGTAAATCCTTCGAGCAAGCGAAAAACGACGGCTTCGAAGTATTCTCCGTTGCAGAAGCTACGAAATTGGCTGATGTAGTTCAAATCTTGATGCCGGATGAGACGCAAGCAAGCGTATACCATAATGAAATCGAACCGAACCTGAAGCAAGGTGCAACCATCATGTTCTCCCACGGTTTCAACGTTCACTTCGGTCAAATCAACCCGTCTTCCGACAAAGACGTGTTGCTGGTAGCTCCTAAATCCCCAGGTCACATGGTTCGCCGTGTGTACGTTGAAGGCTTCGGCGTTCCTGGATTGATCGCTATCCACCAAAATGCAACTGGACAAGCTCAAGCTATCGGTTTGGCTTATGCTAAAGGTATCGGCTGCACACGTGCGGGCGTTATCGAAACTTCGTTCCGTGAAGAAACAGAAACTGACCTGTTCGGTGAGCAAGCCGTTCTTTGCGGTGGTGCTTCCGCATTGGTTAAAGCTGGTTTCGAAACATTGGTTGAAGCTGGCTACGCTCCAGAAATGGCTTACTTCGAGTGCTTGCACGAGCTGAAGCTGATCGTTGACCTGATGTATGAAGGCGGATTGGCTACAATGAGACATTCCATCTCCAACACGGCGGAGTACGGTGACTATGTAACAGGTCCTCGTATCATCACCGAAGAAACGAAAAAAGCAATGAAAGAAGTATTGTCCGATATCCAACAAGGTAAATTCGCTCGCGACTTTATTTTGGAGAACCAATCCGGCCGTGCTTTCTTGACTGCAACTCGCCGTTTGGAATCCGAGCATCCGCTGGAGCAAACAGGCGCGCAATTGCGTGAAATGATGCACTGGATCAAAAAGTAATTTTTATCCGGTTGAGGTAATATATATTGTATGAATGAGGTCGGCTTGAAGACAATGGGGAATGTAAGCGGTGGAGTGTCCTCCGGTTTTCTCACCTTCGAGCCGTACCTTTTTCTGCTTAAAAATACACTTTGCGCAAGCAGGCAAAGCTGTATCGCTTATCCTCGCGAAAACTCCTAAGAGGTGATAAGACTCATGAGAAAAATATATATTTTCGACACGACCCTGCGGGATGGTGAGCAGTCGCCAGGCGTGAACTTAAACATGCAGGAGAAGGTGGAAATCGCCCTGCAGCTGGAGAAGCTCGGGATCGACCGGATCGAAGCAGGTTTCCCTGCAGCATCCCCGGGCGACCTGGCAGGAGTGAACGCCGTAGCTCGCGCAGTCAAAAACGCCTCGATCATCGGCTTGGCCCGTTCCCGCGAGAAGGATTTGGATGCGGTGCATGAGGCTTTGAAGGGTGCTCAGGATCCTTGTGTGCACTTGTTCCTGGCGACATCGCCGATCCATCGGAAGCACAAGCTGCGCATGGAGAAGCACCAGGTGTTGGAAACCGCGGAAGCGGCCATCCGTTACGCAAGAAAATATTTCGACAAGGTCGAATTTTCTCCGGAGGATGCAGGCCGTACCGAGCTGGATTTCCTTTGCGAAGTTACGGCTATGGCCATCCGTGCCGGCGCTACGGTAGTCAACATTCCGGATACCGTCGGTTACATGACGCCGTATGAATATGGCAACATCTTCAAGACGTTGAAGGAAAACGTGCCTGGCATTGAAAAAATCCAGCTGAGCGCGCACTGCCATGACGACTTGGGTATGGCGACGGCGAATGCGCTGGCAGCTGTGCTGAACGGTGCGGATCAAATCGAAGGTACGATCAACGGGATTGGTGAGCGTGCAGGGAACACATCGTTGGAGGAAGTGGCGATGGCTCTGGAGACGCGCCAAGAGTTTTTCCAGGCGAAAACGTCGCTTGTGCTTAATGAAATTGCGCGTACGAGCCGTTTGGTCAGCAAGCTGACAGGAATGGTCGTTCCTGGCAATAAAGCGATCGTAGGGGCCAATGCCTTCGCGCACGAATCCGGGATTCACCAGGACGGCATGCTGAAGGAAAAAACGACGTACGAGATCATGTCGCCGGAAACGATCGGCTTGAAGGAAAGCAAGCTCGTTATGGGCAAGCATTCCGGACGCCATGCTTTCCGGGAGAAGCTGATTGATCTTGGATATGAACTGAACGAGGAGCAAGTGAACGTTGCTTTCGCGAAGTTTAAGGACTTGGCCGACAAGAAGAAGGATGTCAGTGACGAGGATATCCGCGCATTGATTGAAGAAAAGCTGATCGAGACACCGGAAGTGTTCGTTCTGGACACGATTCAGCTGTCCTACGGTAACCAATCCGTACCGACGGCAACGATTCGTGTCAAAAAGATCGATGGCGGCTCGGCAGAGGAAGCGGCGGTCGGCAACGGTTCCGTCGATGCGATCTACAAAGCCATTGATAAGGTAACGAACGAGGAAGTCGAGCTCGAGGACTACTCGATCAAATCCGTTACCCAAGGCAAGGATGCGCTGGGCGAGGTTCACGTAGTGATGCGCCAAGGCGATTATTCCGTTCAAGGCCGCGGCGTCAGTACAGACATTTTGGAAGCAAGTGCCAAGGCGTATATCGATGCAGTAAACCGTTTGATCGACAAACGTAAGGCGCCGGCACGCAGCAAGCGTGACAACGTGTCGCTGATTTAACGTACGCAAGTCAAAGGCGAAATAGAGTAGCCCCCGGTCATAGCTCCTGATTCAGGAGACAGTGACCGGGGGTTTATTTGTTCGTAGATAGGAAAGTATAAGTTTCACAACTTTCGTCTACCTTGACAAACGCGTGCCATCATGAAAGATGGCGAAGCCGTTTATCCTTGCCTGACTATTGTCCTTCCTGGCTATATGCCCCTTTCCTATGAATGCCCAATCCTTTCCCGGGAGCAGCACATACCATACAGTAGTTCCTTTGAGAAGGGAGATGAGAGCTATGGGAGGATTTTTAGGAGCAGGAGTAGGCCCAGGTTGCGGAGTTGGCGGCGCTTTTACTAGCACAGGAGTGATCCTGGTTTTGTTCATTTTGTTGGTTATCGTGACGAAAGGCATTTTGTACTAGTCTAACGAAGCCGAGAAGATACGTGAGTCTTAAGAACTTGTTCTTGAGCTACGCTCAACTATACAAGCAGCACAAAAAGAGAGCCCCCGGCAGAGGAGCCGGGGGCTGGATTGCTGTGTACATATTAAAGGGCTTTGCGAATGACGCGGTTCAGCCGCTCAATCCCTTCAACCATTTTATCGTGGTCGGTATGCGTGAAGTTGAGACGCATCGTATTGCGTTCCGGCGCATCCGCGAAGAAGCTGGCTCCCGGGACGAAGGCTACGCCTTCTTGTACCGCTTGCTTGAGCAGCTGCTCGGTGTCGATATGGGCCGGCAGCTCCAGCCATATAAACATGCCGCCTTTCGGCTCGATCCACCGGGTACCCGGCCAATCTTGCTTTTTAAGCAGGTCCACCATCTGATGCATCCGCTTCTCGTACTCGCTTCGTACCAGATCGATGTGTCCATGAAGGTCGAAATGCTGGAACAGCTGGTGCAGCGCCTGCTGGTCCATTGTGCTGGAGTGCAGATCCGCCGCTTGCTTGGCACGGGTCATGTTGCGGATGACGGTGGCGTCTCCGATCGCCCAGCCCGTACGAAGCGCAGGCGCTACGATTTTGGAGAAGGTGCTTGTATACACGACACAGCTTCCGGTAGGATGCTCATCCAAGGAAAAGATGGAAGGGAACGTTTCCCCGTCTCCAAACTTTAATTCTCCGTACGGATCATCCTCAAGAATCAGTACGTTATTACGCTTGCAGATTTCAAGCGTCCCCTTGCGGCGCTCCAGGCTCCACGCTTTGCCTGACGGGTTGGAGAAGGTAGGAATGACATAAATCATCTTCGGATGATGCTGTTTAATTTTGAGCTCCAGGTCGTTCAGATCCATACCATCGGCATCGCAATCAACCGAGATGATGTTCGCTTTATACGATTGGAAAATTTGGATCGCTGCAAGATAGGTAGGACGTTCAACAAGGATCACGTCACCCGGATCGATCATGACACTGGTCAGAAGGTTGATCGCCTGCTGAGATCCAGTAGTAATGAGCATATCGTCCACGCCGACATGTATATTTTTTCGTTCCAAATGCTTGGCGATGCTTTCACGCAGCGGGGTATACCCTTCGGTTAAGCCGTACTGCAGCACCTGCTTGCCTTCGTCAAACACGCGGGAGAACGCGTCTCTCACCGCATCAATAGGGAAATATTGCTCGTTAGGCAGCCCGCCGGCCAAAGAAATAATAGATTTGCCCTGGGTCAGCTTCAGTATTTCCCGAACTGCCGAGGATTTGAAGCTATCCATCGTACTGGAGAATCGATAATCCATACATAAGCTCCTTTATCGGTCCTTATCGCATAAGGGGGAATTGAATTCACATAAGGCTTATTTTAATCCTTTAAATCCGATAAAACAACCTTCTTCGACACGATTTCAAACTTCGATGCCTAAGACTGCTCCAAGCATTGTTATAGTTAATACCTATGATGATGATAGATTTTATATCTTTGTCATTACGGGACAAATATGGTACAAAGGAGATAATACTATTTTTAGGAGTGAATGAAACGACATGGCAGATGTGAAAAAAATTGCAGTTATCGCTGGTGACGGGATCGGTCCAGAAGTCATTGCTGAAGCGGAGAAGGTTTTGAAAAAGACAGAAGAGGTATTCGGTTACCGGTTCGAGACGGAGCACGGTTTGTTCGGCGGTATTGCCATCGACCAAAAAGGAACACCGCTTCCTCAAGATACATTGGATATGTGTAAAAATTCCGACGCGGTGCTGCTCGGTGCCGTTGGCGGTCCGAAATGGGATAACAATCCGAAGGAGCTTCGTCCGGAAACAGGCTTGCTCGGCATTCGTAAAGCATTGGGCTTGTTCTCCAACATTCGTCCTGCGGTTATTTTTGACTGTCTGAAAGACGCTTCCACGTTGAAGCCGGAAGTGCTGGAAGGCACGGACCTGATCGTGGTTCGTGAATTGACAGGCGGCATTTACTTCGGTGAGAAATTCCGCCGCGAGGGTGCAAACGGAGAAGAAGCCGTAGACACTTGCGTATACAACGTACAAGAAGTGGAGCGCATCGTCCGTCAAGCTTTTGAAATCGCTCAAACCCGCAGCAAGCGTCTTGCTTCTGTAGACAAAGCGAACGTATTGGAAACATCCCGTTTGTGGAGAGAAACAGTAAACCGTATTGCTCCGGACTATCCGGATGTCGAGCTTGAGCACGTACTGGTAGACAACTGCGCAATGCAATTACTGCGCCGTCCATCCAGCTTCGACGTTATCGTCACCGAGAACATGTTCGGCGATATCCTAAGCGACGAAGCGGCTATGCTGACAGGCTCCATCGGTATGCTGTCCTCTGCTTCCCTGGGCGAAGGCGCATTCGGCTTGTACGAGCCGGTACACGGCTCTGCACCTGACATTGCAGGCCAAGGCATTGCGAACCCTATCGCTACCGTTCTTTCCGTTGCGTTGATGTTCCGCCTCACATTCGGCTATCACGATGCGGCTGAAGCGATCGAGCGTGCGGTGAAAGAAGTGCTGGATGCAGGTCACCGTACAGGCGATATTGCCGTTGATAAGAGCAAAGCGATCGGTACGACTGCAATGGGCGATTTGATCGTGAACGCTATCCGTAAATAAGCAAGGCATCAAGTGAAGACTCTTTACATCCTTAATCGGATGATTAAGGGTCTTCATTGTTTATGGAGCTAACAAGCTCATTTATGACATGAAATTGTCTAGATTATAATAATTATAAATTAATAATAATTTTAATCTTGACTTTGAAAGTACCGGATGGTACCATTCTAATTGAGAATTCTACTCAATTAAAGGAGGAAATAAGCAGATGGCAGAACGTTTGGTAGGTAAACAGGCTCCAGATTTCACAATGGAAACAGCAGCAGGTAACGGTGCAGACTTCGGCAAAGTATCTTTGTCCGACTACAAAGGCAAGTGGTTGGTACTGTTCTTCTATCCGCTTGATTTCACTTTTGTATGCCCGACTGAAATCACCGCTTTGAGCGATAACTATGATGAGTTCAAGAAATTGAACACGGAAGTGTTGGGTGTGTCCACAGACAGCATTCACTCCCACCGCGCTTGGATCAACACTCCAAAAGACAGCAATGGCTTGGGTCAGTTGAACTTCCCATTGGCTGCTGACTTGACTAAGAAAGTAGCTCGCGATTACGGCGTATTGATCGAAGAAGAAGGTATCGCGCTTCGCGGTCTGTTCATTATCAATCCAGAAGGCGAATTGAAATACCAGGTTGTGAACCACAACGATGTAGGCCGCAGCGTAGAAGAAACTTTCCGCGTGCTGGAAGCATTGCAATCCGGCGGTTTGTGCCCAATGAACTGGAAAAAAGGCGACAAGCACCTGGTAGCGAAGTAAGCTCATCTTCCTGGACTTGTGCATAAGCATTTCCATATTTCAAAAAATCCCTCCGGTCTGCTATACTGCAGCTAGAGGGATTTTTTTTGTCTGGGATAGAGGCAGAAGAGGTATGAACCGTGAAACAAGGCACGTGTGCTCGCCTTAATGTAAATGGAGCCCTAGTGATTTACTCACTTTTGGGGGATATGTCAGGAGGACAATCAGTGGAAGTATTAAAGAATCTAAAGTATAGCGAGAACCATGAGTGGGTGCGGATGGAAGGGGGCCGGGCGGTCATCGGCATGACGGATTTCGCCCAGGAGGAGCTGGGCACGATCGTGTTTGTCGAGCTGCCGCAGGTGGGGGACCATCTCACTGCAGGCGAGCCGTTCGGCAGCATGGAATCGGTGAAAACCGTGTCCGAGATGTACGCTCCGGTATCAGGGAAAGTGACGGCCGTGAATGCCAAGCTGTTGGACAATCCGGGTGCGATCAACCTTTCGCCGTATGAGCATGGTTGGATGATCATCCTGGAGCCGGATAATGCGACGGAGCTTGATGAGCTGTGGGACGCCGACCGATACCAGGATACATACGGGCACGAATAAACCAAATAACCGTTCAGAGGTCCCGGCCGGAGAAGCGGTGAACTTTAAAGTTCCGCTAAATGATATGGCGGGGCTTTTTTTTACCCATTTACAACGTAACAATGTTATGTTACGATAATTGTAGTAAGGAGGTGCTATCTGGTCATGAACGATCAAGATTTAATTTCCAAAAAGGATTTGCTGGAGCTTACAGGCATTTCATACGGGCAGCTGTACCGCTGGAAACGGAAAAACCTCATCCCGGAGGACTGGTTTATTCGTAAATCGACCTTCACGGGACAGGAGACCTTTTTCCCGAGGCAAAGCATTTTGTCGCGAATCGATAAGATCGTCCATATGAAAGACGATTTATCCTTGGATGAATTGGCCGATGTCTTCTCGCCGAATGTGAACGACCTTATGTTAACGAGCTTGCAAATCAAAGAACGTAACATTGTTTCGGTAGAGGCGATTGGATTTTATATGGAGCAGCAGGGCGCCAGCGGCACGTACAGCTTTCAGGCAATCCTGAGTATGTATATCCTTGATAAACTGCTGCAAACTGGGGAGATGACACTGGATGAAGGGAAGGGGCTGCTCCAAACACTTCACGATCATTATCCGAAGGTGCAGGGAAAACCATGCCGAATCGTTTTTTTTCGGAAAATGGGAGCCTCCGGCTTTGTTCTGGTATCGAACCCGAGCGAGCTGTTTTTTGAATCCAGAATTCGTGTGGTGGTGTCGATTTCGATTGCGGAATGCGTAGAGCAGCTGAACATGAAGCTGACCTCTTCATGAAGCGAATCAACCAAGTGGAGGGATATTGGGATGGAACAAGAACCAAAGCGTGATCAGATTATTAACGGACACGGGACTTCCTCGGGCGGCTCCTTTCGTCATGTGAAAATCAATGGAGCCGGCACCCTGCATGGGGATGTGGAATGCGCGCTGCTGCACATTAACGGCCAGGGTGAAATTGAGGGAGGCTTGAAGGCGGACGCTGTGGAGATCAACGGCTCTGGTCACATCCGCGGGCCGGTTCATGCAGGTAAGATGAGAGTGAATGGTGAAGGTACGTTCGATGGGAAATTTACCTGTAATGAGCTCAAGCTGAAGGGCAGCGTCAACATTCATGGCAATGCGGCATGTGACACGATTCGTTTGGAGGGCGGCGCGACGATTGAAGGTGACTGTGAAGCCGAAACGTTCCATGCCAAGGGCGGATTTCAAATCGATGGGCTGCTGAATGCGGGGTTCATCGATATTACGATGTTCTTCTCCTGCCGGGCCAAAGAAATAGGCGGGGAGAAAATTGAGGTGCGTGCCAAAAGCGGGCTTTCTACGCTGTTGAATCCGTTTCTGCCTCAATTTGCGGCAAAGCATCTGCATGCGGAGATCATCGAGGGCGACGAAATTGTGCTGGAGCATACGACGGCCAAGGTCGTCCGGGGCAATCGGGTAACGATTGGTCCAGGCTGTGATATTGAGCTTGTGGAATACAAGCAATCGTTCGTACCGGATAAAGGCGCTAAGATACAGGACAGCCGGCAGCTATAGCCGGAACGGCGCTGTTCTAAGCTCTCCGTTCGAATCCAAGAGGAAACGGCACGTCGTTTGCGCTCCGCGTGAAAAAGACGCCTCCAAACCGCTTTGCGTGGGATGGAGGCGTCTTCTTCGAGCGATATAAAACCTACCGCTGAACGCGGTCGCTCATCTTTGAAAGGGCTTGACAGCCTTGACAAACGCATGCCACCTGGAAAGATGGCGAAGCCGTTTATCCTTGCGTGCCCTGTCGGACAGCGATGCTTTGTATGCTTACTAGCCCTGGCTTATTTATTGCCTTGGAGCTTTTTGAATTTCTCCGTATACTTAACTACGGTCAGCACATAAGTGGCATGCGACCAGGTCAGCGGGGCTACAGATACCGGCCCGCCGTCGAACGGATCGAGCTGCTCCGGCAGAACGCCGCTCTCCATGGCGTGCTTCACGACCCATTCGAGCGTACGGCGAGGTGTTTCGAGATCCGCCAGCGTCTTCGCACACTCGATTTCCCACTCGGCAATCCACAGGGTACAGATGATCCAGGGATTGCCCGGCACGTTCTCGATATCAGAGGAGCGTTGGAAGTAGTAGTCGTGATAATAACGCGCAACGCCGCCAACGTCGGTCTTGATGGTGAGCCGTTCTTTGTTCGCCCGCATCGTGCTGACGACCCGCTCGTCATCGGCAGGCAGCACGCCGAATTCGAAAATACCGTAGACGCTGCTTTCATAGGTGCGATCCTTAACCCACTGGCCATTCTCCAGATAGAGGCCGCGGACAAAGCGCTTCTCCTCTTCATCCCACAAATGCTTCAGCATGCCGGATTTGATTCGCTCGGCCGTATGGCGGTACCGGCTGCTGCGCTCCTCATCCCCGAACAAGTTACAGAAGTTGGCCGCCGCAATCAAACCGCCGTACACGGCCGAGGCGGTGAAGGTGAAGATGCCGTAACGCTCCTCCCACAAGTCATAGCTTGGCTTAGGCAGGTTCAGCTCCTGATCGATGTAGCTCGACATGAACCGGGCGGAGCCGCGGATCAGCTTGCGATACAAGGCTTGAGGAAGCTCGATGACGGAGTGCTTCTGAAAATCCTGCCACAGGGCGAACAGCACGAGAGCGGTTTCGTCCTCCTGGATCGGAAGCTGCGTTTTCCCTGCATGGATGTAAGGATGCCAGCTGGAGCCGACCGTTCCGTCAGGGTTATACTTGTGATGCAAGTAGCCTTCGGGCGATAACACATTGGCACAAAAATGGAAAAACGGTGTAATCATTCCCTGGTACCCGGCCATGGACATCGCATAGGCGATCAATGCGCCGTCACGCGGCCACATGTAGCTGTAATGGTCGCGGTTGCTCTGCATAATGTCGGAATCATTCGCCGCGATTATCGCCCCGTTCACATCCGTCTGGGTGCGAACGATCAGCAGGCTGTGCTTATACATGCGAATGACGTCGGGATTCAAATCTCCATATTCCCGTTCCGATTTATTTACCCAACGCTGCCAGTACACTTTAACACGGTCGAGCAGCTTCCCAGGATGGCTGTCTTTGACGTATGCATCAAGCTTTTTGACTTCCTCGAGGTTTTTACCTGCGGTCATCCAATAATACATCGTTTCATCCGAATTCGGGGGGACGTGCAGCCGGAAGCTGATCGTGCTGTCGACGGAGCCTTGGGCGATGGCGTTGCCCATCAAATGGCCGTCCTCTGCATCGCGCCAGGTGCCTTCCGCATTATAAAACCGTTTGACACCGGTTGTATACTGATATACGCCTTCAGGGCCGGTACTGCCGCTGAACATGAAATATTTATCTTTTTTATAATGAAACACCGTATTATTGACAGGATAATAGGCTGCCGTATCGCCAACCTCTGTTTCATTAATGACAAGATCCTGGTTGAAGAATACCCGGACCTCGCGTACGGTGTCCCATTGATTGTGAATTTGAACGCGCTTCAAGTAAATGTCTTCCCGCTGGTGCACGCCATCGTTAATGAGCAGCGTGATTCCGAGACGAGGGTGCGTTGCGGTGACTTCAGTAATAAGAGAATCCTCTACATAAGAAAGCTGGAAATCCCATTCCGGATCGCTCAGCCACGAGAAAGCGCCGTCTACCCATAACCCCACTCTGCATTGATATCCACCGACGTGGTTTAATTGCCCTACATAAGGATAATATAAATCTCGCATGTACGTGTGACGGTCTAGGTTGATCAAAAACTTCCCGTTTCCGATGACTAAGTGTCTTGGCAATCGAACCACATCCTTTATATCTGGGAGTGTATCATATCTTTCATTCAGAGTACCTTTTTCTTCCTGGACGGTCAATCCCACCCGAAGCTATGAAAACGGATACTACGGCTCTTTTTGAAAATTTTTTCATAAAATAACGGTTCTTTAAAACCGCCGAAGCCGATTATCCTCGTGAATTCAAATGATAGTCTATGATTCTACTATTGCCTCTTTTGCGAGAACTATACTATCGAGAGGTTATAAAAAATAAAATCTCCACCCGAAAGCGGAGATGGTGGGCCGCAGCAGCCGGCCTTTTGGCGTTATAGGGTTTAAGCTTGCTGAGCGGTCTGGGGGCGATGGGTCCAATGCATAATCAAGTCGTAGGGATTATCCGATTGCAGCAGCCTCTGCACCTGATCCTGGTTGATACCATTACATACCTGGGTTTGCCCCGTATGGTATTGAATGTGGATTTCGGAGGATTGGTCGTCATAGCGTACGAAGGAAATTTGCTTGCAGCCGATCGGAATATACTTCATTGGGATACCCTCTCCCTTCAAAATCGTCTTTTCATTTCAACTTATGCGTGGAAAAAGCAAATTAGACGTTGGCCCATCATAAATGAGGGCTGTAGATTCATACAGTGGAATAATCGGGTAACGAATGATAGCTGCAAGTAATACATAGCAGGGGGACTAACCCGACTGAGTAGTGGAGGAAACATTTAACAGTGGCCGTTCTTGTCAAAAAAAGAGGATTTTGCCCTGGTAAGGTCGAATATCTACGGAATCGGTTTTTTAGCAAGCCGCGGAGCCGCTGTTTCCAATGAAGCTGCTTAAGCAGCGGGGTGGGAGTAAGCAGTGAAGCCGGTTATCCTTGAGGAGGCGTGGTTGATGAGTTTTTGCTGTGGCGCCAGTATGATTGGAACTAAAGGAACCTTAAAACATATACGAACCCAGATTCATAATGTGCCCATCGTTTTTTGTCCGGTATGTCACCGGGTGGAGGTACATCATCTGGTCGAGAACGAATACGATATCCTGGCCGAATATGCGCACGGTGACGGCGCTATGGAGGTTGATTTTCAAGAATATGTAGAGAACCGGAGCGAAGCGGAATTATATGAGA
Source organism: Paenibacillus rigui (assembly GCF_002234615.1). Lineage (GTDB taxonomy): Bacteria > Bacillota > Bacilli > Paenibacillales > NBRC-103111 > Paenibacillus_S > Paenibacillus_S rigui. Next base: position 34,669 of record NZ_NMQW01000001.1, on the reverse strand, counting down.
ACTGTGTAAACCACGAGGACGAAGATCCTCTTGAGGTGGTACGCAGCCAAATAGACATGTCGTTGGATCTGTTGATGGTAGCCAAGACATGGGGCGATGTCGAGTGGGAAGAGCAGCTGAAACGAAGGCTGAATATCTTAAGCCAGCGCAAGAGCAAGTTGAAGAACAAGAAAACGATGCGTGGCTTGACATAATGGTACATGACGACGTCTCTACTCCAGGGGCGTCGTTTCTTTATTGAAGCGGGTGGACGGGATTCCAGCAATAACCTGTGATATAATGTGGAAGGTAACGCATGCCCTCTCCAAAAGACGGCGAAGACGTTTAGACGATGTACCCCCGTAACCAACACCGTGACAGCGAAAATTTATAAGTGTGAGGTGGAAAGATTGCTGCTCGTTTTATTTAAGAAATTTCTTGGAAAACGTCAGACTCCCCACCCTGAAATATCGGATTCACAAACACCGGAGCAAGTCGTGATTCGGATTCAAGAGGGTGATTTACGCCTGCGCAACCAGTTTATTACGGATTACCAGCCGTATGTTGCGAAGGTCGCAAGCCGATTTTGCAAAAGATATGTGGACCCGGCAAGAGATGATGAATTTAGTATTGCTTTAGGCGCGTTTAACGAAGCGATTAACCAGTTCTCCCCGCAGGCGGGCCGATCGTTTCTAGGCTTTGCCGAGCAGGTGATGCGGCGCCGTCTGATCGATTATGTCCGTAAGGAGCAGCGCTTCTCGCAGCAGATTCCTTACAGCCAGTTCGATGTGGAGGACGAGGAAGATAACATCGTCAATCCGGTGGAAATTCACCAAGCGATTGAGCAGTACGAAAAGCAGAAAGGAATGGAGGAGCGGCGGAGCGAAATTATTGAATTGAACCGTTGTTTGGCTGATTTTGGTATCCAGTTTTCAGATTTGGTGGACGGTTCCCCGAAGCATGACGATTCACGACAAGCGTTATTTGTAATCGGGAAGAAGCTGTCTGCCGACTATAATTTGATGCGGATCATGTTGACGAAACGTATGCTGCCGATCAAGGAGCTGCTCGACATGGTGAAGGTATCCCGGAAGACGCTGGAAAGAAACCGTAAGTTTATTATTGCTGTCGCTTTAATATATAACGGGCCTTATCCTTATCTTCGTGATTATCTCTATATTAAGGATGAAGAAGAACCGACGGAGGGGAGGGAAGTAAATGAATAAAGGCATCGTCATGGAGATGACGGACAAAAGTATCATCGTTATGCGTCAGGACGGCAAATTTGACCGGATTTCCCGCAAAAACCGATCCTGTGAGATCGGAGAGGAAATCATCTACGCTGACACTGGCGTCAATTGGCGCAGTCCGTCTGTAGCCGGCCGTTCAGCATTGGTTGCTGCGGTCGTGTTCTGCCTGGTCGTATTCGCCAGCTTCGCCGGCAAAATGGGCAGCTCCGAAGTCGTTGCCTATGTGTCACTGGACATTAATCCATCTGTTGAGATGGGGATTGATGAAAAGGAGCAAGTGCTCGAGCTTCGCGGCCTGAATGATGACGGCTCAGAGTTGATTCAAGCAATCAACTATAAGGGAAAATCAATGGAATCTGTAACTGCTTCCCTGTTGGATAAGGCGGAGCAGAAGTCTCTCGCGCGGGGCGAGGCGGATATTGTTATCGCGAGCTCTGTCGTAAAAGCACAGGCCAAGCTGAGTGATGAGCAAATCGCCGAGAAGCTTCGACAGCAGGTGACAGACCACATTAAGACGACACATCCGAATCAAGTGAGTGCTTATCAGGTGGAAGCTTTTGCAGCGCCGCAAGAGATTCGTGACGAAGCTAGTAAATCCGGCGTTTCGATGGGGAAATATTCGGTTTACTTGAATGCAAAAAGCAATGGGATCCCTGTAACGATTGACGATCTGAAGAAAGAATCGGTCCATCAATTGGTGAAGGACAATAGTGATGCTAAGGATGCCATAGCGCAGCCGAACAAGATGCCGACCAAAGATGCATTTAAAAAGCTGGTAGAGGAAGAAAAATCGGGAGAGCTTGACAAGAAGCTAGAGGAGAAGAAAAAGGAAAAATCTAACAAAGACAATAGCAAGGGGAACAGCAATACCAAGAACGATCAGAAGAAGCCTGGCTCCGGAAACACCGGCAGCTCAGGCAGCAATAATTCATCTACTAATTCTTCCAAAGATAAAGATAAGAAGGATGATAACAAAAAAGACGACGATAAAAGAGACGATAACAAAAAAGATGATAACAAGAAGGATGACGATAATAAAAAGCCTTCTGTTCCGTCCAAGCCGAATACGTCCTCATCAGGGAGCAATAAGCCGGGAGCCATTACGCCCGGCACACGTCCCGTTGGGGATAAGAACGATGATTCAAATGATGACAACAAGAAGGATGACAACAAGAAGGACGACAGCAATAAAGATGATGGCAAGAAAGACGACAACAAAAAGAATGACAGCAAGAATGATAATAAAAATGACAATAAAAATGACAATAAAAATGACAACAGCAAGAAAGATGACAACAGGAAAAATGACACCAAGGATGACAAGCGTGTAGACGATAATAAGAAAGATAATCAGAATAAAGACAATGACCGCAAAAAAGAGCAGGAAAAGGACAAAAAGTCCGATGATCGCAAAAAGGATGAGGCGGTTCTGGATCAGGTTACATATCCCAGGGTTTCGACGGATGCGTAGTGGAACGAATGAGTAACGAGGGTTTGGTATGTATTCATTTCACTTGAAGCGTTTGTTGAAAGGAAACAACTGGGCTTTAGCGGGTGTAAAAATGCAGCGCGGCGGCCATCATGGGCTGCCGTGTTTTTTTTGCGCAAAATTTAAACGCTGTCATGACGGAGGGGTACAGATGTGATAAAATAGTGAATTGTGGAGAGGGAAAGTAGGAATTAAAAACTACACGAATAGGGGAAAAGAACCATGAGATATAGTATGTTTGGTCAAACCGGGCACCGGGTGTCCGCACTAGGCTTTGGGGCTATGAATTTGCCGGGCGTCCCGTTCGAACAAGCGGATGCGGCTTTGAACTATGCTTTGGATCATGGAATTAATTATATTGATACGGCGGCAGGCTACCGCAACAGCGAAGAAATTATCGGGCAGAGCATCTCGCATCGCCGGTCGGAATATTTTCTCGCGACGAAGACGAACAAGAGGGATTATGCCTCGGCCAAGGAAGAAATCGAACGCAGTCTGGTGCGGATGAAAACGGATGTTATCGACTTGCTGCAAATACACTACGTAAACTATGTCGATGATTATAAGGCAGCCATGGCGGAGAATGGGGCTTATCAGGCGGCACTTGAGATGAAAGCTGCAGGAAAGGTTCGTTTTATCGGCATCACGGGACATCGTCCCGAGCTGTTGACCAAGTGGGTTGCCAAGGGACAGTTCGATCAAGTGTTATTTCATTTGAATCTGGCACAGCCGTTTGCTCTGGATGAATTGATTCCGACCTTAACGAAAATGGGCATGGGCAAAGTCGCCATGAAGCCGTTGTCCGGAGGGTTTATTCAGCCGGTAGAGAAAGCGATCCGTTATCCGTATAGCCAGGATGTGAATGTGATCATCTCGGGAATGGTCAGCGTGGATGAAGTGAAGCAAAACTTGGCCGCAATGGAGCTTGAGGTCGAAGCGGAGGAACGCCAGGAGCTGGAGCAGCTCGCTCAGCAGCTGGGGGCGCATAACTGCAGACGCTGCAATTATTGCTCCTGTCCGATCGGTGTAACGATACCGGATATTATGATCTCCAGCCAGATTCGCAATACGTTCGGCTTGCTGCCCAAGGGCTTGGGATTTTATGAGAAGCAGAAGGAGAGCATCATGTCCTGTGCGGACTACGAGCCCTGTAAAGAGAAACCGCTGTGCGAGCAGAAATGCCCTTACCACTTGCCGATGCAAAAGGTCGTTCAGGAGACGGCGGTTTCGTATTACAAATAAGCTGCACATAGAAAACCGCCTTCACGTCAATGTGCAAGGCGGTTGGGCTGCTGCTAGAGTGTCATAAGATCTCAGGCGGAAATGCTTTTGCTCTTACTTTTGTTCTTAGCAAGGGGAGCAGTTGTGGTAGAACCCATCATCTGCAGGGCGATATCTTCCAAATCCTGTACCTGCATCACGAAGCGGGTTACCTCATCCGTTGTGTAGGACAGATTAGCCAATCGTTGAGTGAGCTGCTCCAGGTCGATTCCGACCCACCCTGTTTTCTTGGGATGGGGCGACAAGTCGAACGCGAGCACGGAAACGGAAGCTTCCGTATCTGTCGAAGAAGCACTTGCGGCCGGGACATCGGTTATTATATCGTTCAGATGGAAGTACAGCTTGCTGCATTCCCAACGGACGAAATCAGGCTCGAACGAAAGAATCATCAGCGGCTCGCCGCTGCCTGTTTGCTGAACCAGCTTGAACTTATCGCGATCTTTGTCGGAGCGGATAAATTGATTTTGCTTGATGTCAGGCAGTACATAAAAGATGACGATTGGAATACCGCTGGCCGCATACAAAAATAGCTCGGATTGCAGAGCGATCGCTGCAGCGATCAAGCCCGCGAAAACGACAATGGAGCTGAACAAGATCCAGTAATGTTTTTTGAACATGAAGGCTGTCCCCCAGATGGAAAGCAAATTGATAAAACGATCAATATTCCTATTCTACCATAAGCGCAACAGCATATTAAAGAGATTTGTCGATTTAAGGCATGTCAATTTTTTGTAAGGGTGGGTCAAAGGGCATATGAAAAAGAGAGTAGGACTTATCGGACTGGGAGATATCGCGCAAAAAGTATACCTGCCGCTTCTATCGGCGGACCCGCAGGTGGAGCTGGCTGCAGTAAGCAGCCGTACGGCATCAACCGTAGAACGGATTGCCGATCAATACCGTATTCAGGGACGGTATCCTTCCCTTGAGGCCATGCTGGAATCGAAGCTGGACGCTGTGTTTATCCATAGCCCGACAGAAACCCATTACGATCTCGTTATGACGTGCTTGCGTCAGGGGACAGCGGTGTATGTAGACAAGCCGTTATCCTACAATTACTCGGAAGCTGTCCGAATGGCAGAGTTCGCTCTTGAGCAGGGCCTTCTGCTTGGTGTCGGCTTTAACCGACGATTTGCACCGATGTACATACAAGCCAAGGCATGGCTCGAGGAAGCAGGCGGGTTTGAGCAATGCACGGTGCTTAAGCACCGGACCAAGCTGCAGCAGCACAGCGCGAAGCATACGCTTTACGATGATTTGATTCACATGCTGGATCTTTTGCTATGGCTGGGTGGTGAACATTACGAGCAATTGCAGTATCACCAGAGCACGAATGAGGAAGACCAGTTGTTATTGGGGACGGGGAGTCTGGTATTCGGTCAACCTGCGGAGGAGGGCGCTTTTGGTGTCCGCTTTGGCCAATTCAGTATGGCCCGCAGGACAGGGAGCGATCTGGAGAAGCTCGAGCTGTATGGAAATTACCGGACGGCTGAGGTTGTCAATATGGAATCCGCCGTATGGTCCGAGCAGGGAGCCGAGCCGCGGGCTGGAGCATTCGGAAGCTGGGACACGATTCTTCATCGGCGCGGATTTGCAGGGGCGGTGCAGCATTTTCTTCAGTGCTTGGATGATCAGGACAGGTGCCTACTTCGTGCCGATCGGGTGCTGCCATCACATGAGCTGGTAGAGCGGCTTGCAAGCAAGGCTGGCAGACGCCAAGAATGAAGCCGCTAGCCTTGGAGGGCTAAAGAGGAAGATTTTGCACATGACCAAAGGAGGCTTTCGAAGCTTGATTCCGTCGGACACAGATTTTCGCATCCATTATGAACAGGCCTTTTGGCAAGCTCCTATCGGGGTGGCCTTAGCCGCAATAGACGGGCAGTGGAAGCAGGTAAATCCTGCCCTATGTCGATTGTTAGGCTATGAGGAAGCCGCATTGGTCAGCTTGAAGACGCCTTTCCTTGTGCACCCTGACGACAGGGAAAAAGCCTGCAGCTATGTAAAGCACATAGTCGAGGGATCCGTCGATTCGGTAAGCCCAGATTTCTCGGCGGAAATCAGATATATTCGTAAATCAGGTGAGATCGTGTGGGTTGCTTTGTGGGGTTCGCCTTTGTTCAGCGCAGATGGGCAGATCGCCTGTGTGAGTCTGCATTTCATGGATATTACCGGGCGGAAGCTGGCCGAGGCAGAGCGGATTCATAAGGATATGAGGCAGAGACTGATTCTCGAGAACGCCATTGATATCTTTACTTACAGCGATGCGAACGGAATTTGTGAATATGTGTCCCCGTCCATAGTAAACGTGTTGGGCTATCAGCCTGAGGAGCTCATCGGCCGTCATCTGCTCGAGATTTTTCATCCCGACGATGTAGAGCCGATTGGCGTTCGCGAATTCGCGGATTCAGATAAGTTTTGCTGTCGTATACGGCATAAGGCTGGGCATTACGTATGGTTCGAAACGACCCTGAAGCTGCTTCGTAACGAACAAGGGGAGCTGCAAACGATTATTGGGGTAGGCCGGGATATTACGGAACGGACATTGACCGAGCAAGCCTTATTGGACAGTGAGAAGAAATTGGCCGAAGCGCAAAAGATTGCATGTATCGGCAGCTGGGAGTGGGATATACAAGAGGGTGAAACGATTTGGTCGGAACAGCTTCTTCGTATTTTTGACGTGCGTGACCCCGGAAAGCTTTCCAACAAGCAGAAGCTGCTCCCGGAGCTCGTCCATCCCGAGGACAAAGAGCTGCTAGACGGCTCCATACATAAGGCGCTAAACGGTGAGTCTTTAAATGTGGAATGCAGGATTATCACATTCGAAGACCAGCTGAAGCATGTACATATTCAAGGCTTACTCTTGCTCGACGAGAATGGAAATCCTGACAAGATGCTGGGCACGCTGCAGGACATTACGGAACGTAAAAAAATACTGCAGCAGCTCGAAGAGGCGGTAGATCGCTATGCGTCGCTGAAAAATTACAGTCCCGATGCAATTATCTCGCTGGATATGGAAGGCTATATTATTTCAGCGAATCCGGCTACGGAAAGAATCTCCGGTTATTGCGCGGAGGAGCTTCGAGGGATTCATTTTACCGGGCTGGTCCCCCCTGATGAGCTGGGGAGTGCCGAGGAGCGAATCCGGTTTATTTTACAAGGCGGGCCAAATCATTGTTATGAGATGCGAATCCGTCATAAGGATGGATCGGATATCGATCTGGTTCTTACACCAGCTCCTATTATCATCCGTCAGGAATTGAAGGGCTGCTATGTATTGATTAAGGATGTGACGGAGCAAAAGAGGAAGGATGAATTTCTGCGCAATTCGGAAAAGCTGTCCGTTGTCGGCCAATTAGCAGCCGGTGTGGCTCATGAGATTCGGAACCCCCTTACAGCGTTGAAAGGCTTCATTCAGCTGATGATAAACTCCGAAGAACCCAGCCCTAAATATTTGGCCATTATGAAGGAAGAGCTGGAGCGCATTGAGCTGATTGTGAGTGAGCTGCTAATGCTCTCCAAGCCGCAGACGATTCACCTTCGTCCTGTCGATATGCAGGAAATGATCGAGGAGGTTTCGGCACTGATCAGCGCGCAGGCGGTCATGAAAAATATTGCCATCGACCTGCATTCGCAGGCAGCCTGCCCGTTGATTTATTGCGATCCGAACCAGATCAAGCAGGTGATGATCAACTTTTTGAAAAATGCGATTGAAGCTATGACGTCGGAAGGCAGTATTGAGGTGGGGCTTACGACAGATAAGTACACAGAACAAGTCGTACTGCGGATTACCGATCAAGGCTGTGGCATTCCTGAAGATCAGTTAAAACGATTAGGCGAGCCGTTCTTTACTACGAAAGAGGGAGGAACGGGGCTTGGACTGATGGTCAGCCGAAGAATTATCGAGCAGCATGGCGGTAAGCTAACGATCACCAGCACCGTTCATGTCGGCACGACGGTTGAGGTTCGGTTTCCGCTGATGAAGGAAGGATTGGTAGAACATGCCGCTGTAGGGATATAATAAGGGAAAAGAGTGCTTTTGAAAAATAGAGACGAAGGAGGCAGAGTATAGAATGATGGAGAACGAAGCGAGGAACAATGTAAGCGATCGGATTCCGCCGGGGCAAACCTTAACCGAAGGCTTTCCGGTACTGCACTACGGCAGCGTACCGTACTATAACGACATGAGCAAATGGGATTTTCGCGTATTCGGGCTGGTCGAGGAGGAAGTAACGCTCAGCTACCAGGATTTCATCGCCCTGCCGCGGAGGGAGTTCAAGAACGATATTCACTGCGTGACGACCTGGTCGAAGCTCGATAACGTATGGGAAGGCGTAGCCGTCAGCGAAGTAATGAAGCGGGTGAAGCTTAAGCCGGAGGCGAAGTACGTGATGCTTCACGCCGAGCATGGCTGGACGACGAATCTGCCGCTGGACGATTTTCTGCGGGATACGTCCTTCTTCGGTCTCAAGCACAATGGTCAACTGCTCTCGCCGGAGCATGGATACCCGGTTCGTGCGGTCGTTCCCCATCTGTATTTCTGGAAAAGCGCCAAATGGATCCGCGGCCTGGAATTTATGGCGAAGGATAAACCAGGCTTCTGGGAGCGTAACGGCTACCATATGTACGGCGATCCTTTTAAAGAGCAGCGCTATGATTTTGATTGACGGGATAAAAAGCTCTGAAATTTAGAAAAAGTGCTTTTTACACCTGGGTTGACAGCCTTTAAGTATACCTTTAAGATTAAATCAACAGATCTCGCCGAGCCTCTGCTTTTTCCAAAAAGCATGCGTAATACGGGCGAGCCATTTTTTTATTCAGGGAGTAATTTGCAGGGGTGCTGATCCCGTTCGGATTCACCGCTTTTAAGGGCGGTAGGCTTTGAATAGGTTCAACGATGGAATAGACCGTTCACCTTTGACCAGGGCGGTCTATTTCTTTTCGGGTAGGTGAGCAGGGCCAGAATAAACGTTCCGAACAGGAACATTTTTTGGTAAAAATTGTATAAAATTTAAGGACTGCTATAGCGTGGATCAGTTCATACTCCTCCCGGGTCAGGTAGAGATTTCGAACGGACGATATGATTTTGATTAGGCGTTAAGTGTAAAAGGTCGGGGAGTCCGCCCTTAGTTGGGGATAGCAGATTTCGTGGGACGAAAACAATTTTGCTTTCCACACTATGGGTATTTTCGTACAAGGTATACAAACGGGGCAGAGGATGTGAACATGTCCCCCTCTTGAAAACTCGATATAGTACACCAAAAACGGGGTTTTCTGGGTATTTGCTGAGTTATTACTGGTAGCTTAGAAGGGAATGGGATTAGATGAGATTATCAATAATCATTCTTGTTCTTACAACTTGTATAGTAATGGGTGCAGGTTGTTCAAAAGAAAAGAACGTATCCACTTACCCAAGCTCTGAACAGATTCGGAAATTCACAGTTCAAAATAATTTAAATGTAATCGATGAAAAGAAAATAGAAGATTCATTCTCAGTTATTTTATACGAAAATGATTCCGAATATGGATACTATATTCTGTACGTTGCCTCAGACGGTACGCTAAGAAATGATCGATACTACAGTTTTAAAAGCAATTCTAAATTATCAATTTCAGGGCAAAGCTCAGGGCATCCATTTACAGTTATTGTCTTTAATGACATGACTTTATTAGAGAAGGCCAATATTATTAAATTTCAGTATGCAAACGGAAAGAGCGATGTAGTCCAATTGGACAAAAAGAATAAAGGTCTAATACATCCTATATTAAATGGGGATACTAAAAGTACCGTTACGCTAATTGAAATCACTGACTCTGATAACAACATTATATTTAAGCAATAGTTGTAGTGTCCATGGATAGATGTAAAGGACGGAATGTAATATTGATTGCTAGGGGACGGTAACCGATGGTTGAAAGATTAATAGTTCAGGTATTTGCCGCGATGGACATCGTACATAAATGGACTGGACGTGTATAAAATTGGGAGCAGATAATCCTCCAACTCTCGGTTTTCTTTACTGATCGCATCGGTCAATATTTACGTTAAAAAGGCTTGAGCAAAGATCTTGACAGACCTGGTGGTTCCGATCTTAAGCCAACAAAAAAAGAAGCACGCTGCAGGCCAGCATGCTTCTTTTTGTTAGTGGCGCTATCTTTACGGTCAAGTCCCGAAAGGCATGAAGGCAGCAGTAGCCTCGCGTCTGTGCTTCTAACCTTGCTTTAATGGCCTGTCGGTGCAGCTAAGCCCACTTGATCCACAAGCCTTTTGCTGTCTTCGTTCAATCCGACAATTGTTACCTTCGTATCGTATTGCTGGTATCTTAAGATCGTTTTCGCGATAGCCGTGACAGCCGAATGGTCCCAGACATGAGAGGAACTAAAATCAATAATGACGGTGGATGGGTCGTTTTTGTAATCGAACAAATCTACGAAATAGGTCATGGTTCCAAAAAATAGCTGTCCGGATATGCGATAAACCTTCGTTCCGTTCTTTTCAATCGATTCATGCGCTTTAATTTTGGCGGATCTCCATCCGAAGATGAGCGCACTTAGTACAACACCTGATACCACCCCGATGGCTAAATCCGAGGTAGCCACGACGATAGCGACGGTTACAACCATCACCATGGCGTCGCTGCGTGGAATTTTGGCGATTGTTTTCAAGGAGCCCCAGTCGAAGGTGCCGATGGAGACCATGAACATGACGCCGACGAGCGCGCCCATTGGAATTTGTTTGACGACATTTCCGAGCACGAGGATCAGGAACAGAAGAAACACTCCCGCAACAAAGGTAGATAAACGGGATCTTCCCCCGGACTTCACGTTAATGACCGTCTGTCCAATCATAGCACAGCCCGCCATGCCGCCGAAAAAGCCGGATACGACATTGGCAATCCCTTGTCCTTTGACCTCCTTGTTCTTATCGCTCTTGGTTTCCGTCATTTCGTCAACGATGGTGGCGGTCATCAAGGATTCGGTAATCCCGACAACGGCAAGCGCAAGCGATATGGGCAAAATGCTCCAAAAGGCATCCCAAGACAGGGTGATATCAGGAACATGGAAAAAGGGCAAAGCCTGCGTGATTTGACCCATATCTCCAACGGTGCGGATATCCAGATGCAGCGTGATGGAGACGATAGTCATGACGATGATGGCGACGAGTGCGGATGGAACGGCCTTGGTCAGCAGCGGCAAAAGATAGATGATCGCAAGCGTGGCTGCAACCATGGCATACATTTGCCAGTTCGCGCCTTTAAAATTAGGCAGCTGGGCCATGAAAATAATGATGGCTAACGCGTTCACAAAGCCGGTTACAACTGAATGAGGGATAAAAGTAATAAACTTCCCGAACTTCAATACCCCCATCAAATACTGAATGACTCCCGTCAGGATCGACGCGGCGAATAAGTATTCGATGCCGTGCTTGGCGATAATCGGTCCCATCAAGGAGGACATAGCCCCAGTAGCAGCGGATATCATCCCCATGCGACCGCCCACAATGGAGATCGTCACCGCGATGCAGAACGATGCGTACAGACCGACCATCGGATCTACTCCGGCCAAGATCGAGAAGGCAATCGCTTCAGGAATAAGAGCCAGGGCAACGGTCATCCCGGACAGCAGGTCCCTTCTGACGTTGAAGAACCAGGCATTTTTCAGTTTTTGGTACAGCAAAGAAACGTCCACTCCTTTTATTTATTTTTGACCTTTCAGTCTCAGAAAAGTCACGGTCCGCTCTGTGGGTCATAGCTCATTCATAGAAAAAAGACTTTCCACTCTCAGAAAAGTCGGGTCCGATAATCAACGCATCCTATTATACACACATTATTCATATATCTCTACCCTTAATTGAAGGTTGGCTTCGTAAGTGATTGCCATGCTGCGGGGACGAGCAGCGGGTCATGGCAGTAAACAGCCTGCAGGTAAGAACGGAGAGAGGTCAGCTCGGATTCAACGACGATTTCCTTGATCTCGGAAGGCTTTTGCGGGACGAAAGGCTCAGCGGGAGCTTGCATGAATTGGCCGATAGGCAAAAACATGCGGCAGCTTTTTCGATAAGAAGTCCTGTGCGGGTAACGGGGCGAGCTGCCGGAGTCGTATTTGGACAGCTTGACCCTATCGAAATGATCGGAAAGCAAGCGGACAGCGTCCAGTTGGAGGATGGCAAAGGCTTCATCGGGTTCGCGGCGGGCATACATAGCGGCCATAGCTTGGCAATCGCGCCAGGTCGGCCAGAAGAACACATGACGGTCGAGACATTGCCTGAATTGCTCCGGCGTTGTATCGGCATCCATGGCCTGGGGGGTGATGTGCAAGTGAGCATTGAGGGTGGCGGTATGCGCTCCATATCGGGCTTGCAGAGTATGGGGGCGGAAAACACCGTTCGAGCTGCCGGGGCTTAGCACTGCTGCAGCGTACAAAGCGTCCGAACAGGCTATCGACGGCAAGTTCCGTGCTCTTGTAAAATGGTATAGCGACCGCCGGAGCGGGCTTTTGGTCATATGCTCGATTAGGCTTCTGTTCATATTGCCATTGTTACCCGAGTCCTGCGAGATTATGCACCCCGGACTGCATGAAGCTTGTACCTCCGGCAATCGGCGTGAAATTCTATGAAGGTGGCTGACCACATGGTATGTCGTCCATTGTCTTATGGTACATTGGGTGATGCGGCTAAAGCCTGCTTTACGGTATGATGAGGGGATACGAAGGTTAGATTAAACTATAAATGAAGGAATCAGGTGAATGCGGATGAAAAAAATTTTCAGCATTTATCAGACGGATTTGCTGAACATTGCCAAAGTTCCTACCGGACTTTTACTTATGATCGCGCTTGCTATTCTGCCCTCTGTCTATGCCTGGATCAATCTGACGGCGATGTGGGACCCCTACAGCCACACTTCGGGGATCCGAATTGCAGTCACGAGCCAGGACAAGGGCGCGGCTGTGCAGGGAAAGGCGTTGAATATCGGCGATGAGGTGGTGGCAAGCCTCAAAAACAACCATCAGCTCGGGTGGACCTTCGTCGAGGATGAGGAAGCACTGCACGGGGTAGAGCAGGGCAAATATTATGCGAGGCTGCTCATTCCGGCCGATTTCTCCGAAAAGATTGCAAGTGTCGTGAATGGGAGCCCGCAGAAGCCGGAAATCGTATACACGGTCAATGAGAAGCTTAATGCGGTGGCGCCGAAGATTACGGATAAGGGCGCGACGAACGTGACTCAGCAGATTAGTGAAAACCTTATCAAGACCGTGAGCGAGACGGTGCTGACACGAATGAAGGAGCTCGGCATCGAGTTCGAGCAGCAGCTGCCGACAATCCGTAAGATCGAGAGCCGTATTCTGGAGCTTGAGCAGCGGCTGCCGGATATCGAGGGTATGGGAAATAAAGCGCTGGAGATCGAACAGAAGCTGCCTGAAATCCGGGAAAAGGGCGATAAAATCGTCGAGCTGGAGCAGCGCATCCCTGAGATCGATCAAGCGGGAGCGGCGATTCTCAAGCTGGAGGAACGGTGGCCGAAAATCAACGAGGCTGGGCAGGAGGTGCTGCTCCTTCAAGAGAAGCTGCCGGAAATTCAGCGGGTAGCTCAGCTTGCGACGAATCTGGACGCCAATTTCGACAAGGTGGAGACGGCGCTCAGCAAGGCCATTGACGATACCCGCAAGGCGGACGGTATTGTAACCGCTGCGCTGGAGGCGCTGCCGAAGCTGGACGCGATAGCGGTGAACGGCGGTGCGTTTGCCGGAACGCTGAACGACTTTTTGCAAAAAAATGAAGCGGCTTTACAGACCATGGCGCCTGTCATTAAACAAAATCTGATTCTGATGCAGCAGGCGGCGGACGCCGTGACGCAAGTCACGGAGCAGCTGCAGCAGGCGAATATCGATCCGAAGCCATTCGTGGCGGTGCTCGGCTTTGCCGCAGATCGGCTGACAACGGCCGTCGCTGTACTGGATCGGCAGATTGATCTGTTTACGCGGCTGAATGAATACTTGCCGGGAGGCGGATTAAGCGATGTCATTAACCGCTTAACAAGCATCAAGACGAACTTCAACGAGCAAGTTCAAACGATCCAAGCCATACGAACAGCGATTCAAAAGGGCGAGCAGCCCGCGAAGGAGCTCGTGGATCGTCTGAACACGTTGTCCAAGGAGGCGAGCAGTGCGCTCGGGAGCCTGCTGGGACGGTACGATACAGAGATCGTGCCCAAGGCAGCAGCGGCGCTGAAGCAGCTGCAAGCCGTTGCCGCGAATGCTTCGGACGTGCTGCAAGCGCTGAAAGGGAAGCTGCCGGACATCCAGGCGATTTTGCAGGATGCGCAGATCGGTATTCGTTTCGCGCAAAAGGAGCTGGACGCGCTGCAAAACGATTTGCCGCTAATCCGGCAGCGGCTGCATGAAGCGGTGGGCACGCTCCAAAGCAGGATGAATGAGTTCACGGCGGCCGTAAACGAGGCGGCACCTTGGATTCAAAGCAACCTGCCGAAGGTGGAGCAGAAGGTTCATCAGGCGGCGGATTTTGTCCGCAACGACCTCCCTGCCGCGGAGGAGGAGCTTCGCAAAGTATCCGATTTGTATCAAAACCGGTTTCCGGAGATCGAAAGCGCGGTGCATCAAACAGCGGACCTGGTCCGCAACGACTTGCCCGATTTCGAGGCGGCGGTGCATAAAGCGGCGGATCAAATCCGGCGACTTGAAGGAAATAACAATCTGGAGGCGCTGTTGGACTGGTTGAAAAACGATACGACGAAGGAAAGCGATTTTCTGGCGAATCCTGTGCTGATCAAGGAAGAGAAAAAATACCCGATCCCGAACTACGGCTCGGCGATGTCGCCTTTTTATACGACGCTGTCGCTATGGGTGGGGGCAATGCTGCTCGTATCCCTGATGAGGGTTGATGTGGAGGATGCGGACAACCGCTACAAGAGCTACGAGGTATACTTCGGCCGAATGTGCATTTTTTTAACGATTGGGCTTTGCCAGGCGTTGATTGTGACGCTGGGCGATTTTTACTTGCTGGGTACGTACGTGGTGAATAAGCTATGTTTTGTTCTATTCGCAATGCTCATTAGTATCGTATTCGTTACAATTACGTATACACTGGTTTCGGTGTTCGGCAATATCGGGAAAGGGCTGGCGATTATTTTCCTGGTGCTTCAGTTTTCAAGCTCGGGAGGTACGTTCCCGGTCAGCACATCTTCGTCATTTTTCCAAATGCTGAACCCGTTCGTCCCGTTTACTTATGCGGTGGGCGTCATGCGGGAGGCGGTAGGAGGCATTCTGTGGAGTACGGCGCTCAAGGATTTGCTAATGCTGCTCGTATTTATTGTGATCTGCTACGTGGTGGCATTGGCTTTGAAAAAGCCGCTCAGCGGTTACACGAAGCGCGTCGCCGAGAAGGCAAGGCAAACAAAGCTCATCCCGTGATCCGGGATTCAGGAGAACAACAAAAAGAGGCTTTCCGCCAAGCGAGGCCACTGATAAAGCTGCGAGCTTCATGGACGGATCCTTCTTCCGATTGCTGTTGTCCCCGGATTTTCTTCATTTCAACCCGCTAATAGGGTTAAATCCGGGGACAAAGGCGAACGCTTACGCTTCTACAGAACGATTCCGTCCACTCCGCCCGTTTTTCAGTGGCCTCCGCCAAGCCATGATCATTGTTATGGCTTTGGCGGAAAGCCTCGTTCTTTGAGCAAAACAACGCTTAATCGATAAAGGTACGGTTAAAACGGGTCAGCAGCTCCGCGAACTTTTGCCGGTCGGTGTCCGACCAGTCCTTCAGCAGCTTGGCGTAGCGCTGCATTCTTGCTTCCCTCGTATCGGCCAGCTCCCGGATGCCCAGCTCGGTAAGCTGAAAGAAGCTTGCTCTCCCGTCCTCCGGATCGGGCAGCCGTTGAATATAGCCTTTGGCCTCCAGCGCTGCGGCTTGCCTGCTTACGGTGGATACGTCCAGATGAAATTCATCGGCCAACGCCTTGACGCCAATGGCCCCGTAGTCCGCCAGATGCTGCATGAGCAAATAGTGGGAACGCTCCAGGTTGCCGAGCTTTTTATCCTGATTCATGGATGTACCCCGGCGGACGAGGATCGCCATCTCATAATTTATAGTTTCGACCAGATCTTTGTTTTCCTTCATACGAGTCACCTTTTTTCTAACGGTGGTCATCCCAACGACCGGTGCACCTGTGGGGGAGGATGCCATAGGTCTGATTGTATCACACAATGAGATGGCAAGAAAATCGGCCGTGTAGGGGTGAGCTGTAACGAAAAAGCTGCGCGCAGAGGCACAAATGGCCTGTACGTGCAGCTTTGTTCAAGGGGTAAGCTTTATTTCCCGTTCACCCAGACTGCAGGCGAATCAGGAGCAGGATACCCGGCTTCCTGGGTTTGATCCGGATTGGCTGCAGAGGAAGGGGAAGAAGACCAGAGGGATTCGATTTCCTCCAGCGATCTGCCCTTCGTCTCCGGAACGACACGCCAAGTGAAGGCGAACGTAATCAGCGACATGATGCCGAAAATCCAGAATGTCATTGCCGGACCCGCCGTGTTCAGCATCGGAGGGAACGACTGGGATACGATGTAATCCGCCATCCATAAAGCCATGGAAGCGATAGCGGTCGCTTTTCCGCGAATGCGGTTCGGGAAAATCTCGGACAGAATAACCCAGACCACCGGACCAAGCGAAACGGCGAAGGAAGCGACGTACAGCAAAATGAAGATCAATATGATCGGACCGGACGTATGGCCTGTATGGAAGGCGGCACCGATCACGAACAAGCTGAGCGCCATCAGGCTGGAGCCTGCGAGCAGCAGCGCTTTGCGTCCGACCTTGTCAATCAGCCACAGAGCGAGAATTGTAAACAGGAAATTAATGAGACCGACGAGAATGGTTTGCACCAGCGATGCGTTCGTCCCGGCTCCGGTTGCCTTGAAAATTTCCGGCGCGTAATACATAACGGCATTAATGCCAGTGACCTGCTGCAGCACAGCCAGCACGACGCCCGCGATCAGGGCCATACGAAGACCGGGCTTGAACAGCTGGCGCAGCGACCCGCTTTCCTGCTGAAACGATGCTTTAATATCCAAAACCTCTTGGCGTGCAAGCGTCTCACCGTGAATTTTAAGCAAAATCGGCAGCGCCTCGACAGGTCTTCCCTGCTTGATCAGCCATCTCGGGCTCTCCGGTACGAAAAACAGCAGAATCAGGAAGAGCAGACCGGGAATCGCGCCTACGCCGAACATCCAGCGCCACCCCATGGCGATATCCCAAGCATCGTCTCCGTAGCCTGCGATACCGGAATTGACGAAATAAACGAGAAAAATTCCGGTTACCGTAGCGAACTGGTTCAAGGCGACAAGTCGGCCGCGGTAGCGGGCCGGAGCGATTTCGGCATTGTACAGTGGGCATAGGGTGGACGTAATGCCTATTCCCAGGCCGCCGATCATCCGGGCGATCACATAGCCTGTGAACGTATCCGGGATGGCGGAGCCGATGGACCCTATAATAAAAAGAAGGGCAGCGGCGATCAGCACTTTTTTGCGGCCGAATCGGTCGCTTAACACACCGGAGGCTGCGGCGCCGACGATACAGCCGATAATCAGACTGGATACGGCCCAGCCGACTTCGACCTCATTCAGATCAAACCTCGTTTGCATGAAGCCGATGGCGCCGGATACGACGGCCGTATCAAAGCCGAACAATAATCCTCCGAGGGCGGCTACGATCGATACAAGCGTGACGAATTTCATGCTGACTTGCTCATGCTCTTGCTCTTGCGCTTGGCTTGTCATGGAGCTCATGTGAGCACAACTCCTTTCAAAATGCGTATTCATGTAAATGAGACCCGCGGACTGTGCGGGATTGATGGTGGGACATCCTTACGCGAAGCCGTTTATCCTCGGGTCGTTAGGCCGTCCTGCAGTGGAAACGAGTCTCATTATATCACGCGGAGTATGCCGCCAAGAGCGCAATCAACAGCACTAAATTGTGTTGTTGCCGCATTAAATTTGGCTGGGCCTTTGCAGACGGTTCGGGAAGAGCAGACTAGCACAATTTTGTGCTGCCAAACGCAAAAAAGTCCATGACCGGTCGTCGGCATGGACGTTTCGCAGTAAATTATTTGGCTTGTCCCCGGTACTCGGTCGGGGTGACGCCGGTCACTTTTTTGAAGACGCGGCTGAAATAGTTCGGGTCCTTGTAGCCGACCTCAAAACAGACCTCCTTCAGGCTTCGTTCACCGGATAAGATCAGCTCCTTGGCCTTCTCGATTCTAAGCCCTGTGAGAAAATCAATAAACGTTGCCCCCACCTGCTGCTTGAAAACCTTACTGAAATAGTGGGGATTGAGATGGACGAAGTCTGCGACCTCCTCCAGCGACAGGTCTTCGGTGTACCGGTCCCGGATGTAGCTCTGCGCCCGGTCAAGCACGGTTAACGTCTGCTGCTCGCGTTCCTCGCGAATACGCTGCAAGGCGGAAATCACATAGGAGCGGCTTGCGATGTCGTCCCCTTGAGAGGCCTGCCTCTCCGTATCGGGGAGCCGGCTGCCGTCCGGCTGCTTGAGCTGCTCGAAATGGCACACTCTCCCGTTGTATTCGAAATAAGTGGAGGCGAACACGGCTTCAAAATACGATTTGCGCAAGCCGTCCGCCCCCTGGCGCGTCGATCCGACGCCGATCGAAACCGGACAATCGAGCTGGCGTTCGGCCAAATCGCACAGCTTTTGCCCGTATTGGCCGATTTTCTCGTTCCATGCCGGTTCTTTATCCTCCGGTGCTTTGCGGACGAAGATCGCCATGTGGCGGTCGATCAGCGAGCTGACGATGCAGGGAGACGAGCTGTGGTGCTTGGCGAAGCTGCGGATGACGTCGTACATCGTTTTTTTGTCGAGCGTGTACACACGCTCAGGGAAGGCGACGACCAGCGCGCAGCCGTGGTCCAGCGGAAAGCCGAGCCACTCGGACAGCTGCTCCGCGCCCGCGTCCAGCACTTGATCGACCATGAACAAAAGAGCCAGCTCATTCTCGACCAAAGGCTGCAGCTGGGATACCTTGTCGCGCAGCTTCAGGTCCTCGGCGCGCCGGTGCTTCTCCCGCTCAAGCTCGTCAACGAGCAGCTGGAGCGTTTGGACGACCTGCTCTCGCCGGGCCGGCTTCACGATATATTCCTTGACGCCGAGCGTTAAAGCCTCCTTCGCGTAGGCGAAGGTATCGTAGGCGGTAACCAGCACGGACTTCGCATCCGGGAGAAACGTGCGAATCTCGCGAAGCGCTTCCAACCCTTGGATGCCGGGCATGTTCACATCCATCAAAATAATATGCGGACGGTGCTCCTCCGCGCGTTCAATGGCAGTGCGGCCGTTCTCCGCATGGATGATCTGGAACGTGTCCGGCATCATGCGCCGGATGATCCATTCCAGCCCTTCACGCTCCAGCGCTTCGTCATCCGCGATTAATAATCGGTACATCCGCAGCTTCCTCCTCCTTTCCGTCGGGAAGACGGATCGTGACCGTCGTTCCTCGTCCCGGCTGGCTGTCAATAGCGACGAGCGATTCGAGTCCGGGGCGCTCATAAAACAGCTGCAGCCGCTTGAATACATTTCTGGTGCCCAGTCCGGTCGATTGGCGGGCTTGTGCTTCCGCAGCAGGCTCCAGACGAAGCAGGGCCATTCGCGTCTCCTCGGTCATTCCCTGTCCGTTATCGGCAACGGACACCGTCACCTCCCCGGACGTGCGGCGGATATCCAGCCGGATGCGTGCGCCCTCCTCCATGCCTTCGATGCCATGGAGGAACGCATTCTCTATTAGCGGCTGAATCGTCAGCGCCGGAACAGGAACCTTCAACGCCTGCTCGTCCGCATGGACCTCGAAGCGCACCCGGTCGCGGAAGCGGGCCTGTTGAATCGTAAAGTATTCCTGCACATGCTTCAGCTCATCCCCGAGGGTCACAGGCTGATCCAGCTTTCGCAGATTGTATCTCAGCAGATTGGACATGGAGATGATAAGATCACTCGTCCGTTCGGCCCCTTCAATCAACGCGAGCTTGGAAAGCACATTTAACGTGTTAAACAAAAAATGCGGATTGATCTGGCTCTGCAAAGCCTGCAGCTCCAGCTCCTTGACGAGCCGGTCCTTCTCCAGGCTCTGCTTGTCCTTCTCGATCAAAGCGAGCAGGTCTGTCAGCATATGGCGAAAGGCATCGGACAAAATGGCCAGCTCGTCCTTGGAGCCGAGAGCCGGAGGGACGACCTGCAGGTCGCCCTTGGCAATGCGGCGGGCGGTATCGACCAGCCGGCTGACCGGCCGGGTGATGCTGCGGGAAATCCAGTATGCGAGGGCGACGCCCATCAGCGTATCGACGACAAACACCGCAGCCCCCAGCCGGTTCAGGCGGGTATGCTCCGCTTGGATTTGCTTGAACACCGGCTCATAAGATTTCAGCTCCAGCGTCACCAGACGCTGACCTTCCTCGCGGATGAAGCCGGTGGTCCGCTCCGCTTCTTCGTAGCGGAGAAGCGCATCCCCTGCGGCTTGATTGCGGGCCGCGGTGAAGGCGCTTTGACTTTGCTCCATCAGCGTATCGAGCATATGAAGATAACCTGTCAGCTCGGAAGCAAGAGGGGATTGCCCCTGCTGTTCAACGAGCCGCGAGCGAAGCTCCTCCAGCTTGGTCTGCGCCTGCGCTCGCTCCCGCACAGCGGCCTCGTCCGCGCTCGGGTTCAGCAGAAAGCCGTACAGCGGCTTAAGCTGATCCTCGGCGGTTTGGGCCGCTTGCTGGTACAGCAAAATGCGGCTCATCATGACATCGTAGCTTTGCTGCACGACGGCACTGCTTTGAAACAGAAAAAACGTGACCGAGTTGGCCAACAGGACGAGCAGAGGGATGAACAGCAGCAGCTTTCGACGGATGGTCATGGGCAGTCCGCTCCTGCCGCTGCTCGGCCGAGGGTGCTGCGGTCCAGCAGGCTGGTAGCGGTAAAGTGCTGCGGCTCCGGTGTCTTGCCGTTAAAGTAATCGTGCAGGAGCGAGACGGCCTCCTGCCCCATTGCTCCCGGCTGTTGGACCAGCGACGCCGTGATGGTGCAGTGCCGGATGCCTTCGACCGTTTCCTCCAGATCGTCGAAGGCGAATACCCGCAGCTGCCCGGCCTTCAAGCGAGCGGCAGCCTCCTGAATGCCGATGCCGTCCAGTGCGCTGAAGCCGACCATCGTGCCGACCTGCGGATGGCGCGCCAGCAGCTCCTCGGTCTGCCGCACAGCTTGCAGCCGCGAAATCTGGGAGGAGCGGACCTCGACGACGGTCAGCTCCGGGTAGCGGCTGATCGCCGACTGAAAGCTGCTCAGCCGCTGCCGCTGATTTTCCGCCTGCTCGCTGCCGAGCAGCACGCCGATCTGCTCCGGCTTGCCCGCGGCAGCCCGGATAACGAGCTCGCCCATGCGCTTGCCGGCATCCAGGTTATCCGTGCCGACGTAAGCGAGCCGCCGGCTCCCGGGCTCATCGGTATCGACCGTGATGACGGGAATGCCGCTCGCGACCGCTTTATCTATCGATTGGCGATAAGCCGGATCGCCGATGCCCTGCACAATGACGGCGTCCGTCCTCGCCGCAATCGCTTTTTCCAGCAGCCTGCTCTGCTCGGCTGGGTTGATGCGCAGCGGGCCGTCATAGCCCAGCTCCATACCGTACTGCGCGGCTGCTTCGCGGGCTCCTTGCTCGACCGACCGCCAGAACGGATTGTCCCGTTCCTGGGAAATGAGTGTGATACGGCGCGAGGCGGCATTGTGCTCTGTCCCTGGCGCCGATAGGGGCTGTACCAGCTGGCGAATATGCCACCCGGACAGCATAAACTGCCAAAGCAGCCAGGCAAACAGGAGGGATAGCAGCAGAAGTCCCAGATAACCTATACGATTCGACATGGTTCCTCCTCTGGGCTGTGTTCCGCAACGAGTTTCATTGGATAATGAGTATAGGCTCATTATACAAAAAACGGAACATAATCCAAAGCCGCCGCGGGATGAAGGGAAGACTTGTGTGCCTGGGTCTGCTCTATTGAAATAAAACTTGTTTTGTTGCCATCCGTTCCTTATCATTTGGGGTAACGGTTTTGCTTAGGAAGGAGAGTTGTCAGATGAGTTTGCGTCACGCCAAGCTTCAGCCGACAGGTGTTTTTCCATCCGTTTGTTCTTTGGATTGTCCCGATCAATGCGGGCTGCTGGTCCATAAGCAGGATGGAAAAATTGTAAAAATAGAGGGAGACCCGTCGCATCCGGTCACTCAAGGCAGCATTTGCAACAAGGTTCGCCATATGGGGGAGCGTATTTATGATCCGAAGCGGCTGCAGTATCCGCTTAAGCGGACGGGCAAGAAGGGTGAGAACCGCTTCGAGCGAATCAGCTGGGAGGAAGCGCTGCACACCATTACGGAGGCGTGGAAGAAGCTTATCGCTGAAGAAGGCGCGGGGGCGGAATCGATTGTGCCGTACAGCTTCTATGGGAATATGGGGAGAATCGGGACGGAAGGAATGGACCGGCGTTTTTTTCACCGGTTAGGCGCGAGCCGTTTGCTGTATTCGATTTGCCAGGCGGCCGGGACGGAAGGGTACAACTACACGATGGGAAGCAGTGTCGGGACGGACCCTGAGGAGACGGTGCATGCGAAGCTTTTTATTATGTGGGGAATCAATGCGGTCAGCACGAATATGCATCAGGTCGTTCTCGCGGAGAAGGCGCGCAAGCAGGGAGCGCAAATTGTCGTGATTGATGTACACAAGAATCAAACCGGGAAATGGGCGGACTGGTTTATTCCGATCCAGCCGGGTACCGATGCGGCTTTGGCTCTTGGGATGATGCATATCCTGTTCGCCGAAGGCCTCGTGGATGAAGCTTTTATGCAGGAATACACGGTAGGTCACGAGGAGCTGCGCGAGCATGTCCGCTCCTATGATCCTTATACGGTGTCCGCCATAACCGGCGTTCCCGTGGACGATATGTACCGTCTGGCCCGGATGTACGGGCAAGCCTCACCTTCGCTGATCCGTATTGGCAACGGACCGCAGCATCACGACAACGGGGGCATGTGCATTCGGACCATTGCCTGCCTGCCTGCACTGACAGGCCAATGGCTGCATCCGGGCGGTGGGGCTATCAAAGGCAATGGGGCTGCGCTGGAGCACAATGCAGCCGCGCTGCAGCGCCCGGATCTGCTCGCCAAAGGGACGCGGCGCTTGAACATGAATTTGCTCGGCAAGCTGCTGCTGGAGGAGCAGGAGCCTCCGATCCGCTCGCTGTATGTATATAATTCGAACCCCGCCGTCGTGGCTCCGGAAGCGAACAAGGTGCGGCAGGGGCTGCAGCGGGACGATTTGTTCACGGTAGTGCACGATTTGTTCCTGACGGAGACGGCGTTGTATGCGGATATTGTGCTGCCTGCCACCTCGGCCTTCGAGAACACGGATTTTTACCGCTCGTACTGGCATCATTATATACAGCTCCAGCAGCCGGTAATTGAGCCTTACGGGGAGAGCAAATCGAATGTGGAAGTATTTCGTTTATTGGCCCGGGCCATGGGCTTCGAGGATGAAGCTTTGCAGGAGACCGAGGCTGACCTGATCCGTCAGGCGCTCGACCATCCGCGCAATCCGGCGATCGAGGACATCACGTACGAGTCGCTGCTGGAGCAACCTTTCATGAAAGCCAAGGTGAAGCCGTTGTTCCCCGGCAAGCTGCGGACGCCGAGCGGCAAAATCGAGCTGTACTCCAAGGCGATGGAGCGAAAGGGCTTCCCGCCGCTGCCGACGTATACGCCGTTGTGCGAGGATGAGGCACTGCCGTTTCTGTTCATTCCGGCGCCGAACCATAACTTCTTGAATTCGACCTTCTCAAACAATGAGAAGCATACCCGGATGGAGAAGGAGCCGAAGCTGCATATGCATACAGCCGATGCTTCCAGACTCGGTATCGTGAGCGGCGATCCGGTCCGGGTATTCAATACAAGAGGCGAGTGCGAGCTCACCGCATCCATAGGAGAGGATGTGCTTCCAGGTGTCGTTGTGAGCCAGGGGCTGTGGGCGGATGCGCCCGGCGGCAAAAGAACGGTCAATGCCTTGACCCCTGACCGCGTTGCGGACATGGGGGGCGGAGCGACCTTTTTCTCCGGCAGGGTGCAGGTAGCGAAACTTGGATAAAGGGGGTGGAGTCGGTTGGGGAAAGGTGTATTTTTTCGAAAAAGCTTGATTCTGATTCTGATCATCTCCAGTATCCCGGGGATTATCGTCGGAGGCCTCATTTATTGGGTTGGAGGCGGCTGGCTGGAGAATGAGCTGCTGCAGCTGCACAAGAATCAGATTGTCCAGCGGGCGGAGAACATCGATGATCAATTTTCGTATATGGAAAATTCTCTTGCCCACTGGGCTTTCGACCCGAAGTTCAACAGCACCTTGCTGGAAACAAACTTTTTTCGGGATTTTGAGGTCGCCCGG
Source organism: Paenibacillus rigui (assembly GCF_002234615.1). GTDB lineage: Bacteria > Bacillota > Bacilli > Paenibacillales > NBRC-103111 > Paenibacillus_S > Paenibacillus_S rigui. The sequence continues at coordinate 10,201 of NZ_NMQW01000001.1, read as the reverse complement.
GATATTACTAAAACATTAAACGTCATGCAGGGCTCCAATCCGATCGCGAAGCAGGTGGAGCTGTTCTTGAACGGGCCGCAGCCGATCCGCTTCGGTCCCGAGTATGACTTTATTACGGATAAGGACACGGTTCAAAGCTATAATCAAATACTGGGCCAGGGGAAGCTGGCGTTCTGGGACAGGCTCGCGGCCGATCCGAAGCGCCCTGATAAGAAAGATTTGACGCTCGTTCATAAAATACCGGGTGCAGATCTGCATCCGTTTGGCGCCCTGCTTGTCCGGTTGAACGAGGAGAGAGCCTCGAGGCTGTTAAAGACGCTGACCCCCTATAACGTAGGGGAGACGTTCCTGATGCAGAGCGACGGAGAAATTCTTCTGTCCAGCTCGGGAAGCGCTTCCGAAACGACGGAATCAGCGGATTCCTTCGATAAAGTGCTCCAGGCGGAGGTGCTGAAAAGAGGGCAGAAGAGCGGGTCCTTCCTACTGGATTGGAACAAGAGCACGTATACGGTCTCGTACGGTAATTTTGTGCGGATCGGTACGGATTGGACGTATGTGTCCGCCTCCCCGATCAGCGTCATTACGAAGCCTGTCGGGTTTATATCCAAGCTGATCCTGTCGGTCAGCTGTGCAGCCCTGCTGCTGGCCGTTGTGCTGTCGTGGCTCGCATCGCGTAAAATTTATTCTCCGATCGACCGTCTGGTGACGATTTTGACAGGGGACAAGCTGTCCCGAGGCGGATCTGGCGAAACGAAGGACGAGTTCAAGATGATCGAGAAGCAGTGGCTGCATTTATCCAGGGAAAGCCACACGCTGCAAACAAAGCTTGAAGAGCAGCTATCTCACGTGAAGGAGGGCTTTTTGCTGCAGCTGGTGCAGGGGTTCCTCTATTCCTATTCGGAAGCCGATCTTCTGGAAAGAATGCGGTCGTTGGGCTGGGAGGTGGAGGACCGCCAGTTTCTGGTCATGCATCTGCATCTGACGGGGTTTGCCAGCCTGGAGGGCCGGTTCTCGCAGGGAGATGAGGGGCTTGTCACGTTTGCCGCGGCGAATATCATCGAAGAATTGTCCCGCAACCGGATGAAGCAGGTGGATGTCATTAACTTCCATGACCTATCCATCGGGCTGCTGATCATGCTGCCTGCAGATCAGCCTTACAAAGCGGAGCTGCATGCGTTAAGCGAAGAGCTGATGCAGGCGATCAATCATATGCTGAGGCTGCAGGTTTCGATCACCATCGGCAAGCCGTCGGCCTCGATTACCCAAGTGCCTTCCCACTACGAGGAAGCGAAGCAGGCACTGGGGCACCGCAATTTTGAGAATGAGAACCAGATGATTGACCTGGACTCCATAGAAGCATCAGAAGAGATCGGGGAGCAGCGGTACCCGTTTGCACTCGAGAGGGAAATTCTTCAGATGATTCGTACCGGTCAGCAGCAGGAGACGCAGTATTTGATCGCCTCATTCCTGAATGCGCTTCTGGAGCGGGGCGGCAAGGAAATGGACGTACAGCAGGGGATGCTGCAGCTGCTCGGGAGCATTCTGCATGCGATTCGCCACCTCGGGATGGACCCGAGCCGCGTGTTCGGCACAGGCAATCTGTACGAGCAGCTGACGCAAATTCGCGAGCCGCAAAAGATGCTGAACTGGTTCGATCGCAAAATCGTGCATCCTTTCATTCTCGAGTTGGAGGCCCGTTCGGATGTGCAGCTGAAAAAGGCGGTCGAGACGGCCATGGTCTATTTGCAGAAGCATTATATGGACGAAATCTCGCTCGACAGCTGTGCAGATCATATCGGCATCAATGCAGTCACCCTGAGCAAATGGTTTAAGCAGGTGAGCGGCACGAACTTTATCGATTATTTAACGGAGTTAAGAATGGATAAGGCGAAGGAGCTGCTGCAGCAGACCGAGTTGAAAATTAATGATGTCGCGGTCGCCGTCGGCTACCAGCATAGCTATTTTAATCGTATTTTCAAAAAGCACGTCGGGACGACGCCGAGCCAATACCGCGAAATGAGCCGGAGCGGGTAGCGAATTTCCAGCCGATGTCTGTAACGGATTACAGGCATCGGTTTTTTCGTGCCCTTTTGTAAGGATCCGCAAGCCCTTGCTGCATCAGGCTTTTTAAAAAAGTACTAATCGTGATAAATAATCCAAACCTCATGAAACAGCGCTTTCAAAAAAGTGTGGTTGATGGAAAATCCGGTACCCTTTAAGGTTAAGACATCAAGCAAAGCAGGGACCCAAGCTCAGCTGCCGGCCAGCCGCATTCAGGCTGCGCCGTGCACCAGGCCGGAGTCCCGATGAATCGAGACGAGGAGTGAGACGATGGTTAAGACAACCCAAGCCGAAGAGCTCCCCGCAAGCGTTACCGCAGCGAGAGCTCGTCCGAGCAGCTCATTATGGAACCGGATCGTCCGGGACAAATATTTGCTGCTGCTGCTGTTCCCTGGACTGATGTACTTTATCGTGTTCAAGTATATTCCCATGTGGGGCGTACTGCTGGCATTCAAAAATTATCAGCCTTTCCTTGGATTTTTCCAAAGCGAATGGGTCGGGTTCGATAACTTCCGACAATTTTTCCAGGATCCGGTGTTTTTCCGGCTCATGACCAATACGCTGCTGCTGGGGCTGTATGATATCATCTTCTTCTTCCCGGCGCCGATTATATTGGCTCTGCTGCTCAATGAGGTGCGCAAATCTTTTTACAAACGATTCATCCAGACGATCATTTACATTCCGCACTTTATCTCGATGGTTATTGTGGCCAGTATCACCTATTTGATGCTGACGACCGAAGGCGGGGTTGTGAATGAATTGATCGCCCAAGCGACGGGGGCCAAAATCGACTTTTTGACGAGTGAGAACTGGTTCCGTCCGTTAATTATTTCCCAAAGCCTGTGGAAAGAAATGGGCTGGGGCACGATCATCTTCCTCGCTGCACTGGCGGGAGTCGATCAAGAGCAGTATGAGGCCGCCATCGTGGATGGTGCGAGCCGGCTCCGTCAATTGTGGCACATTACCTTGCCTGCGATTCGCGGCACGATTATCGTGCTTCTCATCCTGCGGATGGGCAACTTCCTAGACCGCGGCTTCGAGCAGATTTTGCTGATGAGCAACGCGCTGAACCGCAATGTGGCCGATGTGTTCGATACGTATGTGTACACCGTCGGGATTACGCAGGGGGCATTCAGCTACAGTACCGCGGTAGGCTTGTTCAAATCGGTTATCGGCATCATTCTGATCGTGACGACGAATCATTTGGCCAAGCGGGCAGGACACTCGGGGATTTTTTGAGTGACACTCAAAATCGTAGTTTCATTAGGAGGGAATCACCTTGAGACATAACACGCTGGGAGGAAAAGTATTCGACTGCGCGAACTATATATTTCTTGCTGTCGTAGCGCTTGGAATGCTCCTCCCGATCATGTATATTATCTCCGGATCGTTCGCGACGGAGGTCGAGCTGAGCAGCCGTTCCTTTTTCCTTATTCCGAAAACGGTTACATTGAATGCTTACGAATATGTGTTTAAAGACAATGCGCTGCCGCACAGTCTCATGGTTTCCGTATTTATTACGGTGGCCGGTACCATCGTCAATTTGTTCTTTACCTTCACGATGGCGTACGCGCTGTCGAGGCGTCATATGATCGGCCGCAACATGTTCATGAATATGGTTGTATTCTCCATGCTGTTCAGCGGAGGCATCATCCCGACATTTCTGGTGGTCAAAAGCCTGGGCCTGATCGATTCGTACTTGTCCGTCATGCTGCCGACGGCGATCAGCGCGTTTAATCTGATTGTCATCAAATCGTTCTTTCAGGAAATTCCGGGCGAGCTGATGGAATCCGCGCGCATTGACGGCTGCACGGACCTGGGAGTCTTGTGGCGCATCGTGCTGCCGCTGTCCAAGCCGGTTATCGCTACCTTCGCTCTGTTCTATGCGGTCGGGCACTGGAACGATTTCTTCAACGCCCTGATCTACATCAACGATGCCAAAAAGTGGCCGATGCAGGTGCTGCTGCGCCAAATCATTTTGCTCGCCAGCGGCTCGCTGGATATGTCCACGATGGATCCGACTTATGTGAAGCCGCCGGACCAATCGATCAAAATGGCGGTCATCGTCGTAGGAACGCTGCCGATTCTGCTGGTCTATCCGTTCCTGCAGAAGCATTTTGCCAAAGGTGTGCTGATGGGGGCTGTCAAAGGCTGATTTATAGTTTATGCCGCGCCCGGAGTCATGTTGATCTTCGCGTGTACCATTATGCGCCTCCTGACCTGTCCATCCAGGGTGCACGCGTTATCATATAAATAAACGATTCGTATTTACACACAGCTGTACTCAAAAAAGGGAGGAAATCAAAATGAATTGGAATGCCAAGCATACAAAAAAGACCGCTGCGGCGATGAGTGCCGCGCTGCTTGCCGGCGCCTTGGCCGGATGCAGCTCGGGAGCCAAGCCTGAAGCGACAAAAGCACCGGCTGCAGGCGGGAAAGACGAGCCTTATAAATTTTCGATCATGATGAAGAGCTTTCAGAACGATGCCATTACGTCGGAGAGCAAGATTTGGAAAAAGGTTGAGGAATATACGAATACCAAGCTTGAGGTACAGTTTACGCCGGATGCGGCTTATAACGACAAGCTGAATATTACGCTGGCTTCCGGCTCGATGCCATCGGTTCTGTTCGTGGTGAATACGAAGCTGCCAGCGATCGCGAATGCTATTAAGGGAGGCGCATTCTGGGAAATCGGGCCTTACCTGAAGGATTATCCGAATCTGAAGCAGATGAACCCGACGATTCTGAACAATATTTCGGTGAATGGGAAATATTACGGCTTGTATACGGCGCGCCCGCTCGGCCGCTTCGCAGTTTCCTACCGCAAGGACTGGCTGCAAAACGTTGGCCTGAGCGAGCCGAAGACGATCGACGATTTTTACAATATGTTGAAAGCGTTTAAGGAGAAGGATCCGGACAAGAACGGCAAGGATGATACGTACGGTATGGTCGTAACGAAATACGCCGGTCCTTGGGATATTATGCAGACCTGGTTCGGCGCACCGAACAAGTGGGGCGTTGATAAGGACGGCAAGCTTGTCCCGGCACAGCTGACTCCGGAGTACATGGATGCGCTCAAGTTCTTTAAGAAGCTGTATGACGAGAAGCTGGTCAATCAGGATTTTGCCGTATATGACTCCGCAAAGTGGAACGATCCGATCATTAACAATCAAGCGGGCGTGGCTGTTGACGTCGTAGACCGCTCGTACCAGATTGACGAGAAGATCAAAGCGGGCAATTTGAAGGGCGAGATGGATGTATTCGGCGCCGTCAGCGGACCGAAGGGCTTGTTCACTCCTGCAACGACAGGCTATGGCGGTGTATTCCTGATCTCGAAGTCTTCCGTGAAAACCGAAGCCGAGCTGCGCAAGGTACTGAACTTCTTCGATAAAACATCGGATAAAGATATGCAAATCATGCTCAATTACGGGTTGGAAGGTACGCACTATAAGGTAGAGGACGGCAAGCTGGTTACGATTCTGACACCGGATATGCCGCAGGCGCCGGACATTAACGTGAAGAGCTTCAACCAAATGGCTATCGGCGTTCCAAACGTACTGGATACTGCGTTCAAAGCAGGTACACCTCTGCGTGCGAAAGCGAACGAAGTCAAGGCGGCTAATGAGAAAATCATCGTGCCGAATCCGGGTGAACCTCTGGTCTCCGCTACGTATACGCAAAAAGGCGCCCAGCTCGATCAGCAGGTCGAGGACGCACGGGTGAAATTTATTGTCGGCAAGCTGGATGAAGCCGGCTTCAAGGCCGAGATGGAGCTGTGGAAGAAAAACGGCGGCGAAAGCTACATCAAGGAAATGAACGATGCATACGCCGAAAGCAAGAAGAAATAAGTAATAAGGCTTGTAAGACAAAAAGGGAAGACGAACTGCCTCCGAGGGTGGTCCGTCTTCCCTTTTCTTGGTGGATAAGAAGGTATAAGGTTCACAACCCTCGTCTACCTTGACAAACGCATGCCAGCTGGAAAGATGGCGAAGCCGTTTATCCTTGTACAATCCGGCTTACACGTTGTTCATCGCTTGCTGCTGTTCAGGCTTCAACCGGATGGCGGCCCGTGTGAGCCGAAGGACCAGCAGGGAAGTGAGCAGCAGCAGGGCGCCGATCAGACCGATGACGCCTCCCCAGCCGAACCCTGTGAGGAAAAATCCGCCGGACCATCCGAGAAGACTGGAGCCAGCATAATAGAACAATAAATAAAGAGAGGACGCATAGGCCTTATGCGTGGGAGCGGCCACGCGACCGACCCAGCCGCTGGCGACCGTATGGCCGGCAAAAAAGCCGCAGGCAAACAGGATGATGCCCGCAATCATAAGAAGCATGCTGCCGCACAGCGTCAGAAGCGCGCCTGCCAGGGACAGCGCAATGCCCCAGCCGATCAGCGCCGCGCGGGAGTAACGGTCGGCCAGCTTGCCGAACCAGACGGAGCTCCATGAGCCGACCAGCTGGAATACGAATAGGCAGCCGATCACGGTTTGGCTCAGACTGTAAGGAGGCTGGGAAAGCGGATAGCCGAGATAGTTGAACAGCGTTACGTAAACCCCGAGCAGCAGGAAGCCGATGCCGTAAAGGCTGAGCAGCTTGTTGTCGGCGAAGCCGCTCTTAAAGCCCTCAAGCCAATGCCCGAAGGAAATGCTGACCGGCTTGAAGTTGCGCGACTTCGGCAGGTACAGCCAGAAGCACAAGCTGAGCAGCAGGCTGAACAGTCCAAGCGAGAGCATCGCGGCATGCCAGTCGAGCAGGTCGGTCAGCAGGCTGATGATCACCCGCCCGGCGAAGCCGCCGACGGCCGTTCCAGCCACGTAGACGCCTATCACCCGGCCAAGACTTCGGGGCTCAATCTCTTCATTCAAAAAGGTCATCGCAATGGCAGGGAATCCGGCCAGGCTGATGCCCTCCAGCAGCCGGACCGTCAGCAGCAGATGGAAGCTGGTGCTGAATGAAGAGATAATGGCCAGCACTGAAGTGACGAATAGGGAGACGCTCATCACATTTTTGCGTCCCCAGGCATTTGAAAGCAGCGAGACGAACAGCATACTGACAGCTAGTGTCATCGTTGCGAAGGAGATTATAAAGCTTGCGGTGGAAGGAGAAACCTGAAATTCTCGAGCGAACGTGCCGATCAAGGTTTGCGGGCTATACAAAATCGCGAACGTGACCAAGCTGCCCAGCAGCATGCTCATAAGCGTTCGTCGGTAGTCGCGGGTTCCGAGTTGGATGTATTGCATGGATCAACGCCCTCTTTTCAAATCGTTCTAATCTTTCTTTGGTTTATGTAGCGATCGAGTGTACTTAGTCTACTCCTTGCAAACTCATAACGTCCAATTTATTATTGGTATCATAATGATACCTTTTTGTAATGAAAAGGAAGGAGACGAAGCGTATGGAGTGGCAGCAGCTTGAATATTTCCGTGTCGTGGCGAAGACGGAGCATTTTACAAAGGCTGCAGAGGAGCTGGTCATTTCCCAGCCCGCGCTCAGCCGATCGATTACGAAGCTGGAGGAGGAATTGGGGGTCGCCTTGTTTGACAGGGTAGGACGGTCCGTCCAGTTAAACCCGATGGGCAAGCTGTTCTTGAAGCGGGTGGAACGGGCACTGCAGGAGATACAGGACGGGATTGAAGAAATTTATCAGTTTCACGATCCGCATGCGGGGACCGTGTCGCTTGCTTTTTTGATGACGTTCGGGCTGCACATTTTGCCGGATTTGATCGGCAAGTTCAATCGGATGTACCCGCGGGTCGAGTTTCTGCTGTATCAGAATCCGACGACGACTATTCTGGCGCAGCTGCTGCATAGCGAGGTGGATCTATGCATTGTAGGGCCGCTCGGCAATCAGCAGCGAAGCGTAGTCTGGCATAAGCTGCTCGAAGAGGAGCTGTTTATTTATGTGCCCTCTGGACATCCGCTTGCGGACAGAGCTTCAGTACGGCTCGAGGAGGTCGCGGAGGAGCCATTCATTTCTTTCAAAAAAGGATACGGTATGCGCACGTTAACGGATGAATTTTGCCGACAGGCGGGCTTTGTGCCGCGCATCAAATTCGAGGGTGACGACGTTGCTACCGCGGCAGGACTCGTCTCGGCGGGGCTGGGCATCACGCTCATCCCTGCGTTTACAGGCATCGATGCCAGTAAAATCAAGCAGCTGCGCATAGCCGAGCCGCGCTGCCGCCGCGAGATCGGGCTGGCATGGATCGAGGACCGCAGGCTGTCGCCGTCGGCGGAGCGGTTTCGCCGGTTTATTATGGAGCAGTTTACCTGAGGGCGGACTCCTCACCTAAATTTGTGTCGAAAAAACACAAGCTTTTGCAAAAGAAGCCATCATCTTCCGGGCCTATCTCGATTACGATGAAGGGGAGACAACAATCGACAAAGCCCTTCAAGAGCTTGGTGAATAGGCGAGAGGAGAAAATGATTATGGCAACGAACAAAGGTGAGTATTCCTTTTCGACATGTTGGAATATTAAAGAGCATACGGTCGGGCGGGAGATGATTGAGGAGATTCGGTCCCTCGGCTTTCAGCGTGTGGAGTTGAACTACAATGTGACGACGGACTTAATGAAGACGATTGAGCCGATGATTCATCGTGGCGAAATGGGGGTCTCCAGCGTGCACAACGTATTTCCATTTGTACCGGATAAGCGCTTCGACACGGATTCGGTCATGCTGGGCTTTGAGGAGAAGGAGCTGCGCGAACGTGCGGTGGAGCTGCTTCTTGGTTCGATGGAGCAGGCGTACCGGTTCGGAGCAAAAGCGGTCGTCGTGCACCCGGGCGAGGTGCCGTTCGAAACGAACATTGACGAAGAACTGAAGCGCATATACAAGACCGAGGGCCGTGAATCCGAGGCGTACCAGAAAGTATGGGAGCATATGCTGGCGAAGCGGGAAGCGGACAGCCCGGCCTATTTGGCGCGGATCCGCGACAGCCTGGAGGAAGCCTGCGGGTATGCGGCACGCAAGGGATGGGACGTGGCAATCGGCATCGAGACACGTTCGCGGTGCTACCAGATTCCGACGCTTAAGGAGGCAAGCGATATGATTGACTCGCTGCAAGGGGCGCCGGTTTACTTGTGGTACGATATCGGCCATGGCACGATGATGGGACGGATGGGCTTGTACGACAATGTGAAGGAAGTGCGCGAAATGAAGCACAAGATCGTCGGCGTCCATATTCACGAGACGATCGAATTGTCCGACCATTGGTGCCCGTATGTTAACAGCAAGGACTCTTCCGGCTTCGACGTCTTCCTCGATATTATCGATGCGGCACCGATCAAAGTATACGAGATTAAGGCGGCGTGCACGGCAGAGGACATCGAAGAAAGCCACGGGATCATTACGTCCAAAATCGCTGCCTTAACCGGTTCTGAATCGGGTTCCGCACTATGAACAGGGAGAAGGCCGTGGCTTATATGCCGCAATTGTATTTCGACCGGAACGAACCGTTCTTTCCGGTTCAAATTGGCGTCACCTTTCTTAGCGAGGGGGACACCTCGCCATCTTTTCGCCGAACCTTTGATTGGGATGATGAGAGTGTTGCGACCATCATTGAATATGCGATTTACTGGGACTACGACATTCAGCACATGTATGATTTGGAGCATGTGTGGGTGTACGTCGGACGAGACGGACAGGTCAGTGATGTGGAGGCGAGCTTTCACGGGAAATATGTTCGCGGGCTGCTTCCGGGTGGAAGCAATCTAGCGGACGGCACCCGGGTCAGGCTGTACTCACAGCCTGGCAAGCATGCCTTTCTTCCGCAGCCGGACTGGTTCGCGCTGGTGCCGGGCTTGTTCAAGTCATGCGGCAAGCATGCTGGAAGGGACGGGCTGCTGATTGGCGGACCGTTCGAAGGCGTACTGCATACGGACGAGGAGACGGACCGCATTGTGATGCGGTATTTGCAGTCGAAGGCTTTTACCCCATCCATGGAGTTTATGCCGTATGTCAAGCCTATAGAGGAGCTGCTGGTTCCCTGGGAGGAGCTGTATGAAACGGTGCCTCGGCGCGTGAAGCAGTGTCTTGCGGACATTAGGGCAGTTAATAGTTAATAGTTAATAGCTGTCTCTTTTACACATCTGACGCTGCCGGCATATAGAAGGGGTGGTAGTTTGTAGGGTGGTCAGGA